>NZ_CP096392.1:3857500-4511781 GCF_054131565.1 Pseudomonas sp. SA195 | reverse complement strand
TGGTCAAGCTGCTGCGAGGGTCGTACATGGTGCGCAGCAGGCCTTCGATCCTGAGAGATGGGTTCAATGCCTGAGCGATTCGCTGAATCGAGTTGACCAGGTCGGTCAATCCTTCTAGTGCGTAATACTCACATTGCATGGGAATGATCACGCCATCCGATGCGGTCAAGGCGTTGATGGTGAGCATCGAAAGCGACGGAGGGCAATCAATCAGGATGTAGTCGTAGTTTTCACGTACGGGCGCCAGTGCGTCGCGTAGGCGATGCTCCTTGGCCGGCAATTTCAACAGTGCGACCTCTGCTGCCGTCAGGTCGCGGTTGGCCGGTAGAAGCTGATAGCCGCCGTGTTCGGAAAACTGCATGGCATCGACCAGGCTGCATTCGCCAATCAGCACGTCATAGATCGAGTACTCCAGATTCAACTTATCCACACCGCTGCCGGTGGTCGCGTTGCCCTGAGGATCCAAATCGATGAGCAGCACCCGTCGCCGTGTCGCGACGAGCGAAGCGGCAAGGTTGATGCACGTGGTGGTTTTGGCGACACCGCCCTTCTGGTTGGCGATGGCGAATACTTTAGCCATGGTCAGTGTCTGTCCGGGTCATGAAGTGCGGCGCAGTATCAACAGATGGCGTTGCCCTTGGCAACCGGGCACCTTGAGGACCTGACAGCTCTGCAGATCGAAATCGGTGGGCAGCGCTTGAAGTTCATCGTCGGGCTGCACACCTTTCATGGCGAGCCAGCATGTTTCGCTGTCGCCCAGATGACGGGTCCAGCTAGCGAAATCGCTCAACGAACTGAACGCCCTGGAGGTGATACCGGTAAAGGGCAACGTCGGCTGGAACGCCTCGACGCGGGTGTGGACAACCTCCACGTTGGCGAGTTTCAACTCCAGCTTGACCTGGGTGAGAAAGCGAGTCTTTTTGCCGTTAGAGTCAAGCAGAGTGAAATGCCGCTCGGGGAACATGATGGCCAGCGGAATGCCTGGCATGCCTCCACCGCTGCCGACGTCCAGCCAACGATCACCACCGCTCGCGACTTCAGGCACGATGCTCAAACTATCGAGCAGATGGCGAGACACCATCTCCGCAGGCTCACGTACCGCCGTCAGGTTGTAGGCCTTGTTCCACTTGACCAGCAGGGCCATGTATCCCAGCAAGCATGATTGCTGGTCTGCACTCAGATCAACACCGAGTTCGCGGGCGCCCTGGTTCAGCTCCTCTGCATAACGATCGGCCTTATCCATCAAGCGCTTTGCTCCAACTTCTGCCCGGCGTTGCGCTTTTTCAGATGGATCATCAGCAGCGACACTGCGGCCGGCGTGACGCCGGGGATGCGGGAGGCCTGGCCCAGTGTCTCCGGACGAGCGAGGGTCAGCTTGTGCTGAATTTCCTTCGACAGGCCGGAGATGGTTGTGTAGTCCAGGTCCACTGGCAAGGTGACGCTTTCGCTGGCCCGCAACCGGGTGATCTCATCCTGTTGACGGTCGATATAGCCGGCGTACTTGGTCTTGATCTCAACCTGCTCGGCTACCTGAACATCTTCGACGCCATGCCCAGTTACCGCCATGAGGCTGTGGTAGTCGATCTCAGGACGTGCCAGCAGGTTGAGCAGGTTGTACTCATGCGCCAGCGGCGTGCCGAATCGGGCCGCGACCGCTTCGCCCTCAGCCGTTCCAGGGCGCACCCAGGTACTACGCAGGCGCTGCTCCTCACGCTGGATTGCCTCACGCTTGCGCTCGAAGCTTTCCCAGCGCCGATCATCGACCAGGCCCAGCTCGCGGCCCTTTTCAGTCAGCCGCAGGTCAGCATTGTCCTCACGCAAGATCAACCGATACTCGGCGCGCGAGGTGAACATGCGATACGGCTCTTGAGTACCGAGGGTGATCAGATCATCGACCAAAACGCCGAGATAAGCCTCATCGCGCCGCGGGCACCAACTTTCGCGGCCTTGCGCGCGCAACGCGGCATTGGTGCCTGCAAGCAGGCCTTGTGCGCCGGCTTCTTCGTAGCCGGTTGTGCCGTTGATCTGTCCAGCGAAGAACAGGCCGCCGATCACCTTGGTTTCCAAGCTGTACTTGAGGTCTCGCGGATCGAAATAGTCATATTCGATGGCATAGCCTGGCCGCACGATGTGAGCCTGTTCCATGCCGCGAATGCTGCGCACGATCTGCAGCTGCACATCGAAGGGCAGTGAGGTGGAGATGCCGTTGGGGTAGAGCTCGTGGGTCGTCAGCCCTTCGGGTTCAAGAAATACCTGATGGCTGTCCTTGTCGGCGAAGCGATGAATCTTGTCCTCGATCGACGGGCAATAACGCGGACCGACGCCCTCGATTACACCCGAATACATTGGCGAACGATCTAGGTTGCTGGCGATGATCTCGTGTGTACGGGCATTGGTATGGGTTATCCAGCAGCTGACCTGCCTGGGATGCTGAGCAGCGTTGCCCAGAAAGGACATGGTGGGAACTGGTGTGTCTCCTGGCTGTTCGGTCATCAGGGAAAAATCGACGCTGCGTCCGTCGATGCGAGGCGGAGTGCCTGTCTTCAGGCGGCCCACCCGTAAAGGTAACTCGCGAAGACGATGGGCCAGCGCGATGGATGGCGGATCACCGGCTCGGCCTCCCGAAAAATTTTCCAAACCGATGTGGATAAGTCCGCCCAGAAAGGTTCCAGTCGTGAGCACAACGGAGTCGCTGAGGAACCTCAGGCCCATTTGTGTAACGACGCCCTTTACCTGTTCTCCCTCAACGATGAGGTCATCAACCGCTTGCTGGAATATCCACAGGTTCGGCTGATTTTCCAGAGTCTCGCGAATGGCTGCCTTGTACAGGACGCGATCGGCTTGTGCTCGGGTTGCGCGTACAGCCGGCCCTTTGCGGCTGTTGAGCACTCGGAACTGGATGCCACCGAGGTCAGTGGCATGCGCCATCGCACCTCCCAGTGCGTCAATTTCCTTTACCAGATGGCTTTTTCCAATGCCGCCGATGGCTGGGTTGCAGCTCATTTGCCCAAGGGTTTCCACGTTGTGCGTAAGCAGCAGCGTTTTTACGCCGATCCTGGCTGCGGCTAGAGCCGCTTCGGTACCGGCATGGCCGCCGCCGATCACGATTACGTCAAAACGGGAAGGGAAATCCACCACGCACCTCGTGCCTGTTCAGATGGGTTTTGGGAAGCGCGCCAGTATAGGGGCACGGGGTTCCTGAAAGAAGGGCTTTGAGCAAAAAATGAACAACCGCCGCCGGGGCTTGTGTAAACATAGATAAAGAGAAGAAATCTTTTAAAGCTGGTTTTTATGTTTATAGATGGCGGCGCCATATCTGTGGATAGATCCCTAGAGAGCTTGATATATATGGCCTTCAGAACACCAGAACCCTGTGGGACAAGCCAGGAGAACCCGTGCGCGCTCGGTTGACGAGCTGTTGATAACTTTAACACTTATCAACAGAGCGTTATTCACGCTTAAACATCAACGGGTTATCGACCGTGCTCAGGCGTTCTTTTCCACAGGGTTATGGAGGTGTTTTGCCCATGCATGAACACCGAGTAGACGCCGCGAAGGGGATCAACACTATCCGAGCATCGTCTGAATCGGTGCTCGGGTCGGTCGATAGGCGCTATTTGCCGATGCAGAAGCTAGAAAAAATGCGACCAAGCAAATCGTCCGAGCTGAAAGCGCCGGTGATTTCTGCCAACGCTTGCTGGGCCTGTCGAAGATCTTCGGCGAGCAGCTCACCAGCGCCGGCAAGGGTCAGCTGTGCTTGGCCGTGAGCGAGATGGTCTGCGGCGTGCCGCAAGGCCTCCAAATGCCGGCGGCGAGCGCTGAAGCCGCTTTCGGCCGTCTGATCGAAGCCCATGCACGCCTTGAGATGTTCACGAAGCAGCTCGAGGCCGTCGCCTGAGCGTGCGGAAAGGCTCAGCGTCACCTGCCCCTCTTCAGAGGTTTTCAACGAAGGGGTTTCACCTGTGAGGTCAGCTTTGTTTCGAATGACGGTGATCCGACTCGGTTCCGGCCGTGTCTGCAGCAACGCCGGCCATAGCGCCTCAGCCGACTCGTGCGTCGTGGCATCGACCATCAGCAGGATTCGATCAGCTTCCCCGATGGCGCGTATCGCCCGTTCGACGCCGATTCGCTCGACTTCGTCGCAGGTATCTCGCAAACCGGCGGTGTCGATGATGTGCAGCGGCATCCCGTCGATATGAATGTGTTCCCGCAGGATGTCACGCGTGGTACCGGCGATATCGGTAACGATGGCTGCCTCGCGCCCTGCGAGCGCGTTCAGCAGGCTCGACTTACCCGCGTTGGGGCGACCGGCGATCACCACGTTCATGCCGTCGCGAAGCAACGCGCCCTGCCCCGCTTCCCTGAGTACGGCCGCGAGCTCCTGACGAACACCCTCCAAAAGAGACAGCACGTGACCGTCTGCCAGAAAGTCGATTTCCTCTTCGGGAAAGTCGATTGCCGCTTCGACGTAAATCCGTAGCTGGATCAGCTTTTCGGTCAGCTGATGAACCCGTCGGGAGAATTCACCCTGTAACGAACGGACAGCGTTGCGTGCGGCTTGGGCTGAACTGGCCTCGATCAAATCAGCTATCGCTTCGGCCTGAGCCAGGTCGAGCTTGTCGTTGAGGAAGGCTCGCTCGCTGAACTCGCCCGGGCGGGCCAGCCGTGCGCCCAGTTCGACGCAGCGGTTCAGAAGCATGTCGAGAACGATGGGGCCGCCATGGCCCTGCAGTTCGAGCACATCTTCACCGGTGAACGAGTGGGGACCAAGAAAGAACAGCAACAGGCCTTCATCGATGACCTCGCCGTCGTCGGCGTGGAAGGGGCCGTAGTGGGCATGGCGTGCAACGGGCTCTCGACCGCTTAACGTAATGGCGATCGGCCGGGCGCGGGGTCCTGATACCCGGACCACACCGATACCCCCACGTCCCGGGGCCGTGGCAACGGCTGCGATAGTGTCACGTATAGGTGTCATCGGTGTCCTCCCGTGGAAAGCAAAACGCCCCAATCAAGGGGCGTTTTGCTCAGAGCTTCAGATCAGGTCGCAGGTGCGGTCTGAGCAGTGATCTTGCGCGTAATGTACCACTGCTGCGCAATGGACAAGACGTTGTTGACCACCCAGTACAGCACCAGGCCGGCAGGGAACCAGAGGAAGAAGAAGGTGAAGATGATCGGCAACAGCTTCATCACTTTGGCCTGCATGGGATCCGGCGGCGTCGGGTTCAGTTGCTGCTGGATGAACATTGTCGCGCCCATGATGATCGGCAGGATGAAAAAGGGATCCTTGATCGACAAGTCGGTGATCCAGAACATCCACGGCGCTTGGCGCATCTCAACGCTTTCCAACAGCACCCAATAGAGCGCGAGGAACACTGGCATCTGCACCAGGATCGGCAAGCAGCCGCCGAGCGGGTTGATCTTTTCTTTCTTGTAAAGCTCCATCATCGCCTGGGACATCTTCTGGCGATCATCACCGTACTGCTCTTTCAGCGCCTGCATTTTCGGCGACACCGCACGCATGCGCGCCATCGACCGGTAGCTGGCCGCCGAAAGAGGGAAAAACGCGAGCTTGATGATGATGGTCAACGCGATGATCGACCAACCCCAGTTGCCCAACAGTGCATGAATGTTCTGTAGCAACCAGAAGATCGGCTGCGCGATGAACCAGAGAATGCCGTAGTCAACAGTCAAACGCAGGCCAGGGGACAACTCTTCAAGCTTGTCCTGGCTCTTGGGGCCTGCATAAAGTCTGGCTGACGCCTCGCCTTGCTCACCGGGTGCGACCGTGACCGCTGGGCCAGTGAAACCGATGATGTAGTTGCCCTGGCTGTCTTTGCGGGTCTGGACCTGGTTAGTCTGCTCGGCTTGCGGGATCCAGGCGGTGACGAAGTAGTGCTGCAGCCAGGCGATCCATCCACCTTCCACGGTTTTCTTCAGGCTTTTGTCGTCCATGTCGCCCATGGACACCTTGGTATAGGGCTCGTCCTTGGTCCACAGCGCGGCGCCCAGGTAGGTGGCGGTGCCAGTGGCCGTGCTCGAGGACGGGTCGCCGCTGCTGTCACGCTTGAGCTGGCCGAACATGTAACCGGTCCAAGGCTCCCCGCTCTGGTTATCGATCAGGTAGCTGACGCCGAGGTCATAGTTGCCGCGCTCGAAAGTGAATCGCTTGGTGTAATTGACTCCGTCGGCACTGTAAGCAAGGTCGACGACGAGCTGATCTTGCCCCTCGGCCAGCTGATATTGCTGCTGCTCGCTCGAGTAGAGCGGGCGACCAGTGGCCTTGTCCGGACCGTCACCAATCAAACCACTCTGGGCTTCGTAGGTCCGTTCGCCGCTACGCTCGAAGAGCTGAAACGGCACATCGGGCCTATCCTGGCGACGCGGATACTGCGGCAAGCGCAGGTCAACGACATCTCCACCCTTCGGGTCGATTGCCAGGTCCAGTACGTCGGTCCGTACCCGGATCAGCTGGGTACTGGCTTGAGAGTCGGATACGGCGCTGGCCTGCGGTGCCCCTTCGACGACCGGCAAATCGCCAGCTTGCTGATTGGCCAAATTGGAGGCAGGTGTGTCCGGTAGCGAGTTGGACTGACTTTGTTCCTGGGTGGTCTCAGGGGGCAGTGCTGCCTGGCCATAGTCCTGGTTCCACTGCAGGACCAACAGGTAGGCAACGATTGCCAGGGCAACGAGCAGGATCGAGCGTTTGATATCCATGGTTACTCGGTCATCGAGGATGAATTGGAGGTGGTGTAGGAAGGCACGGGGTCATAGCCGCCCGGATTCCATGGATGGCAACGGCCGAGCCGGCGCAGGCTCAGCCAGCCACCACGCAATAGGCCATGGGTTTCGATGGCCTCTTGCGCGTAGCAGGAGCAGGTGGGGTAGAAACGACAATGGCTGGCCATCATAGGGCTGATGGCGTACCGATAGATGCGTATGGGAACGAGGGCCAGGTTGCGCATGGCTAGGCCTGGCTGCGGGAATCGCAAGGCGCGATGGAAGTTCGAGACAGTCGCTTCCAGAGCTTGGAAAAATGCCGGGCGAGCTCAGCGCTTTCCTGATCGGCCAGACCCTTTCGCGCGATTACCACAATGTCCCATCCCGTTAGTTCCAACTGGTGGAGACGAAAAGTTTCGCGCAGCTGCCGCTTGATGCGATTGCGCTCCACCGCGAGCTTGACGCTCTTTTTGCCGATTACCAATCCCAGTCGGGGATGAGGCAATCCGTTTTCCCGCACCAACAGTAGGACATTCCTGCCCGGTAGCTTGCCGGAGGGGGAGTCGAAGACCAATTTGAACTGGCGGGGGGTCAGCAGTCGCTTGTCCCGTCCGAAGTCTCGACTCACTACCTGTTCCGACGTATTCAGACGGTCAGACGCTTACGACCTTTGGCGCGACGGCGCGACAGAACTGCACGGCCGTTCTTGGTAGCCATGCGAGCGCGGAAACCATGAGTGCGGGCGCGCTTGAGAGTGCTCGGTTGGAAAGTGCGTTTCATGATGCGTTACCTGGTGATCGGTTGCGAGCCGGAATGGCCCCCTTTTAAGAGACCGGCGATTGTAGAGAAGCCATCGAGTCAGGTCAATTTCCAACCAGTCGAGATTTCGAAAAAGATATAGAAAGGAAAAAGAATAAAGCTCTTCTTTTTCT
Source organism: Pseudomonas sp. SA195 (assembly GCF_054131565.1). Taxonomy (NCBI): domain Bacteria; kingdom Pseudomonadati; phylum Pseudomonadota; class Gammaproteobacteria; order Pseudomonadales; family Pseudomonadaceae; genus Pseudomonas; species Pseudomonas sp. SA195. The sequence goes on along the minus strand of NZ_CP096392.1, from coordinate 4,504,132 downwards.
AAGCTTATGTATGTGCGTCGGTATTTCTGTGGATAACCTACGTCAGGCGAGCGGCGGCGGGGCTTCACGGTCGTGATAACCCTTAGGAATAACTCGGAGTAAGCGGTTCACATCCCGTGATCGTCCTGTGTATACCTGACTTAGTTATCCACAGCACAGGTTGCGCAGGTGGAAAAAAACAGCTTTTCCGCAGGGCTGCTTTCAGGTTATCAACAGGGTTCATAGTGCTTGTCAGTCTTACCAGATGCTTGGATAGACGACCGAACGCCGATACCGCTGTGGATAACGGAGGCGCGGCCCAGCTACAATGGCGACCGTTTTCGAGCTCGACAGCGTTTAGGAGATTCCGTGTCGGTGGAACTTTGGCAGCAGTGCATTGACCTTCTGAGGGATGAACTGCCAGCCCAGCAATTCAACACGTGGATACGCCCGCTTCAGGTTGAAGCGAACGGAGATGAGCTCCGTGTGTACGCACCTAACCGGTTCGTGCTCGATTGGGTCAACGAAAAATACCTGTCGAGGCTGATGGAGCTGTTGTCCGAACGTGCCACTGGGCTAGCACCGGCGCTTTCGCTTTTGATTGGCAGCAAGCGGACTGCGGCGGCTGCATTGCCCCCCGCCGCGTCGTCGCGCCCTGCGGACACCGCGCCAGTTCGCGTAGCGGCTGTAACGCCCGAAGCGGTGCCTGTTGCACCAGTATCGCAAGTGGCCGTGGATGCTCCGGTCACGCCAGCTCGTAGCGAGCGTAACGTGCAGGTCGAAGGCGCGCTCAAGCACACCAGTTACCTCAACCGTACCTTCACCTTCGAGAACTTTGTCGAGGGTAAATCCAATCAGCTCGCCCGTGCGGCGGCCTGGCAGGTCGCCGACAATCCCAAACATGGTTACAACCCATTGTTCCTCTATGGTGGGGTCGGTCTCGGCAAGACTCACTTGATGCATGCCGTGGGCAACCATCTTTTGAAGAAGAACCCGAATGCAAAGGTCGTGTACCTGCATTCGGAGCGTTTCGTCGCAGATATGGTCAAGGCGCTGCAGCTCAACGCCATCAACGAATTCAAGCGTTTTTATCGTTCGGTCGACGCGCTGCTGATCGACGACATTCAGTTCTTTGCAAAGAAAGAGCGCTCTCAGGAGGAGTTCTTCCACACCTTTAACGCGCTGCTTGAAGGCGGTCAGCAAGTCATCTTGACGAGTGATCGATATCCCAAAGAGATCGATGGACTGGAGGAGCGCCTCAAGTCACGCTTCGGTTGGGGGCTGACCGTCGCGGTGGAACCCCCGGAACTCGAAACACGCGTAGCGATCCTGATGAAGAAGGCCGACCAGGCCAATATCGACTTGCCGCATGATGCGGCCTTCTTTATTGCACAACGCATCCGGTCTAATGTGCGCGAACTCGAAGGTGCGTTGAAGCGTGTGATCGCACATTCGCACTTCATGGGGCGCGACATTACGATCGAGCTGATCCGAGAGTCTTTGAAAGACCTCCTGGCATTACAGGACAAGCTGGTCAGCGTGGATAACATCCAGCGCACCGTGGCTGAGTATTACAAGATCAAGATTGCCGATCTGTTGTCGAAACGTCGGTCTCGCTCGGTTGCCCGCCCTCGGCAGGTAGCGATGGCCTTGTCGAAAGAACTGACCAATCATAGCCTGCCGGAAATCGGTGATGCCTTTGGTGGCAGGGATCACACGACCGTGTTGCATGCTTGCCGTAAAATCGCCGAACTTCGCGAAATAGATGCCGATATTCGCGAGGACTACAAAAACCTGTTGCGCACTTTGACTACCTGAACAGATTGCCGCCATCTAATAGGCAAGGGACCAGACCATGCATTTCACTATTCAGCGCGAAGCCCTGTTGAAACCTCTGCAGCTGGTGGCTGGCGTAGTAGAACGCCGCCAGACCTTGCCGGTGTTGTCCAACGTTCTCTTGGTGGTCGACAATCATCAGCTGTCGTTGACCGGCACGGACCTTGAGGTTGAGCTGGTAGGGCGCGTGACGTTGGAAGACGCGTCCGAGCCGGGGGAGATCACCGTGCCGGCGCGTAAACTGATGGACATCTGCAAAAGTCTGCAGCCCGATGCGCTGATTGATATTCGGCTCGATGACAGCAAGGTGATCATCAAGTCCGGACGCAGCCGCTTCACGTTGTCCACCCTTCCTGCCAATGATTTTCCGGCCGTTGAGGAGGGGCCAGGCTCCCTCAGCTTTACGGTCAATCAGGGCAAGATGCGCCGGCTAATCGAGCGCAGCGGTTTTGCCATGGCGCAGCAGGACGTTCGCTACTACCTCAATGGAATGCTCATTGAAGTTTCCAGCGGAATGCTCCGTGCGGTCGCGACCGATGGGCATCGCTTGGCAATGTGTTCCATGCAGGCAGGTATCGAGCAGCCGGACCGTCATCAGGTTATCGTTCCACGTAAGGGTATTCTCGAACTGGCCCGCCTACTGTCCGACCAGGACGGTGACGTGAGCATTGTCTTGGGTCAGCACCACATCCGAGCCACGACGGGGGAGTTCACCTTCACCTCCAAGCTGGTCGACGGTAAGTTCCCCGATTACGAGCGCGTACTGCCTCGGGGCGGCGACAAGTTGGTCGTCGGCGAGCGCCAGACGCTTCGCGAAGCGTTCAGCCGAACTGCAATCCTGTCGAACGAAAAATATCGTGGCATTCGGCTGCAGCTAGAAAGCGGCTTGCTCAAGATTCAGGCGAACAATCCTGAACAGGAAGAAGCCGAAGAAGAAGTGGCGGTCGACTATAACGGTGGGTCGCTGGAGATCGGCTTTAATGTCAGCTACTTGCTCGATGTACTCGGTGTAATGACCGCGGATCAGGTACGCCTGATCCTCTCTGACGCCAACAGCAGTGCGCTGGTCCAGGAATTCGACAACGACGACTCTGCCTATGTCGTCATGCCAATGCGTCTGTAACGGTTTGAATGTCGCTTAGCCGTATCTCCGTCACCGGCGTTCGCAATCTGCAGCCGGTGACGTTAACCCCCTCCCCGCGGATCAATATCCTTCAAGGCGACAATGGCAGCGGGAAAACCAGCTTTCTCGAGGCCATCCATCTTCTTGGCCTGGCGCGCTCTTTTCGGAGTACCCGCTTAAATCCAGTTATTTCCCACGAGCAAACGAGCTGCACCGTATTTGGCCAGGTTCAGTTACCTGATCAAACCAATGCGCTTGGGATCGCGCGGGATCGCGCCGGTGAGGTGCGCATCCGAATCAATGGCCAGACGGTCAAAGGCGCGGCTGAGTTGGCTGAATCGCTTCCATTGCAAGTGATTAATCCAGACAGTTTCCGGTTATTGGAAGGTGCGCCGAAGCTTAGACGACAGTTCATGGATTGGGGTGTGTTTCACGTGGAACCCCGGTTTTTGGGCGCCTGGCAGCGGTTGCAGCAGGCCCTACGGCAACGGAACTCGATGCTTCGGCATGGTACACTTGACAGCGCTTCCGTCGCGGCGTGGAGCCGTGAATTGACGGTGGCAAGCGACGAAATTGACAGCTTTCGGCGTGCCTATATTCAGTTGCTTAAACCGGTATTCGAGGCCACGTTGGCAGAGTTATTGGACTTGGGCGAGTTTCAACTCAGTTATTACCGGGGCTGGGACAAGGATCGTCATCTTGCTGATGTATTGGCGGCGTCTCTCGAGCGAGACCGTGCCATGGGGCACACCCAATCCGGTCCCCAGCGTGCCGACCTGCGCTTAAGAATAGCGGGGCATAACGCTGCTGAAACCTTGTCCCGCGGGCAGCAGAAGCTAGTCGTCTGTGCGTTGCGCATTGCACAGGGTCATCTGGTCGGCGAAGCAAAGCGTGGCCAGTGCATTTACTTGGTGGATGATCTTCCGTCCGAGTTGGATGAACAACATCGGCGTTCATTGTGCCGCTTGTTAGAACAGCTGAATTGCCAGGTATTTATCACCTGTGTCGATTCGAATCTATTGCAAGTAGATTGGTGTGTGGACACGCCAGTCTCAATGTTTCACGTGGAACAGGGAAACATTGTCCCTATCCACGGCCCCTCGGGAGTGAAGGCATGAGCGAGAACCATACGTACGATTCGTCCAGCATCAAGGTGCTCAAGGGGCTAGATGCTGTCCGTAAGCGCCCAGGTATGTATATAGGTGACACGGACGACGGAACTGGTCTGCACCACATGGTCTTCGAGGTCGTTGATAACTCTATCGACGAAGCGTTAGCCGGACATTGCAGCGATATTCGTATCACTATCCATGTCGATGAATCCATCAGTGTCCGTGACAATGGACGTGGCATTCCGGTGGATATACATGAGGAGGGCGTCTCAGCGGCTGAGGTCATCATGACCGTCTTGCACGCCGGCGGTAAGTTCGATGACAACTCATATAAGGTTTCCGGCGGCTTGCACGGCGTCGGCGTATCGGTTGTTAACGCACTTTCCGAGGAACTGCTACTGACCGTCCGCCGAGACGGTAAGGTATGGGAACAGACCTACCGCCATGGCGTACCGCAGGCTCCGCTCGCTGCCGTAGGCGAAACGACTGAGTCGGGCACTGAGATTCATTTCAAGCCGTCTGCTGAGACCTTCCAGAATATCCACTTCAGCTGGGATATCTTGGCGAAGCGCCTCCGGGAACTTTCATTCCTCAACTCTGGCGTTGGCATCGTGCTACGCGACGAGCGGACGGCCAAAGAAGAGCTCTTCAAGTACGAAGGGGGTCTTAGCGCCTTTGTCAGCTATCTCAATACCAACAAGACCGCGGTGAATGAAGTCTTTCATTTCAGCGTTCAGCGCGATGATGGTGTGGGCGTTGAGGTGGCTCTGCAGTGGAATGACAGCTTCAACGAGAACATTCTCTGCTTCACCAATAACATTCCGCAGCGCGATGGCGGCACTCATCTCGCGGGGTTCCGTTCCGCGCTGACCCGCAACCTGAATAACTATATCGAACAGGAAGGCTTGGCCAAGAAGCATAAGGTCTCGACTACGGGTGACGACGCGCGTGAAGGCCTGACAGCCATTATTTCAGTCAAAGTGCCCGACCCCAAGTTCAGCTCGCAAACGAAGGACAAGTTGGTTTCGTCCGAGGTTAAGACGGCGGTCGAACAAGAGATGGGCAAGTATTTTGCGGATTTCTTGCTCGAGCATCCTAACGAAGCCAAGGCGGTTGTCGGAAAGATGATCGATGCCGCTCGTGCCCGTGAAGCGGCTCGCAAGGCGCGCGAAATGACCCGCCGAAAGGGCGCATTGGACATTGCAGGGCTGCCGGGTAAGCTGGCCGACTGCCAGGAAAAGGATCCTGCGCTTTCAGAACTTTACATCGTGGAGGGTGACTCCGCGGGCGGTTCTGCCAAGCAGGGCCGTAACCGCAGGACTCAGGCGATTCTGCCGTTGAAAGGTAAGATCCTCAACGTCGAAAAGGCTCGTTTCGACAAGATGATTTCCTCGCAGGAAGTGGGCACGCTGATTACAGCGCTGGGCTGCGGGATAGGCCGCGAAGAATACAACATCGACAAACTGCGGTATCACAACATTATCATCATGACGGATGCTGACGTCGACGGCTCTCACATTCGCACGCTGCTGTTGACCTTTTTCTTCCGTCAGCTTCCTGAATTGATCGAGCGAGGCTATGTCTACATTGCCCAGCCGCCGCTTTACAAAGTGAAGCGCGGCAAGCAGGAACAATACATCAAGGATGACGAGGCGATGGACGAGTATCTCACTCAGTCCGCACTCGAAGACGCTAGCCTTCATGTCAACGAGGACGCGCCGGGACTGTCTGGCGAGGCGCTGGAACGTTTGGTCAATGACTACCGCACCGTAATGAAAACCCTGCAGCGGTTGTCCCGACTCTATCCGCAAGAGCTTACAGAACACCTTATTTACTTGCCGCGGGTACCCGTTGAAAAGCTCGCAGACCATTCGGCCATGCAGGCCTGGCTTGAGCCCTACGCCGCCCTGCTCAAGACTGTCGAGCGTTCCGGCCTCACCTACAAAGCCAGCTTGCGCGAAGACAAGGAGCGAAATCTTTGGTTGCCGGAGGTCGAGATCATCTCGCATGGGCTGGCGAGTTACATCACGTTCAACCGCGACTTCTTCAGCAGCAACGACTATAAGACGGTCACGACGCTTGGTGACAAGCTCAACAGCCTGCTCGAAGACGGGGCTTATGTGCAGCGGGGCGAGCGGAAGAAGCCTGTGACGACCTTCAAACAGGCGCTTGACTGGCTGATGAACGAGGGTACCCGCCGTCATAGCGTACAGCGATACAAGGGGCTCGGCGAAATGAACCCGGACCAGTTGTGGGAGACCACGATGGACCCAGCTGTGCGCAGAATGCTCCGCGTGTCGATCGAAGATGCAATTGCAGCTGATCAGATCTTCAATACGCTTATGGGAGATGCGGTCGAGCCGCGGCGTGACTTTATTGAGTCCAACGCGCTGGCAGTCTCTAATTTGGACTTCTAACGGCGTCTTTCGATGTCCGCTACACAGGATTTCCCCTTCGCCCCGTGTGCAGCCGCATCAGCGTGTTGTCCGGGGCTTTCTTTTGCCGGTTGTTCCACGTGGAACAATCAATAGCTAAAGTAAATGGCCTCGCTATGGTTAATCAATTTTAACCTTCTTCGAGCACGTCCTATGATCCTTTATCGAACTATATCGAATCACTTGGGGATCCAACCATGCTCGACACGAACCTGAAGGCGCAGCTGAAGACGTATTTGGAAAAGGTGACCTTGCCATTCGAGATCGTCGCCTCGCTGAACGACGACGCTAAATCGCAAGAAATGCTCAGCCTGCTGCAAGAAATCACCAGCCTGAGCGACAAGATTACCCTGCGCACCGACGGCAACGATGTCCGTAAGCCGTCGTTCGCGCTCAATCGCATCGGCGGCGACATCAGCCTGCGCTTCGCTGGCATCCCGATGGGGCATGAGTTCACGTCGCTGGTCCTGGCACTGCTGCAAGTCGGCGGCCATCCTTCGAAGACCGCGCCGGAGATCATCGAGCAGATCAAGAGTCTCGACGGCGAGTACCACTTCGAAACCTACTTCTCGCTGTCCTGCCAAAACTGCCCGGACGTCGTCCAGGCGCTGAATCTCATGGCGGTGCTCAACCCGAACATCCATCACGTCGCCATAGACGGTGCACTGTTTCAGGAAGAAGTCACGGTTCGCCAGGTCATGTCCGTACCGAGCATCTACCTCAATGGCGAGCTGTTCGGCCAGGGCCGCATGGGCGAGGAAGAGATCCTCGCCAAGCTGGACACCGGCGCTTCGGCACGTGATGCCGAGAAGCTGAGCGCCAAGGATGCCTTTGACGTGCTCGTCGTAGGTGGTGGGCCTGCCGGTGCCGCTGCGGCCATCTACGCGGCGCGCAAGGGCATCCGCACCGGGGTTGCCGCCGAGCGCTTCGGCGGTCAGGTGCTGGACACCATGGCCATCGAAAACTTCATCTCGGTCAACGAGACCGAAGGCCCGAAACTGGCCCGTGCGCTGGAGAACCATGTCCGCGAATACGACGTCGACATCATGAACCTGCAGCGCGCCGCTCAGCTGATCCCAGCCTCAAGCGAAGGCGGCCTGCATGAGATCAAGCTGGAAAACGGCGGCTCGCTGAAGGCCAAGACCCTTATTCTGGCGACCGGCGCGCGCTGGCGTGAAATGAACGTGCCCGGCGAGCAGGAATACCGCGGCCGTGGCGTTGCCTACTGCCCGCACTGCGACGGCCCGCTGTTCAAGGGCAAGCGTGTGGCGGTCATCGGCGGCGGCAACTCCGGCGTCGAAGCAGCTATCGATCTGGCTGGCATCGTCGCTCAAGTGACGCTGCTCGAGTTCGATAGCCAGCTGCGTGCCGATGCCGTGCTGCAGAAAAAGCTCTACAGCCTGCCGAACGTCACCGTGATCACCAGCGCGCTGACCAGCGAAGTGAACGGCGACGGTAAGAAGGTCACCGGGCTGACCTATAAGGACCGCAACTCTAGCGAGTTTCACCAGCTTGAGCTCGAAGGCATCTTTGTGCAGATCGGCCTGCTGCCCAACTCCGACTGGCTCAAGGGCACCGTGGAGTTGACTTCACGCGGCGAGATCATCGTCGATGCACGTGGCGAGACCTCGCTGCCGGGCATCTTCGCCGCCGGTGACGTGACCACTGTGCCGTACAAGCAGATCGTCATCGCGGTTGGTGAGGGCGCCAAGGCCTCGCTGAGCGCCTTCGATCACCTGATCCGCAGTTCGGTCCAGAGCTGATTGAGTTGGCGAAACGAAAAAGGGGAGCTTCGGCTCCCCTTTTCATATGACGGCGGCCCGCGAGCCCGGCGGACTCAGGCCAAAGCCTCCAGTCGCTGAACCTCGGCGTTAACCCAATCTTCAGCGCGTTGGTTAAGCTCGGCGACGGCCCGCGGCCCTTCGCTTTCAGCCTGCAGGGCCGGACCGATGACGACCCGGATCGTCCCGGGGTGTTTGCCCCAGCCGGCGCGAGGCCAATAGCAACCGGCATTGTGGGCTATCGGCAGCACCGGCAGCTTGGCGTTGACCGCCAATGCCGCGCCGCTGCGTGAGAACTTTCCATTCTGGCCCACCGGCATGCGAGTGCCCTCTGGGAAGATCAGCACCCAGGCGCCCTGCTCCAGACGTTCCTGACCCTGTTTGGCGACCTGTCGCAAAGCTGCTTTCGGGTTATTCCGATCGATAGCGATGGGCTTGAGGAGCATGATCGCCCAGCCGAAAAACGGGACATGGAGCAGCTCGCGCTTGAGCACCTGGCTTAGTGGCTCGAAGTAGGCCGACAGGAAAAAGGTCTCCCAGGTGCTCTGGTGCTTGGAAAGGATCACGCAGGGCGTAGTAGGGATGTTTTCCTGACCGGTAACTTCATAGCGCAGCCCAATGATCGACCTGGCCAGCCAAACCGCGCTGCGGCACCAGGCCTGTACCACGAAGCGATAGCGCATGCGGAACGACATGAACGGCGCGAAAACCAGGCTAATCAGGCACCAGACGAAGGCACTAAGCGACAGCAGTACATAGAACAACGCGATCCGTGCGGAGTACAGCAGGCTCATCGTCCCTCCTCCAACAAATGGTCCGCGACAGCGGCCAGATCATCGAAGACCTGCGTGCCCTGCGGCAGCGTACCTTCCAGGGTCCGCATACCCTTCCCGGTTCGTACCAGGTAAGGCTCCCCACCCAGGCGCATTCCAGCGTGCAGGTCGCGGTGGCTGTCACCAACCACCGGCACACCGTTCAGGTCGGCCAGATGGAAATGTTCGGAAATTTTCTGAAACAGGCCGGGTAACGGCTTGCGGCAGTCGCAGCCGTCGTCCGGTCCATGAGGGCAATGCACGATCAACTCGATACGGCCCCCCTCCTCCATGACCATCTGCTGCAGCTTGAAGTGCATGTCGTCGAGGGTCGCGGCATCGAACAAGCCTCTGGCCAGGCCAGACTGGTTGGTTGCGACGGCAACCGTCCAGCCTGCCTGACAAAGGCGGGCAATGGCCTGGATCGAACCCGCGATGGGGACCCACTCGTCCACGCTCTTGACGTAGGCGTCTGAGTCCACATTGATCACGCCGTCACGGTCAAGGACGATCAGTTTCACCGGCTTAGCCAAGTGCGGAAATATCGGCGACGCCAAGGAACAATCCTCTTAACCGGGCCAACAATGCATAACGGTTGGCACGCACCGACGCATCGTCGGCATTGACCAGAACCGCCTCGAAGAAGGCATCCACCGGGGCGCGCAGATGAGCCAGGCGCTCGAGCGCCTCGCGGTACTGACGTGCGGCGGCCAATGGCTGCACTGCCTGTTCGGCTTGTTGCAGTGCCGAATACAGCGAGAACTCGGTGGCGTTATCGAAATAACGCGGTTCGACCGTTTCCGGCAGCTTGGCGTCGAACTTGCTGAGCAGGTTGGAGACGCGCTTGTTCGCGGCTGCCAGGGCTTCTGCTTCGGGCAGGGTGCGGAACGCCTGCACCGCTTGGACGCGCTGGTCGAAGTCCAGTGCAGACGCAGGCTTCACGGCGCGCACCGAAAGGTAGGACGCAACGTCGATGCCTTCGTCCTCGTAGCGAGCGCGCAGGCGGTCGAAGATGAATTCAAGTACCTGCTCGTCCAGCCCGGCGGCCTTCACCTGGTCGCCGAATTGAGCGATAGCGAAGTTGACGGCTTGAACCAGGTCGAGATCGATCCCCTTCTCCACGAGGATGCGCAGCACGCCAAGCGCAGCGCGGCGCAGCGCATAGGGGTCTTTGCTGCCGGTGGGGAGCATGCCGATGCCGAAGATTCCTACCAGCGTGTCGAGCTTGTCAGCGACCGCCAGGATCGCGCCTGTTTGGGTGGTCGGCAGCTCGGCACCCGCGCCGCGCGGCATGTACTGCTCGTTCAGCGCGAGAGCAACGTCTTGGGGTTCACCGTCGTTCAGAGCGTAGTAATACCCGGCCACGCCCTGCATTTCGGGAAACTCACCGACCATTTCGGTGGCCAGGTCGCATTTGCTGAGCAAACCGGCACGGGCCGCCCAGTCCGAATTGCCTTGTACGTTGCCGGCGATGAACGCGGCGAGCTTGGACACGCGCACGGCCTTGTCGTAGACAGAGCCCAGTTGCGCCTGAAACACCACATTCTTGAGCCGATCATTGAAGGCTTCGAGCCTCTGCTTCTTGTCCTGCTTGAAGAAGAACTCGGCGTCGGTCAGACGCGGGCGCACCACCTTCTCGTTGCCGGCAATGACCTGGGCTGGATCGCGACTCTCGATGTTCGCCACGGTAATGAAGCGCGGCAGCAGCTTGCCGTTAGTGTCCAGCAGGCAGAAATACTTTTGATTGTCCTGCATGGTACTGATCAGGGCTTCCTGCGGCACATCGAGGAAGCGCTCCTCGAACGAGCAGACCAGCGGCACCGGCCACTCGACCAGCGCGGTGACCTCATCAAGCAGCTCCGGCGGCACGATGGCCGTGCCCTGCTGCTCGGCGGCCAGCTCGTCGACCCGTTTGGCGATCATGGCGCGGCGCTCGGCGAAGTCCGCGATGACACGAGCACTGCGCAGGTCGTCCAGATAGCTGGACGGCTTGGAGATGCGTACCGGTCCTGGGCTGTGGAAACGATGGCCCCGCGATTCGCGACCTGCCCGCTGAGCCAGTAGTGTGCAATCGATGACCTGATCGCCGAACAGCATCACCAACCATTGGGTCGGGCGGACGAATTCTTCCTTGCGCGCCGCCCAGCGCATGCGCTTGGGAATCGGCAAATCATTGAGTGCGGCTTCGACGATGCCGGGCAACAGCGCGGTGGTCGGCTCGCCGGCGATGGTGCGGCTGTACTTCAGTTTGGGACCGCTACGGTCGATGTCCGCGAGTTCAACGCCGCATTTACGGGCGAAACCAAGGGCGGCCTGGGTCGGCTCACCGTCAGCATCGAATGCAGCCTGCAGTGGCGGACCATCGAGATTGACGCTGCGATCGGGCTGTTGGCTCTCGAGGTTCTGGACCAGCACGGCCAGGCGACGTGGGGCGGCGAACGCCTGAACCCGTGCATGCAGCAGCCCGGCCTCCTTCAAACCTTTTTCGATGCCGCTGCGAAAGGCATCGGACAGCTTGCCCAGCGCCTTGGGTGGCAGCTCTTCGGTGCCGAGTTCGACGAGGAAATCCAGTGCGCTCATTCTGCTGCCTCCAGCTTGGCCAGTACTTCGTCACGCAGGTCGGGAGTAGCCATGGGGAAGCCGAGCCTCGCACGTGCCTGCAAGTAGCTCTGCGCTACAGAGCGCGCCAGCGCGCGAACCCGGAGGATGTATTGCTGGCGGGCCGTCACCGAGATGGCTCGCCGAGCGTCCAGCAAGTTGAAGGTATGAGAGGCCTTCAGGACCATTTCATAGGTCGGCAATGGCAGTTCCAGCGCGATCAGGCGATTGGCTTCCGCCTCGTAAAAATCGAACAGTTCAAAGAGCTTGTCGACATTGGCGTGCTCGAAGTTGTAAGTCGATTGCTCCACCTCGTTCTGGTGGAACACGTCGCCATAGGTGACCTTGCCGAAGGGGCCGTCGGTCCAGATCAGGTCGTAGACGGAATCCACACCCTGCAGGTACATGGCCAGTCGCTCCAGGCCGTAGGTGATCTCGCCGGTGACGGGGTAGCACTCGATCCCGCCCACCTGCTGGAAATAAGTGAACTGGGTAACTTCCATCCCGTTCAGCCAGACCTCCCAACCGAGGCCCCAGGCGCCCAGCGTCGGCGACTCCCAGTTATCCTCGACGAAGCGCACGTCATGCACGGAGGTGTCGACGCCGATCCGGCGGAGCGACTCCAGATATAAGTCTTGAATATTGTCTGGGTTGGGCTTGAGCACGACCTGGAACTGGTAATAGTGCTGCAGGCGATTGGGGTTTTCGCCGTAGCGGCCGTCGGCGGGGCGGCGGGACGGCTGCACATAGGCGGCGTTCCACGTTTCAGGACCAATGGCGCGCAGGAACGTCGCGGTGTGGAACGTACCGGCGCCCATTTCCATGTCATAGGGTTGCAGAACGACACATCCCTGCTCTGCCCAGTAGCTTTGCAGGGCGAGGATCAGGTCTTGGAAGGTGCGCACGGCAGGCGTAGGCTGGGTCAAAATTTCACCTGTGCTGGGCTTCGACATAAAGCCTTGGAGTATACCCGATAACAGCCCAGACCCGGCGCCAGCCCGGCGTTTGGGCATGCGTTTCACCGCCGGGTGCCCTACCCGCCTATCCACGGAAGCCGAACGATGCCGCGTTGCGCCTGGTGCACGAGCAACCCCCTGTATGCTCAGTATCACGATCAGGAATGGGGCGTGCCGAATCGCGACCCGCAGGCCTTGTTCGAATGCCTGGTGCTCGAGGGTTTTCAGGCTGGGCTGTCGTGGATCACCGTGCTGCGCAAGCGCGAGCGATACCGGCACGTCCTGTTCGGTTTCGACGCGCCACGCCTGGCGCAGCTGACCGATGCCGAAATCGATGCGTTGATGCTGGACGCCGGCATCATTCGCAATCGACGCAAGCTCGAAGCCGCTCGGCGTAACGCCCAGGCTTGGCTCGCGCTGGAGCATCCCGTGGACTGGCTGTGGTCCTTCGTGGGTGGCCAGCCCAGAATCAATCATTTCGCCTCGAAGGACGAAGTGCCGGCGGTCACGCCCGAGGCGGAGGCAATGAGCCGGGCGTTGAAGCGGGCGGGCTTCGGCTTCGTCGGCCCCACCATTTGCTATGCCTTCATGCAGGCCAGCGGCATGGTCATGGATCATACCCTCGACTGCGACCGTTACCCGGTTCTCGCGCTCGGGTGCGAGCCTGCCACGTGAAGGCGTTACACTAGCCGCTTTGATTGAAGGGAGAGGTCCTTTGGACAGGTTCAAAGGTGCGCTGGTCGTTGGTTTCCTGCGCCTGTTCGCGCTGCTGCCTTGGCCCATCGTGCAGCGGCTTGGCAGCCTGATCGGCTGGCTGATGTTGAAACTGCCCAACCGCTCCCGCGAGGTCGCCCGGATCAACATCGGCAAATGTTTTCCCGAACTGAACGACGCGGCGCGTGAACGGCTGTTGGGTCAGAGCCTTGAGCAGATCGGCAAGACATTCACCGAGAGCGCCTGCGCCTGGATATGGCCGGCCGACAAGACGCTGAGCCTGGTCCGTGAAGTCGAAGGGCTTGAGGTACTGGAGCAGGCATTGGCGTCCGGCAAGGGCGTGGTCGGCATTACCAGCCACCTCGGCAATTGGGAGGTGCTTAATCACTTCTATTGCGCCCAGTGCAAACCGATCATTTTCTACCGGCCACCAAAGCTGAAAGCCGTCGATGATCTGCTCCAGCGCCAACGTGTTCAGCTCGGTAACAAGGTTGCGCCCTCCACCCGCGAAGGCATCATCAGTGTCATCAAGGAAGTGCGTCGCGGCGGCGCCGTCGGTATACCGGCAGATCCGGAGCCGAGCGAGGGCGCAGGCGTGTTCGTGCCGTTCCTTGGCACTCAAGCGCTGACAAGCAAATTCGTGCCGGGCATGCTCACCGGCGGCAAGGCAGTCGGCGTCTTTCTGCATGCGTTGCGCCTGGACGACGGTTCGGGCTACAAGGTGATCCTCGAAGCGGCGCCGCCCGCGATGTACGAGGAAAACGTCGACGTCGCAGTCGCCGCGATGAGTGGCGTGATCGAGCGTTATGTCCGTCGCTGGCCGAGCCAGTACATGTGGACGATGAAGCGGTTCAAGAAACGTCCGGCCGGCGAACCACGCTGGTACTGACCTTAGCAACGCAGTACACAGGGATAGTCATGGGAACGTTGAATCAGCGACAGCACCCGCGTGCGCCGATGAAGTGCCGCATCCGTATCACCCACGAATCCTTCGGCGAAATCTTCGCCCATACCCGTGACCTCTCGGACGGCGGGGTCTACGTCAAGCATCCGCAGCTGACGGAGTTGCTGCCTGGCATGATAGTCAGCGGCCAGGTCCAGGATTTGCCGATTCCCGCGCCCGAGCTGGAAATGGAAGTGATGCGTGTCGATGCCGAGGGGGTGGGGCTGCGCTTTGTCAGGGCAGATTGAGGTCAGGGCAGACTGAGTGGCCCTCCCCCTCACCTCGTTCCGCTCGCTGACGTTCTCTCGACCGGGGATCAGGCTCGGTCCAATTTGCGCAGGAATACGAGCATTTCCTTTTCCGCCTGCTTGTCGCCACGGGCCTTAGCTGCAATCAGACCCTGCTCCCAGGCCTGGCGCGCTGCCGCAGAATCACCTAATGCCTGGTGTGCCTTGCCGAGCAATTTCCAGGCGGCGGAATAGCTCGAGTCCTGCTCGACGCAGCGCTGCAAGTGTTGGGCAGCGGCCAGTGCATCTCCAGCGTCGAGGTAGCCCTTACCGAGGCCGAAACGCAACATGGCGTTGTCCTTACCGGCAGCCAGCATCTTTTCCAGCGATTCGAGCATAACTGTCTCCGTCAACTGGCCTGCGTCACCGCGCTGAGAAACTCCTGAGTGCGGGCCTCGCGGGGATTGTCGAACAGTTCTTCCGGTGACCCCTGTTCGTGGATTCGCCCTTCGTTGAAGAAACAAACCCGGTCGGCGAATTCGCGTGCGAAGCCCATTTGGTGCGTCACCATCAGCATCGTCAGGCTATGAGCGTCGCCGAGGCGGCGGATGACGTTGAGCACTTCGCCGCAGAGCTCTGGATCGAGCGCCGAGGTAACCTCGTCGAACAGCATGACCTTGGGTCGCATGGCCAGCGCCCGCGCAATGGCAACACGCTGCTGCTGGCCACCGGACAGCTGCGAGGGGTAGTGATCGAGCTTGTCGTCCAGGCCCACCATCGCCAGCAACTCTTCGGCACGCTCGCGCGCCTCGGCCTTGGACAGCCCGAGCACCTGGACAGGCGCCTCCATCACGTTCTGCCGCGTACTCATGTGCGGGAACAGGTTGAAACTCTGAAAGACCATGCCGACCTTGCCACGGACGCGGCGCTGGTGGCGGGCGTTGGCGCGCACCAGCTGACCGTGGCTGTCGGGCATGTGCGTCAGGGGCTCACCGTCGACCATGATCACGCCGTCGTCGATCTGCTCCAACGTCATCAACGCGCGCAGCAGGGTGGACTTGCCCGATCCGCTAGGCCCGATGATCGCGACCTTCTCCCCGTTACGCACGTCCAGATCGAGGTGATTGAGAACCGTCAGGTCACCATAGTGCTTGCTCACGTCACGGAACTGCACCATCACGTCCGTTTCGCTGGCGGTATCGGAAGCCGGCGCACCGGCTTGCATGGACTGACTCATCGGGCTAGCTCCATTCGGTTTTCCAGACGCCGCACCAACCAGGCGAGGCCAAGACTGAGGATGAGGAAGAACAGGCCGACCATGGTGATCGGCTCGAGGTAGCGGAAGTGTTCGGAACCGATGTTCTTGGCGCGCTGCATGATTTCCACCACGGTGATGGCAGACAGCACGGGGGTGTCCTTGAGCATCGAGATCAGGTAATTGCCCAGCGCCGGCATGATCGGCCGCAGTGCCTGCGGCAGGATGATCTTGCGGTAGGCGGTCACCGGCTTCATGTTCAGCGCGGTCACCGCTTCCCATTGCGCGCGCGGCACCGCATCCAGGCCGGCGCGATAAACCTCGGCGGTGTAGCAGGCGTAATGCAGCGCGATGCCAGCGATGCCTGCCTGCAACGCGGACAGATTCACGCCGAAGTTCGGAAGCACGAAAAACAGGAAGTACACCTGGATCAGCAGCGGCGTGCTGCGGATGAACTCGATGACCCCCGTGACCGGCCAGGCCAGCCAGCGTTGGCGGCTACGGCGCCCCACGGCGAGAAACAGGCCGAGCACGATGGCAATGGAGAAGCCGGCGAGCGTTATACCGATGGTCTTGATTGAGGCATCGAGCAGCCGGGGCAGGATCTGCAGCGCAAAGTCCCAGTCAAAAAAATTCATGACAAACCTCCGCGCATGCGGCCACGGGCGAGGCGGCGTTCCAGGGTGCGCATCCCGAGGTTGATGAGCTGCGCGAGCACGAAGTAGATGACCAGCGCGAAGCCGAAGATTTCTAGCGTCTGCAGCGTCGCCTGGTCGAGCTGACGGGCTCGGAAAGCCAGGTCCGACAAGGTGATCAGCGAAACCAGCGACGTGTTCTTCAACAGCTCAATCAGCAAATTAGTGCCCGGCGGAATAGCGGCCAGAAGTGCCTGCGGCAGGATCACCCGCCGCAGGCGCTGCCAGGGCGTCATGTTTAGAGCCAGGCAGGCCTCGTATTGGCCCTCGTGAACCGAGCGAATTGCGCCGCGCAGCACTTCGGCGCCGTACGCACCGATGTTCAGGCCAAGGCCGATCACGGCGACCTGGAATGCACTCATGTTGATGTTGAACGGCGGCATCGGCAGCACGAAATACAGCCAGAACAGCTGCACCAGGAGCGAGCTGCCACGGAACAGCTCAATGTAGACGACTGCCAGCCAGCGCAGCGGCGCGAAGGGCGACAGCCGGGCGAAGGCGCCGATCAAGGCAGCCAGAATCGCTAGCAGTGAGCCGAAAAAGGCGACCTGCACGGTCACCCAGGCGCCTTGTAGCAAGAGAGGTAGGAGTTCGTTCATCTTGATTTTCCGGTTGGCTCCACATCGGGTGGAGCTGGAATCGCCCAGCAGTGCGGCGGCTGCGTCGGGCGAGCGGTCTGCGACCGGGTCGCCCCACGCGGGGCGATCTGTATCGCAGCCAGCCGTCGAAGGCCCGCCATATGCTGCGAGCGGGCCTGTCGGAACGACGGTTCATCATGTGCAGGTCGGTGCGGCCAGTCAGGCCCCAACGAGCCTGTCACGCGCCGCAGAGTTCGTCGGCGGTCTTATTGGTGATGTTGGAGCGATCGAAGCCGAAGGGCTCGACGGTTTTCAGGTGCTCGTCGCTGCCCAGCCACTTCTTCAGCTCGGCGTTCACCGCGTCGCGCAAAGCCTTGTCTTTGGGGCGGAACGCCAGGGCGCCATAGCCGGTATGGGCTGGGTCGTCCTTGAAATCGGTAGTGGCTTCGACCCCTTCGCCTGCCTTCTCAGCTAAGCCCTTCATGGTCAGCTGGGTGCCGATGGCAGCATCCGCACGTCCGGTGCGCACGGCCTGCAGCTGCGAGGTGGTGTCCGGCACTTGCACGATCTGCGAGTCCTTGATGCCAGCTTTGCGCGCGTAGTTCAGGTTGACCGTGCCGGACATGATGGCGAGCTTGGCGGTCTCGTCCTTGGCGATGTCCTCGTAGCTGCGCAATTGCTTGGGGTTGCCAGTCTTGACCAGGAGGGTGTCCTTCAACTGGTAATGCGGGTCGGTGAACAGGACCTGCTTGCAGCGCTCGGGGGTGATGTACATGCCGGCTGCGATGAGGTCGAAGCGGCTGGCGCGCAGGCCGGGGATCAGCGAGCCCCATTCGGTGAGCACCGGATTGATCTTCTCGACGCCCATGCGTTGGAAGATCTTTTCGACGATTTCGGGGGATTCGCCGGTGACGCTGCCGTCGGTGGCGGTGTAAGCGAAGGGGGTTTCATTGGCGTAGCCGATGCGGACGCTACTGCTGTCCTTGATCTCGTCCAGGGTATCGGCCTGGGTCAGGCTGCTGATCGTGGCGCCCATCAGGGCGGTGCAACCGATCAGTAGCCGGGCGATGGGTGAGATGTTGAAGTTCCTCATGGTGTCTCTCCTGTTTTCCTTGGATATCCGTAAGTCGGATTCGTTTGTTCTAGGAGGCGGTTGCCAGGGTGGTACCTCGGCCGTACACGGCAAAAAAACGGTGACGCGGACCTGCGTGGCGCACGCTGCTGCGGTGCCCCGGTTGGACAGGTGCCGCCCGGCCGATCTGCCCGAGCATACAAAAGCTGAGCGCCTAACGGAAATGTAGACGGCATCTGAGCCGATTTGTCTCGAACCGGCAGAAATAAAGCGAAGCGGCAACGAAGCGTTGCCGAACGAAGTGGCCGATCGCCCGAAGGCGACCGGCCGGCTGGGCTCAGAAGAAGGTCAGGCCAGCCTGGAAGAGGCGTTCGACGTCGCGGATATGGCGCTTGTCGACAAGGAAGAGAATCACGTGGTCGCCAGACTCGATCACCGTGTTGTCGTGAGCGATCAGCACCTCCTCGTCGCGGATCACGGCGCCGATGGTCGTGCCTGGCGGCAGAGAAACTTTGCCGATGGCGCGGCCGACGACTTTGCTCGAACGTGAGTCCCCATGGGCGATGACCTCGATTGCCTCTGCCGCGCCACGGCGCAACGAGTGAGCACTGACGATATCGCCGCGACGCACGTGGGTCAGCAAGGTGCCGATGGTCGCCAGCTGCGGGCTGATGGCAATGTCGATCTCGCCGCCGTGCACCAAGTCCACGTAGGCGGGATTGTTGATGATGCACATGACCTTCCGCGCGCCTAGGCGCTTGGCCAGCAGCGACGACATGATGTTCGCTTCGTCGTCGTTGGTCAGCGCCAGGAAGACGTCCGCGTCGTTGATGTTTTCTTCGACCAACAGGTCGCGGTCCGACGCGCTGCCCTGCAGGATGATGGTGCTGTCCAGCGTGTCGGACAGGTAGCGGCAGCGCGCCGGGTTCATCTCGATGATCTTGACCTGATAGCGGCTCTCGATCGCTTCGGCCAGCCGCTCGCCGATGTGGCCGCCACCGGCGATCACGATGCGGCGGTAGCTGTCGTCGAGCCGGCGCATCTCGCTCATGACCGCGCGAATGTGCCCGCGGGCGGCAATGAAGAACACTTCGTCATCGGCCTCGATGACCGTGTCGCCCTGCGGCAGGATCGCCTGGTTGCGCCGGAAGATCGCCGCGACGCGGGTATCCACGTTGGGCATGTGCTTGCGGATCTGGCGCAGCTCCTGGCCGACCAGCGGGCCGCCGTAATACGCGCGTACCGCAACCAGTTGGGCCTTGCCATCGGCGAAGTCGATCACCTGCAGCGATCCGGGATGCTCGATCAGACGCTTGATGTAGTTGGTCACCACCTGTTCGGGGCTGATCAGGACGTCGACCGGGATCGCCTCGTTGCTGAACAGCCCGGAGCGGGTGAGGTAAACCGACTCACGCACCCGCGCAATCTTGGTCGGGGTGTGGAACAGGGTGTAGGCGACCTGGCAAGCGACCATGTTGGTCTCGTCGCTGTTGGTCACGGCTACGAGCATATCGGCGTCGTCCGCACCGGCCTGCCGCAGCACGGTGGGAAAGGAGCCGCGGCCCACCACGGTGCGGATGTCGAGGCGGTCGCCCAGTTCGCGTAGGCGATCGGCGTCGGTGTCCACCACCGTAATATCGTTGGCTTCGCTGGCGAGGTTTTCGGCGAGCGTGCCGCCGACCTGCCCTGCGCCGAGAATGATGATCTTCACGCGATCACTCCTGAGAGGTGGTTGCCGCCCCGAGTTATTGGCCGAGGCTGATTCACTGTCCTGTTCGCCCGCCGGGTTGCGCCGCGATCTTGATCAGCTTGGCGTAATAAAACCCGTCGTGACCGTCCGGCTGCGGCAGCAACTGGCGGCCGTAGGGTTGCACGACACCGAACCCTGCGGGCAGATCCAGCTGGCGCGCGCCGGGCGTACGCGCCAGGAAGGCCTCGATCACGTCGCGGTTTTCAGTCGGCAGCACCGAGCAGGTGGCGTAGAGCAACACGCCTCCGACCGCAAGCGTCGGCCAGAGTGCGTCGAGCATCTCGCCTTGGAGCTCGGCGAGCGGCGGGATATCCTCGACCTTGCGCGTAAGTTTGATGTCCGGATGACGGCGGATCACTCCGGTCGCCGAGCAGGGTGCGTCGAGCAGGATGCGCTGGAAGCTGCGGCCGTCCCACCAGGCATCGGTCCTGCGGGCGTCGGCGGCAATCAGGTTGGCGTCGAGCTGCAGCCGCGCCAGGTTGTCCCGCACGCGCTCGAGCCGCTTGGGTTCGAGATCGAGTGCGACGACTTCTGCGAGTCCCGCTTCGCGCTCGAGAAGGTGGCAGGTCTTGCCGCCCGGTGCGCAGCAAGCGTCCAGCACCCGTTGGCCGGGCGCCAGATCGAGCAGCCCGGCAGCGAGCTGCGCGGCTTCGTCCTGCACGCTGACTTCCCCATCGGCGAAGCCGGGTAATTGGTAGACGTCGCAGGCGGCGGCCAGGCGGATACCGTCATCACTGTGGGGCGTGGGATAGGCCTCGATGCCCGCGTCCTGCAGCCTTGCCAGGTACGCGTCGCGCGTGCCTTGGCGGCGATTGACCCGCAGCGTCATTGGCGGGTGCGCGTTGTTAGCGGCGCAGATCGCTTCCCAGTGTTCGGGCCAGTGCGCCTTGAGGGCCTTTTGCAGCCAGCGCGGATGGGCTAAGCGGATGACAGGGTCGCGCTCGAGGTCCGCGAACAGCGCCTCGCCTTCCCGCTGCGCCTTACGCAAAACAGCGTTAAGCAGGCCTTTGGCCCAGGGCTTCTTGAGTTTCTCCGCGCAGCCGACCGTCTCGCCGAGCGCAGCGTGCGGCGGGATACGGGTATGGAACAGCTGGTAAAGGCCGACCAGCAGAAGCGCTTCGACGTCGCGATCAGCAGCCTTGAACGGCTTCTGCAGCAGGCGCTCGGCCAGGCCGGCGAGGCGTGGTTGCCAGCGCGCTGTGCCGAAGGCGAGGTCCTGGGTCAGGCCCCGGTCGCGTGCATCGACCTTGGTCAGCATCTCCGGCAGGCTGCTCCCCAGCGATGCCTTGCCAGACAGCACGACGCCCAGAGCTCTGGCCGCAGCCAGGCGTGGATTCATTGCCATCAGCCCAACACCTGGCCCGGTGCGAACTGGTCGCGTCGGCTATTGAACAGATCACCAAAATCCAGCGGTTTGCCACCTGGCAACTGCAGCCGTGTCAGCAGGAGCGAGCCTTTCCCGCAGGCGATTTCGAGGCCGTCCTTGCTCGCCGTCAGGATCAGTCCCGGCGTGCCATTACCCGTTGCCGTGCGTGCGGCGTGGATCTTCAGCGTGGCTTCGTCGAGGCTGGCATGACAGATTGGCCAGGGATGAAAGGCCCGAACCTGGCGTTCCAGCTCGATGGCCGGCCGGTTCCAGTCCAGGCGCGCCTCGTCCTTGTTCAGCTTGTGTGCGTAGGTGGCGAAGCTATCGTCCTGCACCTGACCGACAAGGTTGCCGGCCTCCAGCGCGGCGACGGCTTCGACCACAGCCTGTGCGCCAAGCGTGGCGAGGCGGTCGTGCAGGCTGCCGCCGGTATCGTTGGCGGAAATGGGGGTGGTCACCTTGAGTAGCATCGGCCCCGTATCCAGCCCCGCTTCCATCTGCATCACCGTCACGCCCGATTCCGGGTCGCCGGCCTCGATTGCTCGTTGGATAGGCGCGGCACCTCGCCAGCGCGGCAACAGCGAGGCGTGGCTGTTGATGCAGCCAAGCCGCGGCAGGTCGAGGACAGCCTGCGGCAGGATTAACCCGTAGGCCACCACCACCATCAGGTCAGCGTGCAACGCTGCCAGCTCGGCCTGAGCCTCAGGCGCGCGCAGCGTCTGTGGTTGGAACACCGGTATGCCATGGTTCTGCGCCAGTTGCTTGACCGGGCTCGGCATCAGCTTCTGGCCGCGCCCGGCCGGGCGGTCCGGCTGGGTATAGACGGCAACGATGTCGCGTTTCGCGTCGAGCAGCGCCTGGAGATGCTGGGCTGCGAATTCCGGCGTACCGGCAAAAACGATGCGCATAGGGGACTCGTCAATAAAAAAGGCTTGCTGCTGCAAGCCTTTGGAGTGGGAGGTTCAAGCCTGCTGGCGGTGAAGCTTTTCGAGCTTCTTCTTAATCCGGTCGCGCTTGAGATTGGACAGGTAATCGACGAACAGCTTGCCATTGAGGTGATCGCATTCGTGCTGGATGCACACGGCGAGCAGGCCTTCGGCGATAAGCTCGTAGGGCTGGCCATCGCGGTCGAGCGCCTTGATCTTCACCTTCTGCGGGCGATCCACGTTTTCGTAGAAACCCGGCACCGACAGGCAGCCTTCCTGGTACTGGTCCATCTGGTCCGTCAGGAACTCGAACTCGGGGTTGATGAAGACGCGCGGTTCGGACTTGTCCTCGGAGAGATCCATTACCACGACCCGCTTGTGGACATTGACCTGCGTCGCGGCCAGGCCGATACCGGGCGCGTCGTACATGGTCTCGAACATATCGTCGATCAACTGGCGAATGCCGTCGTCGACCACGTCCACCGGCTTGGCGATGGTCCGCAGGCGCGGATCGGGAAACTCAAGGATGTTCAGGATTGCCATATGCGTTTGTGATGCACTTATGGAATAAAGTCAAAAGCCGCTGCTAAGATGCCGAGCAGCTTGTAAACGGCTTAACGCCGCTTTCCACAAGGGTTTCTGCGGCGCTAGGGCGCTTTACGTGAAGGCACATCATAAAGGGATTCACCACATGAGGAAATCACTACTCGCCCTGCTGCTGGTGGCGGTTGGCGGCATGGCTCAGGCCGCTGTGGAGCTTAAGGATGGCCATCCTGAGCAATACACCGTGGTGAAGGGCGACACGCTCTGGGACATTTCCGGTCGGTTCCTGAGCCAGCCCTGGAAGTGGCCCGAACTGTGGCACGCCAATCCTCAGGTGGAAAACCCGCACCTCATCTATCCCGGCGACCAGCTCAGTCTGGTCTACATCGACGGCCAGCCGCGCCTGATGCTCAACCGGGGCGCCTCGCGCGGCACCATCAAGCTCTCCCCGACCGTACGCACCACTCCGATGGCCGAAGCCATCAGCACCATTCCGCTGGAAGCTATCAATTCGTTTTTGCTCAGCAACCGCATCGTCGATTCTGCCGAGCAGTTCGAAAGCGCGCCGTACATCGTCGCCGGCAATGCCGAACGCGTGATCAGTGGTGCCGGAGATCGGATCTACGGCCGCGGCAGTTTCGATGAGAAGGTCGGCGCCTACGGTGTCTTTCGCCAGGGCAAGACCTATGTCGATCCCGATTCCGGCGAGTTTCTCGGCATCAATGCCGACGACATCGGCAGCGTCGAACTGGTCGAGATCGAAGGTGACATCGCTACCTTGCGCCTGACCCGCGTGACTCAGGAAGCCCGCCTCGGTGATCGCCTGTTCCCCAATGAAGAGCGCGCGATCAACTCGACCTTCATGCCGAGCGAGCCGAAGGAAAAGGTCGAAGGGTTGATTCTCGACGTACCACGTGGCGTGACCCAGATTGGCCAGTTCGACGTGGTCACCCTGAACAAAGGTGCGCGTGACGGCCTGGAAATCGGCAACGTGTTGGCCGTCTACAAGACGGGTGAAACCGTGCGCGACCGGGTGACCGGCGAAAATGTGAAGATCCCTGACGAACGCTCCGGCCTGCTGATGATCTTCCGCACTTACGACAAGCTCAGCTACGGGCTGGTCCTCCAGGCGACCCGGTCGCTGGCGGTAATGGACAAGGTGCGTAACCCCTGAGTCGAATGAGCCCTGCAATTGCAGGGCTCATGCTTTATACCTGCGCCGCACGGATGTGGCGCCTTGACACGAAGGAACGTTTCCAATGGTTGCGGTATCCCCTGCCGAACTCGAGGCGCGACTGCGCCTTCATCTCTTGCCCGAACTAGGCCCTCGGCGCCTGCGCAAACTGCTCAGTGCCTTTCCCGATGCCGCTTCAGCGCTCAGCGCACCTGCCGCCGCCTGGCGTGCATTGGGTCTGCCTGCCGCTTGTGCCGAGCCACGCCGTAGCCCGGACGTACGTAATCGCGCCGCCGCGGCGATGACCTGGCTGGAACAGCCTGGCCATCACCTGATGATGTGGGACGACCCGACTTATCCAGGCCTGTTGGAAGAGCTGCCGGATGCACCACCGCTGCTGTTCATCGCCGGTGATCCGGCGCTTCTGGCGCAGCCGCAACTGGCGATGGTGGGTAGCCGGCGTGCCTCGAGACCCGGGTTGGACAATGCCACCGCCTTTGCCCGAAGCCTGGCGCGCGGCGGCTTCGTGATTACCAGCGGGCTGGCGTTGGGCATTGACGGTGCCGCCCACCAGGGCGCGTTGGATGTTGGCGGCAAGACCATCGCGGTACTCGGCACCGGTCTGCAGTGCCTGTACCCCCGCCGCCATGTCGGGCTTGCCGAGCGGATCATCGAATCCGGAGGGGCGCTGGTGTCTGAAATGCCGCTGGATTGCGCGCCCCAGGCAGCGAACTTTCCGCGCCGCAATCGCATTATCAGCGGTCTTTCGCTGGGCGTGCTGGTGGTCGAGGCAAGTCCGTCCAGTGGCTCGCTGATCACCGCCCGGCTGGCCGCCGAGCAGGGGCGCGAGGTCTATGCCATTCCCGGTTCGATCCATCATCCAGGCGCGCGTGGCTGCCACCAGCTGATTCGCCAAGGTGCCGCCTTGGTCGAAAGCGTCGAGGATGTGCTGCAGGCCCTGCGAGGTTGGCAGCAGGGCGCGCCGAGTAACGAAGCACCTCCGCAGGTGCAACAGGCATCGAGCCATCCCCTGCTCGTTCAGCTGCGGGCGGCACCGATGACCAGCGAAGCCTTGGCCGTAGCGGCTCGCCAACCACTGTCGCAGGTCTTGGCCGAACTCACCGAGTTGGAGATCGACGACCGGGTCGCCAGCGAGCACGGGCTATGGGTGGCGTGCGCCGGCTGACGCGGCTGTGGCGAGCGGCGGGCTTGGGTACACTGCGCCGGTCAACAAGCGGAGGTGCAAATGGTCGGGGACTGGCGTGTACAGCGGGCGGCTCGGGTGGTCAGGCGCGGCGGGGTGATTGCCTATCCGACCGAGGCGGTGTGGGGGCTCGGATGTGATCCTTGGGATGGCGATGCGGTCGATCGGTTGCTGGCGCTCAAGGAACGCCCCGTCGAGAAGGGCCTGATCCTCGTCGCCGCCCATATCGACCAGTTCGATTTCCTGCTGGAGGACCTGCCCGAGCGTTGGCTGGACCGCCTGGCGGGTACTTGGCCGGGGCCCAACACCTGGCTCGTTCCGCACCGTGACCGATTGCCCGAATGGATCACCGGCCGGCATGACAGCGTTGCCCTGCGCGTCACCGATCATCCGCTCGTTGCCCGTCTCTGCGACTTCACCGGCCCGCTGGTTTCGACGTCCGCCAACCCTGCCGGCCGCCCTTCGGCACGTACGCGCCTGCGCGTCGAGCAATACTTCCCTGGTGAGCTCGACGCCGTGCTCGGAGGCCGCCTCGGAGGGCGGCGCAACCCCAGCACCATCCGCGACCTGCGCAGCGGCGAGCTGATACGCGCCAGCTAGCCGCAGGTGCCGTCAGGGCAGCAAGATGGTCGAGCCGGTGGTCTTGCCAGCGGCGAGTTGGCGCTGCGCCTCGGCCGCCTCGGCCAATGGATAGCGTTGCCCAACGTCAACCTTGATCTTGCCGCTGGCGATCATTGCGAACAGCTCGTCGGCCATGGCGCGCAGCCGCTCGGCAGAATCCGCATAGCCGGCCAGCGTCGGCCGGGTGACGAACAGCGAGCCCTTTTGTGCCAGGATCCCAAGGTTCACGCCGCTTACGGCGCCCGACGCGTTGCCGAAGCTGACCAACAGGCCGCGCGGCGCCACGCAATCGAGTGAGACCTCCCAGCTGCTCTTGCCGACCGAGTCGTAGACTACCGGGCATTTTTTGCCGTCGGTTAGCTCCTGGACCCGCTTGACGACGTCTTCACTGTTTCGGTCGATGGTCGCCCAGGCACCGAGTGCCTTGGCCCGCTCGGCCTTTTCGGCTGAACCCACGACACCGATGAGTCGCGCGCCGATGGCGTTCGCCCATTGGCAGGCGATCGAGCCGACGCCACCCGCCGCGGCATGGAAAAGCACCGTTTCGCCGGCTTTCAGCTCATGCACCTGGCGCAGCAGGTACTGCGTGGTGAGGCCCTTGAGCATGACGGCCGCGGCCTGTTCGAAGCTGATCGCGTCGGGCAGCTTGACCAGGTGGCGTGCCGGGAGGCAGTGATGCTCGCCATAGGCGCCCAGAGGGCCGGTGGCATAGGCCACGCGATCGCCGACCGCGAAATCGCTGACACCCTCACCCAGCGCTTCGACCACGCCAGCGCCTTCTGTGCCCAGGCCGGAGGGCAGACTCGGCGGTACGTACAGACCGCTGCGGTAGTAGGTATCGATGAAATTCAGGCCAATCGCGTGGTTGCGCACGCAGACTTCCCCGGCGCCAGGGGTGGGCACGGGCACCTCGACTTGTTCCAGAACGTCGGGTTCGCCGTGCTGGCTGAATTGAATGCGCTGCGACATGTCGGCTCCTGAGATGAAGGCAAAGGAGCCTATCCAACCCCTCCCGGGCGTATCCGTCAATCGGCCGGTGCTATGCTTGCCGCCCTTCTGTTCCCACGCGACCGTGCCGGCGGCCGCCAAGCACTTGCCAAGGTGAATTCGTGAACGAGCGTACCGAAGCCGTCAAAGCCTACCTGCTCGATCTGCAGGATCGTATCTGTGCCAATCTCGAAACCGAGGACGGCGGCGCCCGCTTCGTCGAGGACGCCTGGACCCGCCCTGCCGGTGGCGGCGGTCGGACCCGGGTGATCGAGAACGGCGCGGTGATCGAGAAAGGCGGCGTGAACTTCTCCCACGTTCACGGCAGCGGCCTGCCGCCGTCGGCCAGCGCCCACCGGCCGGAACTCGCTGGCCGCGGTTTCGAGGCGCTCGGTGTGTCGCTGGTGATCCACCCGCACAACCCTTACGTGCCGACGTCGCATGCCAACGTGCGCTTCTTCATCGCCGAGAAGGAAGGTGAAGAGCCGGTCTGGTGGTTCGGTGGCGGCTTCGACCTGACTCCCTACTACGGCAACGAGGAAGACTGCGTGCACTGGCACCGGGTCGCGCGCGACGCCTGCGCGCCCTTTGGCGCCGACGTCTACCCACGCTACAAGCAATGGTGCGATCGCTACTTCCACATCAAACACCGCAACGAGCCGCGCGGGGTTGGCGGGCTGTTCTTCGACGACCTCAACGAGTGGGATTTCGACACCTGCTTTGCCTTCATGCGCGCCGTGGGTGACGCCTACCTCGAGGCCTACCTGCCGATCATGCAGAAGCGCAAGGCTATGCCGTTCGGCACGCGTGAGCGCGAGTTCCAGGCGCTGCGCCGCGGGCGTTACGTCGAATACAACCTGGTCTACGACCGCGGCACGCTGTTTGGCCTGCAATCGGGCGGGCGCACGGAGTCGATCCTGATGTCGTTGCCGCCTTTGGTGAGCTGGGGTTACGACAAGCATCCCGAACCGGGCACTGCCGAGGCGCGTCTGACCGAATACTTTCTGCAGGATCGCGACTGGCTGGGCGCTGAACCGGCCGCTTGAGCCGGACAGCCGCGCCAGACCCAGCACGCCTCGACCTTTTCCCTATTCGATTCAGGTAACTCATGGACCGTTACGGTGTATTCGGCAATCCCATCGGGCACAGCAAGTCCCCGCAGATCCATAAGTTGTTCGCTGAGCAGGCCGGCCATCAGCTGAGCTACGAGCCGCTGCTGGCCCCATTGGACGATTTCCCCGGCTTTGCCCGTTCCTTCTTTCAACAGGGCCAGGGCGCCAACGTCACCGTGCCCTTCAAGGAACAGGCGTTTCGCCTGGCCGATCAGCTGACTGCCCGCGCTCAACGAGCCGGTGCGGTGAACACCTTGAAGAAGCTCGACGACGGGCAGCTGCTCGGCGACAACACCGACGGGGTCGGCCTGGTCCGCGACCTGCTGGATAACGCGGGCATTGCGCTGCGCGACCAACGGATTCTGCTGCTCGGAGCAGGCGGTGCGGTGCGCGGCGTGCTCGAGCCCTTGCTGGCGCAGGCTCCGGCAGCGCTGGTCATCGCCAACCGTACACCGGAGAAGGCCGAGGCGTTGGCCGAGGCGTTCGCCGATCTTGGGCCGGTGCGTGCGAGCACCTTCGAGGCGCTTGTGGGCCCGTTCGATCTGATCATCAACGGCACCTCCGCCAGCCTCGCCGGCGGGCTGCCGCCGCTGGCCGACAGGCTGGTCGCTGCGGGCGACTGCCTGTGCTACGACATGATGTACGGCGCCGAGCCCACGGCCTTCTGCCGCTGGGCCAGCGAGCGTGGCGCCCGCGCGCGCGACGGCCTGGGTATGCTGGTCGAGCAGGCCGGCGCGGCGTTCGAACTATGGCGGGGTGTGCGACCGGATACGCGGCCAGTGTTGGAGCAGCTTCGCGCGCAACTGGCTGCGCGCTAAAGCGAATCAAAGACGCAGGCGGATCTGCTCGCGAACATGTTGGGAATTCTCCAGCTCATCGACGATGCCGGCTGCGATGCGCCGCAGCTGGACACGCCGGTCGTCAGGCGCGAGGCCGCCGAGCTCGGCGAAATCCTCGATGGACAGGTCTTCGCCGGAGGTGGGTATATCGACCAATGTCCAGCGAGACGGGTGCGCCGCGATGCGCTGCAGCGCGGCATCCACCTCTGGCCCGCCCCTGTGTGCGCTGAAATCGCTGACCAGCAGCAGGCGTTCCACCCCGACTTTGGGCATGCCCGACAGCAGCGCATCGACCGCCGCGTAGAACCCCTTCGGCTGATGCGCCGCCGCCTCACCTGATGCGGAGGGCACCGAGGGGCTGTCATAAAGGCAGATCACCGCATCCATCCCGGCCACGCTTTGCGACACGCTGATGGCATCGAACAGGTCGCCGGTTTTGGCGCGCAGGCCAGGGCGCACTGTCATCGAGTTGAGATCGTCCACCAGCGTCACGGCTTCATGCTGACGGCTTAGCAGCTCGCACAGCAAGGCGTTGCCCAAGCTCGAATGGGCACCGAAAAGCGCGAATTTGAGCCTGGGTGTCTCGGCGTTGAGCATGACGGGCGGCCGGGATTAGCGGCGAGTCACCAGGTAGCCAATCATCGCAACCGCGCCAGCAGCGAGCGCAAGGGTGCTGAGCGGATGCTCGCGGGCGCAGTCACGGGCCATACGGCCAGCTTCGCGGCCACGGCGGGTCAGGTGCTCGCGATGGCCGTCCAGGTCGGCGTCATGCCACAGCGACTCGGCACGTGCGCGTAGGGAATTGAAGCGATGACGTGATTCACGCGAGGCGTCGTGCTTGAGCTCGTCGAGCGCGGCCATCAGGTTCTGGATTTCGCTTTCGATTTCGTCGCGGGTGGTGGGTCGGCGGCTGAAGCGGGACATGTCGTTTCTCCCTCGAAGTGTGTGCAGTTTTGGACCTTACGAAGCGGCGAAGGTGCGCTCTTGCGCGTGTGACGGCCTTCGGCCCGGCTGAATTTGCACAGTAGCGGTGCTGCATACCGGTGGCGTTCGCTAAGGCCACTAGTAGCGGACCAGAGGGCGGGCGTCGGGTTCCGCCCGTCGTGTCGGGTGCGGAAAAGCGCCGCATGGCCGATGAGTGAGAACGGCAGCGGCGCAGGCGAGCCGGCGATTGTTCTTCTACACTGCGGGCAGTTGCGCAGTGCTGGGTAGGAAGGCGCGTGTCGCGACCTGCACAAGGCATGTGCCTTGCCCTATTCGTGGCGCCTGCAGGCGCCGAAATAGCTGGGCTGCAGCCCTCCCGGCAGGTGTGCTTGACGTATACTGCGCGGCGCGCCCGAACCCCGGGCGCTTTTTTTTAACGGCCAATTCATCGGTGTCTGTCTTGAAACTACGTCATACCCTCCTGAGCCTGCTGCTGGTCTGCGGCAGTACCTTGTCCTCCCCTGTTTCCTTCGCCGCACCCAAGGCGCCTGTCCAGCAGGAACTGGCCTCCGGCAGCGCACTGCTGGTCGACCTGAAGACCAACGAAATCCTCTATTCCAGCAACCCCGACATGGTGGTGCCCATCGCCTCGGTGACCAAACTGATGACCGCCATGGTCGCGCTCGATGCCAAGCTCCCGCTCGAGCAGCCGCTGACGGTCACCATCCGCGACGCGCGCGAGATGCAGGATGTGTACTCACGAGTACGCATCGGCAGCGAGATCAGCCGCCGTGACATGCTGCTGTTGACATTGATGTCGTCCGAGAACCGCGCCGCGGCAAGCCTCGCCCATCACTACCCGGGCGGCTACTCGGCCTTCATCCAGGCTATGAACGCCAAAGCCAAGGCGCTCGGCATGACCCATACCCGCTATGTCGAGCCGACCGGCCTGTCGGAGCAGAACGTCTCCAGTGCCAACGATCTCGTGAAGCTGCTCAAGGCCAGCAAGGCCTACCCGCTGATCGAGCAGTTCAGCACCACCAGCGAAAAAAACGGTCGCCTTCCGCAAGCCCAACTACACGCTGGGTTTTCGCAACACCAACGCGCTGGTACGCAAACCGGACTGGAACATCCAGCTGACCAAGACCGGTTTCACCAACGCTGCCGGGCATTGCCTGGTGATGCGCACCGTGATGAATCGTCGTGACGTCGCCTTCGTGGTCCTGGATGCCTTCGGCAAGTACACCCACATGGCCGATGCCAATCGCCTGAAGAAATGGCTTGAGACCGGCAAGGTCACTCCGGTCGCCCCGGCGGCGCTGGCCTACAAGCAACAGAAGATGGCGCAGCGGCAACTGGCTGGGCAGCCGGCTGACGCAGCAGCGGCGGTGGCCGGCGCGCGCTGATCGAAGGGCCGTAGGGCCGCCTGACGCAAGCCCGCGTCGTTCCCAGCGATTCAATCGCGCCGGCCCTGTCCGGTGCGGTCGCCTGATGCTCAGTGCGTTTTCGATGCAACGATGCCGGGGCAGTCGACTCAAACGTCTACATTGACCCAGAGCGCAACGGGGAATCGAAGGCCGTTATGAGCACGCCAGACAACACCTACATCGAGTGGCTGCAAAACCAGTCCATGCTCCATGCCGCCCGCGAGCGGGCGCGTCTCTACGCCGGCCAGGCGCGCCTCTGGCAGCGCCCTTACGCGCAGGCGCGACCGCGCGATGCAAGCGCCATCGCCTCGGTCTGGTTCACAGCCTACCCCGCTGCCATCATCACCCCCGAAGGCGGCTCGGTGCTTCAGGCGCTCGGTGACGAGCGGCTCTGGAGTGCGCTGTCGGAGTTGGGTGTGCAAGGCATACACAACGGGCCGATGAAGCGCTCCGGCGGGCTGCGCGGACGCGAGTACACGCCAACCATCGACGGCAACTTCGACCGCATCAGCTTCGAGATCGACCCCAACCTCGGCACCGAGGCCGAGATGCTGCAGCTCAGCCGAATGGCCGCCGCACATAACGCCATCGTCATCGATGACATCGTCCCGGCGCACACCGGCAAGGGCGCCGACTTCCGCCTGGCCGAGATGGCCGTCGGCGACTATCCCGGCCTTTACCACATGGTCGAGATCAACGAGGAAGACTGGCCGCTGCTGCCGGACGTACCCAAGGGCCGCGACTCGGTGAACCTCTCACCCGTCGTCGTCGACCAGCTCAAGGACAAGCACTACATCGTCGGCCAGCTGCAGCGGGTGATCTTTTTCGAACCCGGCATCAAGGACACCGACTGGAGCGCCACCGGAATCGTCACAGGTGTCGACGGCAAGCGCCGTCGTTGGGTCTATCTGCACTACTTCAAGGAAGGTCAGCCCTCGCTGAACTGGCTCGACCCGACCTTCGCCGCGCAGCAGCTGATCATTGGCGATGCGCTGCACGCGATCGACGTCGCGGGTGCGCGGGTGTTGCGCCTGGATGCCAATGGTTTCCTCGGGGTGGAGCGCCGTGCCGAGGGCACCGCCTGGTCAGAAGGCCATCCGTTGTCGGTCACCGGTAACCAGCTGCTCGCGGGGGCGATTCGCAAGGCCGGTGGCTTCAGCTTCCAGGAGCTGAACCTGACCATCGACGACATCGCCGCCATGTCTCACGGCGGTGCCGACCTCTCCTATGACTTCATCACCCGCCCGGCCTACCACCACGCGCTGCTGACCGGCGACACCGAGTTCCTGCGCCTGATGCTGCGCGAGGTGCACGCGTTTGGCATCGACCCGGCCTCGCTGATCCATGCGATGCAGAATCACGACGAGCTGACGCTAGAGCTCGTCCATTTCTGGACGCTACATGCCTACGACCATTACCACTACCACGGCCAGACGCTGTCCGGCGGCATCCTGCGCGAGCATATCCGCGAGGAAATGTACGAGCGGCTGACCGGCGAACACGCCCCCTACAACCTCAAGTTCGTCACCAACGGGGTGGCTTGCACCACCGTCAGCGTCATCACCGCGGCGCTGGGCATCCGTGATCTTTCCGCGCTCACCCCAGCGGACGTCGAGCAAGTCCAGCGGTTGCACCTGCTGCTGGTCATGTTCAATGCCATGCAGCCCGGCGTCTTCGCCCTCTCCGGCTGGGATCTGGTGGGCGCGCTGCCGCTGGAAGCCGAACAAGTCGAGCATCTGATGGGCGACGGCGATACCCGCTGGCTGCACCGTGGCGGCTATGACCTGGCCGACCTCGCACCGGAAGCCGAAACCTCCAGCGAAGGCCTGCCCAAGGCACGCTCGCTGTATGGCAGCCTGGTCGAGCAGCTGCAGCAACCGGGCTCCTTCGCCTGCCAGCTAAAGCGCATCCTCAACGTACGCCGCGCCTACGACATCGCCGCCAGCAAGCAGATCATGATTCCCGATGTTCAGGCGCCCGGGCTGCTGGTCATGGTTCATGAACTGCCCGCTGGCAAGGGCGTGCAAATCACCGCGCTCAATTTCAGCGCCGAGCCCATCAGCGAGACGATTACCCTGCCCGGCATCGCCCCTGGCCCGGTGGTCGACATCATTCACGAGCGCATCGAGGGCGACCTGACCGAAAGCGGTGAGATGGAGCTCAACCTCGACCCGTACGAGGGCCTCGCCCTGCGTGTCGTCAGCGCCGCGCCTACGGTGCTCTGAGCCAACCGCCCGGCCGCATGCGGCCGGGCCCAGACGGAACCGCCATGCCAGTCACCGTGACCAAGCTGATGGGTCAGGACATCCCAGAACACCTGCGTCAGCCCGGCGTGGAGGTTGTTTTCCGCGTGCTCGACGAGCAGGGGCAGGAGCGCTATCTGCTCGATGACGTGGAGGCGGCCAAGGTGGCTGTGCAGGCCAGCGAGGCGCAGCGCAACCCGGACGCGTAACCGCCTAGCAGGCCGCACGTCGGGTTATTTCGAAATGCACTAAAACCGACCTGCCCGGCCGGTCAACTTCGCCCTGTCGGGGCCGATATCCATGATCTACACATCGGCGTCTCCACGCCTCGCCCGCGAGAGGTTCAGCGGTCATGGAATCTGCTACATCGTCACCCGATCCGGTGCTGGTCCAGGCGTTGCTCGACGCCATTCAGGAATTCATCGTCATGAAGGACGGCGACGGCCGCTGGCTGATCGTCAACCGGATCGTCCTCGAAGCGTACGCGCTGAACGGCGTGAACTACGTTGGCAAGACCGATCTCGAGCTCGCGGCTCATAGCCCGCAGTTCACCGAGGCCTTCGCTTACAACCTGGACACCGACGAGCAGGCCTGGCGCAAAGGCAGCGCGCTGATGATCGAGAAGTCGTTCATGGGCCGCGACGGGCGCATCAATACCTGGGAAGTCGTTAAAACCCCCATCTTCGATGCCCAGGGTCGGCGTGAACGGCTGGTCATCGTCAGCCGCAACATCACCGAGCGAATCGAGGCGCGACAGGCTCAGCTGGAAAGCGAACGCAAATACCGGCTGATCGCCGAGAACATGAGCGACATCATCGGTGTGTTCAATGTCGAC
The DNA here is from genome assembly GCF_054131565.1 of Pseudomonas sp. SA195. NCBI lineage: Bacteria > Pseudomonadati > Pseudomonadota > Gammaproteobacteria > Pseudomonadales > Pseudomonadaceae > Pseudomonas > Pseudomonas sp. SA195. The sequence goes on along the minus strand of NZ_CP096392.1, from coordinate 4,470,065 downwards.
GGCTCGCTCAAGTACGTGTCGCCGTCGTTGGAGCCCGTGCTTGGCTACCGCGCCAACGCGGCGACGGCCGAATCGGTAATGAGCATCGTGCACCCCGACGAGCAGGCCGCGATGAGCCGGGCCTTTCGACTGCTGCTCGAACGTAACGCGCAGCAGGAAAAGGTCGAGGGCCGCCTGCGCACGCTCGAAGGGCGCTACCTCTGGTTTGAGGTCGGCTTCTCCACGGTGCTGGCGAGCGACGGTCAGACGCTGGAAGGCGTGGTGTTCGCCTGCCGCGATATCACCGCGCGCAAGGAACACGACGAGCTGATGCGTCTGATGGTCAACCAGGACCCGCTCACCGGCGTGCACAACCGCCGCTACCTCATGGATCAGCTGCACGCCCGCCTGACCGCGCCCGCCGCACGCCAGCGTGGCTTTGCCGTGCTCTATATGGATCTGGACCGGTTCAAGGGCATCAACGATACCCTCGGCCACGATATTGGCGATGAGCTGCTTTGCCGAGTCGTCGAGCGGCTGCAACAGGGGCTGCGCACGCAGGACCTGCTGGCGCGCATCGGTGGGGATGAGTTCGTCATCGTGCTGGCCGACGTCGACCAGGCCGAGGCCCGACAGATCGCCGAGCGGCTGTGCCAACGGCTGCAGGACAGCTGGGCGCTGAGTTGTGGGGCGCTGAACACCACCTCTTCGGTAGGCGTCGCGCTCTACCCACGTGACGGCGATTCGGCGCACACCTTGCTGCGCCGCGCCGACGAAGCGCTCTATGCCGCCAAGCGCGCCGGCCGGTCGCAAGTGAAGTTCATCTGCGAAGTGACCGCCGGCTAAGCGTCGGCGGCCTGGCCCTACGTGGGCCAGCAGGCTGGTCAGCGCGTGTGGCCGTGCACCCAGCCGAGCAGCACATCGGCCTCCATCGGCCGGGCGATGTGGTAACCCTGCCCTTCCTCGCAGCCCCACTGGGCAACCAATTCCAACACGTGCTGCGTCTCGATGCCCTCGGCTACGACCCGCAGATCGAGGCGCTTGGCCAGGTCGATGAGCGTGCGGACCAGGCGCCGGTCCTTCTCGTCGTCGCTCAGGTGGCGAATGAAAGACTGATCCAGTTTCAGGGTCGTCGCCGGCAGGTCGCGCAGGTACGTCCAATTGCTGTAGCCGGTGCCGAAGTCGTCGATCGCCACATCCATACCCAAGGTGCGCAGGCGCAACAACTGGCGTCTCACCTCGGCCGGATTGCGCATCAGCGCGCTTTCGGTGAATTCGATCTCGAGCATTTCGGCGGGCAGCGCGTGCCGCGCCAGCAGGCCGGTGATGCGGTCGGCGAAGGCAGGGCCGTCCAGATCCGCGGCGGATACGTTGATCGCTACCTTGAACTGCGCGCCCTGCTGCCGCCACGCCGCCCCCTGCTCGATGGCGCGCTCGGCGACCCACAGGCTCAGTTCGCGGATCAGTGCGGTTTTCTCGGCCAGGGGAATGAATTCCGCCGGGCCGATCGGGCCGAGTTCGGGGTGGGTCCAGCGCAGCAACGCTTCGACCGAGGTGCAGTGCCCGTCCGCGAGGCTGATACGCGGCTGGTAGACCAGCCGTAGCTGGCCGTCGCATAGCAACGCGTCGGACAAGCCGCTCAACAGGCTGAACGCGCGTTGCTGGGCGACGTCCAGGCGCGGCTCGTATTTCGCCCAGCCGATGCCACGGCCACGCGCATCGTCCGCCGAGGTGATCGCCAGGCGCAGCCAATCCTGCTCCTGTGCGCCGGTCTGCAAAGGCATCACGCCGATGCCGACCTGCGTTTTGACCGGGATGCCCTTGCACGCCACCGGGGCCTCGAACGCTCCGATGATGCGGTCGTTGAGCGCGTGCAGCTCCCTCTGCTCCGTGGGTGCGAGCAGAAAAGCGAAGCGCGTCGGGCTGATGCGGTACAGGTCGCATCCGGTCGAGAGTTGCGCCTGCAGGGTGGCCTTCATGCACTGCATGACGGCCTGGGAAAAGTCGTACCCCAGCACCCGGACGATATCGTTCAGGCGCGTCGGGGCGATGACATCGACCACCACGAGCGTCATCCCGGGCTCTTCCGCAGCGCCGTGCGCCACGTCCTCCTCCAGCCGAGAGCGGTTGAACAGGCGGGTGGGCTGATCGATGAAGTTCTCGCTGCGCAGTGACAGGATGCGCGCCATGGTCAGCCGCGCCAGATGGCCGAGCATGGACAGGTCACGGTCGCTCAACGCTTCGCGCGGCTGGGTGTCGATCACACACAGGCTGCCCAGCCCCAAGCCGTCCGGCGTGACCAGCGGCATGCCGGCGTAGAACCGTATGCCGGGTTCACCGGTGACCAGAGGATTGTCCTTGAAACGCGGGTCCTTCGTGGCGTCCAGCACCTCGAACGGCTCGTTGGTCAGGATTGCATAGGCACAGAACGAATCCCGCCGAGGCGTTTCCTGCGCCTTCAGGCCAACCCGTGCGGTAAACCACTGGCGCTGCTCGTCGACGATGGAAATCAGGGCGATCGGCGCGTCGAAGTACTCCGCCGTCATCGTCACGATCTGCTCGAACACCGCATCCGGCGTCGAATCCAGCCGGCACAGCGCACTCACCTGCTGCAGCCGTTGCGCTTCGTTGATGGGGATGGGGGCACCAGCCATAAGGATGTACTGCCTGCGAATCGGTGACCGTGCCGTCGGTTGACGTCAGCGGAGCGGCCATCGCTTAAACGAAGCGAGCGCGCATCCCTGCGTATCGGCGGGCCGTTTCGTTCCTTGACCGCGCTGGCGACGAGCGCGCACGTACAGGCCTGCGCCTTCCATCCAACAGCTGGAACCATCCTGCGTTTCGCAGCCTCTGCTGATGTACCTGCGTGAAAACCGCGCACCCGGCCAACGCACCGTTCTGGCCGCAACGACGAGGTATCCGCCATGACTTTGGAAGAGCGTATTCGCCAACGCGCCTATGAATTGTGGGAAGCCAACGGGCGGCCCGAGGGCCAGGAGTTCGAGCATTGGTCCCAGGCCCGTCAGGAGATCGAACCGTTCTACAAGGAAGGCGACGCAACCGCGGGCAGCGTAGAAAGCAGCGTCGCGATTCCGATGCCCCGCTCGGAATCCTCGGAATGATGAAGACGTGGCAGCGTGCGCACGACGCACCGATCATGCGCGCGCCTCGCCGTGGCGCGACGTTCGATCGCCGAAAACCTTAGCCGTACTTGATGGGTCCGTCCTCACCATGACACCACCGCTCGACTACAAGGCCATTTTCCAGGCCGTGCCCAACTTGCACCTGGTGCTCGCGCCCGACCCGGAGTTCACCATCCTGGCGGCCAGCGACGCCCAGCTACGCGCAACCAATACCCGCCGCGAGGAAAGCGTCGGCCGGCCCGTCTTCGAGGTGTTCCGCAAGAACCCGGACGACCCAGAAGACTTCGGCACCGCCGTGCTGCGCGCCTCGCTGGAACGCGTTCGGTGCACCCGCACGGCGGACAGCATGGCGATCACCAAGTACGACATCCCTCGACCGGCCGACCAGGGCGGCGGCTTCGAGGTGCGGTACTGGAAGCCTCTCAACGTGCCTGTATTGGGCGAGAACGGCGAATTGCGCTACATCATCCACCAGGTCGAAGACGTGACCGCCGAGGTGCTCAGCCAGCAAGGCACGCTTGGGCACCTCGATGAACGTTTTCGCGCCGCCCTGCTCGCCTCCGGCACCGGCACCTTCAATTGGTATCCCGACGACAACAGCCTGCATTTGGACAGCGCCCTGGCGCAGATGCTGAGGCTGCCGTTGCACCACCAGGCCGACACCTTCGAACACTTCTTCGAACAGATCCATCATGAGGATCGCCAGTCCGTGCGCGAGGCTTTCCAGCGTTACGCGAATGGTCATGACCACGCTGTCGAATTCCGCCTGGCGCGATCCGGGCCCGAGCAATGGCTGGCGTGCAAGGCACGGGCGTTTCGTGATGCTGACAGGCACCTGTCCTACGTCGCTGGTGCCTGCACCAACATCAGCGCCCGCAAACATGCAGAGGAAGCGCTGCGCGTCAGCGAGCAGCGGATGCGCCAGCTCAACGAAACCCTCGAAGCACGCGTCGCCGCCGAGGTCGCCGAACGCAGCCGTACCGAAGAAGCCCTGCGTCAGGCACAGAAGATGGAAGCGGTCGGCCAGCTCACCGGCGGCATCGCCCATGATTTCAACAACCTGCTGACCGGCATCATCGGCAGCCTCGACCTCATGCAGCGGCGGTACAGCCGGGGCGACGGTCAGGAAGTCGAGCGCTATATCAACGCGGCCGTCACCTCGGCCCAGCGCGCCGCCGCACTGACGCAACGGCTGTTGGCGTTTTCACGCCGCCAGACGCTCGACCTCAAGCCGGTGGACGTCAACCGCCTGGTTGCCTCGCTGGAAGACCTGCTGCGCCGCACCACGGGCGAGAACGTCACCGTAGTCACCGACCTCAGTGCCGGCCTGCAACCGGCCTGCATGGACGTCAACCAACTTGAAAGCGCCCTGCTCAACCTCGTCATCAACGCGCGTGACGCCATGCCCCACGGCGGCCGCATTACCGTCACCACCCGCAGCTACAGCAAAGACGCCACGCCCGATCCCAAGCGCCGCGGCCTGAGCGAAGGTGACTACGTGCTGCTCAGCGTGACGGACACCGGCTCCGGCATGACCGATGAAATCATCGAGCGCGCCTTCGAGCCGTTCTTCACCACCAAACCCATCGGCCAGGGCACGGGGCTCGGGCTCTCGATGGTCTACGGCTACATCAAACAAGCCAAGGGCTATATCCACATCGACTCCGAGCCCGGCCGCGGCACCAGCGTCAGCCTGTTCCTGCCCGTCCACCACGGCGACACCGCGAGCCCCACGGCCGAAGCCGAGCAGACGCCCCGTGGCACCGGCGAAACCATCCTGATCGTCGAAGACGAACCCGTCGTGCGCGGGCTGGTCGTCGAAGTGCTCGATGACCTCGGCTACCAGACCCTCGAAGCCGGCGACGCCACCGAAGCCCTGCCCATCATCGAAAGCCCGCAACGCATCGACCTGCTCATTTCCGACGTCGGCCTGCCCGGCATGAACGGCCGTCAACTCGCCGAATTCGCCCGCCTGCAACGCCCCGGCCTGAAGATCCTCTTCGCCACCGGCTACGCTGAAAGCGCCACCTCCAGCGAATTCCTCGACACCGACATGGCGTTGATCGCCAAGCCGTTCGCCATCGATGCGTTTGCGACAAAAGTGGGAGAAATGCTGGGCGCCCAAACCGGCCGCTGAATGGCTGTTCCTCTGCCGCCGACCGCCTCGGCAACACCGCGCAAAGCCGAACCGCACATCGGGTAGCCGCACGAAAAGAAAGGATTAATCTGCCGCACCGCTTTACCGGCTCAGACGCTCGGCGGTAACGTGGCGCACTCGTGAAGCATGCACGCAGCATCACACTTGCCCACCGGCCCAGCCCCAGCGCGGGCATCGACCACTACCACGGAAGGTACAGATGGCGCGCTTTTCCCTGTCTTCGCCACCGAACTGCTCTCTGGCCATGATGCCGGCGGGAATAAGGGGGACAGATCTATTTATCACGCTCTCCGCTGGAAGATAGAGCGTTCATTCAAAGCCACCTACGCTCTTCCTTCAGCGCCCCGTTCGCTTAATTACAAGGTCACATGTCATGAAACAGTCGTTTTCTTTGCTCCCGCAAAGTTTCGTGATCGCACGTTTAGAGCCAAATGCTGACCTGCCGAGCGCGGTGTTGGCGTCACCTGAGTTCTTTTCGATCACTCGGACGGGCGATGAACTTTCCGTTGTCTGCGCTGAGGGTGTCGCAACCGGAACCACCCGAGTGGATGGGCCTTGGCGTGCGATCAAGGTGCAGGGCCCGTTTGCCTTTGATCAAACTGGAATTCTGGCGTCCTTTCTTGACCCGCTCGCGGCTGCTGGCGTCGGCATCTTCGCGATGAGCACGTTCGATACGGACTACATATTGGTCAAGTTAGAGAATCTGGATAAAGCGGTAGAGGCTTTGAAAGAAGCCGGACACCGGCTCTTGGGAGAATGAAGGTGAGAGGGCAGAGTGGTTTGCCTGCCCGAAGCTCGCCTAGCTACAACCCCGTCACTTTGTTCGGCATAAATCAGTCTTCAATCCCAAGGTAAGAATCCATGCAGCTAACGTCACTCCTGGTCCCAACCTACACGCAGATGCTCAAGACGCTCGCCGGCTGGCTGAGGAAAGCGCAGGCGCAGCTGCCGGAAGCCGAAGCACAAGCCCTGTTATCCGCACGGTTGGCGCCCGACATGTATCCGCTGTCGACTCAGGTTCGCTTTGCTTGTGTGCAGGCGCGAGAGGCCATGTGCCGGTTGCGGGGCGAGGCGTTCCCGCCGGCTATCAACGAGCTATTGAACGAGGGGCGGCAGGCTGTCAAAAGCCCCGGATCGCTCGCTGAGGCCTATGCCCGTATCGATGAGACGGTCGCGTTGCTCGACGGCCTCGCCGTCGATGCGCTCGATGTAGCAGGGGATAAGCCCATCGCCCATGAGCTCCCGAACGGGATGGTCCTGGATCTGACCGCCGACCAATACGCCCGTGACTGGACGCTGGGTCAGTTCTATTTCCACGTCATGACCGCCTATTCGATCTTGCGTAAGGAAGGCATCAATCTCGGCAAGGCGGATTACGTGGCGCACATGCTGCCTCTTGTGCGTCCGGAAACGATTCCAAAGGGTTAATGAACCTATCCCGACCGAACGCCACTCCCCGAGGCGACCATGACTCAGATTGCCCAGACACCCGAACCGCCGTACTACGCCGTGATATTCACCTCGCTCAGGGCCGAGGGCGATCAGGGCTACGGCGCGATGGCCGGGCGAATGCTGGAGTTGGCTGCGATGCAGCCGGGCTTTCTCGGCGTTGAGTCGGCCCGCGATGGTGTGGGGATCACGGTTTCGTACTGGGCGAGCCTGGAGGCGATCCGGCGCTGGAAGCAGCAAGCCGAGCATCTGGAAGCGCAACGGCTAGGCCGCGAGCGCTGGTACTCGACGTTTAAGGTTCGGATCGCCTGGGTCGAGCGCGACTACGGGGTATAGGAAAAAGGAGAGGCCGATTTATTTATCCGCCCCCTCCGCTCTCTTTGTGGCTCAGCCATTCGGCACGACCTCGTAGGGCGTATTGCTGAAAAAGATGTTGCGCCAGTCCGAGCGCCATTGAGGGATGCTCAGCGTAAAGCCTTGGGTGCGCTTGTCGAAGGCAATCCAGGTCACGCCCAGGCTTTGGCTGTCCTCGCTTGCCCGCATGTCTACAGAGCGCGTGGCGAAGAGCGGGCTACGAAAGACCTTCGACCCATCCGCACGGTCGACGATGCGCAGATAGGACAGGCCACCGCCAGGGGCCAGTAAGCCCTGTACCGGCACGCTTTCGATCAAGTAACCACCCCCCGGGCTGATTTGCGAAATCGACGGCGGCGCGTTCAGCGCATCAATCACGCTCCAGCCAACGAGCAGGGCGAGCGCCGTGAGCAAACTGCAGCCAACGAGCATAGATTTCTGCCGAGCAACGTTTCGGCAGGCTGATGGCGGGCGCGCCAGATGGCGAGGCTCGATCACGTATCCGGCCCTTCGAACAGCTCCTCGATACGCGCTTCGAACAACCGCGCAATCTTGAAGGCCAGCGGCAGGCTGGGATCGTAGCGGCCGGTTTCGATGGCGTTGACGGTTTGCCGCGAGACGCCCAGCTTCGCGCCCAGGTCGGCCTGCGACCAGCCGCGCTCGGTGCGCCGCTCGCGCACGTGATTGATCACCGGTAGCGCCTCCAGGCGAAGAAGCTGCCAATTGCCCACAGCGGGCCCATCAGGCTCCAGACCGCGAACATGGACAGCCGCGGGAAGCCGGCGGTTTCGAGGAAGCCATAGCTGAAGGTGATCAACGCGGTGCCAACGAATGCAACCGCCAAGCCCTCCAGATGAATCAATCGCGCAAGCTCGTCGAGGTGGCGGATTTGGCGGATCACGACGGTCGCGACCGCAAGCATCGGCAGGATCGGCAGCAGAGCGGAGAGGGTGCGCAACACGGCGCCGTGGACGTTGGCGAGCAGCAGGCTGCTGATCACGACGGCGACCACATAGGCACCCATCGCGAAAGAAAACTGAATAAGAAAACGCTGATGCGCCATGCTGCCCGGCTCCGTATGGAAAGTGAGCTTTACAGTAAGGCCGCATTAATTGACGAGTCAAGTTCGCTTTACATAAGGCCGCGTCTCACTGCACGGGAGCCGCTGAATGGATGGGCTTGAGGCCTGTGCGTCACTCAGGCGACAGGATGCAACCTACCCGGTGCCCAACCTGGGGACTTACTCAGGGCCATGGTGCGGGCTAACCGCCTCAGAACGTTACGCCAGCAATCAGCGCGATATTGCTGTAGGGGCGGCACTCACCGGTGCGGATCTGCACGCGCGCGGTGCGGCATGCGGCCTTGAGGTCGTTATGGCTGACAACTTGCCGCTCACCCAACTCACCCTTGGCGGTCAGCGCCTCAATGGCTTCCAGGGCCAGGGGTGACACCTCCAGGGTCTCGCGCGCCAGCAGATGGCTCTGTACCTGCATTTCGCTCAGCACCACCTCCAGCGTGGTCACGAAATCCGGTACGCCGGCGGTGAGTGCCAGGTCGATGCATGGCGTACCGGGCGGGATCGGCATGCCGGCATCACCAATGACGATAACGTCGCCATGCCCGAGCCGGGCGATGGCGGCAGACAGTTCGGCATTGAGCAGTGGCGTCTTTTTCATGTGGGCAACTCGTGGCGATGGGGAATCGAGGGTTGAGCGCCCGGCCGGGTGACGGCGAGCGCGGCGGCTTGCTGGCCAAGGGCGATGGCGCCTTCAAGGCCCATGCCTTCCGCCAGGCCCGCAGCGAAGCCGCCCACGAAGGTGTCGCCAGCGGCGGTGGTGTCGACGGCTACCACCGGCGCGACGGGCACGTGGAGGTGGCGGGTGGGGTCGGCATACAACACGCCCTGGCGGCCGAGGGTAATCAGCACGCGCGGGGCGCCTGCCTCGAGCAATCGCCGTGCGGCGCGAAGGGCCGTCTCGGGGGCGTCGACAGGCAGGCCGGTTAGCAGCGCGGCCTCGCTTTCGTTAGGAATCAAATAATCCACCAGCGCGTACCAGTGCGCCGGCAAAGGGCCGACAGCGGGAGCGGGGTTCAGGATGACCGTGCGCCCCAGCGCGCGGGCGCGGGACAAGGTGGCCTCGACGGTGGCCGCCGGCACTTCCAGTTGCGCAATCACCACATCGGCCGCCGCCAGCAGGCCCTCGTGGCGGGCGATGCGCGCGGGCGTCATCTCGCCATTGCCGCCGGCGACGATGACGATGGCGTTCTGGCCGGCGTCATCGACCAGGATCGAGGCGATACCGCTGGGCACCCCGGCAGCAACATCGACCGCGCTGCAGTCGATACCCTCGGCCAGCAAGCCACTGCGTAGCTCGCTGCCATAAGTGTCGTCGCCGACGCAGCCGATCATCGCCACGCAAGCGCCCAGGCGTGCCGCGGCTACCGCCTGGTTGGCACCTTTGCCGCCCGGCGCCGTGGAAAACCCGTGCCCGGCCAGGGTTTCGCCGCCGATCGGCAGCCGCGGCGCACGCACGATCAGGTCCATGTTCAGGCTGCCCATCACCACTACGTTCGCTTGCATTGCAGGTGTTCCTCTTCCGTCAACGGGCAGGCGCCGGGCCTTCCGCAGGTCATGCGCCGGGCGCTGCGCTGGATTCGCGCAGCACCAGAGTGGGTTCGAGCAGCCGCTGCGTGACAGCAAGGTCCGGCGTGCGGATGCGTTCCAGCAGCCGGGCGGCCACTTGTTCGCCGAGCTGGCCGATGCACTGGCCGACCGTGGTCAGCGCCGGATGCAGGTAGCGGCTCACTTCGATGTCGTCGAAGCCCACCACCGACAGTTGCTGCGGCACCTGCAGCTCGCGTTCGGCGGCGGCGCGCAGCACGCCCAGGGCGATCATGTCGTTACCGGCGAAGATCGCCGTGGGCCGGTGCTCCCCAGCCAGCAGCGCCAGGGCGGCGGCGTGCCCCGCCGGGCTGGTGAATGGGCAATCGACTACCGCCAGGGGTGCGATACCGGCCTCTTGCAGCGCGCGCCGGTAGCCAGCAGCCCGCAGCTGGGCGACCTGCGTGCTGGCCGGCCCACCGATACAGACGATCTGCGTGTGCCCGAGGCCCAGCAGATGGCGAGTGGCCAAGTATCCGCCCTGCTCGTGATCGATCCGCAGCTGGTCCGCGCTGACACCGTCTAACGAGCGGTCGACGAGCACCAGCGGCACCCGCAGCGTCGCCAGTGCCCGCGCGAAGGCGGCATCGCTGGCCACGGTGGCGACGATAAGGCCGTCGATGCGCCGCTCCAGCAGCACGCGCAGGTAGCGCAACTGCTTGTCGAGGTCGTCGTCGGAATTGCACAGGATCACGCTGTAGCCGTTGCGCTCGGCATGGTCTTCGATGCCACGGGCCAGCTCGGCGAAGTAGGGGTTGCTGGCGTTCGGCAACAACAGGCCAATGGTGCCGGTGGCGCGGGCTCTGAGCGAACGTGCTACGCCGCTGGGCACGTAGCCCAGTTCGGCGATGGCAGCTTCGACCTTTTCGCGCACGGTGTCGCTCACCGGCCGCGTGCCGTTCACCACGTGAGACACGGTGGTGTAGGAAATGCCCGCCCGCGCGGCGACGTCCTTGATGGTAGCCATGCGCGGTCAGGCCCGGCGCTTGGCGCGGTAGCTGCGGTAGGTGTCGAGGATCACCGCGATGACGATCACCGCGCCGGTGATGATGCGTTTGGTCGGCTCGGTGGCGCCAATTTGCGCCAGGCCCGCCGCCAGCACGGAAATGATCAGCACACCGAAAAAGGTGCTGATCACCGAGCCGCGCCCGCCCATCAGGCTGGTGCCACCGATCACGACCGCCGCGATTACCTGTAGCTCCAGGCCGGAGCCGGCATTTGGATCGGCGGCCTCCAGGCGGGAAATCTGAAACAGCGCCGCCAGGCCGGCGAGCAGGCCCATCAGGGCGAACACCGATACCTTGTACGGCTTTGGGTTGATGCCGGCCAGGCGAACGGCCTCTTCGTTGGTGCCGATCGCGACCAGATACCGGCCGAACACCGTGCGGGTCAGCAGCAGCTGTGCGGCGACGATCACCAGCAGGGCAATCACGAACGAAGGTGAGATGCCCGCGGCGAACGGTGTCGACAACCAGGCGTAGGCATCGCCGATGTATGCGGTGCGCGAATCGGTGAGCTGGTAGGCCAGGCCACGTGCCATTTCCAGCACACCAAGGGAGACGATGAACGACGGAATGCCCCAGGCTACGGTGATGATCCCGGTCACGCTGCCGGTGAGCGCCGCGCAGGCCATCCCCAACAGCGCGGCCGGCAGAATTCCCCAGCCGAAGCCGAGGGTGGCCACACTGACGACCGCCGCGGCCAGCGCCAGTACCGAGCCCACCGACAAGTCGATGCCGCCGATGATCAGGATCAGCGTCATGCCCACTGCCAGGACCATCAGGTCGGGAATCTGGTTGGCCAGGGTGGTGAAGGTCGCGTAGGACAGAAAATGGCTGCTCAGCGAGGAAAACAGCACGATCATCGCCAGCAGCGCACCGGCCAAGCCCAGGTAGGTGCCGAGGCCCTGGTGCGTGCCACTGCGCTTGGCCGGCGTGACGGATGGAGTGGTCATTGGGAAAGCTCCTGTAACGGGGGGGCGACCTCGCCGAGCATGGCGTCGCGGCTGCGGTAGCCGGCGAAGGCGGCGGCCAGCAGACGGTCCTGGGTCCAGTTGTCGCGGTCGAACGTTTCGATCAGGCGGCCAGCGGACAGCACGCCGATGCGGTCGCAGATCAGCATCAGCTCGCGCAGGTCACTGGACACGACCACCAGGGCTTTGCCCTGGCGCGCCAATTCGCCGAGCAGGCCGTAGATTTCGAATTTGGCGCCAACGTCGATGCCGCGAGTCGGCTCGTCGAACAGCAGCACCTGGCAGTCACGTTCCAGCCAGCGGCCGATCACGACCTTCTGCTGGTTGCCGCCCGACAGCTCGGCCACTGCCTGGTGAGCGCCGTTGCAGCGAATGCGCATGGCATCGATCTGCCGCTGCGCCAATGCCTGCTCCGCCGACGGGCGCATCACGCCATGCCGGGATACGGCGGGCATATTGCCCAGCGCAAGGTTGGCCGCGATCGGCTGGCCGAGCAGCAGGCCTTCGCCCTTGCGATCTTCGGTGATCAAGGCGATGCCGTGGCGCACCGCTTCGGCCGGTGAGCGCACCTGCACGGGTACCGGCGGATTGCCGATGGCCACCTCGCCGCCGTCGGCGCGGTCGGCACCGTAGATCAGGCGCAGCAACTCGGTACGGCCGGCGCCGATCAGGCCGGAAATACCGTAGATCTCCCCGGCCCGAACGCTGAACGAAACGTCCTCGACCTTGCCCCGGCGGCTAAGGTGGCTGACCTGCAACAGCGGGGCGCCGATCTGCCGCTCGCCCAGGTCGATTGAGTCGCCGACCTCGCGGCCAACCATCAGGGTGACCAGCTCGTCGCTGCTGTAGCGGTCGATGGGCTCTACCGCCACCAGCTGGCCGTCACGCAGCACGGCCACGCGCTGCGCGACTTTCGCCAGTTCTTCGAGGCGATGGGAGATGTAGACGATGGCCACGCCTGCCGCGCGCAGCCGCTGGATTTGCTCGAACAGCAGGTCCACCTCGCGGGCGGTCAGCATCGCCGTGGGCTCATCGAGCACCAGCACGCGGCACTCGCCGATCAGGTTGCGAGCAATCTCGACCATTTGCTGATGGCCGACGCCCAATGCCGCGACCGGCGTGTCCGGGTCGACCGCATCGAGGCCGACCTGGGCCATGGCCTGGCGCGCCATCTCACGCAGACGCCCGCGGGCAATCCAGCCGCCACGGCTCGGCAGGTTGTCGAGGAACAGGTTTTCGGCCACCGTCAGGGTGGGCAGCAGATTGAGTTCCTGCAGCACCATGCGCACACCGAGGCGCTCGGCCTCTCGGCGGCTGGCTGGCGCATAGGGCTGGCCAAGATAGGTCAGGGAACCGGTGGTCGGTTGCTCCAGGCCGCAGAAAATCTTGGACAGGGTACTTTTGCCGGCGCCGTTCTCGCCGGTCAGCGCCAGCACTTCACCGGCGCGCAGCTCCAGCTCGACCCCGCCCAGCACAGGCTGGACGTAGGTCTTGCCGATGTTGCAGGCGGCGAGAACGGTCTCGCCGGCCGCTACGGCTTGGGTCACGGCTTGGTCACGAGTTCGACGGGGGTTTCGATCACGCCGTCTTTGGCATCGGTGGATTCACCTTTGACCAGCTTGAGCGCCGCCTCAATGCCGAACACCGCCTGGCGCGCGGCGAACTGGTCGGCGGTGGCGAGTACGCGGCCGTCTTCGAGCATCGGCTTGATGGCGTTGATGTTGTCATAGCCCACCACCTCGACCTGGCCCTTCTTGCCCGCTGCACGCACGGCCGAGACGGCACCGAGCGCCATGCTGTCGTTACCGGCCAGCAACGCTTTGAGGTTCGGGTATTCATTGAGCATGGCCGAGGCCACCGCGTTGCCCCGGTCGATTTCCCAATTGCCGGACTGCACGCCGACGATCTTCATGCCGGCCGCTTCCATGGCGTCCTTGAAGCCTGCGGTGCGCTGCTGGGCGTTGGTGGTGGTGGACACGCCTTCGATGATGCCAACTTCGTCGCCGGCCTTGAGTTTCTCCTTGGCCAGGTATTCACCGACCAGGCGCGCGCCCTTGCGGTTGTCCGGGCCCACGAACGGCACGTCCAGGCCTTTGCTCTTCACCACCTCAGGGTCGAGGCGGTTGTCGATGTTGACGACCTTGATGCCGGCATCGCTGGCTTTCTTGATTACCGGCACCAGCGCTTTAGAGTCGGCCGGGGCGATCACCAGCGCATCGACATTGGCCACAATCATCTGCTCGACGATGCGGATCTGGGCGGAAGTGTCCGTCTCGTCTTTGATGCCATTGGCGATCAGCTCGAACTGGTCGGGATGTTCTTTCTGATAGGCCTTGGCACCGTCTTCCATGGTGCGGAAGAACTCGTTGGCCAGGGATTTCATCACCAGCGCGACCCGGGGCGGCTCGCTGTCGGCGGCATGGGCGCTGGAAAAGCTGACAAGGGCGGCAGCGCCGAGGGCGATGGCCGCGACGAGACGGGCAGGACGAAAACCAGACATGGTCAAACTCCTTAGCTATTGTCGTTATTGTGCATACGCAAACGTTTGCGCTTGCATAAAGCTAAGAATCAGTCGGGAATTTGTCAAACCGGCTTTTCGACGTGCTCACTTTAATCGGGGGTGCCGTCTCGTTGGTTTACCGGGCGGCTCAACGCGCCTCCAAAGGCTTCGCACACCCGTATCATGCGCATCCACTTCAGCTTAGATCAGGCTCCATGACCCCCCTCGAACTCATCGCCTCCGCCCTTGGCGTGCTCGCCGTCTGGCTCACCGTGCGACAGAACCCGCTGTGCTGGCCCATCGGGCTGGTGATGGTGTCGCTCTACGCGTGGTTCTTTTTCGAGGTGCGCTTGTATTCGCAAGTGCTGCTCAACGGCGTCTTTGCGGCGATGCAGGTGTATGGCTGGTGGCAGTGGACGCGCGGCAGCGGTCACGAAGGCGGGCGGCCGGTGGTGGGCGTGACGGCGATCGAAGCCGGCGTTGGGTTGGTCGTGGCGGCGCTGGGTAGCGTCGGGCTGGGCTTGTTGATGACGCATACCGAGGCGGCTTATCCCTGGCCGGATGCGGCGCTTACAGCGTTCAGCTTGCTGGCGCAGCTGTGGATGGCGCTCAAGCGTTGGCAGTGCTGGGTACTGTGGATCGTCGTCGACGTGCTCTATGTAGCCTTTTTCATCTTCCAGGACTACTGGCTCACCGCCGGGCTGTACGGGTTGTTTACCTTGCTGGCGATCATGGGTTTGCGTGAATGGCGGCAGACGAGGTTAACGACGGGCGCGACGTGATCGCTCGTCGGAATGGTCATCAAAGCCTGCCGATGCGGAAACGTGGCTGAGCCGGTGGCGTCCAACGGGCAGGGCGTGACGCCGCTGGCCCTGCAACGCCGCTGGCCCTGCAACGCCGTTGGTCATGAATGCTGCTAGGCTGCATCGGCGAAACCCACGTGCCAGAGCGCTTCGATTCACTCCTATTCCCAAGTGTCCGCTGTGTTGCATCGCAGCGACACTCACTCGCCAAGAGCAGAACCCACCTCATGCTGTTCCGCCGTTTCGAAAACCTGATCGACGTCTTCAAGCCCAGCCCGGACGTTGCGCCGCCCGACGGCATGCTGCGGTTCTATGCGCATTACCTGAAGCAGGTGTGGCCGCCGATGACAGCGCTGCTGGTGGTTGGCTTCTTCGTCGCGGTGATCGAGGTTGCGCTATTCAGCTTTCTGGGGCGGCTGATCGACCTGGCGCAGGCGACGGGCGATGCGCGCGCTTTCTTCAGCGAACACCGCAACGAGCTGCTGTGGATGGCGCTGGTCGCGCTGGTTATCCGGCCGCTTATGTCCGGCCTGCACAACTTGCTCACCCATCAGGCCATCAACCCGGGGCTGACCAACCTGATCCGCTGGCAGAACCACCGCTACGTGCTCAAGCAGAGCTTGAACTTCTTCCAGAACGATTTCGCCGGGCGCATCGCCCAACGCATCATGCAGACCGGCCCGTCGCTGCGTGATTCAGCGATGCAGGTGATCGACGCGCTGTGGCATGTGGTGGTCTACGCCGGCAGCGCGCTGTATCTGTTCGCGGCTGCCGACCTGCGGCTGATCGTGCCGCTGGTGCTGTGGATCATCGGCTACAGCGCGGCGCTGTGGTACTTCGTGCCGCGCATCCGGGCGCGCTCGGCGGCAGCTTCGTCGGCGCGCTCGAAGGTCATGGGCCGGGTGGTGGACGGTTACAGCAACGTCGCCACGCTCAAGCTGTTCGCCCATTCGCGTGAAGAAGAAGGCTACGCGCGCGAGGCGATGCAGGAGCTGCTCGGCAAGTTCCGCCTGCAGTCGCGCACCATCACCAGCCTGGATTTCCTGATCACCTGCATGAACGGCCTGTTGATCGTCGGCACCGGCGCGCTGGCGCTGTGGCTGTGGAGCGAGGCGCTGATCACCACCGGCGCCATCGCCCTGGCGCTGGGCCTGGTGATCCGCATCAACAACATGGCCGAATGGATCATGTGGGTGGTCAACGGCATCTTCGAAAACGTCGGCACCGTGCAGGACGGCATGCAGACCATTGTCCAGCCACGCCACGTGCTCGACCGCGAAGGCGCCAAGCCGCTGCAGGTAGAGCAGGGCGGTGTGCGTTTCGAGGACGTGCATTTCCACTACGGCAAGCAGGGCGGCGTGATCAGTGGGCTCAGCATCGACATTCGCCCCGGCGAGAAAATCGGCCTGGTCGGGCCGTCGGGTGCGGGCAAGTCCACGCTGGTCAACCTGCTGCTGCGCCTCTATGACTTGGAAAGCGGGCGCATCCTCATCGACGGCCAGAATGTCGCCGAGGTCAGCCAGGAAAGCCTGCGTGCCAATATTGGCGTGGTCACGCAGGACACCTCTTTGCTGCACCGGTCGATCCGCGACAACCTCCGTTACGGCAAGCCCGATGCCAGTGATGATCAGCTCTGGGCGGCAGCGCGCAGAGCCCGTGCGGATCAGTTCATCAAAACGCTGGACGACAGCCAGGGTGGCTTGGGCTTCGAGGCGATGGTTGGCGAGCGGGGCGTGAAGCTCTCAGGCGGCCAGCGTCAGCGCATCGCCATTGCCCGGGTGCTGCTCAAGGACGCGCCGATTCTAGTGCTGGACGAAGCCACCTCGGCGCTGGATTCGGAAGTCGAAGCAGCGATTCAGGAGAGCCTCGACAGCCTGATGGAAGGCAAGACGGTCATCGCCATCGCGCACCGGCTGTCCACCATTGCCCGCATGGATCGTCTGGTGGTGATCGATAAGGGCCAGGTCATCGAGACCGGCACCCATGCCGAGCTGATCGCGCAGGGCGGCCTGTACGCGCGCCTGTGGCAGCACCAGACCGGCGGTTTCGTGGGTGTGGATTGATGCGCAGCGCCAGGTGGCCCCTGCAATGAAGGTGCTGGTGCTGACCGGCGCCGAATCGACCGGCAAGAGCTGGCTCGCCGCGCGCCTGCAACAACGCTTCGGTGGGCTGGTGGTGGGCGAGTACGTCCGGCATTTCATCGACAGCGAGCGGCGCGACACCTGTCTGGGCGACATCCCGGCCATTGCCCGTGGCCAACTGGCCTGGGAAGACGCCGCCCGCCGCCAGTGCCCTGAACTGCTGATCCTCGACACCCACCTCTTGAGCAACATGCTCTGGAGCCAGACGCTGTTCGGCAGCTGCCCCGCGTGGCTCGAGGACGAACTGCTCGCCCGTCACTACGACCAACACCTGCTGCTCTCGCCAGAGGGCGCTGAGTGGCATGCCGATGGCCAGCGCTGCCAACCAGACGCTGCCGAGCGGCTGCGCTTTCACGGTGCCTGCCGCAGCTGGCTCGAGCGCCACGATCAATCCTTCGTGGAGATAGCCGGCGACTGGTCGAGCCGGGAGGCCGCAGCCATCGCGCATGTGCAGGCGCTGCTCGGGTAACGAACGCGGCGACGAGACGTCTGATAGAGGCAGATGATTCAGCGACGGAGGAGCCAAACGTGGATGGACGAGGGTTTGTCTGGGCGCACTTCAAACTCAACGCCGAGCAGCGTTTGCGCGGCTTCAACTTCTTCGTCGTGTTGGCGATCTTCGCCGATGGCGGCGTGCTCGCCGCGCTGGAGCGCGGTTTCTCGGCAGGGGTGCTGACGTTGCTGGGCGCCTTTACCGTGCTGCTGGCCATGGTCTTCTGGCTCGTCGATGCGCGCAGTCGCCAGCTGCTGCAGATCACCATCACCGCGCTGAAGGAAATCGAGGCCGAGTACCCCGCGAGCCACCGCCTGTTCGCCATCGATGCATTGGGGCAGAGCCGGGTGATCAGCTACACCTTCGCCATCCGCGCCCTGCTGATCGCGCAGATGGGCTTTGGCCTGGGTGTGCTGGGGTACGGGGTCTACGACTGGTGAGACTGCGCCCCAGGAAGGGCAGTGCCCTCCCTGGTGCGGACCGTTCAATCCACCCGCTGAATCCGCCCTTCGATGCGGCCGGTAAACGGCTGCGGCAAACCTTCGATGTAGGTCACTAGCGCATCCAGGTCCACCGGGCCTACGACGCGGTTCTGGCCTTCGGTAAGGATGGTGAAGTTATCGCCGCCGCCTGCGAGGAAGGAATTCACCGTAACGCGGTAGCGTGCGGCAGGGTTGATCAGCGCACCGGTGGCGTCGCGCATTTCGATCACGCGGTTGCCTTCGGGGCGGCTGGCGGACCAGCTGTACTGGATGCCAGAAGGCTTGAGCAGGCGCGCGTAACTCTGGCCGATCCACTGCTGTTCGAGCAGTGTCTTGATCTGCGCACCGGTCAGGTCCATGGACACCAGATCGTTGGCGAAGGGCTGGATGGCGAACAGCTCGCCCCAGGTGACTTCACCACTTGGCAGATCCGCACGAATGCCGCCCGGGTTCATGAAGCTGATCTGCGCATCGGTCGCCACACGCTGGGCATCGGCGATCAGGTTGCCCAGTGCCGACTCACCGGCCGGCGTTTCAACACGGGTGATGTCGCCCTGGGCCAGGCCCACCACGCGCGCCACCAGCGGTTCGACCCGGTTATCGGCCTGTGCCACCAGCGCGGCGACCTCAGGATCGGGTGTCAGCCCGGCGCCCTGGTCGGCCCACGTGGTGTACACGGCCGCGGACTTCTCGACGATGTCGCGGCTGCGGCGGCTAATCTGGAGCTGGATGTCCGCGTAAGCGGTGCCGGCCGAGAACGCCTGGGTCACCAGGATCGGCTTGCCGTTGGCGTTGGGCACCAGGGCGTTGCTGAAGCCGTGGGAATGGCCAGAGATGACCACATCCACCTCGTCATCAAGGCGCTCGATGATGTCGACGACCGGGCCGGTCAGGGTGTCTGCTTCCGGGTTGGTCGGGCCGTTGTAGCTGGTCTGCTGGCCGCCCTGGTGCAGCGCGACGACGATGGCGCGCACGCCGTGGCGGCGCAGGTCGGCGACCGACTGGTTGATCGCATCGGCCTCATCGACAAAGCGCAGGCCTGCCACGCCGGTGGGCGAGACGATACTGGGCGTTTCCTTGAGTACGGCACCGATCACGCCGATGCGTACGCCGTCCCGGTAATGGATGGAGTAGGGCGGCAGCAGCGATTGCCCGGCGGATTCGTCAATCACATTGCTCGACACCATCGGAAAGCGCGCGCCTTGCCATGGGTCTTCCAGAAACGGGCCGTTGGGGTGGTTGCCGCCGGTGAGCTGACGCAGCAGTTCTGTCTTGCCGTTATCGAACTCATGATTGCCAAGCGTGCCGAGCAGGTTACAGCGCTGCTGGGCGAAGGGCTGGGTGTGGCGCGGCATCTCCAATTGACGTCCGAACGGGCGGCAGTGCGGGTTCGCCAGCAGGTTGAAAAAGCTGATCGAGGGTTCGTCGCGCAACAGCGCGGAGTTCGGTGGCGAGGCGCCGACCTGGTCACCGTCATGCACGATCAGTGTGTTGTCGTTGCTCGCTGCCTTCAGGTAGGCCGCCAGCACGGCCGCGCCGCCCGCTGGCCGACCGGCCACGGCGCGTGGGGAAAGCTGGCCATGGAAATCGTTGATGCTGAGGATGTTCAGCGAAACCACTGGCTCGGGACGCCATTGCGGGTCACGCCAGCTGCGCCGTTCGGTCGCCTGTTGGCGCGCCTTGAAGCTCTCTTGCTGTTCCTGACGGGTGTCCCGCTCGGTGGAGCCGTGGGGTGTCTCGGTTTGTGCCAGCGTCGGGGTGGCGATGCCGACCAGGCTGGCTGCGATTAGCCATTCCTTGATGCGCGTACGCATTGCGAATTCCTCGGTGCGGTGGGGTGCGACCGACACTAGAAAGCGCAAATGGCAGGCTGATGACGTTCCGCTGGCGTTTCTTCGAGAGGCGACGGGCGGTTGGCGCGGCAGCTTGCTCAGCCGGCCGCGCCGACGCGCCGGGCTTTTGCTATGGTGGCGAGCATCGTGCCGGGCCCCAGCTGTAGCTCGCCCGGTATCCACTGTCACAGGAATTGCCCGCGTGCTCAGCAACGCCGTTCGCCGACCGGCCCGCCTCATTCCCCTCGCCTTTCTCGCTGCCACCGTGCTGGGTACGCTGCTGCTGTCCTTGCCAGTGGCGACTGCCGGGCCGGATAGCGCGCCGCTGCTGACGGCGCTGTTCACAGCCGTCTCGGCAGTGTGCGTGACCGGGCTGATCGTGCAGGACACGGCCACCTACTGGTCCTTCTTCGGCCAGTGCGTGATCTTGCTGCTGTTCCAGATCGGAGGCTTCGGCATCATGAGCGGCGCGACCCTGCTCGGTTTGATGGTCAAGCGACGCCTGCAATTGAGCAGCCGACTGGTCGCGCAGCAGGAGACGCGTTCGCTCGGGCTCGGTGACGTTACCGGCGTGTTGCGGCTGATTCTCCTGGTGACCTTGGGTGTCGAGCTGGCGGTCATGGCGATCCTCACCGCTCAGCTGCATGTCCGCTACGGCCAGCCGTTGCCGGAGGCGTTCTGGAACGGGTTGTTTCATGCCGTCTCTGCCTTCAACAATGCCGGCTTCTCAACCTACTCCGACAGCCTGATGAGCTTCGCCACGGACCCGGTGGTGCTGGTGCCGATCATGCTCGCGGTGATCATCGGCGGCCTCGGCTTTCCGGTGCTCTACGAGTTCCGCCGGGACCAGCGCGGCAAGCCGTGGACCATCCACACGCGCATCACGCTCTGGGGCTCGGCGCTTCTGCTGTTCGGCGGCACGGTCGCCATTCTCGGCTACGAGTGGGGCAACCCGAACACGCTCGGTGGCATGAGCCTGGGCGACAAGTTGCTGTCGGCGCTGTTCAGCTCCGCGGTGGCACGCACGGCCGGCTTCAACAGCCTGGACGTCGGCCAGTTCGAGGCGCAGACGCTGGCGGTGCACTATTTCCTGATGTTCGTCGGTGGCGGCAGCGCAGGCACTGCCGGTGGGATCAAGGTGACGACCTTCTTTCTGTTGTTCTTTTTCATCTGGGCGGAAATCCGTGGCAACGCCGATACCGTGGCTTTCCGCCGCAGCATTTCCTATCAGACGCAGCGCCAGGCGCTGACGGTGCTGTTCCTCGGCTCACTCACGGTGGCCGTCGGCACCATGCTGCTGCTCAGCGTGACGAATCTGGAACTGGGGGTGGTGCTCTTCGAGGCCATATCCGCCTTTGCCACCTGCCGCCGTCCGGCCAGTTGGTGATCATCGCGCTGATGTTCATCGGCCGGGTCGGCACCATTACGCTGGCGACAGCCCTCGCGCTACGCAGCGTGACCAAACACTATCGCTACCCGGAGGAGCGCCCCATTGTTGGCTAATCTGTTCGGCAAGAAATTCGAGAATGACAGCGTCGCGGTCATTGGCCTGGGGCGATTCGGCTCGGCCGTCGCCGATTCCCTCACCTCGATGGGCCACGAAGTGCTTGGCATCGACAGCAATAACGCGAACGTCCAGCAGTGGGTCGATCGGCTGACCCACGTGGCGCAGGCTGACTCTACCGACATCCGCGCGCTGCGCCAGCTCGGCGTCGATCAGTTTCGGCACGTCGTGGTGAGCATCGGCACCGACCTCGAAGCCAGCGTGCTGACCGTTCTCGCGCTGCAGGAGCTGGGCGTGCCGGACATTTGGGCCAAGGCGCTGAGCAAGCGCCACGGGCTGATCCTCGAACGCACCGGCGCGCACCATGTCGTCTACCCGGAAACCTCCATGGGTGAGCGCGTGGCGCATCTAGTGACCGGCAAGATGTTCGAGTTCATCGAATTCGACGACGGCTTTGCCATCGCCTCGACCCATGCGCCCGCGGTGATCCACGACCAGACCCTGGCGGAGGCCGGCGTGCGCGAGCGCTATGGCGTGACCATCATCGGCGTGAAGCGGCACCGGACCGATTTCATCTACGCCAAGCCGGAAACCAGGATTCACTCGGGCGACATTCTCATCGTCGCGGGTGAAACCAAGCGAGTAGAGAAGTTCGCCGCGGTCACTGCCTGACCGCTCGGAGCCCCGGGGGAACGGCGGCCGTTGTCGATCGGTCGCACTTGAAAGCCTCCGAGAGACACTCACCATGACCCGAACCAGCAGCATCCTACTGGGCGCGCTTGCCCTCGGCCTTGTGACTGGCATGCGCAGCACGCTGGCACCCACGTTGGTCAGCCGTGCGCTGGCCGACCGCGACGACCTTGAGTTCGCCGATGAGCCGGCTCGCACGCTGGGCGCGCACCGTACCCGGCAGATCCTTATGCCGCTGGCCGCCGGCGAGCTGCTGGGCGACAAGATGCCCTTCGCGCCGGACCGGACCATCGCGCCTTCGATGCTGTTTCGCGCCCTGTCCGGCGGCGTGACGGCGGCTGCCCTTGCCGGTGCGCAGCGACAGCCAATCTGGTTGCCGGCGATCGTCGGCGCGACGGCAGCGTTGGTGGCCTCGAAAATCGGGCTAGCCCTGCGCAAGCCTTATCAGCCTCATGCGCTGACAAATGCGGCGCTCGGGCTGGCCGAGGACAGCATCGCCCTGGCCATTGGCACGGCTGGCATACGTCAGGCGCTGGGCAACGGTCGGTCTGCCTGAGAACGCACAACGGGCCGCTTATGCGGCCCGTTGCGGTGGTGGGTGTACTGGCCGATGGTCAACTTGGCCGCTGGATCACGCAGACGCGGTCGGTACAGGTGCCGGCTTCGCGTGAGCCGACCCCTTGCGGCATTTCGGTAGCGCCCGTTCCCGGCCCCGCCACGCCGCCTCCGGTGGGGTTCGCCGTGGCGGCTGTATTCGGGTAGTCCGTACCGGCACGCTTGGCACTGCTGCCTACACCATGGCCGTCGGCTGGGGGCACCGATGAGGCGGAGCCGGCCGCCGCGGTACTGGTGAAGTGCTTGTCGAGATGGCTGTCTCCGCCCGTCGCGCCGGCATAAGGGCTGCTCGGCCCGGGATAGCCCGCACGGCCGGTTCCGGTTCCGGTTCCGCGATCGTCGATGCTAATCGCGCCGTTGTACTCCAACGCATCGCGGGCCTTGGCGAGCTGGTCCTCGTCATCGGCGTCCACCGCGATCACCAGCGCACCGCGACGCACCGCGTCCGGATAGGCGGTGGCATGGCGGCGATGATGTTCGTGCGGCTCGTGACCGAACAGCGACTTGAAGAAATGAGCGACCTTGGACTCATGATGGTCGCGGTCCAGGCTGCCTTCGGTGGTCGAGTAGGGGGCGTCGTAGCTGTGGATCTCGGCGCTGTCGGCGCCCACCGAATGAATGCGCTCGCGAGCGATGCCGCGTGACATCAGGTCACCGCGGGTGCGGTTGACATCGGTCAGGTTGGCGAATGCGGCTACCAGTGTGTGTTTCATGGTTCACCTCTCGTTGTGTTGAACAACTGGGTAGGTGAGCGTGCGCCGCGCCGGCCGGATCCCGGCGGCAGGGCGCAACGCCCATGAAAGTTTGGGTCGGACCGCCGGGTGAGAGTTCAGCCGCGCGTGATCAGCGGTCGGCCCAGAGGGCGGAGCGCCACCCTGCGCTCAGTCCAGATCAGACGCCTGGTGCCGCTCTGGTGCCTGCTCCGATTCCTCGCCCCAGGTGCGGTTGACCTTGCGTCCGCGTACCACGGCTGGGCGCTCGGCGATCTCGGCTGCCCAGCGCTGTACATGCCTGTAGTCCTGCACCGAGAGAAACTCGCCGGCCTCGTACAGCTCGCCACGGGCCAGCACGCCGTACCAGGGCCAGATCGCCATGTCGGCAATGCTGTAGTCGTCTCCGGCGATGAAGCGGTTCTCGGCCAATTGGCGGTCGAGCACATCGAGCTGGCGCTTGACCTCCATGGCGTAGCGGTTGATCGGGTACTCATACTTTTCTGGCGCATAAGCATAGAAATGCCCGAAGCCACCGCCGAGGAAGGGCGCCGAGCCCATCTGCCAGAACAGCCAGTTGAGCGTCTCGGTGCGCGCGCGAGCTTCGGTCGGCAGGAAGGCGCCGAACTTCTCCGCGAGGTAGACCAGGATCGAGCCGGACTCGAACACCCGCAGCGGCTCGCCTTCGACGCTATGATCAGCCAGCGCGGGGATCTTCGAGTTGGGGTTGATCTCGACAAAGCCGCTGCCGAACTGATCGCCATCGCCAATCTTGATCAGCCATGCGTCGTATTCGGCGCCGCGGTGGCCGAGCGCAAGCAGCTCTTCGAGCATGATGCTGACCTTCACACCGTTGGGCGTAGCCAGGGAATAAAGCTGCAGCGGATGCTTGCCGACCGGCAATGCTTTCTGCTCCCGGGCGCCGGCGGTTGGTGCGTTGATGCTGGCGAACTTGCCCCCAGAGGGCGCGTCGTGCGTCCAGACCTTGGGCGGAACGTAAGTGGGGTCACTCATGGCATATCCTCGACGCGTCGAAAGTGGAACGCGGGTTTACCTGAAGGGTAGGTATCACCTGCGCAGACATGAAGCCTGCCATTTCCGACCGCATGAAGTCGATGAGGGTGCCCGCGCGCGCCGCCGCCGGATCAGCCCGCCGCCCTGGCTCGCGCCGCGTGCAGCTTCTTGTAGCTTTCGACTAGGCGCTGGTGCCGGTCGAGACCTTCCAGCTGCAGGCTCGTCGGTGTCAGACCGTGGAAGCGCACACTGCCCTCCACCGAGCCGATCGCTGCGTCCATCCGCGCATCGCCAAACAGGCGGCGGAAATTCACCTCGTAATCGGCCAGCGCCATGTCGCTGTCCAGTTGCACTTCCAGCACGGCATTCAGGGCCTGATAGAACAGGCCGCGCTCGACGGTGTTGTCGTTGAACTGCAGGAAGGTTTCGACCAGCTCCTTGGCCTCGTCGAACTGCTTGAGGGCGAGGTGAACGAGTAGCTTCAATTCGAGGATCGTCAGCTGGCCCCAGACGGTGTTGTCGTCGAATTCGATACCGATCAGCGTCTTGATGTCGGTGTAGTCGTCCAGCTCGCTGTCTTCCAGACGCTCGATCAGGGCCTGGAGTTCGTCATCGTCGAGGCGGTGCAGGTTGAGGATGTCGGCACGGAAGTGCAGCGCCTTGTTGGTGTTGTCCCAGATCAGGTCCTCGACCGGGTAGATCTCCGAGTAGCCCGGCACCAGGATGCGGCAGGCCGGTGCGCCGAGGTCGTTGTATTCGGCGACGTACACTTCCTTACCCATCGCTTCGAGGATGCCGAACAGCGTTGCGGCTTCCTCGGCGTTGGAGTCGTCGCCCTGGCCGGAGAAATCCCACTCGACGAATGCGTGATCGGCCCTGGCGCTGAAGAAGCGCCAGGAGACCACGCCGCTCGAGTCGATGAAGTGCTCCACGAAGTTGTTCGGCTCCATCACCGCCTGGCTTTCGAAGGTCGGCTGCGGCAGGTCGTTCAAGCCCTCGAAGCTGCGGCCCTGCAGCAGCTCGGTGAGGCTGCGCTCCAGCGCCACCTCGAAGCTCGGGTGCGCGCCGAAGGAGGCGAACACGCCGCCGGTGCGCGGGTTCATCAGGGTCACGCACATCACCGGGTATTCGCCGCCGAGCGAGGCGTCCTTCACCAATACCGGGAAGCCCTGTTCTTCGAGGCCCTGGATGCCGGCGAGAATGCCCGGGTACTTTGCCAGCACGTCCTGCGGCACATCGGGCAGCGCGATCTCGCCCTCGAGAATTTCACGCTTCACCGCGCGCTCGAAGATCTCCGACAGGCACTGCACCTGCGCCTCGGCCAATGTGTTGCCCGCACTCATGCCGTTGCTGAGGAAGAGGTTCTCGATCAGGTTGGACGGGAAATACACCGTCTCGCCGTCCGAGCGGCGCACGAAGGGCAGCGAGCAAATGCCACGCTCGACGTTGCCGGAGTTGGTGTCGTACAGGTGCGAGCCGCGCAGCTCACCGTCCGGGTTGTAGATGTCCAGGCAATAGGGGTCGAGGATTTCCTTGGGCAGCGCATCCCGGCGGCCCGGCTTGAACCAGCGCTCGTTGGGGTAATGCACGAACGGGGCGTTGGCGATCTCTTCGCCCCAGAACTGATCGTTGTAGAAGAAGTTGCAGTTCAGCCGCTCGATGAACTCGCCCAGCGCCGAAGCCAGTGCGCTTTCCTTCGTCGCGCCCTTGCCATTGGTGAAGCACAGCGGCGACTGCGCATCGCGGATATGCAGCGACCAGACGTTGGGCACGATGTTGCGCCAGGAGGCGATCTCGATCTTCATCCCCAGGCCGGCGAGGATCGCCGACATGTTGGCGATGGTCTGCTCGAGGGGCAGGTCCTTGCCTGGAATGTAGGTGCGCGTCTCGGCGTCGGCGGGAATCAACAGGGCCTGGGCGTCGGCGTCGAGGTTATCGACCTCCTCGATGACGAACTGCGGCCCGGTCTGCACCACCTTTTTCACGGTGCAGCGGTCGATCGATCGCAGGATGCCCTGACGGTCTTTGTCGGATATGTCTGCGGGCAGCTCGACCTGGATCTTGAAGATCTGGTTGTAGCGATTCTCCGGGTCGACGATGTTGTTCTGCGACAGCCGAATGTTCTCAGTGGGGATGCCGCGCGTCTGGCAGTACAGCTTGACGAAGTAGGCCGCACACAGCGCCGAGGACGCGAGGAAGTAATCAAATGGCCCCGGCGCCGAGCCGTCGCCCTTGTAGCGAATCGGCTGGTCGGCAACCACCGTGAAATCATCGAACTTGGCCTCGAGGCGGAGGTTGTCGAGAAAATTGACTTTGATTTCCATGGGGATTACCAGAGCGACGCGAGTGGGCCGGCCATTATCCGGCTTCTC
This sequence comes from Pseudomonas sp. SA195, assembly GCF_054131565.1. Taxonomy (NCBI): domain Bacteria; kingdom Pseudomonadati; phylum Pseudomonadota; class Gammaproteobacteria; order Pseudomonadales; family Pseudomonadaceae; genus Pseudomonas; species Pseudomonas sp. SA195. Next base: position 4,443,192 of record NZ_CP096392.1, on the reverse strand, counting down.
GCCGAGATGTCTTTTCCTTTCGGATCGGCCGTCGGGAGGGCTTGAACGCGGCAGCCCGGATTAAACGGGTAGGGCAGTTGCGCCCGCAGAAACGAAAAAGCCCCAGGCATTGACCTGGGGCTTTTGCAGCTGGCGCATCCGGCGGGATTCGAACCCACGACCCCTGCCTTCGGAGGGCAGTACTCTATCCAGCTGAGCTACGGATGCGTTGCGGGGCGCAATCATACGCATGTCGTCTGCGGTCGTCCATGGCGCTTCGGCGGCTGCGTGGGTGATGGTGCGGACCATGGGGCGGCGATCCGGCCGGTCATCAGGCTGGGCTATGGCGCGTTAATTTTTCCGAACATGGTGTTGTCTGCTAACCGGCGTTAGGCCTAGGATTCGTTCGAGATTTCAAACGCTCTGTCATGCAGGAGGAACCCCGAGGCCTTCGCTCGTTCTGACTAAGGTCAGTCGGAATTCCACTGCTATTGCCCCCTAGTGGCCTCACGGCCTTGGTTCACATCCGGTTCCTTGCCGGCGCTCAGGAGACTGCCATGCAACTCAAAGACACTTCGTTGTTCCGCCAGCAGGCCTATATCGACGGAGCCTGGCAGGACGCGGACAGTGGCGAGACCATCAAGGTCAACAACCCGGCCAGCAACGAGATCCTTGGCACCGTGCCGAAAATGGGCGCCGCCGAAACCCGCCGCGCCATCGAGGCGGCCGAGCGCGCCTTGCCGGCCTGGCGCGACCTGACCGCCAAGGAGCGCTCGCAGAAGCTGCGTCGCTGGTTCGAGCTGATGATGGAGAACCAGGACGACCTGGGCCGGCTGATGACACTTGAGCAGGGCAAGCCGCTGGCCGAATCCAAGGGCGAGATCGCCTACGCTGCCTCCTTCATCGAATGGTTCGCCGAGGAAGCGAAGCGAATCTATGGCGATACCATCCCGGGTCATCAGAAAGACAAGCGCATCATCGTCATCAAGCAGCCGATCGGCGTGACCGCAGCCATCACGCCGTGGAACTTCCCGGCGGCCATGATTACCCGTAAAGCCGGCCCGGCACTGGCCGCGGGTTGCACAATGGTGCTCAAGCCCGCTAGCCAGACACCGTTTTCCGCGCTGGCGCTCGCCGAGTTGGCCGAGCGTGCCGGCGTTCCGAAGGGCGTCTTTAGCGTGATCACAGGATCGGCCGGCGACATCGGCAACGAGCTGACGGCCAACCCGACGGTACGGAAACTCACCTTTACCGGCTCCACCGAGGTCGGCGCCAAGCTGATGGAGCAGTGCGCGCCGGGCATCAAGAAAGTTTCGCTGGAGCTGGGCGGCAACGCGCCGTTCCTGGTGTTCGATGACGCGGACCTCGACGAGGCGGTCAAGGGCGCCATGCAGTCCAAGTACCGCAACGCCGGGCAGACGTGTGTCTGCGTCAACCGCATCTATGTGCAGGACGGCGTCTACGAGGCCTTCGCCGAAAAATTCAAGGCGGCAGTGGAGAAGCTGAAGGTCGGCAACGGCCTGGACGAGGGCGTCGACATTGGCCCGCTGATCGACGACCGTGCGGCAACCAAGGTGCGCGAGCACATCGAGGACGCCGTCGCCAATGGCGCCCAGGTGCTCACCGGAGGCAAGGCGCACGAAATGGGCGGCAGTTACTTCGAGCCGACCTTGATGGTCAACGTGCCGCACACCGCTAAGGTAGCGAAGGAAGAGACCTTCGGCCCGCTGGCGCCGCTGTTCCGCTTCAAGGACGAAGCCGAGGGCATCGCCCTGGCGAACGACACCGAGTTTGGTCTGGCCGCCTACTTCTATGCGCGTGATCTGGGCCGGGTGTTCCGCGTGGCCGAGGCGATCGAGTCGGGGATGGTGGGGATCAATACCGGCATGATCTCCACCGAGGTCGCGCCCTTCGGCGGCGTGAAGTCCTCTGGCCTCGGCCGCGAAGGCTCGAAATACGGCATCGAGGACTACGTTGAGATCAAGTACCTCTGCCTGGGGTTGTAACACCCATCCGTCGCGCCCGGCCGTTTTTGTAGGAGCGAATGAATTCGCCCTGGCGGGTTTCGCAGGCTATCCGGGCGAATAAATTCGCCCCTACGGGCGTTTGCGTTTGGCTGTGGGGCGAAATCGCCCCCAAACGGGCGGCGTCTGTCTGTAGGGGCGAACTTGTTCGCCCACGCTCGCGCGCATCACGGCGCCTTGCCTTGCTCGCCGCTCGTCTCTCGGCAACCTGATCTTTCGCGTCACCGTCTGGACGCCTCTAAGGTTGTTCAACCAGGGCGGGTGCTGACTCACCTATCGACATCCAGAAATGGCTCGACTATTCTGCTGTGCGAAACATGGTTTCGTAAAAATAAGTCCAATTAATCTCTCGCTATAGACGGAGGTCTGCCATGTCCGATGTCGTTCACCTCGAACGCCGGGGCTCGATTGCCCTTATCACGGTCAACAACCCACCGGTCAACGCGCTCGGCGTGGCGGTGCGCCAGGGGCTGCAGCAGGCCTTTCAGGCGGCCGACGCCGACCCGGACGTAAAGGCCGTGGCGCTCGTGTGTGACGGCAGCACCTTTATTGCCGGTGCCGACATCAAGGAGTTTGGCAAGCCGCCGCAGGCGCCGAGTCTGCCAGACGTCATCGATGTGATCGAAAACAGCCATAAGCCGAGCGTCGCTGTAATCCACGGCACCGCGTTGGGCGGCGGCCTGGAGGTTGCGCTGGGCTGCCATTACCGCATCGCACGTGAAGATGCCAAGGTTGGCCTGCCGGAGGTTAAGCTCGGCTTGCTGCCCGGTGCGGGTGGCACCCAGCGGCTGCCGCGCTTGGCGGGCGTGGCCAAGGCGCTCGACATGATCGTCAGCGGCGAGCCGATCGGTGCGAGCGAGGCAGTCGAGCACCACATCGTCGATGAGTTGTTCGAAGGTGATCTGGTCGAGGCCGGCCTGGCTTATGCGCAGCGCCTGATCGACGAAGGCCGTGCCCCGCGGCGCACCGGCGAGCAGACGAGCGGGCTGGAAGGGGCGGACAACGCCGAGCTCATCGCCGCCAAACACGCTGAAGTCGCCAAGCGCATGCGCGGGCTGTTCTCACCGCTGCGCTGCGTTGCTGCGGTCGAAGCGGCGACGACGCTGCCGCTGGCCGAAGGCCTCAAGCGCGAGCGCGAGCTGTTCGTCGAATGCCTGAACTCGCCGCAACGCGGGGCCTTGGTGCATAGCTTTTTCGCGGAACGCCAGGCCGGCAAGATCGCTGACCTGCCGTCGGACGTGAAGCCACGCACGGTCAAATCCGCCGCAGTGATTGGTGGTGGCACCATGGGCGTCGGTATCGCGCTGTGCTTCGCCAACGCTGGCATTCCGGTCAAGCTCCTGGAAATCAACGGGGACGCGCTCGCGCGCGCCCTGCAGCGCGCCCGCGATACCTATGGCGCCAGCGTCAAGCGCGGCAGCCTGACCGAGGCGGCGATGGAGAAGCGTCTCGCGCTCGTCGAAGGCGTCACCGACTACGCCGCGTTGGGCAACGTTGACTTGGTGATCGAGGCCGTATTCGAGGAGATGGACGTCAAGCGGCAGGTCTTCGAACGCCTCGATGCGGTGTGCAAGCCGGGCGCGATCCTCGCTAGCAACACCTCTTCGCTGGACCTGAACCAGATTGCCGCCTTTACCCAGCGCCCCGAGGACGTGGTCGGCCTGCATTTCTTCAGCCCGGCCAACGTCATGCGCCTGCTGGAAGTGGTGCGTGGCGCGAAAACCAGCCACGAGGTGCTCGCCACTGCGATGGCGGTCGGCAAGCAGCTGAAGAAGGTTTCCGTGGTGGTTGGCGTCTGCGACGGATTCGTCGGCAACCGCATGGTGTTCCAGTACGGGCGCGAGGCGGAGTTCCTGCTCGAAGAAGGCGCCACGCCAGGGCAGGTGGACGGTGCACTGCGCAACTTCGGCATGGCCATGGGACCGTTCGCGATGCGCGACTTGTCCGGTCTCGACATCGGCCAGGCGATCCGCAAGCGCCAGCGCGCCGAGCTACCGGCCGATCGCGACTTTCCCACCGTGTCGGACAAGCTCTGCGAAGCCGGCATGCTCGGGCAGAAGACCGGCGCCGGCTACTACCGTTACGAGCCGGGCAATCGTATGCCGCTGGAAAACCCCGATCTCGCGCCGATGCTCGAAGCCGCTTCGCGCGAAAAGGGTATCGAGCGGCGCGAGCTCGATGAGCAGTACATCATCGAGCGGACGATTTATGCGCTGGTCAACGAGGGCGCGAAAATTCTCGAGGAAGGCATTGCCCAGCGCTCCGGCGACATCGATGTCATCTACCTCAACGGCTACGGCTTCCCGGCGTTCCGCGGTGGCCCGATGTTCTATGCCGACAGCGTCGGCCTGGACCAGGTGCTGGCGCGGGTCAAGGAACTGCACGCACGTTGCGGCGACTGGTGGAAGCCTGCGCCGCTGCTGGAAAAACTGGCCGCCGAAGGCCGCAAGTTCTCGGACTGGCAAGCCGGCCAATGAGCCCGCGCGCCACAACCATGCTGAACGATCAGAGGATGTATTCATGAACGTCAATTTCACAGCCGAAGAGCTCGCGTTCCGTGACGAAGTGCGGGCCTTCCTCGAAAGCGAGCTGCCGGCGGACATTGCCGCCAAGGTGAAGCTCGGCAAGCATCTGTCCAAAGAGGACCACCAGCGCTGGCAGCAGATCCTGTCGAAGAAGGGCTGGTACGTGCCCGGCTGGCCGGTGGAGTTTGGCGGCACCACCTGGGGACCGGTCGAGAAGCACATCTTCGACGAAGAGCTGGCCGCGTACGGCGGGCCACGCACCATCCCGTTCGGCCCGAACATGGTCGCCCCGGTGATCCTTAAGTTCGGCACCCAGCAGCAGAAGGATTACTACCTGCCGCGCATTCTTTCGGGCGAAGACTGGTGGTGCCAGGGTTATTCCGAGCCGGGCGCCGGCTCCGACTTGGCGAGCCTGAAGACCCGCGCGGTACGCGATGGCGACCACTACATCGTCAACGGCCAGAAGACTTGGACCACCCTCGGCCAGTACGCCAACATGATTTTCTGCCTGGTGCGCACCGACCCGGAAGCCCAGCAGCAGCGCGGCATTAGCTTCCTCTTGATCGACATGAGCACGCCGGGCATCAGCGTGCGGCCGATCATCACGCTCGACGGTGACCACGAGGTTAACGAAGTCTTTTTCGATAACGTCCGCGTGCCGGTGGAAAACCTGGTCGGCGAAGAGAACAAGGGTTGGACCTGTGCCAAGTACCTGCTGACGCATGAGCGCACCGGCCTTGCCGGCATCGGCGCCTCGAAGGCGGCGCTGGCGCACCTCAAGCGCATCGCCATGAAGGAAACTGCCGGTGGCCAGCCGATGCTCGAAGACCCGCTGTTCCGCGCCCAGGTCGCCGAGGTGGAGATGCAGCTGATGGCCATCGAGATGAGCACCCTGCGCATTCTCGCTGCGGCGAAGGAAGGCGGCGTGCCGGGCGCCGAATCCTCGATCCTCAAGGTCAAGGGCACCGAGATCCGCCAGGCGATCACCCACCTGCTGCGCAAGGTCATCGGCCCCTACGCGCTGCCGTTCCTGGAGGAAGAGCTGGAACTCGACTACGAGGGCGAGCTGCTGCATGAGGACTACAGCGCTTCGCTGGCCGGTGACTACTTCAACATGCGCAAGCTGTCGATCTTCGGCGGCTCCAACGAAATTCAGAAGAACATCGTCTCGAAGATGATTCTCGAGCTGTAAGGGGGCACCGCAATGGACTTCAAACTGACTGAAGAGCAGCAAATGCTGCAGGACACCGCGGCGCGGCTGGTACGCGACGCCTACCCGTTCGAGCAGCGCGAGAAATATCGCGAATCCGAGCAGGGCTTTTCCCAGGCGTTCTGGAACCAGCTCGGCGAGCTGGGCCTGACTGCCGTGCCCTTCGCCGAAGAGTTCGGCGGCTTCGGTGGCAGCGGCGTGGAAACCATGCTGGTGATGACCGAACTGGGCCGCGGCCTGACGCTCGAGCCCTACCTGCACTCGGTGGTGTTCGGCGGCGGCCTGATCGACCAGCTCGGCAGCGATGCCCAGAAGCAGGGCCTGCTGCCCCAAGTCGCGGCTGCCTCGCTGCAACTGGCAGTGGCCCTCGAAGAACCCCAGAGCCACTACTACCTGAACGACGTGCAGACCCGCGCAGAAGCCGCCAGCGATGGCTTCAAACTGTCCGGGCGCAAGGCGGTGGTTATCGGCGGGCACACCGCCGGCACGCTCATCGTCTCGGCACGGGTCAGCGGCGAGCGTTTCGATGAGCAGGGCATCGGCCTGTTCCTCGTCGACCCGAGCGCACAGGGCGTGACCCGCCGCGTTTATCCGACCATCGACGGGCGCAAGGGCTGCGAGCTGTTCCTCGACAATGTCGAGGTCGGTGCCGACGCCGTGCTCGGCGCGCCGGGCCAGGCCTTCGCCGCACTGCGGTACCAGCAGGGCCGCGCCATCGCTGCCCAATGTGCCGAAGCGCTGGGCAACATGGACGAGGCCTGCAAGCTGACCCTCGACTACCTGAAAACCCGCAAGCAATTCGGCGTGCCGATCGGCAAGTTCCAGGTGCTGCAGCACCGCATGGTCGACATGCAGACCGAACTGGAGCAGGCGACCAGCATGGCGATTCTCGCAGCCACCTTCGCCGACGCCGAAGACAACGACGACCGTCGCCGCGTGCTGGCCGCCGCCAAGTACATCTGCACCCGCGCCGGCCGCAAGATCGCCGAGGAAGCCATCCAGCTACACGGCGGCATCGGCATGACCTGGGAATACAACCTCGCCCACCACGCCAAACGGCTGGTCATGATCGGCCATGAGTTCGGTGACGAGGACCATCACGTCAAGGCGTTTGCGGGATTGATGCAGGTGGCATGAGGCGCGTTTAGCGGGCGCAGACCTTTCCCTGGCAGTCGAGCGGCGGGGAACCAGACCTACCCGGTTCCCCTGGTCGTTTAAGCGGCCCTCTCGCTACGAAGCCCGTCGTGAGCTTACAGACTGTCCAGCTGCGGATTCAGGCGCTCGAGCATGCGCTCCTGACGGCTCGGGTCCTGCAACGACATGAGGTCGGTCAGGCGGATGCGCTCCTTCGGCTCGATGGTCAGGCGGACACCGCTGATCTCGCCCAGCATGGCTTCACCCAGCAGTTCGCAGGCATCCTCGAACCCCGCCGGGAAACTGGCGGACTCGCGCTCGCAGGTTTTCTGCGTGTCTGCCACGACCTTGCGGTAATGCGCCTTGCGTTGCGCATCGGCGTCTCCGGCGCCGGGGTCTAGCGGCGTGTTGTAGCGCTGATAGAGGGCGATGCTGCGGGCGGCCGCGCCGCGGTCCTCCAGGCTGACCATGGTGTCGCCCAGCTCGGCACGCTCGACGCTCGAGGCCAGCGCGCCGAGCGGGTTGGTCAGGCCGAACGGCGTCTTCGCCTCGCCAAGCTCATCGGCCAGCCGACGCAAGGTACGGTTGAGGTCGCGCAGGTTGCTCAGCCGGTAACTGACGCGTGAATCGAACAGCTTGGGCATGCCAACGGACAGGTCCGTTTCGAGCGTGCCGTTGTCATCGTCGATGTCCAGGTACAGCTCGAGCGTGAAGGGTTCGAGGTCGGTCAGCCCGCTGCTCACTGCCGGGCTAAATCCGCGTAGCAGGCCGAACCCCCCGGCCAGGGAGTTCAGCGCGCCCAAGGCGGAGCGGTCAGCCTGTACGCCCTCAAGCTGCAGGCGCACGCGGGTGCGCTCGTCGCTGATGTCGCGATCGCTGATCACAAGCTGCTCGATGTAGAGCTGCGGATCGTTTTTGCCAAACTCAGCGCGGACCCCATTAAGCGTCACTCGTCCGCCGAGAGGGCTCGAGGAGACCGATTCCCAGCTCAGGTTGTTGCCCAGGTCGTGGTCGTAGACCCAGTCCTCGAGCAGGCTGTCGGCCTGGCTGCTGCTGTAGGCGCTGAGGCCGAAATAGCCGCCGGCGATGACCACTACGGCGGCGCCGAGGATAAGGGGAAGGCGGCTCATTGATTGTCTCCTTGCTGGGCGGCGCGCTCTGGCCATGCCTGTTCGATGCGTTGTCGCGCCAGTTCTGGCGTCCATTCGGGGTCGCCGATCTGGTGGCGGACCAGCGCCAGCGGGTCGAGCAGATCCGTGCAGCCGTCTTTCTCGCAGGGCTGGACCGAGGCGGCGGTGATCCGAGTGAGCGGCAGGCCTTGCTCATCTTTGCGGGTGCTGTCCAGGCGGGCTTTGCCCTTGACCAGAAACCAGCCTTCGTCGAGTGCGGGCTGCTTCTGGTCGGCTTCGAGTTCCGCCGCGTAGGGGTAGTCGAGCGTCCAGCCGCCGTCTGCTTTACCGTCGATATGCACGATCTGGCTATACGTTTGCTCGCCGCCCCGCATCATCGCGCCGTAGCCACCGCCGCCGAAGGGCGTATAGCTCGCGTCGGTCAGCAGCTGCCGGTAGAGCATTTGCGGGTCCCGCGCCTGGTCCTGCATCTGCTCGTAGAGCTGCAGGCGTTGTTCGGCCTGGCGCCCTGCCAGCTGGCGCTCCAGCTGCGCCTTGCGCTCGCGCTCAGCCTCGGCCTGGCGCTGGCGTTCGGCCTCCTTGCGTTCGAAGGAGAAGAGGTGATTCTGCGCGCGGGCAGGGTTGTATTCCCATTGTTTGGTCCGGTAGTGACGGTTCAGACCGATCTCGTAGAGCCAGTAGTCACGGTCGTGCGCCTGCAGCGCCTTGTCCAGGTCGCGAACGCCGACGAACTCGATCGCGCCGATTTCAGGGGCTTTCTGGGTCAGGTAGGCGGTCGCGAGGTCGAGGGTCAGGCGAATGCTGTCCAGCTCGCGGAACAGATCCCGGTTCTCGGTGAGGCCAACCAGCGAGGCGCTGCCGCCGCTCCAGTGGCCGCCGTAGCGCTGGAATTGCAAGCGGATGAGGTAATGCACCTTGCTGGCCGGCTCGCTGTGCAGCAGCAGGTAAAGGTCGTGATTGGCGGCCATACCGACCACCGGCAATTGCGGGGCTTTGCCGTGTATCGCGAGGCCGTTGATGAAGGTGCCATTGAAGCTGTGCACCCGCACGCCGTCCCGGCGGATGAGCTCGAATCGGCCTTTGCCCTGGGCATAGCCATCCGGGCCGCAAGCGGTGTCAGTCGAGCGCAGGGTGACATTCGCGAGGCCGTCCTTGGGCGTAAAGGCCAGGCGGAAGCGACAGCCGTTCTGGTCGGCGATCTCGTTCAGGAAATCCGCCTTCGCGAATACCGCTTCGGGCGCCTCCGGCTGCCAGCCAGCGACACTGAAGGGTTTCGCCACTGGGCTTGCATCCGGCTGCTCGGCGGTTGGCTCAGTCGCAGGCGCTGCCTGGGTGTTGTCCTCGGTGGGCGACGGTCGCGGCGCGGCTGTAATGATGGGCTCGGCCTGCTTGGTAGCGGTGTCAGGCGATGGAGACGGCGCCGGAGCGGGTTCGGTCGGCTTGGCAGGAGGAGTGGCCTCGGCAGCGGCGTTGGCGATGTCTTGTGCTGGTTCTTCGCGGGGTGATGCGGGTTCCGGCGCGGGTGCTTTGGTCGCGACTGCATCGGTAGCGGGGGCCGTTGCCTGTTGCGCTGCCCAGTCATTGGCGCGGCTCGCGGTGCCTGTCAGCGCGGCGGCACTGCTCGGCGTCGTGGCGGTCCAGCTAAGCGCAGTCGCCGCCGGGCACTGGCTGCGCATCAGTCCGCCGAGCTTGGGCAACAGCCGGTCGACGGCGGCCTGCTCGACCTCGCCGTCGAAGACGAAACGCAGCTTGAGGGCGTCGCTGCACCAGGGTTGGCCGTCGGCGTGGTCGACGAATACTTCGACCTTCTCGGCTTTCGAGTACGCGAGGCGGTGTGTGGCCGCCTGTACGGAGACGGCGATCGTGAGTAGCGGAAGGGCCAGCAGGGCGCCGGTGCGTGCATTCATCAGATCAGCTCCCAGGCGCCGTCCGAGGCCTGGCAAGCCTTGGCCGTTTCGACTTCGTTACTGCCCTGGGTCGTGACGTCGTACTGGATCGTGCGACAGGTGGTTTGTGCTGTCACAGGCTGTTCGACCGGCAATGCGTCGAGATCCACGGCGTCCAGGTCGATACCTTTGCTCGAGGCGGTGGCGACATCGATGCTGTCGAGGTCGGTGGCGGTGTCCGCTTTGGCCGTCTGTGCCGTTTGCGCCTCCACCTTGGCTACCAGCGGCGCGTAGACATAACCGATGGTCACGCCACGGCGGCCGACCATGATCCAGTCGTTGTCGGTGCGGCCGATGGCCGTGAAGGTGGTGCCGGTCGGCAGCCCGGCCACCTTGTCGGCGTTCAGGTCAGGCGCGTTGCGTACGTTGGCCGACTTCAGGGCGCGGTATGGCTGGTTGATCAGCGTCATGTTGGCGACCGGCTGCACCTTCGGTGTGCGCTTGATGGCGATTTGACGCTCGACTGTTTCGGTCTTGATCGGGGTGATGGTGGCCTTGGCGTCGCTGTGGGTCGATGACCATTGCGTCGCCTGGCCATCGCTGGCGTGCTGCAGCGCCTGCTGGGTCTGGACGGCCAGTGCTTCGCGGTCTTGTGCGTCCAGCTTGGCGCCGATCGTCTTGCCCAGATAACCGCCAGCCAATGCGCCGGCGATCATCGCCGCAGTTCGCCCGCTGCCACCGCCGACCTGGCTACCGACGAGAATGCCGGCCGCGGTGCCGACCAGCGTGCCGATGTTTTCCTTGTTGGCCCACTCGTTGTCCGCCATGTTGGCGCAGCCGGAGCTGATTGCGAGTGCGCTGCCAAGCAGCAGGGTGCTGGTTTTCTTGACGAAGCCCATGGAGCTGTCCTTCTTCGAATGGCCGGCTGATGATCGGACTGATGCGACGGCAGGTGCCACGCCGAAGGGCTGCCGTTCAATCCATGAAGTGGCGAGCAATTACACACAATTCTCACCGGTATCACAAACCGAAAGGCTCTAGCACGAGGGTTTCAGCGGTATAGGAGGGATTAAGTCGGGCGCGCTCGGTCGCGGTCGGATAACCCGTTTCGGTTATAGGCCAAGCGCAGATGCGGCTAAAAGAAGCGAAACGCCCGGTGTTTGCCGGGAGTTTTCGTCTAGCCAGGGTTAATCCTTATTCTGCTGCTGATGCTCGGCCTGTGCACTATGTCGCGGCCTTCGGCTTCCACGCCTCCAACCGATCCAGGCTGGCGCGGTAGTGCTTGAGGCCGATGCTGAGCAGAATGATTGCGCCGACCAGGGCGATGCCGGTGACGATCAGCAGCGAGTAGCGCAGGGCGTTGTCGTCGCCAAAGACGAAGTCGGTACCCAGCGCGACGGCGGTCGGGCCGATGCCGAGGCCAACCATGGTGATGACGAACAAGTAGACCGCGGACGCCTGGCCGCGCATGGCGTTGGGCATGATCTCCTGGATAGCCGCCGGGCCGACGCCGAAGGGCATGGCGATGGTGAAGACGTGGAAGGCGATCAGCGTCAGCGCAAGCTCGCCACTGCCAGCGAGGTAGGCGAGGTTGAGCGGTAAGGTCAACGCGGCAGAGACGATCGCGACTCTAAGCGGTGCATCGCGGTAGCCGCGGCGGTGCAGCAGATCGGATAGCCGCCCTCCGGCGATGATGCCCAATGACCCAGCCACCGCCACCACCGAGCCGTAGAGCACGCCGACGTCGCTGGCCGACCAGCCGTAGGTGCGGATGAAGAAGGTGGGAATCCAGGCCGAGCTGCCATAGGCGGCGAACGCCAGGCAGGCGAAGCCGAAATTGTGGCAGAGCACGGTGCAGCGATTCTGCCGAATGTAGCCAGCCACTTCGCTCAGCGGAACCTCGATGCCCGCCCCGACGCCCTTGCGTGAAGGTTCGCGAATCACCAGAAGTACCGCGGTAAAGAGCACGCCAGCGGCGCCCAGTACCAGGAAGATCAGCTGCCAGGGGCGCACCATGCCCAGTATGGGTAGGGCGACATCGCCCTGCGCCGAGGCGAACTTGACCACGAGCCCGCCCAGTAGGAAGGCCAGGCCCGAGCCGATGTAGATGCCCATCGAATACACGCTCATCGCTGTGCCGCGCAGCTTGGGCGGAAAGCTGTCGGCGATCAGCGAATAGGCCGAGGGCGACAGCGCGGCCTCGCCCACGCCTACGCCGATACGAAACAGCAAAAATTGCCAGAACGTGCGCGCCGTGCCGCACAGGGCGGTCATCAGGCTCCACACCAACACGCCGATCGCGATGATGCCGCGGCGGCTTTTGCGGTCGGCGAGGCGCCCGATAGGAACACCGCAGATGGTGTAGAACACTGCGAACGAGAAGCCCATCAGCAGGCTCATGTGGGTGTCGGTGATATCGAGATCGCGCCGAATCGGCTCGACCAGCAGGTTCAGGATCTGCCGGTCGACGAACGAGAGGACGTAGGCGAGCATCAGGATCGCGACCGTCATCCAGGCGCGGGTGCTCGACGGATAGCCGTTATTGTTGTTGGACATGGCAGCTCCGATAGCAAGTGGCTTTTCAGCCTCCTCACTCTTGTAGGAGATCAGCCAGAGGGCAAGATCAATAACGGCCGCATATGTTTCGAAATATGCTGCAAGTGTTTCGCTGTGCGAAATTATCCTAGGCGGCCGTGCGGCCTTTTTCGCTCAGCTCCGGTAGCAACCAGCGGGTCCAGAGGCTGTCAGCGAAGCTGCGCCGAAAAAAGCCGAAGTGTCCGATGCGCTTGGCACCCACGTCTCGCGGATCGATGCGGTGCATGGTCTTTGGCGCGGAGCGATAGAAGCTGTGCAGCGATTCAGTGTTGCGTGCCGACATCATTTCGTCGTCGCTGAACGACAGCGAGGTTAGCGGCGTGCGAACGGCGTCGAAGGCGCGCTGAACAGATTCCCCCTCCACGCCAATCAGGTACTCCGGGTGCAGGCACCAGCGGCGCCACTGGCGGATCACGCCGGCGGGCAGGTCGCCAACCGCCCCGATGCGGCCGCCTGGGAAGTACCCAGCGATAGCCGTCAACGTAGGGGCCAGACCGTGCCAGAGCAGCCACGCTTTGCGACGGATCTGCGGGCTGTTTTCGCGCCAGTAGCCGCTACCGGCGGCAATGGTGACGATGCGGGCCAGGCGTTCATGGCCGCTCACCAAAGGCAGGATTTGCGCGCCGACGCTGTGTCCGATCCAGTACAGCGGGCGGCCCGCCGCCGCGTCGGTCAGGCGGGCCAGCATGGCGCTGCAGTCATGGCGCGCCCAGTCGAGGATGTCGATGTCCAGCTGCCGCAGCGGCACCTGGCGCGAGCGGCCCATGCCCAGGTAGTCGAACGTCACCACGAGATAGCCGCGCTCGGCCAGCCAGCGAGCGAAGTCCGTGTAGAAGCGCTGCGGTACGCCCATGGCTGGGGCGATCAATACCGCACCCTGAAACGCGCCTGCCGGACGGTACCACTGGCTCGCCAGCTGGTGGCCATTGCCGTTATCGATCGAATGTTCTTCTACCTGTATCGTCGCCATCTTGTTGTTCTCCACGCTTTCTGGACCGTCGCGATCGGTGCAGTATAGGGCGAGAAGAAAATTACTCTAGAAAATAATTCTAGTAATGGAGGCCGGATGGCCCGCAGTAGCCGCAAACAGGAAATTCTTCAGGCCGCGCTCGCCTGTTTCACCGAATTCGGTGTCGAGGCGACCACCATCGAGATGATCCGTGACCGCTCGGGCGCCAGCATTGGCAGCCTCTACCATCACTTCGGCAACCGCGAGCGGATCATTGCGGCCCTCTATATGGAAGGCATTGGGGAATATGCCGCGCTACTAGAAGCCGGGCTGATCGAAACGCTGGATGCGGAGGCGTGTGTCCGCTTGTTCGTGACCAGTTACATCGACTGGGTAGTGGCGAATCCGGACTGGGCGCGCTTCGTCCTGCACAACCGCGGCCGGGTCGAGGCAGGGGAGCTGGGGGAGCAGCTACGGGACGTCAACCGCGCCCATGGCGAGCGGGTCGGGGCCATCCTACGACGCCACCGTGAAAGCGGTGCATTCCGGCGAATGCCAGGCGATTGTTTTCTCGCCGTAGTCATCGGCCCGTGCCACGACATGGCGCGCAACTGGCTGGCCGGTCGCTCGCGCACGGCGCTGGCGGATTGTCGCGAGCTGCTCGCTGAGATCGCCTGGGCCAGCGTCCGGGCTTGAGTGGGGTCACACGCCGAGGCTTTCGATATCTCGGGCGAGCATCTCCAGCTGATGCGCCAGCGAGCCCTTCAGCGTTTCCTCACTGAGCTGAAACGAGGGCGCGCCGCAGGTCAGCGACATGATGCTGCCGTCAGCCAGGTGCAACGGCACGCCGGCGGCCTTGACATTGCGGTCCCAGTCGCCGAGCGACAGGCAGAAGCCGTGTTGCTGGAATTCCTCGAACGACTCCTCCAGCGACTGCTTCATTGCGGGCCACTGATCGCCGTACTTGGTCTCCAGTGCAGCCATCAAATGGCCGCGTTCCTTATCGGGTGTGGCGGCGAGAAACGCGCGGCCGGCAGCGGTGGTGGCCAGCGGCAGGCGCACCCCGGCATCCATGCGTAGCGTCGAAACCTCAGCGGGGCGGCAGTTCTCGATGTAGATCATCGACAGTCGGTCGCGGCAGGTCAGGCCCACGGTGGTGTTGGTCCTGCGCGCAAATTCGTCCATGTAGGGCTTGGCCAGCTGGCGTACGCGCAGATTGGAGACATAGGCATAGCCCAGTGCGAGCACGCCGGAGTCGAGCTGATATTTTTCCAGCTGCTGCGAATAGCTGAGGTAGCCAAGTTTGGTCAGGGTGTAGGTCATGCGCGAAACCGTTGGCTTGGGCAGCCCGGTGATACGCGCGATGTCCTGGTTGCCCATGACCACCGAGCCGTGGGTGAAGGCGCGCAACACGTCCAGCCCGCGCGACAGCGCCTCGACGAATTTGCGGTCCTTGGGGTTCTCGGTATCGATGTCTTCTACGTCGCTCATGCTGTCTCGGTCTGTCTGTGGGCGGCAGGCATCGCGCCGCCAAGGTAACGGTGGTCGCCATGGTAACCAAAACGGCCGTTGATTTCGCAGAGTAAAACAAAGGCGCGACGCGGCGACGAATGGCGCTAGCCGCCGAGGCGGCGCAACCCTGCAGCCCGGCGGCGCTGCGGCATCCGTGGCCGTTTCCTAGGGTGAATCCGTGCTTGTTGCGTGGGGGGCTTTCTGATATAAAGCAGCGCTCTTTTCTAGGGGCCCGGTTTCTTCGCTTGCTGCGTAGCCGGTAAGACCCCAATGAAACGTGGCGCTGAGCGCCGAAAGACAAGTGATTTCAAGCGGCCAACCCATGCCGGGTTGGGCATGTGGTTTTAGAGGGCTGAGGCATGTCGAGAGTCTGTCAAGTTACCGGTAAGGGTCCGGTAACCGGGAACAACATTTCCCACGCAAACAACAAAACCCGTCGTCGTTTTCTTCCGAACCTGCAGCATCATCGCTTCTGGGTCGAGTCCGAGAACCGCTTCGTTCGTCTGCGCCTGACTGCCAAAGGCATGCGCGTCATCGACAAGCGCGGCATCGACGCTGTCCTGGCTGAAATCCGCGCTCGCGGCGAAAAGGTTTAAGGAGAACTATCATGCGTGACCTGATCCGTTTGGTGTCCAGCGCCGGTACCGGCCACTTCTACACCACCGACAAGAACAAGCGCACAACGCCCGACAAGATCGAGATCAAGAAGTACGATCCGGTCGTGCGTAAGCACGTGATGTACAAGGAAGCCAAGATCAAGTAATTGATCGGCCCCTTGAAGGAAAACCCGCCAATTGGCGGGTTTTTTCGTTTCTGGCATCCGGTTACGCATCGCGCCGTGGCAGGCGGCCCCTTCGGTTGGCGCCGCCCGTGGCCAGCGGATCGTTCAGGCCGTTTTGCGAATGGCGTCGGCCAGGCGGTCGATGATCGCGTCGATGTGTTCGTGCTCGACGATGAGTGCGGGCGACAGGGCGATGGTGTCGCCACTGGCGCGCACCAGCAGGCCGTCGGCAAAGCATTGGCTGAATATCTCGTAGGCGCGCTTGCCCACACCGTCAGGATGGGAAGCGAACTGGATGCCAGCCACCAGACCTACGGTCCGGATATCCACCACGTTCGGCAGTCCTTGCAGGCTGAACAAGGCGTCCTGCCAATAGCCTTCGATCTCGATAGCCTTCTGGAACAGGTTCTCGCGTTGATAGATCTCTTGGGTTGCCAGCGCCGCGGCACAAGCCACCGGGTGACCGGAATAGGTGTAGCCGTGGAAGAACTCGATGGTGCTTTCCGGGCCTCGCATGAAGGCGTCGTGAATCGTCTCGTCGACGAACACCGCGCCCATCGGAATGGCCCCGTTGGTCAGCCCCTTGGCGCAGGTGAGGATGTCCGGCGTGACGCCCCAGCGCTGCGCGGCAAACGCCTCGCCGACCCGACCGAAGCCGGTGATCACTTCATCGAAGATCAGCAGAATGCCATGCTTGCGCGTGATGTCCCGCAGCCGCTGCAGGTAGCCCACCGGCGGCAATATCACTCCCGCCGAGCCGGACATCGGTTCGACGATGACCGCGGCAATGTTTTCGGCGCCATGCAGCGTGACCAGCCGTTCCAGTTCGTCGGCCTTTTCTACCCCGTGAACTGGCAGCCCACGGGAGAACGCGTTGCGCGGGAGATCGAGCGTGTGTGGCAGATGGTCGACGCCGGGAAGCAGGGTGCCGAACGCCTTGCGGTTGTTCGCCATGCCGCCGACGGAGACACCACCGAAGCCCACACCGTGATACGCCAGTTCGCGGCCTATCAGCCGGGTGCGGCTGCTCTGTCCGATGGCGCGCTGGTAGGCCAGCGCGATCTTCAGCGCGGTATCGGCCGATTCCGATCCCGAATTGGTGAAGAACACGCGGTTCAGTCCAGCTGGGCTGATCGACGCCAGGCGCTCGGCCAGCTCGAAGGGCAGCGGGTGGCCCATTTGAAAGGTTGGGGCGAAGTCGAGCTGGGCGATTTGCCGGCTTACCGCCTCGGTAATTTCACGCCGACCATGGCCCGCATTGCAGCACCAGAGCCCGGCCGTCCCATCAATGACCTGTCGGCCCTCAGTGTCGGTGTAGTACATCCCCTCGGCACGCTCCAGCAGGCGCGGGTTGCCCTTGAACTGGCGGTTGGCGGTGAAGGGCATCCAGAAATGTTCGGCTGATGCGGCACGATCGGTGGTCATGGAGGGCTCCGGCAGGACGTCGGGTTGGGCGGCTATGCTGTAGCGCGACAGCACCCGGGCGCACAGCGGTTTCGGCGAGTCTATGTTTAATAAAACGAACAAAACAAGGCGATGGAGCGCGCCGCGTAAAAAATATTGATAGCCCCGGCGCCGCTGGTTTAGGGTGCCCTACCGATCATTCGACAGACACCGAGGACGCCCCATGACCACCCTGACTCTCGCCGACTGGCAACAGCGTGCCCGCGACCTGCGCATCGAAGGCCGGGCCTTCATCCAGGGCGAATACACCGCGCCCAGCGCCGGCGCCAGCTTCGACTGCATCAGCCCGGTCGACGGGCGGGTGCTGGCACAAGTGGCGAGTTGCGACGAGGCCGACGCCGACCGCGCCGTGATCAGTGCGCGTATGGCGTTCGAATCCGGTGTCTGGTCGCGCATGGCGCCAGCCAAACGCAAGGCGACCATGATCCGCTTCGCCAACTTGATCCAGGCCAACGCCGAGGAGCTGGCGCTGCTGGAAACCCTCGACATGGGCAAGCCGATCAGCGATTCGCTGGGCGTCGACATACCCGGCTCGGCCAATGCGCTGCGTTGGGCAGGCGAGGCGATCGACAAGATCTACGACGAAGTCGCACCGACGCCGCACGACCAGCTTGGTCTGGTTACGCGCGAGCCGGTGGGCGTGGTGGCGGCCATCGTGCCGTGGAACTTCCCGTTGATGATGGCGTGCTGGAAGCTCGGCCCCGCCTTGGCCGCGGGCAACTCCGTGGTGCTCAAGCCGTCCGAGAAGTCCCCGCTGACCGCCATCCGCGTGGCACAGCTGGCCATCGAGGCAGGCATCCCCGCGGGTGTGCTCAACGTGCTGCCCGGCTACGGCCATACCGTGGGCAAGGCACTGGCGCTGCACATGGACGTCGACACCCTGGTCTTTACCGGGTCTACCCGCGTCGCCAAACAACTGATGATCTATGCCGGTGAGTCGAACATGAAGCGCGTCTGGCTGGAGGCTGGCGGCAAGAGCCCGAACATCGTCTTCGCCGACGCGCCGGACCTCGAGGCTGCCGCCAAGGCCGCCGCCGGCGCCATCGCCTTCAACCAAGGCGAGGTCTGCACGGCCGGTTCGCGGTTGCTGGTCGAAAGCTCGGTCAAGGAGCGCTTCTTGCCGATGGTGGTCGAGGCGCTCAAAGGCTGGAAGCCGGGCAATCCGCTGGACCCGGCGACCAATGTCGGCGCACTGGTCGATACCCAGCAGCTCGATACCGTGCTTGGCTACATCGAGGCCGGTCGCAACGATGGCGCTAAGGTGCTGATCGGTGGGCAGCGGACGATGCAGGATACCGGCGGCCTGTACGTCGAACCGACCATTTTCGATGGCGTCAGCAATGCGATGAAGATCGCCCGCGAGGAAATTTTCGGCCCGGTGCTGTCGGTGATCACCTTCGATACGGCGGCCGAGGCCGTGAGCATTGCCAATGACACCCTCTACGGGCTGGCCGCCGCGGTATGGACCGCCGATATATCCAAAGCCCACCGCACAGCCCGTGCGTTGCGGGCCGGTAGCGTCTGGGTCAACCAGTATGACGGCGGTGACATGACCGCACCCTTTGGCGGTTTCAAACAGTCCGGCAACGGTCGGGACAAGTCGTTGCATGCATTCGACAAGTACACGGAGTTGAAGGCGACCTGGATCAAGATCTGACGACACCCGTGGGGTGGATGTCGCGTTTGACATCCACCTTGTTGCACAGCTTCGGTGGATCGATGAGGCGTGCTCCGCCCTGCTGTTCTAACGGTCAGCTAGCCTTGCCCCCACTGCCCGCTGCGGCGCATCGCGCCCCACTGATGTTTGCGACGTGAAAACCACTGCCACAGGCCGCGACAGCGCCATAGCGTGTTGAGCTGGCGATAGCCGAAGTTCTCCAGCACGGCCATCAGAAACAGCCGAAGCATGTCGCGGCGGCGCTCGTAGACGCGGAACGACATGGTTTCCAGCAGCAGGCCGTTGACCGAGAGCAGGATGCCCATGCCGATCGCGACGAGCAGGAAGGCGGCCAGCGCTGCGTAGGACACGACGCCGAGCACGAAGCCGCCGATCATGAAGCCATAGCCGACCAGCTCGATCAGCGGCCCCAACCATTCGAACAAGGCCATGAAGGGCCATGCCAGCCAGCCAGGCGTGCCGCCGCGCAGGCTGAAGGCGAGGCGTGCGTGGCGGCCCAGGCTTTCGGCCAGGCCGCGTTGCCAGCGGCTGCGCTGGCGGCCGAGGGTGCCGAGGTCTTCAGGGCATTCGGTCCAACAGATCGGGTCGGGCAGGTAGCGGATGCGGTAGGGGATGCGGTGTTCGCGGTGATAGCGATGCAGGCGTACCACCAGTTCCATGTCCTCGCCGACGGTGTCGGTGCGATAGCCACCGACAGCCATCACCCGCTCGCGGGCGAACAGCCCGAAGGCGCCGGAGATGATGAGCACGGCATTCATCGGCGACCAGCCCAGGCGGCCAAAGAGGAAGGCGCGCAAGTATTCGACGATTTGAAAGCGTGCCAGCCAGTTACGCGGCAGCCCGGCGCGGATTAGAAAACCGCCACGCACTTCTGAGCCGTTGGCGATACGCACGGTGCCCCCGGCCGCTACAGTTCGCTCGTCCTCGAGGAAGGGCTGAACGACCCGCAGCAGGCTGTCGCGCTGCAGGATGGAGTCGGCATCCACGCCGCAGAACAGCCCGTGGCGCGCCGCGTTGATTCCGGCATTGAGCGCATCAGCCTTGCCTCCGTTGGCCTTGTCGATGACGCGCAGGTTGGCGTAGCGCCGCGAACGGTAGATCGCTAACACTGGTTGATGCTGCACGGCCTGGCGCAGGGGTTCGGGGTGCGGCACCAGCTCGAATTCTTCGATCAGAACGGCAAGGGTGTCGTCCTTGGAGCCGTCATTGATCACCACCACTTCGAACTCGGGATACTGCAGCTGCAGCATCGAACGGACCGAGGTGCGGATCGTCGCTTGCTCGTTGTACGCCGGCATCAGCACCGAGACGGGAGGTTCGACACCCAGGTAGGGCGCAATCTCGCCCGTCTCGGCGCGTTGGCGGATATAGCCCATGAGGCTGATCATCGACAGCACGTTGAGCAGCAGGTACATGCCGTTGAGCAGCAGGAAATAGAGGATGAAGCCCAGTTGTAGCCACCACAGCCAGTCAATCGTCAACGCCTGACCTCCGCAATCGCGCGGCGCAGGGCGTCCTGGCCGTAGCGGTCCTCGACCTGCATGAGCAGCGTCTGTAGCTGTTCGGGCGTGACGCCGGGGAGCCGCGCTAGACTGTCCGCGGCGGCCTGACGGACCCACCAGCTGGTATCGGCGAGCAGCGGCAGGAAGACTTCGCTATCTTCACTGCGGGCCTGCTTGTCCAATGCTTGCAGTGCCGCCAGCCGTACGTTGGGTTGGTCATGCTGCAGGGCGCGCAGGAGACGGCCGCGATCCCGTGGATCGCCCAGCTCGCTCAGGCAGCGCAGTGCGACCTGCAGCTGTTCCGGCGGCGCTTCTTCCTCCAGGCGCGCGCGTGCCCAGGGCGCGGCGTACCGGGGTTCGCCGTGAGCCAACAAGGGGATAAGCCGTTCGCGGCGTGGATCCTCCGAGCTGGTTAGGGCAATCAGCAGCGGCTGGGTCACGGTCTGCTCGCCAGCTTGCTGGCAAAGGTTGGCCAGGCGCGGTAATGCCCAGTCCGGCCGGGTCACGGCAGCAGGCAGGATCAATCGCATCGCGCGGGTGGCGTCCATGGCGATCAGGGTTTGGGCCGCGGCGAGCGAGACGGTGAGGTTGCGGCTCATCAGCAGGGGTTGCGTCGCGTCCCAGTGCGCTGGGTCTGCGAGGTTGCGCAAACAGGTCAGGCCGATCAGCTTGCTGCGCACGCGCCCCCGCAGCAGCGCCAGCGCCTGGCGGTCCATGCCGAGGGCGATCAGCGCGCGGTTCATTCGTTCACGCGCGGCGCCACGCAACTGCAGCTGGGTGCGGTTCCATTGCAGCAGAAACCACAGCTGGCGGCCGCGCGGCAGGGCGGGTACCGGCTCGGGCAGTTCATCGCCGAGCGAGCACAGCGCGAAAAAGGGCCGCCATTGGTCGTTGAATTGCTGGCGGCGGGCGGCGCGGCGCCGGGACACCTCGCCCAGCAGCATCACTTGCACCATCACCAGCATGGTCAGCGCGCCCAAACCCAGCGCGCACCAGAGTGCCAATTGCAGGATGCCGTCTTCTGGCCAGATCGACAGCCAGGCTTGGGCGGGTAGCTCGCACAGCCAGGGCGGGCATTGGGTGATCAGGTCAGAAAGCATGCCGCAGACCGATCTGCAGCCAGCGCCGCGTGTAGTAATCGCCCTGCTCGTGATGGCCCAGTTCCCAGGTCAGCGCCCAGCGGCTGTCGAGCCAGTGGCGCCCTTGCAAGCTGATGGCTCTGACGTCGCTGGTGATCAGTTGCTGTTCCTCGACGGCCTCTTCCTCGCCCGCGGTCAGGCGCAGGCCAGCGTAGCTCAGGCCGCCATAGAAATAATCCAGCGCAACGTCGTGGCCGATGGGCGTGCCGGCGTTGGCGACATCAGTGATGTTCAGCGTGTAACCGGCGCGCCAGGCGCCCCAGTAACGTTCAGCACTCAGCGCCAGGCGATCGACGCGCGTCGTCTCGTATTCGGTTCGGCGGATACTGGCGGCACCGAGGTAGCCCGCGGGCAAGCGTCGCTGCAGACGCAGGTCGGCATGCCATTCGGGCAGAAAATAGGGCGACGGCTGGAAGCCGACTTCCGGCTGCAGCGTCCAGTTCTCGTCGAGCGCAATCACCGCGCCGGCCTCGACGCCTTCGTCCCACTCGCCGAAACGTTGCTCGCGCAGCAGGGCACCGTACCAGCCAAGGCCCTCCGGCTGGGTCGAGGTGTAGTCCAGGCGCTGGCTGCGCCAGTCGTCGAAGCCGTTATCGAGCCAGTCCTGGCGGGCCGACAGCTCCAGCTCGTGACGACGTTGGGTCGGCACCGTGGCGACCGGGCTGGTCGTGGTCACCGGCGAAGTCAGCGCGGCGCGTGCCTGCTGGATGACCTGCTGGACTTCGGCATAGTCCGGCGCGATGGCGGCGGCGCGCTCCAGCGGCTCCAGCGCCGCTTGCGGGCGACCGGCCCAGAGCAGCGCCTGACCCTGGCCGAGCAAGTAGTCGGCATTGCCGGGCTCCTCGCTCAACAGGCGCTCGTAGAGGGGCAGTGCCTGTTCGGGGCGGCCCTGCCAGGCATGAACCCGTGCCAGCAGAAACAGCGCCTCGCCATCGGAAGGTTGCTCGGCCAGGTGGGCGCGCAGCGTGGCTTCGGCGGCGTCGAGCTGCTCTGCTTCTACCTGCTGCCGCGCGGTGGCGACGTCGGCCAGGGCCAGCGGGGCGAGCAGGGCGGCGGATGCGGCAACGGCCAGGCAGGCTCCTCTCATCGCGGCCGCCTCATGAGGCGGCGGATGCGGGCGAGCAGCTCCTCGGGCTGGAAGGGCTTGGTTACGTAATCATCGGCGCCCAGTTCCAGGGCGCGGACGATGTCCACTTCGCGGGCTTTGGCGGTGAGCATCAGCACCGGCACGCTTTCCCAGCCCGGCTGTGCGCGCAGGCGTTCGACCAGTTCGAGCCCATCGTGGTAGGGCAGCATGATGTCCATCAGTGTGAGGTCTGGCGGCGCTGAGTTGGCCAGCTTGTCCAGTGCTTGGCGCCCATCGGCGGCGTGCTCGACGCTGAATCCGTGCCGCTCGAGCATGAAACGGATGAGGAAGGCGATGTCCTCCTCGTCCTCCACCATCAGGATGCGCGGGTTGGCGGATTCGCTCATGCATTGACCTCGTCATGTTCCGGTAGCTGGCCGGGTGGCCAGTGGTGCAGCAGTTGCTGAATCAGCGCGGCCAGTTCGTTGCCGTCGTGGCGTGACTTGACCAGTTGGCGCAAGGCCAGGCGGCTATCGTGCACAGGGGAATCCATTGCCGAAAAAATGATGACTGGCGGCGGCGGAAGCGTTTGAGCCAGTTGGTCGAATAATTCACTGCCGTCTCCATCTGGAAGCATCAGGTCGATAATCGCCAGGTCGAAGTGCTCGCGGTCGATCAGCCGGCGCGCCTCGGCCAGTGAGCCGGCGCCTTGTAGGTCGATCTCCAACGGCTCGACCAGGCGCGCCAGCAACACGCGCAAGTCCTCATCGTCTTCGACGTGAAGCAAGCGCGGGCGTTCGCTTTTGCTCGCCAGGCACGCACGCACCACGTCCATCACGCGCGACGGATCGATCGGCTTGTGCAACCAGTCGATCACGCCCACCGCGCCGCCACGCAGCACGCCATCGTCATTGTCACGTCGTTGCGGCTGCAGGCTGACGATCAGCACCGGCAGGTGGCGATAGGCGCTCTGGCTGCGCAGGTTCTGCAGGAAGGCGATGCTGTCCTCGTCGCTCAGTGCCGGGCTCAGGGTCAGCGCCTGAATGCTGAACTCGGCCAGGAGCTCCCGTGCCTGCAAGCCCGTCTCGGCGACCAGCGTGGCGTAGCCGTGCTGCTGCAAGGCCGAGGCCAGCTGTTCGGCGGCCGAGGGATCGGGTTCGAGCACCAGGATCCGCGCCTGGCGCCGCGCCGCCGGTGGCTCGGGGACCAACAGCGGTGCCGGTTTAGCCGGGCCGGTCGGTTGCGCCGGGGTCAACTCCAGCGGCAGGCGCAGCCAGAAGCGGGTGCCTTGGCCTTCTTGCGAGTCGAAGCCGATACGTCCGTGCATCTGTTGCACCAGCGAGCGGGTGATTGCCAGGCCAAGGCCGGTACCGCCGCGCTTGCGGGCATCCGACGAGTCGGCCTGGGCAAACCGTTCGAAGATTCGCGACCGAAAACTCTCCGGAATCCCTTGCCCGCGATCCTGAACGCCCACTTCGAGCGTGTTCCCGTCGCGGCGCAGGTCGACGCTGACCACGCCGCCGGCAGGTGAATGCTTGATCGCGTTGGACAGCAGGTTAGCCATTACCTGCACGAAGCGATCCGGGTCGATGTTCACTTCGGTCGGCATTGTGTCCGCCGGCAGGTCGAACACGAGGCTGACGCGATACTCGTCGCCGTATGGCTTGAGATCGGCCAGGGCCTGCTCGATCAGCGCCCGCACGTCGCAACGGCTGAAATGGAACGGCAAACGGCCGGCTTCGAGCTTCTCGATGTCGAGGATGTCGTTGATCAGGCGCACCAAGCGCTCGCTGTTCTTATGTGCGATGTCGAGGAGCGGACGGGCGCCGTCGTCGATCGCCCCGGCCACGCCGCCGACCAGCATGCCGAGGGCGCCGCGAATGGCGGTCAACGGTGTGCGCAGCTCGTGGCTGACGGTAGAAATGAACTCGGTCTTCATCTGCTCGATGCGGCGACGCAAGGATATGTCGACCGCGACCGTGACCACGTAGCAGGCGCCGTCGGACAGCGTCATGGGCCGCTTGACCACCTGCAGCCAACGCTCGTGGCCTTGCGTGTCGGTCACGTTGACCTCGGTGATGCGCAGCTCGCCACTGCCGCAGAGCAGGTCGGTTTCGCCTTGCAGTAATGGCAGCACGAGGTGCGCCTGTGCGATTTCCTCGCTTCGATGCCCCTCGATGGTTTCCGGTTGGCAGCCCAGCAATTCGGCGAAGGCGGTGTTGCAGAGCAGGAAACGACCCTGGTCGTCGCGCACGAAGATCTGGTTTTCATCAGTGTCGACGACCCGCCGCAGAAAGACTTTCTGGTCCTCGAGTATGTCCCGGTTGCGCTGCAGTTCGGTGATGTCCCGCGCGATGGCCAGATGGTCGCCCAGCCCGGTCGGGGCCAGGCGTACCTCGAAGGTTCGTTGGCCATCGATCTCGCACCAGTTGGTCTCGCGCAGCTCGAGCGAGTGGTCGGCCTGGTCCAGCAGATTGATCAGCACGGGCTCGATCGCGGCGGGGGCCGGTGTGCGCGTGCCGTTCGTTGCAGACAGCGCGGTTACCCGGCGCTTGGGGTCGAGCGCGTAGAGGTCGTCGGGGATGGCCTGCAGCAAGGCGCCGAGCCGGGCTTCTCCGGCCTGCGCCTTGACCGCCAACGCCTGGCGGATGCTCAGGTTACGGCGGATTGCCCACATCGCAGCGAGGAACAGCGCGGCGATCAGCAGCGTGCCGATCACGGCGAGGTGGCGGCTGCGGTCGAGCGTATCGGCGACGGCCTGGTTGGCGGCGGCCAGTCGCTGGCGCTCGCGCTGTTCCACCGCGTTCAGCAGGACGCGCAGGCGGTCCATGATCTGCTTGCCGCCGGCGCGTTGCAGGCGCTCGGCTGCCGCCTGCAGGCCCAGTTCCCGGCGCGCCTGGATATTCGCGTCGGCGATCACCAGCCGTTCGGCGATGTTGCGGTCGAGTTGTTCGAACCAGCGCTGATCGGGGAAATCACGTTGCGCGACAAGGGGTTCGAGGCTGCGACGGTGCGTCTCGATTTGCTCTAGCCCGATCTCGTAGGGCTCCAGGTAGCTCGGCTCGCCCGTCAGCACGAACCCGCGTGAACCGGTTTCGATGTCTTGCAGCGAGGACAGCATGGCCTGGGCCGCGGTAATGATTTCCAGGCTCTGGCTGACCGACTGATTGGTCTCAAGGACGGCATCTTGGGTGCGCTTGCCTTGCCAGCCCAGCGCGACGAGCACGATGAACGCGGATAGGAACGCGAGCGAGTGCCAACTAATCGCAGGTCTTGCAGGCAAAACCGGACTCCTTCAGCAGGGCGGTGCGCCGTATTGGAGCACAGGCTTCTACAGGCGCCAACACGGCAGGCTAGAGCCGGTGATGCGCTAGCCGGCCCTGCTCAGTGTAGTTGGAGTCGCGCGAGAGGGAAGCGGTTCGCTCGCGGCCGATCCGTTCTACCGTGCGATTCGCACCTGGTTGCGCCCGTTGTGCTTGGCCTCGTAGAGCGCCTGGTCGGCCTGCTCTAACAGGCTACCCGGTGGGACGCTGCTGCCGGCTTCGCTGATGCCGGCGCTGAGCGAGACGCTGAAGGTGCGATCACCGGCGTGGAAGGTCAGCGCGGCGAAGCGCTGGCGGATCTCGTCGAGCACCCGCTGAGCCTGCTCGGCGGTGCAGTCCGGCAGGACTGCCACGAACTCCTCGCCGCCGTAGCGCCCGAGGCTGTCGATACGGCGCAGGCGCTGGCGCAGCAGGTTGGCGAGCGAGCGGATGACGTTGTCGCCGGCGGCGTGGCCGTACTGGTCGTTGACCCGCTTGAAGTGGTCGAGATCGATCATCACCACGCTGGCCGGCTTGCCGTTGCGCTGCGCGCGCTGCACTTCGAGCGCGACCTGTTCCTTGATGTCGGCGTGCTTGAGCAGCCCAGTCAGGCTGTCGCGAGCCAGTGCATTGCTCAGCGAACGCGCGCGCTTGGCGTGGGAGAACACTGCGGCGATCAGGGCGTTGTCGCTGATCGGTTTGGTGATGAAATCGTCGCCAGCCTTGAGCAGCGCGGCCATTTGCCGGTTGATGTCGGTTTCCGCGGACAGGTAGATGATGGTCACGCGCAGCCATTCGGCGTGCAGGCGGATCATCTGCGCAAGCTCCGGGCCCGAACAGCCGGGCATGTTGACGTCCAGCAGCAGCACTTCCGGGTTGAAGGTATGCAGCGTCTCGAACAGCTCGCTGGGGTCGTTGAGGATCTCCACCAGCATCTGCGAATTGCGCAGGACGAGGCTGTAGCGGGCGGCCAGGTCGGCATCGTCGTCGACGATGAGGATGCGGTACGGCTCACTCAGCTGCAGATTGAGGCAGTGCTCGAGGCTGTTTTCCAGCGCGGTGATGTCCACCGGTCGAGTGAAATAGCCGTGGGCGCCGGCTCGTACGGCCGCGAGCTGGCTGTCGAAGTCCAGGTGCTGGCTGATCACCATCAGCGGCACCGGCGCGGTCAGCGCGTGTTGCAGGTCGGCGATGGGCTGCAGCTCGCCATCGTGCTGGCTGACGATCAGCGCGTCAGGCCGTTGCGCGAGCATGGCGGCTTCCAGCGTGCCGAGCTCGGCGAACTGGAGCATGTCGTACCCGAAATTGCCGAGGGTCTGGCACATCTGCTCGCCGGCCTGGCGGTCCGCTTCGAGCAGGTAGACGCGGCAGCCGGCCGGGTGTGACGCCTCCGGGTCGGGCAGCTTGGCCGTGGGGTTGGCGGGTGCGGCCAGGGCTTGCGTCACCCATTGCTCGACCAACTGGGCGAACTCGCGTAACGCCTGGCCGCCCGGCTTGGCGGCATCCAGCCAGCGGTCTGCGCCTTGTTCCAACTGCCGTGCCTGCTGGCCGAGCGTGGCGAAGCCGAAGGTGCCAGCGGCGCCAGCGAGCCGGTGCAGCCGCTCGCGGATCTCGCGCACGCTTTCGCGGCGCTGCTCGTGTTCCCGGGCCTGTTGCAGCTGCCCGGCGAGGGCGGCCAGTTCCGGAAGTTCCTGTTGCAGGCGTTCGGCGAATCGGTCGGTCAGGGCCTGCAGTTGGTTGAGCAGCGTGTCACTGCCATCAGTCATGCTCTGTTTCCCATATCTCGTTCAGCTGTGTGGCCAGTTGCAAGGGATCGAAGGGTTTTTGCAGCAGCTTGCGCACGCCCAGCGTGCGCAGCTCGGCGAGTTCGGCGGGCTGGTTCTGGCCGGTCAGAAGGACGACCGGGATCTGCTGCAGGTCGATCAGTGTGGACATCTGACGGAGCAGCTCCAGGCCGTCCATCTGCGGCAGCAGCATGTCCATCAGGATCATGTCCGGGGCGAAGGCCTCGACCTCGTCGAGCGCCTGCTGGGCCGTTGCGCAGCTCAAGACCTGGAAACCACCGAGCTTTTCCAGCGCGATGCGCGTCACCACCTGGATCGATGGCACGTCCTCGACGTGCAGGATGCGCTTGAGCGGTTTCATCATGACGACGCCTCCTGCGGTTCACCGGGCAGTTCGAACCAGAAGCAGGCGCCGGCACCTTCGACCGAATCGAACCCGATCTGCCCGCCCATGTGCTCGATGAGTTCCTTGCTAATCGCCAGGCCCAGGCCGGTGCCGCCCTGCTGGCGTGTGTCGGACGAATCGGCCTGGGCGAACTTGCTGAAGATGCGGTCTCGGAAGGCGTTCGCGATGCCGGGGCCCTTGTCGCGCACGCTGACGCGCACACCGCCGTCAGCGCAGGGGTTTGCCCAGAGTTCGATCGACTCCCCGCGAGGCGAAAATTTCGCCGCGTTGGATAGCAGGTTGCTCAGTACCTGCTGCAGGCGCATGGTGTCGACCTTGACCTCCACCTCCGGGCTGTCGCCGAGCAGGATGCTGACGCCATAGCTGTCGGCGTAGCCTTGATTGCTGCGCACCGCCTGTTCGAGCAACGGGCGCAACGGCTGTACTTCCAGTTCGAAACGCATCTTGCCGGCATAGAGTTTGTCGATGTCGAGCAAGTCGTCGATCAGTGCGCTGAGACGCTTGCTGTTCTGGTGGGCGATGTCGAGCAGCTCGACCAGCGCTTCGGGCACCTCCCCCATGACACCCCCGCAGATGAGCCCGAGCGAGGCGGTGATGGATGTCAGCGGCGTGCGCAGTTCATGGCTGACAGTTGAAACGAAATCACGCTGCAGTATTTCGATCTGCTTGCGTTCGGTGATGTCATGCAAAACCACCACGGCGCCGCTCTGCTCGCCGTTGGAGGCATACATCGGGTCGGCGTTGGCCAGCAGGTAGCGTGGCGTGCCATTTGCGACGATGGTCATCTCGAGATTGCGAATGCGCTCGCCGCGCAACGCCCTCATCAACGGAACTTCATCGGCGCTGAGGAGCGTTTCCCCATCAGCATGAAACAGCTGGTAGTGCTCGGCCCACCGTTCCGGCGGGACGTTCTGCACATCAAGCCCGTGCCACATGCGGGCGGCGTTGTTGAATAGCGTCAAATGGCCTTCGGCATCGCAGGCCACCACGGCTTCAGACAGAGCGTCGAGCAGCCGGCGGTTCATCTCCTGCTGCTTGTCCAGTTCGAACTGTTCGGCTTTGCGTTCGGTGACATCGGTGACCAGCCCATGCCAGAGCACCGAACCGTCAGCCTGGCGCAGCGGCGTCGCACGCGCCTCGACCCAGATCAGGCCCTTGCGTGGGTGCTCGATGCGGTGCTCCTGATGCCAGGGCGATAGCGTGTTGGCGGCCTGGCGGATGCTTTGCAGGACGCGCGTCCGGTCGTCCGGATGGATCTTGTTGTAGACCGGGCCGATGCTCGGGTCCATCTCCGAGGCATTGAGGCCGTAAATGTCCTCGACGCCCTCGCTGACATAGGGAAAGGAACTGTTGCCGTCCGGTCGCCAGCAGAACTGGAAGAGCATGCCCGGTACCTGGGCGGCGATCTGCTGCAGGCGCAGCTGCAAGTGCTCCTGGTGGGCCAGGTCGTAGGCGCTGACGACGTAACCGCGCAGCAGCTCGCGCTCGTCATGGATGGCCGAGACGTTCAGCAGCACCGGCACGTTGCCGCCGTTGCGGTGCAGCAGCCGCCACTCGCGCATCTCCCGGCGGCCTTCGATGAGCGGGGCGGTGAGCACGCCGAAGCCGGGCTCGACGGTTTCGCCCAACTCGTTGCTGAGGATTTTCGCGCGGCGGCTCAGAGCGTCGCGCGGGAACAGCATGTCGGTCAGCGATTGGCCGATCAGCATGGGCTCGGAATAGCCGAACAGGCGCTCGGCCGTCGGATTGGCACCGGAGATGCGCCCGTCGGCGGACGTGACCAGCATGGCGCTGGCCGCGCTGTTGAGCAGTGCTTGCTGCATGGCCGCCTGCTCGGCATAGCGGTGCGACTGCAGGCGCTCCTCGAACAGCCGCATGATCTGCCGGCTCAGCGTGGCCAGCGCCTCGCGCTGCTCGGTGCTGAGGCGGCGCGGTTTGCGGTCGATGACGCACAGGGTGCCCAGGTTGTAGCCGTCCGGCGTCGTCAGCGGCGCGCCGGCGTAAAAGCGGATCTTCGGATCGCCCTGGACCAGTGGGTTGTCGCAAAAACGCTGATCCTGCAGCGCATCGGTCACCTCGAAAACCTCCGGGCCCTCGATGGCGTGCGTGCAGAAAGAGATTTCGCGTGGCGTTTCGCTCGCCTCCAGGCCCTGGCGGCTCTTGAACCACTGGCGGCGATCATCGAGCAGCGAGATCAGCGCGATGGGCGTCTGGCAGATGTATGACGCGAGGTGGGTGAAATCGTCGAAGGCCGATTCATCCGGTGTGTCGAGGATTTCGTAGCGCAGCAGGGTGGCCAGCCGGGACAACTCGCGCGGCGGGGTCGGTACGCTGGTCGGCGTCTCGTCTGGCTTCATGTGGCTACCCTGCCTCGCGTGCTCGCATGTAAATGGAACGCCATTGGTCAGGCGCGACTGTCTTCCCAGATCGTCCGGATCTGGCCGGCCAGGCGCATCGGGTCGAAGGGTTTGATGATCACGTCGCGCGCGCCGAGCTTGCGCAGGTAATCGATCTCACTGGGCTGAACCTTGGCGGTCATGAAAGCCACCGGCACTTGGCTGAGATCCACGCGCTCGCTCAGCCGCGCCAGGGTCTCGGGGCCGCCCATGCCGGGCATCATCACGTCCAGCAGGATGAACTGCGGGGCGAACCGCTCGACTTCCGCCAGCGCCTGCGCACCGGATGAGCAGGACAGCACCTCGTAACCGCCAATGGCTTCGAGCGCGACTTTCGCCACGGCCTGGATGGACGGGTCGTCCTCGACGTGCAATATCCGCTTCAGCTCGGTCATGCGGTGCCTCCATCGGTCTGTACGCAGCGAACGATGCAGCAGTGTGCCATCTCCGCTGCGTGCGTTCATGCCGTCCCAGAGAAAATAGTCCGTTATCAGGCGTCGTGTGCGGGCAGCTCGAACCAGAAACAGGCGCCTTGGCCCGCCTCGGAATCAAAGCCAATGTGCCCGTGCATCTGCTCGACGAGCTCCTTGCTGATTGCCAGCCCCAACCCGGTGCCGCCCTTCTGGCGGGTGTCGGAGGAGTCGGCCTGGGAAAATTTCTGGAAGATCCGGTGCCGAAATGCCTGCGGGATGCCCGGCCCCACGTCGCGGACGGCCACGCGGACCTGATCGCCTTGGCGGCGGCTGCTCAGGGTTACGACTGCCCCGGGCGGTGAGAATTTCGCCGCGTTGGACAGCAGGTTGGCCAGCACCTGCTGCAGCCGGTGGGCGTCCACTCGCACCAGGGCGGTCACCCGCTCGCCGAATTCGAACCGCACGCCGTGTTGGTCGGCGTAGCCCTGGTTGGCGCGCAAGGCCTCGGCGAGCAGCGGCTCCAGGGGTTGTACATCGAGGTTGAAGGTCATCTTGCCGGCGATCAGCTTTTCCATGTCCAGCAGGTCATCGATCAACAGGCCGAGGCGCTGTGCGTTTTGCTGCGCAATGGTCAGCATCTGCCCGATCGCTGGCGGCACTTCACCGACGGCGCCGCCGTTGACCAGGCCCAGGGCGCCCGAGATGGACGTCAACGGGGTGCGCAACTCGTGGCTGACGATGGAAACGAACTCGCTCTTCATCTGCTCGATGCGCTTGCGTTCGGTGATGTCGCGCACCAGGCCGATGAACTTGCGCTCGCCGCGGTGGCGAATTTCCGAGACGCGCAGCTCGATGAGGAACAGCTCGCCGTTGCGACGTACTGCCTGCAATTCGCGGTTCTGCTCCAGCGCGCGCCCTTCGCCACGGCGTTCATAGGCGTCGAGATAGCCATCGTGTGCGGCGCGGTGCGGCTCGGGCATGAGCATCGAGAGATTTTGCCCGAGCATTTCCTGTTCGCTGTAGCCGAAGGTGCGCTCGGCTGCATGGTTGAAGGTTTCGATCTCGCCGCGCTGGTTGATGATGATGATCGCGTCGACCACGTTGGCGATCAGCAGCCGTACGTAACGCTCGCGTTCGTGGGCCTCGCGCTCGGCAAGGGTGCGTGCGGTGACGTCCCAGACGAAGCCGTCGTACCCCTGCAGCTTGCCGCCGGCATCGCGCAGCGCGCGGCTGATCTCCTGCACCCATAGCGTTTCGCCGCTGGCATTGATCAGGCGGTAGCTGCGCTCGGTCTGGTCCTGGCCGTTGCGCAGCAGTTCGCCACGGTCTTCGGGGTGGACGAGGCTGGCGTAGTCGCGCGTGCCCGGCGCGAGGAAGTCGGTCGCCGGGAAACCGGTCAGCCGCTCGATACCGTCGCTGAGGTAGCGCAGCGAGCGGTCGGCGCCGCGCCGGTAGACCGCGCCGGGCAGGTTGCTGACCATGCTGCGGAAGCGGCTCTCGCTCTCGGTCAAGGCCAGGGTAGTGCTCATGAGCGGGGTGATGTCGGCGACGAAGCCGTGCCAGAGGGTCGAGCCGTCGCGCAGGCGCTCGGCGGTGGCGCGGACTTCCACCCAGATCAGCCCTTTGTCGCGGTGGTTGATGCGATAGCGTGTGCTGGCGCCGCCGAGTGCCGTGGCCGACTGCTCGATCGCGGCGCGCAGGCTCTGGCGATCAGGCTCGTAGACCGCTGAAAACGCCACGGAGGCGTCGTTCATCAGCTGCTCGGGCTCGATGCCATAGAGGTCGCGCGAGCCGGCGCTGGCATAGAGGAAGCTGAAGCGGCCGTCGGGCGTGCGGCGCAGTTGGTACACCATGCCGGGCAGCAAGCTGGCAATCTTCTGGCCGCGCTCGAACAGTCGCTT
This sequence comes from Pseudomonas sp. SA195, assembly GCF_054131565.1. Taxonomy (NCBI): domain Bacteria; kingdom Pseudomonadati; phylum Pseudomonadota; class Gammaproteobacteria; order Pseudomonadales; family Pseudomonadaceae; genus Pseudomonas; species Pseudomonas sp. SA195. Next base: position 4,410,416 of record NZ_CP096392.1, on the reverse strand, counting down.
GCGCTTGCGCTCCTGTTTGAGCGAGCTGATGCGGTGGGCGCGCTGCACCACGCCGCGGCGATGCAGCAAGATTGCCAGGGTGAGCAGGAGTGCCTCGGCGGTGAGCCAGGCCAGGCCCCATTTGAATAGCATTCGCCGCTCTGCCCGTTGGTGTTCGCCCAGTGCTTCGGTAACGTCGCGCCAGGCCACGGCGACGGCCATGGGCAGGCGCGTCGGGTCATCCTCCGCGCGCACGTCGTGCAAGGGCACCTGATTGAACAGGAAGCGGCGCCCGCCGGCTTCGAGCAGGCGCAGCGCCTGGCCGGAATCCGGTGCGGGGAGTGTGCGCTGCTGCGCCCAGTGCAGGATCTGCGGCGCTGAGTGGGCACTGAGCAGCCAGCCGTCGAGGCCGGGAAGTTGAATGCCGATGGGCAATTTCCAGAGCACTTCTTCGAGCTCGTAGCGATTGACCATCAGGCCCACCCCGGCGTTGAGTTCGTCACCAAGTGCGTCGAGCGGTGGCAGGATGCCGAAGCCCACTTCCAGCGCACCGATTATTTCGCTGTCCAGGCTGCTGCTGGCGCGGATGGGGACGATGGCGCGGTTGCCGGCGCTGTGGTGGCCGATATCCAGCCCGGAGACGACCTGACCCTGGGTCAGCGCGCGGTAGAGCAGCGGTCGGCGGTCGGCCACGGCGTCGCCATAGGCGTCGACGTCGTTCATGCGGACCAGGGCGATGCCGGTCTTGCCCCAGTAAATCTGCAGCTGCAGCGCGCCATTGGCCGTCATGGTGGTCCAGGTCGGGGTGAGCGAGCTGATCAATTGTGCGCGGATGCGCCCAAGGCGCGGGCCGTCCCACTCGGCACCGGCATTGACGGCCCGGTCAGCCTGGCGGACCAGCCGCAGGGTCTGCGGGCTCGCGCTCAGTGCTGTCGCCAATACCCGCGCACGCTCCTCGAGCCCCCGTTGCGCGCTGCGCAGCGCCAGCGCTTGCAGCTCGCCCTGCTGCTCGATCTGCAGCGCCTGGAGCGCGCCGCGTGCGCGGTAGTCATTGACGGCCAGCCCACCAAACAGCAACGCCAGCAGGAGGCTGCCGACGCTCAGAATCCAGCGCGGGTCGGTGGTGCGGGGCATCGTTTTCATCGAGAAAGGGGACCGGACATCGCTGCATGTAAGGATTGGACTCGTGATCCCCAAGGGGTTCCGGGCCGGTGCGGCAGGTTAGTGGCGTGATGCCATTATCGCAACGAGCCTTGGATATGTGGTGCTGCCGCCTGGTGGCATGCTTGGCTTATCGGCGGCTTGAATGATTTCTGTCAGACCCTGAAACGAAAAAGCATGGATGAACGACGGACGGGGGACGTATCTCGGCGCACAGCAGCGAATAATGTGGGCAGGTCCGAGATCGCGGGCCCGCGTTTCCAATACGAGGCAGCACCTTCTATGTGGCATTCCGGTTTTCTTGGCCTCTCCGCCTGGCAAGTGGTGGCGGTCACGTTGCTTCTGACTCACGTCACCATCGTCTCCGTGACGGTGTACCTGCACCGCTACTCGGCGCACCGTTCGCTCGAGCTGAACGGCGGGCTCAAGCACTTCTTCCGCTTCTGGCTGTGGTTGACCACGGCCATGAACACCCGCGAGTGGACGGCCATCCACCGCAAGCACCACGCTAAATGCGAGACCGCCGAAGACCCGCACAGCCCTGTGCAGAAGGGGCTGGGTACCGTCCTGCGGCGTGGCGCCGAGCTCTACATGGAAGAGGCGAAAAACGAGGACACCCTGCGCATCTACGGCAAGAACTGCCCGGACGACTGGATCGAGCGCAACCTCTATTCGCGTTTTCCCAACCTAGGCATTGTGTTGATGCTGGCCATCGACCTGGCTCTGTTCGGCGCCCTCGGCCTGACGGTTTGGGCGGTGCAGATGATCTGGATTCCGTTCTGGGCCGCCGGCGTGGTGAACGGCCTCGGCCACGCGGTGGGCTATCGCAACTTCGAATGCCGTGACGCGGCGACCAATCTGGTGCCCTGGGGCATCCTCATTGGTGGCGAGGAACTACACAACAACCACCACACCTACCCGAACTCGGCCAAGCTCTCGGTGCGCAAATGGGAGTTCGACATGGGCTGGGCCTGGATCAAGCTGTTCAGCCTGCTGGGGCTGGCCAAGGTCAACCGCACCGCACCCATCGCGCATCGGGTCGACGACAAGCACCAGCTCGACATGGACAGCGCCATGGCGATCCTTAACAACCGCTTTCAGATCATGGCCCAGTACCGCAAGCAGGTAATCGGCCCGCTGGTGCGCCTGGAAGTCGAGCGTGCGGACGCCTCGGTGCGTCACCACCTGCGCCGCGCCAAGCGCCTGTTGGCGCGTGAGCCAAGCTTGCTGCAAGACGACCAGCACGCTCGCATCGCGGTGATTCTGGAGCAGAGCCAATCGCTCAAGGTGATCTACGAACAGCGCCTGGCGCTGCAACAGATCTGGACGCGCACCAGCGCCAATGGTCACGAGATGCTCAACGCCATCAAACAATGGGTGCAGGACGCCGAAGCGAGTGGCATTCAGTCGCTTCGCGAGTTCGCCGAGCAGCTGCGGACCTACTCGTTGGCGCCGGCCATCGCCCGCTGACGACCTCTGATCGGCGCGATTGGCGGCAATCGCGCCGGCCGGAACTTTAGTTAGGCGGCACTCTCTCAACTGCATTCTTTTGTCAGCGACAGCTGCCCCGGCGCCGCCGGTGCCTGCCGCCTTTCCGGAACGCAGGTATGAATCTGTTGAAGCAGCGCAGAGAAACAGGCCAGGGCATCGTCCCGCCGTCCGAGACACAAACCCTTCTAGCGCTGATGCATGCGCGGGCGGAGGTCGAGCGGCTGAGCGAGCGCGAGCAGCTGTTCAGCACGCTCATGGGCGCGGTCAATGCGGTGCTCTGGGCGTTCGACTGGAAGGCTCAGCAGATGATCTATGTCAGCCCGGCCTACGAGCAGATCTTCGGTCGCTCCGCCGCGCTCTTGCTGGCCAACTTCGACGAGTGGCGCAACAGCGTTTACCCCGACGACGTCGAATATGCTCAGCAGACCATGCTCGAAGTGCTCGAGAAGGGCGCCGTCGAAGAACGCCAGTACCGCATCATCCGTGCCGATGGGCAGCTGCGTTGGCTCAGCGACAAATGTTTCGTCGCGCGCCGCGCCGATACCGCTCACGGGCCGATCATCGTTGGCATCGCTGAGGACATCACCGAAAAGAAGCAACTTGAAGGTGAACTGCAGCGTCTGGCCACCATCGATGTGCTGACCCAGAGCAGCAACCGCCGCCACTTCTTCGAATGTGCCCAGCGCGAGTTCGACCTGGCACGCCAGTACGCCACGCCCATGGCGTTCCAATTGCTCGACATCGATGACTTCAAGCGCATCAACGATACCCACGGTCACCAGATGGGCGATCAGGTCTTGCAGCGCGTGGCCCAGTGTGGCTCGTCGGTGCTGCGCCGCGGCGACCTGTTCGGACGCATCGGTGGCGAGGAATTCGCGCTGCTGCTGCCCGGCTGCCAGCCGGATCTTGCCGAACAGATCGCCGAGCGCCTGCAGCGCGAGATTCAGCGCCTGGTCTTCACCAGTGCCGACGGCCAGCGTTTCGGCGTGACCGTGAGCCTCGGCGTCACCTACCTGCGGGCCAGCGATCCCGATCTCAGCGTGCTGTTCGCTCGCGCCGATGCGGCTATGTACACCGCCAAGCGCCTGGGCAAGAACCAGGTGATCGTTGGCTGATTGGCGGCGGAACATACCGATTGGCCTGGCCGGCTAGCAGCCGGCCCCCGGCGTTCACTGGCGGGCAGATCGGCGGCGCTTCATTCGGCGGGCAGTCTCGAACCGGCATCAATCCGCTTTGCGGTAGACGTCGTCGAACCGGACGTTGAGCCCGCCACATCGGCTGTTATCCGTGACCACAAGATGGCCGGCGACATGCTGCAGCGTCACCTGACAATCGAATTCATCATCCCCTTCGCTGATCGTCAGCAGGTCGCCTGAAGGCCGGGCATGGCCGGAGAAGGCGCCAATGTGAACGATGGGCTCTCCGTCGCTGTTGCGTCCGCCTTGCCACATGGCCTCGCCTTCAACGGTCAAGGGGCTGTCGGGCGAGGGATGGGTGATGAGGATGCGATTGCCACCTGCGATGGGAAGCCAGCGACCAACCCAGTCACTGGCGGTCGGTGCTGGCATTGCATCGTCGGTACGGACGTGACGTGACGGCAGCCAGCCGACGAACTCTCGCGTGCTGGAGAAGTACCAGCCGCATGCCCAACCGTCCTCTTCCCGGCCGACCAGGAGCTCGTCACCGTTAACGAGATAGGCGCGTCGAATGCAGGACGCCTGCTCCGGGCAGCCAACCGCGTCATCGCGAAAATGCACACGTTGACCGGCATCGGCCACAACCTCCGCTGGCCGTACCGCGCCAGCGAACGCTGGAAAGAAGCCATTACGGCAGGAGTAGGGCTCGGCTGCCTGCGTTGAGTGCGCCAGCAGCATGCCTAGCAGAACGGCTCCGATTCGCACGGCGTTTGGCCTCCCCAGTACAACCCGGCTTGCCCGGAGGCATCCGGCTACCTCATTGAGCGGTTCAGCGGCGCCGGTTGCTGCTGAGTGATGCAATGGATATTGCCGCCGCCGAGCAGGATCTCCCGGCCGGGCACCATGACTACCTGATGCGCCGGGAAGACCTCAGCGAGGATGCGTTCGGCCTCGGCGTCCAAGGGGTCGCCAAAGGCCGGGGCGATGATGCCGCCATTGACGATCAGGAAGTTCACGTAACTGCCGGCCAGGCGGATCGAGGGGTCACGTGGCTGGCTGCCGTCCAGCGCGACAACTCCGGCGCACTCCGCTTCGGTGGCGTGCAACGGGCCGGGGATGGGCATCTTGTGCACGGTGATCGCGCGGCCCTGGGCGTCACGAGCCTTCTCCAACACGGCCATGGCGGCCTGGCAACGCTCGAAGTTGGGGTCGGCCGGGTCGTCCGTCCAGGCTAGCAGGACTTCGCCGGGGCGTACGAAGCAGCAGAAGTTGTCGACGTGGCCGTCGGTCTCGTCGTTGAACAGGCCGTGTGGCAACCAGATGACGGTTTCGATCGACAGGTGATCACGCAGCACCGCCTCGATGGCTTCACGCGACAGGTGCGGGTTGCGGTTCTTGTTGAGCAGGCATTCCTCGGTGGTAATCAGCGTACCTTCGCCATCGACATGAATGGAGCCGCCTTCGAGCACGAAGCCTTCCGTGCGGTAGCGGTCGCAACGCTCGATTTCGAGAATCTTCTGGGCCACCTCGTCGTCACGCGCCCAGTCGGCATACAGCCCGCCGTCATGGCCGCCCCAGGCGTTGAACGTCCAGTCCACGCCACGCAGCCCGCCCTTGCCGTCGCAGATAAACGTCGGCCCGGTGTCACGGACCCAGGCGTCGTCGGTGCTCATTTCAATCACTCGGATGCTTGCATGGTCCAGCGCATCACGGGCGGCAAGGAATTGTGCGGGCATCGCACACACGGTGACCGGCTCGAAACGGGCGATGGCCTTGGCCACCGCGGCAAAGGCGGCCTGGGCCGGCGCGCCGTTGTCGCGCCAGTTGTCCGGGCGCTGCGGCCAGACCATCCAGGTCTGGCTGTGCGGCGCCCATTCGGCGGGCATGAAATAGCCGTCTTGGCGGGGCGTGGAGGTCAGGGTGGTCATGGCGGATCCTGTGATGACAAGGCGGTTGGGACGGCGCTGTGGCGAGGCCAGCCGCCCGAAACGTCACCCGCCCGGCCGTAGCCAGGCGGAGGGTGCCGCGTGTGAAGGGAGGCAGGCGTATCGGGCGCTATTGGACGCCAAGCCGCCCTGCGGTGCAATCCGCCGGGCGGGGCAGTCAGACGGTGTGCAGGTACCAGTTGTATTCGAGGTCGGAGATCGAGTGTTCGAACTCCGCCAGTTCGCTTTCCTTGCAGGCGACGAAGATATCGATGTAGTCCGGATTGATGTAGCGGGCCATGATCTCACTGTCGTCGAGCTCGCGTAGGGCATCGCGCAGGTTGGTTGGCAGGCTTTGTTCAACCTGTTCGTATGAGTTGCCCTCGATGGGCTGGTCGGGCTCGATCTCGTTGGTGAGGCCGTGATGGATGCCAGCCAGCACACCGGCCAGCAGCAGGTAGGGGTTGGCGTCCGCGCCGGCGACGCGATGCTCGATGCGCACCGCGTCGGGGCTGTCGGTGGGTACGCGCAGCGCGACGGTGCGATTGTCCAGGCCCCAGCAGGGCGCGTTCGGTACATAGAACTGCGCGCCGAAGCGCCGGTAGGAGTTGACGTTGGGGCAGAGGAAGGCCATCGAAGCCGCCATGGTCTGCTGGATACCACCGATGGCGTGGCGCAACTTGGCGCTTTCGAGCGGGGTGTCGGTCGCGAAGATGTTGTTGCCGCTCTTGTCGAGAAGCGAGATATGCACGTGCAGCCCGTTACCGGCCTGGCCCGGGTAGGGCTTGGCCATGAAGGTACTGTCCATCTCGTGGTCGTAGGCGATGTTCTTGATCAGGCGCTTGAGCAGGACGGCGTAGTCGCACGCCTTGATCGGATCGGCGACGTGATGCAGGTTCACTTCGAATTGCGCTGGCGCGCTTTCCTTGACGATGGCATCGGCGGGTATGCCCTGTTCCTTGGCACCCTCGAGGATGTCCTGCAGGCAGTCGACATACTCGTCGAGGTCATCGATCAGGTAGACCTGAGTCGAGTGCGGGCGTTTGCCCGAGATCGGCGAGCGCGGTGGTTGCGGCCGGCCGTTCACGTTCTCCTGGTCGATCAAGTAGAACTCGAGCTCGAAGGCGGCGCAGATCGTCAGGCCCAGGGCGTCGAACTTGCTGACCACCTGGCGCAGCACCTCGCGCGGGTCGGCGAAGAAGGGCGAACCGTCACGCTCGTGCATGGTCATCAACAGCTGCGCGGTAGGGCGCTTCTGCCAGGGCTCGTTGCTCAGGGTGTTGGGGATGGGGAAGCAGGTCCGGTCGGAGTCGCCGATGTCCATGCCCAGCCCGGTGCTCTCGACGGTGATGCCATTGATGTCTAGGGCGAACAGCGAGGCGGGGAGGTTGATGCCTTTCTCATAAACCTTGTGCAGGCTGGCGCGCTCGATGCGCTTGCCTCGGACGACGCCATTCATGTCTGCGATCAGCAGGTCGACGTACTGGACCTCCGGGTGTTCCTTGAGAAACGCGTTCGCTTCGTTGAGCTGAACGGCACGCGGCGGGGGAAGCATGATGAAGCACCTTAATTGTTAAAAATTTCAATCATCAAATGGCTCGTCTCGGAGTCAATCGAAAAGCCCTGTCGCTGTCAATAGGCCTCGGAAATGCCCTGTGAAGGCCCACAATGGGCGTTTTTGGGGCAATTGGTGCGTGGCCGATGCGAAGCGGCGACAGCTTTCCGAAGTGCCAATGCTTGGCTATTGTCTATAAAAATGAACAAGACTACTCTCCGACGAGCCCCATCCGAAAAGACGAGTATCACATGCCTCGCGTGCCATTGATCGGCGTTTCGGCCTGTACCAGGCAGATCGGCCACCACAATTTTCATATCGCCGGTGACAAGTACCTGCGTGCGGCGGCTATTGCCGGCATGCCACTGGTGATTCCGGCACTCGGCGAACTGATCGACCCAGAGGCCCTACTCGATAGCGTAGACGGTCTGCTCTTCACCGGCTCGCCATCCAATGTCGAACCCCACCACTACGGCGGCCCGGCCAGCGCCGAAGGTACGCCACACGACCCCTCCCGCGACCGCCTCACCCTGCCGCTTATTCGCGCGGCGGTAGACGCGGGCGTGCCGGTGTTCGGGGTCTGCCGGGGGTATCAGGAAATGAACGTGGCGTTCGGCGGCAGCCTGCACCAGAAGGTGCACGAGGTCGGCCCCTACGCCGATCACCGCGAGCGCGCCGACGATCCGGTCGAGGTCCAGTACGGGCTCAGCCATCCGCTGCACGTTCAGCCAGGCGGCCTGCTTGAGCAGCTCGGCTTGCCGGCGCAGATCCAGGTCAATTCGGTGCATGGTCAGGGCGTCGAGCGGCTAGGCCAGGGGCTGCGCATCGAGGCACTGGCCCCGGACAAGTTGATCGAAGCGTTTTCTGTCGAGGGCGCACGCAGCTTCGCCCTCGGCGTACAGTGGCATCCAGAATGGAAGGTGCATGAGCACCCACACTACCTGGCGTTGTTCGAGGGTTTTGCCCGCGCTTGCCGGGAACGCGCAGGACGGCGCTGAGCGCAGCCGGCACGGCGCTCGCTTCATCAATTTCGAGGTCGATATGTCCAGCAAACTCGACCAGCTCACCGGCTGGCTGAAAGAACGCAAGATTACCGAGGTGGAATGCCTGATCAGTGACCTGACCGGCATCGCCCGCGGCAAGATTTCCCCGACGAACAAGTTTCTCGACGAGAAGGGCATGCGCCTGCCTGAGAGCGTCCTGCTGCAGACGGTAACGGGCGACTACGTCGAGGACGACATCTATTACGAATTGCTCGACCCGGCGGACATCGACATGTTCTGCCGCCCCGATGCCGATGCCGTCTTCCTGGTGCCCTGGGCCATCGAACCCACCGCTCAAGTCATCCACGACACCTACGACAAGATGGGCAACCCCATCGAGATCTCGCCGCGCAATATCCTCAAGCGCGTGCTGAAAATGTATGCCGACAAAGGCTGGCAGCCGATCGTTGCGCCGGAAATGGAGTTCTACCTGACCAAGCGTTGCGAGGACCCGGACCTGCCGTTCCAGCCGCCCATTGGCCGGTCGGGTCGGCAGGAAACGGGCCGGCAATCATTTTCCATCGACGCGGCCAACGAGTTCGATCCGTTGTTCGAGGATATGTACGACTGGTGCGAGGCGCAGGGGCTGGACCTGGATACGCTGATCCACGAGGAAGGCACCGCGCAGATGGAGATCAACTTCCGTCACGGCGAGGCGCTGCACCTGGCCGATCAGATCCTCGTATTCAAGCGCACCATGCGCGAGGCGGCGTTGAAGCACAACGTGGCGGCCACGTTCATGGCCAAGCCCATGACCGGCGAGCCGGGCAGTGCGATGCACTTGCACCAGAGCGTGGTGGACATGGAAACCGGGCGAAACATTTTCTCCAATCCGGACGGCTCGATGAGCCAGCTATTCCTGCATCACGTCGGCGGCCTGCAGAAATACATCCCGGAGCTGTTGCCGATGTTCGCGCCGAACGTGAACTCCTTCCGCCGCTTCCTGCCCGATACCTCGGCACCGGTGAACGTAGAGTGGGGCGAGGAAAACCGCACCGTCGGGCTTCGTGTGCCGGATTCGGACCCGCAGAACCGCCGCGTCGAGAATCGCCTGGCCGGCGCCGATGCCAACCCGTATCTGGCCATCGCTGCGAGCCTGCTGTGCGGCTACATCGGCATGGTCGAGGAGCTCAATCCCAGCCCGCAGGTACGTGGCCGTGGCTACGAGCGGCGCAACCTGCGCCTGCCGTTGACCCTGGAAACCGCCCTGGAGCGAATGGAGAACTGCCGTGAACTGCGCAAGTACCTCAGCCCGAAATTCATCACGGGCTACATCGCGGTCAAGCGCGCCGAGCAGGAGAACTACAACCGCGTGATCAGTTCCTGGGAGCGCGAGTTCCTCATGCTGTCTGTGTAAACGCGAGGCGAGAAGGCTAACGGCTGGACGGACAGCAAATCCTGGGTGGGTGCGTTTCAAGCATCTGCTCAAGCATGACAACCAAGAGGTGATTGATGAGCGAATCGCAAACCCTGCAGTGGCAAGCCCTGAGCCGTGACCATCACCTGCCGCCGTTCACCGACTACAAGGCGCTGAACGCCAAAGGCACCCGGATCATCACCCGAGGCGAGGGCGTCTACTTGTGGGACAGCGAAGGCCACCGGATCCTCGATGCGATGGCCGGGCTCTGGTGCGTCAACCTGGGCTATGGGCGAGAGGAGCTGGTCGAGGCGGCAACCCGCCAGATGCGCGAGTTGCCCTACTACAACCTGTTCTTCCAGACGGCCCACCCCCCGGCGCTCGCACTGGCCAAGGCCATCGCCGAAATCGCGCCCGAAGGCATGAACCATGTGTTCTTCACCGGTTCCGGTTCCGAGGCGAACGACACCGTGCTGCGCATGGTGCGCCATTACTGGGCAATCAAGGGCCAGCCGCAGAAGAAAGTGGTGATTGGCCGCTGGAACGGCTACCACGGCTCGACGGTGGCGGGTGCCAGCCTCGGCGGTATGAAGGCCATGCACGAGCAGGGCGACGGGCCGATCCCGGGGATCGAGCACATCGACCAGCCCTACTGGTTCGGTGAAGGCGGCGACATGGACCCGGACGAATTCGGCGTGCGCGTCGCCGAGCAGCTGGAGCAGAAGATTCGCGAGGTCGGCGAGGACAAGGTGGCAGCCTTTATCGCGGAGCCGATCCAGGGCGCGGGTGGCGTCATCATTCCTCCGGACAGCTACTGGCCGAAGATCCGCGAGATCCTGGCGCGCTACGACATCCTCTTCGTCGCCGACGAGGTCATTTGTGGATTCGGTCGCACCGGCGAGTGGTTCGGCAGCGACTACTACGGTAATGCGCCGGATCTGATGCCGATCGCGAAGGGCTTGACGTCCGGCTACCTGCCGATGGGGGGCGTGGTGGTGCGCGACGAAGTGGTGCACACACTCAATGAAGGCGGCGAGTTCTACCACGGCTTTACCTATTCAGGGCACCCGGTCGCCGCCGCGGTGGCGCTGGAAAACATCCGCATCATGCGCGAGGAGAAAATTGTCGAGCGGGTGAAGAGCCAGACGGCACCCTATTTGCAGTCTCGCTGGCGTGAGCTGGTCGAGCACCGGCTGGTGGGCGAGGCGCGTGGCGTCGGCATGCTCGGTGCGCTGGAGCTGGTCAAGAACAAGAAAACCCGCGAGCGCTTCGCCGATTCGGGCGTCGGCATGCTCTGCCGTGAGCATTGCTTCCGCAACGGCCTGGTGATGCGCGCGGTGGGGGACACCATGATCATCTCGCCGCCGCTTGTGATTAACGAGGCGCAGATCGACGAGCTGATCGATAAGGTTCGGCTGTGCCTGGACGCCACCGCGAAGGACGTACGCGGATGAGCGGCAGGGCGCTGCCAGCCTGGCCGAAAGGTCTGGCGTTGGCGGCACCCGTCAAAGCGGCGCAAAGCGTGTCCGGCCTGTTGAAAAATCGCTGCCGACCTTGCCAGACTGCGCGCGTGTTCTGGCCTGACCTACCGAGGGGTGTGTCGATGCCGGCACAGCCACACTAGCAACCCAGGCGCAATGGGGGTTGGCGAGCGAGCCGGGCCCTGCGTGACCTGTCCCTAGCCCCGATATAAACGATGACAACAGGAGCTGCACGGATGAAACCCTTTGCCAAGACCCTTCTCGCATTGACGCTGGCTGGCGCGGCCGCCGGCGCTGCACAGGCCGAAGACAAGGTACTGCACGTTTTCAACTGGTCCGACTACATCGCCGAAGACACGCTGGAAAACTTTACGAAGGAAACCGGCATCAAGGTCGTCTACGACGTGTTCGACAGCAACGAGGTGCTCGAAGCCAAGCTGCTGGCTGGCAGCTCCGGTTATGACGTGGTGGTGCCGTCCAACCCCTTCCTGGCCAAGCAGATCAAGGCTGGCGTGTTCCAGAAGCTGGACAAGTCCAAGCTGCCGAACTGGGAAAACCTGGACCAGGACCTGCTCAAGGCGCTCGAGCCGAGCGACCCCGCCAACCAGTACGCCGTCCCTTACATGTGGGGCACCATCGGCATCGGCTACAACGCCGAGAAGGTCAAGGCCGTGCTCGGCGAGAACGCGCCGGTCGACTCCTGGGACCTGGTATTCAAGCCCGAGAACATGGAGAAGCTGAAGTCCTGCGGCGTTTCCTTCCTCGACTCGCCGACCGAGATCCTGCCAGCCGCGCTGCATTACCTAGGCTACGCGCCGGACAGTGGCAAGAGCGACGAGCTGAAGAAGGCCGAGGAACTGTTCATGCAGATCCGCCCGAACGTCGCCTATTTTCACTCCTCGAAGTACATCTCCGACCTGGCCAACGGCAACATCTGCGTTGCGATTGGCTATTCAGGTGACATTTACCAGGCCAAGGCACGCGCCGAAGAAGCCGGTGGCAACATCAAGGTCAGCTACAACATTCCGAAAGAAGGCGCCGGCACCTTCTTCGACATGCTGGCCGTGCCGGCAGATGCGAAGAACGTCGACAACGCCCATGTCTTCCTCAACTACCTGATGAAGCCTGAGGTCATGGCTTCGATCACCAACTACGTGCAGTTCCCCAACGGCAACGCCAAAGCCACGCCGCTGGTTGACGAAGCGATCCGTACCGACCCGGGCGTCTACCCGAGCCAGGATGTGTTGAAGAAGCTGTACACCTTCCCTGACCTGGAACCCAAGACCCAGCGTGCCATGACTCGCAGCTGGACGAAGATCAAGTCCGGTCGTTGATGAGTGGCCCTTTCGGCCAGGCTCGTAGGTCTGGCCGAAAGGGTTAGCTGGCGTCTCCACGCCGGCATTGTGGGACCTGAGGATGTAAGGCTTGACGCTCGCTGTACTGGCTGATGAGCGCCACGCGCAGTACTTCGCCGGCTCGAACGCATCGCCAGTTGCGTTCCGCCTGTTGATTTTTCGAGGTTTTTCAAATAAACAGCCCGCCTTTCGCCCCGCTGAGCGTCCGGCAGCTGCTACAAAGAGGACTATTCCATGCGCACGACACTGAAGTCGCTCATCGCCGCCATTGCCGTTAGCGGGGCCGTATCGGCCCAGGCTGCCTCCGTACATATCTACAACTGGTCGGACTACATCGGCGAAACGACGCTGGAAGAGTTCGAAAAGGAGACGGGCATCAAGCCGGTCTACGATGTCTTCGATTCCAACGAGACCCTGGAAGGCAAACTCCTCGCCGGCCGTACCGGCTACGACGTGGTGGTGCCGTCCAATCATTTCCTCGGCAAGCAGATCAAGGCTGGTGCCTTCCAGAAGCTTGATAAGAGCAAATTGCCGAACTGGGAAAACCTCGATCCGGCCCTGCTCAAGCAGCTGGAGAAGAACGACCCGGGTAACGCCTATGCAGCACCCTATCTGTGGGGGACCAACGGGATCGGCTACAACGTCGAACAGGTGACCAGTGCGCTGGGCATTGAGAAGGTCGATTCCTGGGCCGTTATCTTCGAGCCGGAGAACGCTAAGAAGCTTGCCGGCTGCGGGATCGCGCTGCTCGATTCGGCCGACGAGATGATCCCTGCCATGCTCAACTATCTGGGGCTCGATCCCAATAGCGAGAATCCCGAGGACTACGCCAAAGCAGAAGCCAAACTGTTGGAAATTCGCCCCTACGTACGCTATTTCCACTCGTCCAAGTACGTTTCCGATCTCGCCAACGGCAATATCTGCATCGCCGCCGGGTTCTCGGGCGACGTCTTCCAAGCCGCCGCACGCGCCGACGAAGCGGGTAAAGGCATCGACATCGCTTATTCGATTCCCAAAGAGGGCGGCAACCTCTGGTTCGACATGCTGGCCATCCCGGCCGACGCGCAGAACGTCGACGAAGCGCATACCTTCATCAACTACCTCCTCAAGCCTGAGGTGATCGCCTCCGTAAGTGACTACGTCGGCTATGCCAACCCCAATGTGAAGGCGGACACGGTGATGGACCAGGAAGTACGCAACGACCCGGCTGTGTATCCGCCGCAAGCGGTGCTTGACCGCCTCTATGTGTCGGCGGAGCTGCCACCGAAGGTGATGCGCCTGATGACGCGCAGCTGGACCAAGGTCAAGTCCGGCCAATGACAATACCGGGCGCCACGGGCCTGGCTTCGGCCATCCGCGGCGCCTGCACACAGACGATTCCTCCGGCCGTGCCGGTTTCTATTTTTCATTCGGGAGTTCGCGCATGGCCGTAGCCTCCAGCGCCTACAAAAAGGCCCTCACTGGTGAGAGCCAAAGCAAGCAGGTGCTGCTGAAGATCGATCGCGTCACCAAGAAGTTCGACGAAACGGTGGCGGTCGATGATGTCTCGCTGAGCATTCACCAAGGCGAAATATTCGCGCTATTGGGCGGTTCCGGCTCGGGCAAGTCCACGTTGCTGCGCATGCTGGCCGGCTTCGAGCGACCCACCGAGGGGCGCATCTTTCTTGATGGCCAGGACATCACCGATATGCCGCCCTACGAGCGGCCGATCAACATGATGTTCCAGTCCTATGCGTTGTTCCCGCATATGACGGTGGAGCAGAACATCGCCTTTGGGCTCAAGCAGGACGGCCTGCCGAAGGACGAGGTCCAGGCGCGGGTGAATGAAATGCTCAGCCTTGTGCAGATGACTCAGTACGCCAAGCGCAAACCGCACCAGCTTTCGGGCGGGCAGCGTCAGCGGGTAGCGCTGGCTCGCTCGCTGGCCAAGCGGCCCAAGCTGCTCTTGCTCGACGAGCCCATGGGCGCGTTGGACAAGAAGCTGCGCTCGCAGATGCAGCTTGAGCTGGTACAGATCATCGAACGCGTCGGCGTGACCTGCGTGATGGTTACCCATGACCAGGAAGAGGCCATGACGATGGCCGAACGCATCGCCATCATGCATCTCGGCTGGATCGCCCAGGTCGGCAGCCCCATGGACATCTACGAGACCCCGGCGAGCCGGCTGGTGTGCGAGTTCATCGGCAACGTGAATCTGTTCGAGGGCGAACTGATCGAGGACATGGGCGACCATGCCGTCATCGCTTCGCCCGGCCTTGAAAACCCGATCTATGTAGGCCATGGCATCAGCACCCGGGCACAGGATAAGCACATCACCTACGCGATCCGGCCGGAAAAGCTGCTGATCGGAACCGAGTTACCGGAACTCGAGCGGCCCGGATACAACTGGGCCAAGGGCGTCGTCCATGACATCGCCTACCTGGGCGGCCATTCGGTGTACTACATCAAGATGCCGTCTGGCGGCATGCTCCAGGCGTTCATGGCCAACGCCGAACGTCACGTGAAACTGCCGACCTGGGAAGAGGAGGTATTCGTCTATTGGTGGGACGACAGCGGCGTGGTGCTGCAGGCATGAGGCGCTCACCGCTGAACGCCGGCCGCCGCCTGGTCATTGGCGTGCCCTTCCTGTGGCTGACGCTGTTCTTCCTGCTGCCGTTCGCCATCGTGCTGAAGATCAGCTTTTCCGAAGCCGATGTGGCGATCCCGCCCTATACGGATATTTTTGCCTACGCCGACCAGCAGCTGCAGGTGCTGATCAATCTGGGCAATTACATTTTCCTCAGCGAGGACGATCTCTACTGGGCCGCGTACGCCGGATCGCTGCGGATCGCCTTCTTCAGCACCCTGTTGTGCCTGTTGATCGGCTACCCGATGGCTTATGCCATTGCGCGCGCACGCAAGGACGTGCAGACCGTCCTGCTGTTGCTGGTGATGATGCCGACCTGGACCGCCATCCTGATCCGCGTCTACGCCTGGATGGGCATCCTCAGCAGCAACGGCATTCTCAACGGCCTGCTACAGGGGTTGGGGCTGATCGACGCGCCGTTGCAGATCCTCAATACCGATGTCGCGGTTTATATCGGTGTGGTGTATTCCTACCTGCCTTTCATGATCCTGCCGCTGTACGCCAACCTCGTGAAGCATGACTTCAGCCTCCTGGAGGCTGCGTCCGACCTGGGCGCGAGCAACCTCAGCGCGTTCTGGAAGATCACCGTGCCGCTGTCGAAGAACGGGATCATCGCCGGTTGCATGCTGGTGTTCATTCCGGTGGTGGGGGAGTTCGTCATCCCCGAGCTGCTCGGTGGGCCGGAGACGTTGATGATCGGCAAAGTGCTCTGGCAAGAGTTTTTCAATAACCGTGACTGGCCGGTGGCGTCCGCCTTGGCGGTGGTGATGCTGGCGATCCTGTTGGTGCCGATCATCTTGTTCAACCGCAACCAGAGCAAGGAACTGGAGGGCAAGCTATGAAGCGCTACAGCTTCTCCAACCTGATGCTGGTGCTCGGGTTGCTGTTCATCTACCTGCCGATGGTGCTGTTGGTCATCTACTCGTTCAACGCCTCGCGGCTGGTGACGGTCTGGGGCGGCTGGTCGGTCAAGTGGTACGTCGGCTTGCTGGACAACAACCAGCTCATGGGCGCCGTGATGCGTTCGCTGGAAATCGCCGCCTACACCGCCGTCGCCGCGGTGGCGCTGGGCACCATGGCGGCTTTCGTGCTGACCCGTATCCCGGTCTTCCGGGGGCGCACCCTGTTCGGTGGGCTGGTGACCGCGCCGCTGGTCATGCCTGAAGTGATCACCGGTCTTTCACTGCTGTTGCTCTTCGTGGCCATGGCGCAACTGGTCGGCTGGCCGGCCCAGCGCGGCATTGTCACCATCTGGATCGCGCACACGACGTTCTGCTCGGCCTATGTCGCGGTGATCGTGATGGCGCGCCTGCGCGAACTCGACCAGTCGATCGAAGAAGCTGCGATGGACCTGGGCGCCAGGCCGTGGAAGGTGTTCTTTCTGATCACCATGCCGATGATCGCACCTTCGCTGGCCGCCGGCGGCATGCTGTCGTTTGCGCTCTCGTTGGATGATCTGGTCCTGGCGAGCTTTGTCTCCGGCCCCGGCTCGACCACCCTGCCGATGGAGATTTTCTCCGCCGTGCGGCTGGGCGTGAAGCCGGAGATCAATGCCGTAGCCAGCCTGATCCTGCTGGTCGTGTCGCTGGCGACCTTCATCGCCTGGTACCTCGGCCGGCGCGCCGAGAAGCGTCGCGTTCGGGCAATGCGCCAGGCGATGGACGAAACCACCGGGCAGGGCATGCAGCCGCTGGATGACACCGTACGCACGCCGCCCGCTGCGCACAGCTGAGTGTTACTGCCTGGCGGCCTCCTGCCAGGCACAGAAGCAGGCGACCGCCAGCGAATGGCTGGCGCGTACGCTGCGTCCGGCGAGGATGGCTTCGATGATGGGCTCCACGAAGCTGTTGTCCGAGCTGCACACCGCGCCCTCGCTGTAGGGCCCTAGATAGGCCAGTTTCCCTTCCGTATCCCAAATGCCGACCGCTGGGCTGGCGGGCAGGGCGTCCGCGCCGGAGAAGGCCGCCAGCGGCTCGAGCGCGGAGAGCTGCGACGGCAGGCGGCCCTGACTGCCAGGCTTCTGCACGACGTAGAACTTCACGTCTTTGCCCCCATAGCGTGACAGCAACTCTTCGAGGTGCCGCTGGTTGCCGACATTGCAGGGGCACGCCGGGTCCCAGAAGTGCACGAAGCGCACCGGCCCTAGCCCCTGTAGCGCCGCGGGCAGTACCAGTGCGTCGCCGGAAAAAAGCTCCGCGCGCTCGCCTTCGAAAGTGCGCAAGTACCGGGACTCGAACCAGCGGAACGCCGCGAGCATGGCGCCGCCCCAGACGAGGGCAATCAGGCTGGCGATAACGAATGTGCATTTCTTCGACATGGCGGTCTCTCGTTGGGGGCGCCAGCTTGCCATGACTGGGCATAGAGCTGAATATCGGCCCCTGTCCGAAATAGATGCCCTTATGTCACCTGCCATCGATCCCGACCAGCTACGCACCCGCCTCGCCGCGTTCGATACGCTCACCGAGCCGACGCCCGATGGCGTGCATTACCAGGCCTACTACGGCCTGGACCTGCCGCATCGCAGCAACATCAGGCGGCACCTTGGGCGCCTGGCCGTTCATGATTACGAAATCGTTGCGCAAGCCTGGTATCCCGAGCAGCCGGTGGCGACGCTGCTGATCTTTCATGGTTACTACGATCACACGGGCCTTTACCGGCACGTGGTGGACTGGGGCTTGCAGATGGGCTTCGTGGTCGTGGCCTGCGACTTGCCTGGGCATGGTCTGTCCAGCGGACCGCGGGCCAGCATCAACGAGTTCGATGAATACCAGGCGGTACTTCAGGCGCTGCTCGGCGAGGCGCAGAAGCTCGACCTACCGCGCCCGTGGCACCTTCTTGGGCAGAGCACCGGTGCGGCTATCGTTGTCGATCATCTGTTGCATCAGCCTGTAGGCCCCGAGCTTGGGCGCGGCATCCTGCTCGCACCCTTGGTACGGCCTTGCGCCTGGCGCTGGTCGCGCGTGACCTACGAGGTGGTGCGCCGTTTCGCCACCCAGATTCCGCGGCGCTTCAGCGATAACTCCAATGATCCGGATTTCCTCGCCTTCATCCGCACCCATGACCCGCTGCAGCCGGACATCCTGCCGACCGCCTGGGTCGGTGCGCTGGCGCGGTGGATCCCGCGTATCGAAGGGGCTCCGCCGAGCGACCACAGCCCGCTCATCGTTCAAGGCGAGGCAGACATGACGGTGGACTGGCAGCACAACCTGCCGGTGCTCCAGAGCAAGTTCGCGGCGCCGGAGATCCTGCGCCTACCCGAAGCACGTCATCACCTGGCGAACGAAGTGGAAGGCCTGCGTAAGCGGTATTTCGGCTTTCTCGGCGAGCGCCTGCGCTGAACCTCAGGCGCCGCGCTGCGCCTGGATTTCTTCACTGCTGAGCCCAACCGCGAGTCCGGCGCGGAGCGCTTGCAAGGCGGCCTGGTAATAGGCCTGGCCGGCATCTGAGCGCGCGAACTCGACGAACTCCTCTAGCTCGGCATCGGACAGTTCGCGATAGATGAACAGAAGGGTGTTGTCCAGATCGCTTTCAACCTGTTGCTGCATGCGTTGGCGCTGGCTATCCAGCAAGCCCTGGGCCTGGTTGCCGCCCAGCAGGCCGGGAATCATCTGGCTGAGGCTGTCGGCCGCAACTCCGGCCAGCGCAAGGCTGACTTCCGCGCCGGCCTCGGCTGCAGGTAGCGCCTGGGCCAGGTGGCGGATCAACAACTGTCGGTTGCTGCCCGCCTCCATCCGGGGAATGCCATTCTCGTAGCGGGCCAGCTGCTCCCGTCGCCCGGCAAGCGTCTCGGCGGCTACGACCTTATGGCCCAGCGGCGACTGGAAGAACTCCAGTGCCGGCTGCGGGTTGTCGAGCGTTTGCCGCAGCGCCTGCTTCGCACGGAAATCGATCGCGTCGACGGCAAAGCGGCGGTTGCTGTTAGTCACAAGTGCCTGGTAGACCGCCGGCGGCAGTGTGTTCTTGTAGCGCTGCTGTGCGGCCAGCAGTGCGTCCTTGAAATTGGCGCGTTGTTCGGTCCAGCCAGCGGTCTCGTAAAGCTCGTCGTACGTATCGGCGAAGCTGTTCAAGCTAAAGGCTAGTAATGCAATGGCAATAAGGGCGCGCATGGAAACTCCTGTCGGGCGGGCAGATTATTTTCAGCGCCCCGACGGTTGCTGTCGAGGCGCGAAAGGGCTGCTGATAGACTCCTGACAGTCCCCTTGGAGTCTCTTCCTTGCAGTTCGATACCATCATTGACGACCTGGCCGAACGCGGTTGGTCGTTGCAGCGTCGTTTCCTTACTAGCGATGTGACCCTTGATCTGGCGGCAGAGTGCCGCAGACGCGAGGCGCAGGGCGCGCTGGCGCCGGCGGGCATTGGCCGTGGCGAGGCCGTGGCGGTGCGCGAAGGCATCCGTGGGGACCAAATTCAGTGGCTCGAGCCGGGCCAATCGGCGCTCTGCGATGGTTACCTCGAGCGTATGGACGCGCTTCGCCAGGCGCTCAATCAGGCGCTGTTCCTCGGTTTGGAAGAGTTCGAATGCCATTTCGCCCTGTACCCGCCAGGCGCCTTTTACCAAACCCACCTCGACCGCTTCCGCGATGACGATAGTCGCTGCGTCACTGCCGTGCTCTACCTGAACCCGGACTGGCAGCCGGCCGATGGCGGTGAGCTGCGCATGCATTTCGCCGACGGTACCCAGCGCGACATTCCGCCATTGGGCGGCGACCTGGTGGTATTCCTGTCGGGGGATTTTCCGCACGAGGTGAGGGTGACCCACGCGGATCGCCTTTCGCTCACCGGCTGGTTCCGTCGGCGCCCGGCCGACATCCTCAACCTGTAACCGCTAAAACGCAAAAAGCCCGGCACGGGGCCGGGCTTCAGGCGTGACGCTGGGGCTATTACATGCCCAGCAGGTTCGGCAGCGCCAGGGAGATCCACGGCACGTAGGTGATCAGCACCAGGAAGCTCAGCATCAGCGCAAGCCATGGCAGTACGGCGCGGATGACCTGGGTCACCGGCATGCCAGTCACGGCGGAGGCAACGAACAGATTGAGGCCGACCGGAGGTGTGATCAGGCCGATCTCCATGTTCACCACCATGATGATGCCCAGGTGAATCGGGTCGATGCCAAGCTGAACGGCGATCGGGAACAGGATCGGCGCCAGGATCAGGATGATCGCCGAAGGTTCCATGAAGGCGCCTGCTATCAACAGCACGATGTTCACGACCAACAGGAACATCCAGGGCTGTAGGCCAGCTTCCAGCACCATCGCGGTGATCTGCTGCGGGATCTGCTCGGTCGTCAGCACGTGCGCAAAGAGCATGGCGTTGGCGATGATGAACATCAGCATGATCGACAGCTTGCCGGATTCCAGCAGCACCTTCGGGCAGTCGCGCAGGGAAATGTCCTTGTACACGAACAGCGCGACGAACGCCGAATACACCGCGGCGACGGCGGCTGCCTCGGTCGGGGTGAACATACCGGTGTAGATACCGCCGAGGATGATCACCATCAGCAGCAGGCCCCAGATCGCCTTGCGTGCGGCAGACAACCACTCGCGGAAGGTCGCGCGCGGCATGGCCGGCAGATTCTTCTTCACCGCGACGATGTAGATCGCCACCATCAGGCCCACGCCGAGCAACAGCCCCGGCACGACACCGGCCATGAACAGCTTGCCGACAGAGGTTTCAGTCGCAGCGGCATAGACCACCATCACGATCGACGGCGGGATCAGAATGCCCAGCGTACCGGCGTTGCAGACGATGCCCGCGCCGAATGCCTGCGGGTAGCCCGAGCGCACCATGCCGGCGATGGCGATAGAGCCAACGGCCGCTACCGTCGCCGGGGATGAGCCTGACAATGCCGCGAACAGCATGCACGCCATGACCGCACCGATTGCCAGGCCGCCGCGGATGTGGCCGACGGTGGCGTTGGCGAAGTCGATCAAACGCTTGGCCACGCCGCCGGTGGTCATGAAGGCGCCGGCGAGCAGGAAGAACGGAATTGCCAGCAGGGTGTAGTGCTCTGACGTCTCGAACAGCTTGATCGCCAGCGAGCGCACCGAGTCCTGGCTGAAGAACATGATGGTCAGCGAGCCGGCCAGACCAAGGGAAATCGCTACCGGCACGCCAATGAACATCAGCGCGAAGAGCGCGAGGAAGAGGAACAGGATAGTCATTACTTCGGCTCCTCTTCACCAAGCTTGGCTGCTTCGGCGGCCTCGTCGGCGAGGCCCAGCCCGGTTTGCTCGTTGCGCAGGATGCGCACGAAGATCTGGGCGAAACGGATGAACACCATGGCGAAGCCAAATGGCACGATCATCCCGATATGCCACTGCTTGATGCCAATGTGGCCAAGGTCTTCGGCACCGATGTTGGCGACGAACAGGGCGTTGATCCACTCATAGCTGGCAATGGTCAGCAGGCCGGCGTAGCCGAGGCAGAATAGGCAGGCGACGATCGCGATGTAGCGTTGAACGCTGCGCGACGCGAGCTTGACGAGGGCGTCCACGCCGATGTGCCCGGCAGTGCGTACACCGTAAGCCAGGCCGGAAAAGATCAGCCAGGCGAACAGCGCCTTGGTCAGCGCGGTGCTCCAGGTCATCGCCTGGGCCAGACCGATGACGAAATCACCGATGCTGAAGAAGAGGTCTTCCGCGGCCGGAAAGGTGTCGGCCGCCGTATAGAAAACGGTGTAGAGGTTGTTCAGAACCACGTAAACGAAGGTCACCAGCGTCATGGCGGCCAGCAGGAAGGCGATGAACCCTTCCTCGAAGTGGTCCCAGACGCGCCAGAGGGCGTTCATGGATGACATCTCCCGATGGAGTTGATTTTGTTCGATGAGGCGTACGGAGGGTGCGCCATTAGCCGGTCTGGTGACCGGTCGACAGTGCAATGAAAAACGCGTGTCGTGCCATGGCGTTGATGAACCCTGTCGCCATTGGCCGCTTGTCTTTTCACTGGGCTGTCGCTACCGCAAGGGTGGTGGGAGGGCGGCCGGGCCGCCCTCCGGCAAGGCTTATTGGGCCTTGTTTGCTTCTTCGGCGGCCTTGATCAGGTCGGCGCCGATTTCGCCTTCGAACTTCTTCCAGACCGGCTTCATCGCTTCACGCCACTTGGCACGCTCTTCCGGGGTCAGTACGAGGATTTCGGTAGTGCCGGCTGCCAAGATGTCCTGCTTCGCCTTCTGGTTCAGGTCGTCAGCCTGCTTGTTCACCTCGACAGTGACTTCTTCGATGATGTCGTCGAGTTCGGAGCGCACGTCTTCAGGCAGACCGTCCCAGAACTTGGTGTTGGTGATCAGCATGTAGTCCAGCAGGCCGTGGTCGGACTCGGTGATGTGCTTCTGCACTTCGTGCATCTTCTGCGAGTAGATGTTCGAGTACGGGTTCTCTGCACCATTGACCACACCAGTCTGCAGGCCCTGGTAGACCTCGGCGAAGCTCATCTTGCGCGGGTTGGCGCGCAGGGCCTTGAACTGCTCGTCCAGTACGGCGGAAGCCTGTACGCGGAACTTTAGGCCACGGGCATCCTTCGGCTCACGCAGCTCCTTGTTGGCGGACAGCTGCTTCATGCCGTTGTGCCAGTAGGCCAGGCCGGTGATGTTCTTGTCTTCCATGGAGCTCAGCAGCTTCTGGCCGGCATCGCTCTTCTGGAAGCGGTCGACCGCCTGGATGTTGTCGAACAGGAACGGCAGGTCAAACACCTGGACGCCCTTGGAGTAATGCTCGAATTTGGCCAGAGACGGAGCGATCAGCTGGACGTCGCCCAGCAGCAGCGCTTCCATTTCCTTGCCATCGCCGAACAGCGAGGAGTTCGGGTAGACCTGCACTTCCACTTTGCCCGGCAAACGCTCTTCTACGAGCTTTTTGAACATCAGGGCGCCCTGACCTTTCGGGGTGTTCTCAGCTACTACGTGGGAGAACTTGATCAGAATGGGATCGGCGGCCTGCGCGAGGCTTGCCATACCCAGGGACAGTGCACAGGCGAGTGCCGTGGCGGTCAGCTTGAACATTGTTGTTTTTCCTCTTGTTGTGAATTGAGTGACCGCATCGAGCGATCACTCGGCTGTAGCCAGCAAGACAAGTCTAGGCGTAATCGGCAAGGCCGCTGTGCCTATGCAGGCCCGTTTCACTGACTCGTGGGGGTTAGCGGGAGCAAGGCTTGTGCCAATTGGCCGCATCGTGCTCCCGTGACGGGCGAGTTTACCCCGGTGATGGCAAAAAGCTGACGATTAATTCTCACGCAGCCTGTCTAGCACGATGTTTCCGTCGGGCCGTCTGCCGACACCAGGAGCGCACATGTAAGCGGACGATTGTGTCCGTCGCATGTCAGCCGGGGCGGATATATGAGTGGATTAAGCTGAAACCAATGCTTGGTGGCGGAAATTCGCCATCTATTCGCCGGAATCGGGCGAGGTTCCGCCAGCATCGGTGAACACCAAGCCATGCTTGCGCAGCTTGTCGTGCAGCGTCTTGCGCGGTAGCCCGAGCGCTTCGGCGACGCTGCGCAGGGACGAATGCGGGCGTGATAACTCGGCCGCGATCAGGGCGCGCTCGTACGCGTCGACCTGATCGCCCAGCGAACGGCCGGCAGTGGCGCCGACTGGTAGCGCGGGCTGCGCATCATCCAGCCCGAGTTCGAGGCCCAGGGCAAAGCGTTCAGCGGTGTTCTGCAGCTCCCGCACGTTGCCCGGCCAGGCGTGCCGCAGCAACTGCGCACGTTGCTCGGGTCGCGGTTCGCGCAGCGGCAGGCCGTGGCGGTTGGCACCAGCTTCAGCGAAATAGCGGAACAGCAGCAGCACGTCTTCGCTTCGTTCACGAAGCGGCGGTATGCGCAGCGGCGCGACGTTCAGCCGGTAGTACAGGTCGGCGCGGAACCGGCCCTGGTCGGCGGCCTGGCGCAGGTCTTCCTTGGTGGCAGCGATGACCCGGATGTCCAGCGGAATCGACTGATTGCCCCCGAGGCGTTCGACCACCCGTTCCTGCAGCATGCGCAGCAGCTTCACCTGCACATCCAGGCTCATGCTTTCGATCTCGTCGAGAAAGAGGGTGCCGCCGTTGGCGAACTCGAACTTGCCGATCCGCCGTTTCTGCGCGCCGGTAAAGGCACCGGCCTCGTGGCCGAACAGCTCGCTTTCGACCACCGATTCGGCCAGCGCGCCGGCATTGATCGCGACGAAGGGGCCGCCGCGGCGGCTCGACAGGTCATGCAGGGCACGCGCGACCACCTCCTTGCCCGCGCCGGTCTCGCCCAAGATGAGCACATCGGCCTGGGTGCCGGCCAGCGCGCCGATCTGTTCGCGCAGGCGTTGCATGGCAGGCGATTGCCCGAGTAACCGGCCGGACAGCTGCTGGCGGTCGGCAAGTGCCAGGCGCAGGCTGCGGTTATCCAACACCAGTTTGCGCAGGGCGAGGGCCCGCCGCACGCTATCCAGCAGGGCCTCGCTGGGGAAGGGCTTTTCGAGAAAATCGTAGGCACCGGCGCGCATCGCCTGGACGGCGAGCTGGATGTCGCCATGGCCCGTGATCAGGAGCACCGGCAGCTCGCCGTCAATCGCCTGCAGCTGTTGCTGAAGTTGCAGGCCGTCGATGCCGGGCATGCGAATGTCGCTGACCACTACGCCCGGCCAATCTGGCGGAATCATGGCGGCCAGCCCGCGCGCATCGGCCAGACCGATCACCTTGAGGCCGGCCAGATCGAGCGTCTGGCTCAGCGCCTTGCGCAGATGGGCGTCATCGTCGACCAGGACTACCTGGGTCTGCGGGTCGATGTGGCTGGTCATGCTAGTCCTCGCTGGGAAAGGCCACGCCGGGGTCGGCCGATTGCAGGAAAAGAGTGATCTGGGCGCCGCCCTCGCGGTGATTGCCCAAGGTCAGCTCGCCGTCAAGCGCGCGCGCCAGCGTATCGCAGATGGCAAGACCCAGGCCCAGCCCTTGGGTGCTGGTCTTGGTCGTGAAAAAAGGCTCGCGGGCGCGCTGCAGCGCTTCTGCGGAGAAGCCGGGGCCGTTGTCGCGCAGGGTCAGGAGCACGCCCTCGCCCTGGCGCTCGGCACGCAGCCAGATACGCCGCCCCGGTGGGCGCTCGTTGAGCGCATCGAGCGCGTTGGCCAGCAGGTTGGAAAGGATCTGTCGCAGCCGCGTTTCGCCGGCCTGCACCCAGAGCGTGGCGTCCGGCAGGTCGCGGATCAGCTCGACATTCATTGCCTGACGGCGCTTGGCCAAGAGCGCCAGCGCATCGTCCAGAGCGGGTTGCAGCGCCACGCGCTCGGGAGCGTGGCGGTCGCGGCGGGCGAAGGCGCGCAGGTGGGCGATGATCGAGGCCATGCGTGCGGTGAGTTCGCTGATCAGCTTGAGGTTGTCGCGCGCTTCCTCGTTGCGTTGTTGATCGAGCAACACCCCGGCGTTGTCGGCGTAGCTGCGGATAGCACCAAGCGGTTGATTGAGTTCATGGCTGATGCTCGCCGACATGGTGCCCAGCGCTGACAACTTGCCGGCCTGCAACAACTCATCCTGTGCCCGGACCAGTTCCTGCTGCGCCTGTTCGCGTTCGAGTACCTCCTGCTTGAGTCGGCTGTTCAACGCCTCCAGATCCTGGGTCCGCTCTTGCACACGGCGCTCGAGCTGCTGGCGCGCCTTGGCATCCAGCGCGATACGCTCCACGTAATGGCGACGCCGCTGCATCATCAGGCCGAGCAACAGGAGCACCGCGGCCAAGGTCGCGGCACCGATGGCGACCACGGTGCGCACGGGCCGCTCGACCAGCGCGATGGGCGCCAGGATGCGCACCGTCCAACCCGTTTCCTTGAGCTCGCGGCTCTGGATCAGCCAGGCGTCGAGGTCCAGCGTCAGATCCTGCGGTTCCAGCGTCGGATAGGGGCGGTCGAAGGCGATCTGTTCACGTTCGTCGTGGTCCAGCGCGCGGCTGGCGCGAAACCGCCATTCCGGTCGCGAGGTGAGGATCACCACGCCGAAGTTGTCTGTTACCAACAGTTGTTCTGGCGTATTGCCCCAGAGCGTCTCGGTGTGGTCCAGGTCGACCTTGACCACGAGTGCGCCGAGGGTTTGGTCGCCGTCGCGCACCGCGGCGCCGAAGTAGTAGCCGCGCTTACCGGAGGTGGTGCCGAGCCCGAAAAAGCGCCCCAGTTCGCCGGCCAGCGCCTGGCGAAAATAGGGACGGAAGGCGAAGTTGCGGTCGACGAAACTGTCCTCGTCGTTCCAGTTCGAGGCGGCCAGCGTGGTGCCGTCCGGTGCCATGAGATAGATGACGTCAGCGCCAGTTTCCTTGCGTAACTGGTCCAGCAGCCGGTTGGCCGCGTCCCGCGCGCCCGGGTCCTGCGCGTCGCGCAGCGCGGTGCGCAACGTCGGCAGGTCACCGAGAATGCGGGGCAGCACTTCGTAGCGGCGCAGCGAACCGAGCAGGTTGGCGACATAGAGATCGAGCGTTTGGCGGTTCTGCTCGATCAATTCATTGCTGTAGTAGCGCTCGGCCAGTTGCTGCAACGGCCAGAGCAGCGGAAACAGCAGGACGGCTAGGAGCGCCAGGTTGCGCCAGCGCGGGCGACGGGGAGATTGGACTGGAGTCATGCGGATGCGCCTGTGAGTGCGGCACATTATGCACGTTCACCACGCCCGAAGCGTGCCGGTCAACGTCGCAGATCAGGCTGCGCCGCGTTCGTCGATTGCCGTGCGCGGGCTAGCCAGACACAGGCGCAGCGCAGCATCCCAGTCGGGCAGTTGGACGTCCCAGTCGCGCTGCAGCCGATCGCAGCACAGGCGTGAGTTGGCCGGCCGCTGGGCGGCGGTGGGGTAATCCCGTGCCGGAATCGGCGAGAGCCTGGCGCGCAGGCGACCCTGCTGGCGAAGGTGCTCGGCGATGCGCTGGGCGAAGCCGAACCATGAGGTCTCGCCGGTGGCGGTCAGGTGATACAGGCCTGTTGGCCCGTTGGCGCCGTTGCGCCATTTGCGGATCAGTTCGGCGGTCACGCCTGCCAGGGTGCCGGCCCAGGTCGGCGCGCCGATTTCGTCGTCGACGACCTGCAAGGCATCGCGCTCCTGCATCAGCCGCTGCATGGTCAATAGGAAGTTGCGTCCGTGGGTCGAGTAGACCCAGCTCGTACGCAGAATCAGGTGCTGCCCGGCAACGGCCTGGATCGCCTGCTCGCCGGCCAGCTTGCTGGCGCCGTACACGCCCAGCGGCGAAGTCGTGTCGGTCTCGACATAGGGCGTCGGCTTGAGGCCGTCGAACACATAGTCGGTGGAATAGTGAATCAGGGCGGCGCCGAGTTTGGCGGCCTCCTCGGCGAGCACCCCTGGGGCGGTGGCGTTCACGGCGAATGCGGCCGCCCTGTTGTGTTCGGCCGCATCCACGGAGGTGTAGGCCGCCGCGTTAACGATGAGGTCAGGGCGCAGCAGGCGAACCTGCTGGCGAATCTGCGCCGAGTCGGCCAGATCTAGCGCCTGGTGCCCCAGCGCCAGCACTTCTCCTTCACCGGCCAAGGCCAGTTGCAGTTCGCGGGACAGTTGCCCCCGGCTGCCGGTGACGAGAATCCTCACGCGAACAACTCCGCTTCGCTAAGGACCTTGCCGTCGATGTCTTTCTGCGACAGTTGCGGCGGCTCGTCGATCGGCCAGTCGATGCCAATCTGCGGGTCGTTCCACAACAGCGAGCGTTCGTGCGCCGGTGCGTAGTAGTCCGTGGTCTTGTAGAGGAACTCGGCGCTTTCGCTGAGCACCACGAAGCCATGGGCGAAGCCTTCCGGGATCCACAGCTGGCGCTGATTCGCAGCGCTCAGGTGGCAGCCGACCCAGCGGCCGAAGGTCGGCGAGCGGCGGCGCAGGTCAACGGCGACATCGAAGACCTCGCCGGCCACGACCCGAACCAGCTTCCCCTGCGGTTGCTGGATTTGATAATGCAGGCCGCGCAACACGCCACGCTGGGACTTGGAGTGGTTGTCCTGCACGAAGCTGCGTTTGACGCCTGTCGCGGCCTCGAAGGCCGCGGCGTTGAAGCTCTCGTAGAAAAAACCGCGTTCGTCACCGAAGACCTTCGGCTCGATGATCAGCACATCGGGTATGTCGGTCTTGATGACGTTCATGCGTGCTCACCGGCCAGCTTGAACAGGTATTGGCCGTAGCCGGTCTTGCCCAGGGCGTCGGCGCGGCGCAGCAGTTGCTCGCGGTCGATCCACTTGTT
Organism: Pseudomonas sp. SA195; assembly: GCF_054131565.1. Classification (NCBI taxonomy): domain Bacteria; kingdom Pseudomonadati; phylum Pseudomonadota; class Gammaproteobacteria; order Pseudomonadales; family Pseudomonadaceae; genus Pseudomonas; species Pseudomonas sp. SA195. The sequence goes on along the minus strand of NZ_CP096392.1, from coordinate 4,382,131 downwards.
CTGGAAGGCGATTTCTTCCAGGCAGGCGACCTTCAGGCCTTGGCGGTGCTCGATGGTCTGCACGTACTGCGAGGCCTCGAGCAGGCTGTCGTGGGTACCGGTGTCGAGCCAGGCGAAGCCACGGCCGAAGCGCTCGACATTGAGGTCGCCACGCTTGAGGTAGGCCATGTTGACGTCGGTGATCTCCAGCTCGCCGCGGGGCGAGGGCTTGATCGACTTGGCGATCTCGACCACATCGTTGTCGTAGAAGTACAGGCCGGTCACCGCATAGCTGGACTTGGGCTTGGCTGGTTTTTCTTCGATGGAAAGGGCCTTGCCACTCTCGTCGAAATCGATCACGCCGAAGCGCTCCGGGTCCTTGACCCAGTAGCCGAAGACCGTTGCGCCCTTCTCCTGATGAGACGCGCGCTGCAGCTTCTCGGTGAAGTGTTGGCCGTGGAAGATGTTGTCGCCCAGGATCAGGCACACCGAGTCATTGCCGATGAACTCTTCGCCGATCAGGAACGCCTGGGCGAGGCCGTCCGGCGAGGGCTGCTCGGCGTAGCTGAAGTTGACGCCGAATTGGCTGCCGTCGCCTAGCAGGTTGCGGTATTGCGGCAGGTCCTGCGGGGTCGAGATAACGAGGATGTCGCGAATCCCGGCCAGCATCAGCACCGAGATCGGGTAGTAGGCCATCGGCTTGTCGTAGATCGGCAGCAACTGCTTCGATACGCCCAGGGTGATGGGGTGCAGACGGGTGCCGGAGCCTCCGGCGAGGATGATTCCTTTCATGCGTTCTCCAGTGCGCCAAGGCGCTCGCGTTGATAGCTGCCGTCCTGAACGCGACGGCACCATTCGAGGTTGTTCAGGTACCACTGCACGGTCTTGCGCAGGCCGGTTTCGAAGGTTTCCTGCGGGACCCAGCCGAGCTCGCGCTCGATCTTGCTGGCGTCGATGGCGTAGCGCAGGTCGTGGCCGGGGCGGTCCTTGACGAAGGTGATGAGGTCTTCGAAGCGCTCGATGCCGGCAGGTTTCTGCGGTGCCAGCTCTTCGAGCAGGGCACAGATGCCGCGTACCACGTCGATATTCTGCTGCTCGTTGTGGCCGCCGATGTTGTAGGTCTCGCCGACCTTGCCTTCGCTGACCACCTTGAACAGGGCACGCGCATGGTCTTCGACGAACAGCCAGTCGCGCACCTGGGTGCCGTTGCCGTAGACCGGCAGCGGTTTGCCATCGAGCGCGTTGAGGATCACCAGCGGGATCAGCTTCTCGGGGAAGTGATAGGGCCCGTAGTTGTTCGAGCAGTTGGTGATCAGCACCGGCAGGCCGTAGGTGCGTTGCCAGGCGCGGACCAGATGGTCCGATGAGGCCTTGCTGGCCGAGTAGGGCGAGCTGGGTGCGTAGGGCGTGGTCTCGGTGAACAGGTCGTCCACGCCATGCAGGTCGCCGTACACCTCGTCAGTGGAAATGTGGTGGAAGCGGAAGGCTTCGCGGCGCTCGGCCGGCAGGCTCTGCCAGTAGCCACGGGCCGCTTCGAGCAGCTGGTAGGTGCCGACGATGTTCGTCTGGATGAACTCGGCCGGGCCGTCGATGGAGCGGTCGACATGGGATTCAGCCGCCAGGTGCATGATGGCGTCCGGCTGGAACTCCAACAGGGCCTCGCTGACGCGGTCGCGGTCGGCGATGTCGGCTTGCAGGAACCGGTAGCGGTCGCTGCCGTCGACTTCGGCTAATGATTCGAGGTTGCCAGCGTAGGTCAGCTTGTCCAGGTTGAGGACGCTGTGCTCGGTGTCTTGGATGAGATGGCGGATCAGAGCAGAGCCGATGAATCCGGCTCCGCCGGTAACGAGAATGCGCATGACGATAGGCTTCCTTGGCGCGCTACAGAGCTTCAGGCTCCAGGCATGTCGGCTGATAGACCGATTGCGACTGTAAAAATTCCCATGCCCGCCGCGCCGGCTTCCGGGCGGTTTCGCTGCGGGAGGACACGAGGTAGGGTGTTGATCTGCGGCACTGTGACGCGGTTGACGTATGCAGTACTATCGCGGCCCCGCAACTGCCGGTAGCAATGGAATGCCCGACCGAAACGAACAGCTCGACGACCTGCTGATTTTCACCGCGCGCAGTATCGCGCAATTGACCGAAGCCTTGAACGCACTGTCCTTTGAACTCATGGCCAGCGAGGATCCGGCCGTGCGCATCGCCAGCCGCCGGATGGTGGGCCGTATCACCGAGGTCCAGGCGGGCTTCGAGCAACGCTGGCGCCAGGCGGGCCTGCTCACCGATACGTCGGAAATCGTTCAGCCTGAAGACGGCCGCTGAGCCTTCTGCGAGCGGCGCACGCGTCTGGAGACAGCCAGCGCCTGCAATCACGAGCAGGCGAGGCGCTACCGAGCCTTTCGGCGCGCTTAGTGTGCCTGCGCCAGGGTCTGAAGCAGGCACGCTCCGTGCCGACTCCCAATTGACGCGTCCGACGCTCTGCCCATCAACGGCGGTCTAGCGTGCGGGCGTGTTCGAGGGTCCATTGCAATAGGTCGGCGCTGAGCCGATCGCTGGCCTGGCCAAAGGCTTCGACGACGCGTTCCACGTCGGTGCCGGTGCTGGGCTGACGGACCTCGAAGCGGCGGTTGGCCAGGGTGTGTTGGTTGTTGCGATCCACCAGGCGCGCGTCGAGACGGATCACCACCACGGGCTTCCCATCCACATATTCGCTCTGGAAGGCACGCAAATCGCTGTGCAGGCTGAGGTCGGCGTAGAGATTGGCGTCTTCGTTGCTCACCGAGGGCATGCGTCCGTCGCGCTGGAACGCTTCGATCAGGCGGTCGCGCAACAATACCGGTGCCGCATCGCCCCAGCGTGCGCCGCTGTAGGCGCTGATTTCGTTGCCTTGTGGCACCACGGCGATGCGTTGGCTGGCGAGGATGCGGCTGGCTTGCGGCGTGTTGATTCGCAGTGACTGCTGCATCTGTGGCTGCGCGCTTTCCGGTGGCGGCGTGGTGGTGGGCAGCAGGAAGATCCGCAGCGTTTCCGACTCCGGAAAAATGGAGCAGGCGGCCAACAGGGAGAACAGCCCGAGCAGGGCGAGGCGGGACAGCGGGCGAAGGCTCATGGTGTGAACTCCTGCAGTTTGTCGCGGCCGAGCAGGAAGCCGCTGGGGTTGTCTTCCAGGCGCTGGGTGACTCGGCGCAGCGCGCCGAGGGTGGTGCGCAGCTCGTTGATCGCCGGGCCAAGTTCATTGAAGCCCTGCATGCCGTTGTTCAGCGCGCCCTGGTTTTCTTCCAGCAACCGGTCGAGGCGGGCGGTGGTCCGGTCGAGCGTCTGCATCGACTGCGCGGCGCTGGTCAGCACGCTGCGGCCCTGATCGTCGAGCAAGCCGTTGGCGTTGCGCGCCAGGCTCGACAGTTCACCCATCACGGTGTTGGCTTGCTGGCTTAGCTGGTTGAACTGCTGCAGCGTCTGGGCGAGGTCGCCGCGCTGATCGGACAACACGCTGGTGGCCTGCTCCAGATGCTCGAGCGTGTCGCTCAGGCGGTTGATGTTGTCCTCGGAAAAGATCTGGTTGGCGCTGAGCAAGAGGTTGTTGATGTTGCTCATCAGGTCTTCGCCGTTTTCCAACAGCGCATTGAGCGAGGACGGGTCGGCGACGATCAGCGGCGGGTCGTCGCGGTCGCCTTCCAGGCGCGGGCTTTCCGGCGTGCCGCCGTGTAGCTGAATGACCATGCTGCCGGTGATGTTGGCCAGCGCCAGGCGTGCCTGAGTGTCTTCCTTGATCGGCGTGCCGCCATAGACGCGAATGCGCGCACGCACCTTGCGCGGGTCGTCGGGCTCTAGCCACAGTTCGGTGACGTCGCCGACCTTGATACCGCTGTATTCCACCGAGCTGCCACTCGACAGCCCGCTCACCGCCTGGCTGAAGCCAATGTCGTAGTAGGCGTATTCGCGGTCCATGCTGGACTTGCCCAACCAGAGGGCGAACAGCAGGGCGCAGCCGACGGCGACCACGGTGAACAGTCCGATCAGGACGTGATGGGCTCGGGTTTCCATCTCAGGGCATCTCCAGCTTCAGCGCAGCATCTTGCGCGGCGCGGCCACGTGGGCCGTGAAAATAATCGCGAATCCAGGCGTCGTCCGTGGCGGCGACCCGTTCGAGGGTGTCGACCACCAGCACGCGCTTCTGTGACAACACGGCGACGCGGTCACAGATGGTGTAGAGCGTGTCCAGGTCGTGGGTGACCAGGAATACGCTGAAGCCCAGCGCATCACGCAGGGTCAGGATCAGCTGGTCGAAGGCCGCCGCGCCGATCGGGTCGAGGCCGGCAGTCGGCTCGTCGAGAAACAGCACTTCCGGGTCTAGCGCCAGCGCGCGGGCCAGCGCCGCACGCTTGACCATCCCGCCGGACAGTTCGTCCGGGTATTTGCAGGCCGCCTCGGGCGGCAGCCCGGCCAGCGCCAATTTCTGTCGTGCCAGGTGTTCGGCATCCCTGCGCTTGAGCCCGGCGTGCTCGATCAGCGGCAGGGCGACATTCTCCTGCAGATTCAGCGAGGTGAACAGCGCGCCGCCCTGGAACAGCACGCCGAAGCGACGCTCGACTTCCGAGCGCCGCTGGGTCGAGAGCTTCAGCAGGTTTTCGCCGAACACCTTGACGCTGCCGGCGTTGGGCCGCCGCAGGCCGACGATGCTGCGCAAGAGCACCGACTTGCCGGTGCCGGAGCCGCCGACCACACCGAGGATCTCGCCGCGGCGGATGTCCAGGTCCAGATTGACGTGCACCGCCTGCTTGCCGAAGCGGTTGACCAGGCCACGGACCTGGATCACGGGATCGTCTGCGTTCACCAGCCCATCTCCATGAAGAACAGCGCGGCCACCGCGTCGAGCAGGATCACCATGAAGATCGACTGCACCACGCTGGAGGTGGTGTGCTCGCCCACCGACTGCGCGCTGCCGCTAGCCTTGAAGCCTTCCAGGCAACCGATCACGGCGATCAGGAAGGCGAACACCGGCGCCTTGCCGATGCCCACCAGGAAGTGATTGAGCGGAATGTCGCGCTGCAGGATGGTGAAGAACATGGTCGGCGAGATATCCAGTGCCAGCGAACAGACCACCAGCCCGCCGACGATGCCGCTGAGGATGCCGATGAAGGTCAGGATCGGCAGGGTGATCAGCATCGCCAGCACCCGCGGCAGCACCAGCAGCTCGATCGGGCTCAGGCCCAGGGTGCGGATGGCGTCGATCTCTTCGTTGGACTTCATCGCGCCGATCTGCGCGGCGAAGGCGCTGGCGGTGCGCCCGGCGAGCAGAATGGCGGCCAGCAACACGCCGAATTCGCGCAGGAAGGAAAAGGCCACCAGGTTGACCGTGTAGATGGTCGCGCCGAAGTCGGCCAGCACCGTGGCGCCGAGAAAGGCCACCACCGCACCGACCAGAAAGGTCAGCAGGGCGACGATGGGGATGGCATCCAGGCCGGTCTGCTCGATATGCGCGACCAGTGCGGTGATGCGCCAGCGCCGAGGGTTGGGCAGCACCGTGAACAGCGTCTGCAGCGTCAGCCCGATGAAGCCGAGCAAGGTGCGCTGCTGGTTCCAGACGCCGGACACCGTGCCGCCGATGTGCGCGAGGACGTCGGCCAGCGCGTTGGTCGGCTGCGGCAGTTCGGCCTCGGGCTTGTCCAGCGCGTTGGCGACGGTGCGCAGCAACGCTTTGCGCTCGGCGGGTAGATGGGGCGCCCAGTCGTCGACCTGCCGCGCGCGGCTGGGGCCGAGTAGCTCGACCAGCAGGCCGGCGCCGGCGGTATCCAGTTCGCCGATGGCGCTCAGCTCGATGCGGTCGGTGTCGCTGACAAGCCGGCGGTTGCGCTCGATTTCACGGCGCAAGCTGGCGTAGTGGCGCAGCGTCCAGTCACCGGCGATGGCCAGGGTCGCGGCCGGTGAATCGCTTGTCGAGAGCCGCTGCAGGCTGCCGGGCGGCGAGGAGGGTTGCGTCAAGGTGCTGTCCCGTTTGGCTTGTGGCGTGCGAGGCATGCGCCTGTCGCCGTAACGTTGGCGAATGCTATCAGTTCGACCGGTGAGACGTGATTCCGTTTTGCCAAGGCAGGTTGTGCGCCCGTCGGCGCGGCGCAATTTGTTACAGCACGCCGGCGAACTATCGCCCCGCGCCGGCCTCATAGCGGGCAAGCCGCGCTCGACGGCTGCTGAGCTGGTCGTCCTGACGACCCGCCTTCTACCGCCTCCCTGAGGCCCTGCCGTTCGTACCTTCTTCCACCGACCCGCGAGAGCCTTTGCCTTGTCGATGAATCTTCTGCGTTACCTGCCCTTTCTCGCTGTGCTGGTCGTCATCCTCTTCACTGGCCTGCGCCCCGACCCGATTCCGCAGGCCTTCGACCAGCAGGACAAATTGCATCACCTGCTTGGCTTCGCCGCGCTGATGTTCACCATGCGCCTGGCCTTTGCGCAATGGCGACTGGCCTGGACCGTGGTGCTGAGCCTCGCCGCTGCCCTGCTGATCGAGATCGCGCAGGGCCTGCTGCCGGCACGCGAGTCGTCCATGGGTGACATGCTCGCCAACACGCTTGGCGTGCTGTTGGGCTGGGCGGCTTCGACCCTTGCCTATCGCTGGTACTTGCGCCGCATCGGCGTGACGACCGAGCCGGAAGCTGCGGAGCCTGCCGGGCGCAGCGCTGATGCCACCCGCCCCTGAAGACACTTGATCCTTCTATCAGCGCTCCGGTCGTCGCGCCCGTGTCGCGATTGCCGTGATGATCATGGTGATGACGGCGCCTAGGGCTGCAAGGGCCATATCTTTCTGCGGATCCCAGCGGTCGTCCTGCGTGGCGAGGAATCGGCGGCCCAGCCCATCGCCAAGCATTTCGCCGCCCCACCATTCGATCAGCTCGTAAATGGCTGAGGTCGATAGCACGATGTCCACTGGCAGGATCAGGCTCCACAGCCCGGGGCGCACACCCAGGCGAATCAGCACCTCGCGCATCGGGTAGGCCAGCAACAGCCCGTAGCTGAAATGCGCAAGCCGGTCGAACTGGTTGCGCTCCCAACCCATTTGCTCGTTCAGCCCTTCGCCGGTCAATGTCTGCCACCAATCGTTATAAGGGACGTTGGCGTAGGTGTAGTGCGCGCCCAGCTGGTGGATGCACAGGTAGAGGAAGATCAAGGTCGCCGCGCTACGCGAGGGTAGGTAGTGCTTGTGCCCAAGCAGCAGGGCCAAGGCGAGGCCGAATACCAGCAGGTTCTCTAGTAGCCAGTCGTGCCGATTGAACGGATCAATCGCCAGTACACCCCAGATCACCAGGAACAAGCCGACCAGTGTCAGCAGGAAGTGCCGGTGATGTCTGTCTGTTTCCATAGGTGCTCCTTGCAGGTTGTTCTTCTGCTAGGACCAGCGCAGCGGTGAGAGGGTCCTCGCGCGCTCGGTTCGGTGCAGATTTCCAACTTTTCTTGCCACGCAGGGGTCACAACCCTTAGCTCCCAGCGAGGCGGACCATGCGGCGCTCTTCGATACATGACCTCCTTCCCGCGCCCGGCATTAGCCGGTTGCTGCTGCTGGCGCTGGTCGCAGGTTGCGAGGGGCAACAGTCCGCGTTAGACCCGGCCGGTGTCGGCGCGCAGAGCATTGCCACGCTGTTCTGGTGGATGGCGGGCGGTGCGCTGGTCATCTGGCTGGTGGTGATGGGTATCGCCTTGTATGCCACTCAGGCGCACCCCGAAGCGCACGGCATCCGTAGTGCGCGCTGGTTGATCATGGGTGGCGGAATCGTCTTTCCCGTGGTGGTGCTGACGGGGCTGCTGATCTACGGGCTGATGTTGATGCCCCAGCTGCGCTCCTCAGAAAACGTCGCCCTGCATGTCGATGTGTCGGGGGAACAGTGGTGGTGGCGGGTGCGCTATCAGACCGAAGCGGGTGATGCGGTCGAGCTGGCGAACGAGATTCGCCTGCCGGTGGGCGAGCGAGTGGCCTTCAGCCTGACCAGTCCGGACGTGATCCATTCGTTCTGGATTCCTTCGCTGGGCGGCAAGGTCGATATGATCCCCGGTCGCACCAACCAGCTGGTGCTGGAGCCGACCGAGACCGGCACCTTCCGCGGTGCCTGCGCCGAATATTGCGGCACGTCCCATGCGCTGATGAATTTCGCCGTGGTGGTGATGGCCCGGGAGGCCTTCGATCAATGGCTCGCCGAGCAGGCCGAGCCTGCGCAGCAGCCGGTTACCGAATTGCAGCAGGCAGGCCAGCAGGCCTTTCTCGCCAACGGCTGCGGTGCCTGTCATCAGGTGCGAGGCACCGAGGCGGACGGCACGCTCGGGCCGGACCTGACTCACGTCGGCAGCCGCCTGACCCTCGCAGCCGGCACCCTGCCAGCCGATGTTGAAGCCTTCAAACGCTGGATCGGCCACAGCAGCGCGATCAAACCCGACGTGAAAATGCCCGCCTTTGGCATGCTGCCCGAGGCGCAGCTGACTGCCATGGCGCACTACCTGAGCGGACTTAAATGAGCGAGCCGATCCAGTACAGCGACCCGCAGGAGGAAGCCCGCGCCAAAGCGCAGGCCGATCGCCTGGCTGCGGCCTGGAAGACACCCACCGGCTGGCGTTACTGGTCCGCAGTGAACAACACCGAGGTGGGCCTCTGGTACACCGGCGTGTCGTTCCTGTTCTTCTTGTTTGCCGGCGTGCTGGCGATGCTGATCCGCGCTCAGCTGGCGGTGCCAGACAACGATTTGCTGTCTGCCGAAACCTACAATCAGGTCTTCACCTTGCACGGCTCGGTGATGATGTTCTTGTTCGGCGTGCCGATCTTCGAAGCCTTTTCCATCCTGATCCTGCCGCAGATGCTCGGCGCGCGGGACCTGCCCTTTCCGCGGCTGTCGGCCTACGGCTTCTGGTGTTTCATCATTGGCGGCGTGTTCGTGTGCGGCTCGATCTTCTTTGGCGTCGCTCCGCAGGGCGGCTGGTTCATGTACCCACCGCTCACCACCACCTATCAGGACGGTCTCGGCGCAGATATCTGGCTGCTCGGGCTGTCGTTCATCGAGGTGTCGTCGATTGCGGCGGCGGTGGAGCTGATCGTAGGTGTGCTGAAGACCCGGCCGCCGGGCATGCGCATCAACCTGATCCCGCTGTATTCCTGGTACATCCTGGTTGTGGCCGGGATGATCCTCTTCGCCTTTCCCCCGCTGATCGCGGGCGACCTGTTGTTCGAACTGGAGCGTGCTTTCGACTGGCCATTCTTCGATCACACCCGCGGTGGCGATCCATTGCTCTGGCAACACCTGTTCTGGATATTCGGCCATCCTGAGGTCTACATCATCTTCCTGCCTGCCGTGGCGCTGGTGGCGACCATCGTGCCCACCGCGGCCGGGCGGCCAATCGTTGGCTACAGCTTTATCGTGCTGGCGGCGGTGGGCACCGGTTTCATCAGTTTCGGCTTGTGGGTACACCACATGTTCACCACCGGGATGCCCGGTATCTCGCTGGCCTTTTTCTCGGCCGCCTCCGAGGCCGTGGCGATTCCCACTGGCGTGCAGATCTTCTGCTTCCTGGCGACGGCCCTGGCCGGGCGCTTCGTCAAATCGGTGCCGATGCTGTTCGTCGCCGGTGCGCTGGCGATCTTCGTCCTTGGCGGGCTGACCGGTGTGATGGTGGCGCTGGCGCCGTTCGATTTCCAGGCACATGACACCTACTTCATCGTCGCTCACCTGCACTACGTGTTGATCGGCGGCATGCTGTTCCCGGTGATCGCCGGGCTCTACTACTTCTTCCCGTTGGCGCGCAGTAAGACGCTGTCCGACCGCCTCGGCCGCATCGCCTTCTGGCTAATGTTCATCGGCTTCAACATTGCTTTCCTGCCCATGCACTTCACCGGTCTGCTCGGGATGCCGCGGCGGGTCTACACCTATGCGCCAGACATGGGCTTCGATGTACTCAACATGGTGTCCACGGTCGGTGCTTTTATCCTGGCGGCTGGCGTCGCTGTGCTCGTCTGGGACGTCTTGCGGCCCAAGGGCAAACAGCCTTACAGCCAGCGCAATCCCTGGAACGCCGGGACGCTTGAATGGCTGGCTGAGATGCCCGGCATGCCCTGGGGTGCGCGTTCGATTCCGATCATCAAGAGCCGCTACCCGCTGTGGGACCAGCCCAACCTGATGCGCGACGTCGACGCTGGCCGCTTCTACCTGCCCGATGCCGAGGAGGGAAAGCGCGAGACCTTGATCAGCAGCATCATCGATGCCGAGCCAATCCAGTGCCTGCGCGTGCCAGGCCCTACCTTTCTCAGCATGTGGGCGGCGATCTTCACCGGCGGCTTGTTCATCTTTGCGACCTACAGCTGGTACGCCGCGGCGCTGGTCAGTGGTGGCCTCGCGTTGATCACCATCTTGATCTGGCTGTGGACCGGCACGGCCGTGATCCCGGAGAAGCCGAAAAAGGACATCGGCCTGGACGTGACGGTGCCGCTCTATGCCTCGGGCGCCAAGTCGGTGGGCTGGTGGGCGATGTTCATCACCATGATCGGTGACATGAGCGCCTTTGGCAGCCTGGTGTTCGGCTACTTCTTCTTCTGGACCGTACACGAGGATTTCCCGCCTGCTGATGCGGCCGGCCCAGGTGTGTTCTGGCCGGTACTGGGGCTGGGATTGATTGCCCTGTCCTGGGCGCTGACGTTGCTGGCACGGCGCTGCAATGTCCGCGATCAGGCGGCAGGCTTCTACGGCTCGCTGGGGCTGGCGGCGGTCTGCACCGTGGCGGGTGCCTATTCGATGTGGGCCGGACCGCACTTCAGTGGCCTCGACCCCACCAGTCACGTGTATCCCGCCACGGTCTGGGTGCTGGTGCTCTGGTGCCTGATACACCTGTCCATCGGCCTGATCATGCAGCTCTACTGTTTGGCGCGCCGCGCTGCCGGCCGGATGACGGCGGTGCATGACATCGATATCCGCAACGTCGCGTTGTTCTGGCACTTCATGCTCATCACCGTCGGCGTGACCGTGGCCGTCATCGCCGGCTTTCCGGAGGTGCTATGAGCGAGAACCTGAGCGAACAGCAACGGCTGGCCGATCAGCAGGCGCCGGAAGCACCGCCGCAGGAGCGCGACTCGCTCTGGCTGATCACCTTTAGCCCGACTATCTGGGCGCTGCACTTCCTGCTGTCCTACCTGGCGACGTCCGTATGGTGCGCGAAGGTCGCGGGCCGCAGCGGCGCGCTGGGTGATATCCGCGTGGCCATTGGTGTGCTGACGTTGGTCGCCTTGGTCGGCATCGCCCTGACCGGCTGGCGCGGTTGGCGCAAGCACACCTTCGGGCATGCGACCGCGCCGCATGACTTCGACACACCGGGCGACCGCCACCGCTTCCTGGGTTTTTCGACGCTGCTACTCAGTGGCCTGAGCTTTGTCGCGACGATATTCGTGGCCCTGTGCGTGGTATTTATCAGGAGCTGCGCATGATCTGGCGCCCGTTGTCGCTGATGCTTGGTCTGGCCACGCTAGGAGCAGTCTGGCTCGGGCCGTTGCCTGATATGGCGGATAGGCTGTTCGTCGGTCATATGCTGATGCACGTGATGGTTGTCGCGGTTGCGGCGCCGCTATTGGCGATCGGCCTGGCCGGCGGCCGGTTTGATTTCTCCAGCCGCATTCCTTTTCTGTTCTCACCGATCCTGGCCTCGGTGATCGAACTGTTCGTGGTCTGGGCCTGGCACATGCCGGCGCTGCACCATGCGGCACGCACATCGCAATGGGCACAACTGCTGGAGCAGGGCAGCTACCTGTTTGTCGGCCTGCTGGTATGGCTTGCAGCGTTTGGCGGCGTGCGGCACCGGCGCGCGCTTGCGGGTATTGCCGGCCTGCTACTGACGTCGATGCACATGACGCTGCTCGGCGTCCTGCTGGCCATGTCCAGCCGACCGCTGTTCGAGCACACCGGCTCGGCGCTATCGGGCATGAGCCCGCTGGAGGACCAGCAGATGGGCGGTGTGATCATGCTGGCCTTTGGCGGCAGCGCCTATCTCATCGGCGGGTTGTATCTGCTGTTCGGGCTTTTACAGGACAAGCGCCATGCCGTTTCAATCAGCTAAACGCAGGGTCTGGCGGTGGTCGGCGCCCTTGCGGCGCTGGCTGTGCTGGCTGACCGGTGGCTCCTGGAAGCGGGTTATAGCGGCGGTCGCGTTGATAGCGGCGCTCGCGGGCACGGGCGCGTTCGTCATGGTTTCGCTGGGGCTGGTCTCGATCAGTGCCAGCTCGGGCCATTGGAAAGCGACCGGCTGGCTTCTGCACTACGCCATGCGGCGTGCGGTGAGCACGCAGTCGATGGGTATAAAGGTGCCGCCGCTGGATGATCCTGCGCTGTTGCTCAAAGGGGCTGGGCACTATCACACCGGCTGCCTGGCCTGCCATGGCGGTCCAGGCCAGGAGCGCTCGTTGATCGTTCAGCAGATGACACCTGAGCCTCCGTACCTTCCACCACGGATCGTTCGCTGGGGGCCCCAGGAACTGTTCTGGATCGTGAAGAACGGCGTGAAGTTCACCGCTATGCCGGCCTGGCCTGCCCAGAAGCGGGACGATGAAGTCTGGGCCATGGTGGCGTTCCTTCAGGCGATGCCGAGCATGTCCCCCGAGCGCTATAAACAGCTCGCGTTGGGCGGGCGCAGCGATGAGGCAGCCAAGCCCGTCACGCCCGATCATCTGCGACCGGTGAAGGACCCGCTCGGTCCTGTGTTGGCCAACTGCAACCGCTGCCATGCCGAAGATGGCGGAGGCCGGGGCGAGGGTGCTTTTCCACGGTTAGCCGGGCAGAGCGAGCCCTACCTGCTCGGTGCGCTGCAGGCCTACGCCAGCGGCGAGCGGCATAGCGGCGTCATGCAGCCGATCGCCGCTGGCCTGGAGCCGGAGGTGCTCCGGGCATTGGCCCAGCACTATGCCGAACTGCCACCGGTCAGCCGAACCGAGGCCCCGGAGCCTGCCCCGGACATTCTTGCCCAGGGCCTGTCGCTAGCCGAGCGCGGAGCACGGGAGCGCGGTATACCTTCCTGCGTGCATTGTCATGGACCGAAGGCCAGCCCACGCAATCCCATGTACCCCAATATCGCCGGACAGTACGCCCGCTATCTGAAGTTGCAGCTAGAGCTGTTCTCCGCCGGTAAGCGTGGCGGCACCGAATACGCCCACATCATGCACAGCGCTGCGCAGCGGCTCACGCCGGAGCAGATGGGTGCGTTGGCGGATTACTATGCCTCGTTGCCGGCTGCGTCCGCACCGGAGGTCAAACAGCCTGCGCCTTCGCTTGAGAAGCCGGTGCAAACAGGTGCCGAAACTGCGGCGCAGGATTCTTCATCCCAACAGCGCAGGTAAGCACGCCGCCATCGTTGAGCGCCCAGCCAAGCGCCACCGGCCTTGCCGGCGGCGCTCATTCCTGCAGTCTTACGCGGCGCCCGCGGTCCTGGGGTTGGCCTGGCTCACGCGCTCGCATTGGTCGATGACATCGAATACCTGTTGCCACATCAGCTCGGATTGCTGCTTGAGCTGATCGGTGCGGGCCTGGATCACGCCAGCGATCCGGTCGCGCTCGTCGAGCACCAGGTCGATCTTGCGCTTGATTTCCGCTTCATCGGTCGTGACCTGTACCAGCCCCTCGGGGAAGCCGTAGTCGTCGAACAGCATCTGGTACTTGTGGCTCCAGCCGGTTGCCAGCGCCGGCACGCCCTGCGACAGCGCGCTGACCAGCCCATGGAAGCGGCTGCCCAGGGTTCCGCTGCAGGCGCCGAGGATGCCCTTGATTTCCAGCGGGCCGCTCTCCTTGACGATCGGGATGCCGCCCACCGCCGCTGATACCTGCTCGGCGAGCCGCCGGTCGCCCTGACCTTCGTGCACGAGCACGAACGGTTTGGCACCCTTCTCCACCAGATAGCTGGCGCAGCGGATCAGGAAGGGAAGATAGGCGTCACGGGTCTGCTGGTCAGTCTTGTCCAGCATCCGGCAGTTGGGGACGATGCAGAAGCGGTTTTGCTCGACATCGAAGTCCGGCGGCAGCACGCCCTTGATCAGATTGGTGAAGTCCGGCGCCTGGCGGATCTTGCCCTGCTCGCCGACCAGTTCGGTGAGGTAGTCGTAGGAAATACGCTCACGCGGGAAGATCAGGTCGATGTTCTCCACCGCGGTTTTCATCGCCGCCTGGTTCTTCTCGGATTTGAACGGGCCCAGCGCCTGGGGCAGCAGGATGACGCGGGTACCGTTCTTCTTCCAGCGCTTGGCTGATTGAGCGAGTTCGGCGCTGGGTTCGTCGCCCCATTGGTCGCTGTAGGCAAAGCCAGCCGCGTCGATGACAACGTCGATTTCCTTGTCCAGCACCACGCCATACATCTCGCGCAACTGGCGCGGCGCGAGATTCGCCAGGTCGCCCCACTGAATGCCGTAGCGCCATAGCGAGGCTTTGGGGAAGAAGCCCAGTTTCACGAACTTGCGATAAGGGTGGTCGGACTTCTCAGTGGTCGGGGCCATGACGAAAGTCGCGTCGGGATAGCGGGACTTCAACTTCTCCAGCGCAGCGTGCAGCATCAGTTCTGCACCTTTATTGACGAAGCCTGCTTTTCTGATCTCGATAATCATCGTTTGCCTCAGTTGTAGACGATCAAATCGTGCTCGGTCTTCTTGTCCGAATAAGGAATCCCTCCCGTTGGATCGGCATAACCCACCGCCAGTAGCATCACGGTGCGTTCGTAGTAGGCCAGGCCCAGTTTCTTTTCCAGCTTGCGCTCGGCCGACTCGATGTCAGGCCAGTTGATCGGGCAGGTCGACAGCCCAAGGCTCTCGAACGCCAGCATGAGTTGCATGGCCGCCAGCGAGCCGTCGATATACACAACGTGGCGGTCGCGCGCTTCCGGATAGCAGCCCAGGTCGCCGACCACGGCGATCACGCAGGGCAGGTTGTCGTGAAAGCCGCCGGTGCCGCCTGCGCACTGCGCGATGTCGGCCGCCTTGGCCGCGTCGTTGCTGACGTAAAAGCGGAACGGCTGGCGGTTGCACGCCGAGGGCGCAAGTGACGCCGCCCGCACGGCCTGCTCGATCAGTTCGTTGCTGACCGGCTTGTCCTGATACCAGCGCACCGAGCGGCGGCGGCGGAACAGCACCATCAGCTGCTCGTAGCTGACCGGGCACTCGGGCAGATCGCTATGCGGGTACGGCACGCAGCGGCCGGCGCTCTCGTCCCGTTGCGCATTGGCAAATTCACGTCGAGCGGAGTCGATCCGTGGCGAGCTCTGCACGGCGGAGAAATAGTCGGTGAGCACATCGTTGGCCCAGCGCTGCTGCCCGGTCACGACGCCGGCGTGTGTCGCCTCGGCGAAGCAGCGGACGGTCGGGCCGATGTAGTCCTCGGCGAAGGTGCTGCGGCGTGGCCGCATGATCAGGCCCTTCTCCAGCCGATGCACGTTGCGCCGCAGGAAGGCATCGTTTTCGCCTCGCCCTTGCATCAGGCGGGCGAACTGCAGGCGGCCGAGCAGGACGGCGCGGTGCTCGCGGTCGAACTCGCGGCTGATCAGGCAGTAATACAGCGAGGCCAGGAAGCCATTGCTGGAGAACAGCTGGACCAGGCCCAGGCGGCTGCGGTCGCGTATGCCCTTGAGCAGGTCCTTGACCGGCTCGGGCAGCATTCGAACAAGAGGCTTGAGGCTCATCGGAGGGCTCCTGCGGCATTGAACGCATAGCGGACGGGGCTGAACATCGACTTGGTCATCATGAAAAACACCGGCCGGGTCTTCTGATGCACCAGTAGCGCAGCGTACGAAGCGATTGCGTAGGAAAAGAGAGTGGCCATGGCTGCGCCTTCACCGCCGTAGCGCGGAATCAGCAGCAGGTTCAGGCCTATGTTGAACAGGGCGCCGAGGCCCTGGGTGATCAGTGAAAACATCAGGGCGCCCTCGATCAGGATCCAACGGCTGAACGCAGCACGCATGAAGATGAACACGCCGGCCCAAATATGGATGGTCAGGATCGAGGCGGAGTTCTGGTATTCGTCGCCAAACAGCAGGCCGATCAGCGGCGCGGCGATGAGTGACACGAGCACCGCCACGGCGACTGCCAGCACGAAGAGCACATCCAGCAACTGCTGGAACCGCCGGTTGAACATCGCGCCGTCGGCCGCATGAAGCTTGATCAGCTTGGGGAAGAAGGAGGCAACGATGGCCGTCGGCAGGAAATACCACGCCTCGGACAGCTGGGCGGCGACGGCGTATACACCCACTTCCTCGGCCCCGATCATCCACTTGAGCATGACCTGGTCGATCTTCATGTAGATCACCGCGAAGATCGAGCCGAGGTAGATGATCCAGCCCTGCGCGAGCAGCTCGCGCGCCTTGGCGAAACTGGCCTTCCAGCTGGTGACCGAGACCCGAGTGGTGCCCTTGTAAAGGATCGCCAGAATGATCGCTGCCGCGACGAACTGTGCGGTGTGCGCGAAGGCGAAGGCCACCACGCTTGCACCGCCGAGCGCCAGCAGTAGTTTGAGCGCCGCCGCCAGGAGGATCGCGCAGGACTTGGCGATGGCCGGGTACTTGGCCTGTACTTGCGACTGGAACCAGTACTCCACCACATCGAAGGTCTGAAAGAAGATCGCCGAGGCGACGATCAGCAGCATCCAGAACTCGGTGCCGCCAACTTCCTCGAAGGCCAGCGCATACATCACGATCAGCGCGAAGCCGATGGCCATTCCGCTGAGCTTGAGCATAAAAGTGGTGCCAAGCGTCTCCGGCACCTTGTCCGGCTGCTTGACGACCTCGCGGACCACCAGCCCCGCCAGGCCCATATGGCCGGCCGAGGCGAATATCGCGGTCATCGAGATGGCGTACGCAAGGATGCCGTACTGCTCCGGCCCCAGATAACGGGCCAGCAACACGGCCGTAAGGAAGCCCACGCCGATGTTGAGCAGGCGTTCGGCCATCATCCAGGAGGCGTTGAACAGGTAGTGCTTGAGTTTGCTGAAGAGGGTCGTTATCGCGGTCATCGAGTGGCCTGGCTCCTCAAAGGCGGACTTCGTGGTGGCAGGCTTAGCCTTTCGGTTGCGCTGGGGTGGCGACGCTTAGCTGACCGCGTTTCGCCGCGCATGTTCCGAAGGCGCAACGGTTAAAATGTATCGGGCTGGTTACCTGACGGAGCTTGGCAAAACGCCATCGGACCGCTCTAGCACGTTGCGTTTAACAACGGCGCGGCCTATAGCTGAGTCGCCGGGCAGAGTCGGGTAGGTGACCCCCGTTAATACACGGTTTAGACCGTCTCGGATCGGCCGGATTAACCCGTAATGGCGATTTCATTTTAAAAAGATGAACCTTTGCCATTAGTGGCACTCTTACTCCTCGCTGCCGCTGCTGGCCGGTTCGTGTCCCATTTCGATGCGTCACCTCCGCCTAGCACGGCGCGATTGCGGCCTCTGGCTCGCAGTCGTGGCTGCCGCGACGGATATCGCAAGCGCTTGGACGGCGTCAGGAAATGCGGCTCGGAGCCGCCGATAGGGACAGGACCCAGCCCAAACCAGAAGGCCCCGCTTCCATCAGGAGGCGGGGCCTTTTGCTTACCGGATAGCGGGTTGTACAACTAGACGAAGGGTCCGAACCGGTACGGCTGATGCGCAGCTATGTAGCGCCACAGCCGCTCAGCCGAGCGATTCGTCGAAGTAGTCGCTGTCGAGCCTGGGCACCTTGTAGAGCTGCGAACTCACGCCGACCTCATGGTCGAGCATCAGGTTGACCAGGCGTTTGCCGTCGACCAGCACCAGCCCTTCCACCGAGCGTGCGAACTCCACCGCCTGTGCAGTAAACCCGGAGGTGGTGATGAACACGCCGCGCCGCGCTTTCTGCCCGGCCAGGGCGCCGTAGAAGGCCTGGAGTTCAGGGCGGCCAACGGTGCTCTGCCAGCGCTTGGCCTGCACATAGACCTTTTCGAGCCCCAGCGCATCGAGCGAGATCACCCCGTCGATGCCGCCATCGCCGCTGCCGCCCACCTGCTGCAGCGCCTGGCGGTTCGCGCCGTAGCCCAGGCTGTGCAGCACATCGAGCACGATATGCTCGAAGCGCGTCGGGCTGGCTTGCAGCAGGCTGTCCAGCAGATCACCGGCGACGCTGGTGCGCAACTCGAGCAGCGCCTGGTCCAGCCGCTCCTGTGGGCTGCTGGTGGCGATTTCTGCCTGGGCGATCAGCGCTTGTGTGTCGCTGCTTTCATCCAGCGAGGCGGCATCTGGCGCCGTCTTCAGCTTCACGCTCATGAAATTCATCGCGAGATGTTCGACCTGCTCGGCGGTTAGCGGAGCCGGGTTGGCCTGGGCGAAGGCAAGGCCGTCGTCGGTCAGCTTCCAGTAGCCACGCTTGGCGCTGCTGGAATAGCCGGCGCGCTTGAGCCGGTCATGCGCCCAACCTGCGCGGTTCTTGTAAGTGGCCTGGCCGCTGGTGATGGTTTCCTGTCGCTGCGCCTCGCTCAGGCCGAGTGTCTGTGCGGCCGCTTCGTGAGCTTCGCTCGCCGTCGCGCCCTCTGGGTGGGCGGCGAGAAAACGCAGGATGGGCTCGATGAACTGGTCGTAGGTCGGCACGGACATGGTTCCTGGATCCTTAATGGCGCGTATTGGCGTATAGCCGAGGTATAGGCCTTGCAGATTTCGCAGGTGGAGAACCTTCTGCGGTCTGCCACCCTAAGTTGCTTTTACGTTGTACAGGTACGGGCTGCCACGCAACGCAGAATGCCGCTTCAGCAGGGTGAGCGTAGTCGCCGTGCAAAGGGATGAGCCGCATGGATGCGGCGAAAGGCTTAAAGGGCCATGGAAGGCCCTTGTAAGCCGGCCCTCGGAGCGGCGATGAAGTGAACGAACCCGGAGCGCAGCGCAGGGCCGGATGGCGGGGCTAGCCCTTTTGGTTCCTTTTGGGGCAATGCCAAAAGGAACCCGCCCAGCAGGGCGGAACCTGGCGCGAGTCGGTTTGCTGGCTGGCTGGTTCACGCTGATGCCTTTCTGCCGCGTTTGGCCTTGGGCTCGGCGGCGCGTTGGGCCTTGATGCGCTCCAGCAGCACGCTGGCCTGCTCGTCGTTCGGGTCCTGCGGCACCAGCTCGCCGCTGAAAGCCTTGGCAAGGATGCTTTGGGTCAGCCGGTCGATGCGTGCCTGGGCGGCTTTGACGCGGGCTTCGAGTTGGTCGGCGAAGGCGAAGAGTTGTTCGACGCGGCGGACGATTTCGGTTTGTTCCTCAACGCAGGGAACCGGGAACAAAAAATCTCGGCACTGGGAGAGCGATATGTTTACCTGGCCCGCCGATCCTTTGGTCTCGTTTATGATGCTGCGGAGATTTTCCCCGCCAAGAAGAACGATTGATATCCAGCCTGAGATGATGTTTTCACTCGGTCTAAAGAGAGTAATAGCTTGGTTTATATTCCACTCTGGCGACGTCGCCGGGATAGTCGCGACTTTTCCAAGTGGCGGGCCTACGATATTCATCACAACGTCGCCCGGCATTGTGATCGATTTCGATGATGCACCTCTGTGGATGGACTCCGAAATATATTGAGGTCGGTACTCGAAGCTAATCTCTTGATTTACGATGTTGTACACCTTCAGAAATGGAACTCCGGACTCGGAAAAACCCTCTTTTGGGGTACCACCGCTCTGTACCTTCTCGCACACATCTGCCGCACGTTGAAAACTCCAGTCGACTGCTGCACTAGCCTGCCACTCTTCAGTCAACCGCCCGGAAACGGCGGCGGCGAGGACGGATTGGCGGAAGCTTTTGAGCAGCGCGGGGATGCCGTCGATGCGGGCTTTAAGGGTGTCAACCTGGGCCAGCAGTTCATCGAGCTTGGCGGCGATGCGGGTTTGTTCGGCGAGTGGAGGCAGCGGAACTCTCAAATTCTCTAGTGCGCCGACCGAGATATTCGCAATATTTACAGTCTGGCTTGCTGAGGCTTTTAAAGCTCGCTGTGCCTCACTACTCTTTAGGTAGTAATAGACATATCGATGATCTATTTCTTTGCTTCTTATGGCCGATAGGAATGCTCCGAAACATGCCGTGCGGTCAGTCTCATTTATACATACCTTGCCGACAAGGTTCGAGCTGTTGGCCATCGACATCAATATGTCGTTTTTTCCAACTAATTGATCAGCTCTTTTAACGTAGTTTTCTGGGACGTAATAAATATTTTCCCAGAGCAGCTTCTCCTGAACATGCGATGTTCTAAGGCAAGCAACATACCCATCAGCAGGCTCGTGAACTTTTGACGAAGCAGGGAAAGTCACACCGCGGATAATGCTGGCGACGTCTCCAAGCTTACAGTCGGCCCAGTTCGCTAGCATTAACTCACTCATCCCCAGCCTCCTGAACCACCGAAAGCCCCATCACTTCCGCCATCAACTGCTTCTGCGCCACCACTTCATCTCCCGCACCCAACGCCTTCATCAGTGCTTCCAACTCATGCAGCGCCTCGGTCAGTTCGGCCATGGCTTCGCCGGCCAGTACTTCCGGGGCTGGGAGGTCGGCGGCGTCGAGGCTGCTGTCGTCCTTGAGCCAGCTGATATCCAGCGAGTCGCCGCGTTCGCGAATCTGCTCGCGGGTGAAGCAGCGGAAGCGGCTGGTTTCACCGATGCCCTCGACGTTTTCGGCACGGGGGCTACCGCCATTCGGGTCCTCGCCATAGGCATCTTCGAACGGCTTGAGGTGGGTGGGGCCGAAGGGGGTGCGCTTGCCGAAGCTGGGCATGTTGCTGCGCAGGTCGTAGATCCATACGCGGCTGGTGCAGCGCTTTTCCTGGCGTGGGTTGTCGGCCGTGCCTTTCTGGAAGAACAGCACGTTGGTCTTCACGCCCTGGGCGTAGAAGATGCCGGTGGGCAGGCGCAGGATGGTGTGCAGGTTGCACTTGTCCATCAGGTCTCGTCGCACGTCGGTGCCGACGCCGGCCTCGAATAGCACGTTGTCCGGCAGCACCACAGCGGCCCGCCCGCCCGGCTTGAGGCCGCGGTAGATGTGCTGGAGGAAGGCCAGCTGTTTGTTGCCGGTGCGGTAGGTGAGGTCGTCGCGGGTCGGGCCGCCGCCGCCCTTGGCGGTGCCGAATGGCGGGTTGGAGAGAATCACGTCGACCTTGGGCAGGCTGGCGCCGGTCTGGCCGAGGGCGTTGCCTAGGTGCACCACGCCCTCGGCGTCGCCTTCCATGCCGTGCAGTAGGCAGTTCATCAGCGCCAGCCGGCGTGTGCCAGACACCAGCTCGACGCCCACGTAGGCGTCGGTGCGCTGGAAGCGGCGGTCTTTTTCATTCAGCTCGTAGAGGTCATCGGTGTGCTGCTTGATGTAGGCGTCGGCGGCGATGAGAAAGCCTGCGGTGCCGGCAGCTGGGTCCTGGATGGTCTCGCCCGGCTGCGGCTTGATACAGCGGATGATGCTGTCGATCAGCGGGCGCGGGGTGAAGTACTGGCCGGCGCCGGATTTGGTCTCGCTGGCGTTCTTTTCCAGCAGGCCTTCGTAGAGATCACCGAGGCCGTCTTCGCGGGCGCTGAACCAGTCGATGCCGTCGAGGCTCTTGATCAGTTGCTCGAGGTGGCGCGGCTCCTTGAGGCGGGTCTGTGCATCGGCATAGATGGCGGCGATCAGCGGGTCCGGGTTCTTACCCAGATCCAGCAGCATCTGCCGGTAATGGTT
Source organism: Pseudomonas sp. SA195 (assembly GCF_054131565.1). Lineage (NCBI taxonomy): Bacteria > Pseudomonadati > Pseudomonadota > Gammaproteobacteria > Pseudomonadales > Pseudomonadaceae > Pseudomonas > Pseudomonas sp. SA195. Next base: position 4,360,505 of record NZ_CP096392.1, on the reverse strand, counting down.
GAGCAGGTTGAGCCCGGACTTGCCAGCCAGATCCGGCCAGCGCGCACCAATGGGCAGCTTGTGGCCAAAGCTGTCGTTGTTCTGCACCTGCTCGTATTCCATCTTGATGAACAACAGCAGCACAAGCTCAGTGACGTAATCGCTGTAGTTGATGCCGTCGTCACGCAGGACGTCGCAGAGGTTCCAGAGCTTCTGGACGATGTCGGAATTGGTCATGGGTACTCGCTAAAACAGTATTTAAGTAGGCGGCGTTAGTGAGGCGCGTGCCAGAAGGGATCATCTTGCCAGTGCTGCGGAAAGCCCATTGCGCGCAGGTCGACTTCAGGAAACTCTGCCAGAAGTTCATGCAGGCGCCGATCCCAGCTGGTGTGGGGGCTCGTCTGGCGCATCAAGTGATTGAGGATCGATAGCACGGAATACAGGCGCTTGTGCGTACCTGTTTTGAGGTACTCGGGCCAAGCAAACCGGGGTTTTTCTGGCAGCTTGGGTCGAATACCCAATTCGCGGTTCCACAGGCGAGCGTGGTGAGCGCATATATTTCGAATGGTGGTCAGGGTGTGCAGCCACGACTCCATCAGCGGTGCTGCCAGGTTCAAGCGCTTTGCGATGGCCTTTCGATCAGCGTCATGTGCAAGACCGGCATAGAGATGGGATAGGTCCCCGAGCGTTAGCTCTTCCACCATTGCCCAGCCCGGCATCAGCTCTGGATTTTGGTAGGTCAGCGGATAGTGGCGCGCGTAGCTCTCATGGGCGCGCTGTCGCTTCAGGTACGCCTTGCGCTCATCGTCGGGAAACCGGTCGATGTTCTTGCACTCACGCGCATAGTCTCGCAAGGCACGCACTTGTTTATCGCGGATGGTCTCGAGCAGGCGTTCATGGTTGTACTGGTGCTTAAAGACTTGGGCATCCAAATACCAATGAACCCCACGGCTGGGGCCCATGTGGTTGCTGATCATTGCGCGGGCTGCCACTTCCACCCGCTCCACGGCATCCATTACCAGCAGTCGTAGGCGGCGGTCAAAATCGTAAAGACGAGTCAGGCTGCGGAAACCTACGTCGGTACGGAAGCCATGCTGTGGATCGTCGACGACTTGAAAAGGCCGCATGTACGGCGTCAAGCGGAAGAAGCTGACGGCCTCCAGGAAGTGCCGGGCGCGCGCTTCGTCCTGGATCTGCAGGCCGCGCGCCTTGAGCAGGGCAAGCTGCTCGCCAATATCGATAGCGGGTTTGTCGAAGGTTCTCATGCGACAAAACCTGCGGGCATAAAAAACCCGCTCAATTTGTGCGTAACTGCCGAGGCGGTCATAGGCATGGCGGGTGTATTGCGCGCAAGCCTATGCACTACTGTCGGTTTTTGCAAGAGCCTGGGTTTTAAGGCGATCACCAGTTTCAACTCGCTTGTGCCCACAGGTGGCTGTTGATTTCTTCCAGCACCATGACGAGATGCCCGCCGAGCATTTTGTCCAGCCGAGTGCTGCCGCCGTCGTTCCTGAACGCCTCGCCAATCTGTTTCTGGTCGATCACCACCTCATGCACCAGCTGCTTGGCCAGACGGTCCAGCCATTTACGCTGGACCGGCGTCCAGGGTTGCAGGGTGTAGATCGTCTCCATGGCCTTGGCTACTCGCTGCTCGAACGGCAGCAGCGCTTCGCCGAGGGCGGCCTGGCGAATGAAGCCGACGATGCTGGCAGCGATCTCCTGGTTGGTCTGGTTGCGCCATGCGCTTTGGAGATTCACTTCGCTATATCCATGCCCATCGAGCAGCAGGCGCACCTCGCGCAACTGCTCTCGGGTCAGGTCCTGCGGGCGATTGACCACCACACCGAGGGCCACCGACTGGTTGAGCTGGTTCCGGATGAAATCGTTGAAGCTTTCCAAATAGTCGGCGGGCTTCTGGTTGGCGCCGTAGTTCTGCTCCCGGACCATCAACTCGTCCGTGTGGGTGGAGATCAACGGGTAGTTTTCGGAGCCGAGCAGGGCATTGACGGTGGCGAGCTGTTCGAGCAGCTGGCTGTGCTGGCGGACGAACTGCGCGGCCTGCTGCGGACCGAGCCCGTGTAGGTGCTGGTGCAGTTTTTCTGGTGCCACTCCCCAAGTGTCTTCCAGCTCGTCGAGTTTGCTCTTGAGGGTTGGTTTGCTCTCGGCCTTGTGGCTGGCCTTGCGCAGGATGCGCATCACCCGCTGGCTGAGCTGATCGAGCACGTCATGCGCATGGCTGGTCTCGGGCTGGCTGCCGGGCGCGTCGAGGCTGGCCGGGTTGGTCAGTTCGTTGACCAACTGCTCAAGGCTGATGCTAGGGTCCTTCACCAGCGGCTTCATGGTGTCCACGGGTTCGAGGCTGGCGTACAGGTCGACCGGGTCGTAGATGTTGAAAACGGTTTTTCCGATCTCGTCGCAGCGACGCGTGGCGCGGCCCTTCATCTGTTCGTAAAGGATGCGCGAGCGTACCCGGCGCATGAACACCAGATGGCAAATGCGCGGCACGTCGATGCCGGTGGTGAGCAGATCGACTGTGATGGCGATGCTCGGGTAGCGCTCGTTCTTGTACTGGCGAATCAGCTGTTCGACCTTGTCGCTCTGCCCGGTGATGATCTGTACGGCGGCCTGGTTGTAGTCATCGCCGTGAACGTCTTTGAAGGCTTCGTCGAGCAGGTTCTTCACGCGCTCGGCGTGGGCCTGGTTGACGCAGAAGATCATCGCTTTCTCATCGCCTGAAGGGTCCAGCTCCTGGGCCAGCTGCTCGCAGATCACCTTATCGAAACCGGGCGTAATCACGCGGCGGTTGAAGGATTCGATCTTGAAGTCGAGCTCGTCCTCCAGTTCCGCCACGTCCACCTCGCCAGTGCTGGTATCGATGATGCTGACGCTCTCGCCGCGGGCGAAGTGAATGCCGTTCTGGCTAAGCAGGGTCTGGTAGCGGATCGGCGGTTCATGGTCGATCAGCCAGTCGTCGGCCACCGCCTCTCGGTAGCTGTAGGTGTAGATCGGCGCGCCGAACACTTCGCTGGTGTGCTTGGCCGGCGTGGCGGTGAGGCCGATGCGGCAGGCGTCGAAGTAGTCGAGCACGCGGCGATACTGCGAGAGGTACTGGCTGAAGTCGCGCACTGCCAGTTCGCCTTCGGTCATCTCCTGGTCGAGTGTGTAACCACGGTGGGCCTCGTCGACGATGATGCAGTCGAACGCGTCGATGGGCGGCGGGTTGTCCGATTGGAAGATGCGACGCACCATGGCTTGCACAGTGGCGACCTGGATGCGCGTTTCGGCCTCGGCGGCCATGTCCCCCAGTTCCTTGATGTCGTAGATCTGCGCCAGCGTGTGGTTCTGCTCAAGGGTTGCTTCGTTGAACGCCTCGATGGCCTGCTGACCCAGGGCGCTGCGGTCGACGAGGAAGAGGATGCGCCGGAAGCGTTCGGCCTTCAGCAGGCGGTACATCAGGCCGATGATGGTGCGCGTCTTGCCAGTGCCGGTGGCCATGGCCAGCAGGCATTGGCGACGGTTGTCGGCGAGCGCCTGCTCGACGGCGCGGATGGCGTTTTCCTGATAGTCGCGCAGCTTGAGGTAGGCGAAGCCTTCTCCCTGAAGTCTGGCTTCGGCGTCTTCGCGGCTGCGTTTGAGCAGGTCGAGCAGGCCGTTCGGCGTGTGGAAGTCCTGCAGCGGCCGTCGCAGGTTGGCCGGGCTGCGCAGGTCGCGGAACCAGATGCCGGACTGCTCGGCCAGCTGCTTGATGAAGGGCCGGCCGTTACAGGCGAAGGCGAACGGGACTTGGAAATACCCACCCTGGCCGTCGGCCCAGCCTGCATCTTGCGCGGCGGGCTGCAGGTCGGCGGTGATGATCAGCTGGCGCGAATAGCGTTCGGCCTGGGGGATGCGGTCGGCAATGTTGATGCGCTTGCGCTTGGCTTCGACGATGGCGATGGGTGTGAGGCCAACGAACAGTACGTAGTCAGCGTTTTCTTTTGGCTTGCAGGTCGGCCATTCGGCGATGGCCTTGTTCTTGCCCTTTTCTGGGCGCGAGCCCTTGCCGTAGGTGAGGTCGAGCGAGTCGGCCTCCCAGCCGGCATCGTTAAGTTGCTGGTCGATGAGGATGCGGGTGAGGTCTTCGCTCAGGTCGAACTGACTGCTGGCCTGCTGAGTACTTTGCTTGACCTGCTGCACGGCCTGGGGCTGGGTGGCCAGTTGCTGCTGGAGCATCCTGAGGCTCTGCTCGTGTTCGCTGCGCAATTTGTTGAGCGCAGCTTCGTGCTCAGCGGCCAGTTGCTTATGGCTGCGAGACTCGGCATCCATCTGACTGGCAAGAACGGCGTATTCCTCGGCTTCACGCTTGAGCAGTTCAGCCAGCTGCTGATTACTCTCCAGTTGCTGACTGGATTCGCTGAGCTGGGCTTTGAGTTGTTCAATCTGGCTTTGCAGGTCGCGTAGCGGGGCGCTGGGGTCGCTGGGGATGACGAAAGGGCCGGCTTTGAAATTGCTGCCGGCCTTACCGAGTGCCTTGTGGTACCAGATACACAGTTCGCGGGCGACCTTAAGCCCGTCCAGCGCTTCCCGGTGCTGGGTGTGGAACTGGTGAGTGGCCTTGTTGCCTTCGATGCGCAGGGTGTGGAACAGGTTGCGGATATTCCCGTCGAGCTGGATCTCGCGGGTCAGTCTGTACAGCAGATCTGCCTGACTGAGGGTGGCGTCCAGTTCGATGCCAGCACGCGTCGCCAGATCCTGTGCCAGAGCCTCACCGAGTTGTCGCAGCTTGATCAGCGTAGTATTCGGATCGCTGGCGAATGTCCGCTCAGCCGCGCTGGCGAGCTGTGAGAACACCGGGTCGTGTTCCTTGAGAAAGGCGAAGTTACTGCTCTCGGCCATTGATCCGTCCCTGCGTCATCCATCCCGGTCGTCCGGGCCGTAAGTCGAACGGATGATGCCAGACACTGCAGGGCAGGTGTACTTGCGATAGGGCAAACGATTGTGGGCTGAAGAACCAGGGCCGCCGGTATCAGGCCAGAGGCCGCTCATTGGCAGAAACGAAAAAGGCCCGCATTTCTGCGAGCCTTTCAATTCGTGGTGCCGGCACCAGGAGTCGAACCCGGGACCTACTGATTACAAGTCAGTTGCTCTACCAGCTGAGCTATACCGGCCAAAAGAGGGCGCCATTATATCCATTGCTCGCAGGGAGTAAACCGTTTGTTGCCAGCAAGTTAGGGCATCGTGTCACGTTCGGCGAGGAGCATTAGGTTGCGTGGGGTCAGGCTGCTTGGGCAGAAGGTGCCGAGGCGGACCCGGTAGCCTTGTTCGTTGAGGAACAGGGCCCGGTCGAGCAGCAGCCAGAGTTCGAGCGGGCGGCGGAACAGGCCGCGCACGAGTTCGAGGTTGCGCACTTCGGCCAGGCGCTGCCAGCCGTGTCGTTCGAGCCGGGGCCAGTCCTGAGCGGGTAGGGGCGGCAGGGCCTTGAGAGCGGCCAGGTCCTGGCAGTAGACGGCGAAGGGCTTCTTGAGCCAGGCGCTCGGCAGCGATGGTGTGGGCAGGTAGGTATCTTCGCCGCGCACCTGCCGCTGGAGCAGGTCGAAGGCCAATCGCCAGGCCATGGACTGGTCACGTTGCCGGCGTTCCCGCGCGCCAGCTGTGACGGTTTCGCTCAGCGGCAGGCCAAGGTCGTCTCGCGACAGGACGAGTTTCGACCGCTTAGCGTGGGCAGACATTGGCTGGTAGCGTTCGGCCTGCGTGCGGTTGTAACAGCAGGGCGCCACGGCCAGCTGACGGCAACCACGCGCTGCGCCCAGCTGTAACAGGCGCACGTGCAGGTCGCCACAGGCGTGAAGTGCGACCGGTGTGGTCGCTGGGTCGAGATGGTGAGCGGCGTGCTCGTTCATGATGTCTTGCTGCACGTGGCTCGCGGCGATGCCCAATCGCTGGCTCAGGTGCTGGCCGGCGTCGACCAGTTTGGCGTCCCATTCCAGGCATGTCAGGTAACCGCCGTCGACCGCGAGCTGACGCCCCAGGTGGCCCTTGCCGGCGCACCAATCAAGCCATCGCGCCGGCTGTTCGGCGAAGCGGAGGGCGGCGCTGAACGCACGGATCTGCTCGTATTTGCGCCCGGGGACATCCACCGTGTGCCGTGAATCCTGCTCGGGCAGTTGCCGCAGTGGCAGGGGCTCGACCTGCGCGAGCAGGCGTGCCTGGGCCGCTAGCGCAGGGAAGGGCGCCGGCGCATCGAGGCCGGCCGGGTCGTTGTGCGCGGCTTCGGCATCGGCCAACGAGCGTGCACGCAGCCAGGTGGCGAGGGCCGGATGGGCGTCTTCCCAGGGCAGGTGGCGCTCGGTAAATGGGCGCGGGCGCCAGAGGGCCTGATGCTCGATCAGAAACGTGTCGAGCGAGCGAAAGCGGTCGGCGAGCGCCGCGTGGCTGGGGGCGGGTGTAGGCATGGCGAAGAGTGGCTGACGGGCGTGGCGCCCATCATCTCGCCGTTGGCCTGTAGTGGAAAGAGAGACGCCCGTCGAAACGGGCGTCTGGTGCTTCACTTGCCGTAGACCTGCTCGGGTAGCCAGGTCACCAGCCCCGGGAACTGGTAGGCGATGATTAGCAGCAGAAGCTGGATCAGGATGAAGGGCACCACGCCTTTATAGATGGTGCTGGTGGGCACGGACTTGGGCGTTACGCCGCGCAAGTAGAAGAGCGCGAAACCGAACGGTGGCGTGAGGAAGGAGGTTTGCAGGTTCAGCGCGATCATCACGCCGAGCCAGATCGGGTCCAAGCCCATGGCCAGCAGCACCGGGCCGACGATCGGAACCACGACGAAGGTGATTTCGATGAAGTCGAGAATGAAGCCGAGCAGGAAGATCACCAGCATCACGACGAAGAACGCACCCAGTACGCCGCCAGGCAGCTGGGCAAAGACGTCCTCGATCAGCACTTCGCCGCCGAAACCGCGGAAAACCAGGGAGAATAGCGAGGCGCCGATCAGGATCAGGAACACCATGGCGCTGATTTCCGTGGTGCCGTAGGCGACGTCACGCAATTGGCCGAAGTTCAGCTTGCCTTTGTAGAAGGCCAGCACCATCGCGCCCAAAGCGCCCAGCGCAGCGGCCTCGGTTGGTGTGGCGTAGCCGGCGAGGATCGAGCCGAGCACGGCGCTGATCAGCAGCAACGGCGGCACCAGCGCATTGATCAGCTTGCCCCACTCGATCGGGCCAAGCTCTTCCTGCGGAAGCGCCGGCAGCTTCTTCGGCTGCAGCACGGCGACAGCGATGATGTAGAGGATGTACAGGCCGACCAGCAGCAGGCCCGGTAGCAGGGCACCGACGAAGAGGTCACCGACCGACACCGTCTTGGGAGAGAAGATGCCCATTTTCAGCTGGGCCTGTTGGTAGGCGCTCGACATGACATCACCGAGCAGCACCAACACGATCGACGGCGGAATGATCTGCCCGAGGGTGCCGGTGGCGGCCAGCGTACCGGTGGAGATCGCCGGGTCGTAACCGCGGCGCAGCATGGTCGGCAGGGCCAGCAGGCCCATGGTGACCACGGTTGCGCCGACGATGCCGGTGCTCGCAGCCAGCAGCGCGCCGACCACGCAGACGGAAATCGCCAAGCCACCGCGCAAGGTGCCGAACAGCCGCGACATGGATTCGAGCAGATCCTCGGCGACCCGGCTCTTCTCCAGCATCACGCCCATGAAGACGAAGAGCGGCACGGCCAGCATCGTCTGGTTGTTCATGATGCCGAACAGGCGGTTGGGCAGGGCGCTGAGGTAGCCGCCGTCGAAGGTGCCGGTAACGATGCCGAGGCCGGCGAATAGCAGCGAGACGCCGCCGAGGGTGAACGCAACCGGGTAGCCGGCCATCAGGGCCGCACAAATGCTGACGAACAGCAGGATCGCCATCAACTCAGCCATGCTTCACCTCCGGCTCGGGCAAACGACCGGCGATGGCATAGCCCGCCTTGATGATTTCGGAGACGCCTTGAAGCGCGAGGCAAACCACCAGCACCAAGATGATGCTTTTCTGCAGATACACGAACTTCAAACCGCCCGATTCGCTGGACGCTTCCAGCGTCGCCCAGGAATTGCTGACGTAATCCCAGCTGGCCCAGGCGAGGAACAGGCAGACCGGGAGCAGGAAAAGCAGCGTGCCGAGCAATTCGACTACCGCCTGATAGCGGGGGCTGAAGCGCTGGTAGAAGATGTCGACGCGAACGTGGCCGTTGCGTTGCAGAACCCAGGCGGCGGCGCCCATGAACACTAGGGCATGCGCGTAGAGGACGGCTTCCTGGAGAGCGGTGGCGCCGATGCCGAACCCGTAGCGCAGCACCACCACGACTGCAGTGCCGATGACTAGGAACAGGGTCAACCAGGCGCATGCCTGGCCGAACCGAGCGTTGCAAGCGTCGATCAGACGCGCAAGGCCCAGCAATGGAGGGGCGTGTTTCGACATGGCAGGACCTTTATTGTTATGGGGGTACGAAAGGCAGCCCGCGATTCTAGGCGGCTGCGTTACAGCGTCGCAACCGGCAGTACTACGTACGTAGTGCCGGTACGTAGTCGCGAAGCTTGAGGCTTCGATAGCCATATGATAGCTAGAGCTACCTGGATCAGTGATCCCGCGATTCAGTCATTACAACAACAAGGAGTTACCCGATGAAACGTCGTCAAATTCTGGCCGCCGCAGGTGTTGGCCTGGCCGCCACCGCACTGGCTGGCTGCAACAAGGAAAGCGAGCCGGCCGCCAAATCCGAAGGCACCGCCAGCACCGAGAAATTCAATTGGAAGATGGTCACCTCCTGGCCAAAGAATTTCCCTGGCGTGGGCGTTGGCGCAGAGAACTTCGCCAAGCTGGTCAACGAGATGAGCAATGGTCGGCTGACCGTCAAAGTCTACGCCGCCGGTGAGCTGGTCCCGGCGCTCGAGGTCTTCGATGCGGTTTCTCGCGGGACTGCTGAGATGGGTCATGGCGCGCCCTATTACTGGAAAGGCAAGGTGCCCGCGGCGCAGTTTTTCTGCGCACTGCCGTTCGGCCCGAACGCGCAGGAAATGAACGCCTGGCTGCATCGCGGCGGCGGCATGGAGCTGTGGGAAGAGGTGTACAAGCCCTTCGGCGTGCTGCCGATGGCCTGCGGTGCGACCGGCGTGCAGACCGCCGGTTGGTTCAACAAGGAAATCAACTCGGTCGATGATTTCAAGGGCCTGAAGATGCGTACCCCGGGCCTGGGCGGCGAAGTGCTGACCAAGATGGGCGGCACCGTGGTCAACATGCCGGCTGGCGAGATCTTCACCGCGTTGCAGACCGGTGCGATCGACGCCACCGAGTGGATCGGCCCATACAACGATCTGGCGCTCGGCCTGCACAAAGCGTCCAAGTACTACTACACGCCGGGCTGGCAGGAGCCGAACGTGACCTTCGAGCTGGACGTCAACCTCAAGGCCTGGGAAACCCTGCCCGACGACCTCAAGGCCATCGTTCGCGCTGCGGCCCGTGCGGTCAACGGCGACATGCTCGATGACTACAACGCCAAGAACATGGAAGCGCTGGAGCAGCTGCGAGAGCAGGGCGTTGAAGTCCGCCGTCTGCCAGACGAAGTACTGGCACGCCTGAAGGAAGTGGCCGCCGAAGTGGTCGATGCCTCAGCCAAGGCCGACCCGACCGCCGCCAAGGTCTGGGAGCAGCAGAGCGCTTACCTCAAGCGGTTGTATGAGTACGCGGAGCTTAACGAGAAAGACATCTACAACATCCGCGGCTAAGCGGTGCTGTAGATCCAAAAACGCCGCCCTTCGGGGCGGCGTTTTCATTACCGGATGGCTCAGCCCTCGAGCGTTGCGCTCAGGCTGATCTGTGCATTGAGCACCCGAGACACCGGACAACCTTCCTTCGCCTTGTTGGCTATTTCCTGGAATTGCTCATTGCTGGCGCCCGGTACGTTGGCCTTCATCGTCAGCGCGATGGCGGTGATCGCAAAGCCTTCGTCCTGCTTGTCCAGGGTGACCTCGGCGGTGGTGTCGATGCGCTCAGGTGTCAGGCCTGCCTGTCCGAGCATCATGGAAAACGCCATCGAGAAGCAGCCCGCATGCGCCGCACCGATCAGCTCTTCCGGGTTGGTCCCAGGGGCCCCTTCGAAGCGTGTGTTGAAGCCGTAAGGATTGTCTTTGAGCACGCCGCTTTGGGTGCTAATGGTGCCTTTGCCGCTCTTCAGGTCACCTTGCCAGACAGCCGATGCAGTTTTTTTCATGATGCCTCCAGATTCGTTGAGGGACGGTTCTAGCCGGAGCGCCGGGGTGGCGTGGAGGTGCGGTAGGCACCCCCAATTGGCTTACTGCTGCGCTGCGAGTACGGCGCTCGCCAGTTCCATGTCGCTGGCCTGCAGGTCAGGCTGATCGCTACGGATCTGCTGCAGCATGGCCTCCAGGTATGGGCCGCGGATCTCACCATCGCTGGCAACGAAGCTGCTGGCGTCTTCACGCGCTGCGGCGACCAGCTTGTCATCGCGGAAGGTCATGTAGGTCGAGGCGGTGGTCGCGCCCGAGGAGAGGATCTGCCGGACGAAGCCGTTGTCCGCCATCGCCGCGCCGAAGGGCAGGACACTCAACGCGACAGCCGCCAGGAATTGTTTGCGCATGATCGTGATCTCCGATGAATGACTCATCAAGAAGAGTGCAACGGTCACCGCAGAGTTCCTTCTCGCGGTTATCCGCTGCGCTCGATCAGCTGGCGAACCTTGGCCGCCAGCATGTCGATGCTGAACGGCTTGGAAAGCATGTCCATGCCGGGCGCGAGGAACTCCCCCCGAACTTCGGCGTTCGGCGCATAGCCTGTAATGAACAGCACCTGCAGCTCCGGACGGTGCTGGCGGGCAACCTCGGCCAGCTGGCGGCCGTTCATGCCTGGCAGGCCGAAGTCGCTGATCAGCAGGTCGATGCGCTCGCCGCCCTGCAGGAAGGGCAGCGCCGAAGGGCCGTCGATCGCTTCGAGCACCTGGTAGCCCAGCTCTTCCAGCACCTCCACGACCAGCATGCGCACGGCCGCTTCGTCCTCGACCACTAGCACGGTTTCGTTCGATTGCGCCCCTTGCACGGAGCCGGATGTCTCGGCCGGCTCATCGCCGGGTTCCAGCTGCGCACGGTTGCGTGGCAGGAACAGCGTGATCAAGGTGCCTTGCCCGGCGGTGCTGTCGATGCGTACATGGCCGCCGGTCTGCTTGACGAAGCCATAGACCATCGACAGGCCGAGGCCGGTGCCCTGGCCGATGGGCTTGGTGGTGAAGAAGGGGTCGAAGGCCTTGGCGACCACCTCGGCCGGCATGCCGCAGCCGGTATCGGCGACGCTGAGGGTGACGTAGTCGCCTGGCTCCGGGCTGTCCGGTTGCGGATTGCCGATCTGCACGCAGCCAGTCTGGATCACCAGACGTCCGCCGCCCGGCATCGCATCGCGAGCGTTGATGACCAGGTTGAGCAGTGCGTTTTCCAGTTGGTGCGCGTCGGTATAGGCCAGCCACGGCTCGGCCTGCAGCAGCGTTTCGAACTGGATGTGCTCGCCGATGGTGCGGCGCAGCATGTCTTCCATAGATTGCACCAGCTGGTTGACGTCCACCGGCCGGGTGTCGAGCGACTGGCGGCGGGCGAAGGCGAGCAGGCGATGAGTCAACGCAGCGGCGCGGTTGGCCGAGGTGGTCGCCGCGTCGAGGTAGCGGCCGAGTTCCTGCGTCTGGCCGCTGGCGACGCGCCGCTGGATCAGGTCGAGCGCACCGAGCACGCCGGTGAGCATGTTGTTGAAATCGTGCGCCAGGCCGCCGGTGAGCTGGCCGATGGCTTCCATCTTCTGGGCATGCCGCAAGGTTTCCTCGGCACGTTCGCGCTCACCCATCTCCACATGCAGGAGGTGGTTGATCTCGGCGAGCTCGCGGGTCCGCTCGGCGACGCGGCGCTCGAGATTGTCGTTGAGCTCGCGTAGCGCCTCTTCCGCCGCGACCTGAGCGGTAATGTCGGTATTGGTGCCGAACCACTGGGTCACCTGGCCGAACTCATCGCGAATCGGCAGCGCGCGTGCGAGGAACCAGCGGTACTGGCCGTCTTTGCCGCGGAGCGGAAAGGTGTCCTCCCAGATCGAGCCGATCGCGACGGCGCGCTTCATCGACGCGCTGACGCGCACATGGTGGTCAGGGTGATGCACCGAACGCCAGCCCAGCGCCCGCATGGCTTCGAGCGTCGTGCCGGTGTAGTCGTACCAGCGCTTGTTGTACCAGTAGATGCGCCCGGTCGGGTCGGCCATCCAGGCGAACTGGCTCATGTTGTCAGCCAGCGTACGGAATTGCTCTTCGCTGGCCCGCAGCGCGCGTTCGGCGCGCATGCGCTCATCGGCGGTCCAGGCGCGGTCAGCGACCTCGCGAATGAAAGAGATGTCCTCCTCGGCCCATTGCCGTGGGTGATCCTGCAGCAAGATCAGCGCCGCACTGAAGCGGCCCTGCTCCTGAAGCGGCACGCAGACCAGGCTCTGGATGCGGCGCAAGCGCAGGCTGGCGGCCTGCGCGGCGGTGCGGGTGTCGTGCAGTACGTCTTCGACGACGACCATCTCGTCGTTCTGCAGGTCGTAGACGAAGTCGCCGTAGTCGGCGAAGCACATGCGCTCGCTGTATTCGCCCAGCGCGCCGTCGCTCCAGTAACGCTCCACGGTGGCGTACTGGCCGCCCGGATCCACCGTGAGGAAAGCCGCGCGGGTGACGTTCAGTGTGGTGCCCAGCGCGCGCACGGCAGCGGTGACGATCGTGATGCTGTCGGGCTGCCCGCGAAGCAGGTCGCCCAGCTCCATCAGTACGGACTGACGTTGTTCAGTCAGCTGGCGCTCCTGGATCTGCTCTTCGAGCAAGGCGTTCATGCGCAGCAGCTTCAATGCGGCGTTGCGCTCGGCGGTGATCTCGCGTGCCGTGCCGAGCAGGCGGACTTTGCCGCCGGCATCGATTACCCGGCGCCCGCGGTTGGTCAGCCAGCGAAACTGCTCGGTGACCTCATCGTAGACGCGGTAGTCGAGGTTGAGCTCGCCACCGGCCAGCCCGTCAAGCGCATTGCGGAAGGCGTCGATGAGGGCGCGGCGATCATCGGCATGAACCCGCGCGAAGAATTCTTCGACGCTGAGCTCTGGCTCGTCCGGGGCGACGCCGGCGAGTGCCTTGATCTGGGCATCCCAGTGCAGCCGGTTGCTTTCCAGCTCGTATTCCCAGACGCCGATCGAGGCGATTTCGTTGGCCAGGCTGACCCGCTGTTCGGCTTCGAGGACCGCCTTGCGGCCGAGCGCACGGTCGGCCGCCGCGCGAATCCGCTCGATAACCTCGCGTACCAGCGCGATGTCGGCCTGGCTCCAATGGCGCGGCGACACGCTGGCGAAGAGCAGTACCGGGCAATTTGGCGTCTGTTCCAGCAGCGGCGCGAGCAGCAGGCTGCGGCAGCCAAGCTGCTGGTGCAGGGTGTCGCAGTCGGCGCGGCAGTCCGCTTCGTCGAGCAAATCCTCGAGCGGCACGATCAGGCCTTGGCCGAGGCGCAGGTTCAGCGTCTCGGCGCAGCAGCCAAAACTGATCGGCGATGTGGCTTGTGGCCGCCCGGCGCTGCGCCAGGTCTGCTCGATGACCAGGCGCTGCTGCTCGTCGAGCTGACCGAAGGCAATGAGCTGCACACCGAGCAGCTGCGCCAGTTGCTCGGCCATGACGTCGCCCAGCTCGATCTGCCCGTCGGTGTCCTGCAGCCGGTCGCTCAGCTCCAACAGGTAGCCTTGCTGCGCTTCACCGCGGGTGCGTTCGCTGATGTCAGTGAAGGTACAGATCGCGCCTTGCAGCTGGCCGTCGCGGTATAGCGGGGCAACACGATATTCGACGGGCAGGCTGCTGCCGTCCTGACGGAAGAAGAGTTCATAGGCAACGTGGGCCGGCTCGCCGGTGATCGCGGTGCGCTGGATCGGGCAGTCCTCGACCGCATAGGGCGAGCCGTCCGGGTGGCTGTGATGGATGGTGGCGTGCAGGTGGCGGCCGAGCACCTCGTCCTTGCTGGCAAAGCCGAGCAGCCGGACAAACGCTTCGTTGCAGAGCGTGACCTGACCACGCGTGTCGATCGAGTAGAAGCCTTCGCTGGCCGAGTCGAGCAGGCTGCGGGTGAAATCCTCGCTCTCCTGCCGCTCGAGTTCGGCACGGCGGCGCTCGTGCACGTCTTGGGCGACCAGTACCCAGTGCAGCAGGCGGCCATCGCAGTCGTAGACCGGCGCGCCGCTGCCCTGGAACCAACGTGGCTCGCCGGCCGCATTGAGCAACGGTACTTCAAAATTGCCGGGTTGATGACTCTTGAGCGCGCCTTGCCATTGCTGGAGCACGGCGTCGCGATGGTCGTCAGCGACCGCCTCCAGCCAGCCCATGCCGGCGGACGCGTCCAGCGACAGGCCGCTGAATTCGACCCAGTATCGGTTGCAGAAGATCAGTTCGCCGCGTGCGTCGCACTGCCAGATGATCTGCGGGCTGAGGCCGACAAGGGCCCGATAGCGCTCCTCGGCCTGGCGTATGGCGGCCTGCTCGTGCAGGCGCTCGGTAAGGTCACGCAGGATGTGGACGAACCCCGGATGATGGCCTTCGTCGTTCTTCAGCCGCATCAAGACGCCGCTGGCCCAGAACTGGCTGCCGTCCTTGCGCCGCTGCCAGCGCTCGTTGATTGCCGAGCCTTCGCGCGCCGCGGTGACCATCTCCTGCTCTGGCACGCCACGGGCGATGTCTTCGTCGGTGTACAGACGTGCCGCCGTGCTGCCTAGCACTTCGTCGGCGGTCCAGCCGAGGATGATTTCCGCGCCCTGGTTCCAGCTGGTGATCAGCCCCTGGGCATCGGTGGCGAGGATGGCATAGTCCACCGCGCTGTCGATGATCTGCCGGTTGCGCTCGTTGTGCTCGCGGCTGCGCCGCAGCTCCAGCAGCGCCATGACCTGTCGCGCCAGGGCCTGAAGGTGCGCGAGCTGCCGCTCGGAGAGCTGGCGTGGCTGGGTGTCCATCACGCAGAGGGTGCCGAGGGGCAACCCTTCGGGCGTGCGCAACACGGCCGCGGCGTAGAAGCCACTCGCGCCGTCGAGCTGTGGGAGGTCGGTCAGGTTTTCGACCACCAGCGGCTCGGGGCGGGTGATCGCACGTGCGCACAGCGCTTCGCTGCGACCGAGTTCATGCTGGCTGACGTTTACCGATGCCTTGGCCCACTGGCGTTCCTTGTCGATGAAGACGATCGCCGCGCTGGGTGTGGAACAGAGTTCGGCAGCGAGCAGCGCCAGGTCATCGAAGGCGGGTTCCGGCCCGGTATCGAGAATGCGATAGCGGGCCAGCGCTGCCAGGCGGTCTGCTTCGTTCCAGCTGTGGGTGTGTTTTTCAATGTTCAAATTCTGCTCTGCTATCCATGGCGGCAAGGGCGCAAGTCCTGAAGGCATCCAGGGCTCGACATACGCTGGCTTTCGCATTGCTACCTGCAAGGCTAGTCGATGTGCAAGATACCCGGGCCCAGCCCGCCGGCAAGTAGACATCGGTCTACGGGCAATCTGCCAGAGCCGCCGGTCCGGTGGCGCTCGGCCGAGCGGCTGGCGCGCTCGGTCAGTGTGGGCTGCGTTAATCGAGCACGGCGTCCTGATCCGCTTTGCGCAGGGCTGCCAGCAGGGCAGGGTCGCGGTGATAGATGTCAGGGCGGTAGCGCGCGGTGCCGGCTCGGTCAGCCTCGGCGGTCCAGTAGCCGAGCAGCACGGGCGTGGGTCGTGCCAGGCGGAACTCGTACGTATCGCCGCGCTCGAGCAAGGCGCTGACTCGCTCGCGTTCGGCCTCGGTGAGCAGCAGGTCGACCAGCTGCATGATCGATTCGACCCGTACGCAGCCGGAGCTGAAAGCCCGCTGGCTGCGGCTGAACAGGCCCTGGCTGGGCGTGTCGTGCAAATAGATGGAATAGGGGTTGGCGAAGCGGATGACCACCCGGCCGAGTGGGTTGTCCGGACCGGCTGCCTGCCGCAGCATGATGTCGCCGGGGTTGGCCCAGTCGATCTGCCGCGGGTCGAGCACCTTTCCGTCGTAGTCGATTACCTGCAAGCCCTGCTCGGCCAGGTAGGCGATGTCGGCACGGATTTTCGGCAGCTTGTCCTCACGCTGGATGGTTGGCGGGATGGTCCAAGTCGGGTTGAGCGTCAGGCGCGTGACGTTGGACTTGATCGATGGGGTCTGTCGGGTTTCACGGCCAACCTGCGTGCGCGCCTCCCAGCGCGGTTCGCCCTCACGGAAATAGATGACACGGCCACCGGCGATGTCGACCAGCAACGAGCGGGGCTCGATATCACGGGCCATCCAGCGCATGCGCTCGAGGTTAACGCGCAACTGCCCCAAGCGGTCGGCCTGGCTCGCGTTGAGCGCGGCCAGGGTGTCGGTGCCGACGATGCCATCGTCCTGCAGCGCGTGTCGGGCCTGAAAGGCCTTCATCGCGGCTATATCGAGGTCGCCGTAGGTGGGCGACGCATCAGTGCCGGCCGCCTCGGGCAGCAGGCCCTCCGCCGACAGCCGCTGGCGCAACAGGGGCAGCCGTGGGTCTTGCATGCCTGGGCGCAACGTCTTGCCTGGCGGCAGCGGTAGCCAGGTGGATTGCGGCGCCTGGCGCAGTCGAGCGAAGGCGGTGCGCAGATTGTGGTACTGCTCCAGGGCCGGACGTGCGGCGTCGAAGGCGCCGGCGATGTCGTCCAGCCCCGCCCGGGCAATCGCCTGCATGCGGTCCTGCTCCTGCTGTTGCGCCGCTGCGTTGGGGCTGCGCCAAACCGGTTCGAAACGGTCCTGCGGGAGCCGGCCATGGGCCAGGTGGTCGAGTGCCAGCAGGTAGGCGTGGCTGGCCTGGATGTCCGCGCATTCGCGATGCAGCGGATCGGCAGTGGCAGTCTGCATGGCCCTGCGGATGCGGTCGGGGCCGTAGACGGAGGGCTCCAGGCCGTCATCTGCGAGCGCCTGGAGTTGTTCGAAAAGCGGGTCGAGCCGCTCGTAGCGCGTCCACAGGGGGGCAAAGTCGGCGGGCTCATACAGCGCGACCAGCCGCTGCCGGGCGGCTGGGTCTATTGTCGTATTCAACGATGGGCAGCGGGTAGCCGGGCTCTCCAGCGCCGAGCGAAGCGATTCGGAGGCTTCGCTGCCGGGCGCGGCGGCAGCCGCAATCGGAATGACCAGCAGAGCTGCGAACAGACGAAATGCATGTTTTTTGTACAACGCTTCACTCCCGGCTGTCCCGACGGCTGCTAGACTCCGCTGCGCAAAGCCTTGCGGCGTCTGGGGATACCAGGCCCGTACAGGCCAATAAAACAGGTTTTGTCAGATCGTGCGTCCGTTCATGGCGGCGCCGAACTGGCTTTGTATCGCTGCCGTATCCCGTCTGGCAGCGGATGTTGGTGGGGCCGGAAGCGATGCCGGCCGTGTCCGCCGATGAGGTCCTCGACGAACATGATGGTCACGCTCCGACGCCTCTGCCTGGTCGCAGGCATGCTGTTGTCGGCGCCGCTGCTCGCGGCTCCGCCTTCCTATCAGCCTGTGGTCGACCGTTTGGCGCGCGTGGCGCCGAGCCTCGATCGGCAGGTCCTCACACATGCCGTGGCCGCCATGCAGTGCGCGGTGAACAACGGTGCCACGCCGGCACAGCGCCTGGCGGTGATCGATTTCTCGCTGCCGTCATCCCAGCGCCGACTCTGGATCTTCGACCTGCAGGGCACGCGATTGTTGCTCAAGGACTTCGTCGCGCACGGCATGAAATCCGGCGAGAACCTGGCAACGCGCTTCTCCAACGTCGTCGGCAGTCATCAATCCAGCCTCGGCCTGTTTCGCACCGCCGAGAGCTACAGTGGCAAGCATGGTTATTCGTTGCGCATGGATGGTCTCGAGCCCGGTGTGAATGACCGTGCACGCGAGCGTGCCATCGTCATCCATCCGGCCGCTTATGTGAATCCCGCCTGGATCGCGACCCAGGGCCGCATCGGCCGCAGCCAGGGTTGCCCGGCCGTCCGCCCGGAAGTGGCGCGCATGGTGGTCGATAGCCTGAAGGGTGGCCAGTTCATGTTTTCCTGGTATCCGGACCGGCAATGGCTGCAGTCCTCGGCCTACCTGAACTGCAAGCCGGCGCGGGTGGCGGGCATCCTGGCGGCAAGGGAAGGTTGATCGCGGTCGGTCAAGGCGCCGGAGATTGCTCGCTGAACAAGGGCGAGTCGTCTACACGCCGAGACAATGGTCGGAGTCTTGGTCCGGCTGGGTGCAAACCAACTCGCCCGCCACGACATTTATCGCCGGGCCTGTTCGCGCTGAACGGCCTCCCGCTACTTCTGCTCGCTCTGCGGTGTGACCCGCAGGACTTCCTCGACTGTCGTCAGCCCAGCCGCGATCTTTTGCGCGCCGGATAGCCGCAGGCTGTGCATGCCATCCTTGAAGGCCTGGCGGCGCAAGGTGATGAGGTCGGTGTCGGCGGTGATCAGCGGCTTGATCGCATCGTTAAGCAGCATGATCTCGTAAACACCCGCGCGGCCACGATAGCCGGTATCGCGGCATTCGATGCAGCCGACCGCCCGGTGTGCGTTGCTCGGCAGCGGCGCGTTCCAGGGTTTGGTCAGGGCCTGCCAGTCGTCGGCGTCGAGTTGGACGGGCGCCTTGCAATGCGGGCACAGCTTACGCACCAGGCGCTGGGCCATCACGCCAAGCAGCGTGGCCCGCAACAGGTAGTGCGGCACGCCCAGTTCGAGCAGGCGGGTGATGGCCGACGGCGCGTCGTTGGTGTGCAGGGTCGAGAGCACCAGGTGCCCGGTCAGCGCCGCCTGGATGGCCATCTCGGCGGTTTCGAGATCGCGGATCTCGCCGACCATGATGATGTCCGGGTCCTGGCGCATCAGGGCGCGCACACCGCTGGCGAAGGTCAGGTCAATGTTGTGCTGCACCTGCATCTGGTTAAAGGCGCCCTCGATCATTTCGATCGGGTCCTCGATGGTGCAGACGTTCACCTCGGGCGTCGCCAGTTGCTTGAGTGTGGTGTACAGCGTGGTGGTCTTGCCCGAGCCGGTCGGCCCGGTAACCAGGATGATGCCGTTGGGCTGGCCCGTCATGCTCTGCCAGCGGCGTAAATCCTCCGCGGAAAAGCCCAGCTGATCGAAGCCCTTGAGCAGCACGTCCGGGTCGAAGATCCGCATCACCATCTTTTCGCCGAAGGCTGTCGGCAGGGTCGACAGGCGCAACTCGACCTCGCCGCCGTCCGGGGTCTTGGTTTTGACGCGTCCGTCCTGCGGCTTGCGCTTTTCGGCGACGTTCATCCTTCCTAATGATTTCAGGCGGCTGACCACGGCCATCGCCACCTGCGGCGGGAACTGGTAGACGTTGTGCAGTACGCCGTCGATGCGAAAGCGCACCGTGCCCTGCTCGCGCCGGGGCTCGATATGGATGTCGCTGGCGCGCTGGTCGAAGGCGTACTGGAACAGCCAGTCGACGATGTTCACCACATGGGCGTCGTTGGCGTCCGGCTCCTGGTCGCTGGCGCCGAGGTTGAGCAATTGCTCGAAATTGCCGGTACCGCTGATTTTCTGGTCACTGGCGGTGGCGCCGCTGACCGATTTGGCCAGCCGGTAAAACTCGACGGTAAAGCGCTGTAGGTCGGCCGGGTTGGCCACGACCCGTTTGATCGGCCGCTTGAGCACGTGGGTGAGGTTGGCTTCCCAGCTGTGCACGTACGGCTGGCTGCTGGCGATAGTCACCGCGCTGCTGTCCACCGCGACCGCGAGAATCTTGTGTCGCTGCGCAAAGGCGTAGGACATCAGCGGGGTAATGGCGGCGACGTTGATCTTCAGCGGATCGATGCGCAGATAGGGTTGGCCGGCCTGCTCGGCCAGCCAGACGGTGAGGGTTTCAAGGTCGAGCGTCTTGCCTGGCCTGGACAGATCCTCGATCTGCTGCGCGGCGATGAACTCCAGCGGGTGCTGCTGGTTTTGCGTGGCGCTGCGGCGCAGGGTCATGCACTGCTCGGCCGTCTCCTGATACAACCGCCCCTGGGCGACCAGATCGCGCAGCAGATCGTTCAAGTCGAGCAGGCGGTCAGTAACGGACGGAGCGAAGGCGGACATGGGGACTCCCTGGAAAACCGACAAAAGCGCTGGAGGCGGACAAACTGGACGAACGCCGCGGCAGGCCCGAGCGCAGCCATTCCTGTGAGCACGATCGGCCAGCGAGGGGCATGACCGATGCAGCTTCAGTGTGGCAAGCCTACTTTGTCAGCAGCTTCCATGGCTTGAGCGCCCACACAGTATGGGCCTGCTCGGTGCGTGTACCCAGGCATTCGTCGGTCAGAGGCTGGCACGCCAAGGCGTAGAGCTTGGCCAGCTCGCCATACATCCGATCGGTTTCCGGCAAGTCCAACGTGGCTCGGGCCAGATGCAGCCAGACCAGCATGCGTTCCATGCGTGGGCGCTGCTCGGCCAGGTCCTCGGGCTGCCGCTCATAGCGCGGGAGTTGAAGCGCCTGAGCTTCGTCTGCCAACAGGCGCGGCAGCCAGTTGCCCAGTTCGGCGGTGCCCTGGCGCTCGCCACGGCTGTTGCGGTGGGTGGTCCATCCGCGTTGCAGGAGCCACAGCGATGTGTGCAGTGAGAAGCGGCCCCAGCGTGGTTGCTCGAGCTCGGTAGCGAAGGCTTCAGGTGCGGCCTGGCGGACCTGCTCGTCGTCTTGTCCGGCCTCGATGCGCGGGCGCCAGTCCTGAATCAACGCGTCGAGTTGCTCGCGCAGTTCGCGGCTGCTGGCACGCGGGGCGGCCTGCCCGAGGCTGCCGAGTAGGGCGCGCAGCTCGACCAAGTGCTGCAGCCATTCGCCGAGCAGCTTCCAGTGACCGTTGTAGCGATATTGCTCGGCGAGCCGCTGGCTGTTGCCGAGCAAGTACCAAGCGAGTGCGGCGAAGGCGTCGTCCAGGGTGGTACCGGGTTCGACCTGTGGCGTCGGCAGGCTCAACGAGTAGCTGTCCGGATCGTGCAGGCGGTAGCCGCGTTCGGCCTTGCTGATGTCGCAGGGCATCAGCGGTAAGTCGATGGCCAGCTCGGCGGCCAGCTCCAGCAACGCTTCGGGTTCGCCCTGGCGCAGCTCCAGCTCTAGTTCGCAGATTTCCTCGCTCTGTTTGCCCGCGATGACTTGGCCGAGGTCGAGGGCCGCTTCTATGACCACCTTAGACTTTCCGCGCCCCCAGGCGATCTCGGCCTTTTCCCGGACGAAATCGGTGGTGAAGATGGGCTTGAGCGTTTTCTTGTCCAGGTCGGCCAGGCTCGCCGGCCAGCAATCATCGGCCAACTTTTTGAGGTCCAGCTTGGCTTTGTCCAGGTACCAGTCCCACTCGTTGCGTTCGGACAGCCCGGCCACACTCTGGCCCCGGCTCTTGAGCGTCTGGATGAACTGCTCGCCGTCGCGCCTCAGGCGCAACGCGACCTTCGCCCCAGCCAGGTCGCGCGTGGGGGTGTCGAAGTACTGGTTGAAGAGTTCGTGACGCTGCCAGCCGCTCTTGTTGCGCTTCTTGAGCAGCGGATGCTCGCGCAGGGCCGCCAGGGTTTCGCGACTGGCGCGCAGTTTGATTTCGGTTTCTTTCTGCATGGTGCCCAGATGATGCCTATGTTTGAGTGTGACCTACGTCACTTGGTAGCGGCCCTTTGAGGTCATCCGTATACTTGCCGCCTTCTGAAGCCGGGGTGTTCCCTATGCCAATCAATCCTTTCGTCAGCCTGTTCGGGCGGTCGCCCATCGGTCCGATGCAACAGCATATGGCCAAGTCGCACGAATGCGCCGCCAACCTGGTGCCGCTGTTCCAGGCGATCACGGCAGAAGACTGGGAACGGGTCGAGCAGATCCAGAAAGAGATGGCCCGACTGGAAAACGAGGCCGACAAGCTCAAGAAGAGCGTTCGCCAGCATCTCCCCAAGAGCCTGTTCCTGCCGGTACCGCGCTCGGACCTGCTGGAGCTGCTGAGTGTACAGGACAAAATTGCCAACCGTGCCAAGGACATTGCCGGCCTGATGCTGGGCCGCTGCATGACGATCCCGCCGGCGCTGCAGCCGGAGATGATGGCCTTCGTACAGCGTAGCGTCGACGCCAGCTGCCAGGCGCTCAAGGCACTCAAGGAACTCGATTCGCTACTCGAGACCGGCTTCGCCGGGCGTGAGGCCACACTCGTGGAGAAGATGGTCGAGGAGCTCGAGGAAATCGAGCGCGAAACCGATCGCATGCAGATTACGGTGCGTCGCGCGCTGTTCAGGCTGGAAAAGGAATTGCCTCCCGTAGACGTGATGTTCCTCTACAAGATCATCGAATGGATCGGTGACGTGGCCGACCGCGCCGAGCGCGTCGGCAACCGTCTGGAACAATTGCTGGCGCGCTGAGGCGCCAGCGTCCTTTCTGGGTTCAACAGGTAATTTTCTATGTCTTTCATCTCGGATTACGGCCTCGTACTCCTGATACTCGCCTGCGCGTTCGGTTTCTTCATGGCTTGGGGCGTGGGCGCAAATGACGTTGCCAACGCCATGGGCACCTCGGTCGGCTCGCGGGCGCTGACGATCAAGCAGGCCATCATCGTGGCCATGATTTTCGAATTCTGTGGCGCGTACCTCGCCGGCGGTGAAGTCACCGAGACCATCAAGAACGGCATCGTCGATGCGGAGGTCATTTCGCCTGATCTGATGGTGCTGGGCATGATGTCGGCCCTGCTGGCGGCGGGAACCTGGCTGCTGATCGCGACCATGAAGGGCTGGCCAGTCTCGACCACTCACTCGATCATCGGCGCGGTCATCGGTTTCGCGGCGGTGGGTGTGTCGCTCGACGCCGTGCATTGGGAAGCGATCGGCCCGATCGTCGCCAGTTGGGTGGTCACGCCGATGCTCTCGGGCATCGTCGCGTTCGGCCTGTTCATGAGCGTCCAGAAACTCATCATCAATACCGACGAGCCGTTCCTCAACGCCAAGCGTTTCGTGCCGCTGTACATGTTCCTGACTGGCTTCATGGTCGCGTTGATGACCGTTACGAAGGGCCTCAAGCATGTCGGCCTGACGCTCAGCAGCAGCCAGGGGATCCTTCTCGCCTTCGCCATTGGCGTACTGGTGGCGCTGGTTGGCGTCGCCTTGCTGTCCCGCATCAAGGTCGATGAAGAGGCTGACAGGACGTTCCACTTCGCCAGCGTGGAAAAGGTTTTCGCAGTCCTCATGATCTTCACCGCCTGCTCCATGGCCTTCGCCCACGGCGCCAACGATGTAGCCAACGCGGTGGGGCCACTGGCCGCCGTGGTCGGCGTGATCGAATCGGGTGGCGCGGCGGAGATCGCGGCCAAGTCGGCGGTCCCGGGCTGGGTGCTGTTGCTCGGTGCGGTGGGCATCGTGATCGGCTTGGCGACCTATGGCTACAAGGTGATCGCCACCATCGGCAAGGAAATCACCGAGCTGACGCCCAGCCGCGGCTTCGCTGCCGAGCTGGCGACCGCGACCACGGTGGTAGGCGCGTCGGCGATCGGGCTGCCCGTCTCGACGACCCACACGCTGGTTGGCGCGGTCCTCGGGATCGGCATCGCGCGTGGCATCGGCGCGCTCAATCTCGGCGTGGTTGGCTCGATCTTCATGTCCTGGCTGATCACCCTGCCAGCCGGTGCGTTTCTTGCCATCGTTTTCTTCACCATTCTCAAGACGATCTTCGTTTGACGACCAGCCGCCTGGCTCCTGGTCGATAGCCGCCGCAGTTTTTCCCATCCGGGGCGCTGCGGCGGCGCATTTCATGTTTCACTGGGCGCCTCCAATTTCCCGATGCCAGGAGGTTGCCGGTGCCCATCCCTTCGCTCAAAGACCAGTTCGCCGCGCTGATCGCCGCACCGTCAGTGAGCTGCACGCAGGCCCATTGGGACCAGACCAACCGCCCCGTCATCGACCTATTGGCAAGCTGGCTGGGTGACCTTGGTTTTACCTGTGAAATCCAGGAAATCACCCCGGGCAAGTTCAACCTGCTCGCCAGTTACGGCAGCGGGCCCGGTGGCCTGGTGTTGGCCGGGCACAGCGACACCGTGCCCTACGATGCCGAGCTATGGACTGCCGAGCCGTTGCGCCTTCGTGAGGCCGACGGCCGCTGGTACGGCCTGGGCAGTTGCGACATGAAGGGCTTCTTCGCGCTGATCATCGAGGCGGTGCTGCCGCTGCTTGACCAGCCGTTCCGCCAGCCGTTGCTGATCCTGGCCACCTGCGATGAGGAGAGCTCCATGTCAGGTGCCCGTGCGTTGGCCGATGCCGGGCGGCCGCTCGGGCGCGCCGCGGTGATTGGCGAGCCGACCGGGCTACGGCCGGTGCGCCTGCACAAGGGCATCATGATGGAAGGCATCGAGATCCACGGGCAGAGCGGGCATTCCTCCAATCCCGCCTATGGCCACAGCGCGCTGGAGGCGATGCACGACGTGATCGGCGAGCTGATCGGCCTGCGCCGCGAATGGCAGGGCCGGTACGATAATCCGTTGTTCGACGTCCCGACACCGACGCTCAATCTGGGCTGCATCCACGGCGGCGACAACCCTAACCGTATCTGTGGTCAATGCTCCCTGGAGTATGACCTGCGCCCGCTGCCCGGGATGGACCCGGACCAGCTGCGCGAGGCGATCGCTGGGCGCCTGCGCCCCGTTGCCGAGAAGCATCACGTTCAGATCGATCTGGCACCGCTGTTTCCCTGCGTCCCGCCGTTCGACCAGCCGGCCACAGCGGAGCTGGTTCTGCTCGCCGAACGCCTGACCGGGCATGCCGCCGAGGCAGTGGCCTTTGCCACCGAAGCACCTTATCTTCAGCAGCTTGGCTGCGAGACGCTGGTGCTCGGCCCGGGCGATATCGCTTGTGCCCACCAGCCTGACGAACACTTGGACCTGGATCGGATCGAACCTACCGTGAACCTGCTGCGCGGAATGATCGAACACTACTGCCTGCACCCGGCGAGCCGAGGATAGGAGCAGGCGGCCGCCTGGTTGACCTGCTCCTGCACCGCCCAACGCCCGTCCCGGTCACCCACTCCAAGGCTCTGCAATGCACGACTACGTCACCTGGCTTCGCGACTCCTCCCCCTATATCAATGCCCACCGCGACCGTACCTTTGTGGTCATGTTGCCGGGCGACGGACTGGAACACTCCAATTTCGCCAATATCGTCCACGACCTGGTGCTGCTGCACAGTCTCGGGGTGCGCCTCGTGTTGGCGTTTGGCTCGCGCCCGCAGATCGAGGCACGGCTGGCCGCACGCGGCATTCAACCGCGCTTCCACCGCGATTTGCGCGTCACCGACTCGGCGACGCTCGAATGTGTGATCGATGCCGTCGGGCAGATGCGCATCGCCCTCGAAGCGCGGCTGTCCATGGACATGGCCGCCTCGCCCATGCAGGGTGCGCGCCTGCGCGTGGCCAGCGGCAATTTCATCACCGCGCGCCCCATCGGCGTGCTCGATGGCGTCGATTATCACCATACGGGCGAAGTTCGTCGGGTGGATCGCAAAGGCATCGGCCGCTTGCTGGACGAGCGCACCATCGTGCTGCTTTCGCCGCTAGGGTATTCGCCGACCGGTGAGATCTTCAATATTGCCTGCGAGGACATCGCGACTCGGGCCGCCATCGACCTGCAGGCGGACAAGCTAGTGCTCTATGGGTCCGAGCGCGGCCTGCGTGACGAGACCGGTCGGCTGGTGCGCGAGCTGACGCCGCCCCAGATCCCGGCCTACCTCCAGCGCCTGGTCGGCACCTACCAGGCCGAATTGCTCGATGCCGCGGCGCAGGCCTGCAAAGGCGGCGTGCGGCGCAGCCATGTGATCAGCTTTGCCGAAGACGGCTCCCTGCTCAGCGAACTGTTCACCCGCGACGGTGGCGACGGCACGCTGGTGACCCAGGAGCAGTTCGAGCGGCTGCGCGAGGCGACCATCGAAGACGTGGGCGGGCTGATCGACCTGATCACCCCACTGGAAGAGCAGGGCATCCTGGTGCGCCGATCGCGGGAGGTGCTCGAGCGGGAGGTGGAGCAATTCAGCATCGTCGAGCGTGACGGCCTGATCATCGCCTGCGCGGCGCTCTATCCAATCGCCGATTCCGATTCCGGGGAGCTGGCCTGCTTGGCAGTCAACCCCGAATACCGCCACGGCGGCCGGGGTGACGAGCTGCTCGAGCGCATCGAGGCACGTGCCCGCCAATTGGGACTCAAGACGCTCTTCGTACTCACCACCCGTACGGCCCACTGGTTCCGCGAGCGCGGCTTCGAACCCAGCGGCGTCGAACGTCTCCCCGCCGCTCGTGCGTCGCTCTACAACTACCAACGCAACTCGCAGATTTTTGAGAAGAAGCTGTAGCACCGACAGACCGCGCCGCGCTGGGGCTAGCGCTCAACGGGAGGCGGTTGCACCGGCAACCGTTGATTTGAAAAGCTGCCTGACTGCTCTGGGCGTCAGGCTAACTGTCGCCGTTACAGCTGCGTCAAACTCCGCTGATACTCTTCGACGAACGCATCGAAATCCAGCGTGTCGGCCGCTTCCATCTCGGCCTGCTGATCGAGCGATTCGCGGGACGCCTGTTCGAAGGCGGCCAGCTGCGCAGCGGGCAGCGGTTGGCTGCGCAGGTGTTCGGCATGCAGGCGGGTCTGGCGCAACGCGAACTGGCTGAAGCTTTCACCGCTCTGGTGCAACGCGTCGAGCACTTGGGCCGATGGCGTCAGGCGGCTGTCTGCGACTTTCGCGCGCTGTTCGTCCAGGGCCTGGGCGTGAGCATTGCTGCCCTGACTGCGGTCGAGCAGCGCGGCGATCTGGCCGATGTCGTCCAGCAACTCGTCGGCCCAGGCCTGCAGGCCGACGGTCTCGCCGCAGCGGCGTAGCTGCAAGCCGGGCTTGCGGCCCTGCTTGACCACGTTCAGGAAATTGTCGCTGCTGGCGCTGCATTCACCGTCCACCAGGCAGGGGCTGTCCTGCAGGGCGCAGTAAAGCAGGAAGGCATCGAGGAAGCGGGCTTCGGTGACATCGATGCCCAGCGGCAGGAAGGGGTTGATGTCCAGGCAGCGCACTTCGATGTACTGGATGCCGCGGGCACGCAGTGCATGCAACGGCCGCTCGCCCGTGCCGGTGACGCGCTTGGGGCGGATATTCGAGTAGTACTCGTTTTCGATCTGCAGCACGTTGGTGTTGAGCTGTTGCCAGTTGCCGTCGGCGTCGCGGGTGCCCCAAGCGGCATAGTCCGGGTAGGGCGTCGAGACGGCGCGGTGCAGGCTGCTGGTGTAGCTGGGCAGGTCGTCGTAACAAGGCGTGAGCCCGGCCTGGGCATTACTCTGGTAACCGAGGTCGCTCATGCGCAGGCTGGTTGCGTAGGGCAGGTAGAGCGTGTCGTCATCGAGCCGCTCGAGCTGGTGCGGGCGGCCGCGCATGAAACTGGCATCCAGCGCCGGCGAGGCCCCGAACAGGTACATCAGCAGCCAGCTGTAGCGGCGGAAGTTGCGGATCAGCGCGATATAGCGCCACGACTGGTAATCCTGCGCCGAACGCGTGTCGCCGTCGTCTGCGCGTAGCAAGGCCCACAGGGCCTCGGGCAACGAAAAGTTGTAATGAATGCCGGCGATGCACTGCATGGTCTTGCCGTAACGCAGTGCCAGGCCCTGCCGGTAGACGTACTTGAGGCGACCGATGTTGGAGCTGCCGTACTCGGCAATCGGAATCTGCGCCTCGTCCGGCAGCGGGCCGGGCATCGAAGGGCTCCATAGCAGCTCGTCGCCGAGCTTGGCATAGGTATAGCGGTGGATGGCGCCGAGCTCGTCGAGGGTCTCGGCCGGGTCGGTCGCGGTGCCGGTGATAAATTCCAGCAGCGCTTCGGAGTAGTCGGTGGTGATCTTCGGGTGAGTCAGTGCCGAGCCCAGCGCGCGTGGGTGCGGGGTCAGGGCGAGCTGGCCGTCAGGCCCGATGCGCAGGCATTCACGCTCGATCCCATGCAGGCATTGCGAGAGCAGCGACAGGTTGGAGTGCTCGGCCAGCAACGCCAGGCGGTGGGAGAGAAGATCGCTCAATTGGAATTCCTTCACGCAACGGTCGGCACAATATGGGGCGGCGGCCCGCAAGCTTCAAGCCTCGCGCACCAGGACGGCGCCGCGGGGCAGCTTGCCTGTCGTGCGGCTACAGGCAGGCGAAAGTGGCTTGCGCCTTGGCCACAAGCTTTTCGCCCTGATGAACCTCGGCTTCCAGGACCTGGGTGCGGCGGCCGCCATGCACCACCCAGGCGCGACAACGCAACTCGCCTTCGGTGACCGGGCGGATGTAGTTGACCTTGCATTCGAGGGTCACGCTGTTTGGCGAGCCATCACCCAGGCTGTGGCTGGCCTGGCCCATGGCAGTGTCGATCAGTGAAAACAGCGCGCCGCCATGCAGCTTGCCGTGCAGATTGCGCAGGCCGTCGTGCATGACCAGGCGGAGTATCGCCTCGCCGTTGGCCACTTCGAGAATCTCCAGGCCCAGCAGACGCCCGAAGGCGCTGCTGCTTCCCACTGCTTCGACTTCGCGCACCGTTATTTCCTCAGGTTCTTCGCATTGGCGAATAGCGCTGCCATGGCGTTATTGGCCGGGGCCGGCTTCGGCTCCGGTTTGGCCTGCCGCGATTGGCCGCCACGCCCGCTGCCGCCGCGCACCGCTTCGGTCTTCTCGCCGGGGGTGTCGCTCATGCGCATCGACAGCCCGACGCGGTTGCGCGGTATGTCCACCTCCATGACCTTGACCCGGACGATGTCACCGGCTTTGACCACTTCGTACGGGTCTTTGACGAACTTCTCCGACAGGGCGCTGATATGTACCAAGCCGTCCTGATGCACGCCGACGTCGACGAAAGCGCCGAAGTTGGTCACGTTGGTCACCACGCCCTCGAGCACCATGCCGGGTTTGAGGTCGCTGAGCTTCTCCACGCCCTCCTGAAATTCGGCGGTCTTGAACTCTGGGCGTGGGTCGCGGCCGGGCTTGTCGAGCTCCTTGAGGATGTCGGTGACGGTCGGCAGGCCGAAGGTCTCATCGGTGAACTGCTTGGGGTCTAGGCGCTTGAGAAAAGCGGAGTCGCCGATCAGCGAGCGGATATCGCGGCCGGTGTCCTGGGCGATGCGCTTGACCAGCGGATAGGTCTCGGGGTGCACCGCCGAGGCGTCGAGCGGGTTGTCGCCGTTCATTACGCGAAGGAAGCCGGCGGCTTGCTCGAAGGTCTTGTCGCCCAGGCGAGGGACCTTCTTCAGTTCGCTGCGCGCTTTGAAGGCACCATTGGCGTCGCGATAGGCAACGATGTTCTGCGCCAGCGTAGTGTTCAGGCCGGAAATGCGCGCCAGGAGCGCCACGGAGGCGGTGTTGACGTCGACACCGACGGCGTTCACGCAGTCTTCCACCACGGCATCGAGTGAGCGCGCCAGTTTGAGCTGGGAAACGTCGTGCTGATATTGACCGACGCCGATGGCCTTGGGCTCGATCTTCACCAGCTCGGCGAGCGGGTCCTGCAGGCGACGGGCGATCGACACCGCGCCGCGGATCGAGACATCCAGATCCGGGAATTCCTTGGCCGCGAGCTCGGACGCTGAATACACCGAAGCGCCGGCCTCGGACACCATCACCTTGGTCAGCTTGAGGCCCGGCACTTTCTTGATCAGGTCGGCGGCCAGCTTGTCGGTTTCACGGCTGGCGGTGCCGTTGCCGATGGCGATCAGGTCGACGCCGTGCTTGGCGCACAGCTTGGCGAGAACGGCCAGGGTGCCGTCCCAATCGTTGCGTGGGGCGTGCGGATAGACGGTGGCGGTATCCAGCAGCTTGCCAGTGGCGTCGACCACCGCCACCTTGCAGCCGGTACGCAGGCCCGGGTCGAGGCCCAGGGTGGCGCGCGGACCGGCCGGCGCGGCCAACAGCAGGTCGTGCATGTTGCGGGCGAACACGCCGATCGCCTCGTCCTCGGCGCGGTCGCGCAGCTCGCCGAGCAGGTCGGTTTCCAGGTGGGTATAAAGCTTGACCTTCCAAGTCCAGCGCACCACCTCGGCCAGCCACTTGTCGGCGGCCCGACCGCGATTAGCGATGCCGAAACGCTCGCCGATCATCGCTTCGCCGGGGTGCATGGTGCCGGGCGCTTCGTCGCCAACCTTCAGGCTGACGCTGAGCACACCTTCGTTGCGCCCGCGGAAGATCGCCAGCGCTCGGTGCGACGGGGCGTTCTTCAGCACTTCGTCATGCTCGAAATAGTCGCTGAACTTGGCACCCTCGGTTTCCTTGCCCGGTACCACGCGAGCACTGAGCGTTGCGTTGTGCTTGAGGAAATCCCGCAGCCCGGCGAGCAGGTCGGCGTCCTCGGCGAAGCGCTCCATGAGGATGTACTTGGCGCCTTCGAGCACGGCTTTCACATCGGCGAAGCCCTTTTCGGCGTCGATGAAGCGCTCGGCTTCCTGCTCTGGCGTCAGGTCCGGGTTACCGAACAACGCATCGGCCAGCTCGCCGAGGCCGGCCTCCAGGGCGATCTGGCCCTTGGTACGGCGCTTCTGCTTATAAGGCAGATAAAGGTCTTCGAGGCGAGTCTTGGTGTCCGCGAGGTCAATTTCGCGCTTGAGCTCGGGGGTCAGCTTGCCCTGTTCTTCGATGCTGGCAAGGATCGAGGCCCGACGCTCGTCCAGCTCGCGCAGGTAGCGCAGGCGTTCTTCAAGGTTGCGCAGCTGGGTGTCATCGAGGCTTCCGGTGACTTCCTTTCGGTAGCGCGCGATGAAGGGCACGGTCGAGCCCTCGTCGAGCAGCGCCACAGTGGCGGCGACTTGTTGCGGGCGCACACCGAGTTCGGCGGCAAGGCGGGAATTGATGCTATCCATGTGATGTCCTGCGGGCGGAATGACGGCCGGCCGGCCAGAAAAGCGCGCAAGTATAACTGCGGTCGCCGCGCTTCGGGCGCCGGCGTGGCAATCAGCACCTGGCGCCCGCCAGCCGTCGCATGGCCTGGCGTGGCGCTTGTGTTTTGCTAGCTGTCCCGCCAACATCGCCGTTCTCAATGGCACTGAGCCATCAGCTTCCGCTGCCACCTGTCCGTCGCCCGAGAGTAGTCGTCATGTCTGGTCCGACGCGGCTTGCCCCCCTCCGCTACGCAATCGCCCTGCTGGCTGCGCTAGGCCTGGGCCCGCTCGTCTGGGCGGTCGCGAGCGACTGGGACTTCGACCGCATCCTGCGCTTGGCCGAACAGCGCTACGGTGCGCTGGGCGACGGGCGTGAGCGACTGCTTGCCTGGCAACGCTTGCTGGATGAGCAGGACGCCGCTGCAGAGTCCGAAAAGCTGCGCGCGGTAAATCGCTTTTTCAATCACCAGTTGCAGTTCAAGGACGACGTCGCCCTCTGGCACCAACCCGACTATTGGGCAACCCCGGTCGAGGCCCTGCGCATCGGCGGCGGTGACTGCGAGGATTTCGCCATCGCCAAGTACGTGACCCTTCGGCGCCTGGGGGTTGCGGCCGATAAGCTGCGCATCACGTACGTCAAGGCGATCAGGCTCAACCAGGCACACATGGTGCTGACCTATTACGAGCAGCCCGGCGCGGTGCCGTTGGTGCTGGACAACCTGGTCGGCGGCATTCTGCCGGCGACTCATCGCAATGACTTGGTGCCCGTCTACGCCTTCAATGGCGAGGGGCTCTGGCTGCCCGGGCGCAGCGGCGACAAGCAGGTCAGCGACAGCAAGAAGCTGTCGCGCTGGCAGGACTTGTTGAAAAAGATGCAAGCGGAAGGATTTCCGGCCGGGTCCGGAACGTAGGAGTTTCACATGTCTCTGTTCAAACAACTGTTACTAGCGATCTGCCTGTTTCTGCTCGCCGCGTTCACCGGTAGCTTCATCGTCAGCCTGGAAAGCTCGCGCGACCAATACGCCAACCAGCTGCGCTCGCACGCTCAGGATGCTGCCACGGCGCTAGGGTTGTCGCTTACGGCCAACATCGATGACCCGACAATGGTGGAGCTGGTGATCAGCTCGCTATTCGATAGCGGCTATTACCAGTCCATCCGCGTCGTGGCCTTGGCCGACGATACGGTAATGATCGAGCGCGAGGCGGAGCCGGACGCTGGCAGCACACCGCAGTGGTTCGTTGACTTGATCAACCTGAAGCCCGAAGGCGGCGAGGCGATCGTCAGTCGTGGTTGGCAGCAGGTCGCCCGGGTCGAAGTGGTCAGCCACCCGATGTTCGCGGTTTCGCGGCTGTGGCAGAGCACGCTCGGCATGTTTGGCTGGCTGGTGCTCTGTGGCGTGATCAGCGCGCTGCTGGGGGCGCTGTTGCTGCGTCGTCAGCTACGGCCGCTCGATGACATGGTGGCGCAGTCCCAGGCCATTACTCGGCGCGAGTTCATGAGCGTGGCGCACCTGCCCGAAACGCCGGAGCTCCGCCGCGTGGTGCTGGCAATGAACCTGATGGTCGAGAAGCTCAAGACCCTGTTCGAAGAGGAGGCGCGGCGCAGCGAGCGCTTGCGCAACGAGGCCTATCATGACGGCCTGACTGGCCTCAGCAACCGGCGCCACTTCGACATGCAACTGCAGGCACGCTTGAGCGGCGAAGACCTGGCGGGCAGCGGATACATGATTCTGCTCAGGATCAACGACCTGACCGGTCTCAACCAGCGGCTTGGAGGCGCACGCACGGATGAGCTGCTGCGCTCGGTGGCGGGCCAGTTGCGGCAAGTGACCGAGGATCGCTACCTGATCGGGCGGACGCGCGGCGGCGAATTCGCCTTACTGGCGGTCGGCCTGGATCGGCCCGAGGCCGAGCGCCTCGCCGAGCAGCTCGAACATGCGCTGGCGTCGTTGCAGCAGACCGGCCTAACCGACGTGCTGCCCGTCGCGCATATCGGCCTGACGCCGTTCGCTCAGGAGCGCACTGCTGCATCGCTCTATGCGTCGCTCGATCAGGCCCTGGTCCAGGCCGCGAGCCAGGCGAACCGGGCATGGGCGTGTCATCAGCCGTCCGCTGCGATGCCGGCGGCGGAACAGCATCAGGATTGGTATAGACTGCTCGACGGCGTGCTTGAACACGGCCTCCTGCAGCTGTATTTCCAACCGGTAATGAGCGCGACCGAGCCGCAGCGCGTGATCCATCGCAAGGTGCTGGCACGGCTGGTCGATCCGCAGGGCGACGTGATACCCGCCGCGCGCTTTCTGCCATGGCTCGAGCGGTTCGGTTGGACGGCCCGCCTCGACCTGGCGATGGTGCATCAGGTGTTGGAAACCCTTCACGCACATCCGTCACCCATGGCGTTGAGCCTCTGCGGCGCTACGCTCGGTGATCCAGCCATGCGGGAAGAGGTCTTTGGTTTATTGGAACGGCATGGCGACGTGGCTCAATGGCTGACGCTCGAACTTGACGAAGCGCACTTGCCGGATCAAACCAGCCTCGAGCTGCTAGCCCGGCGTTTGCGCCAGTTGGGCTTCGGCCTGGGCATCCAGCACTTCGGCGGCCGCTTCAGCATGATCGGCAATCTGGCTCGCCTGGGCCTCGGTTACCTGAAAGTCGACGGAAGCTACCTGCGGGGTGTCGATACCGAGGCGGACAAACACCTGTTCATTCAGGCGATGCAACGCGCTGCACACAGCATCGACCTGCCCCTGATCGCCGAGCAGGTCGAGACTGAAGGGGAATGGATGACGCTGCGGGTGTTGGGCTTCGAGGGCGGTCAGGGCCGGCTGCTGGGTAATCCGATGCCCTGGGACGGCACCGATAGCCGGTTAGATCAGGCCGGCGTCGTCATCGTCGACCAATAAGCCCGACGAGCCCAGCGCATGGCGAGCCCGGCTACGCCCGGCCAGCTTAGCCTGCGCTGAGTCCGGCAGGTCGGTGATGCGCAGTACGCCCTTATCGATCAGGGCATGGATCAAATCCTCCAGTACCCGCACCATTTCCAGATCGCTCTGGCGCAAATGGGCAAGGCTGTCCTGAGCGGCGAGCCAGGCCCGCACTTCGCCGTCGTCATCTGGCAGTTCGCCGGTCATGTCGTCGAAGGGCGACGGCTCGACCCGCAGAAGCCGGCTGCCGTTATCACGCTTGATATAAAACACTGCATTACCTCGTACGCTGGCTGGGACAATACCCGCAAGCACGCGCTTGCGGGTATCCGTGCGTCACCCTTAGTGATCGACCTGGACGATTTGCTTGGCGATAAGCGAGTCGATGATCGCCGCCGAGTCGCCGCCATAACTGGCCAGGTTGATCGCTGCCCCATCGTTTTGCAGGGCGATGGAGACATCCGCAGCGCCACCCTGGTCGAGCTGCCCAGTGGTACTGATCTGTAGCGTAGAGGTGGTTGTGTCCACGCGCAGGTAAGCATCCAGCGAAGAACTGTTATCCATATCGGCTAACAGGTCGCTCAGATCGATACGATCCCCTTCACCAATGTTGAAGTCCTTTACGACGTCCTGTCCCAAGTCGCCGGCTCTCCACACAAAGGTGTCGCTGCCGGTGCCGCCATAGAGGATATCGTCACCTTCACCGCCAATCAGAATGTCGTCGCCGCCCTGGCCGTAGAGGATGTCGTTGCCGGCACCGCCATCGAGCGTGTCATTGCCGCCACGCGTGTCGCCAACAACATTGAAGTGCTCATGGTTAGCGCGAATGTAGTCGTACAGCTGCTGGTCGGTCGGTGCGCTGCCGCTTTTCAGCTCGAGGAATCGGCTTAGTGCGTTCACACCCGAGCCGTCCGGCAGATCCGATGGGCGCACCGGATTGCCATCCACGCCCCAGGGAAGGGCGTCTGTGTTGATCACGTCGCCAAAGATCACGTCGTGGCCGGCACCGCCGCTGACTGTGTCATTGCCCACCGAGACCGGGCTGGTGCTGCTCGAACCACCATGAAGGGCGGATTGAAGGTCGGCGGCGCTATTGGCGATTTCGACGTTGCCCACGGGGGCGGTGTAGGCGACGGGTACAGGCGTGGTCAAATTGATGTTGTCGACCAGCAGCGTGGCGGTGCTACTGTTGCTGGAGTTATCCTGGACTTTATACACCAGTCTGTATTCGCCAGCGGTCAATGTCGCGGAGCTAATCGTGCCGGTGCTCGTGCCGCTTTGCACGGTTGTCCAGGTCACGGCGCCCTTCGAATCGATGGCCTGCTGTTGAATCTCCCATAGCAAAGTGTCACGGCCGTTGCCGTTGCTCCGCCAGTTCGCAGTGGACAGAGCGAAGCTGAGTCGTGAGTCGCCCTCCACCGCAAAAATACTACTGGTCGCAGTGCCGGTTACCTGCAGCGCACCATTCGAAATGCTTCCACCGGCCCAGTTTGATCCTGAACCCAACGGACCCGGCGCGCTGCCATCGAAGGTCGCCAAGCTAGTTGTCTTGTCTACGGTGCCGAACGTGACGGTTGCGACGTTCGAGGCGGACGTATTGTCGAAGAACTTCAGATACGTTTCGTTGATTCCGCTGCCGATGCCGATGGCGTGCACCTGACTGATCGCGCTCAGCGGCGCGAAGCCATCGAGCGCGTTCTCGAAAACGGTGGCGGTAGTGGAGCTTGACGTTCTGGTGTTGCCATTTGCGTCGATGTAGGCGGTTGGGTCGCCATCGGTTAGCAGATAGGTCAGGTTCTGATAGCCCGACGAAGGCTGTCCGCTCAGCCAGGACGTGGCGGCATTGAAAGCGGACTCGTAGTTCGTGTTGCCGTTGGCGCTGAGGTTGTTGATGGCGGCCTGCAGCGCGCTGACCTCGCTGGCGCTGTCGAAATCTTGGATGGTCAGTAGAGTCTGAGCGCCAGTCGAGAAGCTGATTAGCGTGATGTTGATCACACCGTCATGGCCTGCCAGGTCGCTGACAAACGCCTTGAGTGCGTCCTTCATCAGCGTCATGCGCGCGGTGGACATGCTGCCGGAGACGTCTACCAGCAAGGCCACGTTGTAGTTCGTCGCCGGCTGTACGGTAGTCAGCGTACCGCCCACGTCACCGAGCAACACATCATTACCATTGGCGCCATTGATGGCGTTGTCACCGTTGTTATTGCCACCGCCGCCGATCTGGATAAGTCCGGGCTCCGGCTGCACGTTAAGGGTGATATCCGTTGCTGGCGACAGGTTGCCTGCCGCATCCCGTGCCTGGACCTGAAGTGTGAAGCTGTTGCTGCCAGTTTCGTAGTCGTTGCTCGCTGACGTGGCTGCGGAGCCGGCTGCGGTCAGGCGTATCGTGCCACTGTCATCAATGCGGAACAGCCCGTCGTCGGAGACTTGTGTGCCATTGCTGAAGCGGTAGCCGGTGACGGCCACATTATCGCTCGCCTCCACCTGAGCGACCGCGGCGTTTAGGGTCTGGTTTTCCCCGTAGCTGAAATTCTGCCCAGCATTGACCACGGGCACGGTGTCGTCGGCATCCCCGAGGGCGATCGTGTAGCTCGCCGTCTGCGTACTACCGTCGCTGCTGAGGGCCTGCACGACCACGGTGTGGCTGATCGCCGTCTCGTAGTCGAGCTTGCTGCCATCGGCAACAGTGATCACCCCGGTTGTCGCATCTATGGCGAAGCGGCCATCGGCGGTATCGAGCAGGCTGTAGGTCACCGTAGTGCCGCGATCGGCATCGGTGCCCAGTGCAGTGATGCCTACCCGGGTCCCGGTCACCGCGTTCTCGATGACGCGGTTGTCGGCGGTATCGCTATCGATCAGTACCACGCCGTTGTCATTGACGTTGCCTACGTTCACCGTGACCACGGCGCTCGCGCTGCTGTGTCCGTCGCTGGTGCTTACCTGCAACTGGTGGCTGATCGCCGTTTCGTAATCCAGGGATTTGCCGCTCGCCAGGGTGATGACACCCGTATTGGCATCGATGCTGAACAGGCCCGCCTCGTTGCCGCCAGTGATGCTGTAGCTCAGCGCCTCGCCGTCGCGGTCGAGATCGGTACCGGTGAAGTGGTCACTGAGGTCGGCTACGGTCACGCCGGATGGCTGGTTCTCGGCGATCGAGACGGTGATGTTGGCGAGCTCAGGCGCGTCGTCAACGGCCAGGGTGCGGACCGTAAGAGTATTCGACGACGCAGAGAATGCACCGCTCTGATCCTGCACGGAGAAGGTAAATGTGTTGTCACCGTTATCGTTGGCTGCCGGTGAATACAGCAGCGAAGCGATGTTCGCGGTGGTAACCAGCATGCCGATCGTGACCGGTTGCCCGCCGAGCGTCAGGCTGCCGGTGCTTGGCAGGCTGTCGATTCGAATCGCCCGCAGGCTGTCACCGGCATCAATATCCTGGAAGCTGAAGTCAGCGGCGCTGAAGCTGCGCGGCGTATCTTCGGTCGTCTGGATCAGGTTATCGGCGCCGGTCGGCGCGTCGTTAACGGCATATACCGTCACCGGCAGGTCCAGGCTGGTGCTGGCGTTATCACCCGTGGATTCGGTTGCCGTTGCGGTCACCTTCAGGGTGAAGTTTCCATTGGCGTTAGCGGCAGGCGTGACGTTCAGGTTGGCCAGATTCCAACCGCTCACATCCACGCTGTTCAGCGTGTCGGTTGCGGTGAACTCATGCGTGCCGTCGCTCAGCTTGGCGCCGGTCGGGATCTGCGAGGCCTCGACTCTCAGCGTCTCGGAGCCGTCGCGGTCGACCAGTGCGGCTTCCAGGCGCGACAGCGGAATCGCTGTGTCCTCGGCGCCTTCGTTATAGCCATACTCGGCGTAGTAGCCCTTACCGTCGGCTCCATTTAGCTCGGAGATGCGCACGCCCTCGCCGGTGAGATCCGAGACTTGGGTGTAGAGCGCCAGGCTGGAGAGGTCCTGAACCACGCCGTTGCCCACACGGACGTTCACATCGAGATTGCCGGGGCCCGACTGGTTGTGTTGGTAAATGTCCAGCGTGTAATAGCCGCTAGCAGCCGTCGTGTAGCTGCCGCTGAATTGACCATTGCTGCCGCCCCAGGTGGCAGAGGCGACAGCGGTGCCGCCCACGACGATTGCAACGCTGTCGTCGGCGACGCCGCTGAAGGTATAGGTCTGGCCCGCCTCCAGGTAGACGAGGCCCGTGAGCTTGTTGGCAACACCCGCGGTGACGCTGTCCAGGTGTGCATCGCTCAGGGTCGCGCTGCTGCTCGGCGTACCGGCTGCGTCGATCACTGATTTCAGCGTGGCGGCGGCCGCTCCGGTGCCACTGTTGCCGAGAGCCAGGCCGCTCCAGCTCTGCAACAGCAGGCCGGTAGCAGCAGGGCGGTCGGTTGGCTGGGCAGCGCTCAATGTCGGTGCATCGGCAACGGCGCCGATCGAGACCGTAGCGGTCCCGGTCGCAGTACCCTGCTGACCGTCGGAAACACTGTAGGTGATGGTATCGGTGCCGCTGAAGTTGGCGTCAGGCGTGTAGACCAGCTTGCCGTCGACGACAGAGACGCTGCCGTGTTCGGCGGTGCCGCCCGTCAGCGTCAGGGTGTCGCCGTCCACGTCGCGGTCGTTTGCGAGCACATCGAGCGTGACGGCGGTGTCCTCGAGGGTCGTGGCGCTGTCTGTGGCGGTGAACGGATCATCGTTGACCGCATTTACGACCAGGCTCGCCGTGTTGGCGACCGTCACGCTGCCATCGCTGACGCCGAAGTCGAAGCTGACGTTGCCGTTCCAGTCCTTGGCAGGCGTGAACGTCCAGGTACCGTCCGGATTGCTTGTCAGGCTGCCGCTACCGCTGGCTACCTGCAGGTCGACGACGGTCAGGCTGTCACCGTCCGGGTCGGTCGCGCCTCCCAGCAGTTGCTCGGAGGTGATGACCATGCTGCCGTCTTCGGCCATGGCCGCCAGGGCAATTGGAGTCACCACGGGTGCGTCATTGACCGGTTGCACGGTTACGTCGACCTTGCTGACTACCGTGCCCCCGTTGCCGTCGCTGACCCTGATACTGAAGCTGTCGGAGCCGTTGTAGCCGGGGTTCGGGCGATAGCTGTAGCTGCCGGTCTCGGTGTTGAGCAGCAGGCCACCGTTCTGCGGGCCGCTGACGAGCGTATAAGCGAGCGTGTCGCCATCGACGTCGGTTGCCGTGATGGTCCCGTCGAGTTGCCCGTCTTCGGCAACGTCCTGAGATTGGTTGGCGGTTTCCGGAGCGTCGTTCATGGCATTGATGCCGATGGCGATAACGTTGTCGGTAAAGCTGCCGCTACCATCGCTGACACGCACGGTAAAGCTGTCGGTGCCGTTGTAATTGGCTGCAGGCGTGTAGGTGAAAGAGCCGGTGCCTGAATTGATGACAAGCGTGCCGTGGCTGGCGTCGCCAATGAGCTGATAGCTCAGTGTGTCGCCGTCGACATCCTGCGCGATTACCTTGCCGGTGACCGGTGTGTCTTCGTTTGTGCTGAGTACCTGCGTCGTGGCAGTAGGGGTGTCGTTAACCGGTGTGATGCCCAACGTGACGACGCTGTCGACCAAACCGCCCTTGCCGTCACTGACGCGCACGGTGAAGCTGTCGGCGCCGTTGTAGTTGGCCGCCGGTGTGTAGGTGTAGGCACCCGTTGCGGTGTTGAGAGCCAGCGAGCCGTGGCTGGCAGCGGTCAGCAGCGTGTAGCTGAGCGTGTCGTTGTCTGCATCGGTGGCGACAATCTTCCCGCTGACGGGCGTGTCTTCGTTGATGACCAGCGTTTGGTTCGCTGCGGTGGGTACGTCGTTTACAGGCTTGACGCCGACGGTAACCGACGCTGTGTCGCTACCACCCTTGCCGTCACTGACGGTGTAGCTGAACGAGCCATTGCCGTTGAAATTGGCAGCAGGCGTAAAGACCACCTTGCCATCGACCAGCGCGACGGTGCCGTTCACGGCGTTCTGTACGCTGATGATGGAGAGCGCGTCGCCGTCCACATCGACATCGTTGCCAAGCAGTACGGATGGGTCGATGGTCAGTGCGGTGTCTTCGTTGGTGACCAGCGAGGCATTGTCCGCATGGCTGATCTGGCTACCGCCTACGACGCTGTAGTTCCCCCCATCAGGGCGCAGCTCCACCTTGAGCTGAGCGGCTCCGCCCTGGTCCCAATACACGATTTCAATCTGATGCGGACCGCTTTCGGTTATCTGGAAAGTGGATCCGTCGCGCGTGGTAGTGCTCTGGTTGGCGTTGTATTCGGCGACGACCTTGCCGTCTATCAGGACCCGGTAGCCATCGTCAGCCCGGACACGAATCTGGTAGGTGCCGGCGTTCAGGTTGATGTCACCGGCAAGCTTGATGATGGCGTCCGAGGAGTTAACCGGATCGT
The DNA here is from genome assembly GCF_054131565.1 of Pseudomonas sp. SA195. NCBI lineage: Bacteria > Pseudomonadati > Pseudomonadota > Gammaproteobacteria > Pseudomonadales > Pseudomonadaceae > Pseudomonas > Pseudomonas sp. SA195. The sequence continues at coordinate 4,320,339 of NZ_CP096392.1, read as the reverse complement.
TGCTCAGCGAGGCGGCGTCCGAGCCGAGGAAGCGCTGCAGTTGCCCGTCGCTGCCGAGGTCGTTGCTCACGCCATTGCCATAATCGAGACGGGTAGCGATAAAGGTAGCGTTCGGTTGGTGGGTGGCAATGAAGGCCGTCGCTTGCGCCAGGCTGCCCAGATTGCTGCCATCAATCCCATCGTTGTATGCGTAATAGCTACCTTTCAGCCCGCTGATGACGCCAAGGTCGTCATTGGCAACCGGCGCGTCATTGATCGGGTTGACCGCCAGAGCCACGCTGCCGACAACGCTGGTGGTCCCATCACTGACGCTGTAGATGAAGGTACCGACCTGCTGGCCAGCGCTGTAGTCGGCCGGGCCGTCGAACTTCAACCCCTGCAATTGGGCAAGCGTGAGCGTCTGGCCGTTCTGTACGGTCGTGCCATCGTTCAGGGTGATGCGCCCGATATCGGGCAAGCCAGTCACGGTAATGCTCAGAACGTTGCTCGTGTCGACATCGGTAGGTGCGGTGATCTGCAGCGGCGTCCCGGTACTTTCCTCGGCGACGGTGACGGACGTGTTGGTAACTACCGGAGCGTCGTTACGACCTTCAATGGTGATCGAGGCCGTGGCCTGGGTAACGCCGCCGTTTGAGTCGCTGACGTCGTAGCTGTAGTTCAGGACGACTTTTTCCCCGGCGGCCAAGTAATCGTAGGCGGAAGGGTCGACGGCCAGGCTGTTAGTGGCCGCGTCGAATGTGATGCCTGCGGTGTTCCCGCTGCCAACCAACTGCAGGTTACTGACGCTCAGCACGTCATTGGCGTCTTCGTCCGTGGCGTTCTGTAGCAAGTCGAGGGTGTAGCTCGGGGCGTCTTCGTTGGTTGAGAAACTGACGGCACCACTGACGATCGGGGCGTCATTGCTGCCGGTCAGCGTGACGGTGACATCACGGCTTGCGGTAGCCGCGCTGTCGTCGGCTACCGATACGCGGTAGACGAGGGTGATGGTTTCGCCGGCGCCGAGGTAATCCAGCGCGTCTGCCGCCACGCTGTAGTCCCAGTGCACCGAGCCGACCCCGTCACCTTGAGCGCTGTCGGCAAGGGAGGCGATCAGTTCGCCCAGAGCCGCAACCGGCTTGCCGTCCGCGTCGGTCGCGCTGATCAACTGGCTGCTGAGGGTATGGCTGTTGCTCAGGTCGGCGTCGGTAAAGCCAAAGTCACCGCTGGTCGAGAGCGTTCCCGCGTTCTCGCCGACGGTCCGGTCGGCGCGCTCTGACACGGTGCCCGTCTGCAGCGTGCTATTGATCAGCGGCGCATCGTTGCGCCCTTCGACGGTGACGGTGGCAGTTGTGGGCGTGACACCGCCTTTATTGTCCACCACGTCGTAGCTATAGGTGAGCGCTAGCTTTTCGCCGGCTGCGAGATAGCCGTAGGCGCTCGGATCGACCTGCAAGGCGTTGCCTGACAGGCTGATTCCCGCGGTGTCGCCGGTGCCCACCAGTTTCAGATTGCTGATGCCAAGCACGTCGCTCTTGTCGATATCGCTGGCGTTGGCCAGCAGATCGACGCTGAAGGTGCCAGCATCTTCATGGCTGGCCGTGTCTATGGCAGCGGTAACGACAGGCGCGTCGTTACGGCCATCAATGGTGATGGTCGCGCTGGTATCAACCAAGCCGCCGTTGCCGTCTGCCACCTGGTACTCGTAGGTAAGGGTGAGGCTTTCACCTACAGCCAGGTAACCGTAGGTGTTCGGGTCGATGCGCAGCGATCCGCTGGCAGCGTCGAAAGTCACGCCACTGGCGTCGTTGCCGCTGGTTTCCTGGAGACCGGTAATGCTCAGCACATCGGTCGTGTCGAGGTCGCTGGCATTGCCAAGCAGGTTGACGGTCTGAGGTGCTGCGTCTTCATCGGTACCGGAAGTGATGGCGCCGCTGACTACCGGGGCGTCATTGGTGCCGGTCACTGTCAGGGTCAGGGTGCTGCTGCTTGAAAGGCTGCCATCGGTAGCGCTGAACGGCACGGTGATAATACGCGTCTCGCCCTCGGCCAGCGCCTGGTAGGCGGCGTCGCTCGGGTCGAACGCCCAGCTGCCGTCTGTGTTCAAGGCGAAGCCAGCCGGCGCTGGGCTGACCAAGCTGTAACTCAGGATGTCGCCGTCTACGTCGGCTGCTGTCAGCTTGCCGCCGATCTCTGGCGCATCTTCTACAGCGCTGGCGGTGGTCGGAGCCGCAACCGGCGCATCGTTTACCGGCGTGATGTTCAGCGTGACGCTTTTGGGGTCGGACGAAGCGCCATTATTGTCGACCGCGCTGTATTCGAACGTCGTACTGCCGTTCCAGTCTTTTGCCGGGGCGAAATACACCGGGCCGGTGACCTGATCGCCGACCTCCAGTGCGGCGCCGCCGTTGGCGCTTGAGTAGAGCGTGCCGTGTTCGGGCAGCGAGCCGATGGTGAAACCTGAGATCGTGCCATCCACATCGCTGCCGGACAGGGTCACTGGGATGCGCGCAGCCTGGTCTTCGGCGCCGCTGACGGCCACTGCATTAGCGACCGGAGCATCGTTTGTGCCGGTCAGGGTGATCGTCAGGGTGGTCTGGGTCGAGGCGTCGTGCTCATCGGTAACCGTGACCGGCACCTGAATGACAAGCTCTTCACCCGCCTTTAGATAGTCATAAGCCGCGTCGCTGCTATCGAAGCTCCAACTGCCGTCTTTGCCGAGGGTGAAGCCAGCGACGTTGTCGCTTGTTTCATAGGTCAAAACGGCGCCGTCGTCGGCGTCGGTCGCCACGAGCTCGCCGGAGATCACGCCATCGCCTTCGCTGGCTGCAGCAACCGCTTCGGTGACCACGGGCTTGTCGTTCACGCCAGTGACCGTGATCGTCAGCGTGCTGCTGCTGGACAGCGTGCCGTCAGTAGTCATGAACGGCACGGTCAATGTCATCGAAGCGCCGTCTGGCAAGTGCTGATAGGCAGCGTCACTTGGGTCGAGGCTCCAGGTGCCGTCACTGTTCAGTATGAAGCCGGCCGGCGCGCTACCGGTGAGGCTGTATGTCAGCGTATCGCCGTCGATGTCGCTGGCAGCGAGCGTGCCGCCGATCACCGGGGCATCTTCGGCGGTCGAGGCGGTGGTCGCCGTGGCAACCGGCGCATCGTTGGTGCCGGTGACAGTAATGGTCAGCGTGCTCGCGCCTACGCCGCCGTGTTCGTCGGTCACCTGGTAGGGAACAACCAGATCCTGCGTCTCGCCCGCCGCGAGCGAGTCGTAAGCGCTGTCTGTCGCATCGAAGGTCCAACGGCCATCGCTAGACAAGCTGAAGCCTGCCGGGGCAATCCCGTTCACGCTGAAGGTCAAGGTTGCGCCCTGATCGACATCAGTGGCGACGAGTTGGCCGCTGACCGTGCCCAGCTGCAGGAGGCCAGACAGATCCGCGTTGTTGACGCCATTGGTCGTGAGCGTCCAGCCATTGGCTGTTGGTGTTACCGTGCCGGCGCTGAGGCTCAGTGTGGCATTGGCTGACAGATTGCTTAGCGATAGGGTGGAATCAATACCGCCGTCTCTGGCATCAGCAACGCCGATGACCAGCGTATAGGTGCCGGGTGAGTTGAACTGATAACTGAAGCCCTGGGTACCCGAGTTGCCGCCATCGCCGACGCTGGCGACGTTGCTCAGCAGTTGAACTGGCTGCCCATTGACCTGCACGAAGGCAAAGTCGTTGAAGGGTAGATAGTCCGAGGTTGCGAATTGCCAGTCGAAGCTGACGGCTTCGCCTGGGTTGGTTGTGGTGACGGTCAGGACGATCGCCGAGCCATCTGTAGCATCGCTTACCGCACCAACGGATGTGGTTGCACCTTCGATGGCAGTAGCGCTGGCCGCCTGGGCTACCGGCAGATCGTTGGTGCCGGTGATGACCAGCGTAAGGCTGTTAGTGCTGCTCGCGCCAGCTGCGTCGGTAACGGTAAATGGGACCTGCAGAGTCAGCGATTGATCCTTGGCCAGGTATTGGTACGCCGCATCGCTAGTGTCCAGCGTCCAGGTGCCGTTGCTGGCCAGGGTGAAGCCGGCCGGGGCAGTGCCGTTGAGATCGAAACTCAGACTGTCGCCAGCGTCGACTTCGTTAGCGGTCAGTTGGCCTCCCACCACGCCGCTGTCTTCGGTGGCATGCCCAAGCGAGGCCTCGGCGACCGGTGCGTCGTTCACGGCTGTAACATCGACCGTCACGGTCGCGGGCGCGGAAATGTGAGTGCCATCGCTGACGGTATAGGAAAAATCAGCCGTGCCATTGAAATTGGCATCTGGGGTGAAAGTCACCGAGCCGTCGGCGTTGAGCACGGCCGTGCCGCCCACGCCGCTGGTGACGCCTGCGATGGTCAGGCCATTGCCGTCGGCATCGCTGTCGTTTCCCAGCAACTCGTTGGCCAGGAAGGTAACGGGAGTGTCTTCAACTGCTTGCAGCGAGTCGTCAGCGGCGTGTGGTGCGTTGTCGTTCACGTTGGCTTCGGACAGCGTGACGTTAGCGGAGGAGACATTGCCGGCGGCGTCTATGGTTTCGATGGCGTAGCCATGGCTATTGGGTGCCTGCTCGAAGTCATTGACGCCGGCCGTGGCGCCCGCCTGGGTCAGGGTAATACGGCCTAGGCTGTCGATTTGGAAATAGCCGTCAGCGCTCGTGCTGTTGCCACTGTCCGCGAAGCGGAACGCAACAACGCCAACAGTATCTTGTGCGCTGACACTACCGATCACGGCGTTTGCCGGCTGGTTTTCGTCATAGGTGAATTGCTGGCCGGCAGTTATCGCTGGTGCTTGAGTGTCGAGCACGAAGCTTACGTTGGTCGCGCCGGAGGTATTGCCAGCCACGTCGGTCTGGCGTATGGCAACGGTGTTGCTGCCTTCGACTGACGAGAAGGTCGACGTCCAGGTCTGGCCGCCATCGGTGCTGTACTGAACGGTAGCACCGGCTTCGATGCCGGTGATGATCAGTGCGCCGGAGTTGGTGATGAGATCCGAGTCGCTTGTGCCGCTGTCGGTCTGAAGGGCAACGATAGGTGAGGCGACTTGAGTATCGAGGGTGAAGCTGACGGTGGTGGCCGCGGAGGTGTTGCCGGCCACATCGGTTTGCCGTACGGCAACGGTGTTGCCGCCTTCGACCGGCGTGAAGGTCGACGTCCAGGTGTGACCGCCATCGGTGCTGTACTGGACGGTGGCGCTGGTTTCGAGGCCGGTGATGATCAATGCGCCGGAGTTGGTGATGAGATCCGAGTCGCTTGTGCCGCTGTCGGCCTGCAGGGCAACGATAGGCGAGGCAACTTGAGTATCGAGAGTGAAGCTGACGGCGGTGGTTGCGGAGGTATTACCGGCTGCATCGGTCTGGCGTACGGAAACGGTGTTGCTGCCTTCGACTGGCGTGAAGGTCGACGTCCAGGTCTGGCCGCCATCGGTGCTGTATTCAACGGTCGCACCAGGCTCTATGCCTGCGAGTACGAGGCCGCCGTCGTTGGTAATGCGGTCACCATTACTGCTGCCGCTGTCCAGTTCCAGAGAAACCGCTGGTGCGGCGGGCGCGACGGTATCGACAAAAACAGTTGAAGAGGTCCCGTTTTCTTCAGCAGTTTCAAATGCCGCCGAGGTCAAGCCGTCCGTCGGAAATCCGATGGTCGCCTGAACTTGTTCGCCCGTTTCATCCAGAACGATCGCCGTATGGCCGCCACCGGAACTGCCGGCGCTGCTGCCTGCCCCGGGGCCAGCAGCGGTTGCTTCTAAGTCGGTTGTCGGGTCGAAGCCATCAGCGATGGCCTGTTCCAGCTCGGAAATGGGTTCGACCGGACTGGCCTCGGCGAACTCGCCGGCTTGCCACGATGCCGATTCCCCAACGCTTACAAGCTCGCCATTCGGAAGTTCCAGCGTTACTGCGCTGCCCGGTTCGGTAAGAACCTGATCACCCGTAAACAGCCGGTCCCCTTCGAGCAAAGCGCGACGGACGCCATCCGACGAAATGGCAAAAGCTTGGCCGATAACGCTTTTAACGATGACGTAATTAGAGCTCATGCTCTTTGCTCCGAGTGGTAGATGTAAGCCGGTGTTGCGACTGATAGAGTGCCGCCGCAGCAGGCAGAAGTAACTAGTATTTTTTTGACGCTTTAAAAAAGTCGACGAGCGGGAGGTCAATCTATTGACCCCAGATAGTGTGATGTTAAACAATGTGCTCAATGATGTCACTGTGATATCAGGCGCGATTCTCCCTAAGGCGCAGACGCTCAACCAGTAGCGATATCGCGTGCCGATTCAGCTCGTAACCCGCCTTGGCCTTGCCACTCGCTCAACTCTTTCGGAATACGCCTCATGAAGCCTTTCGCCCTGGTGCTTCCCCTGTTTCTCGCCGTCTCGGCTGCCGCTCAGGCGCAGTCTCTGCAAGAGGCGATGCGCAGCGCCCTCGACACTCACCCAGAAATCAGCGCGGGCGTACATGCCCGTATGGCGGCTGAAGAACAGCTGCGTTCTGCGAAAGGCGGTTATTTGCCGCGGGTGGATGTCGTCGCGGGTTATGGCCGTGAAGGCACCGATAGCGTGAGTACTCGTCAAGGTGAGGATCATGGCTATCGCACTCTGAATCGCGGTGAGGCGAGCCTGACTGCGCAGCAGATGCTGTTCGACGGTTTCGCCACCTCCAGCGAAGTGAATCGCCAGCGCGCTACAGTTAATGCTCGTGCCTATGAATTGTTGGGCAGCGCAGAGCGGACTGCATTGGATGTTGCGCAGGTTTACCTGGACGTATTACGGCGCGAAGCCCTGGTCCGCCTGGCCGAAGAAAACCTGCGCAACCACGAGCGCATCTACGACCAGATCGATATGCGCAGCCGGCAGGGTGTCGGCCGTATGGCTGATCTTGATCAGGCCGAAGCTCGTCTTGCCCAGGCGCGCAACAATCTGATTACAGAACAGACCAACCTTGCCGATAGCCAGATCAACTACCTTGCTTTGGTCGGCCAGATGCCGCAGGACTTGAGTCGCCCCACGCTTGCCGCGGTGGAGTTGCCGCAGAGCTTCGAGCAGGCCCGGGAGAAGATGCTGATCGAGAATCCGCAGCTGCGTTCGGCGCAATCGGATGTAAATGCAGCCGAGGCACAGGTGCAGGCCGCCAAATCCGAATTCTACCCGCGCTTTTCGCTTGAGCTCGCGACGGGCGCCAACAACGACATCGACGGCGTAAATGGGCACGAGAACGAATGGCAGGCCATGGTGCGCATGCGTTACAACCTCTTCGCTGGTGGTAGCAACAGTGCTGACCTGCGCGCTCGCTCGAACCAAGTCGGTCAGGCGATGGACATTCGCAACAATGCCTTGCGCATGCTCACCGAAGAAATGGGGTTGGCATGGAATGCGCTTAACAATGCGCGTCGTCAACTTCCCATCGCTGAGGACTATGTAAGCCGCAGCAGTCGGGTACGCGACTCCTACCAGCAGCAGTTCACTTTGGGTGAACGCACCTTGCTGGATTTGCTCGACAGCGAGAACGAATTGTTCACCGCTGCGCGCCGTCTCGAGGACGTGCGTTATAGCGAGGCTCTGAGCCATTACCGCATCCAGGCGGTCAGTGGCTCCCTGCTGCGCAACCAGGGGGTCGTGGCGCCCCTGGCCGCCGTGCCGATGGATGACGTGCGCGCTCAGATCCAGTTGCCCGGGATGAATTGAGAGGTCGGCCCAGCGCGGTCTTATGACACTACCTCAGGAAGCTGTAACACCCGAGCCGAGGGTGCGCCTCGACCCGCGTGCAAGTCATGACGATCCGCTGCTAGATGGTTTGTTGTCGCTGTGCGCCTTTCACCAGAAGGCAGCGAGCCGGGCCATGCTCAGTGCTGGCCTGCCGCTTGTGGACCATCGCCTGACCCCAGAACTGCTGCCGCGTGCCGCCGCTCGAGCGGGCCTGCGCGGGCGCTGGCTGCGGCGCGAGCTCGTTCGTATCCCAACGCTGGCACTGCCGGCGCTGTTGCTGCTGCGCGATGGGCGCTGTGCCCTTTTGCTGGGCTGGCAAGCCGATGGCCGAGCGCGCGTCATGCCCAGCGAATCCGAAGGCGGGGAGCTGGACGTCGACCGCGCAATACTCGAGGAGGAATACACCGGTCAGGCATTCTTCGCCCAGCCGCAGCACCGCTTCGACCTGGACCGCGGCGAGCTTATCCCACGGACCACGCACTGGTTTCGCGATACCCTCAAGCGCTCCCGCTGGTTGTATGCCGATGCGGTGGCGGCGAGTTTCGTCATTAGCTTGATCGGGCTGGTCACGCCGCTGTTCGTGATGAACGTCTACGACCGCGTCGTCCCGAATCAGGCCGAGGCTACGCTTTGGGTGCTGGCCCTTGGCGTCAGCGGTGCGTTCTTTTTCGACCTGCTGCTCAAGACCTTGCGCGGCCTGTGTCTGGACCTGGCTGGTAAAAAAACCGACCTAATCATCTCGGCCACCCTGTTCGAGCGTGTCGCCGGCATGCTCATGCGCCACCGCCCGGCGCGGGTCGGCACCTTTGCCCAGCACATCCATGAATTCCAATCGCTGCGCGAGTTCCTCGCTTCTCTGACGCTGGCGAGCCTGATCGATCTGCCGTTCACCTTGTTGATCATCGCTGTGATCGCTGTCATTGGCGGTCACCTGGCCTGGATACCGCTGCTGGCCTTCCCGTTGGTGGCCGCGCTCAGTCTTGCCTTGCAGCGTCCGCTAGCCGAGACGCTCGAGCGCACCATGGCGCTGTCGGCCGAACGGCAGTCTAGTCTGATCGAAACCCTGGCCGGGCTCGATTCGGTCAAGGTCAACAACGCCGAAAGCGAACGGCAGCATCTTTGGGAGCAGACCATTGGCAGCCTCAGCCGCCTTGAGCTGCGGGCTCGCATGCTCTCCAGTCTGGCTCTTAATCTGACGATGGCGCTGCAGCAATTGGCGGGCGTGGTGATGATCGTGCTGGGTGTCTACCAGATCATCGATGGACATCTGAGCATGGGCGGTCTGATCGCTTGCTACATGCTCAGTGGCCGGGCGCTAGCGCCGCTCGGGCAGGTCGCAGGCCTGCTGACCCGCTATCAGCAGGCCAAGGTCACCATCCGCTCGGTCAATGACATGATGGCGCTGCCGCAGGAGCGGCAGGCGGGCGAGCGGCCACTCAACCGCGAAAGCCTGCAGGGCGCTATCGAATTTCGGGGCGTTGACTTCAATTACCCGGAGCAGACGGAGATTGCGCTGCGGCAGGTCAACCTTGTCATCCGGCCGGGCGAGAAGGTGGGCATCATCGGTCGTAGCGGCTCGGGCAAGAGCTCGCTGGCCAAGCTCATCGTGGGCCTTCATCAGCCCGAGTCGGGAAGCCTGCTGATTGATGGGATCGACCTTCGCCAGCTCGATATCGCTGATGTGCGCAGTAACATCGGCTATGTACCACAAGATATTCAGCTGTTCTCTGGCACCTTGCGCGACAACCTGCTGATGGGCGCACGCTACGTCGAAGACGACCACGTCATCGCGGCTGCCGAGCTGGCCGGCGTTCATGAATTTGCGCGGATGCACTCCAAGGGCTACGAATTGCAGGTTGGCGAGCGGGGCCAGAACCTGTCTGGTGGCCAACGGCAATGCGTAGCCCTGGCTCGAGCGTTGCTGCTCGATCCCCCGATCCTGCTGCTCGACGAGCCGACCAGCGCGCTGGATAACACCAGTGAAGAACGCCTGAAGCAGCAACTGGCGAAGGCCTCCGTGGACAAGACTTTGCTGCTCGTGACCCATCGCACCTCGATGCTCAGCCTGGTCGAGCGGCTGGTGATCGTCGATCGTGGCCAGATCGTGGCTGATGGTCCAAAGGCGGTCATCCTCGAAGCCTTGAAGAAGGGGCAGATCCGTGTCAGCTAAGCAATCGATCCCGCCGATCATGGCCCGCAGCGGCCTGGGCTCGCTGACCGGGTCACGTAATGAGCCCCTGCCGGAAGTCCGTAAGGCGCTAATCGAAGATGCACCACGCCTGGTTCGCCTGACGATCTGGGGCCTGCTGGGTTTTGTCGTGTTCTTGGTGCTATGGGCGCACTTCGCCGTTGTCGACGAAGTGACGCGGGGGGAAGGCAAGGCGATCCCGTCATCCCGTCTGCAGAAAATCCAGAACCTCGAAGGCGGCATCGTTGCGGAGCTGTTCGTCCGTGATGGGCAAATCGTCGAGGCAGGCGCACCTTTGCTGCGTCTGGACGACACTCGCTTTGCCTCTAATGTCGGTGAAACCGAAGCCGATCGGTTGGCATTGTCGGCGCGCGTGGAGCGGCTGACCGCGGAAGTAGAGGGCCGTGAACTGGTGATGCCCGAAGGGCTTCTGCGCGACGCGCCCAACCTCGCCAACAGCGAGAGCGCGCTTTACGAAAGCCGACGCGCCCAGCTAAGCGCAGAAATCTCCGGGCTGGAGGAACAGCTCGCGCAGCGCCGGCAGGAAGTACGCGAGATGACATCTAAGCAGCAGCAATTCCGAAATAGCCTGGGCCTGCTGCGCAAAGAAATCGAAATGTCCGAACCGCTGGTGGCCAGCGGTGCCATTTCTCCCGTGGAGGTGCTCCGACTCAAACGGGCCGAGGTCGAGAGCCGCGGGCAGCTCGACGCCACCACGCTAGCACTGCCTCGCGCTAGCGCGGCAATCAAGGAAATCGAAAGCAAAATCAGCGAAACACGAGGACGGTTCCGCAGCGAAGCGCTCACTCAGCTCAACGAGGCGCGTACGGAGCTCTCCAAGCTGCAATCCACAGGCAAGGCGCTCGAGGATCGGGTCCGCCGCACGTTGATCACCTCGCCCGTACGCGGCGTGGTCAAACAGATGCTGGTGAGCACCATCGGTGGGGTCATCCAGCCGGGCAGCGATATCGTCGAGATCGTGCCGCTGGACGACACCTTGCTGATCGAAGCGAAGATTCGGCCGCAGGACATTGCCTTCCTGCATCCGGGCCAGGAAGCGATGGTCAAGTTCAGCGCCTACGATTTCACCGTCTATGGAGGGCTGAAAGCCGAACTGGAGCACATCAGCGCTGACAGCACTACCGACGAAGACGGCAACAGCTTTTTCCTGATTCACCTGCGCACGCGCCAAAGCCACCTGGGCACCGATGAGAAACCACTGCTGATCATCCCTGGCATGGTCGCTTCGGTAGATATCATCACGGGCCATAAAAGCGTGCTGAGCTATCTGCTCAAGCCGATCATTCGCGCCCGCGCTGAGGCACTTCGCGAGCGTTGAGTCTCTGCGCGCTACCGCTGGCCGAAAAATCTGCTAACAATGGCCGGCACATCGCGCCCAACCCTCTGTGCGCATAATGCGTCGTCGAATTGCCCAGGAGTTTCCATGAGCAGCACTGCGCCCGCCAGCGAAGGCGAAAAGATCCTGATTGTCGATGACGATGCGCGGCTGCGTCGCCTGCTCGAGCGGTTTCTCGATGAGCAGGGTTATCGCGTGCGTACCGTGGAAAGTGCTGAGCAGATGGACCGCGTGCTCAGCCGCGAACTGTTTCACCTGGTCGTGCTCGACCTGATGATGCCGGGGGAAGACGGCCTCTCGGCCTGCGCCCGGCTGCGTGCGGCGGGCAATCAAATCCCGATCATCATGCTCACCGCCAAAGGCGACGAGGCCAGCCGTATCCACGGGCTGGAACAGGGCGCCGACGATTATCTGGCCAAGCCGTTCAACCCGCGCGAGCTGCTGGCGCGAATCCGCGCGGTATTGCGTCGTCAGGCGCCACAGGTGCCGGGTGCGCCAGGCAGTGAGGATGAGACGGTCACCTTCGGCGACTACGAGCTGTTTCTGGGCACCCGCGAACTGAAGAAGGGCGACCAGGTGCACATGCTCACAACCGGCGAGTTCGCCGTGCTCAAGGCGCTGGTCCAGCATGCCCGCGAGCCCCTGACCCGCGACAAGTTAATGAATCTGGCGCGCGGCCGCGAGTGGGACGCGCTGGAACGCTCCATCGACGTCCAAATTTCACGCCTGCGCCGGCTGATCGAGCCCGATCCCTCGAAGCCACGCTATATCCAGACGGTATGGGGTGTGGGCTACGTCTTCGTACCGGACGGGAACAAATAAATCGGCTAAAAGCTCCAGGCGACAGGCTTCAGGTGAGCACGCAGTAAGGCCGGCCCCGCTCGCTTCTGCCTGCCGCTTGTGGCCTGCCGCCTAAGGTCTTTCATGAAAACCCCCCTCTGGTTCCCGCAAAGCTTCTTCGCCCGCACCCTGTGGATGGTGCTGATCGTCGTCCTGTTCTCCAAGGTGCTGATGCTGGTGTACCTGATGATGAACGAAGACGTCATGGTTGACCGCCAGTACAGCCATGGCGCGGCGTTAACCTTGCGCGCCTACTGGGCCGCGGACGATGAGAACCGTGAGCGCATCGCTCAGGCTGCGGGGTTGCGCAGGGTCGCGACGGCCGACGTGCCGGTCAGTGAATACCACTGGCCGTACACCGAAATCTTCCTGCGTCAGATGCAAGCCGAGCTTGGGGTGGAAACTGACGTGCGGGTGCGCATTCAGCCGCAGACCGCGATCTGGGTCCGCGCGCCGAGCCTCGGACCGGACTGGCTCCAGGTGCCTTTGTATGCGTATCCGCTGCGTGGGCAGCGCATCTGGAGCGTGCTGGGCTGGTTTCTCGGTATCGGCCTGCTGTCCACGGCGGCGGCCTGGATCTTTGTCAGCCAGCTCAATCTTCCCTTGAAACGGCTCGTCTACGCCGCGCGGCAGATCGGCAAGGGGCGCAGCGTGCGGCTGCCGATCAGCGACACGCCGAGCGAGATGACCGAGGTATACCGCGCATTCAATCAAATGGCTGAGGATGTCGAGCAGGCTGGCCGTGAGCGCGAGTTGATGCTGGCCGGCGTATCCCATGACCTGCGAACACCGCTGACACGCCTGCGGCTGTCGTTGGAATTGATGTCCAGCGATGCCGAACTCACCGAGGACATGGTGCGCGACATCGAAGACATGAATGCGATCCTCGATCAGTTCCTCGCCTTCGTTCGCGACGGCAGCGACGAGCCGGTGGAGAACATCGACCTCGGTGAGCTGGTGCGCGAGGTCGTCGCGCCTTACAACCAGTACGGAGAAAGCGTTCGGCTGTGCGTCGAACCCATGCCGCCGCTCGCGCTGCGTCGGGTGTCGATCAAGCGGCTGCTGGTCAACCTCATCGAGAACGCCCTGCGCTACGGCGGCGACCGGGTCGAGGTGGCCGCCCACGTGTCTGGCGACAGCAATGCGCCCTACGTCGTGCTCAGCGTCCTGGATCGCGGCACCGGCATCGACCCGCAGGAGCTGGGCGAAATCTTCAATCCGTTCATCCGTGGTGACCGCGCACGTGGCGGGCAGGGCGCAGGGCTGGGGCTGGCGATCGTCAAGCGCATCGCCTCGCAACACGGCGGGGTGATTGAGCTACGTAACCGCGAAGGCGGCGGGCTCGAAGCGCGAGTCAGCCTGCCGTTGGGGCTGGTGTTGCCGCGGGATGCGATCAAGGCGTGAAGGCAGCGTAATCGGCCGAGGCGGGAGGCTAGACGAGGAAGGGGCAACCTCTGGTGGAGTGATCGGGCACGACGGGTTGGTCCGCCGCCCGCGCCGTCCAGCCCCCCTTCGGTGTCGGGCCGCTTAGCCTTTCCCCTTCGTTCGGGTCAGGTGCGGGCCGGCGTTCTTTTCGAGGTACTGGATGATCAGGCCGGCAACGTCTTTGCCGGTGGTCTCCTCGATGCCCGCCAGGCCGGGTGAGGAGTTGACCTCCATGACCAGCGGGCCGTGATTGGAGCGCAGGATGTCGACGCCCGCGACGGAGAGGCCCATCACCTTGGCGGCACGGATGGCGGTCATGCGTTCTTCCGGGGTGATCTTGATCAGGCTGGCGGTGCCGCCGCGGTGCAGGTTGGATCGGAATTCCCCCGGCTTGGCCTGCCGCTTCATCGCGGCGATCACCTTGTCGCCGACCACGAAGCAGCGGATGTCCGCGCCGCCGGCTTCCTTGATGTATTCCTGCACCATGATGTCCTGCTTGAGGCCCATGAACGCCTCGATCACGGACTCGGCGGCGGTGGCGGTTTCGCACATGACCACGCCGATGCCCTGGGTGCCTTCAAGCACCTTGATGACCAGGGGCGCGCCGTTGACCATCCGGATCAGGTCGGCAATGTCGTCTGGCGAGTGGGCAAAGCCGGTCACCGGCAGGCCGATGCCACGACGTGCCAGCAATTGCAACGAACGCAGCTTGTCGCGAGAACGGGCGATGGCGACTGACTCGTTGAGCGGAAACACGCCCTGCATCTCGAACTGGCGCAGCACGGCGCAGCCATAGAAAGTGACCGAAGCGCCGATGCGCGGGATCACCGCGTCGAAGCCCTCCAGCGGGCGCCCGCGGTAGTGAATCTGCGGTTTGTGGCTGGCGATGTTCATGTACGCACGCAAGGTATCGATGACGACCACCTCATGCCCCCGTTGCTGACCGGCCTCGATCAGACGGCGAGTCGAGTACAGGCGGGGGTTGCGCGACAGCACGGCGATTTTCATGGGGCACCGGGAGAAGTGAGGTTCAGGGGTTTTTCCTGCACGTAGGTGCGTGCAGGGTCGACCAGCCATTTGCCGTCCATCAGGGCTTTTGACCCGAGCAGCAGGCGGTAGCGCATGGTCTTGCGGCAGGTAAGGGTGAACTCGACCGGCCATAGGTGATCGCCTAACGCCAGCAAGGTACGTACCACGTAGCGGGTCTGTGACTGGCCGTTTGAACTTTTGATGATCTTGCGGGCCACCAAGGGTGCCTCGCAGCGATGGCGGCGCTGCACCAGCGTGCCCAGGTGTGCCGTGAAACGAACCCAGCGTTCGCCATTGCGCTTGAATTCGCTGATATCGGTGGCATGGAGGGCAGAAGTGCTAGCGCCGGTGTCGATCTTTGCGCGCAGGCCGACCACGCCGAGTTCGGGTAGGGCGATCCATTCGCGCAAGCCGATGATGGTCTGTGGGTCGGGGCTATTCAAAGGGCGTATCCGGTAGAGTTGCGCGCATTCTAGTCGCGGTGCATGACAACCGCATCCACCTGTACCACCCTATGACAACGGGACGTCTGGCAGAGTTGAACAATGAGTGAGAGCGACGACGGCAAGGTTCGTCTGGACAAGTGGCTGTGGGCGGCGCGCTTTTACAAGACGCGCGCATTGGCCAAGGCGGCGATCGAAGGTGGCAAGGTGCATTGCCGGGGCGAGCGCTGCAAACCGAGCAAGGAGCCCAAGCTGGGTGAGGAATTGGTCATCCGCACGGGCTTCGACGAGCGCACCGTGACCGTGCGCGCCCTTTCTGCGGTACGTAAGGGGGCGCCGGAAGCGCAGCAGCTGTACCAGGAAACTGCTGAAAGCCAGGCCCGTCGGGAGCAGGCTGCCGCGCTGCGCAAGGCTGGCGCCCTGGGCGTCGAGACCGATGGCCGGCCGAGCAAGAAGCAGCGCCGCGCCTTGCAGCGATTCCGCTCGGACGCTGGCTGAGCGCCGTCGGTTGGACGGTCGCCACTTTCCACCTAGAATGCGGTCCCTCTTCTATCTGGGGTAGTGGCAAGCCGCCGAAGCCTGGCGGTGATAGCCGGCCGAGCCACACCTCTCTGTTTTGGTCATGCCCATGCTCGATTTCGATTACACCCAGCGTTTCCTCTTCGACGACTCCGACGTACGTGGCGAATGGGTCGAGCTCGAGCGTAGCTATGCCGAGGTGCTGGCCAAGCACGACTATCCGGAACCAGTCGCACAGCTGCTCGGCGAGTTGCTGGCCGCTGCGGGGTTGTTGATCGGGACGCTGAAGTTCGACGGCTTGATGGTGTTGCAGGCCCGCTCGTCGGGTGCGGTACCGCTGCTAATGGTCGAATGCTCCAGCAACCGCGAGGTGCGAGGTATCGCCCGTTTCGATGAAGCGCAGCTGACGGCCGGCGCAACCTTCACCGAGCTGATGCCCGATGGCGTACTGGCGATGACCCTCGAGCCGTCCAATGGGCAGCGCTACCAAGGCATTGTGTCGCTCGACGGGGTGAGCCTGGCTGAAAGCCTGTCCAGTTACTTCGCCTCGTCCGAACAACTGCCTACCCGGTTCTGGCTTGCCGCCGATGGCCGCCGCGCGTGCGGCATGCTGCTGCAGCAACTGCCCGCCGACCGTATCCGCGAGCCCGAGGAGCGCGAGGCCAGCTGGCAGCACGTGCGCACGCTGGCCGATACCTTGTCGGCAGAAGAGCTTCTGGGGCTCGACGCGCAAACCGTATTGCACCGCCTCTATCACGAGGACCCGGTGCGGTTGTTCGAGCCATTGCCGATCGTGTTCCGCTGCAGCTGTTCGCGCGAGCGCTCAGCCACCGCGGTGATCAGTCTGGGCCAGCAGGACGCTGAGCAGCTCGTTCAGGAGCAGGGCGGCGAGATCACCATCGATTGCCAGTTCTGCAACCAGCGCTACCGCTTCGATGCCGCCGACGTGGCTCAGCTGTTTGCCGGTGCGGGTACCGAAGGCCCCTCCGACACCCGCCACTAATGCATCGAGAGGGTTAGGAACCTTTTCGCCATCACGCCCTCATACCCAGCGCCGCGCCTTTTCTGTCATAATCGCGCGCACTTTTTTCGGTGTAGTCCACCCCCTTTGTGGGCTACAACAGCATGGAGGAATCGGCCGAGGGCCGACGGGAAACTCATGACGCAAGCTAACGCCGTGTACACCGATATCAGCACCGCTCAACTGATCGAAGAAGCCATCAAGCGCGGTGAGGGCGAATTGGCCGCCAACGGCGCACTTGTCGTGAAAACCGGCCACCGGACTGGTCGTTCGCCTGCTGATCGCTTTATTGTCGAAGAGCCCAGCACCCAGGATTCCATCGCCTGGGGTCCGATCAATCGTCCGTTTCCAGCCGACAAGTTCGATGCCCTCTGGGATCGCGTGGTGACCTTCAACCAGGCCCAGGAGCATTTCGTTTCTCATGTTCATGTAGGCTCGTCGGAAGGTCACTACCTGCCGGTCAAGATGACCACCGCCACCGCCTGGCAGAACCTGTTCGGCCGCCAACTGTTCATTAATCCTGAGCAGTACAACCCGGTCGGCAAGGACGAGTGGCAAGTCCTGAATGTTGCCAATTTCGAATGCTCTCCCGAGCGTGATGGCACCAACTCAGACGGCTGCGTGATCATCAACTTCGCGCAGAAGAAGGTCCTGATCGCCGGCATGCGCTACGCCGGTGAGATGAAAAAGGCGATGTTCTCGGTACAGAACTACCTGCTGCCCGAGGCCGACGTGCTGCCGATGCACTGCGCGGCTAACATCGGCGAGGACGGCGACGTCACCCTGTTCTTCGGCCTGTCCGGCACCGGCAAGACCACGCTGTCGGCTGACGAGTCGCGCTACCTGATCGGCGACGATGAGCACGGCTGGGGCACTGGCGTCGTGTTCAACATCGAAGGTGGCTGCTACGCCAAGTGCATCGACCTGTCCGAGAAGAACGAGCCGGTGATCTGGAAGGCCATCCAGTTCGGCACCGTACTGGAAAACGTCGTGCTCGATGATGCCCGTGTCGCCGACTACGCCGACGACAGCCTGACTCAGAACAGCCGTGCAGCCTACCCACTGGAGTTTGTCGAAAAGCGTTCCGAGAAGAACCTTGGCGGCGAGCCGAACGCAGTGATCTTCCTGACCTGCGACCTGACTGGCGTTCTGCCTCCCGTGTCGATCCTCAATGAAGAGCAGGCTGCCTATCACTTCCTCTCCGGCTACACCGCGCTGGTCGGCTCCACCGAAATGGGCTCGGGCAGCGGCATCAAGTCGACCTTCTCCACCTGCTTCGGCGCGCCGTTCTTCCCGCGCCCGGCCGGTGTCTATGCAGAGTTGCTGATCAAGCGCATTCAGGCATTCGGCTCGAAGGTCTATCTGGTCAACACCGGCTGGACCGGCGGTGGGTACGGCGTCGGCAAGCGCTTCAACATCCCGACCACCCGCGCCGTGATTGCCGCGATCCAGAGCGGGGCGTTGATCGGTGCCGAGACCGAGCACCTGCCGATCATCAACCTCGACGTGCCGAAGGCCGTTTCGGGTGTCGATGCCCAGCTGCTCAACCCGCGCAACACCTGGGCCGACGCCAACGCCTATGACGAGGCGGCCAAGGAGCTGGCGAGCAAGTTCATCGAAAACTTCAAGAAGTTCGATGTTTCCGACGCGATCAAGGCCGCCGGCCCGCAGCTCTAACCTGCGCTAGGCGTTGCCGAGCTGCCCCGTGCGGTTCGGGATCACGACAAGGCCTCGCCAATTGGCGGGGCCTTGCTGTTTCCGGCGGCTGGAATTCGACCGGTATCGTCCAGGCTTGCCAGCGATGCCGCTCTGGCGACGCATCGAGCGAACCGATCACTCTGATCAGGCTAACCGCGTGGATTCGATAGTTCGGCGGGACTAGCATAGCGCCACATTAACCAACCCTCGGAGTTCCGCCATGCAGATCGAAGAAGCCATCCAGACCCGCCGTGCCGTGAAGGGCTACGATGCTCAATTCAGCCTGAGCCGTGAAGAAAAGGATGAGCTACTCAAGCTCGCAATGTTCGCGCCGTCCGCTTTCAACCTTCAGCATGTACGGCTGGTCGAAGTTAGTGACCCGGCGCTGCGTGCCCAGATCCGCGAGGTGGGCTGGAATCAGGCGCAGATGACCGACGCGTCCATGCTGGTCGTCGTCTGTGCGCAGGTCGACAGCTGGGAAAAGAACGTACGTCGCGTCTGGGAAGGCGCACCCGCAGAGGTGCAGGACTACATGGCCGGCGCCATCGACAACTACTACCGCGGCAAACCGCACGTGCAGCGTGACGAAGCCATGCGCAGCTGCGGCCTGATGGCCCAGACCCTGATGCTTGCGGCGCGCGGCAAGGGCCTGGACTCGTGCCCGATGGATGGCTTCGATTTCGATGCAGTGGCCAAGCTGATCAATCTGCCGGACAACCACGTCATCGCGCTCATGGTGGCGATCGGCAAGCGGGCCGTGGAGCCCAAGCCGCGTGTCGGCAAGCTGCCGTTCGATGAAGTCGTGATCCGCGATCGCTTCTGATCGCGCCACGCTATGGGGCGCAGGCAGGCCGCTCCGGTCGAAGCGGCCTGCTGTGGCTGGCTCAGTTCTGGTTCTTGCAGCTGTCGGACAGCGTCCGGTACGCCAGCTTGCGTTCCTGCCCGGCCGAATCCAGATAGGTCATCACCGCGTCGGTTACTTCGCAGTTGGGTGTCGGCTTGAGTTTGATGGACAGCACCGAGGCGACATCCAGCGTCGTGTCGTAGGTGTAGACCTCGGGGCGCGCTGCGTCATCGGCGTGGGCCAGGGAAGTGAGCAGCAGGGCAGTGGCAAATAGGGTGGCACGCATGGCAGGGAATCCTGTTCTGGTCGTTCGATCCGTCCTGTTCGCGCGCCAGGTCACCTGACCCGGTCGCGCTTGTGCTTGTTTTCAGGAGCGTGCAGATCGTAAAAGTAGATAGCCTGCTAACGGTAATTGCTGATCCCAATGCTTCCGATAGACCGAAATGGGTTGCCGTTTCGCTTGTTTGGCGCCCCTCACCTGGCTGCCGTTGCGGGCGGAGGGGCGCTCCACGCTCGGTTTGGTGATGTTTGCGCTCGGTACCGCTGCCAGGCGCGGCGTGCGGGTTACTAAGCGACCAGTGACACTCCAGCCCGTGGGCGGCGTGGCCGATAGCCATGTACGTCCCGTAGGAGTGCGCCCATGTTCCGTCTCGTCAATGACCTTGGTTTTCGCTGGAAAATAACCCTGCCCATGGCGGCGCTTGCGATGTTGCTGGTGTTGATGGGCGCTTTCGGCATGCGTGGCATCGACCAGGTCGCAGGCACCAGCGAGCAACTGGCATCGCGGCACCTGCCGGCGATCAACCTGTTGCTCAACGCTGACCGCGACCTGTACCAGGCCATGCTTGCCGAGCGCAGCCTGCTCGATAGCGACGCGGGCGAGCACGCCAAGGCGCTGCGTGAAAGCCATGCGGAAAATCTCAAGCAGGCCTACGACCGCGTCCAGAAATACGCAGCCATGGAGCCGGGCACCGACGCGATGGCGTTGGTTGAGGCCTTCAACCGCGGTTTTACGCAGTGGAGCGAGCTGTCTCAGCGGGTGATCGATCAGGTCGACCTTGACCCGCAAGGCGCCAGTACCCTGAGCTTCGGCGACAGCGAGTCCCGATTCGAGGCCATGCGTGATGCCATCGACAAGCTGGGCGAGCTTGAGGACCAGACTGCGCAGGCCCAGGGCGAGGCGGCGGCGACCATTGGCGTGGCCACACTTGCTCAGCAGGGCGTGGTGCTGGTGCTTGGTCTGTTGGGCTGCGCGGTGCTGGTGTTTGGGCTCCCGCTGCTGGTCTTGCGCCCGATGCGGCGCCTGCTCGACCGGGTTCAGCAGATCGCCGAGGGTGACGGCGACCTGCGGGCCCGTGTCGAGGTGCGTTCGGCAGACGAGCTGGGCCAGCTCGGTGATGCTTTCAACCGCTTTCTAGACAAGCTGCAGCCGCTGATCGCCGAGGTCGGACGGGTGACGGGCGAAGTCGATGCTGCCGCCCGCAGCATGGCCGCAATGGCGGCAACCAACGATCAGCTGATCAGCAGCGAACACGCCGCGGTGGACCAAGTCAGCACGGCCGCGACCGAGATGAGCGCTGCGGTGCATGAGGTCGCGCTGAATGCCCAGAATGCTTCGGATGCCGCGCGCGATGCCGAACGGCAGTCGAGCCAGGGTGCGGCCGTGGTGAGCGGCACCATCGCGTCGATCCGGCAATTGGCTGACGAGGTCGAGGGTGCCTCGCAAACCATTGGCGCGCTGGCCGAGGAAACTGCCAGTATCGGCGCCGTGCTCGAGGTTATTCGCGGCATCGCCGAGCAGACTAACCTGCTGGCACTCAACGCGGCCATCGAGGCGGCGCGGGCGGGTGAACAGGGCAGGGGGTTTGCCGTGGTGGCCGACGAGGTGCGTGCCCTGGCGGCGCGCACCCAGGATTCGACCCGAGACATCCAAGCCCGTATCGAGCGCCTGCAATCGGGCGTCGGGCGTGCCGTGCAGGCCATGCACGCCGGCAGTAGCCGCGCGCAGGACAGCGTGGAGCGGGCCTCCGGCGTCGACCAGGTATTGGCTGACACCACCGCATCCGTGCAGCGGATCAATGACATGGCCGCGCAGATCGCCACCGCCTGCGAAGAGCAGAGCAGCGTTACCGAGGAGATCGCTCGCAACATTACCGACATTCGTGACCTGTCCAACGATGCGGCGGCAAACGCGGCGCAGAGCCTGCAGGCCAGCCAACGGTTGTCGACGCTGGCCGGAACGCTGTCCGGCCTGGTTGGGCGTTTCCGCGTCTGACCCGGCTAGAGCATGCTCCACAGCAGCTTGCCCACGCCGCTGTCGGCAGGCAGTAACAGCAAGCTGAGGGCAAAAACCAGCAGCAGGCCGCCGGCATAGCCGAGCAGGGCGAGCCGGCGCCGCAGAGGCGTGGGAGGGGACGCGGGCCCGTGGTGTGGGGGCCGCGGCTGTTGGCTGGGCATGGCAAGGTCTCGTGGTATGCGAGCCAGCTCGGTGCGTCCCGGGCATGCCGAGGCTCGTCAGGGTGTGCAGTAGACCTGAAGCGGAATCATATTGCCATCACCGTGTCGCACGGTTTTCATGTGAGCGGTAGCGGTAAGGCTGTGCTCAGGGGATAGACGGGCTGAAACATCAGGAAAAGCACCCGCGCGTCGGCCCGGCTGTACGGGCTGCGTCCTAGACCATACTCAGACCTCAACGTCTCGCCGCCCCTCCTCGAGCCCGGAGCCCTGCATGCCGACACGTCGCCAGCTTCTCCACCGTTCAGCCCTGCTTGCCAGCCTGGCCGCCTTGGGTCCCTTGCTTCCTTCACTCGTGCGTGCTGCCGACGGCCTGCGCACCCGCGTGATTCCGTCGTCCGGCGAAAAGTTGCCAGTGGTCGGGCTGGGGACATCGATCACACATAACGTCAGCCTCGATGATCCAGTCATGGATCGCCTTCAGGAGGTGTTGCGCGTGCTCGTGCAAGGCGGCGGCGCGCTGATCGATACCGCCCCCAGCTACGGCAATGCCGAGCGGGTCGTCGGGGAGCTGGTCGTGCGGGGCGATGCGCGCCAGCCAGTCTTTCTGGCCAGCAAGGTATCCACCACCGGGCGCGACCGCGGCATGGCGCAGATCGAGGCGACCTTCAAGGCATTGCAGACCGACACCATCGACCTGATGCAAGTGCACAACCTGCAGGACACCGGCACCCAGCTCGCTCTATTGCGCGAGTTAAAGGAGGCGGGGCGAGTGCGCTACATAGGCGTGACCCACTACCTCGAATCAGCCCACGATCGACTGCTCGATACGCTGAAGCGGGAAAAAGTCGATTTCGTGCAGTTCAACTATTCGGTCAGCGAGCGCAACGCCGAAAAGCAATTGCTACCGTATTGCGCCGACAACGGCATCGCGACGCTGATCAACCGGCCATTTACCCGTGGCAACCTGCTCGCGCGCGTAAAGGACAAGCCTCTGCCAGCCTGGGCCGCCGAACTCGACGCGAGCTCCTGGGCGCAGTTACTGCTCAAGTTCATCCTCGCCGAGCCGGCCGTTACCGCCGTGATCCCGGCAACCTCGAATCCCCGCTATATGGCCGATAACCTGCTCGCCGGCCACGGTCGCCTGCCCGATGCGCGTCAACGACAGATGATTGTCGACGCCTTCCGCTAGTGCCGATCGCCCCGAGTGGGAGGGCTAATGCCGAACATGAACGCCGGCCGCCTGGCCCGCTTGATCAATGCCCGCCCCGGTGAATTGCGCGCCGCGCTGGCGGGCTTCGGCCTGTTCTTTTGTCTGTTCGCCGGCTATTTCATGCTACGTCCGATTCGCGAATCGATGGGCATCCAGGGCGGCGTCGACAACCTGCACTGGCTGTTCACCGCAACCTTCGTCGCCATGCTGGTCGCGGTGCCTCTGTTCGCCTGGCTCAATTCGCGCGTGCCTCGCATTCACTACATCGACTGGGTCTACGGGTTCTTCGTCGTCAACCTGTTGCTGCTCGCCGGGCTTTTCTTCCTGCTACGCGATAGCGTCTGGCTGGCGCGAGTCTTCTACGTGTGGATCTCCGTCTACAACCTGTTCGTGGTGTCGGTGGCCTGGAGCCTGATGGCGGACGTGTTCGACGCCCCGCAGGCGCGGCGTCTGTTTGCCTTCATCGCCGCCGGGGCCAGCGTAGGCGGTTTGGTTGGCCCGGCGGCTAGCGCGCTGTTGATCGGCGCGCTCGGTTCGTTCGGCCTGATCTTGCTCGCTGCGCTGTTGCTGGCAGCGGCGGTGGCGATCAAGCACTACCTGATGGCCTGGCGCGAGGTGCTGGGCGCCGGCCGGCCCGGCGCTGAACGGGCGGAGAACCCCAGGCGTCCCGTCGCTGGCAATCCATTCAGTGGGCTGACCCGTGTGTTGGGGTCGGGCTACCTGATGGGCATTGCGGCATTCGTTCTGCTGTTGACGACCGCGAGCACCTTTCTCTACTTCGAACAGGCGCGGCTGGTGTCGGTGCTGTTTCCCGACAAGGCCGAGCAGGTGCGCGTGTTCGGCACGATCGATTTCGTCGTGCAGGCCGGTGCGCTGCTGTCGCAACTGTTCGTGACCGGCCGAGTGGCGCAGCGGCTGGGCGTGCGGGTACTGCTGACGGCTGTCCCGGTGCTGGTCTGCCTGGGCTTCGTTGGCCTGGCGCTGGCTCCGACCTTCGCCGTCCTAGCAGCGGTGATGATCCTGCGCAGGGTCGGCGAATACGCCTTCGTGCGGCCGGGGCGCGAGATGCTCTTCGCGCCGCTGGATGCCGAGAGCAAGTACAAGGCGAAAAACTTCATCGATACCGTCGTCTACCGTGGCGGCGACGCCCTCAGTGGATGGGCCAAAAGCCTGCTCGACAGCCTGGGCCACGGCGCGTGGCTGATCGCCCTGGTCGGCGCGGCTTGCGCTGCGGTCTGGGCCGTGATCGGCTGGCGCCTTGGCGTGCGTGCCGACGCGGCCGGTCCGCGCCAGCGATCGTCGATTTGACGAATCTGCTGAACCTCGGTGGCGTGGGCGCCTCGAAATGAGCAGGTACGCCATCAATCAGGAGTAACCGTATGCATGTTCAGGTCAATAGCAACCATGTTCCCGGCAGCGTCGAGCTGCACGAGTGGGTCGGTACGACCGTCGAGGAGCGGCTGGAACGGTTCGATGATTTCCTGACGCGGATCGAGGTCCATGTCGGCGACGAGAATGCTCAGAAGGCCGGGGCCGACGACAAACGCTGTCAGATCGAGGCACGCCCGCGCGGGCATCAGGCGGTGTCCGTCACGCACAAGGCCGAGTCCCTGCAGCTCGCCGTCGAAGGGGCCGCCGAGAAGATGCAACACGCGCTCGACCATCTGATGGGCAAGCTCGACGCGAAGGTGATGTCCAGCGGTGAGCTTAACGACCCGCTGCGTGACGAGCCTCCGCAAGCGGTAAAAGACGCGATGCTCGAGGAAGAGTTTCTGGACAAGCAACGCCAGCTGGATAGCTGATCTCCCTCCGCCCCGGTCTTTCGTCGACGGGGCACCTATCCCGTCGCTGGGCCGCCTGAAACCTGAAGGCGCCCAGCGTTTCGAACCCTAATTCTCGGTCACGGCGGCAGGCCATGCAGATCATCCTCGTGCGTCACGGAAGGCCCGATCATGGTGCGGCACGCTGGAGCACGCCGGCCGGCATGAAGCGCTGGGTCGAGCGCTACAACGCGGCGGCGGTCGTTGGCGGCGAACGCCCGGACGCACTGGTGCGTCTCGCTGACTCGGTGGGCGTGGTGGTCTGCAGCTCGTTGCAGCGCTGCGTGGAGTCCCGATCGCACCTGCGCTGCGATTGCGAGCAGACCCCCGATCCCTTGTTTGCCGAAGCGCACCTGCCGTATCCCGACTGGGGCGTGCCGCTATTGCCGTCGCGCTTCTGGCGCATCGCTTTTCGTTCAGCATGGTTTCTCGGCTATTCCAACCACACCGAGCCCGTGGACGAATCCACCCGACGCGCCAGCGCTGCGGCCGACCGGCTGATCGAGCTGGCCAGGTCGCACGGTAGCGTCCTGCTGATGGGCCACAAGATCATGAACGCCTTGATCGCCCATCAGCTTCGCCGTCGTGGCTGGGACGGGCCGGTGTTTCCGCTGTTGTCCGGGTACTGGCATCCCAACCGCTACACCTACGGAGGCTCATCCGAGAATCCCGCCCCTAAGGCTTAATGGCAGAAGGCTTACAAGCGGAAGTGGCGATCGCTACTTCTGCACCCCGGGCGCGAGGCTTAATCTATGCCCATCTCTGAAGCGCAGGACGCGCTCAGGATCAAGGAAGATCGACCATCGCCAGGACGGCACCCGGAAGGAATCGGATGGTCAGGAAAAACCCGCTCAGGCGGGTTTTTTGCTGTTTGGGCTTCGGCGAGACAGCGAAACGGGGGTGAAGTTGCTGCTATAGCGAAAGGCTTACAGAGACAGCAGACATCAGCGCTTTTCTAGTCACCACCCGGTGCTTAATCTATGCCCATCTCTGAAGCGCAGGACGCGCTCAGGATCATGGATGATCGACCATCGCCAGGACGGCACCCGGAAGGATTCGGATGGTCAGGAAAAGCCCGCTCAGGCGGGTTTTTTGCTGTCTGGGCTCCGGCGAGACAGCGAAACGGCGATGAAGTTGCCGCTATAGCAAAAGGCTTACAGAGATAGCAGACATCAGCGCTTCTCTAGTCACTGCCCGGTGCTTAATCTATGCCCATCTCTGAAGCGCAGGACGCGCTCAGGATCAAGGAAGATCGACCATCGCCAGGACGGCACCCGGAAGGAATCGGATGGTCAGGAAAAACCCGCTTCGGCGGGTTTTTTGTTGCTCGGCGAAAACCGGCGAGACTGCCATGCCGTTCCGGCAGGCTCCACGGATGGTGTCACGTCATACCCATTCGCCTTACCGCGGCAAGCTGCTATTCCCACCTACCGCGACAATCTGCTCGATCAACCATTGCAGGGCCGCATCGCGCTCGCGTTGAGCGACGCTGACGATATCCAATCGGAAGCTCCCGAGATCGAAAGGAAGGTCGAACAGTTGCAGTGGCAGCAGTTCGGCAAAGTAGCGCGCCAGCTGAGTCGGCAGCACAGCGGCCAGGTCACTGCGCGCGACGATATGAGCGGCTTGAAGGTAGTTCGGCGTGGTGTAGACGACGTCGCGACTGAGCCCTTGCTCCTCCAACCACTGATCGACCATGCCACGCGTCTGGCCGCCGTGGACCCATAGGTGACGCAAGCGCAGAAACCCATCGAGATCCATTGTGTTGTCAACCAACGGGTGCCCCTTGCGGACCGCGACATGCAGCGTCTCGCTGGCCCATCGCCGAGTGTGAAAACGCGTCGGTACATCCACGAAGCGGCCCAGCACCAAGTCCAGCTCACCGTCGTCCAGCGCCTCGGCAGGCAGGCTCGGAGTCAGGTGCTCAATGGCCAGCTGAATGCCCGGCGCCACGCCCGCGAGATGGGCCATCAAGGCGGGCATGCAGACCAGCTCGACGTAATCGGTCACGGCAATGACGAAGCGCTGGCGGCTGGTGGCGGGGTCGAAGAAATCGCCAGCGTTCAGCGTATGTTCGATCTGCTGCAACGCGTCGCGAATGGGCGCTTCCAGACTCAGCGCGCGTGGCGTCGGCTGCATGGCGCGCCCGACGCGAACCAGCAGCGGATCATCAAGCAGTTCGCGAAGACGGTTCAGTGCGTTACTGACAGCCGGTTGGCTGAGTGAAAGCCGCTCGGCGGCGCGGGAGACGTTGCGTTCACGTAGAAGCGCGTCCAGAACGCGAAGAAGATTGAGATCGAAGTTGTAGATATTCATCTGATGAATCTGAAGCATCACAAGACTAAATTTCAAAAATAGTAGCGTCTTCGTCTATGGTTGGTCTCCAGTTTTTTCCGCCTTGCGACGAGGACAGCTGCAATGAGCCAAACCCGCTTCGATATCCAGACCGCCGCCGTGATCGGCGTGGGCACCATGGGCCGCGGTATCGTCATGAGCCTGGCCAATGCCGGTGTGCAGGTGCTGTGGCTGGACAACAATCCCGAGATGCTCGAGCAAGCGTTGGGCGTGGTCGCCGACACCTACGCCCATAACGTCCGTCAGGGTCGCATCGACGAAGCCCAGGCCCAGGCGCGTCGCGCCTGCATCAACAAGGCGGCCGACTATCAGGCGCTGGCGGATGTGGATCTGGTGATCGAGGCGGTCTACGAAAACCTTGAGCTGAAGCAGTCCATATTCCGCGAGCTGGACGGCATCGTGAAGCCGACCGGCATACTGGCCAGCAACACCTCGGCGCTGGATATCGACGCCATTGCCGCTGTCACGAGCCGCCCGGAGCAGGTTGTGGGGCTGCACTTCTTCAGCCCGGCACACATCATGAAGCTGCTGGAGATCGTCCGCGGCGCGAAGACCTCCAAAGCCGTGCTTGAAGCATCCACTGAACTCGGCAAGCGCATGGGCAAGGTCAGCGTGATCGCCGGCAACTGCCAGGGCTTCATTGGCAACCGCATGCTGGCGACCTATGTGCGTGAGGCGCGGATGATGCTGCTCGAAGGCGCCTACCCGCATCAGGTGGACGCCGCGCTGCAGGGCTTCGGTTTCGCCATGGGGCCGTTCCGCATGTACGACGTGGTCGGCATCGACCTGGAATGGCGCGCCCGCGAGCTGGCCGGCAAAGGTCAGGACGAGCCCGAGGTGCAGATCGACAATCGCCTCTGCGAGCTGGGCCGCTTCGGTCAGAAGTCGCGCATGGGCTACTACCGCTATGCCGAGGGCAGCCGCCAGGCCGAACACGACCCGGAAGTGGACGCGCTGGTGCAGCGCGAATCCGAGCGTCTCGGCTATCAGCGCCGCGACATCGGCACGGAGGAGATCCTCGAGCGCTGCCTGCTGGCGCTGGTCAATGAGGGTGCAAAGATCCTCGAGGAAGGCATGGCCGAGTCCAGCTCCGATATCGACACCGTCTATCTCAATGGCTACGGCTTCCCGGCGAACGTCGGCGGACCGATGACCTGGGCCGATCGCCAGGGCCTGCCGGCAATCCGCGACCGCTTGAATGCACTGGCTGAGCGTCACGGCCAGCATTGGAAACCAGCCGAGCTGATCGACAGCCTGGCCACCCTCGGCGGTCGCTTCGTCGACTACAAGCAGGGGGCCTGAGCATGGAATACAAGGCACCGCTGCGCGACATGCGTTTCGTGTTGCATGAGCTGTTCGACGCCTCCGCTCATTGCGAGCTGCTCGGCAACGGCCTGGACCGCGAGCTGATCGATGGCGTGCTGGAAGAAGCCGCGCGCTACACCGGCGGGGAAATCGCGCCGCTCAATCGCAACAGCGATGAAGAAGGCGTGACCCTCGAAAACGGCGAAGTGCGCACGCCGCAGGGCTTCGTCGAGGCCTACAAACAGTACGTCGATAACGGCTGGGCCAGCATGACCGGGCCGACCGAATACGGTGGCCAGGGCTTCCCGCAGTTGGTCGCCTGCAACTTTCACGAGATGTTGATGGGCGCTTCGCTGTCCTTCCGCATCTACTCGGGCCTGACCGAGGGCGCGGTGCTGGCGCTGTACAAGCACGGCAGCGACGAGCTGAAGAAGGCCTATCTGGAGAAGCTGGTCAGCGGCAGCTGGAGCGGCACCATGTGCCTGACCGAGCCGCAGGCCGGCACCGACCTCGCCCTGCTGCGCACCAAGGCCGAACCGCAGGCGGACGGTAGCTACACCGTCAGCGGCAGCAAGATCTTCATCTCCGGTGGCGAGCACGACATGAGCGAGAACATCGTGCATCTGGTGCTGGCGCGGCTGCCGGATGCACCGGCGGGCGTGAAGGGCATCAGCCTGCTGCTGGTGCCCAAGTTCATCGCTAACGCCGATGGCACGCCGGGCGAGCGCAACGCGCTGTCCTGCGGCGCCATCGAGCACAAGATGGGCATCAAGGGCGCCGCCACCTGCGTGATGAATTTCGACGGCGCCACCGGCTGGATCGTCGGCGAGCCCAACCAGGGCCTGGCGTGCATGTTCACCATGATGAACGACGCGCGCTTTCAGGTCGGCTTGCAGGGGCTGGGCATCGCCGAGCAGGCCTATCAGGGCTCGTTGGCCTATGCCCGTGAGCGGCTGCAGTCGCGCGGTCTGGCTGGCGTGCAGCACCCGGACAAACCGGCCGACCCAATCATCGTCCACCCGGACGTGCGGCGCATGCTGTTGACCCAGAAGACGCTGGTCGAAGGCAGCCGCATGCTCGCCGCCTATTGCGCCCGGCAGCTGGACCTCGAACACGGCCATCCGGACGCCGCGGCGCGCAAGGCGGCGGGCAAGCGCGCGGCGCTGTTGATCCCCATCGTCAAAGCCTTCTTCACCGACATCGGTCAGGAAGTCGCAAGCCTCGGTGTGCAGGTCTACGGCGGCCACGGTTATATCCGCGAGTGGGGTATGGAGCAGTTGATGCGCGACAGCCGCATCACCCAGCTGTACGAGGGCACCAATGGCATTCAGGCGCTCGACTACATCCGCCGCAAGCTGCTCGGCGACCGCGGTGCGGAGCTATCGGCGTTGCAGGCGGAGTTCAGCGAGGTCTGTGATCGGCAGATCGACCGGCCGGCACTGCACGACATGGCCAGCAAGGTGCAGGCACGTATCGGCGAATGGCGCGAGCTGAGTGCCGAGATCATTGCGGCGACCGGACGCGATCCGCAGGAGATCGGTGCGGTGTCGGTGGATTTCCTGCAGTACTCAGCCTATGTGTTGTTGGCCGGGCTCTGGTTGCAGGCGGCCGCCCGCGCACAGGATGCGCTG
Organism: Pseudomonas sp. SA195; assembly: GCF_054131565.1. Taxonomy (NCBI): domain Bacteria; kingdom Pseudomonadati; phylum Pseudomonadota; class Gammaproteobacteria; order Pseudomonadales; family Pseudomonadaceae; genus Pseudomonas; species Pseudomonas sp. SA195. The sequence goes on along the minus strand of NZ_CP096392.1, from coordinate 4,290,510 downwards.
GAGCAGGGCACCGGCGAGCAGGCGTTCTACCAGGCCAAGCTAGCCAGCGCGGACTTCTATCTGCGCCGTGTATTGCCTCGAGCCAGTGCACATCGGGAAGCGATTCAGGGGGGCGCTGAATGTTTGATGGCGCTGCCGGAGGCGGATTTCGCGTTTTGATTTATGCGGGTGGGGCGTAAAGAGCCTTTCCGGTATGGCGAGTTCGTCGCGCTGTTCGCCAGCAAGCTAGCTCCTACAAAAGCGAGGGCTTAGTTCGTCAGTAGGAGCGAGCTTGCTCGCGGAGAATCCGGCTACAAGCCTTAAGCACTGCGTGCTCGACCGCAGCTGAGCTATTTGAAAGAGGATCCACCATGCATCCGTTCAGCTTTGCCACAACCGCCCAATTGATTTGCGAGCCCGGCTCGTCGCGCCGGCTGGCCAGCCTCTGTAAAGAGCGCGGGGCGCGTTCCGTCTTGGTGGTGACCGACCCGGGCATTACCCGCTTCGGCCTGCTCAACGAGGTGCTACCCGGCTTCGAGACGGAAGGGGTGCAGGTCGCCGTTTACGATCAGGTCGTCGCCGATCCGCCGGAAGCCATCGTGCTGGCCGCGGTCGAGCAGGCGAAAGCAAACAACGCCGATCTGATCATCGGCTTCGGTGGTGGCAGTTCGATGGACGTCGCCAAGCTGGTCGCGCTGCTGGCCCATCCTGATTGTGCGCAATCGCTTCAGGACATCTACGGCGTCGGCAATGCCAAGGGGCAGCGCCTGCCGCTGATCCAGGTCCCGACCACTGCCGGCACCGGCTCTGAGGTCACTCAAATCGCGATCATCACTACCGGCGAAACCACCAAGATGGGTGTGGTCTCGCCCCTGCTGCTGCCGGACCTGGCGTTGCTCGACGCCGATCTCACCCTCGGCCTGCCACCGGCAGTGACCGCAGCCACCGGCATCGACGCCATGGTGCACGCCATCGAGGCCTACACCAGCGCGCTGAAGAAGAACCCCATGTCCGACCTGTTGGCCCGCGAGGCGCTGCGCCTCTTGGCGGCCAATCTGGACGAGGCGGTGCACAACGGCAGCAACCGCGAGGCACGCCAGGCCATGCTGCTGGGCGCCTGCCTGGCCGGACAGGCGTTCGCCAATGCGCCGGTCGCCGCCGTGCACGCGCTGGCCTATCCGCTGGGAGGCAATTTCCACATTCCCCACGGCCTGTCCAACGCCCTGGTGCTGCCGCAGGTGCTGCGTTTCAACGTCAGCGCGGCGACCACGCACTACGGCGAGCTGGCGCCCATCGTCCTGGGCGATCGGCTGCGCAGCGATGACCCATCGACCTATGCCGAGCAGCTGATTCAGGAATTCGAGCAGATGAGTGCACGTGTCGGCCTGCCGACCCGCTTGCGCGACGCGGGAGTACCGGAGGACATGCTGCCGCAACTGGCCAAGGAGGCGATGCTGCAGCAGCGCCTGCTGGTCAACAACCCACGGGAAGTGACCGAGGCCGATGCCTTGGCCATCTACCGCGCCGCGTACTGACTCCGTTGCTGCACCGCGCCGCCCGCGGTGCGCCGGTTTGAACAAGGACTTCTCGTATGGCCGAACAACCGCAGCACCTGCGCGCCGATTACCGTCACTTCCAGCCCATCACCACGCGCTGGCATGACAACGACATCTACGGACACGTGAACAACGTCGTCTATTACAGCTACTTCGACAGCGCAGTGAATACCTATCTGATCGCGCACGGCGGGTTGGATATTCACGAAGGCGAGGTGGTGGGGTTCGTCGTCAGTTCGTCGTGCGACTACTTTGCTTCCATCGCCTTTCCCGACGTGCTGGAAGTCGGTCTGCGGGTCGGCAAGCTCGGCAATAGCTCGGTGCAGTACGAGCTCGGAATCTTCAAGGCAGGCGAAGCGCAGGCCTGTGCGGCGGGGCGCTTCGTGCATGTGTTCGTAGACCGCGCCAGCAATCGGCCGACGCCGATTCCGGCTGGCTTGCGCCGAGCGCTGGAGGCGTTGGCCGTCTAGGCGGAGAAAACTGATGGGTGGTTACAGTCCGTGACTGCAGGACATTGACCGCAGGGCCGGCGGCATAGAGGCGGCTCCTGCGGTTCGGCTGACGCTGACTCCAGCGCCGGCTCAGTGGCGATGCTTGTGCTTGTGCTTCCAGTGCCCCTTGGCTTTGCCGGGGTGCCCGTAATAGCGGCGATCGTCACGGTAGCGCCGGTCGCCGCGGTAGTCGTCGTCATCATCGCCGTAGGCATTGCCGATCGCGCCACCGGCGCCGCCGCCCACGGCCGCGCCAATCAGGCCACCGGTGCTGCCACCGACGCGCTGGCCGATCACGTTACCGCCTGCGGCACCCAGGCCACCACCAATGGCCGCTTCGGTACGGCTGCGCTTGTCCGCGCCGACCATGCCGCCCGCCGCACCGCCGACGCCCGCGCCGATGGTGGCGCCCGTTGAGCCTCCCAGGTGTTCGCCGACCACCGACCCGAGCGCACCGCCCAGCGCGCCGCCAACCGCGGCTTCGGTGTTGCTTCCAGCAAAGGCGGCACTGCTGAGCAGGCTCGCGGACAAGAGCAGAATCGAGGAATACTTCATGGTGAACCTCTCCAGTAGATGGCGCCGCGATCCTCACGTCCCCGGGCCATGCTCCGCAAGCGTTCACCGATGAAAGGTGTGATGCGTTTCGCTTTTCATAAGTCTTTGAATTAGCGAAGGAACTTGGCGAAAGCGAAACGGTCGTAAATGGCTTGAGCAGGCGCCCGGTAAGGCGCCTTTTTTATGTCAGGAGCATCGATCCGGTCGGCTGATGACGGGGCCCTGCCGGGCTGGGTGCAGCCGTATCGCAATCGCTTTCGATGTTGGCGTATGGCTGCCGAAGCCGACGCTGGTCAGCGGCACCAGCGGATTGGTTTCGGGATAGTAGGCGGCAGCCTGCCCCGGCGGGATGTCGAAGGCGAGCAGGGTAAAACCGGTGACGCGACGCTCGATGCCATCGTGCCAGAGCGACTCCAGATCGACCGTCTGCCCCGGTTCGAATCCCAGCCTGCCTATGTCGTCAGGGTGCACGAAGAGGACCCGGCGATCGCCTTTCACGCCGCGGTAGCGGTCATCGAGCCCATAGATGGTGGTGTTGTATTGGTCATGCGAGCGCAGCGTCTGCAGGATCAGGTCCGGCTGCCTATCGAGGCCTGCCAGTGCGCCGCCGAACAGGTCGGCCGGCAGCGCATTGGCGATGAAATGCGCCCGGCCACTGGCGGTGTTCCAACGTCGCTGCGCCGCCGGGTTGTCGAGATGGAAGCCGCCGGGGTTGTGGATGCGTTCGTCGAAATCCTCGAAACCGGGAAGGGTCTCGGCGATCAGAGCGCGGATGCGGCTGTAGTCGGCGACCAAGGCCAACCAATCGACCGGACGAGCGCCGAGCGTGGCCTGGGCGATGCCTGCGACGATGGCCGGCTCGGCGCGCATCAGCGGCGAAAGCGGTTCGAGCTGCCCGTACGAGGCGTGGATCATGCTGAACGAGTCCTCGACGGTCACCGCCTGCGGCCCGCTCGCCTGGCGGTCAATGTCGGTGCGCCCGAGGCACGGTAGGATCAGGGCGTCACGGCCGACAGTCAGGTGGCTGCGGTTGAGCTTGGTGCTGATCTGTACGGTGAGCGAGCAATTTCGCAGCGCCTGGTGAGTACGGAGGCTGTCCGGCGTGGCCTGGGCGAAGTTGCCGCCGAGGCCAATGAACACTTTCGACCGGCCGGCGAGCATGGCCTCGATCGCCTCGACCACGTTGTGGCCTGGCTGGCGTGGCACCCTGAAGCCGAACCGCCGCTCCAGGGCATCCAACAGGCGTTCCGGCGGGCGCTCGTTGATGCCCATCGTGCGGTCGCCCTGCACGTTACTGTGCCCACGCACCGGGCAGAGGCCGGCGCCGGGCTTGCCGAGGTTGCCGCGTAACAGCTGCAGGTTGGTGATTTCCTGGATGGTCGCGACCGAATGCCGGTGCTGGGTGATCCCCATCGCCCAGCAGACGATTACCCGGTCGGCGTGACGGTAGAGGCGCGCGGCCGCTTCGATCTCGGTCAGGTGCAGGCCGGATTGGGTTTCGAGGGCTTCCCAGCGGGTCGCGTCCAGCAGGGCGAGGTAGCTATCCAGCCCCGTAGTGTGCTCAGCAATGAAGGCGTGGTCGAACACCGCCGGTGCGCCCGTGGCCTGCGCCTCGCGTTCCCACTGCAGGAGAAATTTGGCGATGCCGCGCAGCGCCGCCATGTCACCTCCCTGCTTGGGCCGGAAGAAGGCGGTGTTCAGCGGGGCGGACCCGTTGGCGAGCATCTCCAGGGCATGCTGTGGGTGTTGAAAGCGTTCCAGCCCGCGCTCCCTCAGTGGATTGAAGCAGACCACCTGCGCTCCACGCGCCACCGCCTCGCGCAGGGGTTCGAGCATGCGTGGGTGGTTGGTGCCGGGGTTCTGGCCAAGCACGAAGAGCGCGTCGGCCTTGGCGAAATCGTCGAACGTCACGCTGCCCTTGCCGACGCCGATACTTTCGCCAAGCGCCACGCCGCTGGCCTCGTGGCACATGTTCGAGCAGTCGGGGAAGTTGTTGGTGCCAAAGGCGCGGACGAACAGCTGATACAGGTACGCGGCCTCGTTACTGGTCCGGCCCGAGGTGTAGAACTCCGCCTCGTCAGGGCTTTGTAGCGCTTTGAGATGCCTGGCAATCAGCGCAAAGGCCTCATCCCAGCCGATGGGCCGGTAATGGTCGCTGGCGGCGTCGTAGCGCATGGGCTCGGTCAGGCGGCCCTGGTATTCAAGCCAGTAGTCGCTCTGTTCGCGCAGCTGACTGACGCTGTAGCGGGCGAAGAAGGCCGCATCGACTCGGCGCTTCGTCGCTTCCCAGTTCACCGCCTTGGCGCCGTTCTCGCAGAATTTCACCGGGCCGTTTTCCGGCGAGTCGCCCCAGGCGCAACCGGGGCAGTCGAAGCCGCCGTTCTGGTTGGTCTTTAGTAGGGCGCGGATGTTCTTCAGCGGCTGTTTGCTGTCCAGCCATGCGCTGGCCACGCTGCGCAGCGCGCCCCAGCCGGCGGCCGCGCCAGCATAGGGGCGATATCGCAGGCGTTCGGGTTGCAGGCTCATCGGCGAGGTGTCTCGGTGGCCGGCGCAGCCGGGCTGAACACGCGCGGCGGGCTGCGGTGAGGGATGTGAATCAGGTTGAGGTTGTGCCGCTGCGCCCATTGCGCCGCCAGGCCGGTCGGTGAAGAAAAGCTGACCAGCGTGGGGATGCCGGCGCGCTGGACCTTGTGGATCAGCTCCAGGCTGCAGCGGCTGGTGACTACCGCGACGCCACCGCTCAGGTCCTGTCCGGCACGACACAGCGCACCGATCAGCTTGTCCAGCGCGTTGTGCCGGCCGATATCTTCCCGGCCGAGCACGATCTGCCCCTGTGAATCGATGAACAGCGCCGCATGCACCGCGCCGCAACGCTGCGCCAGGGGCTGGAACTCGGCGATGCGCTGGCGCAGGTCATCCAGCCAGTGAGGCGGCGGCAACGGCGCGACGGGCATCGGTGGCAGTTGCGGCAGCGCCTGCTCGAGCGCCTCGACGCCGCATAATCCGCAGCTGGCATTGCCCGGCAACTGGCGGCGCTGCTCCTTGAGCTTCCAGAAGGCGCGGCTGGCAATCTCGACCTCAGCGTGGCGACCATTGCCTTCGCCACTGATGCGGATGTCATAGATGTCGGCAGGGCTGTCGACGATGCCGGCCCCGAGGCTGAAACCGACTACGAAGTCTTCCAGGTCCGCCGGGGTGACCATCATTACCGCCTGGTTGAGGCCGTTGTAGACGATCGCCAGGGCGCATTCCTCGGCCAGATCGACCGGCTCGGGGTCGGCCTCGCCGAACGCCTGAAAGCGATAGCGGCCACTGGCATCGGTGGGCGCGGCGGACGGTTCGGGGCGTGGTGCAGTCATGGCAGGCGTTGGCTCGGGCAGTCGCGATCACGGGACTGTGCGCGGCTGCGGCGAGATTTTCAACGCCCGGTACGACACGCGACCACCTGCCTATCAGCCAGGCGAGCGGCTGGCGAGCATGTCACGCACCCGTGTCGTCAGATGATCGATGGCGAAGGGCTTGCTGATCATGTCCATGCCCTCGTCGAGAAATCCGCTGCTGGCGGCCTGCTCGGCATAGCCGGTCATGAACAGTACCGGCAGGGCAGGGCGATGCTGGCGGGCGATATCGGCCAATTGCCGGCCATTCATCCCCGGAAGGCCAACGTCCGAGACGAGCAGGTCAATGTGCGCGCTGCTCTCCAGAATCTTCACCGCGGCGTTGGCTTCCGCCGCTTCGAGCGCGGCGTAGCCAAGCATGCCGAGCACGTCGACGACCAGCATGCGCACCGCTGGGTCATCCTCGACGACCAGGATCGTCTCGCCCTCGGCGGCGCGCGGGGCGTCCACTGTCGGGCTCGCGCCAGTCAGGACATCCGACACCTTATGGTGCGCCGGCAGGTAGAGGGTAACTTCGGTGCCCTTGCCCGGTTCGCTGCTGATATGAACGTGCCCGCCAGCCTGGCGCACGAAGCCATAGATCATTGACAGCCCGAGGCCAGTGCCCTGCCCGATGGGTTTGGTGGTGAAGAAGGGTTCGAAGGCTGAGGCCAATACCTTGGGCGACATGCCGCAGCCACTGTCGAGCACGCTGAGGGTGACATAGCGCCCGGCCGGCAGCTCGCCAACCTCGGCTTGCCGCGAGAGCAACGCATTGGCGGTGGCGATGTAAAGGCTGCCGCCGTTGGGCATGGCGTCGCGGGCATTGATGACCAGGTTGAGTAGCGCGCTTTCCAGTTGGTTCTCGTCGCTGCTGGCTGGCCAGAGATCGGATTGCAGTTGCGCGTCGACCAGGATGTGGCTGCCCAAGGTGCGCACCAGCAGATCGCGCATCGAGTCGACCAGCGCATTGAGGTCGACGCGCTTGAGGTTCAAGGGTTGCCGCCGAGCAAAGGCCAGCAGCCGGTGCGTCAGCGCGGCGGCGCGGTTCGCGGACGTGACCGCGGCTTCGATGAATCGCCCGGTTTCGGCGTGGCGGCCGGTCTGGTTGTAGCGCTGGATCAGGTCCAGCCCGCCGATGATGCCGGTGAGCATGTTGTTGAAATCGTGCGCGATGCCGCCGGTGAGCTGGCCGACCGCTTCCATCTTCTGCGCCTGACGCAGCGCCTCCTGGGCCTGCTCGCGGCTGGCCATCTCCTTGAGCAGCCGCTCGTAGACCTCGGCCAGCGCGTTGGTGCGCTCCTGGATGCGGCTTTCGAGCGTCTCGTTGAGCTCGCGCAGCGCCTGTTCGGCCTGCCACCGCTCGGTAACGTCTTGTGCCAGCACGTAGAAGCCCAGGACCCGGCCATTGCCATCGCGCCGTGGCAGGTAATGCATCAGCGACTGCCGACGGGTGCCGTCGCGGTGCGGCATGTAGGCCTCGAAGGTCACTGGCTGGCCGCCCAGCGCAGCCTTGATCTGCTCGCTGCGAGCGTTGTAGGCGTGCTCGCCGACCACGTCGACCAGATGCTTGCCGTACAGCCACTCGGGCGTATGGCCAAACCAGCTTTCGTAGTGGCGGTTGGTGAAACGGTAGCGCTCGTCCTGGTCGACATAGCCGATAAGCACCGGCAGGGCATCGGTGATCATCTTCAGTTCGGTTTCCCGCCGGCGCAGCGCGTCCTCCTCGCTTGGTCTTAGGCAGAGCAGGCGACCCGTCACGTCATCGCCGTCGCGCAGGGGGCTGAGTGCAAGGTCGAAACGGGTTTCGCACGGCCCGCAATCGCGCGGTGGCGGCTGGTCGCGCAGCAGGCAGCGCTGCGCCGCGTCATGTCCGTTGTATAGCTCGGTCAGCGCAGGCCAGGCGTCAGCCCAGGTCCGTTGTAGCGGTGCGCCGAGCGCCTCGGGATGACGATCGCCAATCAGCTCGGCGTGGGCGTCGTTGTAGAGTTGCAGCCCGGCATCGCCCCAAAGGATGCACATCGGCAGGGGCGCCTCGAGCAGGGTGTCGAGCAGGATGCGCAGGCTGGCCGGCCAGTGCGGCCGTGGGCCAAGCGGCGTGGCGCTCCAGTCGTGATGCGCAATGTGTCGGCCCATTTCGCCGCCCGAGCGTCCTGAATCTGCTGCCATAAATCGTCCATCGTTGCGTGGCGGAGCGCATGTCGGAGGCGCCGCCCGGGGCGTGCGCCGGCTCGTATCGCCTTAGGGTGTCCGGGTTGCAGTTAAGCACGTCAGGCCGTCTGCGTTCAGCCTCGGATGCCTTGCAGGCTGCGAATCAGATCAAGGTAATCGTCAACCGCCGCGAATTCCTCGGTGTCCTTGGGCCCACGGCGGCTGTCCGGCTCGCGGATGGCGAGCAGGTGAGCGACGCCGAACGCGCGGGCGCTGCGCAGCACGGGCAGGCTGTCGTCAATGAACAGCGCAGTGTTGGGGTCGAACCCGAGATCGGCCTTCAGGGCAAACCAGAACTGCTCGTGCTCCTTGGGATAACCGTAGTCGTGCGAGCTGATCAGCCGGTCGAACCAGGGCGCCAGCTCGACGCGCTCGAGCTTGAGCGACAAGGAGTCGCGGTGCGCATTGGTGATCAGGACTACGCGCTTGCCGGCCTGGCGCAAGGCCGCGAGAAAGTCCTCGGCTGCCGGGCGCAAGGCGATGAGGTCGGCGATCTCGCGCTTCATCTCGCGGATAGGCAGGTTCAGCTCGCGCGTCCAGAAGTCCAGGCAATACCAGTTCAGCTGGCCTTGGTGCGAATTGAACAGCGGCGCCAGTTCCAGTTCGGCCATGGCCGGACTGATGCCATGCCGCTCGGCGTAGCGCCGCGGTAGCAGGTCGAGCCAGAAGTGGTTGTCGAAATGCAGGTCCAGCAGCGTGCCGTCCATGTCCAGCAGCACGGTGTCGATTTCGGGCCAGGGCAGGGTGGCGATCATGGTCTTCTCTTGCAGACGGGCAGGCCGTGAATGGTGCGGCAGCGGTCGGTCGGTTGCAAAGCGCTGGTCGTCGGCGGCACGCCATTCACGCCCTGCAACCGTTGCGGTTCGTGGCCTACCCGAGCGGCGCAGTAGTTTCCATTCAGCCTGTTATGATTGCGGCTCGCGTTTCAAGGACCCTTCCATGCGCCAGAAACCTACCGTACTTGCCCGTGAAATCGTCGCCACCAGCCGGCTGTTCCGTGTCGAGGAGCTGCAATTGCGGTTCTCGAATGGTGTGGAGCGCACCTACGAACGGCTCGTGGGCAAGGGCAGCGGCTACGGTGCCGTGATGATCGTGGCGCTGGAGGCCGACGGGCGAGCGCTGTTGGTCGAGGAGTATTGCGGTGGCACCGATAGCTATGAGCTGTCGCTGCCCAAGGGGCTGATCGAGCCCGGCGAGGACGTACTCGACGCCGCCAACCGTGAGCTCAAGGAAGAAGCCGGCTTCGGCGCGCGGCGTCTGGAGCTGCTGACCGAGCTGTCGCTGTCGCCCGGCTACATGAGCCAGAAGATCCAGGTCGTGCTGGCGCGTGACCTCTATCCCGAGCAGCTGCCTGGCGATGAGCCCGAGCCGATGCGTGTCGACCGGGTCGACCTGCGCGAGCTGTCGAGCCTGGTGCAAAACCCACAGTTCAGCGAGGGCCGTGCCCTGGCCGCCCTGTATCTGGCGCGCGACCTGCTGACCCAACGAGGGGAATTCAACCTGTGAGCCATCCCTACCTGGCGCCGGTCATCGAGCTGGTTCGCCGTGCTGGCGAGGCGATCCTGCCGCACTGGCGCAACGAGATCACCGTGCACGAAAAGGCTGATGCCTCGCCTGTCACTGCCGCGGACATGGCGGCGCACCACCTGTTGGCCGACGGATTGCGCGCGCTCGACCAGGCGATCCCGGTACTGTCCGAGGAGGATTGCGAACTGGGGTTGGACGAGCGCGAGGCCTGGACGCGCTGGTGGCTGGTCGACCCACTGGACGGGACCAAGGAGTTCATCAACGGCAGCGAGGAGTTCACCGTCAACGTGGCGCTGATCGAGCAGGGCCGTGTGGTGTTCGGCGTGGTCGGCATTCCGGCCAATGGCCGCTGCTATTACGGTGGCGCCGGCTTCGGTGCCTGGCGGGCCGAAGCCAATGGCGCTGCACAGCCGCTCGGTGTGCGCCATGCCGCGCCGGGCCGTTTCACCGTAGTGGCCAGCCGACGCCATTCCAGCCCAGCGCAAGAGCGCCTGCTCGCCGGGCTCGGTCAACGCTTTGGTGACATTGAATTTGCCAGTGTCGGCAGCTCGCTCAAGCTCTGCCTGGTAGCTGAAGGCAGCGCCGATTGCTACCCGCGTCTGGCGCCGACCTCGCAATGGGACACCGCTGCCGCCCAGGGCGTGCTCGAGGGCGCTGGTGGCGAGGTTCTGGACATCGACGGCCAGCCGCTCAGCTACGAGGCACGCGAAAGCTATCTCAACCCCTCGTTCCTTGCATTGCCGCAGGACGTCGACTGGCGCGCCGAACTGATCGACCTCGCCCGAGGCTGAACCGCCGCTGCTACAGAGCCGGCTTGTCAGCGATCAGGTCGTGCCCGCCGATGCGGTGCTAAGCTTTGGAGCCCTGGCCCAGCAGGGCGCGTGAGTCGGTTGCCGGAGCTGCGTCGTGTCGAAAACTCCAATCGGGATACATCAATGGATCTGGCGCGCCTTCGTCCAGACAGCCTTGATCCCGCTTGTGCTGGTCGAAGGCGTGCTGATCGCCGCCTATCTCATCTCCAACAGCACGGTGCGCGACGCGCAGATCGAGCATCTGCGCGCGACGGCGCTGTCCGAGCTGCAGGCGGCAGTGGGCCTGGAGACGCGGATCATCGATCAGCAGCTGCAGCAGGTCGCCAGCGCCACCGAGCTGTTTCGCCAGTTCACCGCGCGGGCCCTGACCGAGGACGGCCCGCTGCCTGAGCCCCAACTGAGCCTGAGCCCTGCTGGCGTGCGCTATAGCCCGCGCGACGACGGAGGCGCAGCAAGTTTCTATTCCGCGGTCACCCCGCCAGAACGGCAAGACCTCGAAAAGGTCGCCCGGCTGCATCGGCTCGACCCCTTGATGAAGGCGCTGCACGCTGGCAATTCGCTGATCGCCAGCCTTTATTTCAACAGTTGGGACAGCTACAACCACATCTATCCCTGGTTCGCGACGCACGAGCAGTACCCGCCGGACATGGATATCCCCAGCTACAACTTCTACTACATGGCCAACGCCTGGCAGAACCCGTCGCGCCGGGTGGTCTGGACCGATGTCTATCTCGATCCGGCCGGGCACGGTTGGATGATGTCGGCAATCGCACCGGTCTACCGCGGCGACTTCCTGGAGGGAGTAAGCGGTATCGACGTCACCGTCGGCGGCATGCTCGGGCGGATCGGCGATCTGCATGTGCCCTGGAACGGCTACGCCGTGCTGGTCAGCCGCGACCTGAACATCATGGCGCTGCCCGAAGCCGGCGAGCAGGAGTTTGGCCTCGACGAACTCACCGAGCACTCTTACGACGAGGCCATCCGCCAGGAGCAATTCAAGCCCGATGAATTCCGCCTCGACCGCCACGAGGACACCCGCGCCCTCGCGCATGCCGTCATCACCCAGCCCAGCGGTGTGCTGCGCCTGGAGCTCGCCGGCAAGCAGCGGCTGGTGGCCTGGTCGACCGTACAGCAGACGGGCTGGCACCTCTTGGCGGTGGTGGACGAGGAGCAGGTGTTCAGCACGACCAACGCGCTGGCCAGCCGTTTCCAGCACATCGGTTACCTGCTGATTGCCGGGCTGGTGGTGTTCTACCTGATGTTCTTCGGCTACATGTGGCTGCGCGCGCGCCAGCTCAGCCGTGCGCTGCTCAAGCCGATCGCGGGCATCTCGACGATGATGGGCGATATCGGCCAGGGCAAGTGGCGCCCGACCCGCGTGGCCTCAGACATCGGCGAGCTGGATGCGCTGGCCCGGCACACCCAGGCCATCGGCGAGCAGCTGGAGACCAGTGAGGTGCAACGCTCGCAGGCTCAGGAACGCCTGGAGCTCGTGCTCGAAAGCGCCACCGAGAGCCTTTGGGAGATCGACTCGCGCAACGGCATGATGCAATTACGCGGGCGCCTGCCCGGGCGCTTCGGACTGCCCTCGGCAACACTCAGCGAGGCGCAGTTCCTGCAACGTATTCATCCACAGGATGTCGGCCAGGTGCGCGCCGAAATCGAGCGCATGCACCGCGGCCACACCTTCCGCTACGAGAGCGAATACCGCTTCGCCGATGCCCTGGGCGACTACCACTGGCTGCTCAGCCGTGGACGTGTACTGGAGCGCGATCCGCTGACTGGCCAGGCGACGTTGGTGGCCGGTACGCACGTGGACATCGATGCGATCAAGCGGGGCGAGGACGATCTGCGCCGCGCCATCCAGCAGGCGCAGGCGGCCAACGAGGCCAAGACGCACCTGATCTCCAGCATCAGCCACGAGCTGCGCACGCCGCTCAACGCCATCCTCGGCTTCGCCCAGCTGATGCGCATGGACTGCCCGCCTTCGGCGGACCCGGAAGCCGCGAATTACCTCGACGAGATTCTTCTGGCCAGCCGGCACCTGAACCAGCTGCTCGGCGACATCCTCGACTGGTCGAGCCTGCAGGCCGAGCGGCCGCGGCTGGAACTGCGGCAGGTCGAGGCGACAGCACTGATGCGCGAGTGCGCCGAACTCGTCGCGTTGGACGTGCAGCGTCACGGTTTGCGTCTGGAAGTCGAGCTGACCGATGCGTCGGTCGAGGTGATGGCCGAGCCTCGACGGCTGCGCCAGGTGCTGCTCAATCTGCTGTCCAATGCGATTAAGTACAACAACCCGAACGGGCACATCCTGTTAAGGATCGAGCACGTCGCCGAGCAGGTGCGGCTGGTCGTCGAGGATAGCGGGCCGGGCATCGACGAGGCGTTGCAGGCGCAGATGTTCGAGCCCTTCCGGCGGCTGGGCCGGGAGAGCTCCAGCATCCAGGGCGCGGGCATCGGCCTGTCGCTGTGCCTGGAATACGCCAAGCTGATGGGTGGCAGCATTGGGGTGAAAAGCGCGCCGGGCATGGGCAGCCGTTTCTGGATCGCACTGCCGCTTGCCGAGCCTGACATCGGGCCCGATGCGCAGGAGCGGCCGCCGATCGTCTACGTCGAGAGCGACCCGCTTAGCCAGGTCTTGGTGCGCCGGGCGCTGGCCGATCTCGGTGATGTTCGGGTGTTTGACGATGGCCGCACGGCGCTTGCGCATGTGCTGGCCGATCCGCCGGCCCTGCTGTTGCTCGACCTGAATCTGCCGGCGCTCGATGGGGAACACGTGCTGCAACTGCTGCGCCAGGCCCCCGCCACCCGGCGATTGCCGGTGCTGGTGCTCAGCGCGGCTGACGAGGATCGCGAGCGTCTGGATTGCCAAGGCTGGCTGAGCAAGCCGGTTGACCTGGATGAACTGCGACGCCAGGTCCGCGCCCTGATGCAGGCGGCGGACCCGGGCTCGGGCTGATCAGTCGGCGCGCTCGCCGCACAGGTCCAGGGCGAACCAGTGCTCTGTCTCCTGTTGGGACAGGCCGGCGCCGAGTAGCGCGAACAGCTTGCCGAGCGCCGCCTCGCGGGTCATCCCGCCGCCGGAAATCAGGCCGCAGGCCGCGAGCTTGCCCCCAGCGGCGTAGATGCCGAAGTCCACGTGCCCTTGCGGGCATTGGCTGATCGTCACCAGCACCACGCCGCGGGCATGCGCGTCTTGAAGGGCGACGAGCAGCGCGGCGTCGTCGGCCGGGCCCGTGCCGCTGCCGTAGCATTCGAGCACCAGCCCGCGGGCGCCACTCTCCAGCACGCCGCGCAACTGTTCCGCGCGGATGCCGGGGTACAGCGGCATGACGGCCAGCGCGACCGGCTGGCGCGGTTGGCGGTAGTCAAGATGCGCCGGGAGCGCGTCGGCGCGCGGGCTTTGACGCAGGCGCGGCAGTTCGCCGAAGGCGTCCAGGCTGGCGGTGCCGAGCTTGCCTGTGCGCGCGCCATGCATGAGCTTGCCGGCGAAATAAAGGTGCACACCTGGCGTTACTCCGGCGTGCAGCGCCTGCATGGCGCCGAACAAGTTGCCCCAGGCGTCGCTGCCCGGTGCGCCGGCGGGCAGCATCGAACCGGTCAGGACCACTGGGATCGGCAGCGCCAGCAGGAGGAAGCTAAGCGTCGCCGCACTGTACGCCAGGGTGTCGGTACCGTGCAGCACCAGCACACCGGTGCACGCCTCTTGTGCAGCCGCGTCGCGAATGGCGTCGGCCATGGCGAGCCAGTTCGCCTGATTCATGTTGGCGCTGTCGATGGGGGGTAGCAGTTCCTGGAATTGCCACTCGGGCAGCGCCAGTGTGGGCTCTTCAGCCTGGCGAGCACGCAGTCGATCAGCAAAGCCGGAGGCAGGCATCAGGCCTTCGGCACTCTGCTGCATGCCAATGGTGCCGCCGGTGTACAGCACCAGGACGTATCTGGAAGCCGGCATAGGGACTCCTTATATGAAAGAGGGGGCCCTGCGGCCCCCTGCTTCTTATTACGCAAATGGCGCGAAGCCGATCAGTGCTGCTGTGCCTGCGTGCCTACGCGCGGGTTCGCAGCGGTCTGCGCTGGCGCCTGGCTGGTCCAGACGTTCGGATCGAGGTCCAGGTCGGCGAACTCTTTCGGATCGAACACGGGCGACTCGATGCCGGCCTCGCGCTGACGATCGTAGTCGCGCATCAGACGCAGGCCGACCTTGAACAGCAGCGCCAGGGCGATCAGGTTGCAGATGGCGAGCAGCCCCATGGTCACGTCGGCGAAAGCGAAAACCGTGCCCAGGTCCTGCACCGAACCCCACATCACCAGTGCGATAACCATGACGCGGTACACCATCACTGGCGCACGCTTACCGGTGAAGAAGCCCAGCGCGTTCTCGCCCAAGTAGTAGTTGTAGATCAACGTGGTGAACACGAACAGCAGCAGCGCCAGGCTGATGAAGACGCGGCCCCACTCACCCACTACGGCGGCAACTGCGGTTTGCGTCAGCACGACGCCGGCCATGTCGCTGCCCGGCTCGAACACGCCGGAGAGAATGATGATCAGCGCAGTGCAGCTGCACAGGATGAGGGTGTCGATGAACACGCTCAACGACTGCACGATGCCCTGAGCGGCGGGGTGCTGCACCTCAGCGACCGCGGCCACGTTCGGCGCGCTGCCCAGGCCGGCTTCGTTGGAGAACAGGCCACGCTTGACGCCCATGATGATGGCCGCGCCCAGGCCCCCTGCGAACGCCGGCTCAAGGCCGAAGGCGCTGCGGAAGATGGTGGCGAACGCCTCCGGAATGTCGCCGGCGTTGCTGCCGATGACGTACAGCGCCATCGCGATGTAGGAGAACGCCATGACCGGAACCAGCACATCCGCGAACTTGGCGATGCGCTTGATGCCGCCGAAGATGATCAGGCCGATCACGACCATCAGTGCGATGCCGCTGACGTAGGTCGGCACGCCGAAGGTGTCGTTCAGTGAGCTGGCCACGGTGTAGGACTGCACCGCGTTGAAGCCGAAACCGAAGGTCACCAGCAACAGCAGCGAAACTACGATGCCGAGCCAGCGCTGGCCCAGGCCGTGCTGGATATAGAAGGCTGGGCCGCCACGGTAGCCGCCGTCGGCTTCACGACGCTTGTAGAGCTGGGCGAGGGAGCACTCGAAGTAGCTGGTGGCCATGCCGACCAGGGCAACGACCCACATCCAGAATACGGCGCCCGGGCCGCCGAGCATGATCGCGACCGATACACCCGCAATATTGCCCGCACCGACGCGGCCGGCGACGCTGAGCATCAGCGCCTGGAAGGAACTCAGCTGGCCCGGCTGGCGCTTGAAGGCTTCACCGAAGATACGAAACATGCTGCCGAAATAGCGGAACTGGACGAAGCGGGACGCGATGGTGAAGTACAGGCCCAGGCCTATCAGCATCACGATGAGCAGCTTGCTCCAGATGAGATCGTTGAGTAGATCGAGCATGGTGGAAATGTCTCTCTTGTTGTTTTGAAGAATGTTGGAACGCAGCCGCGAAATGGTTGGCGAGACGCCCCGGTCATTCAATAGCGCGGGTCGCGGCGATCTGGCGCGACTTGATGCTAGAATCGCGCCGCTCGCGCCACTGGAACCCGCTCATGCATGCCCACCTCGGCACCAATCTCAAGCTCTTGTGCAGCCACTACCGGTCGATTGCCGAGGTGTGCCGCAAGCTGGCGATCAACCGTGCCCAGTTCAATAAATACCTCAGCGGCGCGAGCCGACCGACGCCGCACAACCTCAAGCGCATCTGCGACTTCTTTGGGGTCGAGCCTTACGAACTGGAGCTGCCCAGCGATCAGTTCACCCAGCTCATTGGCTTGCGCCGTCACGACCAGGAGCGGGTCGCGGCGAGCGATCCATTGCTTGAGCTGTTCCAGCCGATGCGCGACAACGCCAGCAGCCTTTCTCGCTATTGCGGCTACTACTTCGAATACGCCAACTGTATGTCCGTGCCGGGGCAGATCCTGCTCTCGCTGGTGCACTTGCGCGAAGACCGCGGCAGTTATGTCTTCGAGCGACAGGAGCGGCAGGAGCAATCGCGTGCCGACAACCCCAAGGCCGAAGATGGCGTGGTGCGCTGCCGCTACCTGGGCGCCGCCTTCTACCTGCAAGATCGTCTGTTCCTCATCGATTACGAGTCGCTGACCGGCAATGAGATGAGCCAGACCATCCTTATCCCCAGTTTCAAGAGCCGGATCAGCCGCCTGAACGGCCTGAAAACGGGCGTTTCCAGCGGCGACCGGCGAACGCCGGCTTGCACGCGCGTGGTCTGGGAGTATCTGGGCAGCGAAATCAACCGGGTCAACGCCTACCGGCAGGTGATGCTCTACGGGCTGGACGATCCGCGCATCGACCCGGAAATTCGTGAGCGCCTGGCATCGGCGTCGATGCGTGACGGCTTGTTCGAGATCGAGTAGGGAGGTGCTCGGGCGGGAGGGGGCGGGCCGGCGGCGCCTGTCGCGCGCCGGCCCGGAGGGTCAGCAGAGCTCGGGGTGCTTGACGCAGGTGCCGTAGCCCTCGGTCTTCATCTCGTCGAGGGCCTTTTGCAGCCGGGTGACGACTTCGTCTGGGGTGTCCTTGTTCAGCGCCAGGTAGAGCGGCGCGGAGTTGAACACCAGCACGGTGTTCAGGCCGCCTACGCCTTCCTGCTTGGCGTAGTAGCGCCAGACCGGATCGGATGTGGCCCAAAGGTCAATCTTGCCGCTGATCAGCTTCTGCAGGTTTTCCTGATCACGTAGCGAGTTGACTGGCTGCAATCCCTGCGCCTCGACGCGCTGGCTTACTGCGCTGCTCTTGTAGGCACCGATGGTGTAGCCCTTGGCCTGCTCCAGGCTGGTCATCTTGAGGTTGGTGCCGGGTGCCGAGAGCAGCACGCTCTCGTACTGAGCGATCGGCCCGACCCACTTGAACAAGGGGCGGCGCGCATCGGTCATGGACGTGGAGAACAGGCCGTGGTTGGGCGTGTCGAGAGTTGCCTGGTAGATGCGATCCCAAGGGAAGCGCAGCGTCATTGAATAGGCAATCCCAGCGCGCTTGAACATTTCACGCACGGTGTCGGCGCTAATGCCATGGATGTGCTGTTCGCGGGCGAAGTTCTTGCCGTCTTCGGCCAGGTTGAAGGGCGGGAAGTTTTCGGTCTGCAGGACGACTTCATAGCCTTGCGGAAGCTCCGCCTGCGCGATGGGCGCGCCGAGGATCGAACTGAAGAGTAGGGTAATGGCGAGTAGTGAGCGCATGGGGGGACCTCCGAAGAAGCGGCGGATTCTACGCACGCCCCCGCACGCTGGCCTTGTGCCGCATCACGTTTTTAAATGTGGACTCGCGCACGTTTTTGCGCCGGGCTGACGGCCCGCACCGGCCGATTAGAATCGGCTCGGCGCGCGCCGGGGGTCAGTTGTCCGTCGAGCCAGCGGGGAGGTAGTCGCTGCGGCTGAGGCCGTGGCGCTGCATCTTCTCGTTGAGGGTGCGGCGGGGCAGCTGCAGTTGCGCCATGACCTCACTGATGTTGCCCTTGTGCTGCTGCAGCGCGCTGTGCAGGCATTGGGCTTCGAAGGCTTCCATCTGATCGGCGAGGGATGTGCCCGGGGTGGCGGCCGCGCCTTGGGCTGCCGGTGGCGGGGTCAGGCCGAGGGCATGGCGCTCGGCCGCATTGATCAATTCGCGGACATTGCCCGGCCAGTCGTGGCTGAGCAGCTGCGCCAGTTCCGACGGGCTGGCCGGGACCGGCTCGCGGCCGTGCCGTTGCGCGGCCTGGGTGGTGAAGTGGTCGAACAGCAGGGGAATGTCCTCACGGCGGTCGCGCAGCGGTGGGATATGCAGTTCCGCGACGTTCAGGCGGTACAGCAAGTCTTCGCGGAACCGCCCGGCGCGCACTTCTTCGAGCAGGTCGGGCTTGGCCGCGCTGATCACGCGCAGGTCCACCTCGATGCTGCGGTTCGACCCCAGCCGCTCGAGTGTTCTCTCCTGCAGCACGCGCAACAGCTTGACCTGCTGCGCCAGCGGCATGCTTTCGATCTCGTCGAGAAACAGGGTGCCGCCGTCGGCATGCTCGATACGGCCGATGCGCTTGGCCTGGGCGCCGGTGAAGGCGCCGCTTTCATGGCCGAAGAGTTCGCTTTCGAAGATGGTTTCCGGGATGGCCGCGCAGTTGAGCGCGACGAATGGATGGCGCGCGCGAGGGCTGAACTCGTGCAGGCAGCGGGCGACCTGTTCCTTGCCGCTGCCGGTGTCGCCGCGAATCAGCACATTGACGTTGGTGCCGGCCAGCTCGAGCACCTGGCGGCGCAGGTTGTCCATCGCGCGGGAGACGCCCAACAGCATGGATTCGATGCGCCCCTTGAGCGTGACCTGTTCACGCAGCTGACGGTTCTCGCAGACCAGCCGGCGCTTGTCCTGTGCGCGGCGCACGCTGTCGAGCAGACGCTCGGGCGTGAAGGGTTTTTCGATGAAATCATAGGCACCCTGGCGCAGTGCCTGAACCGCCATCGGCACGTCGCCGTGGCCGGTCACCATGATCACCGGCAATTCCGAGTCCAGCGCGACCAACCGTTCCAGCAGGCCGAGGCCGTCGAGGTCGGGCATGCGCACATCGCTGATCAGCACGCCGGGGAAGCTGCGGTCGACGATGCCGAGTGCCTCCTTTGCGCTGGCGCAAGTCCGCACGCGGTAGCCAGACAGCTCCAGCCACTGCTGCACTGCCTGGCGGATAGCCGCCTCGTCGTCAATGAAGATCACCTGGCCCGTCATGTCTTGGTCCTCCTGCTGGCGGCCAGTCTACTCGCCTGAGTCCGGTCCGGCCGCAGGCAGATGCAGCCTGAACACCGCGCCGTCGCCCTCGTTGCTCGCTTCGAGTGTGCCGTCCAGATCCCGCACGATGCCGTAGGACACCGCCAGGCCCAGGCCCAGCCCCTGGCCGACCGGTTTGGTGGTGAAAAAGGGCTCGAACACCTGCTCCAGGTGCTCGGCCGCGATGCCGCCGCCACTGTCGGCCACGCGCAGCGTCCAGCCGCCGCGTTCGGCCAGGCAATCGATGCGCAGCTGGCGTGGGGTCGCGCCAAGCATGGCATCGAGCGCATTGGTCAGCAGGTTGATCAGCACCTGTTCCAGGCGGATAGCGTCGCCGCTGACCTGCGCCTCGCCAGGCACAGCGCAGTGCACCTCGACGCCTTCGCTGCGGATGCGCGGCGCCAGCAAGTGCAGCGCTTGGTCCAAGACCTCGGCCAGGCTCAGGCGCTGACGCAGCCCCGCGGGGCTCTTGCGAGCGAAGGTCTTGAGATGGCTGGTCAGCGCGGCCATCCGCTCGAGCAGGCCTTCGACCTGGCCGATGCCTTCGCGCACGGCCTCGGTGCGGCCGCTGTCGAGCAGCAGGCGTTGGCTGGCGAGCTGCATACGCAGGGCGGTCAGCGGTTGGTTGATCTCGTGGGCGAGGGCCGCGGACATCTGCCCCAGGGCCGCCATGCGTGCGGCATGCACGAGTTCGTCCTGGGCGGTGTGCAGCTCGCGGGTCCGCGCTTCGACCAGTCGTTCGAGCTCGCTGCGGTTGCGCTGCTCGATGCGCCGTGTCTTGCGCCGTTGTGCAAGGAACAGCAGCAGGAACGCCAGCGTCATCCAGACGCCGGCTGCGGCCAGGCGGTAGCTGCGCACGCTGGCCGCGATCTGCTGCGGTTCCTGCAACAGGTGCAGCGTCCAGTCTTCCTCGGGAAGGGACAGCCGCTGCCAGAGGTAGAGCCGGCGCCCGTCCGGCCCGTCAACCAGGCGCCGCTCGCTGTCCTCGGCTATTTGCACCTGCCGCTCGCTCGGCAGCGGTTGCAGGTTCTGCTCGGCATAACGGCGCACCGCGACCAGGCGCTCGCGCACCTCGTCGGTCAGCGGGCGCAGATAACGAAAGCGCCATGCCGGCCGGTTAGTGAGGATGACGATGTCCAGCGAGTCGGAGATCAGCAGGATGCCGGACTGGCCGACCCATTCGCGCTGCATTTCCTCCAGCTCGAGCTTGACCACCAGCACGCCGATGACCTCGCCGCGGTCGTTCTTCACCGAGCTTGAGAGGAAATAGCCGGGAATGCCGGTGGTCACGCCGACGGCGAAATAGCGCCCCGAATCGTTCGCCAGGGCGTCGAGGAAGTAGGGGCGAAAGGCATAGTTGTTGCCGACGAAACTGCTCCAGTCGCGCCAGTTACTCGCGGCGAGCGTCTCGCCATGGCGGTCGAGCAGGTAGAGCACAGATGAACCGGCCGCGTGGTTCTGCTCTTCCAGGCGCAGGTTGAGCTGCTCGCGCAGGCGCTGGTCGCCGGGATTGGCGAGCAGCTGGCGGATGTCGCTGTCGAGCGCCAGCAGCGCCGGAACCGAGCGGAAGCGCTGGACCTGTGTATGGATAGCCTGAGCGTAAAGCTGAAGCTGGCCGCGTGCTTCCTGGCTGCGTTCGTCCCAGGCGCGCTGTTCGGCAACACGCCCTGCCAGATGCATGCACAGCAGCAGTCCGACAAGGATCAGCAGGACGGTCAGGGCGACGCGGTAGCGACTGGCAGGCACGGGGGGCGGCTCGTGAAAGGCTGGCCGCCATGGTAAGCCACGCCACCCGTCGGACGCGACGACTCACACCCCTAAAGGCTTATGTACAGCGCGTGGCAGTGGTGGCAATGTGACTCATCGGTCACCTGCGGGTAACCGGTGCGCACCGCTCGGCGAGTAAGGATGCACGGTCGGCACGCCTGTTGTCAGTTGGTCAGGTTCCTGCGAGTCCGCTCATGCTGAAAAAGATTCCCGTCGATGCCGTACGCGCCGGCATGTACATCCACTCCTTCGAGGGTGACTGGCTCTCGAATCCTTTCTGGAAAAGCAGGTTCGTCATCGACAAGCCCGATGACGTTCAGCGTCTGCGCACCAGCGGGCTGGTCGCCGTCTGGATCGACTTGAGCAAGGGCCTCGACATCGTCATGCCTGCCGTTCCGCAGACCGCCGCTGGGGCAACACCCGCTGACGTGGCGGCTCCCGATCTGCTGACCGTTGCCAAGGCGCCGCGCTGCAGCGTGCGCGACGAGCTGCAGCGCGCGGCGCGGATTCTGAACAAGTCGAAAAAGGCGGTTGGCGAGCTCTTCAACGAGGCGCGCCTGGGCAAGGCCATCGATGTCGAGTCCTGCCTGCCGCTGGTGGCGGACATCAGCGATTCGCTGGCACGCAACGGTTCGGCGCTGATCGGCCTGGCCCGGCTCAAGCACAAGGATGAGTACACCTACATGCACTCGGTGGCGGTCTGTGCGCTGATGGTCTCGCTGTCGCGCCAGCTCGGGCTCGACGAAGCCACGGCGCGCGAGGCGGGGCTTGCCGGGCTGCTGCATGACGTCGGCAAGATGGCCATGCCCAACGCTGTACTGAACAAGCCCGGCAGCCTGACCGACGACGAATTCGCCATCATGCGTAGCCACCCCGAGCGCGGCCACGCCTTGCTCGCCGCGGCTGACAACCTGCCGGCTTCGGTGCTGGACGTCTGCCTGCACCATCACGAGAAATTCGATGGCACCGGGTACCCGCATCGCCTGAAAGGTGAGGAGATCTGCCTGTTCGCGCGGATGGGCGCGGTTTGCGACGTCTACGATGCCATCACCTCGAACCGCCCCTACAAGACGGCCTGGAACCCGGCCGATTCGGTGGCGCGCATGGCGCAGTGGGGCGGGCATTTCGACACGCGGATCTTCCACGCCTTCATCCGCTCGGTCGGTATCTACCCGCTGGGTTCGCTGGTCAAGCTGGAGTCCGGGCGCCTGGGTGTGGTCATTGAACAGCACGAGGATCGCCTCACCGAGCCGGTGCTGCGCGTGTTCTTCTCGACCAAGACGCGCATGCACATTCAGCCCTTGGACCTGGACTTGTCCCGGCGCAACGTCAGTGATCGCATCGTAGGCCGTGAGGACCCGGCGCAGTGGGGCTTCACTAACCTCGACGACTTCTGGCGATAGCCGCGCCTGCGCCCTTTACGGGCACATTCATTCGCTCAACCCCACCATGCGTGCGCCCCGCAGCCGCGACCGGCGGGTCGCGCCTTGTAGGTAGGTGCGCTATCATCCGCGCCCTGTCTGGACGCTTCGAGCCTTCGAAGCCCTCACGAGTGTGTTCCCAAGCATGACCTGGCTGCCCAGTCCGCCATAGCGCAATGCCCTTCGCCTGAGCGTGGTCGCCCCGGTTGGGACGGTCGTGCTGCCCCGTGTTTCGCATTTCGCGCGTGCGATTTGCACCCTGTTCCCCATTCAGAAACTAGCCTTGTATCAATCAGCGCGTCGCTTCGATGCCGTTGGTGGTGCTTTTGCTCTGGAAAACCACAATGCTTCAAACGATCAAACAAAACTGGTTCTGCAACCTTCGCGGCGATGTGCTCGCGGGTCTGGTGGTCGCGCTGGCGCTGATCCCGGAGGCCATCGCCTTTTCCATCATCGCGGGGGTGGATCCACGGGTCGGGCTGTACGCCTCCTTCTGTATCGCCGTGGTGATCGCCTTCGTCGGTGGCCGCCCGGGCATGATTTCGGCGGCCACCGGCGCCATGGCGCTGCTGATGGTGATGCTGGTGCGCGAGCATGGCCTGCAGTACCTGCTGGCAGCCACCCTGTTGTGCGGCGTGCTGCAGATCGGTGCGGGCTACCTGCGCCTCGGCTCGCTGATGCGCTTTGTTTCGCGCTCGGTGGTTACTGGCTTCGTCAACGCGCTGGCCATCCTCATCTTCATGGCACAGCTGCCTGAGCTGACAAACGTCACCTGGCACGTCTACGCCATGACCGCGGCGGGCCTGGGCATCATCTACCTGTTCCCTTATGTGCCGACGCTCGGCAAGGTCATCCCGTCGCCGCTGGTCTGCATCCTGACCTTGACGGCGGTGGCCATGTACCTGGGGCTGGACATCCGCACGGTCGCTGACATGGGCGACCTGCCTGACACCCTGCCGGTCTTCCTCTGGCCCGAAGTGCCGCTGACCTTCGAAACCCTGGCGATCATCTTCCCGTATTCCGCCGCGCTGGCCGTGGTCGGTCTGCTGGAGTCGCTGATGACCGCGACCATCGTCGACGACCTGACGGACACCGGCAGCGACAAGAATCGCGAGTGCAAGGGCCAGGGCGTCGCCAACATTGTTTCCGGCCTGTTCGGCGGCATGGCCGGCTGCGCGATGATTGGCCAGTCCGTGATCAACGTGAAATCCGGGGGCCGCACGCGGTTGTCGACACTCATTGCCGGCGTCGTGCTGCTGCTGATGGTGGTGTTTCTCAGCGACTGGGTCGGGCAAATCCCCATGGCCGCGCTGGTGGCCGTGATGATCATGGTCTCCATCGGCACCTTCAGCTGGGACTCGCTGCGCAACCTCAAGCACTACCCGCTGTCGACCAACATCGTCATGGTCGTCACCGTGGTGGTGGTGGTCTTCACCCACAACCTGGCCTACGGCGTGCTGGCCGGCGTACTGCTGGCGGCGATGTTCTTCGCCAACAAGGTCGGGCACTACCTGCACATCGGTTCGGAACTGGATGTCGACGGCCATGCGCGGGTCTACCAGGTGGTCGGTCAGGTCTTCTTCAGCTCCTCGGACAAATTCACTCGCGCCTTCGACTTCAGGGAAGCGCTGGCGAAGGTGACGATCGACCTCACCCATGCGCATTTCTGGGACATCACCGCCGTGGCGGCGCTGGACAAGGTGGTCATCAAGTTCCGCCGCGAAGGCACCGAAGTCGAGGTGCTGGGGCTGAACGAAGCCAGCGCCACCATCGTCGATCGCTTCGGCGTACACGACAAACCCGAGGCCATCGACAGCCTCATGGGCCACTGATCAGGAGAGCCGCAATGAATCTAGTAATGGCCTGTATCGACGGCTCGCCCCAGGCTGCCGCCGTCTGTGACTGCGCCGCCTGGGCCAGCCGCAAGCTGGACGCACCGCTGACCCTGTTGCACGTGCTCGATCAGCAGCAATATCCGGCCGCCGGCAACCTCAGCGGCATCATCGGCCTGGGCAGCCGCGAGTACCTGCTCGAAGAGCTGGCCGCGCTGGACGAGAAGCGCAGCAAGCTCGCCCTCGAAGAAGGACGCATGATGCTCGATGCCGCCCGGCAACGCGCCATCACCGCGGGCGTGGCCCAGCCGGTCGTGCGGCAGCGTCATGGTGATCTGGTCGAGAGCCTGCGCGAGCTGGAATCCGACATCCGTCTGCTGGTGATCGGCAAGCAGGGCGAAGACAGCGGCGCCGACACGGCGCTCATCGGCAGCCATCTGGAAAGCGTTATCCGCACGCTGCACCGGCCGATCCTCGTCACCCCGACCGGATTCACCGCACCGGACAGCGTCATGCTCGCCTTCGACGGCAGCGCGACCACCCGCAAGGGCGTCGAAATGATCGCCTCCAGCCCCCTGTTCAAAGGCATTCCCATCCATCTGGTGATGGTCGGGGCGGACACCGGTGACAGCCGCGCGCTGCTCGAATCGGCCCGTGATGCGCTGCGTGCCGCCGGGTTCGAGGTGCAGATCGCGATCCGCGCCGGCGAGGTCGAACCCACGCTGCATGCCTACCAGGCCGAGCACCGCATCGGCCTGCTGGTCATGGGCGCCTACGGGCACTCGCGTATTCGCCAGTTTCTCGTGGGCAGCACCACCACCAACATGATCCGCACGACCACGACGCCGCTGCTGTTGTTGCGCTGACGGCTTCGGCCTGGCGCGCTGGGCGTCAGGCCAGCGGCTCAGGCGTACAAGTCCGCCCGTGACCAGGGCAGCTCATGGCTACCGTCCGGCAGCGGCTTGCTCGCCAGGATCTGGTGCAGGTTGATCCAGTTGCGGCGGAAGCCATAGGCACAGCCCGCCAGGTAGATCCGCCAGATCCGCAGGGCGCGCTCCGGAACCATCCGCTGCGCCTCGTCCAGCCGCGCTTCCAGCCGCTCGCTCCAGAACTGCAGCGTGCGTGCGTAATGCAGGCGCAGGCTCTCCACATCGACGATCTCCAGGCCCGACTCGCTGATGCAGGCGCCGATCTCCGTCACGTGTGGCAGCTCGCCGTGCGGGAACACATAGCGATCGATGAACTCGCCCGCGCCATGGCTGACCGGGCGACCGTCGAGGTAACGCGAGGTGATGCCGTGGTTCATCACCAGGCCACCGGGGCGCACCAGCGAGGCCAGCTGGCGGCAATACAGCGGCAGATTGGCATGGCCAACGTGCTCGAACATGCCGACGCTGACGATCTTGTCGAACTGCTCGTTTCGCGGCAGGTCGCGGTAGTCCATCAGCTCCAGCCTGACCTGACCCTCCAGCCCCTCGGCGGCGACGCGCTCGCGTGCCAGTTTCAACTGCTCGCGGCTGAGCGTGATGCCGAATACCTTGGCGTCATACTCGCGCGCGGCGAACCGGGCCAGGCCGCCCCAGCCGCATCCCACGTCCAGCAGCCGGTCGCCCGGCTTGAGGCGCAGCTTGCGACACAGGTGGCGGAGCTTGGCCTGCTGCGCCTGGTCGAGGTCCTCGGTGCCGGTTTCGAAATAACCGCAGGAATAGACCATGTCGCGATCCAGCCACAGCTGGTAGAACGCGTTGGAGAGGTCGTAGTGATAGGAAATGGCCTCGGCGTCCGAGGCTTTGTCATGGGCCTCGCGGGTCGGCACCGAGTCGCCTTCGTCACCCAGCGCCCGGGTGATCTCATCGCCGATGCGGATGATCTCCTCCAGCGGCCCATGCAGGTCGATCTGCCCCTCGACATAGGCACCGCCCAGCAGATCCAGGCTGGGGTGCGCGAGCTGTGCGACCAGGTTCGGGTCCTTTATCTCCAGCGTCACCGACGGCGCCGGGCCAATGTCCATCTCCTTCCCGTCCCACAGCTTCAGGCGCAACGGAAGGTCCAGTTCCCTCAGAGTCGGAAGTAATGTGGCCAACATGCTCGATCTCCTGATTCCGCGTGCAGGAAATCCTAGTCCAGCTTTTCCAGACGTGCGCTCGATCGGGAGATGGCTTTTGTCTATGGGGCCGATTGGGAAAACGAGCGGAACGGCTGCAGCTAGAGAGAACGGTTCGGGAGGCGGGGAATGTGCGGGAGAGGGGCTTATGGCGAAGATGGCGGAAGGCAGTGAGAGTCGAACTCACCCGGGAACGGCTGCCGCCCCCAACCGGGTTTGAAGCCCGGCCGCACCACCGGGTGCGATTGCCTTCCGTTAGGCGGAAGGGTGTAACTGGAAAGGAGGCACAGGCTACCTGAGCTCGGTCTCCGAGGCCAAGGCGCTGTCGCGGCGGACTTTGCGTTCGTTGCCGAAGCGTCGGGTGAAACCGATGCGGTCGAAGTGTTCGAGCAGCTGGATGCTGCGCTTGCGGCCGAGCTGGATCTGGTCGCGGAAGGCGGCGGCGCGGATGACGCCGGCCTGGCGCTCCATTTCCAGGATGCGGGCGGCGAGCTGGCGGATGGTCGTCTCGGGGTAGAACAGGTCCTTGACGACCTGCTGCAGGGCGCCGATGCGGGCCAGTTTGCGCAGCAGCAAGCGGATGCGTTCTTCTTCCACATCCAGTTCGCGCGCCAGATCGCGCACCCAGGGCGGGTCGTAGCGGGCCGAGTCGATCAGCGGCCACAACCGCGCCTTCAGGGCCTCTTCTTCATCGCTCAGGCGGACCCGATGGCCCGGCAGGTGCAGCCAGGGGCCGCTGGCTTCGACTGCGCCGCTGGCGAGCACCTGATCGAGCAGGGCGATGAACACCGGCCGTTCGAGCTGGGGCAGGGCGAAGCGGCGCAGGCGGTCGCGGTCCGGGCCGAGCTCGTCGGGTTGCTGTTCATGAAAGCGGCCCAGTGCGGCGACCAGGCTTTGTTGCAGGTAATCCCAGGTGCCGCGGTCGAACAGGCGCGGGCCGAGGCGGGTGGTGATGTCGAGGGCGTCGTCGCCGAGCTGCCAGGTGTGCCGCGGGCGATTGAACTGGCGTTCCAGCACGGCCGGCTCGATGCCGTTCAGAGCGCTGGAGAGCAGGGCCGGCAGGATGTCTTCGAGGGTCTCGCCGGACAGCGCGCGCAGCTGCGCCAGACGCGCCTGGCGGTGGCGGTTGCGCGGCGGGGCGAAGGGGTCGAGTACGCGCCCGCCGCCCAGGGTGCGTTGGGCGGACTGGTCGCGCAGCACCACTCGGTCGCCATGCACGGCATGCACCGGCGCATTGAGCAGCAGCTGTGCGTGTACATGGCCGCCCGGCGCCAGGCATTCCCCTTCGAGCAAGGCGATGCGCCCGGTAACGTCCTGGGCGCCGAGGTGAACATGCACTGGGGTCCAGTGTTTGAGCGCACGCGCCTCGCTGGGCAGGAGCACGAATTCGATGTCGATACGCCGGGTGTCGGCCTGCAGCGCCGGGTGCAGCAGCCAGTCGCCGCGGCTGATGTCCTCGACCGAAAGGCGGTCGCCGGCGATGTTCAGGGCAACGCGCTGGCCCGCACGGGCCTGCTGGGCCTCGCAGTTCTGCGCGTGCAGCCCGCGCACCCGTACCGGGCGTCCGCCAGGGCTCAGCATCAGTTCATCGCCGACCGCTACGCGCCCGGCAAAGGCGGTACCGGTGACGACAACCCCGGCGCCGCTGACGCTGAAGGCGCGGTCGATGGCGAGGCGGAAGTAGCCTTCGTCGCTGCGCTGTTCGATCTGGTCGGCTTCCTGCAACAGGGCGTCACGCAGCGCGTCGATGCCGTCTCCGGTGAGGCTGGATACAGGAAAGATCGGCGCGTCGGCGAGCGGACCTGGCGCCAGCAAGTCGCCGATTTCGCGGCGCACCTCCTCGACTCGTGCGGGTTCGACCCGATCGACCTTGCTCAGGGCCACCAGGGCGCGGCGGATGCCCAGCAGTTCGATGATCGAGAGGTGCTCGCGGGTCTGCGGCATCACGCCGTCATCGGCTGCGATGACCAGCAGCATGCAGTCGATCCCGCAGGCGCCGGCCAGCATGTTGTGCACCAGGCGCTCGTGGCCGGGCATGTCGATGAAGCCGGTGAGTTCGTTCTCGCCGAGCGCGGCGTACAGGTAGCCGAGATCGATGGTGATGCCCCGCAGGCGCTCTTCGTGGCGGCGGTCGCCTTCCTGGCCCGTAAGAGCCTTGAGCAGGGCGGTCTTGCCGTGGTCGATGTGGCCGGCGGTGCCGATGATCATGCCGACAGTTCCTGTTGCAGCAGGCCCAGCTGTTGGGCGAAGCCTGGCTCATCGTCTAGCTGACGAAGGTCGAGCCAGAGCGCGTCCTCGGCGATGCGCCCGAGGACGGGAATCGGCAGGGTGCGCAGGGCTTCCTCCAGCTGGCGCAGGCGACGGCC
The DNA here is from genome assembly GCF_054131565.1 of Pseudomonas sp. SA195. Lineage (NCBI taxonomy): Bacteria > Pseudomonadati > Pseudomonadota > Gammaproteobacteria > Pseudomonadales > Pseudomonadaceae > Pseudomonas > Pseudomonas sp. SA195. The sequence goes on along the minus strand of NZ_CP096392.1, from coordinate 4,261,704 downwards.
CCGCAGCTTGCGCGGTTGCAGCGGGCGGATGCACAGGGCGGCGCTGGGCAGGCGCGCCACCGGTTGGGCGCCGCTGCCGATCATGCCCAGGGCCGCTTCGACCTGGACCTGCCAGCCCTCGCCGAGCATGGCGGTGAGCGACGGAGCTAGGCGTTCGGCCTGTTGCTGGATGTCGGCCTGCGGGCGGCTGAGCAGGCGCAGGCTGGTCAGGCGCTCGGCCAAGCGATCCGGGTCGCGGTAAAGGTTGAGCACCGCTTCCAGCGCGGCGAGCGTCAGTTTGTCCACGCGCAGGGCGCGCTTGAGCGGGTTCTTCTTGATCTTGGCAATGAGCTCGTGGCTGCCAACGATCAGCCCGGCCTGTGGCCCACCGAGCAGCTTGTCGCCGCTGAAGGTGACGATGTCTGCACCGTCGCGCAGGGCTTCCTGCACGGTGGGTTCCTTGGGCAGACCCCAGCGGGAAAGGTCGACCAGGCTGCCGCTGCCGAGGTCTTCGAGCAATGGCAGGCCGTGCGAGTGGGCAATCTGGGCCAGCTCGGCGGTAGCGACGCTGGCGGTGAAGCCTTGCACGCTGTAGTTGCTGGTGTGCACGCGCATCAATAGGCCGCTGCGCGGATTGATCGCGGCTTCGTAGTCCTTGGCGTGGGTGCGGTTGGTGGTGCCCACTTCATGTAGCTTCACACCGGCACGGGCCATGATGTCGGGGATGCGAAAGGCGCCGCCGATCTCGATCAGCTCGCCGCGGGAGATAATCCCTTCCTTGCGCGCGCCCAGGCTGTTCAGTGCGAGCAGAACGGCGGCGGCGTTGTTGTTGACCACGGTGACGGCTTCAGCGCCGGTGAGCTCGCGAATCAACCCTTCGATCAGGTCGTCGCGGTCGCCGCGCTTGCCGGTGGCGAGATCGAATTCGAGGTTCAGTGGGTAGCGTGCCGCAAGGCTGATCGCTTCGATGGCTTCATCGGGCAGCAGGGCGCGGCCGAGGTTGGTATGCAGCACCGTGCCGGTCAGGTTGAACACGCGGCGAACACGACTGCGATGTTGATTGGCGAGCCGCTCGCCGGCGCGCCCGGCCAGCACGGCTTCGGACAATTCCAGCGCAACCAGCTGGCCGTGACGGGCGGGCTCGCGAAGCTCGTCGAGCAAATCGCGCAGCGTTTTCAGCAGGGCGTCGCGGCCATAGCGCTGGTGCAGCGGTGCGCAGGCGGGCGCACGCAGGAGTTTATCGATCGATGGGAGGCGCGCACTGGTCATGGCTGCATGACCGAATGCGGAAGGAAGGCGAACAGGGCATTGCGGCGGTTCGCATTACCTAATCCTCGGCGGATGTTGCCTGACACGCAGGACCTCGTTGTTCTTGCTGTTGTGCGAACAGCATAGACGCCGTTTTGCCGACAGGGTTCAGCCGGAGACGACGAATCACGAGTGGTCGGGCGCTAAGGCTTAATCCGCTTCGGAAAGGCGCTGAGCCACTTTTCAATCGGCCAAAAAGAACCCCGCCACGGGGGCGGGGTTGTGTGCGGGGACACCGACCGGATCAGACGTTCTGACGGATACCGGCCACCAGCCAAGGCTGGTTTTCGCCTTGCGCACGCTCCATGCGCCAGCTTTCGCTGAAGGGCTCGCCCTGGTCAAAGCGCGACGTCTTGGCGACGCCAATGAAGGTCAGGGTGGCGATGGTCTTGTCGGCCTGGTCATCGACACCGTCCAGGTTGATCTGCAGATCATCGATATAGGTGGACTGATAAGCGTCGCCAATTTCAGCGCGTTCACGCTTGAGGAAATCGAGCAGATGGGGCGTGACGAACTCGGAGATCTTGTCCATCTCGTTGGCGTCCCAGTGCTGCTGCAGCGACAGGAAATGCTCGCGCGCCGCGGCGACGAAGCTCTGCTCGTTGAACCAGGCCGGTGCGTTGATCACCGGAGCGGCTGCGGGTACGGCGCGGCTGCCCCCGAAGAGCGACGGCTGGGCAGGCATCTCGCGCTGCATCGGGGCATGCCCGGCCATGGCCGGCTGCTGCTGGCGACGACGGGCGGCGAGGAAGCGGAACAGCAAGAAAGCGATCAGGCCGAAGATCAGGATATCCATGAACTGGATGCCTTCGAAGCCGTCGCCCATGAACATCGAGGCGAGCAGGCCACCGGCGGCCAGACCGGCCAATGGGCCGAGCCAACGGGACGCGCCACTGGCTGCGGCGGGCTGCTGACGACCGGGCTGCTGCGCGACGCTGTCGTTGCGCTGTTGGGGCTGCGCCTGACGGGTTTGGTGGCTGGGCGCCGCACCGAAGCTCTTGCCACCGCCAAAGCGCTTGGCATGGACGTCAAGGCTGAACGACAGGCCGATACACAGCGCCATGAAAATGCTGAGCACACGTTGCATTAAGGATTCCCGCTTATTCAGGTGGATTAACGATTGGCATCCTGCCGAGGCAGTGAAAGGTTCGCCAGCGACAGTGTGTTACCGACTTTTGCGCCGTCGCTGCGATTTGGCTGTGGCGCTCGCCTGAGGCGGGGTCGCCCATCCGTCAGGTCGTGCCAGAAGAAAACACGACCCCGCCGGGGCGGGGTCGTGGTCTGGCTGTGTCAGCGCCAGTTGTACAGCTCTTTCTCGGAGATCTCGTGCATCGGCTTGACCTGTGCCTGGAAGGCTTTCATCGAGGCCCAGATGCGGCCGTTCAGTTCGCTCTGCGCGGCCAGTTCGCCAAGCACGACGTCAGCCTGCTCACGCATCGCTGACAGCACTTCATCGGGGAAGCGCTTGAGCTGCGTGCCCTGTTCCTTGAGTTGCTCCAGCGCCATGGCGTTGTTGTAGACGTAGTCGTCCATCATGTCGCGGCTAGCGGCTAGCGCCGCTTCGGTGAGAATTGCGCGCAGATCGTCCGGCAGGCTGTCGAGCGCCTTCTGATTGACCAGCAACTCCAGCACGGCCTGCGGCTCTTGCCAGCCGGGGTAGTAGTAATACTTCGCCGCCTTGTGCAGACCGAAGGCCAGGTCGTTGTAAGGGCTGACCCAGTCGGAGGCGTCGATGGCGCCAGTCTGCAGCGCGGTGAATACTTCCCCGCCGGGCATGTTGACAGTGGTTGCGCCGAGGCGGCTGAGCACTTCGCCGCCGAGGCCCGGCATGCGGATCTTCAGGCCGTTGAGATCCTGCAGCGAGTTGATTTCCTTGTTGTACCAGCCGCCCATCTGCATGCCGGTGTTACCGACGACCATCGGTTTCACGCCATAGGGGGCGTAGGCTTCGTCCCAAAACTTCTGGCCGTCGCCGCGGGTCAGCCAGGCGTTCATTTCGCTGGTCGACAGGCCGAACGGAACCGAGGTGAAGAATTGCGCTGTCGGTACCTTGCCCTTCCAGTAATAGGCGGCGCCGTGACCGAGTTCGGCGGTGCCGCGCGAGACGGCATCGAACACTTCGAGCGCCGGGACCAGCTCGCCGGCGGCGTAGACCTTGATGGTCAATCGACCGTCACTCATTACGCTGACCCGGTCGGCCAGGCGCTGGGCTGCGGTACCCAGGCCGGGATAGTTCTTCGGCCAGGCAGTGACCATCTTCCAGTTGAACGTCTTCGGCGCTTCGCTGGCGGTGGCCTGCGGCTCGGCGGTGGATTCGACCTTCTTCTCGTCATTGCAGCCGGCAAGACCGAAGGCAGCAAGCAAGGCAGCGGCGGCACCAAACAAGTGACGGCGTTTCATCAGAGGGTTTTCCTTTGCAGAATTATTAGTATCGATGCACAGGTTGACGTTAACGTCATAACGCTTCCAGTTTGGCATAACTGAGCATCAACCACTTGCTTCCTTCACTTTCGAAATTCACCTGCACGCGGGCCTGTGCGCCGGAGCCTTCGAAGTTGAGGATGGTGCCCTCGCCAAACAGCGAGTGGCGTACGCGCTGGCCGAGGTTGAAGGGCGTCTCCGGCACACCGGCGCCGTCGAACAGTGAGCCGCCGCCCATGCCTCGGGCGTTGAAACTGCGGCTGACGGTATTGCTCAGGCGCACTTCGCTGATCAGCGCGGGAGGTAGCTCGCGGATGAAGCGCGACACCTTGTTGTAGGTTTCGCTGCCATAGAGCCGCCGTGTTTCGGCATAGGTAACGATCAGCTGCTGCATGGCCCGGGTGATGCCGACGTAGGCCAGGCGGCGTTCTTCTTCCAGCCGGCCCGGTTCCTCCAGGCTCATCTTGTGCGGGAACAGGCCCTCTTCCATGCCCACCAGGAACACCAGCGGGAATTCGAGGCCCTTGGCGCTGTGCAGCGTCATCAACTGCACGCTGTCCTCGTGGTCGCCAGCCTGCTGCTCGCCGGCCTCCAGCGAGGCGTGGTCGAGGAAGGCAGCCAGTGGCGTTTGTTCGTCTTCTTCACCTTCGCTGTAGTTGTCGAACGCGCGGGCGGCGGAAACCAGTTCCTCGAGGTTTTCTACCCGCGCCTGGGCCTTCTCACCCTTTTCGTCCCGGTGGTAGGCCAGCAGTCCGGACTGCTCGATGACCAGTTGCGCCATGCTGTGCAGCTGCATGCCTTCAACTTTAAGGGCGAGGGTGTCGATCAATTCGACGAACCCGTTCAACGCGCTGGCGGCGCGCCCCGAGACCACCTTGGTGCCGACCGCCTGATGCAGCGCGGCCCACATCGAGGTTTCCTGCTGGCGCGCCAGTTGGCGCAGGCATTCGACGGTCTTTTCGCCGATGCCGCGAGCCGGCACGTTGATGACCCGCTCCAGCGCCGCGTCGTTATCGCGTGCCTGGATCAGGCGCAGGTACGCCATCGCGTTCTTGATCTCGGCGCGCTCGAAGAAGCGCTGGCCGCCATAGATCCGGTAGGGGATGCGTTCGCGCAACAGGGCTTCTTCCAATACCCGTGACTGGGCATTGGAGCGGTAGAGGATGGCGATTTCGCTGCGGCTCAGCCCGTCGCGAATGGCCTTCTCGATGCTCTCGACCACGTAGCGGGCTTCGTCGTGTTCGTTGAAGGCCGCGTAGAGGCTGATCGGCTCACCCTCGCAGCCTTCGGTCCACAGCTCTTTGCCGAGCCGGCCCTGGTTGTTGGCGATGAGCGCGTTGGCGGCCTTGAGGATGCAGGCGGTAGAGCGGTAGTTCTGCTCCAGGCGGATGGTTTCGGCGTCCTGGAAGTCCTCGCTGAACTGGTGCAGGTTCTCGACCCGTGCGCCGCGCCAGCCGTAGATCGACTGATCGTCGTCGCCGACTACCATCAGGCTTTCGCCGCCCTTGGCCAGCAGGCGCAGCCAGGCGTACTGCACGGCGTTGGTGTCCTGGAACTCGTCGACGAGGATGTGGCGGAAGCGTCGCTGGTAATGGTCGAGCAGGCCCGGATTGTCGCGCCACAGGTCCAGCGCGCGCAGCAGCAGCTCGGAGAAGTCGATCACCCCGGCGCGCGCGCAGGCGTCTTCGTAGGCCTGGTAGATGCTCAGCATGGTGGTCAGGAAGAGGTCGCCGCTGGCCTGGATGTGCTGCGGGCGCAGACCTTCGTCCTTCTGTCCGTTGATCCACCATTGCGCCTGGCGCGCCGGCCAGCGCTGTTCGTCCAGGCCGAGCTCACGGATCACCCGCTTGACCAGCCGTTGCTGGTCGTCGGAGTCGAGAATCTGGAAGTTTTCCGCCAGCTTGGCTTCGCGCCAGTGGGCGCGCAACAGGCGATGCGCCAGGCCGTGGAAGGTGCCGACCCACATGCCCTGCGGGTTGACCTTCATCAGTTGCTCGATGCGCTGGCGCATCTCGGCAGCGGCCTTGTTGGTAAAGGTCACTGAAAGAATCGAATGCAATGATGCCCGCTCGACCTGGTGCAGCCAGGCGATGCGGTGCACCAGTACGCGGGTCTTGCCCGAGCCGGCACCGGCGAGAACCAACTGACGACCCAGCGGCGCGGCCACGGCCTGGCGCTGGGCATCGTTGAGGGAGTTCAGGAGAAGCGAGAGATCGTCGTGCATGGCGGCCATTCTAGCCGGAAACCATACCGACTCGCTCGCGCTCCGGACGGGACGCTGGAACCTGCGGCACCGTGAGGGCTAGGCGAGCGGGCGGCCAAGGCGTAGGTTCTGGTTCAGGCGTGTGGCTGGTCCTCCCAACGAGTCACCGAGGTGTCTTTGGTCGGAGCGGGCTGTTTCCCCTCGCTAGCAACGTGCCATTATCGGGCGGCGATAGCTGCGTCGCCTGGTTCCAACGAATTACACAACAAGAACCCGCCATGATCGATTTCGTCCCATCTACTTCCTCGGCGCCGCGGATCGACGATCCGGCAACCGGCCGCTGCGCTGAAATTGATCAACAAACCGAGCGTACTCGCCTGCTTTACCAGGGCTCGCGTGTGTCCTTGCTGCTGATGCTGTTGGCCTGCGTGGTGTTCGTGACGTTGCTCTGGGATCGGGTGGGCCGCACCGAGCTGCTGCTCTGGGCAGGGGTGACCGGCGCAATACTGCTGCTTCGCCTGCAGCAGACGCTGGCCTTCCAGCACGCCACCCCGGCGGGCCAGGAGCACCCGCGGTGGCTGCGCTCCTTCCTCGTGTGCAGCGTGCTGAATGCCTTGACGCTGGCCTATGCCATCGTCGAGCTCGCGCCGGTCGAGGGGTTCGTCGTGCAAGCGGCACTGTTTGGCTCGCTCGGCTCGGTCATCTTCGCCGGCAGCGTGGCCTGCGGCGTGTCTTTGCGCGCTTTCGGCGCCTTCGCCGTTCCCAGCCTGCTGCCGGCCGCGGCGATACTGCTCGGCAGTGGTGAAACCCAGCTGCAAGGCTGGGGCATGATCGCCGCCATCGTCCTGCTGACGCTTTGCATGATCGCCTGGCAGATCAACCGGCTGCTAACGAGCAGCTTCGAGCAACGCCTGCATAACCAACAGCTGATCAAGCGGCTCGAGCGCATGCGCGAGGAATCCAGCCAGCTCAACGATGAGCTGGCACACGAAATCGAACAGCGCCGGCATGCCGAGATCATGCTGCGAGAGGCATTCGACGGGCTGGAACAACGTGTCATCGAGCGTACCGCCGAGCTTCACGAAAGCGAGGCGCGTCTTACGCTCGCGATGGAAGCCAGCGAATTGGGTATGTGGGACTGGGACCTGGTGCGCAACGAGGTGCACCTGTCGCGCATGGATGCAATCTTCGGGGACGGCCAGCATGATCGCCTGCGCCTGGTCGAGGATAAGCGCCCCGAGCTGCATCCGGATGACGACGAGCGGGTGCGGCGCGACATGATCGCGCACCTCAAGGGCGAGACCGAGACCTATGTCGTGCAGTACCGGGCGATGCAGACCGACGGCACGCCGATCTGGGTCGAGGATCGTGGCCGCGTGATCGAGCGCGACGCCAATGGACGGGCGCTGCGCATGATCGGCACCCGGCGCGACATCAATGAAAGCCGCCGTCAGGCCGAACAGCTGAGCCTGGCCGCCACCGTGTTCGAGGCGGCGGGCGAGGGCATGGCGATCATGGACCCGGAATTCCGCTTGCTAGCCGTCAACCACGCGTGCTGCAGCCTTTCCGGCTTCAGCCGCGAGGAGCTGCTTGGGCGAAGCGTCGCGATTCTTGCCAGCTCAGAGGACAGCCGCCAGCAATACGCGGCGATCCGCGACAGCCTCACCCAACATGGAAGCTGGCAGGGTGAGCTGATCGAGACGCGCAAAAATGGTGAGGTGTACCCGCAGTGGGCGCAGTTGCGGGCCGTTCAGGACAGCCAGGGCAAGGTGACCAACGTGGTGGCCTTCGTCTCGGATCTCAGTGTGCGGCGGCAGGTCGAGGAGCGCCTGCGCTTTCTCACCCACTATGACGAGCTCACGGGGCTGGCCAACCGCAGCCTGCTCAAGGAGCGCCTGAACGAGGCATGCGAACGCAATCGCACCAGCAACCGTGGCCTGGCGGTGCTCTATATCGATCTCGACCGGTTCAAGGTGCTCAACGAGAGTTTGGGGCATGAGGTGGCGGACCAGATGCTGCGCGAGGTGTCGCGTCGGCTGACCCATACCTTATCGGACGCGGACACCATTGCTCGGCTGTCCGCGGACGAGTTCGTCGTGGTGCTCGAGGGCTACGGCAGCCTTGGTGCCCTTGCTCACACCGGCAGCCGTTTGCTGTCGCGCATCAGCAAACCCATCGAGCTGGGCGAGCAGGAGCTGGTGGTTGCCGCATCCATTGGCGTCAGCTTGATGCCGGACAACGCGCGGGACGCGACCGCCCTGCTGCTACAGGCCAACATGGCGATGAAGCATGCCAAGCATCTGGGCGGTAACACGCTGCAGTTCTTCACCGAGCGGCTGCAGGGCTCCAGCCTGGAGAACCTGCAGACCGAGAATCAGCTACGCCGCGCGCTCGATGAAGGCCAGCTGGAACTCTTCTACCAGCCGCGGCTGAACGTTGAAGGGGATTGCCTTGATGCAGCCGAGGCGCTGGTGCGCTGGCGGCATCCGAAGAAGGGATTGGTTGCGCCGGGTTATTTCATTCCGCTGGCCGAAGAGACCGGCCTGATCATCCCGCTGGGCGAGTTCGTTCTCCGGCAGGCCTGCCGGCAGGCACGGCAGTGGCAGCTCGACGGGCTCGCAGAAATTCGCGTCTCGGTGAATCTGTCGGCTAAACAGCTGCGCCAGGGCAACTTCATCTCCCTGGTGCGCCAGGTGCTCGAGGAAACCGGACTGCCGGCCGACCGCCTCGAACTGGAGCTGACCGAAAGCCAGCTGCTCGACGACGTGGATAACGCCATCAGCATCAGCGAGCAGTTGCGGGCGTTGGGTGTGAAGTTGGCGATCGACGATTTCGGCACGGGCTACTCCTCGCTCAGTTACCTCAAGCGCTTCCCGGTGGACTACGTGAAGATCGACCGCTCCTTCGTTTCCGAGCTGACGCAGGACGGCGAGGACTCGGCCATCGTGCGCGCCATCATCGCGATGGTGCACAGTCTGGACCTCAAGGTCGTCGCCGAGGGCGTCGAGACGCAGGCGCAGATGGACTTCCTCAAGGCACACGGCTGCGATGAAATGCAGGGCTACCTGATCAGCCGGCCTGTGCCAGCGGCGGAATTCGTAGGATTGCTGAGCTGATCGCGCGAAGAAAATTCTATGCCCCGCTTTCGCGCCCGGTCGCACGCAGAGCGTGCTCCTACAGCTGGGAGGGGGCTTTTGCCCAGCGGTTTCGCGGCCCCTCGGTAGTGGTCGTGGCGCTGATGATTGGGCTGAGGTCGCTCTCGACCTGTAGGAGCAAGCTCTGCGTGCGACCGCAGCCACGCACAAGCCCCTGTCGCACGCAGAGCGTGCTCCTACGGCTGGGAGGGGGCTTTTGCCAAGCGGTTTCGCGGCACCTCGGTAGTGATCGTGGCGCTGATGATTGGGCTGAGGTCGCCCTTCGACCTGTAGGTGCAAGCTCTGCTTGCGACCGCAACCACGCACAATTCCCGGTCGCACGCAGAGCGTGCTCCTACGGCTGGAAGGGGCTTTTGCCCAGCGGCTTCGTGGCACCTCGGTAGTGGTCTGGCGCTGATGATTGGGCTGAGGTCGCCCTCGACCTGTAGGAGCAAGCTCCGCTTGCGACCGCAGTCACGCACAATCCCCTGTCGCACGCAGAGCGTGCTCCTACAGATGTGCCGAGAGCCGGGCTGAAGGCAACCAACCCTACGGAACCGGTCAACCGCGGGTGGTGCTGCCGTCCAGCTCGCGCATGACCAGGGCGTGTTGCAGGTCGACGTCATCAGGCACCGGCAGATAGAGCACGTGGCCGTCTCCGGGGGCGACATCGGTGCGCTCGCCGCTCTTTTTCTGAAGATGCTCAAGGCTAAAGTTCAGGTTGCCCCGAGGCGTCATCAGCTCGAGCCGGTCGCCGACGGCGAAGCGGTTCTTGACGATGACCTCCGCCAGGCCGTTGCGCCGCTCGCCGGTCATTTCGCCCACGAACTGCTGGCGTTCGGAGAGCGAAAAGCCGCGCTCGTAGTTCTGGTATTCGTCATGCACGTGGCGGCGCAGGAAGCCTTCGGTGTAGCCGCGGTGGGCGAGCGATTCGAGTGTGCCCATCAGCGACTTGTCGAACGGCCGGCCGGCCAGCGTATCATCGATGGCTTTGCGGTAAACCTGCGCGGTGCGTGCCACGTAGTAGTGGGATTTGGTGCGGCCCTCGATCTTCAGCGAATGCACGCCCATGTGCACCAGCCGCTCGACATGCTGCACGGCGCGCAGGTCCTTGGAGTTCATGATGTAGGTGCCGTGCTCGTCCTCAAAGGCGGACATGTACTCACCTGGGCGGCTGCTGTCTTCGAGCAGGAAGACTTCGTCCGTCGGCGCACCTACGCCAAGGGTGGGCTCAACGATCTCCGGGGCTGCCTGTTGTACGGCGATGGGCTCGTACTTGTGAACGATATCGCCGATTTCGTTTTCCTTCGCTTCGTGCGTCTTGTATTCCCAGCGGCAGGCATTGGTGCAGGTGCCCTGGTTCGGGTCGCGCTTGTTGATGTAGCCGGAGAGCAGGCAACGGCCGGAATAGGCCATGCATAGCGCGCCATGGACGAACACTTCCAGCTCCATGCCTGGCACTTTTTCGCGGATCTCGCCGATCTCCTCCAGCGACAGTTCGCGCGAAAGGATGGCGCGGCTCAGGCCCTGCTGGCGCCAGAACTCGACGCTCGCCCAGTTCACGGCGTTGGCCTGCACCGACAGGTGAATCGTCATCTCCGGGAAGTGTTGGCGCACCAGCATGATCAGCCCCGGATCGGACATGATCAGCGCGTCGGGGCCCATGGCGACGACGGGCTCGAGATCCTTGATGAACGTCCTGAGCTTGGCATTGTGCGGCGCGATGTTGACCACCACGTAGAACTGCTTGCCCTGCGCGTGCGCCTCCTCGATGCCCAGATGCAGGTTGGCGTGGTCGAACTCGTTGTTGCGCACCCGCAGGCTATAGCGCGGCTGCCCGGCGTAGACCGCATCGGCACCGTAGGCGAAGGCATAACGCATGGATTTAAGGGTGCCAGCGGGCGACAAGAGTTCGGTGCGGTTCATGATGCGGGTGGCTCTATACCAACATTAAAGGTGCGGGATTCTACCGGGTTTGCTCGGCGCTGTTCGGCCGTTCGGTCAAGTCCGCGCGAACTCCGGTGGCTGGCGCAAGTCATCACTAGATAGGCAGGGCTTGGTCGACCTCTCCCGGTGCCGACGCAAGCCACCCGTAAAACGCCGGAGGCCAGCGTGAACGCCACGACCGTCGATGCCAGAGGCAGCCTGATCGCCACGATCTTCCTGGGGGTCGGTCTGATGGCCGCGGTCGACGAGATCGTCTTCCACCAGGTGCTGGCCTGGCATCATTTCTTTGACCGCTCGACGCTGGCCGTCTCGCTACTCTCCGACGGGCTTTTGCACGCTGCCGAGCTGCTCATGCTGGCGGCTGGTTTCCGTCTGTTCGTGCTGCTCGGCCGGCGCGGCGCCCTGTCCCGGCTGCATGCATGGACGGGGTTCTTCATCGGCTCAGGCGCCTTTCAACTATTCGACGGGCTGGTCAACCACAAGCTGCTGCGCCTGCATCAGGTGCGGTATGTGGAACAGCTGTGGCTGTACGACCTGGCGTGGAACGCCTTCGGTGCGCTGCTGTTGGCCGTGGCCTTCCTGACCTGGCGGCATGCCCGGCAGGAGGTGCCCGGCTGATGCTGCATCAGACGCATCTGGTCGCGCTAGGTGGCACGTTCGTTTTAGTGCTGCTGACGCTTGGGCTGTGGTTCGCCTATGTGCTCGGCGTGCGCGCCCAACGGCGCGCGCGCAAGGGCTGGAGCTGCTGGCGACTGGCAAGCTTCAGCCTGGGCTGCGGCTTGCTGGTGATTGCGCTGTCGCCTCCGATGGTCGAGTGGGGCCATTCTGATTTGCGCGGGCACATGGCCCAGCACCTGCTGCTGGGCATGTTCGCACCCATCGCGCTGATGCTCGGCACCCCCGGCACCTTGCTACTGCGCACCGTGTCGGCGATGCGCGCACGGCGCATCGTCGAGGTTGCCGGCACCCCGCCGGCGCGCGTGTTGAGCCACCCGGTGACGGCGCTGATGCTGGATATCGGCGGGCTCTATCTGCTCTACATGACGCCGCTGTACGAGCTGAGCTTCAGCGAGCCGCTGGTGCACATCTGGCTGCACCTGCATTTCGTACTGGCGGGCTACCTGTTCTGCTGGTCGATCGCAGGGCCCGACCCGGCGCCGCATCGGCCCGGCATGTTCGTCCGGCTGGGCGTGCTCTTCGTGGCCATTGCCGCGCACTCGACGCTGGGTAAATTGATGTATGCCCATGGCTTTCCGCAGCATGCCGGGCATTCGCTGGAAGAGATCGAGGCGGCCGCCCAGCTGATGTACTACGGCGGCGATCTGGCCGAGCTGCTGCTGGCCGTCGTGTTCTTTGCCACGTGGTATCGCCGCCGCCGAGCAACGGACGGTGACTGGCAGACAGCAAACCGCCGGGCCTAGCAGCAGCCGGGCCCGGCGGTTAGGGAGCAGCGTGTGCTGGGCGATCAAGCCGCCGCGATCACATCGCCGTGGTTCTCCGGCTCGATGAGCGCACGGTGCAAGGCAGCGACAGCGTCGTCGTAGTCTTCCTCGTTGACCACGCACTGCATCTCGACCTGGCGAATCGACTGGTGCACCGCCTGGATACTGATGCCGGCACCGGCCAACGCCGCAACGGTCTTGGCGAGGATGCCCTTGACCTTGAGGTCCGAGCCGATCGCCGAGACGATGGCGACGTTGTGCACGGTGACTTCCGCCGCCGGGTACTTCTCCTCGATCAGCCGCGCGGCGCGGTTGATCAGCTTGCGCGAACCCGACGCGTAGTAGGTGATGCTGTTGGCGTCGGAGTCCTTGTTGACCACGTAGAGGCGCAGTTGCTTGAGCAGCTTGCTGATCTCGATGTCGTAGCCGACGTCACCGAGCATGTCCTGATCGAACACTTCAATGCCGAAGACGTCCTTGCGCCCGGCGATGATCTCGACGCAGGGCCGCTCGCTCTTGTAGTCCTGGCTGATGAGCGTACCGGCGTGGTCGGGCTCGAAGGCATTCTTGATGCGCAGCTCGATGCCGGCGCGGCGCAGCGTTTTGGCCGCACGCGGGTGGATCGCCTCCATGCCGAGGTTCGACAGCTGGTCGGCCACGTCGTAGTTGGTACGGCCGATGGTGACCACCTTGTCGGCGCCGACCAGGTTCGGATCCGCGCTGGAAAGGTGGAATTCCTTGTGGATGATCGCTTCGCGCGCGCCGGTTGCGGCGGCGATCTGGGCGAAGGTGATCTCGCTGTAGCCGCGGTCGAAGGTGTTCATCAGGCCTTCGCTGCAGTGGGTATAGCCGGTGGCGACCACCAGCTCGCGGGCAAGGTCGACCTCGGCGAAGCTCTCGCGAACCATCTCCTCGAATGGCAGCGGCGCGTCGCGGTGCCAGCCGGTGAGGTCGACCATCTTCGCGTTGACGCCGCGATGCTTGAGTGCCAGAACCGAGTTGAAGGCGCTGTGCGCTTCGCCGAGGGAGGCGAGCATTTCGCGAACCTTCATCAGGTGCTCGTCGAGCTGGAAGTGGCCATAGGCGCACAGGCGCTGCAGGCTGCTCATGCACTCGCGGGCATCGTCGATGCGCGCGTTGATGAACTGGTTGGCCGCGCGCAGCTCGAAGTCGCTCTGGAACAGTTCGGCGTTCTTCTCGACCATCTTCTGCCGCACGCCTTCGAGCGCGTCCAGCCAGGCGCCTTCGTTGCGGGCGTCGGCGAAACGCTGGTAGACGCCGGGCTCGCCAGTTTTCTTGTGCTCGAGCAGCAAGTTGGTCATGCCGCTGTAGGCCGAGACGACGAAGACACGCTGGTAGAGCGCATCGCCTTCGCGGCCACCAATGAAGATGTTGTTGAGCAGTTCGTCGAAGCGGCTCATGGATGTGCCGCCGATCTTTTCTACGGTATGCATCGATTCAACTTCCCGTCGTGGGGGTGAATTTCATCCCTGGGCCGCCTTCTTTCCGGCCGCCGACAACGATCAGGCCCACATGGGGCCCGATATGAACGCATCAGAGATAGTGCTGTTTCTGGATGTCCAGAGGCTCGAACGTCTCGCGCTCGGCGACAAAGGCCGGACGGGGCGAGAGGCCACAGTACGGGGCCTGCGCGGCATTATCCACATGGTTGTAGACGTAGAACAGATTGCTCCGCGCACTCGGTGTGATGTTGCTGTTCGAACCGTGCATGGTGTTGCAATCGAAGAACACCACGCTGCCCGCCGGGCCGGTGGCCGTGTCGATGCCATAGCGATCCGCGAGGCGGGTCAGGCTGTCGTGGTCCGGTACGCCGAACTCCTGCTTGCGCAGCGATTTCTCGTAGTGGTTCTCCGGCGTTGCGCCAACACAGCGGATGTAGTGCTTGTGAGAGCCGGGCACCAGCATCAGCGGACCGTTGTGCGGCTCGTTGTCGGTCAGCAGGATCGAGCAGCTCAGGGTGCGCATGCGCGGCAGGCCGTCCTCGACATGCCAGGTCTCGAAGTCCGAATGCCAGTAGAACTCCTTGCCGGTAAAGCCGGGCTTGAAGTTCATCCGTGATTGATGGACGTAGATGTCGCCACCCAGGATGAAGCGGGCAATGCCGGCCGTGCGCTCATCGGCGGCGATCCGCGCGAACAGCGCGTTGTCCTTGTGGATGGCGAACACTGAGCGGATCGCACCGCTGTCGGGTTCCTTGATGGTCTTGCCGGACTCGGCGACGGCCGGGTCCTGGCGCATGCGCTCCAGTTCTTCGCGAAAGACCGCGACCTCCTCGGCACTGAACAGATTGGGGACGACCAGGTAGCCATCTCGCTCGAAGCGTTCGATCATCTCTGGCGAGACGGGCGCGTTTTCCAGGTCGTTGCGGTAGACAACCGGGTCCAGACGCTCCTGCCAGCTGGGTGTGTCCTCCTGGCGTGAAGGGTACAGGTCGGTTTGCACGGGGTTCACGTTAGCTCTCCTTTCGATGCCCTCGGAAGGCAGCGGGGCGGGCTGGGCCCGCCACCGGCCGCCGGCTCAAACGGTTTCGGCTTCGAGCGGGTAGACGCCGCTCTCGTCGTGTACTTCCTTGCCATTGAGCGGCGGGTTGAAGACGCAGGCCATCTTCATGTCCTCGCTACCGCCGCGCAGCAGGTGCTCGTCGTGCTTGTCGAGGATGTAAAGGGTGCCGGGCTCGATCTTGTAGATCTTGCCGTCTGCGATGGTTTCCACCTCACCGTTGCCGCTGATGCAGTACACCGACTCCAGATGGTTCTGGTAGTGGATATGCGTCTCGGTGTTGGCATAGATGGTAGTGATGTGGAACGAGAAGCCCATCTTGTCGTCCTTGAGCAGCATCCGGGTGCTGTCCCAGGTCTCGGTCTTGATCTTGCGGTTGGACTGCTCGCACTCAGCCAGGGTACGTACGATCATGTTGTAATCCTCAAGAAGCTTGGTTGGCGGCTTGATCGGACATTACGGCGGCGAACGCCTTGTCCAGGATGCTCATGGCCTTGTCGATCTGCTCTTCGCTGATAATCAGCGGGCAGAGACACTTGACCACTTCGCTATGCGCGCCGCTGGTTTCGACGACCAGACCGTTCTCGAAGGCGTGGCGGCAGATGGCGGCAGCGGTGTCGCCGTCCGGGCAGCTGATGCCGATCATCATTCCGCGACCTTTGACGAACAGCGAGTCCGGGCCATAGCGGCGGACGATCTTGTTCATGCCGTCGGCGATGCGTTTGCCCTTTGCCTTGACGTTGTTGGCGAACTCGTCGTCCTTCCAGAAATGCTCGATGGCTGCAGCTGCGGTGACGAACGCATGGTTGTTACCGCGGAAAGTACCGTTGTGCTCGCCCGGCTTCCACTGGTCCAGCTCCTTGCGCAGCAGCACCATGGCGAACGGCAGGCCGTAGCCCGACAGCGACTTGGACAGGGTGATCATGTCCGGCTTGATGCCCATCTCTTCGAAGCTGAAGAAGCTGCCGGTACGACCGCAACCAGCCTGGATGTCGTCGATGATCAGCAGCATCTCGTGCTTGCGGCAGAGCTTTTCGAGCTTGCGAACCCACTCGGCCGAGGCCGCGTTCAGACCGCCTTCGCCCTGGACCACTTCCACGATCACGGCAGCGGGCTTGTCGACACCGCTGGATGGGTCGGTCAGCAGCTTGTCCATCATCGCGATGGTGTTGACCTTGTCGCCGAAGTAGTTGGCGTAAGGCATGCGGCTGACGTCGGTCAGCGGAACGCCGGCGGCGCCACGGTGGTGCTTGTTACCGGTCGCGGCGAGCGCGCCGATGCTGCAGCCGTGGAAGCCGTTGGTGAAGCTGATGATGTTGTTGCGGCCAGTCACCTTGCGCGCCAGCTTCAGCGCGGCTTCCACCGCGTTGGTGCCGGTCGGGCCGGTGAACTGCATGATGTAGTCCATGTTGCGCGGCTTGAGGATCAGCCGATCGAAGGTGGAGAGAAAGTTCTCCTTCGCTTCGGAATACATGTCCAGGCCATGGGTGAGGCCGTCGGCTTCGATGTAGTCGAGCAACGCCTGCTTGAGTACCGGATGGTTGTGGCCGTAGTTGAGCGTGCCGGCACCGGCGAGAAAGTCGATGTAGGACTTGCCTTCGCGGGTGATGAGTTCGGCACCACGGGCTTGCTTGAAGACCACGGGAAAGGATCGGCAGTAGCTGCGAACGCCAGATTCGTGCAGTTCGAAAGTTTTCATGCGGTTTCCTCTAGTTCTTCTTCTGAATGGGGTGCGGCGAACGGGCCGGCGCGGTAGAGCACTTCGTCCTCGTGCTTGCCGGCAAAATGTTCAGCGCGGGCGAACAGGGTGCGGGTGCTGTAGTCGACGCCGAGCTTGGCGAAGGCCTTCTTGAACAGCGCCTGGGACGCACCGTTGTCCGGTGAGATGGTGGTTTCCAGGTTACGGATGCCCTGCTCCTTAGCGACCCGTGCGACTAGGGCCATGAGCATGCGCAGCGCCAGGCCCTGACCGCGCATCGACGAGTCGACGGCAACCTGCCAGACGAACAGCGTGTCCGGGCGGGCTGGGGGGCAATAACCGGAAATGAAGCCGACCAAGTGGCCATCCGCGTTGACCGCGGCGATGGAGGTGTCGGCGAAGTCGGAGCATTGCAGCAGGTTGCAGTACACCGAATTGACGTCCAGCGGCTGGCAGCGTGCGACCAGTTCGTGGAGGGGGTAACCGTCGCCGTCGTTAGGGCGACGGAGCGTTACGGTAGGAACACTCAAAACAAAACCTTTTGGGTTGCTGATTGAATCCTTTTCAAGAATAAACACATCGAAAAAAGAATCTCAACCCCGAGCGGGTCAGCAGGCGAAGTATGCACGTACAATACGCGGCGAAGTTCACCGTTTATCGCGGAAGTTGAACTATCTGGAGATCAGGCGAAACGGCGGAGCAATCGCGTTCGATATTCGCCGAGGGGGGCCGGGCGGGCTGTTGAAGTTTGGCGACCTGCAAAAGTGCTCAGGTTCGGCCCGGTTTACAGCTGGGTCCAATAGAACGTGGCTTGGCTGGAGGCCGCTATTTACGCGGTTTCAGGCGTAGCCGAGCGGCTCATTCATCGTACGTTTCCACGGCCGGTGACCAACTAGTCGATTGGGTGGAAGTTGGTCTGAATAGCGCGGGTGAATCAGGGAGTGATCCGCGAAGTTGGGCTGGCAATATTCAGTCGAAATATCCTTCCCACTCAGGCGTGAAATCGGCGACGAGGCGGTCGTAGTGAATTTTTTATGGCGAGTTAGTTGTGGGGAAGTTTCAGGCAGTCGCGGGGAAAGTTATCTTCGAAGTGCTGAATTAGTTGCGCGATTCCCCTGAGCCGCTCTGGTACAGGCGTTACGGGGAATCGCGCAAGGAGGGGTTAACTGGCTCAGCGCCACCACTGGCGGCCCTGATGCTCGATCAGGCGACGGGCCTGTTCGGGGCCGTCGGTTCCGGCCGGATAGGGCCGCGGTTTACGGTAGTGGCTCTGCCAGCCGCGCAGGATCGGATCGACCCAATTCCAGGCTGCCTCGACCTCGTCGCGCCGCATGAACAGCGTCGAGTCGCCTTCGATCACGTCGAGCAAGAGGCGCTCGTAGGCTTCCCAGCGCCGCGTGCTGCTGAAGGCATGTGCAAGGTTCAGGTCGAGCTCGACCGGCTCGAGCTGCATGCCTTTGCCCGGAGCCTTGGCCATCAACTGCAGGCTGATGCTTTCCTCGGGCTGCAGGCTGATCACCAAACGGTTCACCTCGCCTTTGCTGAACAGCTGATGCGGCACCTGCTTGAAGGTGATGATGATCTCCGACCGTTTGCGCGCCATGCGCTTGCCGGTGCGCAGGTAGAAGGGCACGCCGGCCCAGCGCCAATTGTCGATCTCGGCCTTTACTGCGACGAAGGTCTCGGTGTCGCTGTCGTTGTCGATGTTCGGCTCGAAGTAATACGCCGGCACGTCGTGGCCGCCGATGCGTCCGGCGCTGTACTGGCCGCGCACGGTTTTGTCCTGGACGTCGCCGCCGGTGATCGGCTTGAGCGCTTCGAGCACCTTGACCTTCTCGCCACGGATGGATTTGGCATCGAAGCGCACCGGCGCCTCCATGGCTACCAGGCAGAGCAGCTGCAAGAGGTGGTTCTGCAACATGTCGCGCATGGCGCCGGCGTGGTCGTAATAGCCGCCCCGGTTCTCCACGCCCAGCGTTTCGGCCACGGTGATCTGCACATGGTCGATCTGCCCGGCGCGCCAGATCGGCTCGAACAGCGCGTTGGCGAAGCGCAGCGCCATGAGGTTCTGCACCGTTTCCTT
Organism: Pseudomonas sp. SA195; assembly: GCF_054131565.1. Lineage (NCBI taxonomy): Bacteria > Pseudomonadati > Pseudomonadota > Gammaproteobacteria > Pseudomonadales > Pseudomonadaceae > Pseudomonas > Pseudomonas sp. SA195. Next base: position 4,242,968 of record NZ_CP096392.1, on the reverse strand, counting down.
GCCCAGATAATGGTCGATCCGGTAGATGCGCGATTCAGGAAAGACCGCGCCAATCGCCTCATTGATCTCCAGTGCCGAATCGAGCGAATGGCCGATAGGCTTCTCCAGCACGATGCGTGCGTCGTCTCCAGCGAGCCCGGCGCTCTCGAGGTTGGAGGCGATGGGGGCGAACAGTGAAGGTGCGGTCGCCAGGTAATTCACACGGATGCGCCCCTCGGCCTGGCCGAGGTAATGGGCCAGGCGGACAAATTCGCCGCGTTGTGAGGCGTCCATGGCGAAATAATCCAGACGCTGGCTGAACCTGTCCCAAACGCTAGGCTCGAAGTCGGTGCGCGAAATTTCGGCGCGGGCATGCCGCTCGGTCAGGGCCAAATAGGCATCGCGGTCGATGTCCTGCCGGGCGAGCGCGATGATCCGCACATCATCGTGCAGGCGGCCTTCGCGGTGCAGGTGGTAGAGGGCCGGGATGAGTTTGTGTAGTGCCAGGTCGCCGGTACCGCCAAACACCAGCATGTCGCAAGAAATGGACACGGCATCGCTCCTCGGAAGTGGAAGGGCTGGTTGGGGCAGGCCTGGCAAGGCGAGTCTGGCGGAACGGCTCGAGGCCTCTCCGCAGCATGTTCGCCCGCGCTTTCGGCTGCTTCGACCTCCGAATGTCTGCCCCGCTCGCGTTTTCAACCGCCAGCAGTTGGGCGATACTGCGCGGCTTGTAGTATAACTACAAGCCCACTACACCCAGCCGGCACGTCTGGACCGAGCATGCAGCCACGCTCGATCAGGCTGTCAGGTACTGATCATAGCGAGTCCGGACCGTGAACCTGCTGCAACACATCGCCCAATCGAGAAGCTCGCTGCGCAAGTCGGAACTCAAGGTCGCCGACCATGTGTTGCTCGATCCAGCGGCCGTGATGCACAGCTCCATGGCCGACCTGGCCCACACGGTGGGGGTCAGCGAGCCGACCATCGTGCGGTTCTGTCGTGCCATCGGTTGCCTGGGCTTCCAGGATCTGAAGCTCAAGCTCGCGCAGAGCCTCGCCGCCGGCGCCAGCTTCGGTCAGTTCGCCATCAGTGAGAACGATTCGGTCACCGATTTCGCGCTGAAGATCTTCGACACCACGCTGCATACGCTGATGGAGGTGCGCGAGCGACTCGACCCGGACGCGCTGGAGCGAGCGGTGAAGGCCATGGCGGCGGCCGAGCGTGTCGAGTTCTATGGCTTCGGCGCGTCCGGCGCAGTTGCCACCGATGCGCAGCACAAGTTCTTCCGCCTGTTGCTCAGCGCGGCGGCGTATTCCGATCCGCACATGCAGGCGATGTCCGCGGTCACGCTGAAACCGACCGACGTGGCGATCTGCATCTCGCAGTCCGGGCGCTCGAAGGACCTGCTGATCACCGCCAATGTGGTTCGCGAGACCGGGGCCACGCTGATCACCCTCTGCCCGAGCCAGACGCCACTGGCGGAGCTGGCGACCATCAACCTGGCGATCGACGTTCAGGAAGACACCGAAATCTACACCCCGCTGACCTCGCGCATCGCGCACCTGGTGGTCATCGACGTACTGGCGATGGGCGTCGCCATGGCCCGCGGGCCGAGCCTGGTCAACCATCTCAAGAGCGTCAAACGCAGCTTGCGCAGCCTGCGCCTGTCGCCCAAATCGGTGAAGGCGCATGAAGACTAGCCGCCGGGCGACGGTCATCACCCTGTCATCTCGCTGACCTCATGCCGTCACGCGGTGCTCTGATGCTGGAACTCCCACCTTCTGTTTCGGGAGAAAGCGCATGGCCCCGCACCGCGAAGCTCACGTCAACCTCGATGCCCGTACCCGTCGCAAGTTGCAGGACGAACGCCGCATGTATTTCCGGCGTGCGATCGAAAGCTATGACGAACAGCGGCAACTGCAGGCCCAGCTGACCGAATTTCCCGACCTGATGATGATCAGCCCGATGCTCGATGGGCTGTCGGAGCGGCGTCAAAGCGTGTAGCCAGGGCGCTGATCCGCGCCCGCTCGGCGCGGATGAACGCGAAAAACGCCTGCGCCACCGGGCTGAGACGCTTGCCGCGCGGATGAACCACGCACCAGCTGCGGTACAGCGGCAGTTCCTGCACCGGCAGCTCGCACAACAGGCCGTGCGCCACCTCCAGGTGCACGGCATGGCGCGGCATCAGCGCCACGCCCAGTCCGGCCACCACGGCTTCGCGCAGCGCATCGAGCGAGGCGACCTGGGTCGTCTGGGCGAAGTGGGCACGCTTCTGCCTGAGGTAGTCCTCGCTGGCCTTGCGTGTGCCTGAGCCAGGCTCGCGGACCAGCAATGGATAGGCGGTCAGGTCCTGCAATGTGAGGTCGCCTATCTGGCACAGCGGATGGCCCGCCGGGGCGACTGCAACGATCGGATTGTCCAGGAATGGCATAAACTCGAGGTCCATGTCGGTCGGCACTTGCGACATGATCAGCAGGTCGTCGCGGCTCACCGACAGCCGTTTGACCGCTTGCGCATGGTTGACCACCACCAGTTCGAGATTGACCTCGGGATGTTGCCGCTTGAAGGCGGCGAATAGGTGCGGGGTGATGTACTTGGCGCTCGATTCGACGGCCAGGTTGAGCTGGCCTTGCAGCGAGCCCTGCAGATCGGAGAGTTGCATGTCGAGGCTGTCCAGCCGGCCGAAGATGTCGGTGCTGGCACGCTGCAGTGCCTCGGCGGCCGGGGTGAGGTAGAGCTTCCGACCGAGGTATTCGAACAGTGGCTGGCCGATCAGCTCTTCGAGCTGGCGAATCTGCAGGCTCACCGCCGGTTGGGTCAGCGCCATCTCGTCTGCAGCACGGCTGTAGGAGCGGCTTTCGCATACCGCCCGGAAGACCTGTAGCTGACGCAATGTCAGCCTCATCATGGTTTTTCGCATCGTGTTCGCTGCCTTTTTTCGTGCCGTCATCCGGCTCGGCTGGTCAACTGCCACAGGCGCGCGCCAGCCTTGTAGCGCCATCTATAAGTAATTACTTATTCTGCATCAAACTATTATTCATTTCAATTAATCGTACCGGCGGGCGTAGGGTTTAAAGGCTTGCACGGCGTGCAGGCACGAATGTCCACCTGTGGACACCGCTCATCGACCGAAGGGAATGACAGCGTGATCAAGAAGCTGCTGATCGCCAATCGCGGTGAAATCGCCGTCCGCATCGTGCGGGCCTGTGCCGAAATGGGCGTGCGCTCAGTGGCGGTTTTCGCTGAGCCAGACCGTCACGCGCTGCACGTCAAGCGTGCCGACGAAGCCTATTTCATCGGTGACGACCCCCTTGCCGGCTACCTCAACCCCCGCAAGCTGGTGAATCTGGCCGTGGAGACCGGTTGCGATGCCTTGCACCCGGGGTACGGCTTCCTGTCTGAGAACGCCGAGCTTGCCGAGATCTGCGCCGAACGTGGGATCAAGTTCGTTGGCCCCAGGGCTGACGTGATCCGCCGCATGGGCGACAAGACCGAGGCGCGGCGCAGCATGATCAAGGCCGGTGTGCCGGTTACGCCCGGCACCGAAGGCAACGTCGCCAGCGCCGAGCAGGCCCTGGCCGAAGCCGAGCGCATCGGTTACCCGGTCATGCTCAAGGCGACCTCCGGCGGCGGCGGCCGAGGCATCCGCCGCTGCAATACGCCCGAGGAGCTGGCCCAGGCCTACCCGCGTGTGATCTCAGAAGCGACCAAGGCGTTCGGCAGCGCCGACGTGTTCCTAGAGAAGTGCATCGTCGAGCCCAAGCACATCGAGGCTCAGGTCTTGGCCGACTCCTTCGGCAACACGGTGCATCTGTTCGAGCGTGACTGCTCGATCCAGCGGCGCAACCAGAAGCTCATCGAAATCGCCCCCAGCCCGCAATTGACGCCCGAGCAGCGTGCCTATATCGGCGACCTGGCCGTGCGCGCGGCCAAGGCGGTGGGTTACGAGAACGCCGGTACCGTCGAGTTCCTGCTCGCTGAAGGCGAGGTGTACTTCATGGAGATGAACACCCGGGTACAGGTGGAACACACCATCACCGAGGAAATCACCGGCATCGATATCGTCCGCGAGCAGATCCGCATCGCCTCCGGCCTGCCGCTCTCGGTCAAGCAGGAAGACATCCAGTATCGCGGCTTCGCCCTGCAGTTCCGCATCAACGCCGAAGAGCCGCGCAACAACTTCCTGCCCTGCTTCGGCAAGATCACCCGCTACTACGCCCCCGGCGGCCCGGGCGTGCGCACCGACACGGCGATCTACACCGGCTACACCATTCCGCCGTACTACGACTCCATGTGCCTGAAGCTGATCGTCTGGGCGTTGACCTGGGAAGAAGCGCTGGCCCGCGGCTCGCGTGCACTGGACGACATGCGCGTACAAGGCGTGAAGACCACCGCGACCTACTATCAGCAGATCCTCGCCAACCCGGATTTTCGCAGCGGGCAGTTCAACACCAGCTTCGTCGACAACCATCCGGAGCTGCTGAACTACTCGATCAAACGCAAGCCGGGCGAGCTGGCCCTGGCCATCGCTGCCGCCATCGCCGCCCACGCAGGACTGTGAGGAACGAACCATGACTGCTCAAAAGAAAATTACCGTTACCGACACCATCCTGCGCGACGCCCATCAATCGCTTATCGCCACCCGCATGCGCACCGAGGACATGCTGCCGATTTGCGAGAAGCTCGACCGCGTCGGCTACTGGTCGCTGGAAGTCTGGGGCGGCGCCACGTTCGACGCCTGCGTGCGCTTTCTCAAGGAAGACCCCTGGGAGCGCCTGCGCCAGCTCAAGGCCGCGCTGCCCAACACCCGCCTGCAGATGCTCCTGCGCGGGCAGAACCTGCTCGGTTACCGGCATTACGCCGATGACGTGGTCGAGGCGTTCTGCGCCAAGGCGGCGGAAAACGGCATCGACGTGTTCCGCATCTTCGATGCGATGAACGACGTGCGTAACCTGGAAACTGCCATCAAGGCCGTCAAGAAGACCGGCAAGCATGCCCAGGGCACCATCGCCTACACCACCAGCCCGGTGCACACCGTCGAGCTGTTCGTCGAGCAGGCGCGGGCGATGCGTGACATGGGCGTCGACTCGATCGCGATCAAGGACATGGCCGGGTTGCTGACGCCGTTTGCTACTGGTGATCTGGTCCGTGCGCTGAAGGCCGAGATCGATCTACCGGTGTTCATCCATTCCCACGACACGGCAGGCGTGGCCAGCATGTGTCAGCTCAAAGCCATCGAGAATGGCGCCGACCACATCGACACCGCGATCTCGTCCATGGCCTGGGGCACCAGCCACCCCGGCACCGAGTCCATGGTCGCCGCGCTGCGTGGCACGCCCTACGACACGGGCCTCGATCTGGAACTGATCCAGGAGATCGGCCTGTACTTCTACGCGGTGCGCAAAAAGTACCACCAGTTCGAGAGCGAATTCACCGGCGTCGACACGCGCGTGCAGGTCAATCAGGTGCCCGGCGGAATGATCTCCAACCTGGCCAACCAGCTCAAAGAGCAGGGCGCGCTGAACCGCATGGACGAGGTGCTCGCCGAGATCCCGCGCGTACGCAAGGACCTCGGCTACCCACCGCTGGTGACGCCCACCTCGCAAATCGTCGGTACCCAGGCGTTCTTCAACGTGCTCGCCGGCGAGCGTTACAAGACCATCACCAATGAAGTGAAGCTCTACCTGCAGGGCCGCTACGGCAAGGCACCGGGCACCATCGATGCCAAGCTGCAGCGCCAGGCCATTGGCGGAGAAGAGATCATCGACGTGCGTCCGGCCGACCTGATCAAGCCGGAGCTGGACAAGCTGCGCCAGGAGATCGGCGCGTTGGCCCACAGCGAAGAGGACGTGCTGACCTACGCGATGTTCCCGGACATCGGCCGCAAGTTCCTCGAAGAACGCGAAGCTGGCACGCTGAAGCCGGAAGTGCTGTTGCCGATCCCCGACGGCAGCGCAGCCAGCGCCGTGGGCGGAGGGGGCGTGCCCACCGAGTTCGTCATCGACGTGCATGGCGAGACCTACCGCGTCGACATCACTGGCGTCGGCGTCAAGGGCGAGGGCAAGCGACACTTCTTCCTTTCCATCGACGGGATGCCGGAAGAGGTGGTGTTCGAGCCCTTGAACAACTTTGTCGGCGGCGGCAGCGGCGGCCAGCGCAAGCAGGCCAGCGCGCCGGGAGACGTCAGCACCAGCATGCCGGGCAACATTGTCGAGGTACTGGTCAAGGAGGGCGACACCGTGAAGGCTGGCCAGGCGGTGCTGATCACCGAGGCGATGAAGATGGAAACTGAGATCCAGGCGCCGGTCGCCGGCACGGTCAAGGCGGTACACGTGGGCAAGGGCGACCGGGTAACGCCGGGTGACCTGCTGATCGAGATCGAGGCCTGAGAGATGTCCCTTAGGGAGCCGCAAGGCTCCTTTTTTTTGCCCTTCCGTTTTGATGTCAGGAGGTTGTCATGGGGCTCGATCCCGTCGTGCTGTTCTTCCTCTTCGGCCTGTTCGCCGGACTGGTGAAGAGCGAATTAAAACTGCCGCCGGCGCTGTACGACACTCTGTCGATCCTGTTGCTATTGGCGATCGGCTTGCACGGTGGCGTCGAGCTGGCCGAGCAAGCGAGTGCTGCATTGCTTGGGCAGTCGGCGCTGGTGTTACTGCTTGGTTGCACATTGCCGCTATTGGCCTTTCCGGCGTTGCGGCTGCTGGGCTTTTCCCGGGTCGATTCGGCGAGCGTCGCGGCGCACTACGGTTCGGTGAGCGCCGGTACCTTTGCCGTGGTGGTGGCCTTTCTGCTGGCCAACAAGGTTGCCTTCGAAAGCTATATGCCGCTGTTCGTGGCCATACTGGAAATACCGGCAATCCTGGTCGGCATCGTGCTGGCCAAAGGCGTCTCGCGTGATACCAATTGGCGGGAGCTTGGGCGAGAGATATTTCTGGGCAAGAGCATCATGCTTTTGCTGGGCGGCCTGATCATCGGCGCCATTGCAGGCAAGGAGGGCATCAAACCACTTGAGCCCTTCTACACCAGCATGTTCAAACCCGTGCTGGCGCTCTTTCTGCTGGAGATGGGATTGATCGCCTCGGGCCAGATGGGTTCGCTAAGGCGCTATGGCCTGCGTCTGGCCGTGTTCGGCCTGGGCATGCCACTGATCGGTGCGGTGATCGGCGCATTGCTGGCGCGGCTGATGGGGTTGTCGCTCGGCGGCACCGCGATGCTCGCGACCCTGGCGGCCAGTGCGTCCTACATCGCCGTGCCTGCAGCCATGCGCTTGGCGTTGCCCGAGGCCAATCCCTCGTTGTCGCTGACGGCCTCGCTGGGGATTACCTTTCCGTTCAACATCCTGATTGGTATTCCGCTGTATCTCGCGCTGGCCGAAACCTTGATCGCCTGGGGGCTCTGACATGACGACTGCTACCCGAACGCTGCTTACCGTGATTTGCGAAGCCGCACTGGAAAAGAAGCTGCTTGCCGATCTCGACCATCTCGGCGCACCCGGCTGGACCCTATCCGAAGCGCGCGGGCGAGGCAGCCGCGGCGTGCGCAGCGCCGAATGGGACACCGAGAGCAATATCCGGCTGGAGATCATCTGCAACCGCGAACTCGCCGAGCGCATCGCCGAACATCTGCAGGTTCGCTACTACGACAACTTCGCTATGGTCTGTTATCTCGTAGACGTCGAAGTGCTGCGGCCGGAAAAGTTCTAACCAGTTGCACGTGGCAATAGCGGGTAAGGCGGGGCGTGGCTCGGTCGGACATCGCCCCGGCGCATGCCGAGACGATGTGTCGATTGGGCTAGCGGTCGAGACGGCGCTGACTGCGGAGGGCTTTCAGGTCGCCCTGGGTGCAGGTGAGCGGTTCGGCACCGGTCAGGTCATAACAGCGCTGACCGAACCCCATCGGCCAATAGATGATGCCGCCTGGCGGCCAGAAAATGGACGCGACGCGAAAGCGCGCGCGCAACTTACCCTGCTGCAGCAGTTCGCCGTTGTCGCTGCTCAGCTTGTAGGGAATACCGCCAGCTGCCGTCCAGAAGAATGGACGCGTCTTGACCAGTCCTTGAGGGTATTGCTGCGGCCGCTCATAGACCGACACTTTGCTGTTTTCGGGCAGCTTGAAATAGGTCGCGGTAGAGCACCCGCTGACCGCTATCGCGAGCGCCAGCAGGCCCGCCGCACGTTTGAGTTTCATCTGTTTTCGTTCCTTGTCGTGACGCCCGAGGCACAGGCCGTGCCCCGTGAAGCGGGCGGCAATATACCGGAGCCCTTCGCAATGACGTTAGTGAGTGTTGCGTTGGCGGTCGCACATGGTTCGCTCGTCAGCCCGCTTATGCGCGCAGCGCAACGGCCGGCGCTGTGTGAGTGTAGGCCTGGTGGCCGCTGTGATGGGGTCGAAGCGACCGGCGTCTATTGGCTAACGCATCCGCCGCCGTGGCTCCAATGATGGACTGGTCCGACCGGCATCCCGTGTTTTTTCACGACGAGACCTGCATGCAGAACCTGTTGAACGAAATACTCGAAGACGTCCGGCCGCTGCTCGGTCAGGGCAAGGTGGCTAGCTACATTCCTGCATTGGCGGACGTGCCGGCGAACCAGCTCGGGATCGCCGTCTACAGTGCTGATGGCGAATTGTTCCACGCGGGTGACGCGAAGACGCCGTTTTCCATTCAGAGCATTTCCAAGGTGTTCAGCCTGGTCCAGGCGATCAAGCATTGCGGCGAATCGCTGTGGGATCGGCTGGGGCACGAGCCGTCCGGGCAGCCGTTCAACTCCCTGGTGCAGCTGGAGTTCGAGCGCGGTAAGCCGCGCAATCCCTTCATCAATGCGGGGGCACTGGTGATTTGCGATATCAACCAGTCGCGCTTCGCCGTGCCGGCGCTGTCGATGCGCGATTTCGTCAGGCACCTGGCGGACAACCCATTGATCGTCTCCGATTCAGTCGTCGCCGAGTCGGAGTATCAGCACCGCGCGCGCAACGCGGCGATGGCTTATCTGATGCAGTCCTTCGGCAACTTTCACAATGACGTCGAGGCCGTGCTGCGCAGCTATTTCCATCATTGCGCGCTACGCATGAGCTGCGTTGACCTGGCGCGGGCGTTCGGTTTTCTGGCGCGGGACGGCGCCTGCCTCGCCGGGGGGGAGCCGGTGCTGAGCCCGCGCCAGGCCAAGCAGGTGAACGCCATCATGGCGACCAGCGGTCTCTATGATGAGGCCGGCAACTTTGCCTACCGCGTCGGGCTACCCGGAAAAAGTGGCGTCGGTGGCGGCATCGTCGCCGTGGTGCCGGGGCGCTTTTCCGTATGCGTCTGGTCGCCTGAGCTGAACCAGGCCGGCAATTCGCTGATCGGCATGGCGGCGCTCGAGATGCTTTCGCAGCGGATTGGCTGGTCTATCTTCTGACAGAGATGTGGCCTCGGGCCGTTACGCGCTGTCACAGCTTCGCAGTGCCGTACGCGAGCGGTACAGCGTCGAAACCCCAATTAAAACGAGAAGAGAACGCGTTATGAGCCTTGAAGAAAAGAAGAGCGAGACGGCGCAGGAGGCGCTCGACAACCTGATCGCGGGCGTCATGCAGTTTCGCGAAGAGATTTATCCCCAGCAACGAGAGCTGTTCAGCAAGCTGGCCAACGAACAGACCCCGCGGGCCATGTTCATCACCTGTGCGGACTCGCGCATCCTGCCGGAGCTGATCACGCAGAGCTCGCCAGGCGACCTGTTCGTGACCCGCAACGTGGGCAATATCGTGCCGCCCTACGGCATCATGAATGGCGGCGTATCGACCGCCATCGAGTTCGCCGTGATGGCACTCGGCGTCCAGCACATCATTGTGTGCGGCCACTCCGACTGCGGCGCGATGAAGGCGGTGCTGAACCCTTCGAGTCTGGACGGCATGCCGACCGTACGCAGTTGGCTGCGCCACGCCGAGGTTGCGCGCACGGTGGTCGAAGAGAACTGCGGCTGCGCCGATCACAATACGTTGGGCGTGCTGACCGAGGAAAACGTCCTGGCTCAGCTCGATCACCTGCGTACCCATCCGTCGGTGGCGGCGCGCCTGGCCAGCGGTCAGCTGTTCATCCACGGCTGGGTGTACAACATCGGCACCAGTGAGATACGCGCGTACGACGCCTCGAAGGGCGAATTTCGGTTGATTGGCGATGGCCCGCTGCCGATGGCTACGCCGAAGTCGCGTTACGTTTGATGTCGTGACGCAAGGTGCCGGCCCGGTGCCTTGCGTCTTGTAGCGGGTAGGGCCGCCTGGGCGCCTGACGCACTGGTTTGCGGCAGGCCGCCATGGCGCGACTTATTTGTGCAGCACGAATTGGCCAGTGAAGCGCACGGCGTCCCGGCCATCGGCGGCAAGAATGCGGCTCTGCAGCGTGAGGCGCGAGCGGCCACGACGGCGATAGATGGTTTCGAATCGCTCCCATGCGCCTTCATCCGGGGCGGGGCAGATGGCCGTAGCGTCATCCACGACTGGCAGGGGATATTCGATCTGCCCCTCGTGGATAACGATGTGCCCGTCCTCGATGCCCGCCTCGCGCAACCGCAGGTGCAGCCAGCCCCAACCCGCCAGCACTGAGGCGCAGTAGAGGCTACCGCCGAACATGCTGCTCTTGTGATTGATGTTCGCTTGCAGCGGTACCTTCAGGCGCAGCTCGTGGTTCTCCCAGCTCTCTACACGCAGGCCCATGGCCCGGGTCAGGGGAATGTCGTGATGCAGGATGGCTTCCAGATAGCGGCTATCGCGGCTCATGCCGGGTAGATTCCTAACGTTTGCGGATACAGGCAGACGCCAAGCATGACTGCTGAGTCACGAGATTGCCAGTTTCAGGCATCGCTTTTTTGCGACCGTCGAGCGTGGTCGCGACCGCGCCAGCCGGGTCCTTCAGCGTGACGTCGCTTTCTGCTGGTAGGCGCAATAACCCGGTCGCGGACCGATCTGGGGATGGTTGCGGCAGGTGTCCGGCCGCTTGGCATAGACCGTGCACAAACGAGACGTACGATCCAGGTAGAGGCAGTCGTTGTTGGCCAGGCGGGTCAGTGTGAAGACCTCGCGCTTCTGGTTGAAGTGCTCGACGACGCCGGCCTTTTGCAGGCGCCGTGCAACCTGCTTGGGGGGTTCGTCCCGCTCGAATGCATCGACCACGCCGAGGCGTATGAGGTCGTCGATCCGCACTTCGACCGGCAGCGTACAGCAGGTTGCACGGCAGTCCCGGCACAAGCCATTGCTGTAGCGGGCCCAGGTTTCAAGGCGGTCGGGGTCGGCAGAGGCGATCAGGCGAGTCTTCACATTGGCGGCATCGGGACGGGCGGGCGCGCGATCATAACGAGCCGCCGTGGAATTTCCAGCGAATCCGACGAGTCGAACGACGGACAGACGGTCACGCAAAGTCGGTCGAAACCTGCAAACCTGTCTGTATTGCCGTTTGCCGGTGAGTCCGGCGCTGCCATGAACCCCTCATCTATCCTCCTGTTCCACGAGGTCTGTCCATGACGCAAGAACCAACCAACGTTGCTGCTGACGAGGTATCGGCTTTCCGTGAAAGCGTGATCAGCAAGCTGACCTATTCGATCGGCAAAGACCCGGAGCATGCGTCCGACCACGACTGGTTCGAGGCGGTGGCACTGGCGACGCGCGATCGCATGATCGATCAATGGATGGACCGCACGCGTGAGGGCTACCGCGAAGGTAAGAAGCGCGTCTATTACCTCTCGCTCGAATTCCTGATTGGCCGCCTGTTGACCGACAGCCTGAGCAACCTCGGCTTGCTCGATGTGGCACGCGAGGCGTTGGCAGGTGTGGACGTCGATTTCGAGCGCATTCGCCTGCTCGAGCCCGACGCCGCGCTCGGCAATGGCGGCCTCGGTCGGTTGGCGGCCTGCTTCATGGAAAGCATGGCAACCCTGGGCATCGCCTCGCACGGCTATGGCATCCGCTACGACCACGGCCTGTTCCGCCAGGCCATCGTTGATGGCTGGCAGCACGAGCAGACCGAAACCTGGCTCAACTTCGGCAACCCCTGGGAATTCGAGCGCCCGGAAGTGAGCTACCTGATCGGCTTTGGCGGGCATGTCGTAGCGATGCCTCAGGACGGGTCGAGCCAGGAACAGCCCAAGCATTTTTGGCATTGGGCGGAAGGCGTACGCGCCATCGCGTACGACACCCCGGTGGTGGGCTGGCGCGGTGCGAGCGTCAACACCTTGCGGCTGTGGCGGGCCCGCGCAGAGGCGGACTTCCACCTGGAACGCTTCAACGCCGGTGACCACATCGGCGCTGTAGCCGAAGAAGCGCGTGCCGAGAGCATCTCGCGTGTGCTCTATCCGGCTGATAGCACCGAGGCCGGCCAGGAGCTTCGCCTGCGGCAAGAGTACTTCTTCGTGGCCGCATCGCTGCAGGACCTGCTACGCCGTCATCTGGACCAGCGCGGTACGCTGCTGAATCTGCCGGAGTTCGCGGCCATTCAGCTCAACGACACCCACCCGGCTATTGCGGTCGCCGAGCTGATGCGCCTGTTGGTGGATGTCAATGACATCCCCTGGCGCAAGGCCTGGGAGTTGACCGTCGGCACCCTGTCCTATACCAACCACACCCTGCTGCCCGAGGCGCTGGAAACCTGGCCGGTTGGGTTGATGGAGCGCCTGCTGCCGCGTCACATGCAGATCATCTATCTGATCAACGCCCAGCATCTCGATGCGCTGCGCGAGCGCGGCATCCATGACCTTAATCTGCTGCGCTCGGTGTCGCTGATCCAGGAAGACCACGGTCGTCGCGTGCGCATGGGTAATCTGGCCTTCCTGGGCTCGCACTGCGTCAACGGCGTCTCGGCGCTGCATACCGGGCTGATGCGTGAAACGGTCTTTACCGACCTGCATTCGCTGTACCCCAAGCGCATCAGTAACAAGACCAACGGCATCACCTTCCGCCGCTGGCTCTATCAGTCCAATCCACAGCTGACGCAGCTGTTGGTCGAGCATGTTGGCGAGGAATTGCTCGACACGCCGGAAACCCTGCTGCGCCAGCTCGAGCCATTCGCCGACCAGGCCGACTTCCGCGCCCGCTTCGCGGCGCAGCGGCGGCACAACAAGCAATTGCTGGCGCGCATGATCCAGGAACGGTTGGGCATCAGCATCGACCCCAACGCCTTGTTCGACGTGCATGTCAAACGCATCCACGAGTACAAGCGGCAGTTGCTCAACCTGCTGCATACCGTTGCGCTGTACCAGGCGATCCGCTCCGACCCGGGGGGCCACTGGGTGCCGCGGGTGAAGATCTTCGCCGGCAAGGCAGCCGCCAGCTATCACACCGCCAAGCTGATCATCAAACTCACCAACGACATCGCGCGAACCATCAATGACGACCCAACGGTGCGTGGGCTGCTGAAGGTGGTGTTCCTGCCGAACTACAACGTCAGCCTGGCCGAGCGCATCATCCCGGCGGCGGACCTGTCCGAGCAGATCTCCACGGCCGGCCTCGAGGCCTCCGGGACCAGCAACATGAAGTTCGCCCTCAACGGCGCGCTGACCATCGGCACCCTCGATGGCGCCAATGTGGAGATGGCTGAGCAGATCGGTACCGAACACATGTTCATCTTCGGCATGACGGCTCAGGAGGTGGAGGCGCGCAAGCAGGCCAACGAGTACAACGCTGAGGCCACCATCATCGAGTCCCCACGGCTCAACGAAGTGTTGATGGCGATACGCAACGGCGCCTTCTCGGCCGACGATCCGGCGCGTTACACCGCGCTGATCGACGGGCTCAAGTGGCACGACACCTTCATGGTCTGTGCCGATTTCGAGGCCTATTGGAAGGCGCAGCTGGACGTCGAGGCGCGCTGGCGCGATGCCGACAGCTGGTGGCGTTCGGCCGTGCTGAACACCGCGCGCACCGGCTGGTTCTCCTCGGACCGGACCATTCGCGAGTACGCCGAGGATATCTGGAAGGTGCTCTGACGCGCCGCATGGAGGTAGCGAAAAAGGCGCCGGAAAACAGCGGCTGGTGGAGCGTGCAGGCACTTTGCCGCTTCGCTGAACCAGCGGCGGATTGGCGGGTCTGAGGGAAGGTTAGTTTCCCCCTGGCCTGCTAAACTGCGCGGGTTTTTTCATCCTCCGGAGCCATCCCCATGTCACGCGTAACCCTGAGTCGCTACCTGATCGAGCAGACCCGCAGCAACAACACCCCTGCGGATCTGCGCTTCCTTATCGAGGTAGTGGCTCGAGCGTGCAAGGAGATCAGCCACGCCGTGTCCAAGGGCGCCCTTGGCGGCGTGCTGGGCGCGACCGAGACCGAGAACATCCAGGGCGAGGTGCAGAAGAAGCTCGACGTCCTGTCCAACGAAATCCTTCTTGAGGCCAACGAATGGGGCGGCCACCTGGCCGGCATGGCCTCCGAGGAAATGGACAACGCCTACCAGATCCCCGGCAAGTACCCGAAGGGCGCCTACCTGCTCGTGTTCGACCCGCTGGATGGCTCCAGCAACATCGATGTCAACGTTTCTGTCGGCACCATCTTCTCGGTGCTGCGCTGCCCCGGTGAGTGCTTTACCCAGAACGATGCGCTCGGCGAGGAAGCGTTCCTGCAGCCGGGCACCAAGCAAGTAGCGGCCGGATACGCAATCTACGGCCCGCAGACCATGTTGATGCTGACCCTTGGCAACGGCGTCATGGGCTTCACCCTCGACCGTGAGCTGGGCAGCTTCGTCCTCACCCACGAGAACCTGCGGGTGCCGGAATCCACCGCCGAATTCGCTATCAACATGTCCAACCAGCGTCACTGGGAAGAGCCGGTCAAGCGCTACGTCAGCGAGCTGCTCGCCGGTGCTGAGGGCCCGCTGGGAAAAAATTACAACATGCGCTGGATCGCCTCGATGGTGGCCGACGTGCATCGCATCCTGACCCGTGGCGGCATTTTCATGTACCCGAAGGATGCGCGCGAGCCCGGCAAACCCGGCAAACTGCGCCTGATGTACGAAGCCAACCCGATGTCCTTCATCATTGAACAGGCAGGCGGGGCCGCCACCAACGGCACCCAGCGCATTCTCGACATCCAGCCCGAATCGTTGCACCAGCGCGTACCGGTCTTCCTTGGTTCCAAGGAAGAAGTCGAGCGCGCCACCGGTTACCACCAGGGCTGACCGATGCAAGCGCCCTGGCACGACCTGTTGCATTGGTGGTTTGGCGAGGGCGCAACGGCGCGGGATGTCGCCGATGCCAAGCAGCGGCTCTGGTTTGGCTACAAGGCTGAGCAAGACGCCGAAGCGCGTGACCGTTTCGGCGATTGGGTCGCGCAGGCGATGGCCGGCGAGCTCGCCGATTGGGCCGAGACCCCGGAAGGTTGGCTTGCGCTCATCCTCTTGCTAGACCAGTTGCCACGCATGATCCACCGCGGCACGCCGCAAGCCTTCGCCGGTGATGAACGAGCCCAGCAACTGGTGCGCGATGGCATGGCTCACGGGGGTGACGTCCTGCTGGCGCCGCTGCAGCGTGTGTTCATCTATCTCGTGCTCGAACATGCCGAGCAGCTCGGGCTGCAAGACCAGGCGGTCCAGCAGTTCCAGACGCTGGTAGCCATTGCCGCGCCCAACGAGCAGGCACTGTTTGCCGGTTTTCTCGACTATGCCGAACGCCACCGCCAGGTCATTGCCCGCTTCGGCCGCTTCCCGCATCGCAACGAGATCCTCGGCCGCGCTTCGAGCGAGGCGGAGCTGGCCTTTCTCGCCGAGCCGGGCTCGCGCTTCTAGTTGGCTTGCATGGCGCGGCTGTGCATGGCCCTGCGGTAAGCTCGGGTGGCACGGAACCTCCCCATGCTTGCAGCCCCTAACGTGCATAACCCGATGGACGGCCATGCGCGGCCGACCATGACCAGAAGGAACCCGTCATGTCGTTTCGTCACCTGTTGCTGATCCCCACCGTCGCGCTGCTGGCCGCCTGCAGCCCGGTCACCCAGGAAAATTTCGCCCAGTTGAAAGCCGGCATGTCGCGGGCGGAGGTCGAGGAATTGCTCGGCAAGCCGGGTGAGTGTGCGGGCGCCCTGGGTATGTCCAGCTGTACCTGGGGACAGAAGAATCGATTCATCAGCATTCAATTCGCAGGCGACAAGGTGATGATGTTTTCCGGCCAAGGCCTCAAGTGAGGAAATTTCGATGCGAGCACTGATCCTGTTGTTCTCCGCCGTCTTGCTGGCCGGTTGCGCCAGTTCTGAACCCGAGAATGCGCCGGAAACGGTCGGGCAGGTCGACCTGCAGCGCTATGAAGGTACCTGGTACGAACAGGCGCGGCTGCCGATGTTCTTCCAGCGCAACTGTGTGCGCTCGGAGGCGCACTACGACCTGAAGCAGGATGGCAGCGTGGCCGTGACCAACCGCTGCGAAACGAAGGACGGCGGGTGGGAGCAGGCGACTGGTGAAGCGGTACCCCAGGAGCCGGGGCGCACCGATCGGCTCTGGGTGCGTTTCGATAACTGGTTCAGCAACCTTTTCCCGAGCCTGACCAAGGGGCACTACTGGATTCTCTATCTCGACGAGGACTACAGCGTGGCGCTAGTCGGCAGCCCTGATCGGGATTACCTCTGGTTGCTGTCGCGCGATGAGCAGCTCGAGGCGGATAAGCGGGACAAGTTGCTCGACATCGCCCGCGAGCGCGGCTTCGACACCGGTGAGCTGATCTGGCGCGGTGAATCGACGTAAGGGGTGCCTTTGGCTAAATCGGGGCAATTGCTGGCAATCGCTCCGCCAGCGTGGCGGACGGTAGGCGGTCCATAACGACGCCACGGCTCCGGCGGGCCCCGGCTAGCTATAGACGGCGTCGTGTTCGCCAGCGAAGCGTTTTCAGCCAAGCCCAGCGGTACGGACGTTGAGCGGGGCTACTTCCAGCTCAGGCGAGCGAGCTGCCATTCGCCGTCTTCCTTCCACCACTCCAGTTCGACTTCGTAATGGCCGAGGCGCTCCGGCAACAGGCCTTCGGCGCCCGTCATGGTGACCTGTGCCTCGGTGTAGCCCTTGTCGGCATAGCTGGGGTCGATCCAGCTGCGGTTGCCCAGCGCGATGACCTCCACGTTGCGGTTACGAAGGAACATCAGCGTAGCGGTGCGCTTGACCCAGTCCCGGTCGAGCTGCTGGTTGGCCTTGAAGTCGGTATGGATTCGCTCCATCAGCGCGCCGGTGTCCTTTTTCTCGATGCTGTCCTGCAGCGATTGCGCTGCTGCTTCGAGCGCCCCTTGAGGGTCGTCACGACCGCAACCCCAGAGCGCCAGCGCGGCCAGGGTAGTCAATACTGCTAATTTCCATATGGGCATGCCGAACCTCACGAATCCTCGTTATGATGCCGGGACTGTCAGGCGACCAGCGCCCCTCGTACCGACCATGGAGTGTGCCATGCAGACCTTGTACCCGGAGATCAAACCCTACGCCCGGCATGAACTGGCGGTCGAGGTACCGCATGTTCTCTACGTCGACGAAAGTGGATCTCCGGACGGTCTTCCCGTTGTGTTCGTACACGGTGGCCCGGGTGGTGGCTGCGATGCGCTGAGCCGGCGCTTCTTCGATCCTACGCTGTATCGCATCGTCACCTTCGACCAGCGCGGCTGTGGTCGCTCGACACCTCACGCGAGTCTGGAAAATAACACCACGGCCCACCTGATTGCCGACATGGAGCGCATCCGCGAGCACCTGGGCATCGACAAATGGGTGCTGTTCGGTGGCTCCTGGGGTTCGACGCTCTCGCTGGCTTACGCTCAGGCCTATCCCGAGCGCGTCCATGCGCTGATCCTGCGCGGCGTATTCCTTTGCCGGCCGCAGGAGCTGAGCTGGTTTTATCAAGAAGGTGCCAGCCGGATCTTTCCCGACTACTGGCAGGATTACCTCGCACCGATCCCGCCCGAAGAGCGCGGCGACTTGATGAAGGCGTATTACAAACGCCTCACCGGCACCGACCAGATCGCACAGATGCACGCCGCCAAGGCCTGGTCTTGCTGGGAAGGTCGCACGGCGACGCTGCGGCCGAATACCCAGGTTGTCGATCGCTTCTCCGATACCCATCGTGCCTTGGCGATGGCGCGGATCGAATGCCATTACTTCGTCAACGACGCCTTCCTCGAGCCAAACCAGCTATTGCGAGACATACACAAGATCGCGCACCTGCCGGCCATCATCGTGCACGGCCGCTACGACGTGATCTGCCCGCTGGAAAATGCCTGGGAGCTGCACGAGGCCTGGCCCAATAGCGAACTGCAAATCATACGAGAAGCCGGACACTCGGCCTCGGAGCCGGGCATCTGCGACGCGCTGGTTCGCGCGGCGGCGGACATTGCCCAGCGGCTCCTCGACCTGCCGCCCGAGGAAGCCTGATGAAGGCGCTGATCCAACGCGTACGTCAGGCACGGGTCGAGGTCGCCGGTGAGGTGGTTGGCGCCATCGACCAAGGCTTGCTGGTGCTGGTGGGTGTCGAGCGTGAGGATGATCAGGCGCGTGCGGACAAGCTGCTGCACAAGCTGCTGCGTTATCGAGTCTTCAGCGACGAGCAGGGCAAGATGAACCGCTCATTGACCGATGCCGGCGGCGGGCTGTTGCTGGTATCTCAGTTCACCTTGGCCGCCGATACAGGCAGCGGCCTGCGCCCGAGCTTTTCCAGCGCGGCGCCGCCCGCCGTGGGCGAGGCGCTGTACGACTATCTGTTGGCACAGGCTCGGTTGCTGCATCCGCAGGTGGCCTGTGGTCGCTTCGGCGCGGACATGCAGGTGTTTTTGCAAAATGACGGTCCGGTGACCTTTCTGCTGGAGAGCTGAGGGGCCGGCTTCAGCGTTTCGACGGTTCCAGCCCGTTGTCATGCAGCCAGGTGATGGCGTATTCGCGTAGCTGCACCGCCTGGTAGTCCTGCCAGGCCTGGCGCGCGTCGGGAAAGTCTTCCAATTTGAAGTCGAAGGTACGCAACGGCTTGCGCCCCTGCAGCGCATGGCTCAGCACCGCGTGGGCGTTGGGGTCGTGAATCGTGAACAGGAAGGCCTCACGCATGGCGATCGATTGGGCCAGCGCAAGCGGCTCGATATGCAGGTAACGGTCGTCCTGCACGTCATATTTCTCATTGGCACCGGGCGGTGAGTCGCCGGGAAACACCGCGCGGATTTGGCCGGATTCCAGGTCGAGGTAGTGCTCGCTGGCGTCGCGGTTGTCCAGCGCATATTCCAGTCGGTGGAGGTCGATGGTCAGAGGTCGCATGGCGGCTACTGCTCGTTAAGGATTCAGGACTTCTGACAGGCCTGGTCCGGAGGCGTGCATCACGTTCATCGGCAGGTGACGACCTGCGCTTAGAACAATCGGGCCAATAGCGCGCTGACTGCCGTCTCGACGCGCAGGATGCGCTCGCCGAGCTGCACCGGTTGCAGCCCGGCGGCGGCGAGTTTATCTACTTCGTAGGGAATCCAGCCACCTTCCGGACCGATTGCCAATGTGACGGGTTCATCGAGCGCGCGGGGGCAAAGGGGATGATCACCTGGATGCCCGACCAAGCCGCGAGTCCCGGCGGCCAACGCGGGGAGGCGGTCCTCGACGAAGGGCTTGAACCGTTTCTCGAGCGTCACTTCCGGTAGCAGCGTATCGCGTGCCTGCTCGAGGCCGAGCAGCAACTGCTCGCGAATCGCAAGAGGCTCGAGAAAGGGCGTCTGCCAGAAGCTCTTTTCCACGCGATAGCTATTGAGCAGCACGAGCCTGGGCACGCCCATGGCGGCAACGGTCTGCAACACCCGGCGCAGCATTTTCGGCCGCGGCAGGGCCAGCAACAGGGTGATCGGTAGTTTCGCCGGCGGCGCTCGGTCCAGCTCGATCGCCAGCTCGGCTTCGTCAGGCGTCAAGCGCAGCAGCCGGCCGGTGCCTATGGCTCCGCCCAGAAGACCGATACGCAGGGTTTCGCCCGCTTCGGCGCGGTGGACTTCTTGGATATGCGTGAGGCGGCGGTCGCGCACCACGGCACGATCGGCGGCGACCAGGTCGGCCGCCTCCAATAGCAGTAGATTCACGGGCGCGGCGCGGGTGGCTGGTCGCCGGGCTGTGGTTGATCGCCCTCGGCATCGCCGCGGAACTCGGCCTCGCGTTTATCGACCATGCTACCGGCGATGACCCCAGCTTCGAACAGCAGCCACATCGGGATTGCCAGCAGTGCCTGCGAGAAGACGTCCGGAGGTGTCAGCACCATGCCGACGACAAAGCAGCCAACCACCACGTAGGGGCGGCTCTTGCGCAGCGTGGTGACGTCCGCAATGCCGACCCAGATCAGCAGGAAGGTCGCCACGGGAATCTCGAATGCCACGCCGAAGGCGAAGAACAGCGTCAACACGAAATCCAGGTACTGCCCGATGTCCGTCATCATTGCCACGCCTTCGGGCGTCACGCTGGCGAAGAAGCCGAACATGATCGGGAACACCACGAAGTAGGCGAAAGCCATGCCGCCGTAGAACAGGAAAATGCTGGAAATCAGCAGGGGCACGGCGATGCGCTTCTCGTGCTTGTACAGGCCGGGCGCGATGAACCCCCAGATCTGGTAAAGGATCACCGGCATCGACAGGAACAGCGCGACCATCATGGTCAGCTTGAACGGCGTGAGGAACGGCGAGGCCACGCCGGTCGCGATCATCGTCGCGCCTTCGGGCAGGTAGGCGCGCAAGGGCGCAGCGACCAGTGCGTAGATTTGCTGTGAGAAGTAGAACAGTCCGGCGAAGAGGACCAGGATGGCACCCACGCAGCGCAACAGACGCTTGCGCAGCTCCGTCAGGTGGGCAACCAGCGGCATTTCCTGATCATCGATGGATGTATTGCTCATGGCTCAGGCGATTTGTCCGGGCGGGGTACGGGGGCCGTGTCGGCGGGCTTGGTTTCGACGGAAGGCGTAGCAGGCTCGCTCTGCTCGGGCGGGGGTGTGGCCGACTGCGGCGACTGGCTGCTGCCGGCGGTGGGCGCGCTGGGCATGATGCTCTGCTTCATTTCCCGCTCGAGGTCCAGGATGCGCTCGTTGTGCAGCTGACGGCGTATCTCGTCGGCGCCGATTTCCCGTTCGACCTCGGCCTTGATGTTGGCGAAGCTGCGTTTGGCTCGGCCAATCCACAGGCCGGCCGTGCGCGCGGCCCCGGGCAGGCGCTCCGGGCCCAGCACGAACAGCGCGATCAGGCCGACCAGCAGCAGTTCGGTAAAGCCGATATCGAACATGGCGCGTCAGTTCTTCTTGGCGGGATCGTCGACCTTGCGGGCCTCGGCATCGATCGTATGGCTTTGCTTTTCCTCGACGCTGGGCTTTTCCTCGTCGGTACCCATCGATTTGCGGAATCCCTTGATCGCGTCACCCAGGTCCGAACCCAGGCCCTTGAGGCGCTTGGTGCCGAACAACATGACCACGATGAGCAGGATGATCAGGAGTTGCCAGACGCTGATTCCACCAAAACCCATGCTGCGTTACTCCAATGTTGATTATCAGGATTGCGGGCGGGCGGCTTTTTCCGCCAGCCCGGAGAGTCCAAACCGCCGGTCCAGTTCGTCCAGCACCGCTTGCGGGTGCTGATCCAGCGCAGCGAGCATCACCAGGCTGTGGAACCACAGGTCCGCGGTCTCGTTTATCAGGTCGCGGGCATCGCCGGTGGCGGCTGCGTCCTTGGCGGCGAGGATGGTCTCGATCGATTCCTCGCCGACCTTTTCCAGAATCTTGTTGAGCCCCTTGTGGTACAGGCTGGCGACATAGGAACTGTCGGCGGCTGCGCCCTTGCGGGCTTCCAGCACCTCGGCCAGGCGGGTGAGGGTGTCACTCATGCTTATGCTCCGCATAGATTGCGTGCGGGTCCTTGAGTACGGCGTCCACGGTTTTCCAGCCACCGTTCTCGAACACCCGGTAGAAGCAGCTTTCGCGGCCGGTGTGGCAGGCGATGCCGCCGATCTGCTCGACCCTCATCACGATGACGTCGGCGTCGCAATCCAGGCGCAGCTCATGAAGCTTTTGCACATGCCCGGACTCCTCGCCCTTGCGCCACAGCTTGCCACGCGAACGTGACCAATAGATGGCGCGGTTTTCTGCCGCGGTCAGTGCCAGCGCCTCGCGATTCATCCAGGCCATCATCAGGATGCGCCCGGTCTGGTAATCCTGGGCGATCGTCGGCACCAGGCCGTCTTCGTTCCAGTTGATCTCGTCCAGCCAGTTCATCGAATTCTCCACTCAGTGCGCGCAGTGTGCCAGCCCGACCGACCGCTGGCTATCGGCGCACCACCACATAGATGCCCGCCGCCAACATCAGCCAGGCAGGCCAGGCCGCCACCGCGGAGAGGCTTTCTGCGGAGGCCGCGAGGGTAGCCCCGCCGCCCAGCAGCGCGGCGCCAACCAGGCGCAGCGGCCAATGGTCGCGGTGTTCGCGCCAGGGTGGCGGAAGGTTGTTGGCATGCGGGCCGGACATGCGCTCGAGCAGTTCGCGGGTCATGCCGGCCAGGTGCGGCAACTGCTCGATCTGCGCCTGCGCATTCTTCAGGATCTGTTTGGGGCTCATGCGCTCGCGCATCCACCGCTCGAGGTACGGCTGGCCGGTGGCCCAGAGGTCAAGCTCGGGGTAGAGCTCGCGGCCAAGGCCCTCGATGTTCAGCAGCGTCTTCTGTAGCAGCACCAGTTGCGGCTGCACTTCCATGTTGAAACGCCGCGCGACCTGGAACAGGCGCACCAACAGTTGGCCGAAGGAGATGTCCTTGAGCGGCTTTTCGAAGATCGGTTCGCAGACGGTACGGATCGCTGCCTCGAACTCATTGACCTTGGTTTCCGCTGGTACCCAACCCGAGTCGATGTGCAGCTGGGCAACCTTGCGGTAGTCGCGCTTGAAGAAGGCCATCAGGTTGCGCGCCAGGTAGTCCTGATCTTCGGGCGTGAGGCTGCCGACGATGCCGAAGTCCACGGCGATGTACTGCGGGTTCCACGGTTGGTGCGTGCTGACGAAGATGTTGCCCGGGTGCATGTCGGCGTGGAAGAAACTGTCGCGGAAGACCTGGGTGAAAAAAATCTCCACGCCGCGCTCGGCCAGCTGTTTCATGTCGGTGCGCTGCTCGGCCAGGCGGGCCATGTCGGTCACCGGCACGCCATAGATGCGCTCCATGACCAGCACTTGCGGGCGGCACAGGTCCCAGTACACCTGCGGCACGTAAAGCAGGGGCGAACCCTGGAAGTTGCGCTTGAGCTGGCTGGCGTTGGCGGCCTCGCGCAACAGGTCCAACTCGTCATAGATGGTCTTCGCGTAGTCGTCGACCACCTCGACCAAGTGCAGGCGACGGGCTTCGGTGGAGGCACGTTCGGCGATCTTCGCCAGCAGGAACAGCCAGGCCAGGTCCTGACTGATCACCGGCCGCAGGTTGGGGCGCACGACTTTGACGACCACTTCCTCGCCGCTGCGCAGCTTGGCGGCATGCACCTGCGCGACAGAGGCCGAGGCCAATGGCTTGCTGTCGAAACGGGCGAACAGCTCGCTCACCGGGGCGCCAAGCTGGCGCTCGATTAGGGCGGTGGCAACGGCCGAGTCGAACGGCGGCACGCGGTCCTGCAGCATCGCCAGTTCTTCGGCGATGTCGAGCGGCAAGAGGTCCCGGCGGGTGGATAGGATCTGGCCGAACTTGATGAAAATCGGCCCTAGCCCTTCCAGTGCCAGGCGCAGGCGCGCGCCGCGGGAGAGCAGGGTGCGCCGCCGCGGTAACCAGCGCCAGGGCAGCAGATAGCTGGTTGCGCGCAGCCACCAAGGCATTGGCAGGTCGAGAATGATGTCGTCGAGGCGGTAGCGAATCACCACCAGCAGGATGCGAAACAGGCGGCGTGCCGCGGCGAACAGCTTCATTCGGATCGATCTGGATTCAAGGAGTGGGCGAGCCGTTCGATTCGTGCCTCGAGGCGGTCGAGATCGAGCTTGAGGTGGTCGAGTTCAGCAAAGCGGGTCTCCGCCTCGGCTGTGCCAACCAGGGTTCGCGATTCTTCGTTGAGGTAGTCGGCCAGGTCCTGACGCAAGCTGTCGGCGCTGTCGCGCAGCCATTGGGCCTGCCCACGTACACCGGCACCGAGCAGCTGGGTCGCGACCGGCCCGAGCAGGCGAGACACTTCATATTCCCAGTCCAGCTCCAGGTCCTGCAGGATTTCGGCAAGGGCCATGAGGAGGCCGCTGTCGCCGTCGATTTCGACGTTCGGTCCGTGCAAGATCGCCGTCTTGTTGCGGCTGGTGGCCAGGCGCATCAGGCTCGTCGCCGGTGCGCGGAGTCGGCAGTCGGCCTCGCTGCCCCAGTCCGCTGCCAGCCGCAGGCCTTCGCCGTCTGGCAGGATGAACAGCTTCCACGCCGGTGCGCTGCAATCGATCTCGATGATTCGACCGGACAGCCGCGCAAGCCGCGGCATTGCACTTGGATCCAAGCGCAGGGCGCGATTGATGCCGCGCTCGGCGGCGGCGAGCAGGGCCGTGCGCAGCATCAGGGTTTGATGCCGCGGTGCAGGGCGACGATGCCGCCGGTCATGTTGTGATAGGTGACGCGCTCGAACCCGGCGTCGGCCATCATGCCCTTGAGCGTTTCCTGGTCCGGGTGCATGCGGATCGACTCGGCCAAGTAGCGGTAGCTCTCCGAGTCGTTGGTGATCAGCTTGCCCATCATCGGCAGCAGGCTGAACGAGTAGGCGTCATAGGCCTTGGAGAACAGCGGGTTGGTCGGCTTGGAGAATTCCAGCACCAGCAGCCGGCCGCCCGGCTTGAGCACGCGCAGCATGGAGGCGATGGCCTCTTCCTTGTGCGTCACGTTGCGCAGGCCGAATGCGATGGTGACCACGTCGAAGTGGTTGTCCGGAAAGGGCAGCTTTTCCGCATCGGCCTGGACGAACTTGACGTTGCCGGCCACGCCTTTGTCGAGTAGCCGATCACGGCCGACCTTGAGCATCGAGGCGTTGATGTCCGCTAGGACCACCTCGCCGGTCGGCCCGACGATGCGCGAGAACTGGCGCGTCAGGTCGCCCGTGCCGCCGGCGATATCGAGGATGCGGTTGCCATGGCGTGCGCCGGACAGCTCGATCGTGAAACGCTTCCAGAGCCGATGCACACCACCGGACATCAGGTCATTCATCAAATCGTACTTGGCGGCCACCGAATGGAAGACTTCGGCCACCTTCTGGGCTTTTTCGCTCTCCGGCACGTTCTTGTAGCCGAAGTGCGTGATGGGCTCTGCGTCGTGCGCTTTGCGGGGATCGGTCATGTCACTGTCACCGGAAGAATGTGCCCGGCATTCTAAACCTAAAAAGCGGTGGAACCGATAAAAGCGCGGGAGGCGGGAAGGCTGGAGGTCCGGGGCGTTGCTATGGGGCGTGTCGTTTTGTCGCGAAGGCCATGGCATACAGCCGGGGAGCGCCGAAGGCCAACGCGACAGGCAATTCGCATGTCAGCCTCCTGTTTTGCTCCTAGAGCATCAACTTCACTGGCGAGATGTCCGGGTCACGGGATTTGCCCGCCTTGGCCAGTTCGTCGAGATAACTGTCCCACATCGTCTGCTGGTGCGTAGCGAGGTGGTGCAGGTAGTCCCAGGTGTACAGGCCGCTGTCGTGGCCGTCGCTGAATGTTAGCTTCAGCGCATACTGCCCGGCCGGCTCGATGGCCTCGAGCGCGACGTTAACCTTGCCGGTCTGCAGCACCGGATTCCCGTGACCCTGGACTTCAGCGGACGGCGAATGCACCCGCAGGAACTCAGCCGTGAGGCTGTAGCGCTCGTCGGGGCCATATTCCAGTTCAAGGGTTTTCGACGCCTTGCGGAGTTTGATCTGCGTAGGGATGCGCATGAGAAAGAACCGAAGAAGAGGCAGGGCCTGAGGCAGAGCGAGGACGCGTTTTGCTTCCAGCGTTCAGCCTCAGGCCATCAGCCTGTTTATAGAATGTAGCGCGACAAATCTTCGTCCTCGGCCAGCTCGCCGAGGTGGCTGTTGACGTAGGCAGTGTCGATGCGGATCGGCTCGCCGTTCTGCTGCCCGGCCAGGTCGCCGGCGCTAAAGGACACTTCCTCGAGCAGGCGCTCGAGCAGCGTGTGCAGGCGGCGCGCGCCGATGTTCTCGGTCTTCTCGTTGACCTGCCAGGCGATCTGCGCCAGGCGCTTGATGCCATCGTCGGTAAATTCGATGCCCAAGCCTTCGGTCTTCAAGAGCTCGCGGTACTGCTCGGTGAGCGAGGCATGGGGCTCGGTGAGGATGCGCTCGAAGTCTTCAGGCGACAGGGCTTTGAGCTCGACGCGAATCGGCAGGCGACCCTGCAGCTCCGGCACAAGGTCGCTCGGCTTGGACAGGTGAAAAGCGCCCGAGGCGATGAAGAGGATGTGGTCGGTCTTGACCATGCCGAGCTTGGTGTTGACCGTGCTGCCTTCGATCAATGGCAGCAGGTCACGTTGCACGCCTTCGCGTGAGACGTCCGCACCGCTGGTATTGCCGCGCTTGGCGACCTTGTCGATTTCGTCGATGAAGACGATGCCGTGCTGCTCGACCGCTTCCAGCGCGCGGGCCTTGAGCTCTTCCTCGTTGACCAGCCGCGCCGCTTCCTCGTCGCGGACCAGCTTGAGCGCGTCCTTGATCTTCAGCTTGCGGCTCTTCTTCTTGCCCTTGCCCATGTTGGCAAAGAGGCTCTGCAGCTGATTAGTCATCTCCTCCATGCCAGGCGGCGCCATGATCTCGACCCCGCCGGGGTTCTCGGCGACTTCGATGTCGATCTCCTTGTCGTCCAGCTGGCCTTCGCGCAGGCGCTTGCGGAACAGCTGTCGAGTGTTGGAATCGGTGCTCTGTATCGGCTCCTCGCTGAACCCGACCGGGCGCGCCTGCGGCAGCAGGGCATCGAGGATGCGCTCTTCGGCGGCGTCCTCGGCGCGGTGGCGCATCTTCACCACTTCCTGCTCGCGCAGCATCTTCAGCGCGGCGTCAGCGAGGTCGCGGATGATCGACTCGACGTCGCGGCCGACATAACCGACCTCGGTGAACTTGGTGGCCTCGACCTTGATGAAGGGCGCATTGGCCAGCTTGGCCAGGCGGCGGGCGATCTCGGTCTTGCCGACGCCGGTCGGGCCGATCATCAGGATGTTCTTCGGCGTGACCTCAGGGCGCAGTTCAGGCGCGAGTTGCATGCGCCGCCAGCGGTTGCGCAGAGCGATGGCAACGGCACGCTTGGCGTCGTCCTGGCCGATGATGTGGCGGTTGAGTTCGTGGACGATCTCGCGGGGCGTCATGGACATGGTTCAGGTACTCCGGGACTCGGGCGCTCAGTTGGCGCTGTCGAGTTCCTCGATGGTCAGATTCTGGTTGGTGAAGACACAAATGCTGCCGGCGATGTTCAATGCCGTTTCGGCGATTTCCTGCGCGGACATCTGGTCGCCACCCTTTTGCAGCAGGGCGAGGGCGGCAGCCTGGGCGAAACCGCCACCGGAGCCCATGGCGATGAGGTCATGTTCCGGCTGAACGACGTCGCCATTGCCGGTGATGATCAGCGAGGCGTCTTTGTTGGCCACGGCGAGCATGGCTTCCAGGCGGCTCAGCGAACGGTCGGTGCGCCAGTCCTTCGCCAGCTCGACAGCGGCGCGGACCAGATGGCCCTGATGTTTTTCGAGCTGGCCTTCGAAGCGCTCGAAGAGGGTGAATGCGTCGGCCGTGGCGCCGGCAAAACCCGCCAGCACCTGGCCGTGATAGAGGCGGCGCACCTTCTTGGCATTGCCTTTCATGACGGTATTGCCGAGGGAAACCTGGCCGTCGCCGCCCATGACGACTTTGCCGTTGCGGCGCACTGAAACGATGGTGGTCAAGGGGAAATCTCCACGCAGCGGGGCGATGAATGCCCGAATGCGCTTGATATGGGGCCCCCGTCACGCATTTCAACCAATCGGCAGGCAAAGGCGTCACCGGCCGCCTGTGACTAGGCGGCGCCAACGCCCGCCGGCGGATCGGGCTCGACCGGCACCTTCGGATCGTCACTGAAGGCGATCACCTTACGCAGCCGCACGGGAATCGACTTGGCCGCCGGCACCTTGCTGCGCTCGGCGTGGTGCCAGACCGGCAACAGCGCGTTGCATTCCGGGTAGTAGCCGGCGCAGCAGCCTTCGGGTATGTCGTAGGGCGTGACACGCAGCGGCCCGACCGAACGATGCACACCGTCATGCACCACGGTGACGGCTTCGAGCTTGTCGCCTTCGGCAAAGCCTAGCCGGGCCATGTCGTTGCTGTTCATGAGGATCACCGCGCGGGTGCCATGAATGCCGCGGAATCGATCGTTGTAGCCATACACCGTGGTGTTGAACTGGTCGTTGCTGCGCAGCGTCATCAGCTGCAACACGTCACGGGCTTCGTGGCCGCCGATTTCGGTATCCGGGTCCTCGGCAAGCGAGGGCGGGTTGATGAAGTTGGCTTTGCCGGTGTCGGTTGCCCATTCCCGCTTGCTGGCACCGAGCGGACGATGAAAGCCGCCGGGCTCCATCATCCGCACGTTGAAGTCGTGAAAAATCTCGGGATAGCTCTCGGCGATGGCGTCGCGGACCAACCCGTAATTGCCGACCCAGGCGTCCCAGTCGAGGTTTGGGTTGTCCACCAGGGTCGCCTTCGCCAGACGTGCAACGATGGCGGGTTCCGACAGCAGCCCTTCGGCCGCCGGCTCCGCCACGCCGCGCCAGGCGCGAATGCAGCCGGTGCTGTCTTCGGTGGTGTTGTATTGCTCGCCGCTGGCCTGGCGGTCGATCTCGGTACGGCCCAGGCACGGCAGGATGTAGGAGACCTTACCCGTCACCAAGTGATTGCGGTTGAGCTTTGTCGATACCTGTACCGAAAGCTGCAACCTGCGCCAGGCTGGCTCCATCTGAAGCGTATCCGGGATTGCCCGCACGAAATTGCCGCCCATGGCGACGAAGCCCTTGATCCGGCCGTCCAGGATGCCCTCGCAGGCTTCGATGGTGTTGACACCGTCCTCGCTCGGCGGCTCGAAGCCGAACTGACGACGCAGATTATCCGCGGGCACCTTCTTGGCTTTTTCGGTAATCCCGACAGTGCGCTGGCCTTGCACGTTGGAATGCCCCCGCACCGGCAGGATGCCTGCGCCTTCCTTGCCGATATTGCCGCGCATGAGCAGCAGGTTGACCAGCATCTGGATCGTCTGCACGCCGTAGCGGTGTTGAGTCAGCCCCATGCCGTAGGCCGCGACTACCTGATTGCAGCGTGCATACTCGACGGCTGCGGCCTCCATTGCGCTGCGGCTGAGCCCGGAACGGCGCTCCAGCAGTTGCCAGCTGTAGCCTCGCATGCGCGCCTCGAAGGCCTCGAACCCGTGTGTGTGTTCTTCGATGAAGGCCACGTCCAGCACCCTGGCGTGCCCCGCTTCGACAGCCTGATCGTCCAGATCGAACAATGCCTTGCACATGCCGGCAATCGCGGCGATGTCGCCGCCGATTTTCAACTGATGGTACTGAGTGCTGATCTTGGTCTCATCGGGCGTCATCATCTCCCGCGGCGACTGCGGGTTGACGAAGCGCTCCAGGCCGCGCTCCCTGATCGGGTTGAACGTGATGATCGGGGCGCCACGTTCGCGTGCTTCCTGCAACTGATGAAGCATGCGCGGGCTCGACGTGCCGGTGTTCTGTCCGAAGAACAGCATCCCGTCCATCTTGTGCAGGTCGTTCAAGGTGACGGTTGCGACCGGCACGCCGATGCTCTCGGGCAGCGCGACGGAGGTGCTCTCATGGCACATGTTCGAACTGTCGGGTAGGTTGTTGGTGCCATACATTCGCGCCGCCAGCGCGAACATGTAGGCGGTCTCCAGCGCGGCGCGGCCGGACATGTAGAACACCACCTCGTTCGGGTCGGCCATCGCCTTGAGTTCGCGTCCGATGTCTGCGAAGGCATCGTCCCAGGAGACTGGACGGTATTTGTCGCTGGCCGCGTCGTAGCGCATGGGATGGGTAAGGCGGCCCTGCTGTTCGAGGTCGAAGTCCGTCCAGTTGAGCAGTTCGGTCACGGTGTGGCGCTCGAAGAACTCTGGGCCGCAGCGGCGGCTGGTGTTCTCCCAGGCCGTTGCCTTGGCGCCGTTTTCGCAAAATGCCAGCGGGCGCGACGGGTGCGGTTTGGCCCAGGCGCAGCTGACGCAGGCGAAGCCCTCGATGGGCTTGTTTTGCTTAAGCAGCAGCGCAGCGCCGGTCAGCGGGATCTTTTCTCGGATCAGGATGTTGGCGACTGAAAAGGCGGAGCCCCACCCGCCGGAAGGTGCATGGTAGGGCTTGAATGATGGCTGGCTCACGTCGTCCTCCAGTGCTGTGCGGCGGCGCCGCTGCGGCAAGTACTAGTTACGACGTGGGGGGGGTATGAACGTTCAACCTCACTGACGATAGGGGATTTGACCCTCAAGCCGGCCTATTCCAGAGCGAAACCGAGCTGCCGCCAGGCCTCGTAGACCGCTACCGCGACGGTGTTCGACAGGTTCAGGCTGCGGCTATCCGGGCGCATCGGCAGGCGCAAACGCCGTTCATTGGGCAGGGCGTCACGGATCTCGGGTGGCAGGCCGCGGCTCTCCGGGCCGAACAGGAACGCATCGCCGCGCTGGAAGCTGACCTCATGGAAGGGTTGCGAGCCCTTGGTGGTGAAGGCGAACAACCGGGGCCTGCCGATGCTGTCCAGACAGCTGCCCAGGCCGGCGTGACGCTTGAGGGGCGCGTATTCGTGATAATCGAGGCCTGCGCGGCGCAGGCGCTTGTCGTCGAGTTCGAACCCCAGCGGTTCGATCAGGTGCAGGCTGCATCCGGCATTGGCGCAGAGCCTGATAATGTTGCCGGTATTCGGCGGAATCTCCGGCTGGAAAAGGATCACATGGAACATGCGCGGCACCGACTCTGAAAACGACCCGCATTCTACTGCGCAGGACGATCCGCTACCTCGTCTGCGTCGTCGCTATTTCGCCTCGCTGGTGCTGCTCGGGCTACTGTTCGGCTCGTTCCTTGGTCATGTGTTTCGTCCCGGGCCGGTGCAGCTGTTACGCGTTGAACCGACGCCGGTGGGGTTGCAGCTGTGGTTTGATCGCGAACCGGAACTCTACAGCCAGGACGTCGACGGCGCGGTAGGCATGTTGTTCCAGGCCGAGGGTGAGGCGCACGCCGGTCAGGTCGTCCTGGCAGGGGTGCGCAGCGGCTGGCGGGTTCAGACCACCGAGCGCGGGTTGCTTTTGCACCTGGTCTCGACACGGCCGCTGGCCGCTGAATGGACGGGCGTCAAGGTCGACGGCAACTGGCGGCTGGATTTGCGCGTGCGGCCGCGGGATTGAGCCCGGCGGCCGCTCGCTGATCAGGCATCGTCGCCCTCATCGTCATCCCCGTTGTCGCCACCCATTCCGAGCTCCTTGATCTTGCGCGTCAGGGTATTGCGACCCCAGCCGAGCAGGAGTGCAGCGTCGCGGCGGCGACCAGCGGTGTGCTTGAGCGCCGTCTCGATCATGATCCGCTCGAACGCCGGGACTGCCTCATCGAGCAGGTTCGATTGACCGCGCGCCAGGGCCAGGTCCGCCCAATGGCGCAGTGCTTGCTCCCAGTTATTCGACGGCATGGCGTCCGCCGGCTGGTTGAGCAGCTCGGGTGGCAGGTCATCGATGTGCACCTCGCGGCCGGACGCCATGACCGTGATCCAGCGGCACGTGTTCTCCAGCTGACGCACGTTGCCGGGCCAAGGCAGATTCTGCAGGTATTCTTCGGTCTCGCTCTTGAGCAGCTTGGTTTCGACCGAAAGCTCGGTCGCCGCGCTGGCGAGGAAATGCGCCGCCAAGGCGGGGATGTCTTCGCGCCGGTCGGACAGCCGTGGAATATGGATGCGGATGACGTTCAACCGGTGAAACAGGTCTTCACGGAACTTGCCGGCCTGCACCAGGCTTTCCAGGTCTTGGTGCGTGGCAGCAATGATGCGCACGTCGACCTTGACCGGGGTGTGGCCGCCGACGCGGTAGAACTCGCCGTCAGCCAGTACGCGTAAAAGTCGGGTTTGGGTGTCGGCGGGCATGTCGCCGATTTCGTCGAGAAACAGCGTGCCGCCGTCTGCCTGCTCGAAGCGGCCACGGCGCTGATTGGCCGCGCCGGTGAACGCACCTTTTTCATGGCCGAACAGCTCGGATTCCATCAGGTCCTTTGGAATCGCCGCCATGTTCAGCGCGATAAACGGCGACGCCGCGCGCGGGCTGTGGCGATGCAGGGCATGTGCGACCAGCTCCTTGCCAGTGCCGGATTCACCATTGATCAGTACAGTGATGTTGGAGTGTGACAGTCGGCCGATTGCGCGGAAGACCTCCTGCATCGCCGGCGCCTCGCCGATGATTTCCGGTGAGCGCGTCTGGCCTACAGGTTGCTGCGTCGCCTGCTGTTCCCGGGCGTGCAGGCCGGCGCGCTTGACCAGCGAGACGGCTTCGTCGACGTCGAATGGCTTGGGCAAATACTCGAAGGCTCCGCCCTGGTAGGAGGCTACAGCGCTATCGAGGTCCGAATGCGCCGTCATGATGATGACCGGCAGCCTCGGATGCAGCTCGCGGATCTGGGCGAGCAGATCCAGACCGCTGACGCCAGGCATGCGGATGTCGGAGATGATCACATCGGGCTGCTGGCGGGCGAGCTTCGAGAGCACGCCCTCTGCGCTGTCGAAGCTCTGCGTGGTCAGGCCTTCCTGCTGCAGGGCTTTTTCCAGCACCCAGCGGATGGAGCGGTCGTCATCGATAATCCAGACAGTTTCGCTGCGGCTCATGCGGTTGGTGCTCCTTGTTCCAGCGGCAGGAAGATCGAGAACGCGGTGTGCCCGGGATGGCTTTCGCATTCGATCAGCCCCTGATGCTGACTGATGATGTTCTGGGTGATCGCGAGGCCCAGGCCGGTGCCGTCGGGACGGCCGCTGACCATCGGATAGAAGAGGGTGTTCTGCAATTCGGCTGGGATGCCGGGGCCGTTGTCGATGATTTCGATGCGCGCAACGAGGCGATGACGGATGTGGCCGATCGTGAACTGTCGCAGCGTGCGCGTGCGTAGGGTCAGGCGGCCCAGGCCCAGCTCGTTCTGTCCGGCAAGGGCCTGCATGGCGTTGCGCATGATATTGAGCACCGCCTGGATCATCTGCTCGTGATCCATCAACACTTCAGGAATGCTCGGATCGTAATCACGCACCAAAATGATGCTGCCCTGTGATTCGGCTTCGATCAGGCTGGCAACGTGTTCAAGCACCTCGTGAATATTGACGATCGACAGCGTTGGTAGCTTGTTCGAGCCGAGCATGCGGTCGACCAAGTTACGCAGGCGGTCGGCCTCCTCGATGATGACCTCGGTGTAATCCTTCAGATGCTCTTCTGGCAACTCGCGAGCCAGCAATTGTGCCGCACCACGAATGCCGCCAAGCGGGTTCTTGATCTCGTGCGCCAGGCCGCGCACCAGCATCTTGGTGGTTTCCTGCTTGGACAGCTGCGCCTCTTCTTTAGTGATGCGCAGGAGGCGATCACGCGGCAGGACTTCGAGCAGCAGCATCGTTTCGTGCTTAGTCAGCACAGGCGTGACGGCGTAGTCGACCGTCAGCGTCTGGCCGCTCGCGGACGTCAGCGTCGCCTCGCGCTTGGTGAAGGGATGGGCTTCCTCGACAGCCATGCGCAAGGCAGCGAGCGCTTCGGGCGACTCGGTGAAGAGTTCGCTGATGAACTGGCCATGGCTGCGTTGCCCGCTTACCGCCAGCAGCATTTCGGCGGCCGGGTTCATGTGTTGCAGGCGAAGGCGTGAATCGAGCAGAAGCGTGGCAGTGGTGAGATTCTCGATCAGCAGGCGCTGTAGGGCTTCGGAGATCATGGCTATCTGCATCCGGGGGGTACGGCTGGAAATGCAAGAAGCAAACCAAGGCGCTCCTTTTCGGCGCGACGCTGCGGGCATGGGCGCTCCAGAGCGGGGCACGCCGTATTGGTCACACGCGAAGAGCAGCTAGGTTTAACTACGCACCATATCGGTGCGTAGGATGATCACAGAAAGGGCACGAAGGGAATGTCTTTCTTCTCGACCGGCTTGTCCGCCAGCGGACATTCCGGGCGGACGCCGTAATCCGTCGTTACGCATGGCCTGATACGGCGGCGCTGCGCAAGCGACGTGCGGTGCAGGTGAAAGGTGCGCGGCGCGCTGGCGATGAGTATCGTGCCATCGACATCGAGGATTTCCACCACCAGTTGATGCGTCCCACGATCAACGTTGTGCAGTGCGAACGCCGGCTGGGGCGACGGCTCGCCGACTGCCTGCCCATCGAGCAAGAGTCGGAACAAATGTCCGGGGCGCAAGGCTGGGTCGCTGCTCGCAACAACCTGCACGTTGCCAGCATTTTCGCGAAGCGTGGCATCGGCGAACGGCTGCTCTATGTCGAGCCGCTCGTAGCGAGGCCTGGCCGCCTTGGGGGCAGGCGCTGGCGTGGCAGGCCGCTGCGTTTCAACGGCTGGCATGCTGTTGGTGGGGCGCGATTTGACTGCCTCGACTGCGCGACCACCGGGGCGATCAGTGAAAACCCGGTTGCCCTGCTCATCGGTGTAGCTGTAGATATCGGCGGTCGATGGCAATGCGAAGACTGCAAGCCAAGCAGCAAGGCAAACGCTAAGGCGTTTCATCATCGCCCCGGGCTGGAGGTGTGGACGCGTTGCACCGTGAACGTCTGGCTGGTGCGCTGGATAACTTGACCATTAGCGAGCACTTCGACCTCCAGTCGATGGGTGCCTCGATCGACGTTATTCAGCTGCATTGATGTTGAAGCGCTGGGCGCGGCCAGCGGCGTGCCGTCGAGCAAGAAGCGCAAGAGGTGCCCGCTGCGTAGCGGTGGATTCATTTCAGCCGTGGCCATGAAACTGCCGTTGTTCGCCCGCAGCGCCTCTTCATCGGGGATGCCGCCGATCGCGAGGCTGGCATAGGGCTGCTCCTGCTTTTCCTGCGTATCGACCGATAGTGGT
The DNA here is from genome assembly GCF_054131565.1 of Pseudomonas sp. SA195. Classification (NCBI taxonomy): domain Bacteria; kingdom Pseudomonadati; phylum Pseudomonadota; class Gammaproteobacteria; order Pseudomonadales; family Pseudomonadaceae; genus Pseudomonas; species Pseudomonas sp. SA195. The sequence continues at coordinate 4,208,042 of NZ_CP096392.1, read as the reverse complement.
GGTGGCGGTTCGGGGGTGCGGATGTCGACGGTGTTGGCGGGGGGCAGCTTGACCTGATCGGCTGCGACGCCTTCAGGCGGCTGGTTGGTGAAGACCGTGTTGCCACGTTCGTCCGTGTATTTGTAGATCTGTGCCATGGCAGGGGCCGATAGCAACACGAGCAGGCTGAGCAATGCGATGCGCATGGGTAACTCCGCGGCTGGGAATGCCTGAAGCCTTGCACCCCACCGGCGAGCAAGCAAGCGCTAGACGTAGAATTTGCGAGCGGGGCGTACAAACGAAAGAGGCCTCCCGAAGGAGGCCTCTGGTGTCACGCGGACCGAATCAGACGCTGTAGTACAGGTCGTATTCCAGCGGGTGAACGAAGGTGCGGACCTTGATTTCTTCCTCGCTCTTGAGCTCGAGGTAGGCATCGATGAAGTCGTCGGAGAACACGCCGCCCTTGGTCAGGAACGCGCGGCCCTTGTCCAGCTCTTCCAGGGCTTCCTTCAGGCTGCCGCAGACCTGCGGGATCAGCTTGCCTTCTTCCGGCGGCAGATCGTACAGGTTCTTGTCGGCGGCATCGCCAGGGTGGATCTTGTTCTGGATACCGTCCAAGCCAGCCATCAGCAGTGCGGCGAAGCACAGGTAAGGGTTGGCAGCCGGATCCGGGAAGCGCGCTTCGATACGGCGGGCTTTCGGGCTGGATACGTACGGAATACGGATCGAGGCGGAACGGTTGCGTGCCGAGTAGGCCAGCATGACCGGTGCTTCGAAGCCCGGGACCAGACGCTTGTACGAGTTGGTCGACGGGTTGGTGAAGCCGTTCAGCGCCTTACCGTGCTTGATGATGCCGCCGATGAAGTACAGGGCGGTCTCAGACAGGCCGGCATAGCCTTCGCCAGCGAAGGTGTTCTTGCCGTCCTTGGAGATCGACATGTGTACGTGCATGCCCGAACCGTTGTCGCCGTACAGCGGCTTCGGCATGAAGGTCGCGGTCTTGCCATAGGCGTCGGCGACGTTGTGTACGCAGTACTTCAGGGTCTGAACTTCGTCAGCCTTCGCAACCAGCGTGTTGAACTTCACACCGATTTCGTTCTGGCCGGCAGTCGCCACTTCGTGGTGATGCACTTCGACGACCAGGCCCATTTCTTCCATGGCGTTGCACATGGCGGTACGGATTTCATGGTCGTGGTCGCACGGCGGAACCGGGAAGTAACCGCCCTTGACGGCTGGGCGATGGCCCTTGTTGCCGCCTTCGACGTCCTGGTCGGTCATCCAGGAACCCTGTTCGGAGTAGATCTTGAACATGGAACCGGAGATGTCGGACTTGAACTTCACTTCGTCGAAGATGAAGAACTCGGGCTCCGGACCGACGAAGACGGTATCGCCGATGCCGGTGGACTTGAGGAATTCCTCGGCGCGCTTGGCGATGGAGCGTGGGTCGCGGTCGTAGCCCTGCATGGTGCTCGGCTCAACGATGTCGCAGACCAGGATCAGGGTCGGCTCTTCGGTGAACGGATCCAGCACGGCGGTTTCGTCGACCGGCATGAGGATCATGTCGGAGGCTTCGATGCCTTTCCAGCCATGGATGGAGGAACCGTCGAACATCTTGCCGTGCTCGAAGAAGTCTTCATCCTGGGCATCACGAGCCGGAACGGTGACGTGGTGCTGCTTGCCTTTGGTATCGGTGAAGCGCAGATCAATCCACTTCACATCGTAATCTTTGATCAGTTGAAGCGACTTCGACATGGTGCTCTCCAAGTGGTGGAAGCGTGACAGGTTGCTTCCGAATCTAGGGTGAAGCCGGGCGAGGATAGTCCGCCAAGGCGACCTGCCTCACAAGGGAGCAATTTGCATGCCAGTGCTCCGAGATGGGTCCAGGCGCCCTATAAAGGCAGTATTCGTCTGATTCGACGGCTTAGGCGCGAAAATGATCTTCAGAAATGCACCTTATTGGTGCTCTTTAAGTGGGTAATGCTCCATTAAGGTGCGGCAGCGTCGGTTCCCGATAAAATTGTCTAAAGCTTGACCAATTCCGATATACTCCGCCCCCCTCTTTTCAGGCCATTCCAGCGCCGCGTTGTCCTCATGAAGCTCATCGTCAAGGTTTTCCCCGAAATCACCATCAAGAGCCCGCCGGTGCGCAAGGGGTTCATTCGCCAGTTGGCGAAGAACATCCGTGCCGTGCTGCGCGACCTCGACCCCGAGCTGCGGGTGGAAGGGGTGTGGGACAACGTCGAGGTGGAAACTGCGCAGACGGATACGAAGCTGCTGCGCGATATGATCGAGCGCCTGCGCTGCACGCCGGGCATTGCGCATTGCCTAGAAGTTCATGAGTACCCGCTGGGGGACCTGGACGACATGGTCGAGAAGTGCAAGTCGCACTTCGCCGATCGCCTGGCCGGCAAGATATTCGCCGTGCGCTGCAAGCGCGCCGGCAAGCACCCATTCAGCTCCATGGACGTCGAGCGCCATGTTGGCAGCCAGCTACGTCAGCAATGCGGAGCCGCAGGCATCTCGCTGAAGGCGCCGGAAATCGAAGTCCGGATGGAGATTCGCGACCAGCGCCTGTTCATCGTGCATGCGCAGCACGACGGCATCGGCGGCTATCCGCTGGGCGCGCTGGAGCAGACCCTGGTGCTGATGTCCGGTGGTTTCGATTCCACCGTCGCCGCCTACCAGATGATGCGCCGCGGGCTGATGACCCACTTCTGTTTCTTCAACCTTGGTGGCCGTGCGCATGAGCTGGGCGTGATGGAAGTAGCCCACTATCTTTGGAAGAAATACGGCAGCTCGCACCGTGTGCTGTTCATTAGCGTGCCGTTCGAAGAAGTGGTCGGCGAGATTCTCGAGAAGGTCGATAACAGCCAAATGGGTGTCGTGCTCAAGCGCATGATGCTGCGCGTCTCGACACAAATTGCCGAGCGCCTGCACATCGATGCGCTGGTGACCGGCGAGGCGATTTCCCAGGTATCCAGCCAGACCCTACCGAATCTCTCGGTCATTGATTCGGCAACCGACATGCTCGTGCTGCGACCGCTGATCGCCAGCCACAAGCAGGACATCATCGACAACGCCTTCGAGATCGGCACGGCCGAGTTCGCCAAGAACATGCCCGAATACTGTGGCGTGATCTCTGTGAACCCGACGACCAAGGCCAAGCGCTATCGGGTCGAGCACGAGGAAAAACAGTTCGACATGGCCATTCTCGAGCGCGCCCTGGCCAATGCCAGACAGGTCGCGATCGACCGTGTCATCGACGAGCTGGGTCAGGATGTGCAGGTCGAGGAAGTCTCCGCCGCCAGTGCCGGCCAGGTCGTGCTCGACATCCGTCACCCCGACGCCGCCGAGGACGAACCTCTGCAGCTGCCGGGCATCGAAGTGCAAACGCTGCCGTTCTACGCGCTGAACAACCGCTTCAAGGAACTGGACGACAACCGTCAGTACCTTCTGTACTGCGATAAAGGTGTCATGAGCCGCCTGCATGCTCATCATCTATTGAGCGAGGGGCACGTCAATGTGCGCGTTTATCGTCCGAGCTAAGCAGCCCGGCCTGCTGGGAGGCAGTATCCGTCATCGCCCTCCCGATCGGTAATGCCGCTCCGGGCTTCGTCCCGCGTCCCTTGCGTTCGGGTTCGCCTTGCGAACCGACTTTTTTCAGCGGCCGGCCTACAGCCAGACGCTTTAACAGAGAAACAGACCTGTGATCGAGAATCTCCGCAACATCGCCATCATCGCCCACGTCGACCATGGCAAGACCACCCTCGTCGACAAACTCCTGCGCCTGTCCGGCACCCTGGACCGCAAGGAAGCCGAAAACGAGCGCGTGATGGACAGCAATGACCAGGAAAAGGAACGCGGCATCACCATCCTGGCCAAGAACACCGCGCTGAAGTGGAAGGACTACAACATCAACATCGTCGACACCCCCGGCCACGCCGACTTTGGCGGCGAAGTCGAGCGCGTCATGTCGATGGTGGACTCCGTACTGCTGGTCGTCGATGCCCAGGATGGCCCGATGCCGCAGACCCGCTTCGTGACCCAGAAAGCGTTCAAGGCCGGCCTGCGTCCGATCGTCGTGGTGAACAAGATCGACCGTCCCGGTGCCCGCCCTGATTGGGTTATCGACCAGATCTTCGACCTGTTCGACAACCTTGGTGCGACCGACGAGCAGCTGGACTTCCCGATCGTCTACGCCAGTGCCCTGAACGGCATCGCCGGCATGGACTACGAGAACATGGACGACAATATGGACGCCCTGTTCCAAGCCATCGTCGACCACGTGCCCGCGCCGGTCGTCGACGCCAGCGGCCCGTTCCAGATGCAAATCTCCCAGCTGGACTACAACAGCTTCCTCGGCGTGATCGGCATTGGCCGCATCGCCCGCGGCACCATCAAGGCCAACAGCCCCGTCACCGCCATCGGCGCCGACGGCAAGAGACGCAACGGCCGCATCCTGAAAATCATGGGCCACTCCGGCCTGCAGCGCGTCGAAGTCCAGGAAGCTGAAGCGGGTGACATCGTCTGCGTGTCCGGCATGGACGAGCTGTACATCTCCGACACCCTGTGCGACCAGAATGCCGTCGAGGCCCTGCCGCCGCTGACCGTAGACCAGCCGACCGTGAGCATGACCTTCCAGGTCAACGACTCGCCGTTCGCCGGCAAGGAAGGCAAGTTCGTCACCAGCCGCAACATCAAGGACCGTCTGGACAAGGAGCTGCTGCACAACGTGGCGCTGCGCGTCGAGCAGGGCGACTCCCCCGAGAAGTTCAAGGTCTCCGGCCGTGGCGAGCTGCACCTCTCAGTCCTGATCGAGAACATGCGCCGCGAAGGCTTCGAGCTGGCCGTAGGGCGCCCGGAAGTGGTGATCATCGAGAACGAGGCCGGCGAAAAGCAGGAACCGTACGAGAACGTCACCATCGACATCGAAGAACAGCACCAGGGTCCGGTCATGGAGCAGATGGGCCTGCGCAAGGGCGATCTGACCAACATGATCCCCGACGGCAAGGGCCGTATCCGCCTGGAATACACCATCCCGGCGCGCGGCCTGATCGGCTTCCGTAACAACTTCCTGACCCTGACTTCGGGCTCGGGCATCCTGACCTCGACCTTCAGCCACTACGGCGCGATCAAGGCCGGCGAAGTCACCAACCGCCAGAACGGCGTGCTGGTGTCGATGGCCACCGGTACGGCGCTGACCTACTCGCTGGAAACCCTGCAGGCGCGCGGCAAGCTGTTCCTGGCGCCGGGCGACGAGATCTACGAAGGCCAGCTGTGCGGTATCAACAGCCGTGACAATGACCTGGTGCTCAACCCCACCAAGGGCAAGAAGCTCGACAACATGCGCGCCTCGGGCAAGGATGAAGTCATCGCCCTGGTTCCGCCGATCAAGTTCACCCTCGAGCAGGCGCTGGAATTCATCGCCGATGACGAGCTGGTGGAAGTGACGCCGAAGTCGATCCGCCTGCGCAAGAAGCTGCTCAACGAGAACGACCGCAAGCGCTACGAGCGCGCCAAGGTCTGATGATCGCGTAGCGATGAAGAAAGGCGCCTTTGGGCGCCTTTTTTTATATCTCTAACCAGCTGGCTTAAGACCGCGAAGCCGCTCGCCTTCTTGTCGCATGCAAGTCTCTATAATCCGGCCCCCCTCAGGAGCCAAAAGGATTTGCCCGTGAAAGACATCAACACCATTAACGCACGCATCCCGTCGCTGTCGGGACTGATCGTGGTCGTTGCCATCGGCGTGCTGGTTATCGTCAGCGTGATGAGCAGCTGGTACACCATTGACGAGAAGGAGCGCGGCGTGGTGCTGCGCAACGGTGCGTTTGTTTCGGTCGCCGAGCCGGGTCTCGGCTTCAAGGTTCCATGGATCGATAGCGTCAAAATCATTTCCGTGCAGAACCAGACGACCACTTACAAGAACGTCCAGGCCTATAGCCGCGACCAACAGACGGCGTCCATGTCGATTTCGGTGTCCTGGCACGTGTCGCCGGAAGATGTCGAGCATGTTTACAAGCAATTCGGCAGCGAAGAGGCGCTGGTCGAGCGACTCATCAGCCGGCAGATCGGTACGCAGGCTGAGCGTGTCTTCGGTGGCTATACCGCCGTTCGCGCTGTTCAGGAGCGTGGCCAGCTCGGCCTCGACTATGCCAAGGCGTTTACCGATGCCATTTCCGGGCCGGTGGTGATCGACAGCGTTCAGCTGGAGAACATCGACTTCTCCGACGCATACGAACGCTCCATCGAGGAGCGTATGAAAGCCGAGGTCGCGGTGAAAACGCGCGAGCAGGACCTTGCCCGGGAGCGGGTCAACGCTGAGATCGCCGTCACGCAGGCGCAGGCCGCTGCCGATTCGTCGCTTGCCCGGGCGCGCGCTGAAGCCGAGGCCACCCGTCTGCGTGGTGAGGCGGAAGCTGATGCCATCAAGGCGCGTGCAGACGCCCTCAAGGCAAACCAGGCGCTGGTTGAGCTGACCAAGGCAGAGCGCTGGGACGGTAAGCTTCCTAGTACCGTCCTCCCTAACAGCGCGGTGCCCTTCATCGATGCGCACGCGAGCGGGCGCGACTAGGTCTCACAGTGGCGGGCCGTGTTAAGCGGTCGCGTTTACCAGCGTAGTGTTTGTAGGCAGTGGAGATGTAAACAAAAACGCCCGGCCAATAGCCGGGCGCTTTTCATCACTCGCGGTTTACAACAGCCACTTGTAGTTAACTGCTAGCCAGTAGTCAGCGTCTCCGCCTTCGCTGGTGCCGTTGAGCATGACCGAGCCGACGCCGCCACCAAGCGCGGCCTCCGCGCCGACCGCCGCGCGCACCCAGTTTTGCCGATAGGCCTGACCCGGAAGCTCGAACGTTGACAGACCAAGCAGCTCGCCGCTGGCGCCGTCGCTTTTATTGTCAAACCGATGCACACCTTCGAGCCTTGCCAGCAAGCTGACGGTTGGGCTCAGGGTGTGTACGGCGTCCATGCCAACTCGGCCAGTGGTTGTGCGCTCGGTGCGATCGTCCCAGCGAACCGGGAAGCCACCACCCGTTTCGGTGTAGCCATCGAACTTGGCTTCGACATGGCCCACGCTTGTATAGGGCGTAAACGCAGTGGACGCCACGGTGAAGGCATTGAGCCAATCAAGGCGAAGCTTGCCGCCGACGATGGTCACATCCGTTTCGCCGGCCGACCGAACCACATTTCCGGCGTTACGGTAGCCGCGGTCGATATCGGCGTTACCGTGCGAGTAAAAACCGCTGACGGTTACGTAAAGCGGAAGATCGTCTAGCTTGATCACCGCTTCAGGCATCAAATAGGTGCCACGCAGCTTCGTCGTACCGGTCAGGCCTGTGTCGCTTTCCGAGTAACTGCGGCCAAGGGCAACGTTTACCTGTACACCGTTACCGATGTTGGTCGCTACGCCTACTTCGAGCGAGCCTTGATCGGCGTTGTCGTCGCTCTCTTGGCCATAGTCTCCGCCTGCCCAGACGCTATAGCGGCCCTCCGGGACAAGGTTGCGCATCGGGCTGCCGTGGGCGCCGTTGAGGATCATATCGGTATTGGCCAGGGCTGCAGCCGGTGCGGCTGCAGTGGCGTCCAGGCTTGCACTGAACTCTTGCAGATCAATCATCCCACCCGTTCCGCCATCGGATCCTGACTGACCAGCGCGGGCAATGAACGTGTGGTCGTTCAGAAGGATGCCAGCCACCACGCTGCCGTCTTCGCTGACCGCCTCGGCATAGGCGACCTGGGAGGAAGCGGGGTCGATATTTGCGCCATGGGCATCCAACCATTGCTCGATGGTCTGCATGCCGGTTTCCTGCGTCCAGCGAAAGCCTCGGTTCCGCTCACCCAGATCGAATTCACCGACTACTACGCTTCCGTCCGCGTTAACGGCGAGCGCCAAGGAACCGCCATCGCCCAGCGCCCCCAGGTCACTCATGCCGGCGTCTGTCCAGCGGTACGCATGAGTGGCGGTCCCCGTATTACTCGCACCGACAATGGTGGATCCGTCCGAACTGAGGTCAGAGAAAAACGTGTGGGTTCCGCCGAGGGTGCCGATATCCCGCATTGCGGTCGCTGGCGTCCAAACGAACGTGCGTCGGTGGCCGAGGCTGTTGTTTGAATCGCCAGCGACTGTCTGACCGGAGGCGCTCACGGCGCGAGCGAGCGAATAGGTCCCACCCAGCGTACCCAGATCGCTCATTTGTCCGTCAACCCAGCGAAACGCACGGGTGCCGCTTCCTAAAAAGCTACCACCTACGACAACGGCGCCGTCCGCGTTGGTCGCGAGCGCATACGACTGACTGCTGCCGACAAGCGTACCCAGGTCGGTAACCCCTTGGCTTGTCCAGCGAACCGCGTGCTGCTCGCCGTTGGCCAGATCACTCGCACCTACGATTACGTTGCCGTCCGCACTGACCGCATTTGCCTGGGTACTCGTGCCACCCAAGCTCGTCAGCTGTTCGATGCCGGACGCGGCGGTCCAGCGAAAAGCGCGCGAGCCAGCGCCGCTCGTAGTGGCTGTACCGACTGCGACATCGCCATTTGCACTCAGCCCGCTGAGGATCGTTTCATTTCCCAGCGTTCCGATATCTTGAACACCGCTGTGCGCGGTCCAGATGTCGCTGTGGTAGCGGCCATTGGCACCGAGCCGATAGATGCTCCCCAGCGTCGTACCGTCTGCGCTGAGGAACGTCTCGTCACCTAACAATCCCAGGTCGGTGATTTCACCGTTTGCCCACGCTGGGCCGGCTGTGATGAGGAAAACTGCGCTCGCCAAGCGAAGGCGCTTGAAGCCCGCCGCGCGGGGTGAAAAGGCGTTGCTTGCGATTTCCATGTATTGCTCCCTGGCCGACTCGGCCTGATCAGTTACTGCTTGATACTGCGAAGGACCCTTGCCACTCCGAGCGCCGGCATCCTGAGGTAACGGGTTACGTGGCTCAACGTGCGATGGCATTTGGCTTACAGAGCATCGTGATGTAAATCACGAAAAGGCTTAGGTAATCCGACCGACGCCGCCAAAGTTTTGTATGCGCGGCTTGAAGCGCATTGACCACCATGGCCACAAGCGCTGACGACTGACTGCTACGTCGACATGCAGGCTCAAAATGCGACGCCGTTCGCGTTCGGCGCGGTGTCTGAGACCGGTGGTTCTTGTTCGGTACTGGCATAGCGCCCATGATGCCGCCCGGTCGCGACTGTTGTTACGCGGAGGCGCGGGCTAGAGCGGGGGGTACGTGCTGTGCGGCACTGTCTGTTACGCAGGCCCAGCCTCGAGCGAAAGGCGGACATGGACCTTGGGGCGATGCCAGCGGGCAGGCTTCGAGGTGGTTGAGCAGCAGATGCCTGACCTCCGTAGGATGAGCATTCGCCGCCCTTTCCATAACGGCTCGTAAAAACGATCCGCTACCTACCTATAAGAACATCCCAGATTTGCCCGTGCGTCGAGACCCGGTTTGGGTCTGACGACGGCTGCGCCTTGCCTGCCTTGATCTGTTTGTATCGATAACGCGCTTACCGCGCCGCTGAGTGTTGCATCTGTGGCTGCCAAGCCGGTGCAACTACAAGGAGTTCGCTTTGAAGTTTCTAGCCCCTCTGTTTTTGGTTCTGGTTCCTGGACTGGCGTGGTCGCAGGAGGTTCTCAGGGTTTACAACTGGACCGAGTACATCGACCCGGCCGTCGTCAAATCCTTTGAGTCCGAGCACGGCGTGGTGGTGGATTATCAGGAGTTCGAGACGGCCGCTGAGCTCAATGCTGGGCTCGACGATGGCAAGCCCTACGACGTCGTAGTGCCTTCTCACTACATGCTTGCGCAGATGATCGAGAACAAGAAGCTTCAGCCAATCGACACGCAGCGTTTGGAGAACTACTCGAAGCTCGGCATGTGGTCGACGCAGGTCCTGGCTACCCAAGCCGGACAGCACTACGCGGTGCCGTACCTCTGGGGCACCATCGGCCTGGCCATCAATCAGCGCTTGGCACAACCGGTATATGGCGGGGCCGTTCCTAACAGCTGGCATGTCATCTTCGACGACGCTTCTCGGGCCCGCTTGGCGGGTTGTGGTGTTGGGCTGCAGGACTCGCCTGAGGAGATTCTCTCGATCTGGTTCAACTACCAGGGCCGCCGCCTGCAGGGCGCAAGCGCCGCGATTATCGAGCGGAACATCGAGAAGCTCCGGCCACTGGTGGCAGATGCGCGGGCCATCAAGAACGAAGGGCTCGATAGCGAGCTGGCCGAAGGCAAGCTGTGTGCCGCGCTGGTGTGGAGTGGCGAGGCGCTTCTGGCGATGCAGGAAAACCCGGATGTCATCTATGACGTACCGGAAGAGGGCTCCATCGGCTTCATCGACACCCTTGCCATTCCGGCCAATGCGCGCAACCCAGAGCTGGCGCACCGTTTCATCGATCACCTGCTGAAGCCTGAGAACATGCTGCGCAATTCAGCCGAGGCGATGTATTACAACTTCCTGGTTGACGATGCGCCCGAACTGAAAGCTTTTGCGCAGGAGCATCCAAGCCTGGTCGTCACGGCGGACCAGCGGCGTCGCACCTATTTCAAGGATGGCTTGTCGGGGTTGCAACAGCCGGTTCTGGATGCTGCATGGGCGTCGATGCGCACCGCCCAGCAATAACGCCTGGCCTGCCGTGAGGTCCGTATCGGCAGACTGATCGATTGCCCTGTCACTCAAGCCTGGGTGCTCGGGTAGGCATTGCTACTGCTCAAAGATGTCCGCTGTGCTCCCCGCCAAACTCCGCCTCGGGTGGTGAGCGCGGCAGCATCGTCAGCGCCGCGTAACGGCCCTGCGCGCACTCACCAAGCCACTCGATATTTTTCACAACCTTTCACGCTCCCCAGCGAAGCGGTCGGCGTAACGTCTTGGTAGACGTACGACAAGCATGCATGTCGCCATTGCGGGTCGCAGCGGCCGGCGCGGGGTCTCGCGCGGATGTCGGATCGCAGCCGCCATTTCTTGCGAGGACACGACCGTGAACGTGAAATACCTGACCAGCCTGCTGCCGGAACCAGGCGGCGACCACGCCATCAATTTCGACGCCATCCTGCGCAAATCCGCGAACGCGGGTGGCGACAAGAAAGCCAAACCGGACCGTACCGCGACGGACAACGAAACCTGGCCACCGATCGACAAGACCACCGTCGACGCGCCGCGCGACGGCAAGATTCGCTACGAACTCGACGGGCAGGGTGTGGTGGTCGAGCGCGCCGTGAATCCGGAACTGTACAGGTTCCTGGTCAGCCTGCACGAGCTGAGCCAGTCGCCGGGGCAGAAAGCGCAGGTCGTCTCGGCCATGGATGCGGGCAACGCCATCGCAGACCGCAATACCGAGGTGCTGCCCTGGGGCGACTACCGCAACTTCGAATGGCAGGGCAACCTGGAAGACGCCGAGGTCATTACTTACACCACGGCTGACGGAGACAAAGTCACCGTCTCAAAGGCCATCACCCCGGAGCTTTTCGCGGCGGTGCAGGAAGTCGGCCTGTCGCGCTACACACTCGAACAACGGGTCGACGATGGCCGCGAGGTGGCCGGCGCCGATACCTATGTGGCCGAGCACGATATCGCCTTCTTCGGCTGGCCGGAGGAATACGGCAACGGCGTTATCCAGTTCGAGACCAAGGACGGTACGAAGTACGTCGTGTCCCGGTTCGAGAACAAGGAAATGTACGACCGCGTCGCGCAGATGTGGAGCGACCACCTAAAGAGTGGCGATCGCATCCAGACCCTGCGCGACAACTATGACCTGCCTGACCTCGACACCCTCGATCTACTCGGCCAAAGCAGCGGCGAAAAGGCCGACAAGGACGACGAGCAGGAATTGAGCGTGGTCGAGCTGGCGACAAAGAACCTGCTCGACAAATACAAGAAGCTCATCGACGACGGCACCGTCGGCAAGGACAGCGATATCTACAAGCTGGTCAAAGCCATCGAGGCCAAGGCGGCGATGGAGAGCGGGCACCGCATAACCCCGTATATCGAGGACCCGCGTGGCGGCTCGACCTGGCGCCAGTTCGATACCAATGGCGAGACGCTGAGCAGCGAGGACATGCAGGACATCCTCGACGGCAACGAGGTGGAAAAGCTGCTCAACGAGATGTTCACCACCGGCCAGGGCGAGCACGACAAGATCGGCAAGGAGTTTCAAGCCGAGATCGACAAAGCGATCGAGAAAATCAGCGGCGAGGACAAGGACGCGCTGGCCGACACGCTTTACGACACGCTCACCAGCGTCGACTTCGTCAAATACCTCGAGGACATGAAGAAGCAGGGCATGGGCGCCGAGGCCCAAGCCGAGGTCGCACGCCTGGCGTCGAGCCTAGAGATGCTCGACCCCGAGCGTGCGCGCAAGGCCGAGTCGGCGCTCAAGCAGAACAGCATCATGGTCGAGATCGACACGCTCGTCGGCGACCCCGATGCGATCCCGGACGAGTACAAGGAAATGGCCTACCGGGACATGGGCGCGCTGATCAAGACCGTGCTCAAGTCCGCCGACATTCCGCGCCGTGTTCAGGAAACCATCGAGAAGTTCTACAACGAGCTGATCAACGACAAAACCAAGATGGCGGACTTCGTCGAGCTCAGCGAAAAGCTCAACAACGGCACCCTGACCCAGGCCGAGTTCGATGAGAAGCTCAAGACCCAGTACATCCCCGCCGAGGTCAGCAAGGATGACTTCACCCGTGCGATCGGCACGCTGAACCAGTACGGCGTGCTCGGCACGATTTCCGCCTTCGGCTCGTTGGGCGGCGCGATCTACATGCTTTCGGCCAAGAATGGCCAGCTGGCCGACGAGCCGCTGGAGCGCATGGTCATTGCCAAAGACTTCGTCACCTTCCTCAGCGGCGGTGCGCAGTTCACCAAGACGGGCATCTTCGATCTCTTCACCAAAACCAATACCGCGGAGCTGCTGGGCCTGAGCAAGACGCTGCCTGAGATCTGGGGCAAGGAAAGCGAGCTCGGCAAGAAAGTGGAGGGCTTCCTGCGCGAGCGTGGGATTTCAGGCCTGCCCGATGTTGTGCAGAGCCGCGCCAATAGCGCTTTGGAGCTGGCCTCGCTGAACAGCGGCGGGGGTGGCGACGCGGTCGACCAGGTCAGGTTGTCCGCCGAGGCCTCGGGTATCGCCACGCTGGACGACGCGGCCAGCGAGCGCCTGCTCGACGACATCATCAGCCGTTCCGGCGGCACGCCGCCCGACGACTATTCCCGCTACAACAGCCTGCAGCAGATCGCCGACGAGCAGAACCTGACCATCACGCAGGAGACCATCGATCAAAGCATCAACGAGCAGCGTGCTGCTAGCGGGCTCGGCGATGTGCCGGACAACGCCGTCGATGACTTCAGCGACTACCTGAACGACGCGGCCAACCGCAGCCTGCCGCCTTCGATCACCTCATCCGGCTATTCGACCTACACCGACGCGCTGTCGACCATTTACGAAGACGCGGTGGAGTACCTCGAGGAGCGCAACATCACCCCGCCCAGCCGCGAGGCGTTCGATGCCGTGGTCGAGGAGCGGATGCGCGGCACGGGCTCGGGCGGCTCCACGCCGGCCGGCAGCGATCTGTTCGACGGCTTTTCGGAAAACTTCGAGCTTGATCGCGACGCGCTGGACGACATGTATGCGCACGACAACCGCACTCCACCCGCCGACGACATCGCCGACGATGCCATCCGCCAGGTCAACGACTCGATCCGCAACGCAACGCCGGCACCGAGCCTCGTCGATACCACCACGGTGCAGGACGCGCTGTCCGGCAACACGCCGGATACGCCGTCTGTTAAACCCGGAACCGTGGCGCGGGTGGCCGGCACCGTAACCAAGGTGCTGGGCGTGGCGCCGGATATTCTCGGCGTAGCCGATATCGTGCTCGGCGGTTTCACCATCAAAGATGCCATCGCCAATGGCAGCGACCTGGGCAAGGCCAACGGTGCGCTGCAGATCATCAGTGGCGTGGCCGGTACCACCGCAGGCGTGATCGGCACTGTCGGGCTGTTCGCCAGCATCGGCGCGCTGGCGGGCGCGACTGGCCCGCTGTTCCTGATCACAGCGGGTCTGGGATTGATCACCGGGATCATCGGCATCTTTGTCGATCACGAGAAAAAACAGAAAGCCACCGACAAGGAAGGCCAGTGGTTCAAGGATCTGGCCGAGCTGGGGCTGGCCCAAGAGGATTGGGGCGACAAGCTCGAGTACGCCCGCTACAGCTTCTACGAATACGAAGGCCGCGACGCGCCGGCCGGGCAGAGCATCTACGACTACCAGAAGGATGAGTGGGAGAACTTCAGAAACACGCCGCAGGAAGGCGGCTCCTCCGTCAACCGCCTGGATGACGACCTGCACATGGCCAAGTACGACAAGGCGTTCTACGAGGAGCACCGCGACGTCATCCACACCATCCGCGAGCGTTGGGACGATTGGAACGGCAAGGACGCGATCGTCAGCAAGAAAGACCTCGACAAGATCGCCAACGGCGATGGCAGCGAAGAGGAGAAGCGCGCTGCTCGCTTCCTGCTCGACAACAGCGAGTTTTTCGACCAGCTCGATACTCAGTGGGGCAAGGGCGGCCATGACGGTAAGGTCAGCACCAACGACCTCAACACCTGGCTGAAGATGGTCGGCGCCCACGAGGAAGCGTTCGACCGCGCCTACTACGACGAGCACCGCGACGTGATCGAAACCATCCGCGAGCGCTGGGATGACTGGAATGGCAAGGACGCGATCGTCAGCAAGAAGGATTTGGAAAAGATCGCCAATGGTGACGGCAGCGAGGACGAAAAGCGTGCCGCGCGCTTCCTGCTCGACAACGGCGCCTTTTTCGACCAGCTCGACAACTTGGCCAAGAACGACAGGCGCGACGGCAAGATCAGCACCGGCGATCTCGACACCTGGCTCACGGCGATTGGCGTGGAGAAGCTCGACAAGAGCGAGCTGACTTATAACCCCAACGACAACACCCCAGCCTGGCGGGTGATGCGAGGTTGAACTGTGATGGCGGGCCGGGCGGGAAGCTCATCCCAGGACCGGCTCGCCAGCCGAGCCTCATTGCATGAAAAAGCCGAACATCGCGAGCGCCCACCAGACGAGGCCGAGAAGCATCCAGGCCAGATTGGCGAGCGTAAAGCGCGCATTGCTCTGCCCGTGCTCATCGCCGCAGGCGAGGTTGGCTTTACGCTGCATGGCGATCAGCGGGAAGACGTTGAGCAGGCCGATGGCTATGGTCAACAGGTCCAGGGCAACCGAGCCGTTGGTGAGCCGACCCAGAACATGCGCGGCGACCGCAGCGACCACATAGATGGTCGCGACCGCGCTGTAATCCCAGCGCTCGTGTCCGTCCCGGGTCAGCCGGTCGGCGATCGCGCGGCCGAGTGAGTGGGTGAAGAAAATCTGGAAGAACGCGCGAGCCCAGGGCCACAGGTTTTCGCCCGTCGCATCGCGCTGCGCCTTCCAGTGGCAGTAGAACCAGAACAGGGTATAGAGCCCGAAGGTCGACAGGTGCAGGACGAGCATCTTGCGCGTCGAGGTGACGAAGAAGGCCTCGGATACGGGTGCGTCGACGAGTTCGGCGCTGGGCGCCTGGTAGATGTTTTCCATGGCATCAATCCTTTGATGGAGCAGTTGGCGTGGGCCACGACTATGAAGCAGCGGCCGACTCGGTAGAAGCGCGCCTGCCCCTCTGCAGCGGTGATTGTGACGGGGTTAACGGCGCTTCGTCGCTTCGTTCGCGAAGGGGCCGACTCTGTGAATCCTTGTGAAATCTGAGCTGCTTTGCGAATTGCTGTGGCGGCGCGCCATGCTGGCCAACGGCCGCGTGCTAGGGTCCGTTTCGTGTAGTACTTCAAACCACGGTGTGCCTAAACCTTCAGAGGAAGCAGAGCCGATGTCTACGACCGTCACCCCCACGAACGGCAACATGCCGCCACAAGACACCTCCAGCTCAGCGTTCGACACCAAGCTGAACATCGCCCAGTCGAGCAAGGTCATCGCCGACTATCTGCGCCAGGAAGGCAAGTCGGCCATCACTGGCGACGAGCTGGCGAAGCTGGCTGCGAACGAGTCGGGCCAGGTTCCGGCAGAAGTGTCCGCCGCGGCGCAGTACCTGCAGCGCCACCCCGATGTGTTCACCGCCATCGAGACTCATGATGTCCCCGGTGCTGACAGCCTCTCTGGCGTCTGGAACTTCGACTGGGCCGCCAAGGGTGGCCTGAACGGGACCTCGACCGAAGCCATCGCCAAGATGCAGGACGTGTTCGACTTCGCCATCGAGAAGTCCGCGAAGATCACAGAAGTCACCACCGGCAAGAAAGCCGAGCTGGATTCGACCAAGCAGCGGGCCAACAACTGATGCAGTAGGAAGGATAGGTCCGTCCGCCAGATCTCAATCGCTGGGTGAGCGATGGATCTGGCTGGCGGCGATACACTGGTAAGTGTTATCGAAACTTATTCTCAATAACGGCTTTCTGTTCTGCTGGCTGGCTCCTTATAATACGAACGATTCTCAGAAACGTTCATCGTTATAAGGAAGCCAAGACAGATGTTCTTCTCGCCCCGCCAGCCGGATGCTTCGGCTGTTCGCTCTACATTTACGCTGCGCCCTTTGGTGCTGGTCATTCACCTGCTTTCTGCGGGCGCGCTCGCGACGGGTCTGCCTGCCTATGCGCAAGATGCCGTTGCGACGGATGCTGCCGAAGCGACCACGCTTGAAGCGGTTACGGTAACCGGCGAGGCCGTCACCGACGTGACCGAAGGCACCGGGTCCTACACCACCGGCGCTGCGCGTACCTCCACGCCGCTGAGCATGTCGCTGCGCGAGACGCCGCAGTCGGTCAGCGTGATCACTCAGCAGCGCATGGAAGACCAGGACATGCAAACCATCCTGGATGTGGTCGACAACACCACCGGTGTGTCCGTAACCCGTTACGAAACCGACCGAGCGCAGTTGAATGCCCGCGGCTTTGCGATCAATGCGCTGATGATCGATGGCGTACCGACGATCTGGGAGCAGCCTTGGAGTTCGGGGGAAATCTTCAGCAGCCTGGCGATGTACGACCGCGTCGAAGTGGTGCGCGGCGCCAATGGCTTGATGGCCGGCGCCGGTGACCCCTCGGCCTCGCTCAACCTGGTTCGCAAGCGTGCCAGCAGCCGAGCGTTGACCGGCTCGGTAGAAGTCAGCGGCGGTAGTTGGGATACGTACGGCACCGAAGGCGACCTGTCGTTCGCGGTCAACGAGGCGGGCACGGTTCGGGCGCGGCTGGTGGGCGAGTACAACGAAGGCGACAGCTGGATCGACATGAAGTCAGGGCAGCGCGAAACCTTCTACGGCACCATGGACATCGACCTCACACCCGACACCACACTCTGGTTCGGCTTGAGCCGCCAGGAGAACGACTCCGACTCGCCGATGTGGGGTGGCCTGCCGATCTGGTACGCCGACGGCAGCCGCACAGACTGGAGCCGCTCGAAAACCACCTCTGCCGAGTGGAGCAAGTGGGACAGCAGTTACGAAACCTACTTCGTCAATCTTGATCACCGCTTCGCCAACAGCTGGGAGCTGAACCTCAGCTACAACCGCGGCGAGCGCACCTCGGACTCCTACTTGCTCTACCTTTCCGGCAACCCGGGGCGTGACGGCAGCTCGGCGATGAGCTCCTTCCCCGGCTCTTACAAGACCAAGACCGTGCAGGACGACTACAGCATTCGCCTCGGCGGGCCGGTGATGCTGTTCGGGCGCGAACATGAGGTCGCCTTTGGTTACATCTATAGCCAGCAGGACTTCGAGGCCGACAGACGCCTAGCGCAGGGCGGTTCTGGCGGCGTTGCCAATTTCGATGCGTACGACGGCGATTTCCCGGCTCCGGTCTGGGGGGCGTTGACGCCTTACAGCTACGGCGACCTGACGCAGAAAGGCCTGTACGCAGTGACCCGCCTGAGTGTGACGGATGAACTCAAGGTCATCCTCGGTGCGCGAGACAACCGCTACGAGAAGACCAGCGACGACACGCCGTTCAACACGCCATCGCGAATCGATGAGCACGAACTGACGCCGTACGCCGGTATCGTCTACGACCTCACCGAAAACCTGTCGGCCTATGCCAGCTATACCGACATCTTCCAGCCCCAGGCCCGCAGGGACATTACCGGGCAGCAGCTGGCATCGATCATTGGTGAAAGCTACGAAACGGGCCTCAAGGCTGAATTTTTCGAAGGCCGGCTAAATGCCTCCGCCGCGATCTTCAAGATCAAGCAGGACGGCCTTGGCGAGAGCACAGGTGTACAGGTTCCCGGCGGGATAGCGGGTGAATTTGCCTACGAGGCCATCGACGTGACCAGCGAAGGCTTCGAGCTGGAGGTGTCCGGTGAGCTGGCCCCAGGCTGGAACCTCATGGCTGGGTATACCCAGTTCGAGGTCGAAGACCCGGACGGCAACGCCCGCAGCACGCGCTACCCGACCAAGCTGCTTCGCACCTTCACCACTTATCGTCTGCCGGGCGCGTTCAACAAGCTCACCGTTGGCGGCGGGGTGAACTGGCAGGACAGCATCTACACCTACGCCACGAATCCGGCCGGTAACCGCGAAAAAGTCGAGCAGGAGGCCTATGCGCTGGTCAACCTGATGGCGCGCTACGAGGTCACCGAGAACCTCAGCGCGCAGCTGAACGTCGACAACCTGACGGACAAGAAATACTTCGACATGTTCGAAGCTTATGGCGCGCTGACCTATGGCGCTCCGCGCAGCGTGACGGCGTCTGCCAAGTACCGCTTCTGACGGGATCGCGAGGCAGAAACAGAAAAGCCCCGGCTGCATAGGCCGGGGCTTTTGCGTTCAGATACGCAGGGCTCAGGTAAAGAACACCGGTACCACCACGCTGGAGATCAGCAGGATCAGCGCGCCACCCAGGCGCGAGGAGATCTGTGCGAAGGGCATCAACGACATGCGGCGCGCGGCGGAGAGCACGGCGACATCGCCCGTGCCGCCCATGTTGGCCATGCACAGGCCTGCAGTGATCGCCGATTCGATCGGGTAGAAGCCCACCAGCTTACCCACCAACCCCGCACCGAAAGCCGCCCCGGCAACCACCGCGAAGACGATCAGGACGTAGGTCAGCGAGATGGCGTCGATCACCTGGCCTAGGTCGGTGAAGGCCACGCCGATGCCGAACAGCAAGGCGAAGGTCCAGTTGCGGGCGACGAAGCGGAACCACTGTGAGGCCGCATCATTGATCGACTCCGGCACCAGGTTAGTCACCTTGAGTACCGCCACCAGCACGATCATCAGCGCGTAGGGATGCAGCGGCACGACCTCACCGAGGATCTGACCTGCAACGAAGAAGCTCAGCGCTGCGACCAGGCCGATGCCCAGCGCTGGCAGGGTGACAGGGCCTTCCTTCTCGGCGACGTCCACGCCCGGCATCATTTGGCCGTTGCCAGTCAGCGACGGGTAGCGGTTACCCAGCCCGTTGAGCAGCCCGGCAATGATGATGGCGAAGACGTTGCCCAGCGCCAGCGCCGGCACCAGGATGGAGATGTAGTAGCTGGCCGGCTGGCCGAGCAATTGTTCGTAGATCTGGCTCATCGGCACCGCACCGGCGCCCATGCCGCCGCCCATGATGGGCATGGCGATGACGACCACCGCATCCTGCGCCGAGAAGCCGAGCAAGGCGCCGACTGCCATTGCAAAGAGCGCGGCGAACAGCACGGAACACAGCAGCGGCAACGCGTAGCGCGAGCCGACCTTGACCAGCACCTTGGCGTCCATGCCGAGGATGCTGCCGGTGATCAGCGCGGCGATGTAGAAATCGAGGAAGCCACCGCCTTTCATGAAGGTCGCCACGTCGTCCGCAACGGCCGTGGGCAACCAGCCGAAATAGACCATCGCCGCGGCGCCGAACAGCGCCAGGATCGCACCGCCGCCAAGGTAGGTTTTGACGATGGGCAGGCGGTCACCTGCGAACCCGAGTAGCTCGCCGAGCAGCATCATGACCATCAGCGCACCGATCATGCCGGTCGGCAGGGTGTCGGTAGCGATGGCGCCCGCCATCACGATCAGCGCAATGGCGAATAGCGGCAGCGGCAGGTTGAAGATGCGCTGGGAAAGCAGCGAAGGGTGCGTGCTGCCGTCAGGCAGGGCAGCGCTCAGCGTGGTCCGGCTCATTGTTGTACTCCTTCGAACGTGGCGCCCCGGGGGCGCACGTACGGGTATTGTTTCGCGGAATAGCCCTGTTTCGGGCGCTGTGCCCGGCGGTGCGCGTCGTGAACGAGGCGGGGCCGGGTGCCGGGCGAGCTTAAGCACAGACGCTTCGCGGCCAATGTTTGGCGAAGTTTAAAAAGCGTTACGAAACTAAAAAAAGCGGGTGGGCGCTTGACCCGGCGCGGCCGCGCTGGCTCGATCCGGCCATTGCGGCGGCCAGCCGCGCGTCCCCTGTTTCTGGAGAACAGCCTTGCGCTTGCGCCTCAACACCCTGATCTCGCTGCTGGTCGCCGTCATGGTGGTGCTGGCGCTCGCGCTTGCGCTCTGGCTGTTCAACGTCCAGCTGCGCGCCACGCTCGAAGAAGGCCAGACCTTGCGCGTGACCAACCTTGCGCAGACGGTGGCCCTGCGCGCCGACGTGCAGCGCGCCCTGACCGAGCCGTCTACCGGTGCACGGTTGCAGCAGGCGATCGACCCTTTGCGCCAGCGCCTCGGGGTCGACTTCATCGTGGTCATGGACCTGGATTCCAAGCGTCTTACCCATCCCGACCCTGCGCGCATCGGGCGGGCGTTCCGGGGCGATGATGAGGGCCCAGCACTGGCCGGCGAGACCTACGCGTCGCGCGCGGCCGGCAGCCTGGGCACGAGCATCCGCGGTTTCGCCCCGGTGTTCGATCAGCAGGGCGTAGTAGTCGGCGCGGTCTCGGTCGGCGTGACCCTGGCCTCGCTGGGCGAGTTGCTCGCCGAGCATCGCCGCGATGTGGTCCTTGGTGTGCTCGCGCTGATGATATTTGCGGCCTTCGCCGCGCACCTGCTGGCGCGCTACATCAAGCGTGTGCTGCTGGGGCTCGAGCCCTACGAGATCACCCGGCTGGTCGAAGAGCGCCAGGCGATGCTGGCCTCGGTACGCGAAGGGGTGCTGGCCGTGGATGACCAGGCGCGTATCACGCTGGCCAATCCCGCTGCCGAACGCCTGCTCGCGAGCACCGGCCTGGGCACGCCGCCGCTGGGGCGGCCCATCGCTGAATACCTGCCAAACAGCGGCTTGCCTGAAGTGCTTAGCAGCGCTACCGAGCAGCGCGACCGGGAATTCAGCCTCAACGGCCTCGCCATCCTCGCCAACCGTGCACCAATCCGCCACGAAGGGCGGGTCATCGGTGCCATTGCCACTTTTCGCGACAAGAGCGAGGTCAATGCCCTGGCCGAGCAGCTGACCGGCGTGAGCCGCTACGCCGAGGCCCTGCGTGCCGCAACCCACGAGTTCAAGAACAAGCTGCACGTATTGCTGGGCCTTGCCCAGATGGGCGACCTCGATGCGCTGCGCCTTTATCTGCGGGATCTCGCTGACCATCAGTTGGCCCCGGCCACCGCGTTGGTTGAGGGCATCGGCGAGCCGGTCCTGGCGGGTTTCCTGTTGGGCAAACAGAGCGAAGCGCGTGAGCGCGGCATCCTGTTTCAAGTGGTTGTCGAACACCCGGTGCCGGCTGCCGCGCCCGATCAGGTGCATGGCCTGGTGACCGTGCTCGGCAACCTGCTGGAGAATGCTTTCGAAGCTGTGGCCGAGCGCGACGAGCGCCGCGTCAGCCTGACGCTGGACCACGACGAGGCGCTGCTCTCGCTGCATGTGCAGGACAGCGGCGCCGGGATCGAAGCAGCAGTGCGTGAGCAGATCTTCGAGCGCGGCGTGTCCACCAAGGGTGCTCAGCGGGGCATTGGCCTGGCCGCCGTGCAGGAGCAGGTCGAGGCCTGGGGCGGCAGCCTGGCGGTGTATTCCGAGGCCGGACGTGGCAGCCTGTTCGAGGTCGAATTGCCCTACCGGAGCGCCGCGGGAGCCATCCAATCATGAAAGCAGCCATGCGCGTGCTGATCGTCGAAGACGACCCGATGGTCATGCGCCTGAACGTCGATTACCTGTCGCGCCTCGAGGGTGTCGAACTGGTCGGCCAGTGCGACAACGTGGCGTCGGCGCTCGAGTATCTGGCGCAGGCGTCCGTGGACCTGGTATTGCTCGACATCTACCTGCGCAACCGTTCGGGGCTTGAGGTGCTGCGCCAGTTGCGTGCCGAGGACCGCAACACCGACGCCGTGCTGATCACCGCGGCTTCCGAAATCGACACGGTGCGCGCCGCGCAGCGGCTCGGGGCGCGTGATTACCTTGTCAAACCCTTCAGCTTCGAGCGTTTCCGAGATGCCATCGAAGCCTGCCGCCGCGCTCGCGAAGGCTTGTCTCGGATGCCGGACCAGCTTGCTCAGAGCGACATCGATCGCGTCTTCGGCCAGGCTCCGCTCGACGAAACCCGCCGCCCCGGCGACCTGCCCAAAGGCCTTACGCCGGCCTCACTGGCGCAGGTCGCGCAGGCGATCCTGGCGCTTGACGAAGACGGCTTCACCAGCGAGACGCTGCTGCATGCAACTGGCATGTCGCGGGTCTCGGTGCGCAAGTACCTGAAGCATCTGAGCGATGCGCGGGTGCTGGAGGAATCCTTTCATTACGGCCAGATCGGCCGCCCCTCGTTCCGCTACCGCTGCCTGGATCGCGCGGCGCTGGTGCGGCTGGCCAGTCAATAACGCTCTACCGCCTCGATGATCTGCCCGAGCAGCCGATGCAGGGCGTCGCGATGGCCCATGGCGCCGCCTGACGGTTGACGGGTGTCGGAGGTCATCACCACCGTCATGTCCAGCCCGGGCACGACATAGACCATTTGGCCGCCATAGCCCCAGCCGTAGCGCACGGGCTGGCCGCTCAACTCGGTAATGAACCAGCCGTAGCCATAGCCGTGGCCCGTGTAGCGTGAGCGGGTGCGGGGCGTCCAGGAGGTTTCGATCCACGCTTCGGTGAGCAGCCGCTCCCCGGCAGCGTTGAGCCCGCCACGCCGGTAAAGCTCGCCGAAGGCCAGCAGCGAGCGCGGCGTCATCGCCATTTCGTTGCCGCCGAGGTAGATGCCTTGCGGGTCGCGTGTCCAGGCGCTGATGGCGAAGCCGTCGAGCGGCGCCAGCCATTGCCGCGCCAATTGGAGCGTCGAGCGCCCGGCTTTCCGCGTGAGGATCGCCGAAAGCAGGTGGCTGGAACCGGTGGAGTAGATCATCGGTCCGCCGGGATCGCCTTCGAACGGCCGAGCCAGCGCCGCGCGAACCCAGTTGCGGCTCGCCACCCAAGCGCCGTAGTGGCGCCCGGAGGTGGAACCGAGCCCGGCTTGCATGCTGAGCAGGTGGCCGACGGTGACCGCTCGCAGGCGTGGGTCCGGGTTGCTGGGCAGTTCGGCTTCCAGCAGCTCGGCGATCGGCTGATCGACGCTCTGGATGACGCCCTTGTCGATGGCGATGCCGACCAAGGCCGAGATCACCGATTTCGAAGCGGACTTGATGTTGGTCGGCGCGGTGACGCGATGGCCATGAAAGCCGCGCTCGAGCACCGTTTCGCCGCGGCGGGCGATGATCAGCGTCTGTAGCGGCGCCAGCCGTTCAGCCTGGTCGACCACCGCCTGCAGGTGCGCCTCGGCAGCCGCCAGCGAGCCGGAAAACAAGACGAGTGCCAGCGGCAGCAGGTGGCGCAGCGTGGAGGATCGGAAGAAAAGGGTCGAGGCCATAGCGCTTCGACCCCGGTGCTACACGGCCGTGCAGTCGGCGTTTCGCTGCATGCGCTCGCGACTGTGCAGCGGGCCGGTGATTACTGGCGAATCCAGGTCTGGGTGCGGCCCAACGCCTCGATGCCAATGTAGCCACGTACCTCCAGCTTGTTACCACCCTCGAGCAGCTTGGCCTTCGCGCGGTACGTTTTGCCCTTCGAGGGGTCGAGGATGGTGCCGTCGTTCCAGGTTTGCTCGCCATCCGGCTTCAGGTCCCAGAGGATGGTCATGCCGGTGATGGGCTGGTTCTTGCGCTCGCCTTCGCATTCGGTGCACAGCGGATTCGGGCCATGGTCCGACTGCAGAATTTGCGCGACCTTGCCGCTCAGGGTGCCATCGTCAGCCTGCTGGATTTCGACGATCGACTTGGGCTTGCCCGTTTCGTCATCGATGGTCTGCCAGCGCCCGGCGGGCGAATCGGCGGCGAAACCCAACGAGCTGAAAGCCAGGGGGAGGGCGAACATGAGGGCTTGAAGCGTGCGCATGGTATCTCCAGCAAATTAAGGGCCGCGACGACTCTACCACTGGCGCCCGCTGCGGCGATGCCACGAATGCCTGACCGGCCGGTTCTCATCCGCCGCTGTCAGTCGTCTTCTACCGGGCGTGCCATGCGGCCGACGACCGTGGCCAACTCCAGCGCTTCGATGGCGCTATGGAAGCTATTGGTGCCGTGGTTGGCATCGGGGTTGAGCACGAAGCGGACGTCCAGGCCCGGCACCGTGCTCAGGCGCTCGGTCAGGTCACGCGCGTGTCCGATCATCCGCCGCTCGGCCATGTGCTGCTGGCGTGGGTCGGTCAGTGGGTCGTCCACGGGCGGCTCTTCCGCACTGCCGGCCGTGACCAGCAAGCGTGCGGCGAGGCGCCGCTCGGCGGCGTGGCGTTCGAAGCCGGCCAGCGTACGGTCGATGTAGCCCTTGTACCACCAGATCGACGGGCTGGCCGCGACGTAACCCTGAAAGGTCTGTGGCTGGTTGAGCAGCGTATAGAGCGTGAACAGGCCGCCGTAGGAGTGACCGAACAACGTCTGCGCCTGTGCGTTGACCGGGTAGCGCCCGGAGATCAGCGGCTTGAGCTCGGTTTGGATGAAAGCGAGGAAGTCCTCGGCGCCACCCGCCGGCGGCGGCTCACGGCCGGGCAGGCGTTGACGGTCCTCCGCGTCGGGGGTGTAGTCCTCGGCGCGCGCCTTGAATTGATAAAGCGCTTCGCCCGGGTAGCCGATGCCGACCACCAGCACGGAGTCGCGCAGGTTCGGGTCGGGGCGGTCTTCCAAGGCTTGGGCCTGGATTGCCAGGCCGGGGAACAGGGCATTGCCGTCGAGCACGTAGAGCACTGGATAGCCACCCGGTGGCGGCGCCTGGCGCGGCTCGGCGATGTAGATACGGTAGTCGCGGTCCGTGCGCTGCGAGTGGATGTCGTGCTGCACCGCGTGCGGCAGCTGGACCGGCTGCCAGGCGTCATCGGCCGTGGCGTGGGCGGCGAGGCCGACGCAGGCGAGCAGGGCCACGAGCGAGCGCATCATGCGTCCGCCGCGCGCGTGGGGAGCGGCCCGTCCCGCCAATCGATCTGCAGCGCCTCTTCCCCGGAGAAGCGGTAGACGTGATCGGCGAGCACGAAGCGCAGGCGCTTTTGCGCCTCGTCGGTCTCGGCCTGGCAGTCGATCACGAGCTGATCTTCCGTGGCGTGCATGTCGCATTGCCCAAAGGCGAAGCTGCAGTGCGCGTCGGATCCGGTAATGGTGACGTCGGCCTTATGAGCGAAGTGCTTGCACAGCCGCGTCATGTTGCGCAGGGCGCGCGGCGTGGGCACCTGGGCATGGAACTGGGGCATGGGTATCTCCATGACGGGGCCGTCGGCACCCCATCGAGGGCCGACGGCCAGGTGGATCAGAACGCGTAGCGGGCGCCGACGGTAAAGCTGCGCGACGGGCCGTAGAAGTTGAAGGTGCCGACGCTGCCGACGCGCGAATAGTACTTGCGGTCGAGCAGGTTGTTGGCGTCGAGCGTTGCGGTCAGCTTGTCGGTTATCGGGTAGGACAGTTTGGCATCGACCACCGCGTAGCCGGGCGCGCTCAGGGTGATGTCGTTGCGGGTGACGGAGAAGTCGCTCATGGCCGTGACGCCACCACCGATGCCCAGGCCGTTCAGCGCGCCGCCATCAAGGGTGTAAGTGGTCCACAGCGAGGCCTGGTGGCGCGGCATCAGGGTGAAGATCGCGTTCTCGTCGCCCGACAACGTCTCGGTCTTCATGTAGGTGTAGCCGGCCAGCAGTTCCCACTGCGGAGTCAGGTAGCCGCTGACCTCGAATTCGCCCCCGCGGATTCGGGTTTTGCCGGCTGCAACATAGTCGATGGTGGAGGACTGGCCGTCGGCGTCGGTGGCGCGGTTCTTGTCGGTCATCTGAAAAGCGGTCACGCGGGCGTTGAGGTCGCCGCCGAAGTAGCTGCCCTTGATGCCCAGTTCGTACTGCTCGCCTTCGCGCGGATCGATGACCCGGCCATCGGCGCCGACCTCGGTCTGTGGCTTGAATACCTGGGAGTAGCTGGCATACAGCGCATGCCTGTCGTCCAGGTCGTAGACCAAGCCGCCGTACGGTGTAACGCGGCCGTTATCTTCGGATTGCCCGCTATTGACGCTGCCATTGGTCAGGCTGGTCGTGGTGCTTTCGCCCTCGTAGCGGCTCAGCCGCGCGCCACCGATGAGTGCCAGGCGCTCGACTGGGCGGAAGGTCAGCTTGGCGTAGAGGCCGGTTTCCTTTTCATCGGAGTCGACGCGGGTGCTGTAGGCCATGTCCGGTTCGGCGAACCGGCCCGGGTCGTAGGTGGCGACATCGATGTTGCCCAGCACCTGGCTGCCGTTGACGTACTTGCCGTCGTAGTGCTTGTAGTCGGTGCCGATGACAAACTCGCTGACCTGGCCGAGCAACTCGAACGGCTGGCTGTAGCTGGCGTCGATCGACAGGGTGTCCTGCTCGGTCTCGCGGCCGATGGCCACGGCTCGCGAAGTGCCCGTCGCGCTGACGCCGGTGCTGGTGTAGCTGTACAGGTAATCGGTGTCGCGCTTGGACCCACGAACGGCGACGCGGCCATAGCCGCCATTGTCGAAGCGGTGGGTCAGCTCGGCGATGACATCGGTGGTACGGCCGTTGAAGTCGTTCCAGTCCGAGCCGTAGAAGGATGAGCGGCTGTAGCTAAGCAGGTTGCCTTCGGCGTCGGTTGGGTAGCCGTTATGCGGAACGATGTCCTTTGTCTGGTGGATCAGCCCGAAGGACATGACCGTGGCGTCGGTCAGGTCGATGTCCAGGGCGCCGTAGAAGCTTTCGCTTGTATTGGCGTTGTAGTCGACCTCGCCATTGGTGTCGGCACGGGAGATAACGGTACGGCCGCGGATACGGCCTTGCTCGTCCAGCGGGCCCGAGAGATCGGCTTCGAGGTAGTTCGTGTCCCAGCTGCCGTAGCGGCCGGTGACGCTGCCTTGGAATACCTCGGTCGGGCGCTTGCGCACCATGTTGACGATGCCGCCCAGTTCGCTGGTGCTGTTGAACAGCCCAGACGGGCCACGCATCACCTCAACGCGGTCGAACGGCGACAGCGACGGCACGGTGCCGTTGATGCTGGCCATGGGTGCCGGCAGGCCGTCGATATTGAACTCGTCGTATTCGTAGCCGCGGGCGTAGATGGAGGAGCGGCCGCTGTCGTTGGTCAGGGTGCGCAGGCCCGTGGAGTATTTGGCCAGGTCGTCGAGGTTCACGAATTGGCGGTCGCGGATGTAGTCGCTGGTATAGACGCTGATCGACTGCGGGATATCGCGTAGCTCGGCGGGCGTCTTGGTCCCGACGGTGGCGGCCGGCACGGTGTAGCCGCCGCTCTGCTCGGAGGGCGGCATGTCGTAGAGGCGGTTGCCCTCGACAGTGATGCTTTCCAGCTGGACGGGTTCGTCAGCGTCCGCCACGCCTTGCGCTAATGCGCTGAGCGGGAAGGGCGCGAGAAGGCTCACGAGCAGCAGGGGGCGGGCGTGCTGGCCTAGGCGTGATGTGCGGAGGATTCTGTCCATGGGCGGCTCCTGGCGCAGCGGCGAGAACGCGGTTGGCAAGCGTTCCTGTCGCTTAATGATAATGATTTGCATCAAAAGATGTCGGCGCGTAGTCTGCCAGCGTCCGCTTGGCGAAACCTTTGCGTTAGCCAACATTTGCTTTGCGATCCATCGCGTTCGAGGCGCAGCACTGCATGAACCAACCTGATCACATCATCCGTGGCGATGAACTGCCGGCGGCAAGCCGCACGGGGCTTCGCCTGCCTAACAACAACGACGACGATCGATTGTTTTACGGTCGGGTGAAATGGGCGCATCTGCGCGACGGTTTGTCGCTGCACTGGGCCGATTGCGAGGAGCTGCAGGATTTCGTTACGGAGAACACCGTTGGGCCGCGGCTGTCGTTCGTGCTGTTCCTGCAGGGGCAGAGTCAGGTTCATTACGGCGATCTGTCGCTGACGCTCGGGCAGGCGACTGGCCGCCGCGCGCCGGAGGGCGTTGCGGTGTCGATGAACGAGCCGGTGCTGTTTCGCCGTCAGGCGCGGCGCGGCAGCCACATCCGCAAGTTGGTGGTGAGTTTGACACCGGAATGGTTCCAGGGCCGCGGCGAAAGCGGTTGCGCCAGTGACGGTGCGCTACGCCGATTCATGGACAGTCATCTCGCGCCACGCATCTGGAAGCCCTCGCCGCGGCTGCTGTCGCTGGCGGACCAAATGCTCAATCCACCGCGCTACGATGCGTTGCTCGCCGGCCTGTACCTGGAAAGCCGAGCACTGGACATCGCTTGCGAGGCCCTGGTCAGCCTCGGCGATGGCTCCACGGTTGAGCAAGGGCTGCGGCCGCAGGCATTCCGACGGCTGCAAAAACTTGTCGAGCGGCTCGACAGCGGCGAGGCAGACGGTTGGACACTCGATCAGATCGCGCGGGAGGTCGGCGTTAACGCGACGACGCTGCAGCGCGAGTTCCGGCAGTTCAAAGGGATGACCATCTTCGAATACCAGCGAGCGAGGCGCCTGCAGTCGGCACGTGAAGCGCTGGAGCGTGAGGGCGCTACCGTCACCGATGCGGCGTGGCGCGCGGGTTACAACAGTGCGGCTAATTTCGCCACGGCGTTCAAGCGCCAGTTCGGCATCAGCCCGCGGCAGGTGCGCGCCCGGATTTGAACGGCTGCGCCCTTTTTGCCCAACGGAGTGGAGGCGAGGGGGATTCCGACGAAAGGCAGCTCCGCGCATGACCGGCCGTCTGCTGACGCTGAAGAAAGGCAGATGTAACCCGATGTGTTTGGGGACGTCATTCCACCAGGAGCCCGCCCCCATGCAACTCGACGATCTGTTCGCCAATCTTCACCAGCTTCCCAACGTACCCAAGGTCGCCCAAGACCTGATCCAGCAATTCGACAACCCGAACACCTCCGTCGAGTCCGTCGCTCGCAACATTGCCTGCGACCCGGTGATTTCCGCGCGCGTACTGCGCCTGGCGAACTCGTCGCGCTTTCGCGGCGCGCGCGAGTCGACCAGCATCGAGGATGCGGCCATGCGCTTGGGCTTCAACACCCTGCGCACCCTGGTGCTGGCCTCAGCGTTCACCTCGGCATTCAAGCTGCACGCCGGCTTCGATCTCAAGGCGTTCTGGTACCACAGCTTTCTTGTCGCCAGCATCAGCCGGCTGCTGGCCAAGCAGGTGGGAGCCGACGTCGAAACCGCCTTTACCTGCGGCATGTTGCACGACATCGGCGAGCTGCTGATCCAGACCGGCGCGCCGCACCTGGCCGAATCCCTCGAAGGCGGTGCCACCTCCAGCCCGGGTCGCGCTGCCAACGAGACCCTGCAGCTCGGCTTCGGCTACCCGGAAGTGGGCGCCGAGCTGGCACGCCGCTGGCAATTGCCGAAGGTGCTGCAGGAGGCCATCGCCTACCAGGCCCGACCGCTGCAGGCGCCCAACGGCAGCACGCTGCCCTATGTCGTCGCGCAGAGCGTCGCCCTGGCGCAGGC
Organism: Pseudomonas sp. SA195; assembly: GCF_054131565.1. NCBI lineage: Bacteria > Pseudomonadati > Pseudomonadota > Gammaproteobacteria > Pseudomonadales > Pseudomonadaceae > Pseudomonas > Pseudomonas sp. SA195. The sequence goes on along the minus strand of NZ_CP096392.1, from coordinate 4,178,226 downwards.
GCTGCAGGCGAGCAACGGTGACATCGGCCTCGCACTTGAATCCGTCAGGGGGCCGCTGGCCGACAGCATGGACCGCACGGCGCTGAACAAGTCCCTGCCAGGCGCTATCGAGACGGCAAAGGCCTTCGTCGAGATGGTCTGACCAGCGAGGTGTCGCACGGCAGACAGGAAAGCGCCCTCGTGACGCTTTGCGTTTGATCTTATTCGGCCACGACCGTACCCAGCAGACGTTCCAGCAGCGGGGAAGTCGTCTGCTCGCCGGTGCGGTGCGCCAGCAGCAGGCGGCTGGCGGCGTCCTGTGTATCCAGGGGGCGGTAGACCACTCCGGGGATGCCCGTCCGTGCGTAGATGTCCGGCAGGATGGACACGCCCATGCCGGCAGCTACCAGGCCGAGGATGGTGGTGCCTTCGCGCACCTCGTGTTGCAGGCGCGGGGCGAAGCCGGCGCGGCTTGCCAGCGCGCTGACATGCTCGAAGAGGCCACAACCCAGTCCTCGCGGGAAGAGGATGAAAGGCGCATCGGCCAGGGCCCCGACGGCAACCGGCGACTGGCTGTCCCGCGCCAGAGGATGGTGTGCCGGCAGTACCGCCACCAGTCGATCCTTCCAGAGTTCATGCACGGTGATGCCCGCTGGCGGCGCGAACAGCATGGAGGGGCGCAGAAAGCCGACGTCCAGAGTCTTGTCTGCCAGGGCGCGTAGCTGTTCCGCCGTGGACAGGTGCGTCAGCAGCGTTCTGACCCCAGGATGTTGCGTCTGGTAGCGGCTGAGCATCGCCGGAAAAGCGTCGTACATGGGAACCGACGCCGTAAAGCCAATGCGGATGGCACCCAGGTCGCCGCGCACGGCCTGCCGAACCACATCGCCCGCGTGATCGAGCTGCGCCAGAGCGCGTCGTGCCTCGTCGAGCAGCAGCTGCCCCGCCTGCGTCAGCTCCACCCGTCGATTGGTGCGCTTGAGCAGGGGCGCGCCAAGCTCGTCCTCCATCGCCTTTATTTGCATGCTCAGCGGCGGCTGGCTGATGTGTAGACGTCTCGCGGCCGCGCTGAAGCTCAGCTCTTCGGCCACGGCGACGAAATAGCGAAGCTGTCGGAAATCCATTTATATGCTCATCGAATAAGTCGAGCCTGAAAAATGTATTGGACCCTATCAATTCGGGTCGCCCATGCTTTTTAGCACGGGGCGCACGTTCCGTCCCGCGTATAGGGAGAAAAATAACAATGCCAAATACCGTGAAAACCGTTCGCTTTCTTTCTCGCTCGCTCGCGGCTGCGCTACTGAGTGCCGCAGCGAGTATCGCGCCAACCTTCGCGGCGGAGCCGGTGCATATCGTCGTGCCCTACGCCGCTGGCGGTGGCGTGGACATCGTCACTCGCATGGTCAGCCCGAAGATGGAGGAGTCGCTCGGTACGTCGATCATTGTCGAGAATCGCCCCGGCGCGGCGACAAACATTGGCTCGGCCGCCGTGGCCACCGCGAAGCCGGACGGCACCATGCTGCTCACCGCTTCAAACACGCTGGCAAGCAATGCGGCGCTATATTCGAACCTGAGCTTCGATCCGGCGAAGGATTTCGTCACCATCGGCCAGATCGGTTACGCGCCGCTTGTCGTGGTGGTGCCGCAGGATTCGCCCTACCAGACTCTCGATGAGCTGATCGAAGCCGGCCGCAAGGATCCGGAAGCACTGACCTACGCCTCGGCCGGCAATGGCAGCTCGGGCCACATGGCAAGCGAGTTGCTCAAGCAGGACGGCGGCTTCGAGGCGCTGCACATTCCTTACAAGGGCGGTTCGCCCGCGATCACCGACCTGATTGGCGGACGGATTTCGTTCATGTCGATCAATCCCACCGAAGTTGTCGGCCACATCAAGGCGGGCAAGCTGCGCGCCCTGGCCGTGCTCGACGACAAGCCGAACGCCCTGCTGCCAGACCTGCCGACGGTGACTTCGCTGGGTCACCCCAACAGCACGGCCGCCGTCTGGTGGGGGCTGGTCGGTCCCAAGGGCATTCCCGTCGAGACCATCGCGCAACAGAACGCCGCGCTGCAGGCCGCCTTGAAGGACGATGCGACGCGCAAACGTCTCGATGAACTGGGCGTGGTCATCGCCTCCGGCTCGCCGGAGGAATTCCAGCAGTTCGTGGAAGCCGAGCGAGACAAGTGGACCGCTGTCATCAAGAAGGCCGGCATCCGCGCGGATTGACCGTCCTGCGGTCGGCCCGTGATGGGCTGGCCGCTGCCATGGCCAGCCGGTCTTCGACCGCTGCGCCCCTCGATGCGAACAGACGAGGCTCCGATGAATCTGCTTTCCAACCGGCGGCAGCTGGCCTCCAGCGGCCTGGTCCTGCTGATCGGGCTGGGCACTCTGCTTGGCTCGCTGAATTATGACGCCGGCTCATCCGCCCGGATGGGCCCTGGCTATTTCCCGATGGTGCTCGGGGCGCTGCTGCTGTTCATCGGCGCGCTGCTGCTGGTAACGCCTGGTACCCAAGAAGATGAAGACACCGGGCCGCCGCAGTATCGGGGTTGGGCCTGTGTAATCGGCGGCATGCTTGCCTTCATCGTGCTGGGCGCCTATGCCGGGCTGGTCCCGGCGACCTTCGCCCTGATCTTCATTTCGGCCCTGGGCGATCGCGACAATTCGCCCCGAGCCGCCGCCGTGCTCGCCCTGTGCATGACGGTCATCGCGGTACTGGTGTTCGCCTACGGGCTGCAGATCCAGTTCCCCTTGCTGCGCGGGTTTTGAGCATGGACATTCTCCAGAGTCTGTTGGGCGGCTTCGGCGTCGCGCTGCAACCCACCAATCTGCTGTACTGCTTCATCGGCGTGTTCATTGGCAACCTGCTGGGTGTGCTGCCCGGTATCGGGGCGCTGGCGGCGATTTCGATGTTGCTGCCGATCACCTACACGCTGGACCCGACCGGCGCACTGATGATGCTCGCCGGCCTTTACTACGGCGCCCAGTATGGCGGCGCGACTACCTCGATCCTGCTGAACTTGCCGGGTGTGGCCTCGCACGCCGTGACCTGTCTCGACGGCCACCCCATGGCCAAGCAGGGCAGGGCAGGGCAGGCCCTGCTGACGGCGATGCTCGCTTCTTTCCTCGGCGCATCCTTCGGCATCGTGCTGATGACGCTGTTCTCGCCCTACCTGGCGCAGGTTGCCTTCGAATTCGGTCCGGCCGAATACTTCGGCCTGATGTTGCTCGGCCTGATCGCGGCGTCGACGCTCTCCAGCGGCTCGCCGCTCAAGGGGATCGCCAGCGTTCTGATTGGCCTGGTGTTCGGTCTGGTGGGCACCGACGTCAATTCCGGCGTGATGCGCTTTACGCTCGGTCTGGAGCATCTGAGTGACGGTATCGCGCTGGTTGCCCTGGCCATGGGGCTATTCGGTATCGCCGACGTGCTGCGCGGCGTGAACCGAATCGGCACGGGCGAAGCGGTGGGCGGAAAAATGTCGATGCGTCTGTCCGGTGCCGAGGTGAAGCAGGCGGCGTTGCCAGTGGTGCGCGGGGCAGGGATCGGCTCGTTCTTCGGCACCCTGCCGGGCACCGGGTCGGCAGTGGCCTCGTTCATTTCCTACGCGGTGGAAAAGAAGCTGGCACGCGACCCATCACGCTTCGGCAAGGGCGCCATCGAAGGTGTGGCAGGCCCGGAGTCCTGTAACAACGCGGCGGCGCAGACGGCCTTCATTCCGACCATGACGCTGGGTATTCCGGGCGACGCGACCATGGCGCTCATGCTCGGCGCATTGATGATCCACAACATCCAGCCCGGCCCACAGCTCATCAGTGAGCACCCGGATGTGTTCTGGGGCCTGATTGCCAGCTTCTGGGTCGGCAACCTGCTCTTGCTGGTACTGAACATCCCGCTCGTCGGTATCTGGACGCGCCTGCTTTCGGTGCCGTACCGCATCGTCTTCCCCTGCGTGCTGTTCTTCATTTCCATCGGCGTGTACAGCACACACAACAGCCTCTTCGATGTCGGCGTGGTGCTGGCGATCGGTTTGTTCGGCTACCTGGCCGTGCGACTCGGCTTCCAGCCCGCGCCGATCCTGCTGGGCTACGTGCTCGGGCCGATGGTGGAAGAGAACTTCCGTCGCGCCATGCTGTTGTCGCGTGGCGACCCGCTGACCTTTTTCGAAAGGCCCATCAGTGCAACCTGCCTGGCCATCACCTTCCTGTTGCTGGCCTGGATCGGCGCCAAGCAACTTCGTCGCCGGACCCGGCGGACGCCGCTGCCCGACCAGGCCTGACGGGCCTCGTGCCTTCCCAGCCCTGCGCGTCGAGCGCGGGGCGAGCCTCCACAACAACAACCACAGGAGCTCATCATGCCCCGCTTTGCCAAGCCGTTCGTTGCCGCTGCCGTGCTGTCGCTACTGCCTTGTCTCACCTACGCCGAGGAGATCAGGGTGATGATCTCCGGTGGGTTCCATGCCCCGCACCAGCAACTCTCGCCTCGTTATGCCGCGCATGAGGGCGACACGATTACCACCGTACGCGGCCCGTCGATGGGCGCGTCCGAACAATCCATTCCCAACCGACTCGCACGTGGCGAACCGGCCGATTTAGTGATCATGGTGGGCTATGCCCTCGACAAGCTGATCGAACAGGGCGTCGTGCGACCAGAATCCCGCGTGGAACTGGCCGATTCGCGGATCGGTGCGGTCGTACGGGACGGTGCGCCCGTTCCTCGGATCGACACCGAGGCGCAACTGCGAGCGGCCTTGCTTCAAGCCGACTCGGTGGCTTATTCGGACAGTGCGAGCGGCGACTATATCGAACGCGAGCTGTTCAAACGGCTTGGTATCGAGGCGCAAATGCAAGGCAAAGGGCACCGCGTACGAAACAAGCCGGTGGCGACCGCGGTGGCCGATGGCGACTACGCACTGGGTTTCCAGCAGGTCAGCGAGTTGCTGGCCGAGCCACGTGCTCATTTCATTGGCAAAATTCCCGAGTCGCTGCAATCGGTGACGCGTTTTGCCGGTGGCGTGGTGAACAGGGCCGAGCACCCGCAGAAGGCGCAGGCGCTATTGGATTATCTGGGTTCGGAGCAGGCACTCGAGACGGTCAAGGCAACGGGCCTCGAAAAGCCGCAGTAAAGTGCGGCTAGCTTGTTCGGTTTCCTTCCTCGCGTCATGCTCGCCGTCTTATCCGAACACGGGAGTGTTGCCATGACGCAGGGAAGATTGGTTGTAGTGCTGCTAGGCCTGTTGGCCACGCAGGCGCAAGCGGGGTTTCAGAAGGATCGGGATGCATTCGACACGCGCCAGGCCGAACTGGATCAGCGCTGCGAGGCCGCTCGGGAGGTCAAGCTGGCACCGCTGCGCGAGGCGGCGTTCGAAGATTGCATGAGGAGTACGCGCAACAGCCGAGCCGATACCGAATGCCAGCGCAAGACAGTTGGCGAAAATGGCAACCGTGCCGGCGGTACGCCTCGCTTCTACGATCTGCCCGCGTGTGTCGAAGCCTTCGAGCACAAGCGTCAGCGCCCCTGAGTCGTTCTGGCCGGCAACGCCCCATCGTGCCAGGGTGCCTTTCCCCTCCTTTCAACCCGTGCGCGAGGTGCCACCGGTACCGCCGGCGTGCCTGAAGACATGCCGTACGTCGGACTGCGGCGAAAGCGGCCGCACCGGGTTCAAGTCCGCATAGGTGGCGCCGAAAAAAGACTGATGAAGCAAATCCGGAGGATGGCAGTATGGTGGCCGGTATCCAGGTTGCACGCCCGGGTTTCGACAAACCCCTCGAGGTTGCCCCATGAGTTCTCGCCTGCTCCGCCGTCTGAGCGTCGCCCTGGCCCTGCTGGCCTCGACGGGCTATGCCACCTTGGCATCCGCCCACACCATCACGGTGGTGACCGAGGAGTTGCCGCCGTACAACATGACGGTCGATGGCAAATTGACCGGTATGGCGACCGAGATTGTAGAGGCGACGCTTGCAGAGGCCGGGGTGCAGGCAACCATTCGCGCGATGCCTTGGGCACGGGCGTATGACCTTGCGCTTCATGGCGAGAACGTTCTGATCTATTCCATCGCTCGCACTCCCGAGCGCGAGGCCTTATTCAAGTGGGTCGGACCCTTCTTCGAAATGAAGATGCACTTGTTCTCGTTACCCGGTACCGACTACCACCTCAAAACACTCGACGACGCTCGCCAGTATCAGATCGCCACCGTGAAAGACGATGTCGGTGAGCAGTACCTGATCGCTCACGGTTTCGCGATCGGCAAGAATCTCCAGTCGAGCAATAAATACGAGCACAACTACGCCAAGCTCAAGGAAGGGCGTGTCCAGCTGTGGATTTCCAATGACCTGAACGCTCACTGGCTCGTTCGGCAGGGCACTGGCGACCCGGAACAGCGGGCCGTGCCGCAACTGGCTGTTGACCTCGGCGGGCAACGGAATTCATTGGGAATGGCCTTCAGCCGCCAGACGGATGATGTGTTGGTGCAACGGATGAGCCAAGCGCTCGAACGAGTGCGGGCTGATGGCCGCTACGAAGCAATCATGCGCAGGTGGCAGTGACGTGGGCACCGCACCCGGGCCGGAGTTGATCGACTCCACGCATGGAAGCCATTCGCTCGGCCGGCGTTTAGTACTCGCGACGCTCGGTTTCTGCTTGTTGTTCACCCTGGTGACCGTCGGGGTGCGCACCTGGTCGGCCTGGCATAAGAGCCTGGCCGCGATGAACGCCGAACTGGTGCTGATCGATCAGGTGTTCCAGAGCAACCTGGCGAAGGCCATCTGGGAAATGGACAGCGACGCGCTGCAGACCCAGCTCGACAGCGTCGCCAGGGCCGCGCCCATTGGGCGTGTGGAGCTGCAGATCATTCGCGCCGGGCGTGCTCCGGAAATCATCGAGCGGCAGCGGGCCGTTCAGCCGGGCGACCATCGCGCGCCGCGGCTGCGGCATCCGCTGACTTATGAACCCTACGCCGGTGCACGCGAAACGGTCGGCAAGCTGACGCTGGAAGGGCACGAAGGCGTGCTCTGGGAGCGGTTGCTCGCGGAAGTCACCGATATCGTCATCACCCAGCTCATCCAGTCACTGTTGCTGGCGGGGCTGATCATGTGGATGTTCAACCGCAGCGTGACGCTGCATGTGCGCCGGATCGCCCGCCACCTGACCGCGCTGGCGCCGGAAAACCTCGACCAGCGCCTGCGGCTGGATCGCTCGCCCAGGCGCCGTGACGAGCTGAGCCTGCTCGAAGAGGGCGTCAACGGCCTGCAGGCCAAGCTGTCAGCGTACCTCGAGCGACAGCATCAGGATGAGCAGGCGCTGGCTGCGCACCGCGACCGGCTGGCCGAGCTGGTGGAAGAACGCACCGCCGAGCTGCGCGCGGCCAATGTACAGCTCGAAGAGCTGTCGCGTAGCGATCCACTTACCGGCCTGGCCAATCGCCGGCATTTCGACGAGATCAAGGAAGTCGAGTTTCGCCGCGCCATGCGCCTCGGCCAGCCGCTGACGGTGCTGATGTGCGACGTGGATTTCTTCAAGCGCTACAACGACCACTACGGCCATGCACAAGGCGACCAGTGCCTGCGCGTGGTCGCTGACACCCTCAAGTCGGTGTTTGCCCGCGCTGGCGAGGTGGTTGCGCGGCTGGGCGGCGAGGAGTTCGTGGTGCTTCTGCCGGGTGTCGATCTTGAGGCTGCGCATCGCGCGTCCTCGCGGCTGCAGCACTGCCTGGCGGAGAGGGACGTGCCGCACGCCGCGTCGGACGTCTCGCCAAATGTGACGCTGAGCGTCGGCCTGGCGGCATTCGATGCCAGCGCCATGGACCAATTCGATCAACTGTTGCGCCAGGCGGACGAGGCCCTTTACCGGGCCAAGGCCGGCGGCCGCAACCGCATTGCTTACTAGCTGCCGAGGACCGCACGATGCACCCGTTCGCCTGGATCGCACTTTCCCTGGGGTTGCTTGGTAGCGCGGCGCAGGCCGGCCCATTGCGCGTGGTCACCGAGGAAACCGCCTACAGCTACCTGCAGAACGGGCAGGTGGCCGGCTCGGCCAGTGCGGTCGTGCGTGCCACGCTGGAGCGCGCAGCCGTTGGTGACTATCAGATGACGGTCTACCCCTGGGCGCGCGCCTATGACATGGCGCTGCGCGAGCCCGGCGTGCTGATCTACCTGATCGCCCGCACCTCCGAGCGCGAGCCGCTGTTTCGCTGGGTCGGCGAGATCATGCGCATCGAATATCACTTCTACAAACTGCGCGACCGCAAAAACATTCAGGTGCCGGACCTAGACGCCGCCAAGGCTTACCGCATCGGCGTATTGCGTGACGACGTTCGCCACCAGTACCTGCAGGCCAATGGCTTCAGCAAGATCGTGGTGACGGCGCACAACAGCGACAACTTCCGGCGCTTGCTCAACGGCCAGGTTGATCTCGTGCCGATGCCCGAGCGAGACATGCTCAGCCTCTGCCAGGAGGCCGGTATCGACCCCGCCAGCGTCGAGAAAGTCTTCACGCCCGACGCCGCGACGCGGCTGTATATGGCTTATAGCCCGAAGACCGACGACGACACCGTGCTACGCACTCAGGCCGCCTTCGAGCACCTGCAGGCCGAAGGCACTGTTGAGAGGCTGATGACCGAGCCGCACTGAACGGCGCGAGAAAGTTTTCGCTCAGTTGCGCTCGAATGCGTTCAGGGCTTTTCGACATCCCATGCCTGAGCCCTCGCCCAAACCGGGCTCGACCCAAGGCAGGATCGCCAAGGGCGGAGTCACTACCGCACCCACGACACTGGCTACGGCCTTGGCAACAAGTTGATCGGTCACGACGCTGACCTGGGGATCGCTGAGCGTGCCCTTCAACTGCACGGGTGCGTTTCCGGATAGCGGGCTGAAATCCTTGGAGTGGGTTTCGAATACGAGGTCCAACGCCTCGGTGCCGAGCTCGATTTCACCTCCTCCGGTGATGTTGCTGTCAGTCGTATTCACGAAGAAATGCGCGAGCTTGGCTATGCCCTGGTTCGCATCGAAGTGCAGGTAGGCACAGTTCATCGCGACCTGGTCAGCATCGACCAGTGCAGCAACCGCCGATTCGCCAGCATCAAGACCGAGTAATTCAACCGCCAGCCAGTCGAGACGGCCACCCGACATCGCTAACTCGAATTTACCGCGCAAATCCGCGGCCATTTCACCCAGGGATGCGCCGGCAAAATCGATATCCAGCCGGCCACCGAGGGTGCCAGCCGAGTCCTGTGCGACCTTTGAAAGATCCACGTGCTTGAGTACTGGAGTGAGATTGACGCTGTCGATCGACAGGTGCAGCTCGCCGGTCGGTTGGTCCGGTCGGGCATCGATACGCAGCCGGCCTTCCGCGGTGCCCTTGCCAATCGCCAGGTGCAAAGGCTCGATCACCAATACGCCGTCGTCTAGTTCGGCCTTCAGCTCCACCGCATCCAGCGGAACGTCTCGGGCTATCACTTCTTCAGCTTTGTAGCGAATGATCGCGTCTCGGCCTCGCAGCGCATCGAGCCCCAGCGGCTTGCTTGAGAACACCTGCCCGTCTGACGACGTTTCCGAGTTGTCGGGCGATTTGAGATCGCGGATGCGCAGGGTGTTGGAGTACAGGTTGGCCCAGAGCATTGGCCGGCCCGCCAGGCTCAGGCGGACATCCCCGCTCAGGTCGCTTCTACCCCAGCGCCCGTCGAGCGACTGTAGGCGCAGCTGGTGATCTTTCCAGCTCAGTTGGCCGTTCAGCGAGTATTGGCCGAGTGAGGGAAGATTCAAGCCGCTCAGCGCATCGAGGCGGGCCAGGTCGGCGCCCTCAAGCGACACCCTGGCCTCTGCAGCCTCGAACTGAAGAGGATCCCGAATATGGCCGTCGAGGCTCAGTTGGCTCTCGCCTGAACGCACCGTGCCTCCGACAGGAAAGGACCCGTCGTCGAAAAGCGTCTGCAGCGCGCCCGTGTTCAATTCGAAATGCAGCGGCACCTGGTTGCGCCAGGCGTCGCCTGTCAGGTGCAGGCCCGAGTCGGTCGACTTGGCGTCGAGTTCGACACCTAGACTTTGCGCGGGGGCGTCGTAGCGCAGATGCGTGTCGCTCAGTTGGGCGGCAGCATCGGCCACGCGGGCATGCAGCTCGCCATCCAGCGTACCGAGCCCCGGATACCCCAGTGGTGCGAGGGCCTGGCCGAGGTCGAACGCTTCCAGGGTTAAATCGATTTCCCCACTGAGCGAGGCCTTACTGGCGTCAAAGGTACCGCTGGCACTGATGGCGCCTTCAGCTTGGGCGGCACGCAGCTGTTTGACGTCCAGCTGTAATTCGGCCAGCGAGCCCTTGAGCGCCAGGCCAGTCAATGAGGTATCGCCATAACGAAGCCGATCCAGGCGGATATCGGCCTCGCCACGGTAGCGGCGCAATGGCTGCAGAAGATCCTGTATCTGCTGCTGCAAGGTTCCATTCGGTTCGGCGGCCGAGCCGTTTCGCTTGGCTTCCAGCAGGCGCATCACGCCCCATCGATTGAGATCCAGTTCATCGCCCTGAAGCTGGACGTTCAGCGCTGGAGGCTCCCCTAGCTCGGCCATTAGGGATCCACGAAGCTGGCTGCCGCCGGTACGCAGATCGATATCATCCAAGGCCCAGCGCTGGTCGTCGTGCCGCAGAGCCGCCGTAAGCTCGAATCCCGGTACGTCAAAAGCGGGGTTGTCGAAGCTGATCAGCTCGGCAGAGTCCGGTGCGCTCAGGCTCAGCGTGCCATTCAGGCCGTCCATCTGCGGAACCTGCTCGGCCTCGCCGTCGAAATGTGCGCGGATCTCACCCAACCGGGCATTCAACGTTACGGCATACGGCCTGCCTTCGGCCAAGGCTTTGGCCGGCGGCGCGCCCGTCAGGCTCAGCTCCAGGGGTTTGCCCTGCACCTCGCCGCTGCCTTCGATCGCCAAGGCCCCTTTGGCACCGTCACCCCGCGTTGAGATATCGAAGGCCAGGTCGGCATTCAGAGCCTCGTCGTCATAGGTCAGCCTGCCGTTGTCGATTTGGATGGTGTCGGGGTGGAGAGTGGTTTGCTGTTCTTTGGAGTCCGTGTTGCTCATCAGCACCGACCAGTTGGACTGGCCGTCGGCTCGCCGGGAGAGGTGGACCTGCGGCCGATTCAGCGCGACCAACTGCAAGCCCAGATTGCCGGTCAACAGCTCGCCTACGGCAAGCTCGGCTCTCAGCGCGTCGAGTTCCAGTAGGTAGCGTTGCTCTGCCCACTCGGGGTTGGCGATCTTGATATCGCTGGCGCGGATGACCAGCGGCGAGCCCCAGCCGATGTCGAGACTGCCGATGTCCACTGACCGACCGTCCAATCGCTGACTCAACTGATCTTCGAGCTGGTTACGGGCCCATTGCGTCTGGATCAGCATGGCCGCCCCAGCCAGAAACAGCACAAACACTGCCAGCACGATCCCGAGGATCTTTGCTGCTTTCGCCACCTTTCGCCTCCCGTTTCGTCTCGTTTCGGCGGTTTGCTGCGGTCCGCCGCGTCGGGAATGTCTATGAAAGGGTCGACATGCCTCGGCCGAAAACGATCACTGTTTTATTTATGGGGCGGATGAGGCGGGGGGCGTTCGAAACCGGAACACGCTGATTTAGCGGTGGAAAAGGCATCGGTCAGAAACGGGCGAAGGGCATCGCCATTCGCCCGTGACGGTCAGGCTTCGAGATCGGCCAGCATCGCCGTGGCGACGGCTTCGGCGACCTTGATCCCGTCGACGCCGGCCGAGAGGATGCCGCCGGCGTATCCGGCTCCCTCTCCGGCTGGGTAAAGGCCGCGGGTGTTGAGGCTCTGTAGCGACTCGTTGTCGCGCTTGATGCGTACCGGCGAAGAGGTGCGCGTCTCGATGCCGGTGAGTACGGCATCGGCGCGATCGAATCCGCGGATCTGTTTGCCGAAGGCCGGCAACGCTTCGCGGATGGCCTCGATCACGTAATCGGGCAGCGACGGCGCCAGGTCGCCCAGCTTCACGCCGGGCTTGTAGGACGGCTCGACGTCGCCGAATGCGCTCGACGGCTTGCCCCGAATGAAGTCGCCCACCAGCTGCCCCGGCGCGCAGTAATCGCGCCCGCCCAGCTCGAAGGCGCGCGATTCCAGCCGTTCCTGCAGCTCGACACCGGCCAGCGGGCCGCCGGGGAAGTCCTCTTCCGGGTTGATGCCGACGACGATGCCGGCGTTGGCATTGCGCTCGTTGCGCGAGTATTGGCTCATGCCGTTGGTCACCACACGCTCCGGCTCGGAGGTCGCCGCCACCACGGTTCCGCCCGGGCACATGCAGAAGCTGTAGACCGCGCGGCCGTTCTTGGCGTGGTAGACCAGCTTGTAGTCGGCGGCGCCCAGTTCCGGGTGGCCGGCGTACTTGCCCAGGCGCGCCTGGTCGATGAGCGATTGCGGGTGCTCGATGCGAAAGCCCACGGCGAAGGGCTTGGCCTCGATATAGACGCCGCGCTCTTGCAGCACGCGGAAGGTGTCACGCGAGCTGTGACCGAGGGCGAGCACCACGTAGCGGCTACGCAGTTCCTGGCCATCGGCCATGCGCACGCCCTGAATGCGGCCGCCCTCGATGATGAAGTCGACCACCCGGCTGTCGAACCGAACCTCACCACCCAGCGCCTTGATCTCTTCGCGCATGGTCGAGACCACGCCGGTCAGGCGGAAGGTGCCGATGTGCGGCTTGCTAACGAACATGATCTCTTCCGGCGCGCCAGCGCGGACGAACTCGTGCATGACCTTGCGGCCGTAGAACTTTGGGTCCTTGATCTGGCTGTAGAGCTTGCCGTCGGAGAACAGCCCCGCACCGCCTTCGCCGAACTGCACGTTGGATTCGGGGCTCAGTACCTTCTTGCGCCACAGCGCCCAGGTGTCCTTGGTGCGGCTGCGCACGTCACGGCCGCGCTCCAGCACGATCGGGCGGAAGCCCATCTGCGCCAGCGTCAATGCGGCGAACAGGCCGCAGGGACCGAAGCCGATCACCAGTGGCCGTTCGCTCAGCCCTTCCGGCGCCCGGCCGACCGGGTAGTAGCCGGTGTCCGGCGCCACGCGGATGTTGCGGTCGTCCGCCAGGCGCGCCAGCACCTTGGCCTCGTCCGCCACGCTGGCGTCGATGATGTAGACGAAGGTGATCTCGCTGTTCTTCTTGCGCGCGTCGTAGCTGCGCTTGAATACGGTGAAGTCGAGCAGCTCGGCATCCTTGATACCCAGGCGCGCGGTGATGGCGTGGCGAAGGGCCTCGGCGGGATGGTCGAGGGGCAGTTGCAGTTCGGTGATGCGAATCATGACAGGTCCTGGCCGGTGGCCCCGGCAGAGGTAAGGTGGCGACGCGGCGAAACCGGGTGGCTCGCGCGGCGCGCAGTGTAGCGGTGGCCGGCGGGGCTGTCATGAAGCCAGGGTGTGCAGGGTACACCGACCGCCGCGGGTGCGACGGCCGGTCGGTTCAGGCCGGTTATTGCAGAATCGGGCGCGCGTTCACAGGTTGCAGTGGGCGATTGTTGGCATGGCCGACGGCCTTGGTCAGGGCGTCGATCTGCTCATGCGAGGCGATGACAGGCTGCTTGAGCACAAGCCAGCGGACACCTTCGGAGCAAGGCGGCGTGGTGAGCGAGCCGTTGAAGCGGTAGTAATCCAGGCTTTTCGGTAACAGATCGCGAATGTTGACGCGGGGCGATACCGGTTGTTTCTGACCTTCGGCAGGCGGTGCTTTCCAGAGGCTGGCCAGCACCGGGTTCAGCTTGCCCTCCTTGAACATCACCGCCAGCACGGCCAGGTTGCCTGACTCGTCTGAATGCACGAGATGCCCTTCCAGCGGATAGGACTGGCCCTTGATCAGGTTTTCGCTGGGCATGTGGAAGTGAAACTGGATCAGCTGATAGGGCTTGCCGTCCAGGGTCAGGGTGCTGCCGGGCTCGTAGGCCACCTGGACGGTATGGCCGTTATTGGCCGCCTCGCTGGCGCCGGCGGTATAGCTGAGCTTCAGCGGTGTGAGCTCGGCTTCGATGAAGCCGTCTAGGTCGACCGGCGACTGGTTCTTGCCGGCACAGGCTTGGAATTCGGGGGTCAGCTTGGCCCAGTTGTCCGGCCCGGCCTCGCCTGAGTAGTCCCAATGCGTGCCCGGGGTTATGGCCCAGGCGTGGCTGCAGGCAAGCAAGGCGCCAACGGCGAGTGTGGTTCTCTTCACGGTCATGTCCTCTTCGGAGCTTGGCGGATCCGGGGTAGATTCCGTCTTGTTGAAATACTTTGAAACACAATCTTGCAAGCTTAGTCGCGTGATTACCGAGGGCCAGTCGCGATTTGCCGAAATCAACGAGCGTGCCCAGCGCCTCTCTCCTCGCTCGTGGTGTCTGGTAAAGCCCAAGGATGACGCTACGCTCAGGGAGGGCTCAGGCTCGTTTGCGCAGCCGCAAAGGCGAGGTCGGGCACAACAACAATAAACGTCGTCCCGCGAGACGACTTCTCATGAGGTCGATACCCATGAAATACGTTCCCTTTGCCTTGAGCGCAGCGAGTGCCCTGATCTTGTCTCTGTCCGGACTTGCCCAGGCCGCGCCGACCAGCGACGAAGCGCTCGAGCGGATGCGCGCGATGAAAACCACCGGTCAGTCGCTGGAAATGGAGACCGTCCCGCAAACCGGCGAGGTCGCTGACGCCATTCGCGCCAATCTTGAACGGATCAAGCTGCCGGAGGGCTTCAAGATCGAGCTGTACGCCGTGGTGCCGGACGCGCGGCACATGGCGGTGGGGCCGTCCAGCGGGGTGGTGTTCGTTGGTACTCGCAAAACCGATCTGTGGGCGGTCACCGATCGCACCAAGAATCGCAAGGCTGATGAAGTGAAGCGTTTCGCGCCGGCCATCGATTTCACCCAGCCAGGCCCGTGCTTCAGCCCTGATGGTTTCCTCTTCGTGGCCGAGCACAATCGAGTGCTGGTCTTCCCGGCTGCCGAGTTCTTTTACGAGGGGCCGGACGTGGCTGCCGATATCGTAGTGCCCACCGGCAAGCTGATCCCGACCGACGAAGAAAGCTACAACCACGGCGCGCGCGTCTGCGCCATCGGCCCGGACAACAAGCTGACCATCTCGCTCGGCCAGCCACACAACGTGCCGCCCAAGGACAAACTGGAGTTGTACGAGAAGCATGGCATCGGCGGCATCGTGCGCATGGAGCGCGACGGCAGCAAACGCGAGGTATACGCCACCGGTGTGCGCAACTCGGTGGGCATCACCTACCACCCGCAGACCAAGGAGCTCTGGTTTACCGACAACCAGGTCGACGGCATGGGCGACGACATCCCGCCTGGTGAGATCAACCATGCGCCCAAGGCGGGCATGCAGTTCGGCATGCCCTGGTACGGTGGCGGCCAGGTGCGTACCAACGAATACGCCGATGACACCCCACCGGAGGGGTTGACCTTCCCGGTGGTCGAAACGGTGGCCCACGCCGCCGACATGGGCCTGACGTTCTACACAGGCAAGCAATTTCCCGAGCAATACCGGGGTGGGCTGTTCAGCGCCCAGCGCGGCAGCTGGAACCGCACCGAGCCAGCCGGCGCACGGGTAATGTTCACGCCCTTCAAGGCCGACGGGAGCGGGCCGAGTGGCGAAACCATCCCCTTCGCTGAAGGCTGGCTGGATGAGGACACCGGCGAATACTACGGGCGCATCGTCGATGTGGCGCAGCTCAAGGACGGGTCGCTGCTGGTCAGTGACGACACCGCCGGCGCCATCTACCGGATTTCCTACCAGGGCGGCGCGGACTGATTGGCCCGTTGGCCGGGCCTCGCCCGGCCTCGATAGCCCTGTCTGCAATCGAGAGGAGTGCTCGCATGCGCAGAGATACCCGCCATCGGCTGATCCCCTGGCTGGCGTTGCTGACCCTGGTCTTCGCGGGCGAGGCCAGAGCCGCGGACCTCGAGGCAGGCCGCACCAAGGCGAAGATGTGCGCGGCCTGCCACGGGCTCGACGGCCTGAGCAAGGTTGCCGATGCGCCGAACCTGGCGGGCAATGGGCAGCTCTATCTGGCCCGCCAGCTCAAGGCGTTCCGCTCCGGCGAGCGCAAGCATCCGCAAATGAGCGTGATCGCCGCCGCCCTCAGCGACGAGGACATCGCCGCGGTGACGAGCTGGTACTCGGCGATCAAGGTGTCGGTCGAACTCCCGCAGTAGGCGGCAGACCGGCTGCTTTTCATGATCAACGCCCAATCCCCTATACTCGCGCGCCACAACCGTGCCCAGGCGCACGGCGCCAATTCCGGCGACACTCGGCAGGCGGTGCCGCAAGGTCGGCCATCAATGAAGGACTGTTCATGCTCAACAACGATGTGATGCGCAGCGTGCGCTACATCCTCAACGTCAACGACGCGAAGATTGCCGAGATCACCCGGCTGACCGGTTGCGAGATTCCGGACGCCGAAGCCTTCGCCTATCTGAAAAAAGATGACGAGGCCGGTTTCAAGCCCTGCCCGGACCGGATCATGGCGCACTTCCTCGATGGGCTGGTGATCTACAAGCGCGGCAAGGATGAAAGCCGGCCGACGCCGCCCATCGAGCTGCCGGTGACCAATAACATGGTGCTGAAAAAGCTGCGTGTGGCCTTCGAGCTCAAGGAAGACGACATGCACGCGATCCTCAACTCAGTCGACTTCCCAGTTTCGAAGCCCGAGCTCAATGCGCTGTTCCGCAAAGCCGGGCACAGCAATTACCGGGTCTGCGGCGATCAGCTGCTGCGTAATTTCCTCAAGGGGCTGGCGCAGCGCAGCCACTGATACGCGCTAGCCAGATATGAAAAAGCCCGGCTGAAGAGCCGGGCTTTTGCGTTTCGACGAGCCTTAGCTCTGGATCATCGAAATGACCTTGTCGCGCAGCTTCGGATCGTTCTGCACGGCCTGGTTGATCGCGTTGTACTCCTCGATGCTCAGGTCGTTGTCCTGCACGGTGTTCATCATCTTCTCGTTGGCTTCCTGCTGCAGCTGCTGCGCTTCGGCCGGGTCACCGGTCTTCTCCAGCTTGGCGGTGAAGTCCTGACGGATCTCCATGATTTCGCCCAGCGAATCGGCGAACTTCTCCAGCTTCTTGTCGCTGATGTCTGCAGCTTGCATCGAGGGCGCCTGCTGCGGTGCCGGGGCCTGGGTGGCTTGCTGAGCCGAAACCTGAGAGGCGCCAGCGGCCATCAGCAGGGCGAAAAGGCTGGCGGAAACGACGCGGGTGTTCAGCTTGGTCATGTTCATATCCTTCGCTTGGAAAATGCATCGAGCGAGTTGCAGTCTCCATGCCAGGACCGTACCGATCCACTAAATAGCTGAAATACGGCCGATTTTGCCGTTTGTCTCGGTAAGGTCGACGCAATGTACCGCTTCTATTAGAGTGCCAAAATGGCACATGTAGCACTTTGGCAGCGGTTGCCCAGCTTGCGCGGCGCGCTGGTACTCAAAGTGGTCGTCCCGCTGGTGGCGATCATGTTCGGTTTCAGTTACCTCATGCTCTGGACCGTCGAGCGCAACAGCGAGCGGCGCCTGCAGGAAGAGGTCGAGCTGGTGGCGCGTGCCGTGCGGCTGCCGCTGAGCGACAGCCTGGAGCGCAAGCACGACCGCACCATGCAACAGGTGCTCGAATCCGTGCTCGGTGTGGGCCGGGTCTACGGCGCCTACCTGTACGACGATGACGGCGAGCTGGTCGCCTATGCCGGTGCGGTGGAGCCCGACCAGGACCAGTCTTCGATCCAGGCACTGACCGCCGACGGACGGCGGCGCGGTGGCTACCAGCGCATCCGTGGGCAGGAGGTGTACTCCTATTTCCTGCCGTTGGAGCAGAGCGGCGGGCGGATCAACGGGCTGTTGCAGGTTACCCGGCGCTGGAGCGACTTCGAGCGCGACACGCGGCGCCTGCGGCTGATCGCCGGATTGTCATCCGCGCTGCTGTCGCTGCTGGCGGTGGGCATCGTGCTGTTCGGCCACTGGTCGGCGGTTGGCCGGCACCTGCAGCGGCTCACGCAGAGCATGGCGCGGGTCGCCCGTGGCGATCGCCAGCACCGCGCGCCGTACACCGGGCCGGCGGAAATCGCCGCGCTCGGCCAGTCACTCAACCAGATGCTCGACAGCATCGCCGAAGCCGAACAGCAGATGGCCGAGCAGAAAGCCCGCGAGGCTGAGCTCGAAGCGCGTTTGCGCCGCTCGCAGCAGTTAGCCGCGGTGGGCCGACTGGCGGCGGGTGTGGCCCATGAACTGGGCAGCCCGCTCAGCGTGATCGACGGCAAGGCCCAGCGCGTATTGCGCAGCGAGACGTTGGACGATGGCCAGCGCAAAGGCCTGCTGCAGATCCGCAGCCAGGTGCAGCGCCTGAGTGGCATCGTGCGCCAGTTGCTCGACTTCGGGCGGGCCGCGGGCCGTCCGGTGCGGCGCATGCCGGCCGAGGTGCTGGCGCATTCGGCGGCCGCCGCGGTTGCCGATGAACTGGCCAGCCTCGAGGTGCGGTTGCAGGTTGAGGCACCCGCCGAGGCGCTGCATTGCGAGGTCGATCCGCCACGCTTCGAGCAGGCGCTGACCAATCTGCTGCGCAACGCGGCGCAGGCCAGCCCCGGCGGGCAGGTCCGGTTGCGCTGGTGGCAGGAGGCCGAATGCCTGCTGTTTCAGGTTGAGGACGATGGCCCCGGCGTCGCCGAAGCGGACCGCGCTGCGCTGTTCGAGCCCTTCTTCACCACCAAGCCGGTAGGCAAGGGTAGCGGGTTGGGTCTGGCGGTAGCACACGGCGTGGTCGCCGAAAGCGGCGGTCGCATCGAACTGGTCGATAGCCCGCTGGGCGGCGCGGCGTTTCGTATTTATCTGGCCTTGGCCAGTGAGGAAGGACCTGATGCAAACGGATGACAGCGCCCCGCAACGGGTGCTCGTGGTGGAGGATGACGACGGGCTGCGGCAGTTGCTGGTCGAGGAGCTGGAAGACCGGGCGCTGCAGGTGCGTGCGGTGCCGAGCGCCGAAGAGGCCGTGCCGCTGCTCGAAGGGTGGGAGCCGGATCTGGTCGTCAGCGACCTGCGCCTGCCGGGCGCTGATGGCATGGCGTTGCTCAGGCGGGTCAAGGCGATGCAGGCGGCACCGGCGTTCCTTGTGGTCACCGCGTTCGGCAGCATTCAACAGGCGGTCGCGGCCCTCAAGGAAGGTGCGGACGAGTTTCTCACCAAGCCGCTAGACCTGGATCATCTCGGCCTGGCCGTCTCGCGTGCGCTCGAAACGCGGCGGCTGCGTGATGAAGTGCGACGCTTTCAACAGCTGCTCAGCGATGACCGCTTCCACGGCATGCTCGGCCGCAGCCGGGTCATGCGCAGCCTGTTCGACCAGATCCGCCAACTGGCGCGTGCTGCCGGCCCGGTTCTGGTGATTGGCGAGAGCGGCACCGGCAAGGAGTTGGTCGCCCGCGCTGTGCACGCCGAGAGCGACCGGGCCGGGCGGCCCTTTCTCGCGATCAACTGCGCAGGGCTCCCGGCGGAGCTGCTGGAAAGCGAGTTCTTCGGTCACACCGCCGGCGCTTTCACCGGTGCCAACCGGGCGCACAAGGGGCTGTTCCAGCAGGCCGACGGCGGCACCCTGTTCCTGGACGAAATCGGCGAAATGCCCATGCCGCTGCAGGCCAAGCTGCTCAGGGTATTGCAGGAGGGCACTATCCGGCCGGTTGGCGGCGAGCGCGAACTGAGCGTCGACGTGCGCATCATCGCTGCTAGCAACCGCCCACTGGAGACTGCCGCTGGGCGTGCTTCCTTCCGCGAGGACCTGTTCTTCCGTCTGGAGACCTTCATCCTGCAGGTGCCCCCACTGCGCGACCGCGAGGAAGACCGCGAGCTGCTCGCCGCCGGCTTCGTCGCGCATTTCGCTGCGCGCGACGGGCGCCCGGTACGTGGCCTGTCGCGCGCGGCCCTGGAGCAACTCAAGCGCTACCCGTTCCCGGGCAATGTGCGTGAATTGCAGAACGCCATGGAGCGCGCCGTGACCTTCTGCCACGGGCGCAGCATCGAGCTGGAACACCTGCCGGCGCGCATCGCCCAGTACCAGGAAAGCCCGCCCGAAGCGCGCGCCGACGCTTTGCTCGAACAGATGATCGACGGCCCGCTGCTGCCCACGCTCGAAGAACTGGAAATGCGCTACCTGCGGCATGTCCTCGAGCGCGTGGATGGCAACAAACGCCGCGCCGCTGCCTTGCTCGGCATCGGCCGTCGCACGCTCTATCGCCGCCTCGGCGAACAAGAGCAGGACGGCGACGAGACCTGACGCGCCCCCCAGCAGGCGAATCAAATGGTGCCGTACACAGGCCGTCAATCTGTCGGGGCGACCTCCATCGCTCCGAAACCGCTCTGCTATTAACAGGACAACGGCTCTACGCGCGGCGGCAATTGCTCCAGGCGCAGCGCGCCGTCGGCACGGGCGCGTACGGCGACCCAGTCGTGCAGGGCCGCAAGCGAGCGCGGCGGGGAGATGAGGTAGCCCTGGAACAGGTCACAGCCGGCTTGCAGCAGGGCGGATTGTTTCTCGAGGCTGTCGACCCCTTCGGCGTTGACCCGCTTGCCCTGTGCCTGGCAGAACGCGACGAGCGCGCCGAGGCTTTCCTGTGTGTCCGGCCGGGTCAGGCGGCGGACAATGGCCATGTCGAGTTTGATGGTGTCGGCCGGGTATTCGAGTAATTGCTGGATCGAGGTATAGCCCACGCCAAAGTCATCGATCGCGACCCGGAAACCCGCCTGGCGGATGGCCTCGACCACCACCATGGTGTCGTTGCAAAGCTCGGCGGCGTAGGTCTCGGTCAGTTCGATCTCGATGCGACCGGTCGGCACGCCATGGTGGCGGGCGCGCTCGACCAGGTAGCGGCAGATGCGATCATCCGCCAGCTGCGCTGACGAGACGTTGATGGCCAGGATCACCTCGTTGCCGAAAAGCTCGACCAGCTTCGGATAGTCAGCCAGGGCATGGTCGATCACCCAGCTGTCGATCTTCGGAAACAGCCCGGCGCGCTCGGCGATCGGGATGAATTCGCCGGGCGAGACGGTCCCGAGCAGCGGTGAGTGCCAGCGCAGCAGAACCTCGCAACTGACCACCGCGCCTTCGCGGTCCAGCGCCGGCATGTAGACGAGCCGCCATTGTTCATCGCCGTCGAGCGCGCGTAGCTCATCCTCGATCAGGCGCATGCGATCGTTGCGCTGTTCGAGCGAGGCGCTGAAGGCGACCGCCGTGCTCTTGCCCTCGGCCTTTGCCTGATACATCGCGGTATCGGCGCGCGTGAGCAGATGGGTGATGGAGTCGGCGTCGTCCGGGCACCAGGCCGTGCCGATGCTGACGGTGATCGGGTAGAGGCGCTCTTCCAGGCGGAAGCCGCCGCGGCACAGATCAAGCAACGCCTCACACAGTGCCGGCAGGCCACCGTCGCCGCTGCCGGTCAGCAGGAGGATGGCGAATTCGTCACCGGAGAGCCGCGCGAAGGCGGTTTCGGTTTGCGGGTGCCCGGCCTGGTGCTGGTGAAGCAAGCCCTGCACGCGCCGGGCGAACATGCGCAGCAGCGCATCACCGGCGTCGTGGCCGTGCTGGTCGTTGACCTGCTTGAAGTTGTCCAGGTCGATGAACAACAGGGCCAACCGCTGGTGCTGCCCCACGGATCGTTCATACATCTCGCTGGCGAGGACGCCGAAATGCGCGCGGTTACTGATCTGCGTGAGGCTGTCCGTCCAGGACATCTCCTGGATTCGCTGCAGCGCCGCGGTGTTGCGCTCGTGCAGGGTCTTCATGTTGGTGGTCAGGCGACCAATCTCGCCGCCGTCACCAGGTTCGTCGAGCGCGTCGCGCCGGCACAGCAGCAGGTCGGTGAGCTGGTTGTCGAGCTGGCTGATGGGGCCGGTCACATAGCGTCGGATCAGCCAGAGCAGCAGGGCAATGGAGATCAGACACATGAGCGAGCCGCCGGCGAGAAACGCCAGCCCGAGGGTGCGCAGGCGGTCGGCAATGTACTGCGGCGCCGGCGTCAGGCGCGCATAGAGCGAGCGTGAGAGCAGGATGTCGGCCGATAGCGCCGGCTCGATGGGAGTCAGTTGCGGGGCGATTTCCACGGGCGCGCCGTATTCGCTTTCCAGGTCGCGCTTGAGGGCGATGAAGCGCTCCGGGCGTACCGCCAGTTGCAAGGTGAATGCGTCTGCGCGCTGGCTTGGCAGCGGCCGGCTGCTGGAGGCAGGCAGGATGAAATCCGTGTCGAGCAACAGTGGCCCGCCTTCGGCCTGCTCGACATACAGCATCTCGCTGGCGGCTGCAGAATGTTTGGCCTCCTGCACGATCCGCTGCTGCGTCGGGCTCATGATGGCGAAGGGCGACAGGCTGCTCTCGAAGTAGTAGGCCGGTGTGCCGTCCGGCTGGATGATCGCGAAGGAAACGAATGACAGCTTGGTGTTCGACAACGAGCGGATGCTCTGCTGGATGCGCAGGCCCAGCGTCTCGTTGCGGAAGGCCGTGTCCGACTCCCGCAGGAACAGCAGCAGCGCCTCGCTATCGATGATCGAGTAGAGCACGCTGCGGTTGAAGGCTTCGTAATCCAGGTAGGCGGACTTTAGCGCTGACAGTTGCTGCGCCAGGCGTGCCTGTTCCAGGCCCAGTAGCGAAGCGCGCTGGGTCAGGTAGGCGGTGGTCGCGGCGGTGAGCTGGACGATCAGGATGACCGGAAAGATCACCAGTAGGGCGCGTTTACCGAGCGTCATGAGCGTTGATCAGTGCGCTGATGATGCGCCGGCGGGTCTGCGTGGCTTGCGACGGCCGCGGCTCGTAGACCTGGCTGCGCGCAAGGACTTCCTCCGGCGGATAGATGGTCGAGTCTTGGCGAATGTCGTCCGGCAGCAGGTCGCGCGCGGCGCGGTTGGGTGTCGCCACGCCCAGGTCGGCAGCGTTCAGTGCCGCAATGTCGGGCTGGTTGAGGAAGTCGAGGAAGCGATACGCCAGCGCCTTGTTCGGCGTGATGCTCGGCACCGACAGGCAGTCGACCCACAGCAATGTGCCTTCCTCCGGCACCACGTAGCGCCAGGGCTCGCCGTCAATGCCCTCCACCTCGTTGAGCACCTGCTGGTCGCCGCTGTAGGCCAGCGCCATGTCGGCCTGGTCCAGGTAACGCTGGCTGCGCAGGGAGGTGATTACGTATTCGTAGGTCAGCACCGCCGGCGCCTGCGCGAGGAGCAGTTCGTAGGCCGCTTTCAGCTCGTTGTTGTCTGAGGTGTTGATCGAATGTTGCTGGAGGATCAGTGGGCTGGCGAGGATGTCTTCGTGATCTTCCATCATGATGATGTGCGGCTCGTCATGCCGTGCCGGCTTCAACAGATCCGCCCAGGAGCGCGGCGGCTGGGCGATGCGGTCGCTGCGGTAGGCGATGCCGAGCGTGCCCCATAGATACGGCACGCTGTAGCGACCGCAGCTGTCGCGCCAGCGCTGCGACAGGTGGCGCAGCTGCGGAAGGGTCTGCTCGTCCAGCGGGTCGACCAGGCCGCGCGTGCCGAAGCGCGATGAACTGATCAGCTCGGTCAATACCACGTCGATCTGGTGGTCGGGCTTGGCGAGGATTTCGTCGCGCTTGTCACCGCTGTCGAAGTAGATCTGTTCGATGCGAACACCCGTTTCCGCCTGCCAGCGTTCAATGACTGCTTCGCTGAGGTATTCCTCCCAGGTCAGCAACGTCAAGACGCGCGCCTCGGCATGCAGGGCCGTGGAGGGAAACAACAGCCCGAGCGTGAGCAGCAGCAGGCTGCACGGGCGCCAGGGGGCGAGAGCGTTCGTTGAGTTCATAGGGGTGTCCATCCGCTGGCAATAACCGACTCGCGACCAGCGCGGCCGTAGTCGAATACGGTCGCGCCTCCGATCAATGATATCGGCGCGCAGAGATGGCACTTTAATGGCGCCATAGGAATGACGGCAACGCTTTTGTCGAGGCTGCCGTCGCCCTTCCGATCAACGGGCAGTAAGTGGCAGCTTCCCAGGGCGGCTGCGGTTGCGCAGCGGGGCATTCAGCCAGCCTGCCAAGAGCCGAGTGGACAGTGGGATGAACAGGTAAGTCATCAGCGGCGTCAGCGCCAGGGTCGAGAGCAGGATGCGCATGACTAGGCTCAGTTCGCTCAGCACGTCCCCAAACAACAGGTTGAACAGCAGCGAGACGGGAAAGAAGGCCAGCCAGATAGCGACGCTCTGCTTCCAGCGCGGCGGTGGTGGGCTGTCGGCGCCACCGAACCAGGCGTCGATGCCGCGCGCTCGGTGCTCATGGGGTTGTCCGCAAAGCTCGCTACCGCGCTGCAGCCAGGCACGTCGGGACGCGGAGTGCGCCCAGGTATCGAGGGTCTGTTCGTCAGCGAAACGGAAGATGATCTGGAATTCGTCGTCGCCAGGTGGAGGCGCCAGGACGCCCGAGCCAAGGTAGCCGGGAAAGTCCGCGGCCAATTGCTCGCCTTCGTGCAGCCAGGCGAGAAGGTCATGGTAGCGGCCGTCGCGCACACGGCGGGCCACCATCAGGGTGACGGGTTCGGTAGACATCGTGTATCTCCAGCATCAGGCCGGCCACCCGGGTAGGGCTTCGGCAAACGCAGCACCGGGGTAATGGGCTGCGGAACAAAGCAGGCAAAAGTCATGCCCTCGCCCCGTGCCGCACCTGACCTGGATAAAGGCGGCGCACGCAGGGCGATGCGCACTATACGGGGATTCGATGCACTTGGAAGGGGCGGCCGCTTGGCGTTAAGCAAACGGTTGCGGTCTAGCGAATGCGGCTTGGTCTAATCCGACACCGTTAGACGGGCTGCCAGAGTGGCCAACGTCACGGCCTGCGGTTGATAACGCAGAACCGCAACGCCAGATCCGCACTCTGTGAACGACGCGCTTGAAACAACCCCGGCGGTCGGCCCTACTAGCGCCCCATGGCGGAGCACCTGTGGAGCACCGGTGCCCACGTTTATGCAGCTACACATTTCCAACCAAGGATGGTGGAACGATGAGCGGTTACGTACCCAATATTCCCAGAGCCAGGCGCGACGCCGAGCTGAAGAACACCGAGCCGGTGGAGGTCCATGCCGAGCGCTGGGCCGAATATGAGCGCCACAGCAGTGAGCCGGCAAAAGCACCTGAGAAGATCAAGCTGGCCTTGCGTATTGGCGTGTTTTTCGATGGCACCCTTAATAACTCCACTAATGCCGCACTAGGCTTGGCATGCGGCGCGCATCATCCAATAGCGGTCGAGGATCTTGATTCCAACTGCAAGCCCTATATGGCCGAGCCGGATAGCAGTTATGGGAATGATCTGACCAATGTGCGGAAGCTGATGGACTTATATTGGGTACCCGCCACGCTCGAAGGAAAAGGTTCAAACAAGCTGGGGTATCGCAAACTATATGTAGATGGAGCGGGCACCCGGGCCGGCATAAAGGACAGCATTTTGGGCGCTGCGGCGGGCCGCGGCGATACAGGCGTCGCGGAACAGGTCCAGGACGCGTTTGACCGGATCAGCGAACTCATCCAAACCACACATCAGGACTATCCGGACCTCGAGATCAGCTCGTTGACCTTCGATACCTTTGGCTTCAGCCGCGGTGCTGCAGCGGCTAGGCACTTCGCCAATGAAGTCGTCAAAGGCAGGCAAGGCCGTCTTGGTGCGTCATTGCAGAGCAACGCGCGCGTCCTCAGCAAACATTTCATCGACCGCTATGGGCGAGATATCAACGTTGGCTTTATCGGTCTGTTCGATACCGTCGCCTCTGTTGGTGGTTTGAAGAACCAAGGCAATATCCGAAGCTCTATCACGCCTTGGCTGAATCTCCATCTACCGCGTAAATACTTCACAAATGTGGTTCAGTTGGTTGCGCGCGATGAAATACGCGCCAACTTTCCACTGAGCGAAGTCCGTCCGGAGCATCCTGAGGTTGTCCTGCCGGGCGTGCATTCGGACATCGGCGGAGGCTATCTGGATGAGGCGGAAGAGCGTGTGTTGGTCAGTCCGATGCAGGCGCTAGTAGTTGGTCAGCGCGTCGATGTCACGACGACGTCTATTTTTAAGGACGCAGCGAAGACCAGGCAAAAGATGATCGCAGAGGGTTGGCCGGCAGACATGCTTGAGCTCGTTACCCCAGCGGCACAGCTGCTGCCCGCCGACCCGCAGGATCGCTTGGCACCGCGGCAAAAACGTGTATATGCCGGCCTACAACTTAAGCGCCGCGTCAACAACGGGCTATCGATTGTGTGCTTTCGTGTTATGTACGAACTAGCAAGAAAGAATGGCGTAAGGTTTGAAGATATACCTGACGTGTCAGGCTATGCAGTCCCGGATGAACTCACCGATTTGTGTGAGCGATTTATTCAGGGTGACTACAGCTTGAGCGATGATGAAGAAGCTCTGTTGAAAAAGCGCTACATACATGCTTCTGCACACTGGAATAATCCGCAGGGAAAAAGGACTACGAGCGGCCTGAAGATATTGTATGTCAATGCCCCAGATGCTGCGGGCGTTCGCAATCGACATCCGCATGCTCCTAACTGGACTCTATTTTGAAAAATCTGATTTTTATAATTATTACCGCGCTGTTGCTGACTGGTTGTAAGGCGGGGGTTCCAGTAAACGAATCGAACGGTTCGAAGTCTTCATGGTGGAGCTTGGAGTTTGTCGCTCCCGCTTACATGGTAGGTTTGATTGAAACAAGCATCATAGAGGATGTCGAGGGCAGGCTTTTTGATCATGGTGGAGGCGGTGTTGTTGGGAGCGCTGATTCTGGATACGAAACCGACGTAGCCCGCGGGTGGCCCCAAGGGCTGGCGGGCGGTCAGCGAGCAGTGGTGGGCGCTCGCTTGCCCAAACGAATCTTTGTCCGCTGGCAATCGGTGGTTGAGCCGCAGACGTACCGAGGGTGGATTGATATCCCTGACGATGCTCGGCAAATCATGTATGACTCGACACATCTTCGGTGTTCCGCCGAACGCCCCGGGCGCTATATGGCTTCGCTTTATATAGGGCTTGCGCCAGGAGGAATAATGCAGGCATGGATCCGGGACCAATGTCACAACGCCGTCAAAGTAGCCCGCGCGCAAGCTGAAATCGAGCCACTCGGCCCTTCACAAGGAAAAACTGACGGGCGCTATGCTTACAAAATCAATGAGGACACCAAGCGTTATATAGACAAGTACGGAATCCCTTACGAGAGTTGGTAGTAACATCAGATTGATGAAGTCTTTGCGGGTGCTCAAGGCTGATCTTCACCTGCCGATATCGTTCTTCTCTAGTGCTCCGCCCGTGCTTAGCTGAATGGATTCGCAGATGAAAATTATGTTTGTTCTGATCGGGCTCTTCTTTTTATCAGGCTGTCGGTCAGTAGATCCGCTATCAGGTGAACACGATCCAAAGGATCCGTGGTGGAGTTTGGAGTTCTTTGCTCCGCTTTATATGACGGGTTGGGTTGAGGCGAGCTGGGTTGAAGATATCCACGGCAACCTCTTCAATCATGGTATGGGCGGGATTATCGGTACTGGCAATTACGGATACGAGACTGAGCTGGCCAGAGGGTGGCCTAGGGGCAAGTCAGGTGGCATCCATGGAGTTGTGGGTGCAGATCTGCCCAAGCGGGTCTATGTCCGTTGGCAGTCCATAGTGGAGCCGCAGACCTATCGGATATGGATCGATATCCCTGTGCAGGCTCGGCAACTCATGCACAGGTCCACTCATCGGCGCTGCCCGGAAACGCCCGATCAGCCCGCCCTTTATATCGCAGCTCTTCATTTGGGGTTGGCTCCGGGCGGTGTTGTACGGATATGGACGAGGAATGAGTGCAACAGGCCGATCGAAGTAGCCCGCGGGCAAGCTGAAATTGAGCCACTCGGCCCTTCGCAAGGAAAAACTAGCGGGCGCTATGCTTACAAAGTTAATGAGAACACCAAACGTTATATAAAAATATACGGCATCCCTTACGGAAGTTGGTGAGAAAGAGTAGGGGCGCCTATTTTGCTAAAGCATGTCATCACGCTGCTGGGTATATTTATTTTGGGTGGCTGCCAGACCGCTGACCCCCTATCCGGTGAAAAGGACCCGAAGGATAAATGGTGGAGTTTGGAGTTCTTTTCACCGCTCTACATGGTGGGGTGGGTCGAGGCGAGTGTGGTCGAAGATATCCAGGGTAAAGTGTTTAATCACGGCGCTAGCGGAATCGTCGGGACTGGCATCGACAATTTGGAAACTGACTTCGCGAGAGGTTGGCCACGTGGAAAATCGGGTGGAATCGATACTGTAGTGGGTGCGGACCTGCCGAGGCGCGTCTATGTGCGGTGGCAGTCGGTAGTAGAGCCGCAGACCTATCGGGCATGGATAGATATCCCTGAAGAAGCTCGGCAGCTCATGCATATATCCACCCATCGACGCTGTCCGGAAACGCCGGACGTACCGGCTCTATATCTAGCGGCATTGCATGTAGGACTGGCGCCGGGTGGCGTCGTCCAAGTCTGGACTCGTAATGAATGCAACAAGCCAGTTGCAGTCGCCCGGGCTCAGGCGGAGGTAGAACCGCTTGGCCCACATCTTGGAAAGTCAGGTGGCAACTATTATCCGTTGCCCATTGAGTCGAAACGCTATATCGAAAAATACGGCATTCCCTACGGAAGTTGGTGATGTCTCAGGTGTACGTTAAAAATACGCGCCAAGCTACTTGAAATAACGAGCTGGAGTGAGCGTAAGCTGCCGTTCAAGAGAAACAGGGGACACCCCCTGGTGCTAATTTGAAAAATGGTAACAAACAGGTGAGGGAACGCCATGCAAGACAACCGAAGACCCATTGCATCTCGATCTAAACGCTGGGCAATGGAGCTAACCACGTTTTTAATTAACCGTAATATCTCGCCTAATCAGATTTCAGTAGCCAGTATCGGGTTTGCAGCCATGGCGGCGACAAGTATGGCAGCGTCCACTGGCGCACTTGCCTCTCTTTCGGCAATTGCATTCATCCAGCTCAGGTTGATATGCAACCTGCTTGACGGGATGGTGGCTATCGAGGGCGGGAAGCAATCGGCATTGGGTAGCCTGTATAACGAATTTCCCGATCGCATCGCAGACAGCTTGTTGATCGTGGCGCTTGGTTATACGGCAGGTGATGCATCCCTGGGTTGGTTCGCAGCACTCGCCGCGGCGTTGACCGCCTATGTTCGAGTCTTCGGCGGATCGCTAGGGCTCCAGCAAACCTTCGTCGGGCCCATGGCCAAGCAGCACCGGATGGCCGTAATGACGGCCGGCCTGGCGCTGAACATTCCCGAGTCTCTGCTCTTCGCGACGCACCATACCTTGTACTTCGCGCTGGTCGTTATCGCGGCTGGGTCCGTTGTGACCTGCATTACCCGCACCCGAATGATTGCGCGCCAATTGAAGGAGGCCGTGTGATGTGGCTTTCCACCCTATTGATATCTGTTTTGCGGCTATTGCTGGGCGCCAGCGCTCGTTTTGAAAGCACGCCTGATCTGTCCGGTCAGCGCATCTATTTCGCTAATCACACGAGCCACATCGACACGCTCGCGATCATGGCGGCCCTGCCCCGGGAGGCCAGGCTCAACACCAAACCCCTTGCTGCAGCTGATTACTGGGGCAAGAACCGGTTTCTGAGATACATCGCAACGCGTGGGCTCAACTCGGTGCTGATCGAGCGTAAACCCAAGGAAGGCGAGGACGCTCTGGCGCCCGTGCATCAGGTAATGGCCCAGGGGGCTTCGGTCATCATTTTTCCAGAAGGGACGCGTAAGTTTCAGGCGCTTCCTGGCGAATTCAAATCCGGGCTTTACCGGCTGCATAAGGCGTTCCCACAGGCGCGACTGGTGCCAATCTATCTGGATAACCTGTATCGCTCGATGCCGAAAGGGAAGCATGTACCGCTGCCGATTATCTGCACCATTCGGATCGGCGATCCGCTTGAAGTTATCGACAACGAAGAGATTGGCCCTTTTCTGAGCC
The DNA here is from genome assembly GCF_054131565.1 of Pseudomonas sp. SA195. NCBI lineage: Bacteria > Pseudomonadati > Pseudomonadota > Gammaproteobacteria > Pseudomonadales > Pseudomonadaceae > Pseudomonas > Pseudomonas sp. SA195. The sequence continues at coordinate 4,148,304 of NZ_CP096392.1, read as the reverse complement.
GGGCCCGCGACGCTGTAGTGAGGCTCGCCGAATGATGATCGAGAACAAGTTCTATCTGTTGATGGCCGGGGTCATCGCATTGCTCGCGGTCGCCAGCGTCACAGGGCTTCTTTTGAAGCGCTTCGTCAAAACGGAAGGCGCGATCGCGACAGTCGACAACCTGATTCTCCGGGTGAATGCCTGGTGGTCGATGATTGCAATATTCGTCGCGTCGTACCTGTTGGGTAGCACGGCGACGGTGGTGTTGTTCGCCTTCGTTTCGCTATTTGCGCTGCGGGAGTTCATCACCCTGACCCCGACCCGGTTAGGTGACCACAACGCGCTGTTCGCCGCCTTCTTTATCCTCATACCGCTGCAATACCTGTTCATCGGCATTCACTGGTATTCGATGGTCACGCTGCTGATCCCGGTTTATGCGTTTCTGTTCCTGCCGTCGATTGCCGTGCTGTCACAGGAGACCGAAGGGTTTCTAGAACGCGCCGCGAAGATTCAATGGGGCGTCATGATTACGGTGTACTGCATCAGCCACGCACCGGCACTGCTCATCCTCGATTTGAAAGGCTTCGAAGGGCAGAACGCCTTGTTGCTGTTCTACCTGATGTTCGTCGTTCAAATCAGCGATGTTTTGCAGTACGTATTCGGCAAGCTGTTCGGCAAGACTAAAGTTGCGCCTATCGTCAGCCCTTCGAAAACAGTCGAAGGGTTGGTAGGTGGCGGCCTGGCGGCGGTGCTGGCCGGTGGCTGCATGTACTGGCTGACGCCGTTCAGTTTCTATCAGTCTCTGGCGATGTCCTTCGTGATCGTGGTGATGGGGTTTCTCGGTGGGCTGACGCTCTCGGCGATCAAGCGCAGCCTGCAGGCGAAGGACTGGGGCACCATGATCAAAGGCCATGGCGGCATGCTGGATCGGATGGACTCGGTGTGCTTTGCCGCGCCGGTGTTCTTTCATCTCACCCGTTATTTCTTTTCGGCGTAGCGGTCGACCAACCGTCGAATGGGCGCTGCCGGCAGCTGGGGCGCGGGAGCTTTGCGCTATCCCAACCGCTCCCCGAACGCCGCCAGCGCCGCTTCACCAACGACGTCTTCGGCCAGTAGCGGCAGCTGTTGAATTGGCAGCTCAGCGAGCGCTTGCTGCAGCGTTTCCAGATGCCGCTGTTCCTGGGCATGGCGTTCGGCAAGGAAGGCGCCGGCGTCGGCGGGAGAACGTTTGTTCACGATCAGCCCGGCCACATCGATGCCGCTGCGTTTCAGCTGTGCGTGAAGCTCGATGGTTTCCAGCACCGGTAGGCGCTCGGCGGCGAGCACGATGACAAACGCACAGCGTTGGCGATCCTGGATCAGGTCGCGCAACTGGGCGAAGCGCTCGCGGCGGCGGTAGAGCAACTGACGTACACGCTGTTGACGATCTTCGCCGTCGCCGTTTTCGCGGCCGAGGATGCTTTCGCCCAGCCCGCTATCGTCCTTGCCGAAGTTGCGCAGTACGTCGCCGAAGCGCTTGCTGCGTTCCTGGCGCTGCAGCAAGCCTTCGGTCCAGGCGGTCATCATTTCCGGCAGCGCCATCAGGCGTGAGGTGTGGCCGGACGGCGCCGTGTCGAAGACCAGCAGGTCGTAGCGGTCCAGGCCTTCTATGACGGTGTCGGCAATGCGCTCCAGCAGCGCGGCTTCGTGCATCCCGGGTGCGTCGCGAGAGAGCGACATATGTTTGTCGACCTCACCGGCCAGATGTGGCGGCATCAGGCGGCGCAGGGCGCTGCCGACTTCGTTGAGGTGCTGACGTACCGTTTCGTCGGGGTCGAGCTCCAGTCCGTCCAGGCCAGCGGCCAGGCGCACGGTGTTCGATCCGATCGCGCGATTCCAGAGATGCCCGAGGTTGTGCGCCGGGTCGGTGGAGACCAGTAGCACGCGCCGTCCGGCCCGCGCCTGCTGCAGCGCAGTCGCGGCGGCAACCGTGGTCTTGCCTACACCGCCTTTGCCGCCGATGAACAAGACGCGGCGTTCAGCCGCCAGTGCTAGCAACATCCGATGTGATCCAGTGGCGAGTGCTCCATGCCCATGCGCAGGTGCCAGTCGTGGAAGCGTTCGTAGAGTTCCGGCATCAATTCAAGGGTGTACCAGGCGGCTGGGTTCGGCACGCCCAGCGCTTCGGAAAAGACCAACAGCATGAACAGGTCGTCCTCGTCGCGCCGGGCTCGGGCGAAGGTACGTCGGTAGGGCGCGACGTAGAATTCCTTCAGCCCGTCCGAGAGGCGTTCGAAGAACGGCCGTTGAGTCACGGCAGCGGCTCGTCGGTGGTCATGTCGGCCGCCGGGTCGCGGCCCTTACGCATGGCAATCACCGCTTCCAGCGTAACCCACAGCGCGGCGATCAGAATCACCACGTCCATGCCCAGCAGCAACCAGTTCTCTGCACGGTAGAACTGACCCATTTGCACCAGCAGCGCATAGATCGACATCGCCAGCAGGAATACCAGCGGCACCAGGGTGTACATCGCCGGGCGGCCCTGCTTGATCAGCAACACGGTGATGATCGACAGGGTCAGCCCCGCCAGCAGCTGGTTAGTGGTGCCGAACAGTGGCCAGATCGCCATACCGCCGCTGCCCTCGGAACCCGCGCCAAAGGCCAGCGCCATGCACACACCAACGGCTATGAAGGTGCCGACCAGGGTGTTCACCTTGAGTCCGGCCAGCTCACCGGCTTCCTGAATGACGAAACGCTGCAAACGCAAGCCGGTGTCCATGGTGGTGCCGGCAAAGAGGATCGCCATCACCGCAAGAATGGTGGAGCCGAGTTCCGCCGGCAGGCCAAGGCCGTTGGCGAGCAGGGTGCCGCCGCCTTGAACGAACGCATTCACGCCGCCCTGACCGAACGCGGTATAGACCTGTTGCCAGTCGAGCAGGGTGGCGAAACCGGCGGTGCAGCAGATGATCGCGGCCAGCGACAACATGCCTTCGCCCACTGCGCCGAAGTAGCCGACGAAGCGGGCATCGGTCTCCTTGTCCAGCTGCTTGGAGGTCGTGCCCGAGGCGACCAGCCCGTGGAAGCCGGATATGGCACCGCACGCGATGGTGACGAACAGGAGCGGAACAATGCTCGGGCTGTCGGCGGGCAGCTCGGCGTTGTACGCCGGCGCGACCAGCTCCGGCGCCCCGAACAGCACGGCCAGGTAGAGCAGGCCAAGGCCGACGAACAGCTGCAGCCCGTTGATGTAGTCACGCGGTTGCAGCAGCACCCACACCGGCAGCAGCGAGGCGATAGCGGCGTAGGCGAACAGCAGCAGGATCCAAAATGACTTCGCACTCAGCCCCAGCACCGTCTCCGGCAGGGTAATGGGGTAAGCGCTGCCCAACAGGATCAGCAGATAAAGCACGATTACGCCGCCCAGCGAAGGCCAGAGCAGCTTGACGTTGTAGCGGTAGATCAATTGACCGATCACCAGCGCCACGACAATCGCACCCCATACCGGAATCACCGATGTCGGCGTCGAGGCCAGCAGGTTGGAAATCACCGCAGCGAAGGCACCGTTGACCATCAGCAGCACGAGGAAGATCACGACCAGGAACAGGCTGCGCCCGCGCGAACCGATCAGCCGGCCGCTGAGCATGCCCACTGACTGGCCCCTGTTGCGCGCGCTGGCCCACAGGGCGCCGAAGTCATGAATACCGGCGAAGAAGATCGTACCCAGCACCACCCACATGAACGCCGGCACCCAGCCCCAGATCACCGCAATCGCCGGGCCGACGATGGGCGCGGCGCCCGCGACCGAGGTGAAGTGGTGGCCCCAAAGAACAAACTTGTTAGTGGGCACGTAATCGACGCCGTCGCGCATGGTATGGGCGGGGGTCTGGTAGTTCGGGTCGAGGCGGTAGATCTTCTCGGCGATGAACTTCGAATAGAACACATAGCCCAGCGACATCGCCGCCAGGCCCACAATCATCAACGCAATCGCACTCATCTAAGGCTCCTCGCACGCGTGCCCGGTACAGGCATCACGCAGGCTTGGGCGGCTGCCCACTTATCGTTCGGCTACCTCCGGGGCGCCATGCTGCTTGCCAGGTGTGTTTGGAGCGCGCATCAGCCCGCTTCGCCCGGTCTGGCATCGGAGTTTCGAGCGGTGTAGGTGCGAAAGGTTTCCCGCTATTCGCTCATCGCAGGCGTTGCTGCGCGCTTTTGGTGCGTGCGCCTGAGCGGGTTAGGGCAGATCCAGCGCGCAACTTTCGGAGCAGCATCTAAGCTTGCTTGATTCGCGTAATGGCGTAGTGCCTCTATTGGGCTGTTGATGTCATTGGCGGGAGGCATGGCGCGCGTATTGCTTAGCCTCCTTCTCGGCACGCGGGTCGTGGCCGCTATCGTAATGGATCAAGGAGAAGGCGATGAACGCCCTGTTGCTACCCGGCGTAAGGACACTCGAACGGTTCAGTTTCGCTCGCAAATTCCAGTTGCTGGCGCTGATGTTCATCCTGCCGCTGGGCTATGCGGTCTGGGCAATCGGCGAGGGTTACCTGGACAAGCTTCAGCTGGTCGCGAACGAGCGTGCCGGCGTGCGCCAGTTGGACGCCCTGGACGGGGTCGAGCTGCAGCTGATCGCACAGCGCAATCTCACTGCGCGCTGGAAGGCCAGTGAGAAAGGCCGTGAAGTGACGGACGAGACCCGCGCGCTCATGGCCGCAGTGCGGGCGAGTGAGGCTGGGCTGGATGCGAGCCTGGCTGCACTTGCAAGCCGACTCGCTGAGGAGGAGGTGAGCGAGGAGGTGCGGGCCGGGTTGGCGCGTCTGCAGGCCCAGCGCGAAGGCCTGCGTACCGCGGCGCTAGCTGAAACCGCCTGGTGGCCTGATGCCTATGACCGTTTCACTCAGGCGCTACAGGACGTGGTTTCGGTACGGGAGCAAATTGCCACCGAGAGCGGGCTGATTCTCGACCCCTGGCTGGAGACCTATCTGATGATGCAGCTGACCACGCAGGCTGCGCCGAGTATGGCGCAGCAGCTCGGCGTGCTCGCCAGCGTCGGGCAGGGAGTCGTCGCGTCCGGGCAATTCAGCATGCAGAGCCGTTTACAGCTGCGCGAGATCCGCACCGCCAGCGGCGCGCAGCGCGCGCAATTGGGCAAGTTCGCCGATCACCTGCAAGGCAAGCTGCCCGCCTCGCTGGGCAACTGGGAGCAGGGGTACCGGACCCGTCTCAAGGCATTGGATGGATGGCTCGAGCGGCTCGACCGCGACCTGTTCGCCGGCACTGTGCAACTGGACCGCACGACATTCGAGCAAGGCATGGACGCGGCGCTCGGCGAGGTCAGCCAATTGCAAACCGCTACGCTCGCTGGGCTCGATCAGCGCCTGGGCGAGTATCGGCAGCAGGCGCTGCGTGCGTTGACGATCACTGCGACGGCGTTCGGACTGCTGGTGCTGCTGGCGCTGTATACGCTGGTCTGCCTGCAGGCATCGATCCGCGCGAGTACCGCGCGGATCACCACGATGGCGCAGGCCCTGCGTGACGGTGATTTGCGCTGCCGGACCCAGACACACGGCCGAGACGAGCTCGCGATGATCGGCACGGCCCTCAATGAGGCGGTAGGGCAGCTGCGCGACTCCCTGGAGGGGGTCAATCAACAGAGCGCAAGCCTGGGTGGCACGGTGCAGCATCTGTCCGAGCGCGCTCAGCAGTCGCTGCGTTCAGTGGAGGATCAGCAGGTCCAGGTCAGCCAGATCGCCACCGCGGCCACCGAGATGGCGGCGACTGCCCAGGCCGTTGCCGAAAGCTGCGAGCAGGCCTCACAAGATGCGGCGCAGACGCGCCGTATCGCCGAGCAGAGCAACGCGCAAAGCGTGCAGACAACCGCCAGCATGCGGGAATTGACTGGGCGTATGGGTGAGGCGGCCGCCGTGCTTGGGCACTTGCGGGAGCAGGCGCAGCAGATCGATCGCGTCATCGAAGTGATCAAGGGCATCGCCGAGCAAACCAATCTGCTGGCGCTCAATGCGGCCATCGAAGCGGCGCGTGCCGGCGAACAAGGGCGCGGTTTCGCGGTGGTGGCCGATGAGGTTCGCAGTCTTTCACAACGCACGCAGGCGTCCACCCGCGAGATCGCAGACACGGTTGAGGCACTGCAGCAGGTGGTGCAGCAATCGGTCGACCTGATGGAGGCCGCTTGTGGCCAGGCCACGCGAGACGCCGGCGCGGTGACGGCGCTGGGTGACAACCTGGGCGAGATTGCCGGCGCGGTACAGCGCGTCAGCGACATGATTGTGCAGATCGCCACAGCCGTGGAGCAGCAGGCCGCTACCGCCGAAGATGTCAGCGGCAACATCCAGCGCGTCGATCAGGCTGCCCTAAGCCTGCTGGAAGGCGCTCAGGCGGTTCATGGGGTAGCCGATCGGCTGGGCGACGGCACGCGCAAGCTGGCGCAGAACACGGCCCGCTTCAGCCTTTGATCGTCAGCCGCCCGCAACGGCTGGAAACACCCTGCGGCGCCATTACACGGAACGCCTGAGCGCGCCTCACTTCCAATCATGAGATGAGGTGGACGACGAAGGGAGCCGACATGGAGCGGACAGAATCGCGACGGCGTTGGCGCGATGGGCCGGGCTGGGCGCTGATCTATGCCGCGCTCTGGCTGTCGTTCAGCGGCGGCGAGGGCTGGTCGCTGGGCATCCCGAGCGTCCTGCTGGCTACCCTGGTGTCGCTCTGGCTAGGGCGGCGGCCGTGGCATCCGGCGCTCCCGGCGTTGCCGGGTTTCATTCTCTTCTTTCTGATGCGCATGCTTGCCGGCGGCTGGGACGTGGCCGTTCGCGCTCTGCATCCGCGCCGCCCGTTGCAGCCGGCCTGGCTCGACTACCCGCTGCAATGCTCGTCACCGCAGGTCCGCCTGTTGTTGTCGGCGCTGGTCGGGCTGCTGCCCGGCACCCTCTCTTCGCGCGTCGACGGTGATTGCATGCGCGTCCATGTGCTCGACGAGCGCCAGGCGTGGCAGCCGACCGTGGCGGAACTGGAACGGCGGCTGCAGCGCCTGCTGGCTAGAGGAGCGCACTGATGGGCCTGTATCTGGCGCTGCTGTTGCTGACGGTCGTCGTCGGCCTGGGCCGCGTACTACTCGGGCCCGGGCGAGTGGATCGCCTGCTGGCCGTGCAGTTGTTTGGCACCTCGGGCACGGCGCTGTTGCTGGTCATGGCGCAATGGCAGGCGCAGCCGGCGCTGCGCGACGTGGCGCTGGTGCTGGGCCTGCTTGCCGCCGTGGCCAGTGCCGCGCTGGTACAGGTGTTGCGGCGGGGGCGCCATGATTGATCTGGTGCGTGACGGATCGAGCTGGATCCTGTTGATCGGCGGGCTGATGTTCTTCGCTGCGGGGAGCGTCGGTCTGCTGCGCTTTCCCGATGCTGTCAGCCGTCTGCATGCACTGACCAAGGCCGACACGCTGGGTCTTGGGCTGGTGGTGCTGGGATTGTCGCTGCGGGCCGATAGCGCCTGGGCAGTTATCCAGATGGTGTTGATCTGGCTGTTGCTGCTGGCGTCCAGCGCGACCGCTTGCCAGTTGCTCGGTCGCCAGGCCGAGGAGGAGGTGGGCGATGACTGAATGGCTGCTCGACGGCGTGCTCGGCCTGTTGGTCTTGCTGCTGGCCTTCGGCGCGCTGCATGGTCGCGACCTCTACGTCAGCGTACTGCTGTTCATCGCTTTCGGCCTGGCCTTGGCACTCGTCTGGGCGCGGCTGGGTGCGGCGGACCTGGCGCTGGCTGAGGCGGCCATCGGTGCGGGATTGACTGGCGTGTTGCTGTTCGCGGCGCTGGCGAACCAGCCTGCCGAGGCGCCGCGCCAGCGTCGCGGCCGATTTCTGGCCTCCGCAGCAGTGGTGTTGCCGCTGCTCATGCTGCTTGTGCAAGGCCTGATGCCGCTCGCCGAGCAGCGCTCCAACATGCCGGCGATGATCGATGCGGCATTGCCGCACAGTGGCGTCAGCCATCCCGTGACGGCCGTACTGCTCAATTTCCGAGCCTGGGACACCCTGCTCGAGCTGGCTGTACTGCTCCTGGCTTTGCTGGGTGCGCGCCAGCTCGGGCCACGGCGGTTGGAGCTGGCCGAGCCCTGGCCTTTGCTGCGCAGTTGGGCGCGGGTGCTGGCGCCACTGCTGGTACTGGCGGGCGGCTATGTGCTGTGGCGCGGTGCGAGCGCGCCAGGCGGCGCATTCCAGGCCGGCTCGCTGCTGGCCGCTGGGGTCGTGCTGCTGCGGCTCGCCGGGCTGTTACCGATGCTGCGCTGGTCATCTGCGCCGCTGCGGCTGGTTGTGCTGGGCGGATTGCTGGTCTTTATCGGAGTCGCCCTGGTGACCGCCTGGCTGGGTGGGGGCTGGCTGTATTACCCCGATGGCGCGGCCAAAGGCGTGATCCTGATGATCGAAGCCGTGGCCACGCTGTCGATTGCCGCCAGCCTGAGCCTATTGGTGGTCGGCGAGCGCGAGGAACCAGCGGCATGAGCGCGACGGTATTCTGGTCGGCCATCGGCGCCGGGCTCTGGCTGCTCGGCTTGCACGGGCTGCTGAGCGTGCGCCACGCGCTGCGACGGATCATTGCCTTCAACCTGATGGGCAGCGGTGTATTCCTAGTCATGGTGGCGCTGGCATCACGAAGCCAGCCGACCGACCCGCTGCTGGTCGCACTGGTGGTCACCGGGCTGGTGGTGGCGGTGAGCGCAACGGCGCTGGCACTGCGGCTGGCGAGCGCAGCCGAGGGGCGCGGGGCGTCTCGCCGATGAATGCCGCGCTGTGGAGCCTGGCGCTGCCGCTGGTTGCGGGCCTGTTGCTGGTGTTGGTGCAACCGCGGCGTGCCGGCGTCTGGACGATCACGGCGACGCTGGGCAGCTTGGTCGCCGCCGCGCTGGCCTTGCGGTACGCGATAGAGACGGGGCCGACGCTGCTGCATATCGGTGGCTGGGATACGCCGCTGGCGATCCGCTTTCAGCTGACACCACTCACTGCACTGTTGCTGGTGTTTACGGCTGGCTTGCATCTGCTGGTCGCGCTCTACGCCGCGCGCAGCCCGCACGCCGGTGGCAGCGAGGATTACTGGCCGCTGTCCTGCCTGCTGCACGCGGCACTGGCCGCACTGTGGCTGTCGGCCGACTTGTTCAACCTGTATGTGACGCTCGAGCTGCTCAGCCTGGCTGCCGTGGCGCTGGTAGCCCTCGCGGGGCGGAAGGCCTACCGGCCGGCATTCAACTACCTGATGCTGTCGCTGGCCGGTTCACTGGCGTATCTGTTCGGCGTCGCGCTGCTATATGGCCGCTACGGTGTGCTGGACGTGCCGGCGCTGGCTTCGCTGGCTGAAGCCGACGCCAGCACTCGGCTTGCTCTGCTGTTGATGAGCCTCGGTTTGATGCTTAAGGCGGCGCTCTGGCCGCTGCACCTGTGGTTGCCGCCGGCGCACTCCGGCGCGCCGACCGCCGTAAGCGCGCTGCTTTCGGGGTTGGTGGTCAAGGGGCCGATCTACATCCTGTGGCTCGTCTGGAGCGAGATCGCACCGCCCGAACTGGGCCGCCAAGCGGGTGGGTTGTTCGCCGCAGCAGGCATCCTGGCGTTGCTTTCGGGCGGATGGTCGGCGTTGCGCGCGCCGCGGTTGAAGATGCTGGTCGCCTATTCGACGGTGGCCCAACTGGGCTATGCACTGCTTGCGTTGGGGCTGTTGCTGCGCTGGCAAGAGCCGCGAATGGAGGCGGCGTTGTGGCTGTTCATCATTGCCCATGGTTTGGCAAAAGTGTCGATGTTCCTTGCTGCGGGCGAGCTACAGCGGGTGCTGGGCACGCGACGCGTTCGCGCGCTCAAGGGCGCCAGTCAAAACATGCCGGTCGCGATGGCGACGTTCGCGGTCGCAGGCGGCAGCCTGATCGGGCTACCCCCCAGCGGCGGCTTTCTTGCCAAGTGGCTGCTCCTCGAGCCGCTATTCGCTCAGCCTGCGCACTGGCCCTGGGCCGTTGGCGTGCTGCTCGGCACTCTGATGTCTGCCGCCTATGTGTTCCGCGTCGTGGCGCTGGGTTTCGACCGTGCCCGGCCTAACCCGCCAAGCGTGGTGCCGGACCGCCTCGCGCAGTGGCTGGCGATGCTGCCGGCATTGCTGGTACTGGGTCTGGCGCTGATTAGCGAACCGCTACTGCTCTGGTTGGGAGGGGTTGCGCGATGAGCTGGACTACCTGGCTGCCCCTGGCCATTGTGCTCAGCTCGCTGCTGCCCGGCCTGCTGATCTTTACGCTGCGCGAAGACCAGCAACTCACGCGCGTGGCCCTGAATCTGTGCGGTGTGGTCGTAAAGCTGGCATTGGTCGCAGCGATGATCTGGGGCGTTAGCCGGGGTCTCGAGTTCCGCTTCAGCCTGCCGTTTCTGCCCGGTGCGCCTCTGGTGCTGCAGGGCGATGCGCTCTCGCTGTTATTTGTTGCCTTGTCCTCCGTGCTGTGGATGGCGACCACCGTCTATGCCATTGGCTACCTGGAAAAAAGCCCCCTGCGCTCGCGCTTCTTCGGCTATTTCAGCCTTTGCGTCAGCGCGACGGTAGGCCTCGCGCTGGCCGGAAACCTGGTCAGCTTCCTGCTGTTCTACGAAATGCTGACCCTGGCGACCTTTCCGCTGGTGGTACACCGCGGCACGCCGGAATCGCTGCGGGCTGGGCGCATATACCTGGCCTATACCGTGGGGGGCGGTGCGTTGGTGCTGATGGGCGTGGCGCTGCTGCACAGCCTTGCCGGCGGTCCCGACTTCCAGCCCGGCGGCTATTTGCTCGATGCCGTTGGTGAGCACGACCTGGCGCTGCGCGTAGCCTTCGTCCTGCTGGTAGCTGGGCTCGGCGTCAAGGCGGCGCTGATCCCGCTGCACGGCTGGTTGCCGCAGGCGATGGTCGCGCCAGCGCCGGTCAGTGCCCTGCTGCACGCGGTGGCAGTGGTCAAGGCCGGAGCGTTCGGCATCGTCCGGGTGGTCTATGACGTGTTCGGCGCCGAGGCCCTTGCCGAGCTGGACGTAGCCGGCCCGCTGCTTGGGCTGGCCGCGGCGACGATCCTCTATGGATCGCTACGCGCACTGCAACAACAGGAGCTGAAGAAACGCCTGGCCTATTCGACCATCAGCCAGGTGTCTTACGTCACCCTCGGGGTCGCCCTGCTCGGGCCGATTGCCGCGGTTGGTGGGCTGGTTCATCTGGTGCACCAGGGGCTGATGAAGGTGACGCTCTTCTATTGCGCGGGCAATTTCGCCGAAACGTTAGGTATCCACCGCATCCGCGAAATGGACGGCGTCGGGCGACGCATGCCGTTGACGATGACCGCGTTCAGCATCGGTGCGCTGGGAATGATCGGCATCCCGCCAATTGCCGGCTTCGTCAGCAAATGGGCGTTGGGCATGGGCGCGCTGGAAGTGGGGCAGGACTGGGTATTGCTGGTGCTGATGGGCTCGGCGCTGCTTAATGCAGCCTATTTCCTACCGCTGCTCTGGCGCGGCTGGTTCGCCGAACCGGCGCACTGGCACGAGGACAATTGGCGCGACGAGCGTTGGGAAACGCATTGGATGCTGCTGTTTCCAGCGTTGTTCACGGCGGCGCTGGCGGTGCTGGTCGGTCTGCTGGCTGGTACCGCACTGAGCCCACTTGGCTGGGCGCAACTGATCGTAGATCGGGAGTTCCGGATATGAGCGGCGCCTGGCTCTGGTTACTGGTGCCGTTGGCACCGCTGCTCATGCTCGCCTTGCTGGGCACCATGCCGCGGCGGGTGGTCAGCTGGCTCTGGCTGGGCTGCGTGCCTGCCTTGGTCGTCGCGGCATGGCCGCAGCCGCTGCTGGAAATGCCGATGCTCTGGGAAGGGGTGCGCTGGGGCGCGGCAGATGAGCTGAGTCGCGCCTGGCTTGGTTTCACCGCGCTGCTCTGGGGTTGCGCCGGGATCTATGCCAGCAGTAGCCAGCGGGACGACCCGGCGCGTCTGCGCTTCTGGACCTTCTGGCAGTTGGCTCTGGCCGGCAACCTGCTGCTGATCATCGCCACCGATGCGCTGAGTTTCTACCTCGGTTTTAGCGCCATGAGCCTGTCGGCGTATGGGCTGATCGTTCATCAGGGCGGACCGGGGCCGCGGCGTGCCGGGCGGCTCTATCTTCAGCTGGCGATAACGGGCGAAATGGCTTTGTTGGCCGGGTTGATGTTGCGCACCCATGCCGCCGCGGGGGACTTTGCGTTCGCTGCCTGGCAGCAGGTGCCAATGGATGAACTGACGCTCCTGCTCTTGCTGCTGGGCCTTGGGTTGAAAGCCGGTTTCTGGCCGCTGCACATCTGGTTGCCGCTGGCCCACCCGGCTGCACCGGCACCGGCGAGCGCCGTGCTGTCCGGTGCGATGCTCAAGGCAGGCATGCTGGGCATCTGGCGCTGCATGCCCGAAGGCGACCCGTTGCTGGCGAGCTGGGCCGAGGGGTTGCTGATCGTTGGCCTGTTCGGTGCCGTGTACCCGGCGCTCCTTGGCCTGGGCAGCAGCAAGGCCAAGGCCGCGCTGGCCTATTCCTCGGTGAGCCAGATGGGCTATCTGGTCATCCTGTTGGCATTGCTCTGGCGCCATCCAGAACAGCAGGCTGTGCTCACCGCCGTGCTCATGCTGTATGGCGTGCATCACGGGTTCGCCAAGGGGGCCTTGTTCCTGGCAGCCGGGCTGGTGCATGCGGGGCGGTTGTCGCGCTTCGGCTGGCTGTGGCTGTTGGTGCCGGCCCTGGCGCTTGCCGGCCTGCCTCTGACCAGTGGCGGGGCGGTCAAGACGGCCATGAAAGAGGTGTGGAGCGAGGGGATGTTTGCCCGCTGGCAGGTGGGCCTGACGATCGCCAGCTTCACGACCGCACTGTTGCTCCTCCGCGCGCTCTGGCTGATGCGCCGCGAAGCGCAGCACGCACCCGCCGAGTCACCGCCAACCCTGCAGCTGGGGCCGTGGGCGCTGCTTGGCGGCCTGTCGCTGCTGTTGCCCTGGGCCTGGCCGGCTATGCGTGAGCCGCTGCTGCACGGTTTCTATCCGAAAGGCATCTGGGCATCGACGTGGCCGTTGCTGCTGGCGCTCGGCATCGCCACAGCGGCGCTTCGCACTGGCCTCCGTGCTCCCGCCTGGCTGACGCGCCTACCTGAACGCGCGCTGCCGCCCTCGCTCGCGCTCAAGCGCGTATCGCAATGGCCACCCATCCCAGTGCCAAACGCAACGCCCGATAGAGGCCGCTGGCGGCACCGTGAGCGCCGCTGGAACCGCGCTTGGAATGCTCAGACGCTGGCACTCAGCGCGTGGCTACTCGCCGCGCTGTTGTGGCTGGGGTGGTTGTGGTGAGCAAGGACCACAGCCGCCCCCATGTCGTCAACGCCGGACACGGTGCGCTCGGTCAGCAGCTTCGACGCTAGCTCTCGGGCGATCATGCCGTGGCGCGACATCGGACCGCACCCGTTTCGCAGCGCTGTTAGGTCTTTTTTCCGGCAAAAAAAAGGCGCCAACGGCGCCTTGAAGGTGGAGCGGAACTTAAACAGTGCCTAGTCCGGTACGGTCGCTGCCGTCCTCGGCAATCAGCTGGCCGAGTGGGGTGCGGTCGAAACCGTCATCGGCGACGCGGTCAGCCTGTGGCGTCAGGTCAAAGCCGTCTTCGGCGAGCAGTTGGCCGAGCGGTGTGTGCTCGAAGCCGTTTTCGGCCAGCGTCGGGTCGGCAACAACGCCCTTGCGCACGGTCGCGGCGCTATGGGCTTCGCCCACTATCGGCTGCGGATGGCTCGGCGGCACGGCGAGGGCGGTCGAGGCGATGCTGGCGAGAATCAGGCTCGCGAATAGCGTTTTCATGAGAGGTCTCCTCTGTTTAGCGGGGTACGGGACCTATGCTACGAGGACGTTCCAAGGTGGCAAACGCGAGCGTGTCGATAGTGCTCATCGACCGTCTTGATACCGCTGCGGGCCGCGGCTGGCGTGGCCTAGCTAGTCCACTAGACGTTCGCCGGCTCGCTGGTTCAGCGTGTTGCAGGGGGCAGCCAGCGCGGCGAGGCTGCGGTTGTGCAGGGGCACCAGCACGGTCATGGCCGCGATAGAGCCGAGCAGGGCACAGAACATATCGGCCTGGGTATCCCACTCGTCGCCTTGCATGCCGAGAAACTCATCAGCGCCCTGACCTAGCGCGAGGGCGGCAGCCCACTCGACCAGCTCATACACGGCGCTGACCATCAGTGCCACGCATACGCAGAGGAACGGCAGCAAGTGACGGCCGTTGACGCGGTTTCCGCGTATCAGCCATTCACGTGCGAATAGCGCCGGAATGACCCCCTGCAAGACATGCCCGAGCCGGTCATAGGGATTGCGTGCCAGATCGAGCCAATCCTGCAGCCAGAACCCCAGCGGAACACGTGCAAAGCTGTAGTGGCCGCCAGCGATCAGCCCGAGCGCCATGATGCCGAGCAACAGGTACAGCAGCGAACTCAACGGAAAGCGTCGGTGGCTGTAAATCAGTAGGGGCAGCAGTACGGCTGCTGGTAGCACCTCCAGCAGCCAGGTGGTGCGGTCATGCGGGTCGACGGCCGAGAGGATCAGCGCGAAAACAATGAGAGCAACCAGCGTGGTGAGCAACAACGGCCGAAGCATTCAACCTGCCTTAGTTAACGGGGCGAATGCACGGTAGACCCTGAATCACGCCGGATGACTGCGCGCAGCGGAGCGGCACACCGCTGACGTCTAGGGCAGCGCCTTTTCGGCGTAGGTACGGGTTTGCAGGCCCAGCTGCGCGCGAAAGCTTTCCATGTCGAACATGGTGCAGATTTCGCGGATCTGCCCGCTCGGTGAAAGCAGCCAGAACGCCATCGCGGAAATGCTCAGCACCTTGTCACTCGGGGGGTAGCCGAGCGCGGGCGTCTCGATGGTGCCGATCAGGGTGCTCCAGGTCATGACCTTGTCGCCCTCCGCGACGCACTCCTCGATGACCACTTCCAGGTCAGGCATCGCCGTGCGGATCTGCCGGACCAAGGCGATGAAGGCGCTGCTGTCTAGCGCATGGCCGACGAACGAGCTCTTGTAGAGGAAATCCTTGCCATGCAGTTGTTCGGCGAGGGCCATGTGCCCGCGGTTCCAGGTGAGGTCGACGTGGTGTCGGACCAGCCGTTTTCGCTCTTCCAGTGACATACCGATGCGTCCGTTGCAGGGGAGGACTGCACTCTACCAGCGGCGCAGGAGGCGCGGACAGCAGGGCGCGCTGCCCTTCGTCGGCTCAGTCTGCCGGCAGGCGGACATGAAAGGCGGCGCCCCCAAGGCTCGAGTCATCGAGGCGTAACTCGCCGCCATAGCTATCGAGGATGTCCTTGACCACCGCCAGGCCGATCCCCTGACCCGGATGCTGGGCATCGAGGCGCTCGCCGCGGCGCAAGATGCGCGCGCGTTGGTGGGCCGGCACTCCAGGGCCGTCGTCCTCGATGCTCAGCACGCGCATGTCGCCGTCCTGGTGGAACCGGATGCGGACCCGACCCAGGCAAAGCCGGTAGGCGTTTTCCAGCAGATTGCCGAGCAGCTCCATGAGTGCGCCCTGTTCAAGTGGCAACGTGGCGCCGGGCGGCAGCTGGCTGTCGACCCGGACGCGCTTGTCCTGGTAGACCTTGTCCAGTGTCGAGCAGAGCCGTTCGAGCAGGTGGTCGAGCGCCACACGGTGCCGGACCAGGCCACTCTGGCCCAGGCTGGCGCGCTGAAGTTGGTAGCCGATCTGCTGGCTCATGCGCTCGATTTGCGCATGCATCACCTGCGCATGCTCGCGGCTGCCGGGTGCCGCACTGATCGTCTCGCCGACGCTCTGCAGCACCGCCAGTGGCGTCTTCAGACTGTGCGCGAGGTCGCCCAGTGAGTTGCGGTACCGTTCGCGCTGGCGCCGCTCGCCATCGAGCAGGCGATTGAGCGAGCGGGTCAGGCGCAGCAATTCGTGCGGGTGATGGTCGCTGAGGCGGTCCAGCCGGCCGGCTTCGACTTGGTCGAGCTCGCGGCTGAGCCGCTTCAGCGAACGGAAGCCCCAGGTCAGGCCAAGCCAGAGCAGACCCAGCAGGACCATCAGCCCACCGCCCAGCCAGCCGTACAGCTGGCGACGAAATTCATCGAACATGCTGCGGTATTCGCTGGTGGGCTGCATGGTGATGAAGCTGTAGCCTTCGTCCGAATCGCTGGGCAGGCGCAGCTCGACGTCATAGACGAAGTACTCGCGCCCGTCGCGGTCGTGCATGCGGCGAAACTCGGTGACGCCGCCGTCATAGCGCGGCTGATAGTCGATGTGCTCGTCGTCGGCCGAGCGCGACTGCCAGACCCGCGCCCCGGTGGGGTCGTGGATGAATCCGAGCAGGCCGGCGTCCGGCAGGTCGAATTCCTCGTCGGGCAGGCGTTCGGGCATGACCAGCCTGCCGCGCTCCAGCCGCGCCGCGGTGATCAGGGTATTGGCGTCGGCAGCGAGCCGCTGCGCGATGACGCGCTCGAACGCCACGCTGAACGCCGCTTGCAGCACTGGCAGCAACGCCAGCATGAAAAGCACGGCCAGGGTGGTTGCGCCCAGCATCAGCCGCAGGCGCAGCGACAGGCCGCCGTTGCGCCTGCCGCGAAGCTTCGCCAGCCCGCGCAAGCAGCGGCGCCTCACCGGCAGCGCTCGGTAAACAGGTAGCCGAGCCCGCGCACGGTGTCGATCGGCTTGAGCCCACCTTGGGCTTCGAGTTTGCGCCGCAGTCGCCCGACCAATACCTCGATGACGTTGATGTCGCGCTCGCTGTCGTCTGGGTAGAGCTGCTCCATCAGCCGCTCTTTTGCCACGACCTGCTGCTGGTGCCGCATGAGGTATTCGAGGATGCGGTATTCGAAGGCGGTCAAGGCCAATGGCTCGCCGGCCACCGTCGCCTGCTTGCGGTTGAGGTCGAGCTTTAGCGGGCCGGCCTCAATGCTGGCCTGGGTAAAGCCGGACGAGCGCCGCAGCAGTGCATTGAGGCGGGCTTCGAGCTCCTCGAACTGGAAAGGTTTGACGACATAATCGTCCGCCCCGGCAGCGAGGCCTTCGACCTTGTCCTGCCAATTGCCGCGCGCCGTGAGAATAAGGATCGGGAACACCTCGCCGTTGCTGCGCAGCTGCCGGATGAGGTCCAACCCGCTCAGGCCGGGCAACCCGAGGTCGATGATCGCTATGTCATGGTTGTACTCCCGCGTCTGATACAGCGCCTCCTCGGCATCGGCTACCGCATCGACCACATGGCCGCTCTCGCCCAGGCGGGTCTTGAGGTGGTGGCGCAGCAGCGCCTCGTCTTCCACCACCAGCACTTTCATTGACGGCTCCTGTATGCAAACGGCCGGGACCCAGGTCCCGGCCGCGTTTCCTTGTTAGCCCAAGCCGCGTGCTTCAGCACGGGAAAACGGCTCAGAAATGATAGTTCACACCGAGATAAGCCTGCCCGGTGCTGTGCAGATCGATCGAGCCGACCTTGCCGACGCCACGCTCGGCGACTTCGGTGCCAGCGTTACTGCGCAGATAGCGGTAACCGGCCTCGACCGACGCGTTTTCGTTGAGCTTTTGCAGCACGCCGGCTTGCAGGCCGACCAGATAGCCGATGTCGCTGTCACGGCGGTAGCCGCTGGATTCATTCTCCAGCTTGGTCAGGCCGGCGCTGGCACCGCCGAACAGGCGGGTGGTGTCGCCGATCGGCAGGAACAGGTCGTAGCTGCCGAAGAGGTTTTGCTGGCGCAGCTTAAGGCCGTTGCCGTAGTCATCCGAGACGTTTTCGTAGGTGGCGTAGTAACGCCCCTCGTCGGTCATCTGGCCGGCGCGAACGCCCCAGGTGCCGCTGTTCTTGATCACGTCATCGAAGCGGTTGGGGCCCGCCATGTTCTGCTTGAGCGTGCTCGACCGGTCGATGTTGGAGGTGCTTTTACCCCAGGTCAGACCGGCGAAGTTGTCGGCGGCGTGGGCGCCCAGGGTGATGAGGCTCAGGCTGGTGGCAATTGCCAGAGAGTGCAGCGTTTTCATGGTGTCGCTCCTGTGCAGCGATGGATAAGTGACGCATCCATCGTGCCTAGGGGCGCCTGAACATCGCCTGAACCCAGCCTGAACCTGGGCTGAACGAACCGGAGTCAGCGCCCGCGGCGGCCGAACAAGGCGACCAATGCTGCAGCGCCGACCGCCACGGCGGCTGTGGTCGCGACGGGGTGCTGCGTCGCTTGGGTATAGAGGCTGTGCTTCAGCACCCGGCCCGGATAGCGGCCGCTGGCCTGGCCGTCGCCGGCACGGCCGACGTCACTGGCATGCAGCGCCCCACGCGGATGGCGATCAGGCCGGCCGCTCTGGATGGCATCGTAGACGAAGGTGCGGTTGATCCAGTCGGCCAGGCGCGGCGCGTTCTGCGCCAGCTTGGAGAGCAGCTTGGCATTGCCGATGTAGACGTCGCGCTGCGGATGCTCGGCGGCGTCGAGAATGGCGTGCGCCACCACTTCCGGCGCGTAGACCGGCGGCGGGAAGACCGGCGCGCTGGACAGGTAGTTCTTGGAATGGTCCATGAACTGCGTATCGGTCGAGGATGGGCGCACCAGGGTCACGGAGACCGGTGTACCGGATTTCTGCAGCTCGACGCGCAGCACGTCGGTCATCGCCTTGATCGCGTGTTTGCTGGCGCTGTAGCTGGAATGGAAGGGCAGCGCATTGGCCGACTCGACGCTGCCGATATTGATCAGCGAACCGCCCTTGTCGCGCAGATGCTTGAGAGCAATGGCGCAGCCGTAGTGGGTGCCCCAGAAGTTGGTCTGCATGACTTGCTGATGGTCCTCATCGCTGACCTCATCGAAACGTCCCCACACCGAACTGCCGGCATTGTTGATCCAGGTGTCGAAGCCGCCAAAGTGCGCAATGGTTTCGCTGGCGACGTGCTCGAGTTGGGCGCGGTCGCCAACATCAGCCTGCACATGCAGGACGCGTTCGCCTGCGTTCAGCTGCTGCTTGATGTCCGTTAGTGCGTCTTCGTTGCGCGCCACCAGCACGACCCGCGCGCCGCGCTCGACAGCCAGGCGCGCGGTCGCCAGGCCGATGCCGCTGGACGCGCCGGTGATGACGATGACCTGTTCGTGCATGGGTTTCAGGGATATGCGCATCGAGAGCTCCTCGGTAATTGGAAAACGTAGCCGGGCTCGGTAGAAGCCCGTGCGCCGCTTGCGGTTCCGAGGAGGCGATGGGTGGTGTCAGCGCAATTCGATTCGGGTGGTGCCAGCCGGCAAGTGGCTGAGCAATAGGCGGTCGCCTTCGAGCTGTGCATCGACGCCCGCCGGCTCGGCGAGGGCCAAGCCGGCCGGCAACCGCAGGCTTAGCCCGTCGATAGAGACGGCTGTGGTGAGGTTCAGGACGGTTTTGCGTTTATCACGCGTGACATCGAGTTCGAGACCGTCGCGGGCAGCCCACCAGTCGCCCAGCTGCGCCAGCGTTCCGAACCAGGCGAACGGCTGTAGCCGGGGAATCGCCGCCTCCAGGAAGCGGTATTTGTGCTCGGCTTCGTTGGGGTGCACGAGAATGACGAAGCTGCCGCCGTACTGGGCCAGTTGCTCTGCCAGGCCAATGGCATCGTCGACACGCTGGTCCATCTGCGGTGGGATCTCGTCCTCGATGCTGATCGGAAACTCGAACACGGCCGTTTCACGCGCATAGAGCCGATCGTGGTTGGCGCGGTAGGGCAGGTGGGTGGTCAGGTTGCCGGCCGTTGCCGAG
This sequence comes from Pseudomonas sp. SA195, assembly GCF_054131565.1. NCBI lineage: Bacteria > Pseudomonadati > Pseudomonadota > Gammaproteobacteria > Pseudomonadales > Pseudomonadaceae > Pseudomonas > Pseudomonas sp. SA195. Next base: position 4,128,604 of record NZ_CP096392.1, on the reverse strand, counting down.
GAGCCGAAGCGGTAGCCGGCGGCCTCCATGGCCTGAGGCAGGCTCTGCGGTGTCGCCAGGTAACCTGGGCGAAATGAAACGACTTCGGCCTCGCCCGGCTGGTCGAGCAGAAATTTGCTGACGCGCAGTTCACCTAGCACGCTGGCATCGCGCGTGTCGCCCCGGGTGCGCACGCGCGGCTGGTAGTCCGGGTAGGTTTCCAGGCCGTCGCCGAGCGGTACCGTGGCGTACATGTCCGAATGGCTTACCGAGTGGCTGGCGATCTCCATACCGGATTGGCGCAGCCCGTCGATCGCCTGCAGTGTGCGGTCGTTGAAGAAGCCTTCGTCCTGGAAATCACGGTAGTACTTGGTCTGGATGAAGAAGGTTGCCGGCACGCCCAGGCGCAGGAGCAGGTCGCGATAGACCGCCAGGTGCTCCATCGACTGCACATAGTCGACGTCGAAGGTCACCACCGCGGCGAGCGATTTGCCCTGCGGGACCGTGTCCAGCGTTACGGCGAGCGGCTCACGCTGGCGATACAGCGCCTGCAGCCAGCGAAGCCAGACGTCCACGGCCGGCTCGTAGCCATTGGCATAGCTGCGATAGCCCTGGTCATTGCGGTCACCGTGAGCGCGCATGATGAAAAAGCCCAGGTCCAGGCCCACTGCATAGGTCAGGCCGCCACTGGCGTGCTGCTGGCGCGTGAGCGCCGGTGCGCCGTCCTCGAAACGAGCCAGTGCGGTTCGCGCGCCCTCGTAGGTTTGGGTGCCGATCCAGCTGTCGGGGTTGGCCGGGTTGCCGAGCAAGACCGAGCGCTCGTTGGGATGTTCGAGCCAGGCCAGCGTGGGTTCGGTCGTCGCCGCGGCCTGGTCGAAGTCGATGCGCTGGTGCCGCGATTCGCTGACCCGGTCGAAGCCGAACAGATCCTCCATGCCGCCGCCTAGCACCTGGGTGGCAACCAGCGTGCCGCCCTGTTCGGCGTGTTTGCGCAGCGCGAGCAGCGCCGGCTCGTCCAAGTGCCGCCCGGAGAGCGTCGGATACGCGAAGACCACGGTGTGCCGGGTCGCTTCGGCGGCGTCACGAGTGATGGTGAAAGGCACGCCGATACTCTTCAGCCCGTGCGCCAGCCCCAACCACGCCGAATTCTCGTCGGTCAGCAGGATCGCCAGCCGCGAGGTCTCGCCGCCTGCATAGCGGCGCCAGTCGGTGCGCGTGTCAGGCGCGACCTGGCTGGGCTTGGCAGGACCGTGAAGCGCGTCGAACCGGACAAAGGTATTGCGTGCAAGGAAGGCGCTGACGGCCCACGCCAGCAGCCCGGCGACAGCCAGCAATACGACGATGCGAAGCAGGTTGGAGGGATGTAGCCAGCGCGGCACTAAGCACCTCGGTTGGCGCGGGGCGTATCGGTTGTTCGCACCCTAAAGGCCCAGGCGAGGCACGTCCAGCCTGGTGCGTACACCGTGATCGACGAGACGGAACTTGTTTGATGGCCACTTGCTCTCATTTGAGTCAGTAATGCCCGGTAACAAATCCTCGGCCAGGACGGCCTGCGCAGTGGCGCAGCTGACATGCCTGGATGTCTAGCAAGGTGCAGGAATGAAACGTTTCGTTGTACTCGATGGTTTTCGCGGTATCTGTGCGGTCGCGGTGGTGTTGTTTCACACGCAAATCCTTCTGAGCTTTTCGGAGCTTGCTTTCCTCCGCCACGCGGACCTGTTCGTCGAATTCTTCTTCGTGCTCAGCGGGTTCGTCATGTACCACGCCTACGGCACGCGTACATTCGATAGCGATGTGCTCCGGCGCTTTCTGATCAGCCGGACCTTTCGCCTCTACCCGCTGCATCTGGTGATGCTGCTGGTCTTCATTGGCCTGGAGTTCGGCAAGCTGTGGGCCGAGCATCACGGCTTCGCCTTCAACGATCCGGCGTTCACCGGCAAGACGGCGCCGAGCGAGATACTGCCCAACGCGCTGCTGTTGCAGTCCTGGATCGGCGATTTCAACAGCCTGTCATTCAACACGCCGGCCTGGAGCATCAGCATCGAGTACTACCTGTACCTGCTGCTGGCGCTGGTGCTGCTGGTGGCGCCGCGCTACTGCGGGCCGATTCTGGCGCTGGCGACACTGGTGTCCTTCAGTGCGCTCTATGTCGAGCTGGACGTGATCAAGCCGTTCATCTGGCGTGGGGTGTCCTGCTTTTTCGCCGGGGCGCTGACCTACCGCCTGTACCGGGCGCTCGAGCCAGCTTGTTCCCGGTTCGACGACCGCTTGTTCTTCACTGGGCTCGAGGCGCTCTGCCTGTTGTTGGTCTACCGCACCCTGACCCACCCCAGCGCGCACCAGGGCATCGTCGCCAGCCTGCTGTTCTGCGCAGTGGTGCTGGTGTTCGCCGGGGAGCGGGGCGCCGTGTCGGTGTTGCTCCGGCGCAAGCTGTTTACGCGCCTCGGAGAACTGTCGTTCTCGATCTACCTGACCCATGCGGCAGTGATCTTTGCCTTCACCAGCGCGGCGGTGGTGCTGTCCAAGGTCACCGGGACGAGCTACACCGTGATACTCGACAAGCCGGGCACTGATCAGATCATGCGCTACATCAGCTCCGGCAACCGGATCGTCGACGAACTACTGACCCTGCTGGAGCTGGCGATGGTCTTTGCAGTCTCGACGCTGACCTATCACTGCATCGAGCTGAAAGGTATCGAGTGGGGGCGGCGGCTGGCGCGTAACGAGCCGTTGCGGTTGTCTCGTGTTTGACAGCAGGGCGCGCGTCTAGACGGCGTGCGGGCCCGGCCGCCCGTTGGTGTCCGACGGGCGGCCGGCATCGCGCTGGCGGGCCATCAACTCGCCGTCTTCCGCAGGCGCTTCGATGCCGGGAAGCGTTGGCTCTCCAGGTGCCGGTTCGGGCGGAGTCGGGCCGGCCGGCTGTGCCGTCGGGTATTGCTGCTGAATGGGCGGCTGCGGCTGGCCGTCGAGCGACCACTCCAGGGTTGCCTGGATCTGGGTGTCCGGGTTCAGGCCGAGGCGGTTGTTCAGCGGGCATTGCGGTGTGGGGCCGGAGGTCAGCTCGCCCGACTGGCTGCTGCGGCTGGTGCCGGCCTTGCCGCTGCTGCGAACCTCCAGTCGATAGCTCAGCTGATGCGCCTCAGCACCGCTGAAACAGAGCCGCAGGGCTAGTCGGTCGTCGCCGTCGGGTGCGAGTTCGAGGCGGGCGGTGACCGGTGGGTTGCCGGCGGCGAGCAGCACGCCGGCCAGAGTGACGACGCTCATCATCGCGAGGCTCCGCTCCGGTATCGCCCTGGCGCGCTAACGGATCATTGCTGGTTGATGGTCGCCAGGTTGCCACTACCGGTCTGCTGAATGATTGCACTCACCGTGGCCGCAGCCTGGTTGATGTAGGCCGCGTTGGCATCGCCGGATTGGGTGATGCGCGCCTCGCTGTATTCGCCGGTCTGACGGACGTCGGCCAGGTTGGCGTCACCGACCTGGACCACGCTCGCCTGGTTGCCTTCGAACGCCTGAACCAGCTCGACGCGGTTGTCGTTACCGGTCGAGGAGCCGCGGAAGGCGTGGCCGCGCCCGCTCTGCACCACGGCCAGAAGGTTACCGTCTCCTGCCTGGTTGAAGACGACCTCGCCGAAGAGCGCGTTCTGGTCGATGCGTGCGGTATTCAGGTTGCCATTTTGCGCCAGCTGCAGGTTGCCCGAGTCGCCCTGTACCAGCGCGGCCAGGTTCTCGTCGCCGACCTGGTACACGGCCAGCCGGGTGCCGTGGTAGATGCCGTCCTGCGATAGGGTGACGGAATTATCGTTACCGATCTGGTAGGCCTCGGCCTGGGCGAGCCCGCGCTGGGTCGCCGCGATGAAATTGCCGTCGCCGACGCTGCTCAGCTGCAGGTCATTGGCGTACCAGGTCTGCTCGACTTCTGCGCGGTTGCCGGTGCCCTGCTGATAGACGGTGGCGGTGGCGAAATAGCTGTCGGGAGACTGGTAGATGGAGGCCTCGTTGCCGCTCCCCAGCTGGACGATGGTGCCGACGTTCGATTCAGCGTTTTCGGCCTGGTAGATCGAGCCATTGTTGCCGTCGCCGTTCTGCCTGATGAGCGCCTCGTTGAGCGGCCCGCTTTGTTCGATGTTGGCGGTGTTGCTGTCGCCGGTCTGATCGACCTTGGCGGTGCTGTCGGCGTGGGCACCGATGGCAGTAGCCAGCAGACCGGTGAATACAAGGGCGGGCAGACTGCGCATGGGGTGTCCTTTTGTTGGAGCTAGTACTGGATGATCTCGACGTTCTGGCCGTTGCCATACTGGACGACGCTGCTGCTCAGCCCGCTGCCGAGCTGTTCGATGCTGGCGTTGTTGTCGTTACCGATCTGGGCGATGGCGGCCTGGTTGTCGCTGCCGACCTGGGTGATATCGGCGGTGTTGCCCTGGCCGATCTGAAGGATCGTGGCGTAGAGGTTGTCGCCCTGTTGGAGGATGAATGCCTGTTGTTCGCTACCCTGCTGAAGGATATTGGCGAGCTGGTGGGTGCCGACCTGGCTGACGTCGGCCAAATTGTCGCTGCCTTGCTGGAGCACCTGGGCGGTCTGGCCGTCCGGCAACTGCAAGGCCTGCACGGCCGGGCCTGTGGCGGCCACGGCTCCGCCGGCTAGGTCGGCGTTGTCCATCAGGTCATTGGCGTGGGCGGCATGCGCGGTGAGCAGGAGGGCGGCGAGCAGGCCGCGGCGAACGAGCGATAGACGATCCATGCGGGGCACCTCTGGATAGTGCTGGGATTCTTCACGGGCGAAGCGGGGCTGAACATCCATCCAATGGTGCAAATACCCTACGGCCCGTCGTATGGAACGGATTAAGCCATCGCGGCGTTACAGCTCGTCGCGATCCATATCGAAGGTGTCCAGCATCAGGCTCTGCAGCTTGTTGCGGCTGATGTCCTCTCGAATCTGCACGGCCGCCTCGTTGGCGATGGTCTCGATTTCCGCCACGTTGGGCTGCAGGAACCGTCGATAAACGATGCGCTGGCCATGCTCGACCCACACCAGGCTGCCCCAGCGGGCTGAAGGCCGTTCGCGCACCACCAGGTCGCCGTCCAGGTCGGTCGCGTCCTGCAGCGCGAAGCTGAGGTAGCGGTGGAAGTCATGGCCAAAGCGGGTAATCGCATTGTCGATGATCAGGCCGCTGAGCTCGGCCTCGCCTTTCGCTTGAGGGGATTCGATGGGCTCGTCCTGGGCCTGCGCCGTCAGTAGCGTAAGCAGCAGTACCGCTCCCAACGTCAGGCGTGACACGGTTCGGACCAGTCCAGCCGGCCGCGCAGCAGGAAGGCCGCTTCGGCCCGGTTGGAGGCACCGATCTTGCGCAGCAGGTTGTGGATGTGGCTCTTGATCGTGTGCGGGCTCAGGCACAGCTGTTCGGCAATCTCGGCGTTCGACAACCCGTTGCCGGCGAGGCTGAGAATTTCGCGCTCGCGCAGGGTCAGCGAGGGCTTGCTGCCAGCCATCTGCCGCATCCGCCGCCATTGGCTGAGCAGCCGCTCGGTCAGCACGCGCGGCAGCCAGTCGCCGCCGTCGAGCAATACCTGGATGCCATCGAGCAGGTGCTCGCGGGTAGCGTGGCTGTAGAACACGCCGCGAATGCCGGGGTGTTTGTCGACCAGCCGCTCGGCCTGGTCGGGCGCGATGTTGACCAGCGCCACCGGGGCGGCTTCATCGAGCTGGTCGAGCAGGCCGGACAACTGCTCGGCCTGGCTATTGCCGGCATCGACGAGGTAGAGGTCAGCCGTGGTCCGGCCCGCCTCGTCGAGGCGCGCGAGGGAGACGTCCAGGTGAGCCTGTTCGCCGAGAAAGTGGCGGAAGAACAATCCCAGCAGTTCGTTGCCGGTCAGAAGGGTGACAGAGGGTTGGCTGGGGTCCCGTAGGTTGAGGTCCGCGTCGTCCATGTTCGTTCCTTTGGCTGAATGCCCGTTTACTAGCGTTGAGTACTAGCGTGGAAAAGTTACTAAACGACCGGCGCAGCGGGGTGAAGTTCAGCGTAGCGGTAGCGAATGGGCCGGCATCTGCGGACTAATCCAAAACTGCCGACGGACGGTCGGCGCAACGGTAAATGGAATGAATGGACTAAGGTGAGTCAATCACCCATTCGATGGAGTCGGCATGAGCAGAGCCCCTCGCGAACTGACCGTCCGCGCGCTGATTACTGGCGTGCTGCTGGGCGCGGTGCTTACGCCGTCGAATGTTTACTCCGGGCTGAAGATCGGCTGGTCGTTCAACATGTCGATCATCGCGCTACTGGTGGGCTTCGCCTTCTGGCAGGGCTTGGCGCGCGTCTGGCATGCGCCGGCCTGGACGCTGCACGAGAGCAACATCAACCAGACCGCCGCCTCCTCGGCCGCCTCGATCATCTCCAGCGGCTTGGTCGCCCCGATTCCGACGTACACGCTCATCACCGGCGTGCAGCTCGATACCCTGCCATTGATCGCGTGGGTGTTGTCGGTCAGTTTCCTCGGCATCTGGATCGCGTGGTATCTACGCCCTTCGTTGATCGTTCAGGCCCAGCTGCGCTTCCCGGAAGGCATGGCCACGCTGGCGACCATGCAGCAGATCTACAGCCATGGCGCCGAGGCGCTTCGCCGCCTTGCCGTGCTGGGCGCGGCGGCAGTCGCGGCGGCGGCAGTCAAGCTGGTCGATAGTCTGCTTTGGGCCTTGCCGCGCTGGGCGCCGACGGCGCAACTGGAGCGGCTCACCTTCACTCTGGAGCCCTCACTGCTGCTGGTGGGCTTTGGTGGGATCATCGGTCTGCGGGTCGGCCTGTCGCTGCTGCTCGGTGCGGTGCTGGCGTGGGGCATGCTGGCACCTTGGCTGGTCGATCAAGGCCTGGTGCGCATGCCGGGCGATGCCCCGGGGCCGCAGTTCGCCCTGCTCATCGAGTGGCTGCTGTGGCCGGGGGTGAGCCTGATGGTTTGTGCCACGCTGACGTCGCTCGGCCTGCGCATGCTCGCCGCGCGGCGAGAGGAGGCGTCGCGTAGCCTGTCGCTGCGGCGCCCGGCGCTGATGCCCGCGGCCGGCTTGGCGCTGGCCGCGGCGCTGGTGGTGGCGTTGCAGGTCAGGTTGTTCGGCATTCATCCGGGAATGGCGCTGTTGTCGATTCCGTTGGCCGTGCTGCTGGCGATGGTCGCGGCGCGTGTTGTGGGTGCGACGGGCATCCCGCCAATCGGCGCTATTGGCCAACTGTCGCAACTCAGTTTCGGTGCGATTGCGCCGGGGCAGGTGGCGATCAACCTGATGAGCGCCAACACTGCGGGCGGTGCGGCAGGGCAGTGCACCGACCTGCTCAACGACTTCAAGGTGGGCCACGCGATCGGCGCGACGCCGGCGCGTCAGGTCGTTGCCCAGTGCCTGGGCATCTTCGCCGGTAGCCTGGTTGGCGTACTGGTCTACCAGCTGTTAATCCCCGATCCGGAGGCGATGCTGATCACGCCCGAGTGGCCAGCGCCGGCCGTGGCAACCTGGAAGGCGGTGGCCGAGGCGCTGACGGGCGGGCTCGGCTCGATCAGCCTGGATATCCGCTGGGCCATGCTGGTCGGGGCGCTGCTGGGCGTCGTTCTGGGCGCGCTCGAGGCCACGCTGCCTGCCAGGCGGATGCGCTGGTTGCCGAGCTCCGCAGCGTTGGGGCTGGCCTGCATCATCCCTGCGTCGATTTCGCTGATGATGGCCTTCGGTGCGGTACTTGCCTGGCTCGTCGCGGCGCGCTGGGGTGGGCTGGCCGAGCGTTTCGTGATCGTGGCCGCGGCAGGGCTGGTTGCGGGCGAAAGCATGGCGGGCGTGGGCATCTCGCTCTGGCAGCTGCTTGGCCAGGGCGGCACCTGAATTTCTCCAGCCCCGTCCGGTCCGAAACTGCATGACAGGTTCAGGGGAGGGCGGCATGAGCGACGGCGAAGCGGAAGGGGCGAGCACAAAGAAAGTGGCCCGTCGCGCCATGGTCCGGGTCAGCGTGCTGGCGGCGGTTGCGGTGCTGGTGCTGCTGGTGTGGATGGCCTTCGATTTCCTTCTGCTGCTGTTCGCCGCTCTCCTGTTCGGCGTGCTCATTCATGGTGTCAGTCGCTGGATCAGCGAAAAGACGCCACTGTCGCGAAACGTCGCGATGGCGCTGTTTTTCGTCGTGCTGATCGCCGCCACCGGCCTGTTCGGCTGGCTGGTGGCACCCAGCATCAGCGATCAGATCGACAAGCTGTCCGAGGCACTGCCGGAAGCGGTCGAGCGATTGCGCGAGCGTGCCGACAATTCGGCCTGGGTCAGTCGGCTCATGGAGTACCAGGGCAGCCTCAAGGAAAGCCTCTCGGCCGGGGATGGCTTCAGCGTCGTCACGGCGGTGCTGTCCTCGCTAGCCGGTGCGTTGACGAGCACAGTCGTGGCCTTCGCTATTGGCGTGTGCCTGGCCCTTGACCCGCGCATCTATCTGGATGGCTTCATCAAACTGATCCCGCTTGGTTACCGGGTGCGGTTGCGTGAGGTGCTGGTCGAAACTGGCTCGACGATGCAGTCCTGGCTGGTTGCGAAGCTCTACGAGATGCTGCTGATCGGCGTGCTGACTACGCTCGGGCTCTGGTTGCTGGGCATCGAGTTGGCACTGGTGCTGGGTCTGATCGCCGGCCTTCTGTCGTTCATTCCCAATATCGGGCCGGTGCTCTCGGTCATTCCGGCGCTGTTGCTGGCATCGCTCGAAGGCACGCGGACGATGCTCTACGTGGCCGGGCTCTACACGGTGGTGCAAATGCTCGAGAGCTATGTGTTCACGCCTTGGATGCAGAAGCGGATCGTCTCCGTGCCGCCCGCGCTGACGATCTCCGTTCAGCTGCTGTTCGGCCTGTTCGCTGGCACGCTCGGGCTACTGCTGGCGACGCCGTTGGCGGCAGTGGGCATGGTGTTGGTGCGCAGGCTCTACATTGAAGATGTGCTCGGCGATGGCGCCGATGAACGGTCAAACGGTACGGGCCGCGACGAACGGTGTGGCCGTGAAGGCCACGCGCCAGGCTGTCCGATGCCCGATGGAAAGATTTCGTAACCCGCACCGTGAAACCCCTGCGTGCGGGTGGTGCCCGAACTTATGAGTCCACTGAAACAGGAGAGCGCAAAATGCACACGAGCAAATTCGCGGCTTTGACCCTGGCAGGTTTGATGTCCACCGGCGTGTTCGCCGCCGGAACCTCGGGCGACATGCATGGTGATGATCACAAGAAAGACACGATGATGGATGGTCACACCACTGACGACACCAACCGTAACGGGATGGCAACTGGAACCGGAACTACCACCGGTAGCGGCATGGGCACCGGGACCGGCGGCGCGACTGGCGCTGGCGCCGAAACCGGCCCGGGTGCCGGCACTGGAACCAGCGTGGGCAATACCACCGGCACCGGCAACAGTGCGACTGGCTCCGGCACCGGCGGCGGCGCAGGTGGCTCCGGCGGCAGCAATTGATTACTGCCTCAGCCAGATGAGAAGCCCCGGCCCTGGTCGGGGCTTTTTCTTGCAGCATTGAGCGCCCACGGGTCCGTTGTCGCGAGGCGGCTCAGGACTGGTCAGCGTTGGAGAAGATCATGGATATGCGTGTTCTTTTACTGAGCATCGGTCTGTCGGTCACCGGCAGCGTACTGGCTGAAGGCACCGGGCCGACCCATCCCGAAAAGAGTCGAACCCATCCCCTTGATACCCGCGAGCCGCGACAGGACGTCATCGAGCAGCCTGGTGACAAGGCATCGTCGCCGCGGCCGCCCACCCTGGAGGCTCCGCCTGCGGTTCCTCCACCGGAGCCGACGGAGCGGCGCCAGCCAGGCGATACGACGCCGCCACCGCCAGGCGAGGCGACCGGAGCGGGTAACGCCTCTTCCGGCTGAACGGAAAACAAAAAGGGAGGCCGAGGCCTCCCTTGTTCACCGCGGTGAGCCTTAGAAAAGTACGCGGCTGCGGATGGTGCCGTTGACCTGCTGCAGTTTTTCCAGCGCCAGGTCCGAGTATTCGGCGTCGACGTCGATGACCACGTAGCCGACCTTCTCGTTGGTCTGCAGGAATTGGCCGCAGATGTTGATGCCGTTGTCGGCGAAGACCTTGTTGATCTCGCTCATCACACCTGGAATGTTCTGGTGGATATGCAGCAGGCGGTGCTTGCCCGGGTGCGACGGCAGGGCGACTTCCGGGAAGTTGACCGAGGAGACCGAGGTGCCGACGTCGCTGTACTTGACCAGCTTCTCGGCGACTTCCAGGCCGATGTTGGCCTGCGCCTCGGCGGTCGAACCACCAATGTGCGGGGTGAGGATGACGCGATCCAGGCCACGCAGCGGGCTTTCGAACTCTTCGTCGTTGGACTTGGGCTCGACCGGGAAGACGTCGATGGCCGCGCCGATCAGGTGCTCGTCCTTGATCGCGTTCGCCAGATGGTCCAGCTCGACCACGGTGCCGCGTGCAGCATTGATCAGGATGCTGCCCTTCTTCATCGCACGGATTTCCTTCTCGCCGATCATCCACTGAGTAGATGGCAGCTCGGGGACGTGCAGCGAGACGATGTCGCACAGGCCCAGCAATTCGTACAGCGAGCCGACCTGCGTCGCGTTGCCCAGCGGCAGCTTGGTCACCACGTCGTAGAAGAACACCTGCATGCCGAGGCTCTCGGCGAGTACCGACAGCTGGGTGCCGATCGAGCCGTAGCCGATGATGCCGAGCTTCTTGCCACGAATCTCGAACGAATTGGCCGCCGACTTGATCCAGCCACCGCGATGGCAGGACGCGTTCTTTTCCGGAATGCCGCGCAGCAGCAGGATGGCTTCGGCCAGAACGAGTTCGGCGACCGAGCGGGTATTGGAGTAAGGCGCGTTGAAGACTGCGATACCGCGTTCGCGGGCGGCGTTGAGGTCGACCTGGTTGGTGCCGATGCAGAAGCAGCCAACGGCGATGAGCTTCTTGGCCGCTTCGAACACGCCCTCGGTGAGCTGAGTGCGCGAGCGGATACCAATGAAATGAACGTCCGCGATCTTCTGCTTCAGCTCATCTTCCGGCAGCGCCGTCTTGAGGTATTCGATGTTGGTATAGCCGGCGGCCTTGAGGGTGTCGACAGCGTTCTGGTGGACGCCTTCGAGAAGAAGGAACTTGATCTTGCTCTTGTCGAGAGAGGTCTGGCTCATCTGCGTTAAAACCTTAAGGCCGAAGGATTGGACTGAAGTGTCCAGCGAAGGCTGGCCGACCCGGTTTGCACCGGTGTCGGGAGTCTGCCGAGGCACGTTTCAAAGGGGTGCGTATGCTAGCATACAGGCCCCTCGAAACACCCCATGTCCTGAGCTGAAGCGTTCTCAGGGTGACCATGAATCGAATGAGAGTTCCCATGATGACCGACCACGCCCTGATCGACGAGCTGAAGACCCTGGTCGAGCCTGGCAAGGTGCTGACCGATGCCGATTCGCTCGCTACCTACGGCAAGGACTGGACCAAGCAATATGCGCCGGCGCCGAGCGCCATCGTCTTTCCGAAGACGGTCGAGCAGGTGCAGGCCATCGTGCGATGGGCCAATCAGCACAGGGTCGCGCTCGTGCCATCGGGCGGCCGCACCGGCCTGTCCGCCGCAGCGGTGGCGCCAAACGGCGAGGTGGTGGTTTCCTTCGATTACATGAACCAGATCGTCGAGTTCAACGTGACCGATCGCACCGTTGTCTGTCAGCCGGGCGTGGTCACCGCGCAGCTGCAACAGTTCGCCGAAGACAAAGGGCTCTATTACCCAGTGGACTTCGCCTCGGCCGGTTCCAGCCAGATTGGCGGCAACATTGGCACCAACGCTGGCGGCATCAAGGTGATTCGCTACGGCATGACCCGCAACTGGGTCGCGGGTCTGAAGGTCGTCACCGGCAAGGGTGACCTGCTCGAGCTGAACAAGGACCTGGTCAAGAATGCCACCGGCTATGACCTGCGCCAGCTGTTCATTGGCGCCGAAGGCACGCTTGGCTTCGTCGTCGAGGCCACCATGCGCCTGGAACGCCAGCCGACCAATCTCACTGCGATGGTGCTCGGCACGCCGGACTTCGATTCGATCATGCCAGTGCTGCACGCCTTCCAGGACAAGCTCGACCTCACCGCATTCGAATTCTTCTCGGATAAGTGCCTCGACAAGATCCTCGGTCGCGGCGATATCCCCGCACCCTTCGAGACGCGTGCGCCGTTCTACGCGCTGCTGGAGTTCGAGGCGACCACCGAAGAGCGCGCCGAGCAGGCGCTGGCGACTTTCGAGCATTGCGTTAACGAGGGTTGGGTGATCGATGGCGTGATGAGCCAGAGCGAGCAGCAGCTGCAAAACCTGTGGAAGCTGCGCGAGTACATTTCCGAGACCATCTCGCACTGGACGCCCTACAAGAACGACATCTCCGTGACCGTCTCCAAGGTGCCGGCCTTCCTCGCCGACATCGACGCGATCGTCACCGAGAACTACCCGGACTTCGAAGTGCTTTGGTACGGCCACATTGGCGACGGCAACCTGCACCTGAATATCCTCAAACCCGAGGCGTTGCCGAGGGAGGAGTTCTTCGAGAAGTGCGCCGCGGTCAACAAGTGGGTATTCGAGACGGTCGAGAAATACAACGGTTCCATCTCAGCCGAGCATGGCGTCGGCATGACCAAGCGTGACTACCTGACCTATAGCCGGTCCGAGGCCGAGATCGCCTACATGAAGGCGATCAAGGCGGCATTCGACCCCAACGGCATCATGAACCCGGGCAAGATCTTTGCTGCCTGATGCGTTTTGTAGGCGCCGGCGAGCCGGCGCCATGATGAGTCGCCCCCGTTCTTGCTACGCCCCTGAGGATTCGCGATGACCTACAAGCACCAGTACACCGACGGCACCCCGATTCATTTCCCGCTGGGCAAGGCCGTGTGCATCGGCCGTAACTATGCCGAGCATGCGAAGGAGCTGAACAACCCGGTGCCGACCGAGCCGTTGCTGTTCATCAAGACCGGCAGCTGCGCTGTGCCGCTGGCCGGTGGTTTCTCGATACCGGCTGACCGTGGCGATGTGCATTTCGAGGCCGAGATCGCCGTGCTCATCGGCAAGCCGCTCTCGCGCAAGCCGAACGAGGAAGAAGTGCGGGATGCCATTTCCGGTTTCGCTCCGGCGCTGGACCTGACCCTTCGGGACGTGCAGGCCAAGCTGAAGGAGAACGGCCAGCCGTGGGAGCTGGCCAAGAGCTTCGACGGCGCGCTGGTGCTGGCGCCGTTCGTGCCGGGCGATGCGGTCAGCGACCTGAACGACATTGACGTTCGCCTGACCATCGACGGCGAAGTGCGTCAGGACGGCAACAGCAGCCAGATGCTCAACGCGATTCTGCCGCTGCTGCAGCACATCGCCGGGCACTTCAGTCTGCAACCGGGCGACGTGGTACTGACCGGCACGCCGGCCGGCGTCGGTCCGCTGAAGCAGGGCGCCTCGCTGGTGCTGGAGCTGGTTGGCCTGTCGCGCTTCGAAAGCCGCGTACTTTAAGCCTGTCGGCTCGGGTGCCTCAGCACGCCCGAGCCGTATCCTCCAACACCCGCTCGTGGTGTAATCCGGCTCCGCTTCCGGATCCTCTCTCGCATGTCAGCCAAGCCCCATTCGCGTTCCCGCCTGCGTTTTGCCCTGTTCGGCCTGTTTAGTTTTGTTCTGCTCCTCGTGTTCGTCGCCGGCACGCTGCTGCATTGGGACGACCAATTGCGGCTCCTCTGGCAGGAACAGCGCACCAGCGTCGAGCAACGCGCCGCGAGCGTTTGGTTGCCCGACTACGAGCTGGTGCTCCAGGCGCGGCTGCTGGGGCTTGAGGAAGATGAAACCTCCGGCCTGACCTGGAACCCGGCGACCGGCACCTTGTTCACCGTCACCGGCCAGAATCCCCAGTTGATCGAACTGACGCCGGGCGGCGTGGTGCTCCGGCGCGTCCGCCTGACTGGTTTTTCCGACCCCGAGGCGGTCGAGGCGTTAAGCGACGGTCGATTGGGTATCGTCGACGAACGTCGCCGGCTGGTCGCGGTGTTCAACTTGCCGCCGGGTGTCGAGTCGCTCGATCTGGACCAAATGGCGGCCTACGACCTGGGCTTCCCGTCCGCCGGGAATAAAGGCTTCGAGGGGCTGGCCTGGAACCCACGCACCCACCGCATGTTGCTGGCCAAGGAGCGCGATCCGCAGGGGTTGTACGAACTGCCGTTCCCCGGCGAAGACGGCGCCGCCGGCGTGCTAGAGGCCTTGCCTAGCCAGCCTTTACTGGTGCGCGACATCTCCTCGGTAACCATCGATCCGACCACCGGCCACACGCTGATGCTGTCGGACGAATCCCGTCTGCTGGTCGAACTTGATCTACTCGGGCGGCCGCGTAGTTTCATCAGTCTATTCGGCGGCCTTAATGGCCTGGTGGAGGGCATTGATCAGGCCGAGGGGGTGGCGATGGACGCGCGTGGCGATATCTATGTGATCGCTGAGCCAAACCTGCTCTATGTGTTCCGTCGCAAGCGGTAACGATCCACGCCGGTCGCTGTCCATGCCTGCGCGAAGGCGCACGCTGTTAAGTTTCGGCTAAGGTTGGCCGTGCACCCTGTCGCTCCCCGGGCTTTTAGAGAGTGCATGATGCGCCTTGCTTACAAATGGACACTGGCCGTGATGGTCAGCGTAGCCGTGATCCTGGCCGTCGCGGCCGGCCAGTACTTTCGCTTCTTCGAACAGACTTGGTTTCATTTCGGCCAGTGGCGAGAGGCCGACGCGCGTGAGGCCGCCTCGCTCTGGCTGCCGGATTACCAAGCGGATATCCAGGCAAAACCGGTCGAGGGCATCGAAGACGATCTGTCGGCCCTGGCCTTCGACCCAGACCGCAATACCCTGATCGCCATCACCAACGCCAACCCGCAACTGCTCGAACTCAATCTGGATGGCAAGCTGCTCCGGGCCATCCCACTGGTGGGCTTCGGCGACCCCGAGGCCATCGAGTACGTCTCACGCGGCGTTTATGTGGTGAGTGACGAGCGCCCTCAGCGACTGCTTCGCATCGAGGTGAACGACCAAACCCGGCAGATCGACGCGGCTGCCAGCCAGCAGCTTTCACTGGGCATCGGGCAGAACGGTAACAAGGGATTCGAGGGCCTGGCCTATGACGTGGCCGGCAAGCGCCTCTTCGTAGCGAAGGAGCGCGACCCGGTGCGCATCTATGAAGTGCAGGGTTTCCCTTACGCCCGGGGCGATCAGCCGCTCGCCGTGCACGTCACCGAAGACCCCGAGCGCGACGCCGACCTGTTCGTGCGCGACCTTTCCAGCCTGCAGTACGACGAACAGACCGGGCACCTGTTAGCACTGTCCGACGAGTCGCGGCTGGTCGTCGAACTCGACATTCACGGCAAGCCCATCAGCACCCTGTCGCTGCGAGCCGGAGACCACGGCTTGGACGCTGACGTGCCACAGGCGGAGGGCGTCGCCATGGCGCCGGACGGCACGCTCTATCTGGTCAGCGAGCCCAACCTGTTTTACCGGTTCCGCAAGGGCGGCTGACCGGCCTCAGCGCTTGAGCGACTGAACGCCATCCTTGGTGCCGAGCAACAGGATGTCGGCCGGACGCATGGCGAACAGGCCGTTGGTGACCACGCCGACGATGTTGTTGATCTGCGCTTCGAGTTCCGGGGCGAAACCGATCATCAGGTTGTGCACGTCGAGGATGACATTGCCGTTGTCGGTCATCACGCCGTCGCGGTAGACCGGATCTCCACCGAGCTTCACCAGCTCGCGCGCGACGTAGCTGCGCGCCATCGGGATGACCTCGACCGGTAGGGGAAAGGCGCCAAGGCGCTCGACCAGCTTGCTGCCGTCGGCGATGCAGATGAAGGTCCGGGCAACGGCCGCGACGATTTTCTCGCGCGTCAGGGCTGCGCCGCCGCCCTTGATAAGTTCGAGGTGGCTATTGGCTTCGTCCGCGCCATCGACGTAGAACTCGAGTTCCGCCACTGAATTCAGGTCATACACGGGAATGCCGTGACCCTTGAGACGCTCGGCGGTCGCTTCGGAGCTGGCGACGGCGCCGTCGAAGATGCCCTTGTGCTTGGCCAGCAGATCGATGAAGAAGTTAGCGGTGGAGCCGGTGCCCACACCGACGATGCTGCGGTCGTTGAGCTGCGGAACGATGAGGTCGACAGCGGCCTGGGCAACGGCCTGCTTGAGTTGGTCCTGGGTCATGGCATGGGTCCGGGCGGAGACAGGGGGCGAAGTATAGCGGGGCCTCGTCGGCGGGTCTTGTGCGGGCAACTGTACCGGTGCCTGGCGCGGCCGATTGTCTGTGGTCGGCGCCAGCCCTGCGGGGTAGACTCGTTGGCCCCGCAATGCCCGCAGACCAGCCCACGATGCTCGAAAACTACGTCAAGAAGATCCTCACCTCGCGCGTCTATGACGTCGCGGTGGAAACCCCGTTGCAGCCCGCGCGCCAGTTGTCCGAGCGGCTCGGTAACCAGATTCTGCTCAAGCGCGAGGATCTGCAGCCGGTGTTTTCCTTCAAGATTCGCGGCGCCTATAACAAGCTGGCGCAGCTGTTGGCCGAGGAGTTGGCGCGCGGTGTGGTGACCGCATCGGCAGGCAATCATGCCCAGGGTCTGGCGCTGGCGGCCAAGCACATGGGGGTCAAGGCGACCATCGTGATGCCACGCACCACGCCGGAGCTCAAGGTGCAGGGCGTGCGTTCGCGGGGCGGCAAGGTCGTGCTGCATGGGGATTCGTTTCCCGAAGCGCTGGCGCATTCGCTGAAGCTGGTCGAGGAGAAGGGCCTGGTCTACGTCCATCCCTACGACGACCCGCACGTGATCGCCGGGCAGGGCACCGTGGCCATGGAAATCCTGCGTCAGCACCAGGGGCCGCTGCATGCGGTGTTCGTTCCGGTCGGCGGAGGCGGCCTGATTGCAGGGATCGCTGCCTACGTCAAATACCTGCACCCGGAAACTAAAGTCATCGGTGTCGAGCCGGACGACTCCAACTGCCTGCAGCAGGCGCTGACCGCCCGCGAGCGCGTGGTGTTGCCTCAGGTCGGCATCTTTGCCGATGGCGTGGCCGTGGCGCAGATCGGCCAGCACACGTTCGACATCTGCAAGGATCATGTCGACGAAGTCATCACGGTCAGTACCGACGAGATCTGCGCCGCGATCAAGGACATCTACGACGACACCCGCTCGATCACCGAGCCAGCCGGTGCCCTGGCCGTGGCTGGCATCAAACGTTACGTCGAGCGCGAGGGGATCGAAAACCAGGTGCTGGTGGGCATTGACTCGGGCGCCAACGTCAATTTCGACCGTTTGCGCCATGTCGCCGAGCGCGCCGAGCTGGGTGAGAAACGTGAAGCGATCATCGCGGTGACCATTCCCGAGGAGCCGGGCAGCTTCAAAGCGTTCTGCGAGGCCATCGGAAAACGTCAAATCACGGAATTCAATTACCGCTACCACCAGGATCGTGAAGCGCACATCTTCGTCGGTGTGCAGACCCACCCGGAGAACGACCCGCGCGCGGCGCTGGTCGATGGGCTCCGGGCTAAGGGATTTCCGGTGCTTGACCTGACCGACAACGAACTGGCCAAGCTGCACATCCGCCACATGGTGGGCGGGCATGCCTCGGGCGTGAGCGACGAAGTGGTTTATCGCTTCGAGTTTCCGGAGCGGCCAGGCGCGCTGTTCAACTTCCTCAACAACCTCGGCGGACGCTGGAACATCTCCATGTTCCACTACCGCAACCATGGTGCGGCGGACGGGCGTGTGGTCGCTGGCCTCCAAGTACCCGCCGAGGAGCGTCATCTGTTACCCGGCGCGCTGGACAAGATCGGCTACCGCTACTGGGATGAGACGGACAACCCTGCCTACCGACTTTTTCTCGGCTGACTGCCGCACTGCGAGGCTCGATGGAACACTACACGCTGCTCAATATCGTTCATGCCGCCCTGGCAATTCTGCTCACGCTCGGGCTGATCGCCCACGTCGTGATGCTCTGGAAGGCGTGGCGCAAGGCGGACCCGGCCGTGCTGCAGAAAAAGCTGCGCCGGACTCGCACGATGTCGCTGCCATTGCTCGCGGCGTTGGGGCTGCTGCTGCCGGTCACTGGCTGGTGGCTGGCGCACCTGGCAGGCTTCCCCTTGGGCCAGCTATGGTTGCTGGCCAGCTCGATCCTCTTCCTGATCCTGGTGCCGCTGACCTTGCTGCTCGGCGGCCGTCTGCGCGCCTGGCAGGCGCTGGGTGACACCCCGGCGCCGGCGAAGTTGCCGCGCTTCGCGCTGGTCTACGCCGGGCTGATTTTGCTGATTCTGGTGGCGATCATGGGGCTGATGGGCGCCAAGCCGGTCTGATGCGCAGCCTGTCAGGGGACAGCAGTTTCTTGCTGACCGTCCCCAGCGGCTTCGCCTGGCATCATGCGCGTGCTGCTATTGGCGGGTCTCGCCAGGCTGGTGGGTTACGCTGGGCCACCGGTGCCCGCCGCTCAGCGCAGCGAAATGACTTTCCAGCCGCGCTGCTCGGCGATTTGCCGGAGCGTTGGGTCCGGGTCGACGGCAACCGGATGGCTGACGCGTTCGAGCAGTGGCAGGTCGTTGCGCGAGTCGCTGTAAAAGTAGCTGTCGTCCAGGCTCTGGTCGTTCTCGACCAGCCAGCGCTCGAGCCGCGTGACCTTACCCTCCTGGAAGCAGGGGACGTCCATCATCCGGCCAGTGTAGCGGCCGTCCTGCATTTCACATTCCGTCGCTAGCAGGGTGTCGACACCCAGGCGCTTGGCGATGGGTCCGGTGATGAAACGGTTGGTCGCGGTGATGATCACCACCCGGTCGCCAGCCTCGTGATGCTGGCGCACCAGCGCCTCGCCTTTGGCTAGCACGATGGGTTCGATGTGGTCACGCATGAACTCGGCGTGCCACAGCTGCAGCTGCGCCAGTTCGTTGCGGCCCAGTGGTTCCTGGCAGAAGTCCTGGTAGGCCTTCACGTCCAGCGTGCCGGCCAGGTAGTCCTGATAGAAAGCATCATTGCGTGCGCGGTAATCGCTGGCATCGACCAGACCGCGCTGGCAGAGGAATTCGCCCCAGGCATGGTCGCTGTCGCCGGCCAGGAGGGTGTTGTCGAGATCGAAAAGAGCCAGGCGCACGCTGCGTCCTCCGGGCTGAGGGTGGGGGCGCAGCATAGCGGGATTAGCACCGCGGCGGCACCTGCCAGGGTGCTGTTCGAGGCGCTGGATCAACGGCCACCACGCGTGCTTTCTGCTTTTCTGTTTTTTGTGGAACAATGCCGCGACATGCGTTTGCGAGGTTGTATGCCGTGATCGACTCCGATGGTTTTCGCCCCAATGTCGGCATCATCCTGACCAATGACATCGGCCAGGTGCTCTGGGCCCGGCGGATTAATCAGGACGCCTGGCAATTCCCACAGGGCGGCATCAATCCGCGCGAAACACCCGAAGAAGCGCTCTATCGCGAGCTCAACGAAGAAGTCGGCCTGGAACAGCAGGACGTCAAGATCCTCGCCTGTACCCGTGGCTGGCTGCGTTACCGCTTGCCGCAGCGTTTGGTGCGCACGCACAGCCAGCCGTTGTGCATCGGTCAGAAGCAGAAATGGTTCCTGCTGCGCCTGACGGGTGCCGAGGAGCGAGTGCGCATGGACGTCACCGGCAAGCCCGAGTTCGACGGCTGGCGCTGGGTCAGCTACTGGTACCCGCTAGGCCAGGTGGTCACCTTCAAGCGCGAGGTCTACCGTCGCGCGTTAAAAGAACTCGCCCCGCGCCTGTTGGTGCGGGACTGACGGGAGAAAGCCCCTGAGCATGCTCGGCACGCTGCGCAAGATCGTCCAGGAAGTCAACGCTGCCAAGGACCTGAAGACGGCCCTGGGCATTATCGTGTTGCGGGTCCGGGAAGCCATGGGCAGCCAGGTCTGCTCCGTCTACCTGCTCGACCACGAGACCGGCCGTTTCGTCCTGATGGCTACCGAGGGTCTGAACAAGAAGGCCATCGGCAAAGTCAGCATGGCACCCAACGAGGGTCTGGTCGGCCTGGTCGGCACGCGGGAAGAACCACTCAACCTCGAGCACGCCTCCGAGCACCCGCGGTATCGCTATTTCGCCGAGACGGGCGAAGAACGCTACGCCTCCTTTCTCGGTGCGCCGATCATCCACCATCGCCGGGTGATGGGCGTTCTGGTCATTCAGCAAAAGGAGCAGCGCCTGTTCGACGAGGGCGAGGAGGCCTTCCTCGTCACCATGAGCGCGCAGCTCGCCGGCGTCATTGCGCATGCCGAGGCCACCGGCTCCATTCGCGGGCTCGGCCGGCAGGGTAAGGGCATTCAGGAGACGCGCTTCATTGGTATCCCCGGCGCGCCGGGCGCTGCGGTCGGCAAGGCCGTGGTGGTGCTGCCGCCCGCCGACCTGGATGTGGTGCCGGACAAGACCGTCGATAACATCCCCGCCGAGCTGGCGCTGTTCGAGTCGGCGCTGGAGTCGGTACGTGCCGACATGCGAACGCTCTCGGAAAAACTCGCCCACCAGATGCGAAAGGAAGAGCGTGCACTGTTCGACGTCTACCTGATGATGCTCGACGACTCCGCCCTCGGCGGCGAGGTGACCAAGGTTATCCGCACCGGCCAGTGGGCGCAGGGTGCGCTGCGCCAGGTGGTCGGCGACCACGTTGCGCGCTTCGAGATGATGGACGACGCCTATCTGCGCGAGCGCGCCTCCGACGTCAAGGACATCGGTCGCCGCCTGCTCGGCTACCTGCAGCAGGCCCACCAGCAGACGCTTACCTACCCCGACAACACCATTCTGGTCAGCGAAGAATTATCACCGGCGATGCTCGGCGAGGTGCCGGAGGGCAAGCTGGTGGGCATGGTCTCGGTGCTTGGCTCCAGCAACTCGCACGTGGCGATCCTGGCGCGCGCGATGGGGATCCCGACGGTCATGGGCGCGGTCGACCTGCCGTACTCGAAGGTCGACGGCATCGAGATGATCATCGATGGCACCCGCGGTGAGATCATCACCAACCCGGCCAAGGTATTGCGTGAGCAGTATCTGGTGCTTGCCGAGCAGGAGCGGCAGCTGTCCGAAGGGCTCGACGTGCTGCGTGAGCTGCCCTGCGAGACCACCGATGGCGTGCGCATTCCGCTGTGGGTCAATACCGGCCTGCTCGCCGACGTGGTGCGTGCGCAGGAGCGGGGAGCCGAGGGCGTAGGCCTGTACCGTACCGAAGTGCCTTTCATGATCAAGGAGCGCTTCCCCAGCGAGAAGGAGCAGATGGCGATCTATCGCGAACAGCTGCAAGCCTTCCATCCGCTGCCGGTGACCATGCGTAGCCTGGACGTGGGCGGCGACAAGAGCCTGCCGTATTTCCCGATCAAGGAAGAGAACCCGTTCCTGGGCTGGCGCGGCATCCGCGTGACGCTGGATCACCCGGAGATTTTCCTGCTGCAGACCCGTGCCATGCTCAAGGCCAGCGCCGGGCTGAACAACCTGCGCATCCTGCTACCGATGATTTCTGGCACGCGCGAGCTGGAAGAAGCGCTGCACCTGATCCACCGCGCCTGGGGCGAGGTGCGCGACGAGGGCACCGATGTCGAGATGCCGCCGGTCGGCGTGATGATCGAAGTGCCTGCCGCCGTGTATCTCACGCGCGAATTGGCGCGCCAGGTCGACTTCATTTCGGTCGGCTCCAACGACCTGACGCAGTACCTGCTGGCCGTGGACCGCAACAACCCGCGCGTCGCTGATCTTTACGACTATCTGCATCCCGCTGTGCTCGAGGCCCTGCAGCGCATCGTTCGCGAAGCGCACGACGAGGGCAAGCCGGTGAGCATCTGCGGCGAGATGGCGGGCGATCCCGGGGCGGCCATCCTGCTGCTCGCGATGGGTTTCGACAGCCTGTCGATGAACGCCACCAACCTGCCGAAGGTCAAGTGGATGCTGCGCCAGATCAGCTCGGCCACCGGCCGCGAGCTGCTGGCCAAGGTCATGAAAATGGACAGCCCGCAGGTCATCCACGCCACCGTACAGCTGACGTTGCGCAACCTCGGGCTGGACCGCATGGTGAACCCCGCCGCGGCGATCTAGCGGCGCGGTGTCTCGTTCAGTCGCGAAACGGCGGCAGGACGATGCGGGTTTCCCCTGCTGGCCCTTGAGCGTTGAAGCTGCGTTCGACCATTTCTGCTGCGCCATTGGCGTGACGGATGATCACCGTACTCGCCCGCGTGCCATAGTCGTCGCTGGTGATGAAGACGCTCGACAGCAACCGCTCCAGTTCTCTCGAGACGCCTGTTTCGGGCAATTCCTCATCCTCGGCGGTGTGCGGATCGCTGAGCAACTCCAGCAGCGCTTCGCAACTGGCCGTGTCGAGGCAGCCGTGCAATGCCGCACGTGCCCGACGTAGCTTCGGCCAGGGGCTGTCCAGCGCTGCGTTGGAGAGGCCATAGACTCCGGGTGAAAGCTGGCGCGGCGTGGCCTCGCAGGAATTGAGATACCACAGCGCGTCGCGGTTGCCGACCAGCAGGTTGAACCCTGAGTAATGCTCGATAAAGCCCGAGACTTCGTTCAGGTAGGCCTCTGGTGACAGGTCGCCACGCAGGAATTGAGCGGGCAGCTCGCCGCGTGAACGCGTTCCTGTCGGGGCGCTCGGGTCGCGGATGTTCGTCAGGGCGGCGAAGCGGCCGTTCTCGGTGACGGCCGTCCAGGTGCCGCCCCCCTGTAGATCGATGCCGCCAACGACGTAAGGCGCGTCCTGCCAGTGTCCGAGTGGCAGGCTGGGGCGGTCATAAAATTCGTCACGATTGGCCGCGACGATGAGAGGCACCGCGTGTTCAGGGCGCCAGGCAAAAACGATAAGACACATAGGCGGTCGGGTAGGCAGCTGAGATTCGAGGCTAGACGAAAGGCCGGCCTGCCTACAAGCAAGCGAGCCGACACCTATCAGGTCTGACCGCCATCGCTTGCGGGCGATCCCTTAGTCGCGGCCGTGTCACCTCCGGTCGCGGCCCGCGTCAGCCTCCCGCGCTGTTTTCCGCTACCATGCCGCTTTGTTTTCAGGGTGGTCCGATGGAGTTCGCGCTTTATCTGCTGCTGGGCGGCTTCGCGGGCGTGCTGGCGGGGCTGTTTGGTGTCGGGGGTGGGCTGATCATCGTGCCGGTGCTGGTGTTCAGCTTTACCGCGCAGGGCTTCGACCCGCAGGTGCTGACCCACCTCGCGGTCGGGACATCGCTGGCAACCATCGTCTTCACCTCGCTCAACTCGATCCAGACGCACCATCGCAAGGGTGCGGTGCGCTGGCCGGTCGTCCTGTGGATGACGGTCGGCATCCTGGTCGGCGCGGCGCTTGGCAGCCTGACCGCGGCGGCAATACAGGGCCCGCTTCTGCAAAAGATCATTGGTGTGTTCGCCATCGCCATGGCCGTGCAGATGGGTTTCTCACTGCAGCCCAAAGCCAGCGCGGGCGTGCCCGGCAAGCCGGTGCTAACGCTCGCCGGCGTGGTGATTGGCTGGGCATCGGCGATCTTCGGCATCGGCGGCGGCTCGCTCACGGTGCCCTTTCTCAGCTGGCGCAGTGTGCCGATGCAGCAAGCCGTCGCGACATCCGCCGCCTGTGGTTTACCCATCGCGATCGCCGGTGCGTTGAGTTTCGCCGTGGTGGGCTGGCAGGATGCGCATCTGCCGGCGTGGAGTGTCGGTTTCGTATACCTGCCGGCGCTGGCCGGCATTGCCATCACCAGCATGTTTTTCGCCCGCATCGGCGCGCTGCTCGCGCATCGCCTGTCACCTCAGGTGCTGCGCAGGCTGTTCGCGCTGCTCTTGTTGGGCGTAGGTATCAATTTCTTGATCTGAGGGAACCTGGATGCTGCCTTATCCGCAGATTGACCCCGTCGCCGTGTCGCTGGGGCCGTTGCAAATCCACTGGTATGGCTTGATGTACCTGATCGGCATCGGCGGCGCCTGGATGCTGGCCTCGCGCCGGCTGCACCGCTTCGACCCGACCTGGGACAAAGACAAGCTCTCCGACCTGGTCTTCTGGGTGGCGATGGGCGTCATCGTCGGCGGGCGACTGGGCTATGTGCTGTTCTATGACCTGGCGGCCTATCTCAACGAGCCGACTCTGATCTTC
The DNA here is from genome assembly GCF_054131565.1 of Pseudomonas sp. SA195. NCBI lineage: Bacteria > Pseudomonadati > Pseudomonadota > Gammaproteobacteria > Pseudomonadales > Pseudomonadaceae > Pseudomonas > Pseudomonas sp. SA195. The sequence goes on along the minus strand of NZ_CP096392.1, from coordinate 4,104,517 downwards.
CAGGTCTGGAAGGGCGGGATGTCCTTTCATGGCGGGCTGATCGGCGTGCTTCTGTGCACCTGGATATTCGCCCGTCGCAACGGCAAGCGTTTCTTCGAACTGATGGACTTCATCGCGCCCTTCGTGCCGATCGGTTTGGGTGCCGGGCGCATTGGCAATTTCATCAACGCGGAGCTGTGGGGCAAGGCGAGCGACGTGCCCTGGGCGATGGTGTTTCCCACCGACCCGCAGCAGCTGGCGCGTCACCCATCCCAGCTCTACCAGTTCGCACTTGAAGGCGTCGCGCTGTTCGTCATCTTGTGGCTTTACTCGAGCAAGCCGCGGCCGACGATGGCCGTTTCCGGCCTGTTCGCCATCTGCTACGGCATCTTCCGTTTCATCGTCGAGTTCGTCCGGGTGCCGGATCCGCAATTGGGCTACCTAGCGTTTGGCTGGCTGACCATGGGCCAACTGCTGTGCGTGCCGATGATCCTGATCGGCTTGGGGATGATGCTGTGGGCCTACCGCCGTGAGCCGCGCAAGGCGGCCGCCTGACCGCTGCTCCGCCCGGCGCGACAAGCCGGGCGGCGAGCCTTTACTATTGCGCCACTTCTGATCGACGAGCCCGCGATGAAACAGTACCTCGACCTGATGCGCCACGTGCGTGAGCACGGCACCTTCAAAAGCGACCGCACCGGCACTGGCACCTATAGCGTGTTCGGCTACCAGATGCGCTTCGATCTGGCCGATGGCTTCCCGTTGGTGACGACCAAGAAGTGCCACCTCAAGTCCATCATTCATGAGCTGCTGTGGTTCCTCCAGGGCGACACCAACATCGGCTACCTGAAGGAAAATGGCGTGCGCATTTGGGACGAGTGGGCTGACGAAAACGGCGAGCTCGGGCCCGTCTATGGTTATCAGTGGCGCAGCTGGCCGGCGCCCAACGGCGAGTCGGTCGACCAGATTGCCAACCTGTTGGCGATGATCAAAAAGAACCCCGATTCGCGGCGGCTGATCGTCTCGGCCTGGAACCCGGCACTGGTCGACCAGATGGCCCTGCCGCCGTGCCATGCGCTGTTTCAGTTCTACGTCGCCGACGGCAAGCTCAGTTGCCAGCTCTACCAACGTTCGGCGGACATTTTCCTCGGCGTGCCCTTCAACATCGCCAGCTATGCGCTGTTGACGCTGATGGTCGCTCAGGTCTGCGACCTGGAGCCCGGCGAGTTCATCTGGAGCGGTGGTGACTGCCATCTCTACGCCAACCACCTCGAGCAGGCGGACCTGCAGCTCACCCGCGAGCCGTTGCCGCTCCCGACCATGAAGCTCAACCCGAACGTGAAGGACCTGTTCGCCTTCCGCTTCGAGGATTTCGAGCTGGTTGACTACGAAGCCCATCCTCACATCAAGGCACCTGTCGCCGTCTGACCGCTAAGGCTTGCCGAGGTAGCGTTCCAGCAATCGCTGCCAGGCCGGCCCGGCGGTGATCTCGAGAATCGCCTGGCTGACTGGCTCGCGCAATCGGCTCCCGCCAGGCACTGCAAAGGCGTACGACTGGTTCTCGAAGGTGCCGGGTAGCAGGCGCAGCCCGCCGTTGTTCAGCTCACCGTTGCGGAACTGCAGGATCGGCAGGTCGTAGACCACCGCCTCGGCTTCGCCGGCCTGCACCGCGCGCATGGCCTGGCTCAGGTCAGGGTAGCGGCTGGCGCGGATGCGCTCGCCGTCCAGGTAGCGTTCGCTGACCGTGCCGGTTACCGTCGCCACATGGGCGCGACGCAGGTCGTCCGGGCCTTCCAACCCGCCTTGCAGGTTGCCGACCGTCAGGGTGGTCGTCACCGCCGCGGTGAAGGTCGAGACCATGATCAAGGCCGTGAACATCCAGATGATCGCCACCAGCCGCCCACCGAACGTCACCGGCGACTTGTCGCCATAGCCGACCGTGGTCATGGTCACTGCCGCCCACCAGAAGCCGTTGCCCATACCGTGGAGTGAACTGTCGCCGAACTGTGCGCGGTTGTGCCGACGCTCGAACAGCCAGAGCACGGTACCGACGACGAGCAACAGCGCGGCGAGCCCCATGACCAGGCTGAGAAACTGCCACGAGACGAGCGCACGCAGGGCGGCCCAGCCGCTGCCTGACTGCGCTGGCACACCAATCGCCAGCCCGGTGCGATAGAACGGGTGGGTAAAGTCGATCTGCTCCTCGCGTTCGGCGGTCATCGTCAGCGCGCCAACGACGAGATCCAACTGGCCGCCCTGTAGCCCTGGCAGCAACTGGTCGAACGCTCGGGGTTCGAATTCGTAGTTGTAGCCATTGCGTTCGGCAACCTGCTGCCAGAGTTCGATACTGATGCCGCTCCAGCCGCCGTCGGCTTCCTGTATCACGAAGGGCGGCACTTCGGTGATGCCCACGCGTAGCACCTCGGGTGCCGGCTGGGCCAGCAATGGCGAGGCGAGCAGGGTGATCAGCAAACCGATGAACAGTCGGGCCATGGGGTACTCCTGGGTCGTTTCTTTTGGCGCAGGGTAGCAAAGCGCCACCGAACGGCCTCGCCGAAAGTAGTCATACCCTTGCCGCGTGCGTTGTATAGACTCCAGCGAGACCAGACAGAAGGGACGGACCATGCGAAGGGTGGTGTTCAACCAGAAGGGCGGTGTGGGCAAGTCCAGCATCGCCTCGAACCTGGCCGCGGTCAGCGCTGCGCAGGGCTATCGAACGTTGTTGATCGACCTCGACGCCCAGGCCAATTCCAGCCATTACCTCACCGGCCTGAGCGGCGACGCATTGCCCACCGGCATGGCCGACTACTTCAAACAGATCCTCACGGGTGGCCTTGGCGGCAAGAAAGCGCGGCCGCCGATCAGCGAAACGCGCTTCGACAATCTGCATTTGATCGGCGCGACGCCTGAACTCGCCGACCTGCAGTCCAAGCTTGAGGCCAAGCACAAGATCAACAAGCTGCGAAAGCTGCTGTTGACGCTCTCCGAAGAGTACGAGCGGATCTATGTCGACACGCCCCCTGCGCTGAACTTCTATACCGTCTCCGCGCTCATCGCCTGCGACCGTTGCCTGATTCCCTTCGATTGCGACAGCTTCTCGCGCCAGGCCCTGTACAGCTTGCTCGATGAAATCGAAGAACTGCAGGAGGACCACAACGAAGCACTCGAAGTCGAGGGCATCGTCGTCAATCAGTTCCAACCGCGTGCCGCCTTGCCGCAACAGATGATCGATGAATTGATTGCCGAGGGGTTGCCGGTGCTACCGGTGCACCTGATGAGTTCGGTGCGCATGCGCGAGTCCCACCAGGCCTGCACGCCGCTCATTCATTTCGATCCCAGACACAAGCTCAGCCAGCAGTTTGTCGAGCTACACGGGCATCTGGAAAGTGCCTGATCAGCCGGTACGGGACCGCGCAAGACGTTTGCCGAGGCGAGAGGCATAGAACTCGCCAAGAATGCCGCGGCGAAAGATCAGCACGCACGCCATGAAGATGATGCCGGTGACCAGCGTTACCGGCAGCTCCGAGGTCGCGAAGTAATTGCCCAGCGTGGTCACCAGCGCGGCGCCGAACACCGGCCCGACCAGCGTGCCGATGCCTCCTAGCAGGGTCATCAACACCACTTCTCCGGACATCTGCCAGCTGACATCGGTGAGGGTCGCGAACTGGAACACCAGCGCCTTGAGCCCGCCAGCGAGCCCGGCGAGCGCCGCCGACATGACGAATGCGCCGAGCTTGTATCGCGAAACCGTGTACCCCAGCGAAATGGCGCGGTTTTCGTTCTCGCGGATCGACCTGAGGATCATGCCGTAGGGCGAGTTGATGATCCGCCAGATCGCCAGCATGCCAAGCAGGAACACCGTCAGCACGAAGAAATACATGTTCAACGGCTCTTTCAGGTCGATCAGGCCGAACAGGTGGCCGCGCGGGATGCCCTGGATGCCATCCTCGCCATGTGTGAAGGGCGCCTGCAGGCAGAAAAAGAAGAACATCTGCGACAGAGCCAGCGTGATCATCGTCGAATAGATGCCCTGGCGGCGGATCGCCAGAAAGCCGATCACTAGCCCGAGCAGCGCGGCACCGGCCACGCCGACCAGGATGCCCAGCTCGGGCGTCAGTCCCCATTCCTTGACGGCATGAGCGGTGAAATAAGCCGCGCCACCAAAAAACGCCGCATGGCCGAACGAGAGGATGCCGGTGTAGCCCAGCAGCAGGTTGAAGGCACAGGCGAAAAGTGCGAAGCAGAGCACCTTCATCAGGAACACGGGATAGAAGTACAGGGGGGCGAGCGCCAGGGCGAGGACGCCGAGCAGGATCAGCGTCGTCTCGGTGTTCCAGCGCTTGCGTTCGGTTGCCGGGGTTGCGGTTGTTCGCTGCATGTCAGCCGTCCCTTCCCATGAGGCCCGCGGGGCGCACCAACAGTACGATCGCCATGATCACGAAAATCACGATATTGGACGCCTCGGGATAGAACACCTTCGTCAGCCCCTCGAGGATGCCGAGCATGTACCCGGTGATGATGGCACCGAGGATCGAGCCCATGCCGCCAACCACCACTACGGCAAACACCACGATGATGAGGTTCGAACCCATCAGCGGGCTGACCTGATAGATCGGCGCCGCGAGGATGCCGGCCAGCCCGGCCAGCCCGGCGCCGAGGCCATAGGTGAAGGTGAGCAGCAGCGGCACGTTGATGCCAAAGGTGCGTACCAGCGTCGGATTTTCGGTCGCGGCGCGTAGGTAGGCGCCGAGCTTGGTCTTCTCGATCAGCAGCCAGGTACTCAGGCAGATCAGCAACGACGCTACCACCACCCAGGCGCGGTACTTCGGCAGGAACATGAAGCCCAGGTTATAGCCGCCGGACAGCAGACTCGGCACCGCGTAAGGCTGGCCGGACGAGCCGTAGTAGTAGCGGAAGGCGCCCTCCAGCGCGAGCGCCAGGCCGAAGGTGAACAGCAGTCCGTAAAGGTGATCGAGGTTGTACAGCCGCGACAGCGCCAACCGTTCGACCGCCGCGCCGGCCAGCCCGACAATCAGCGGCGCCAGGATCAGCGCCGGCCAGTAGCCGATGCCGAGCACCGCCAGCAGCAGGTAGCCGGCGAAGGCACCGGTCATGTACTGCGCACCGTGGGCGAAGTTGATCACCTTCAACAGCCCGAAGATGATAGCCAGCCCCAGGCTGAGCATTGCGTAGAACGAGCCGTTGATCAGGCCGATCAGCAGTTGCCCGAGGAAAGCCTGAATGGGTACGCCGAAGATCTCCGTCATCAGACCCCCAGGGTTTCGTTGAGGATGGCCATGCGGTCGGCCAGCGCGTCGATCGGAAAACTGTCGACGATCCGGCCGTGGTCGACCAGGTAAAAACGATCGGCCACCTTGCTGGCGAAGCGGAAGTTCTGTTCCACCAGCAGGATGGTCATGCCGCGTTCCTTGAGCGTGAGCAGCACATCGCCGATGCGCTGGACGATCACAGGCGCGAGCCCTTCGGTGGGTTCGTCGAGCAAGAGCAGCTTTGCCCCGGTACGCAATATCCGGGCAATCGCCAGCATCTGCTGTTCGCCACCGGATAGCTTGGTGCCCGGGCTGTGGCGGCGTTCCTTGAGGTTCGGAAAGAGCGTGTAGATCTCCTCCGTGCTCATCCCGCCCTTGGCAACGACAGGCGGCAAGGTCAGGTTTTCGTCCACGGTCAAGGTCGCGAAGATGCCGCGCTCTTCCGGCACGAAACCCATGCCGGTATGTGCGGTGCGGTGCAGCGGCACGCGCATCATGTCGCGGCCGTCGAATTCGATGGTGCCGCTGCGCGAGCGGATGATGCCCATGATCGAGCGCAGCGCGGTGGTCTTGCCTACGCCGTTACGGCCGAGCAACGTCACCGTCTCACCCTGGTGCACGTCCAGGTCGATGCCGTGCAAAGCGTGGCTCTCGCCGTACCAGGCGTTCAGCTCGCGTACGCGCAGCAGGGGCGTGGCCTCACTCATGTTCGGTCCCCATATAGGCCTCACGTACCCGGGCGTCCTGGCTCACGCTGCGGTAGTCGCCGGAGGTGAGGATTTCGCCGCGCTGCAACACCGTGACTTGATCGCAAAGGTCGGCGACCACCTTGAGGTTGTGCTCGACCATCAACACGGCGCGCTCACGGGCGACTTCGCGGATGAGTTCGGAAACGATATGCACGTCTTCGTGGCCCATGCCCGCCATGGGTTCGTCGAGCAGCAGCACCCGCGGTTCGAGCGCCAGGGTGGTGGCGATCTCCAGTACCCGCTTGCGGCCGTAGGACAGGTCCGCCGCCACGCTGTTGCGCGCATCCTGTAAGCCGACCGATTCGATCAGCGCCATGGCCCGCTCGTTGAGGCGCTCGAGCGAGCGCAGCGGAAGCCAGAACTGCGTCGCCAGCCCGCTCGGGCGTTGCAGCGCCACGCGGACGTTCTCCAGTACGGTCAGATGGGGAAACACGGCTGATATCTGGAACGAGCGCACCAGGCCCATGCGCGCTACCCGCGCCGGGTCGGTGCGGGTGATGTCCTGATCGAGCAGCGTGATGGTGCCCGCCGATGGCTGGAGAAACTTAGTCAGCAGATTGAACACAGTGGTCTTGCCTGCACCGTTCGGCCCGATCAGCGCATGGACACGCGCATGATGGACGTCCAGGTCGACGTTGTTCACCGCGACGAAGCCTTTGAAGTCGCGGCGCAGGCCGCGCGCCGAAAGCACCACGCGGGGTGCTTCGGCAGCGGCTGCGTTGTGGCCGTTAGGCGCCATGTCGGTCACTTCGCCAGGTCACAGCCGCTCTTGGCGGGGTCGATGTAGGCTTCGGCGCCGGGCACGGTGGCGAGCACCTTGTAGTAGTCCCACGGCTCCTTGCTCTCGTCCGGCTTCTTCACTTCCATCAGATACACATCGCTGATGAGGCGGCCGTTGGCGCCGACCTTGGCATTGCGCGCGAACATGTCGTCCACCGGCATCTCGTGCATGGCCTTGGCGACGGCCTCGGTTTCGTCGGTGCCCACCTTGTCGATCGCCTTGAGATACTGCATGACGCCGGAATAGGTGCCGGCATGAACCATGTTCGGCATCCGCCCGGTGCGCTCGAAGAAGCGCTTGGCAAATTCGCGGGACTTGTCGTCACGGTCCCAGTAATAGCTTTCGGTCAGCGTCAGGCCCTGGGCCGCTTCCAGGCCCAACCCATGGACCTCAGACAGGGTGAACAGCAACGCGGCCAGGCGTTGGCCGCTGGCGACGATGCCGAATTCCGCCGCCTGTTTGATGGCATTGGCGGTGTCCAGGCCGGCATTAGCCAGTCCGATCACTTCCGCGCCAGAGGATTGCGCCTGCAGCAGGAAGGACGAGTAATCGTTGGTTGCCAGCGGATGGCGCACCGAGCCCTTGATTTCGCCGCCTTTGGCTTTGACGAACTCGCTGGTTTGCTCTTCAAGCGAATAGCCGAAGGCGTAGTCGGCGGTGAGGAAGTACCAGCTGTCACCGCCCTGCGATACCAGTGCGCCACCGGTGCCGACAGCGAGTGCATGGGTGTCATAAGCCCAGTGGAATCCGTAGGGCGAGCATTGTTTGCCGGTCAGTTCGGTGGTGGCCGCGCCCGTCACCAGATCGATTTTTTTCTTGTCCTTCGAAATGCCCTGCACGGCCAGCGCCACGGAGGAGGTGGTCAGCTCCATGATCGAATCGACCTGCTCTCGGTCATACCATTGCCGCGCGATGTTCGAGGCGATGTCCGGCTTGTTCTGGTGGTCGGCCGTGACAATCTCGATCGGCGCGCCCTGCACCTTGCCACCGAAGTCCTCGGCCGCCATCTTCGCCGCCTCGTAGGACCATTTGCCGCCGAAGTCGGCATACACGCCCGATTGGTCGTTGAGGATACCGATCTTCACCTTGCCGTCGGATATCTCCGCGGCTGACGCGGGTATCGCCGTCGCTGCGCTCAGTACTGCCGTTGCAATTGCCAGACGCTTCATCGCCTATCTCCTTGCAGGTGTCGACCGCCAGCACGACGCGGGCAGTTCGCCCGCGGCGGGCGGCCGCGGTTATCGAGGGGGACGGAACGGATCGGGTCGGGTAACCCGGTGCGAATGAAATGGGAAGGGGCTGTAATGGCCAGGCGATCAAAGCGGAACGGCATCGCGCCGACGCGGGGCGTTAGGGGCCGGACTGGGCGTATCGATCGCTTGGGGGGCATGGGGCGTTCATCTAATTCTTATTGTTGAACTAACCCTAGCAGGGGTTTGGCCATGCGCAACCGGCCGAGGGGCTGCGAGATCCGGCCTTAGCGTGCGATGAGCACGTCGCACGGAGGTTGGTCGAGGTACGCCCGGGTCAGGCTGCCGAGCAGCGCGTCGCTGATCTCGCCTCGGCTGTGCCCGCCCAACGCCAACAGCTGAGGACGGAATTCGGCGATGGCGGCATCCAGCCGCAGGCTGCGCTCGCCTTGGCGCAGGCAGCTGACGAGGCGGGCGCCATTGGCCGGCAATTCGTGGCGCAGGTCGGCAAGCAACTGGTCGAACAATTCCTGCTGCAACGCCAAGTCCGCCGGGTCGGCACCGAGCACTTCGGCCACTTCATGGATGTTCAGCGCGGTCAGCTCGCCGCTCGGAGCCATCAGCTGCCAGGCGCTATGCAGGGCACGGCTGGCGCAGCGTGAAAAGTCCAGTGCGGCCAACGCGCGGGTGTATGGCTGCGGAGTGTCGACAACGAGCAGCACGGGCATTGGGCAGGCCAGCAGGATGCGCTCGAGCGTGGTGCCAGCGAAGCCGCTGGGCGAATGCCGGTGGTGGCGTCCGAGCACCAGCAGGCCGGCCTGCAGTCCTGTCGCCTGGGTGAGGATCGCCTCCACCACGCGCCCTCGACGTATCCAGGGCTGCACCTCGCCGAGGCCAAGCGTGTCGAGCTGGCCTTCAAGCGCGTCGTGGGCCTGCTGCGCCTGGTCGTCCCCGGCGTCCTCGTCGAGCACGTGCACGACGTCCAGGCGCAGGCCGTGCAGGCGTGCCAGGGCCGCACCGCGCATCAGCGCCAGGTCGGCCTCGGGGCTCAGGTCGTGCGCAACGAGTAGCGAATGCATGGCGGGCCTCAGGTTGGTAGCGAGCGGGCAGTATGCGCGCCGTTAGATGGCGTGTCGTGCCGCCTAGCATGCAAACCGCCGGGATGAGCGCTGTGATCTGAGGCAGTAAAAAACCGGATTGGCCGATCACCTGCGCTTTTTTTAATCGCGCCGCTGCCGCTATGCTGGCGACCAGACAGTCAGGAGCTATCAATGAGCAAGGTCAACGTGCTGGTGGTGGATGACGCGCCCTTCATTCGCGATCTCGTGAAGAAGGGGCTGCGCAGCCAGTTTCCAGGCATCAACATCGAGGACGCCGTCAATGGGCGCAAGGCCCAGCAAATGCTCGACCGCGAACGCTTCGACCTGATCCTCTGCGACTGGGAAATGCCGGAGATGTCCGGCCTCGAGCTGCTCACCTGGTGCCGTGCACAGGAGCGCCTGAAGACCGTGCCCTTCATCATGGTGACCAGCCGGGGCGACAAGGAGAACGTGGTGCAGGCGATCCAGTCCGGCGTGTCGGACTTCATCGGCAAGCCCTTCTCCAACGAACAATTGACCACCAAGGTGCGCAAGGCCCTGGCGCGTGCCGGCAAGCTCGACGCTCTGGCCGCGAGCGCGCCGGTGAAGAACGTTGTCACCGGCATGGCCAACGACTCACTGGCCGCGCTGACTGGCGGCAAGGCCGAGGTCATCAAGCCGGCGCCCCAGGCAGCGGCGCCTGCCGCACCGCTGGTCCAGCCATCGGCCGCCAAGCCCAACGCGGCCAGCGGTGGGCGCGGGCAGGGGCAGCTGCGGTTGGCCTCCGGTACTCAGGCCTGCGTAATCAAGGCGCTGAGCCTCAAGGAAGCTCTGCTGGTGGTCAAGCGCAGCGATACCCTGCCGCAGGTACTGGAAAGTGCCGTGCTCGACCTGGAGCAGGGCGAGGGAGGGGAAGTGGCGCGACTGAACGGCTACCTGCATGCCGTCGCCGCGCTGGAGCCCAAGCCGGACAGCGAATGGCTGCAGCTGACCTTCCGCTTCGTCGACCGTGACCCGCAGAAGCTCGATTACCTGTCGCGCCTGATCGCGCGCGGCACCGCCCAGCGGCACTTCTCGCCCGGCGCCTGAGGCCAGCAAGGCAGGCCTGGCCTGCCGCTTGTCAGAAAGCGACGTCAGGTGAGGAACAAAATCACAGGCCGACAGTCGGTGACTCGCGCCTGTGTGCTTGCACTGCTAGTCTGCCGGCCTCTGAACTCATGAAGTTTGCGGTTATGTTCGGGCGCATCCTCCTTGCTCTCGGGTCGTTCTGGCTGGCCACGTCCGCCTCGGCCCTGACCATCTACAAGTACACCGACGCCAACGGCGTGGTCACCTACAGCGACCAGGCCGCTCCGGGCGCGAAGGTGTTTACCTTCAGCGACCGCATGGTCGAGAAGCTCGACAACCAGGTGAAGCTGGAAACGCGCAAGCACGCCGCGGGCGAGACGCTGATGGTGCGCAACGACCTCTTTGCCCCGGTCGACATCGAGCTCAAGCTAAGCGGTGTGCAGAATGCCGTCGGCGCGCCGGACAAGCCGATCCGCTGGGTGCTGCCGCCGCGCAGCCAGATCCGCCTGGCGACACTGGCCCCGCTGGACCCCTCCAAGCCGCTCCGATACACCCCGAAGCTGCGCCACGCCCTTGGCGACCCGCGCCTGCTGCCCAAGCCTTACAAGTACCCGCTGCCCTGGCGTGGCGGCCCGTTCCGCCTGACCCAGGGCGCCAACGGCAAGTACAGCCACTTCACTCCGAAAGGCCGCTACGCGGCCGACATCGCCATGCCCGAAGGTACGCCTATCGTCGCGGCGCGCGGCGGGATGGTGGTCAAGGTCGAGAACGCCCAAAGCGGTCGTGGTAACAACCCCGCCGGCAACTTCGTCCGCGTGCTGCATGACGACGGCACCATGGGCGTCTACCTGCACCTGATGCAGGGTTCGGTCAGCGTCCGCGAAGGGCAACGTATCGAGACGGGCAGCCTGCTGGCGCGCTCCGGCAACACCGGTAACAGCACCGGCCCGCACCTGCACTTTGTGGTTCAGCGCAACGTCGGCCTGGCTGTCGAGTCGATCCCCTTCGACTTCGCCCAGCCGGTAAACAGCCTGCCGAACTTCGCGGTTGGTGGCGATTGAGGGTGATCCTCACCCTCGATTTGCACCAGCTGGCGCTTATTGCTTCAACACCTTGGCCAGCACGATCTTCGGTCCGCGCATCTTCTTGATCACGATCTGCAGGCCCTCGACCTGCATGACTTCGTTCTCCTCCGGCACGCGCTTGAGGCTTTCGTAGACGAGGCCCGCGAGCGTCTCGGCCTCGATATGATCGAGGTCCAGGTCGAGCAGGCGTTCGAGCTTGAATAGGGGCGTGTCGCCGCGGACCAGCAACTTGCCGGGCTGGTAGGCGAGGATGCCGCGCTCGGTCTTGCGGTGTTCATCCTGAATGTCGCCGACCAGCACCTCCAGCACGTCTTCCATGGTCAGGAAGCCGATGACCTTGTGGTCGCCTTCTTCGACCAACACGAAGTGAGCGCCGCCCTGGCGGAACTGGTCGAGCAGTTCGCTCAGCGGCATGTGCTTGGACACGCGCTCCATTGGGCGCAGCAGATGGTCGAGATCGAAATGCTCGGCGAGTTGCGGGTCCCCGGCCAGGGCCAGCAGCAGGTCCTTGATGTGCAGCAGGCCGATGTACTCACCTTGTTCGGCGTCATAAACCGGATAGCGGCTGTACTTGTGTCGGCGCACCAGTTCGAGGATCTCCGCCAGGCTGGCGTCGTGGTCGAGTTGCAGCAGGTCCTCGCGTGAGTTGGCCCAGTCGACCACTTCCAGTTCGCTCATCTCCACCGCCGAGGCCAGCACCTGAATATGGCTATTGCCCGGGTCGAGCGCGCGGTTGGAATGCAGGATCAGCTTCAACTCCTCGCGGCTGTAGTGGTGCTCGTGGTGGCTGTCGGGCTCGCCCTGGCCTGCGATGCGCAGGATGGCGTTGGCGCTGGCGTTGAGCAGGTAGATGGCTGGGTACATCACCCAGTAGAACAGGTACAGCGGCACCGCCGTCCACAGCGACAGCAGCTCCGGCTTGCGAATCGCCCACGATTTAGGTGCCAGTTCGCCAACGACGATGTGCAGGTAGGAAATGATGAAGAACGCGGTGAAGAAGGCCACGGCATGGACGATGGCTTCTGATTGCACGCCCGCAGCCGCCAACACCGGCTCGAGCAGGTGCGCGAAGGCCGGCTCGCCCACCCAGCCGAGGCCCAGCGAGGCCAGGGTAATACCGAGCTGGCAAGCCGAGAGGTAGGCGTCGAGCTGCTCGTGCACGGTGCGCAGGATGCGCCCCCGCCAGCCGTGCTGCTTGGCGATGGCCTCCACCTTGGTCGCGCGGAGCTTGACCATGGCGAACTCGGCGGCCACGAAGAAACCGTTGAGTAGCACCAGGAAGAGAGCGAAGAGAATCATGCCGACATCGGCGAAGTAGGAAGAAGCGGCGTAGCTTTGAGATAACGCGGGGGAAGGGTCCATTGAGGCGTCGGGTAGTCGAAGACGGCCCCAAGGATGAGGCCGGGTCGGGGTTATTTCAAGGCGATGGCAAATGCCGGCGCCGATTGGTCGTACTGCCCTAGCGCACCGTGGCCTGGGACAGCGGGAAGTGGCATGTGAACGTGCTGCCCTTGCCAAGGGTGCTGTTGACGTCGAGCCGGCCCTGGTGACGCAGCAGCACGTGTTTGACGATCGCCAGTCCGAGGCCGGTGCCGCCGGTGCGGCTGGCGCGGCTGGAATCGACCCGATAGAAGCGCTCGGTCAGGCGTGGCAAGTGCTTGGCCTCTATGCCGATGCCTGAATCCTGGACCGACAGATGAGCGCCATGCTCATTGCACCACCAGCGAATATGCACTTCGCCGCCATCCGGGGTGTATTTCACGGCGTTGAAGACCAGATTGGAAAAGGCACTGCGCAGCTCGGACTCGGCGCCCTTGAGCAGCAGAGTCGGGTCGGCTTCGAGGCTGATCCGGTGGTTGTGTTCGCCTGACAGCGCCTGCGCATCGCCCTTGATCGACTGCAGCAACGCGGTGACGTCGATTGGCTGTGTCGTGGTCAGTGAACTGGTGGCTTCGAGCTTGGCCAGCAGCAACAGATCGGAGATCAGGTGCTGCATGCGCCCGGCCTGCTGATTCATCTGATTGAGCGCCCGCGACCAGCGCGGCGGCATTTCGTCGCTGTGTTCGAGCATCGTTTCCAGATAGCCGGCGATCACAGTCAGCGGCGTGCGCAGCTCGTGTGACACGTTGGCGACGAAGTCCTTGCGCATCTGCTCCAGTTGATGGAGGCGGGTGATGTCACGCGCGACCATCAAGTGCTCGCTGTTGCCGTAGCGGGTGATGGTGATCTGCAGCCAGAGGCGGTCGTTGACCGGCGAAGACAATTCCAGCGGCTCGTCATGGCGGCCGCTGTCAAAATATTCCTTGAATCGCGGGTGGCGGACCAGGTTGGTCACTGGGTGCCCGGTATCCTGCGGCTTCTTGAGCCCCAGCAGGCGCTCGGCGGCGGGGTTCCACCATTCCAGGTTGCTATCGCTGTCGAGCATGATGACCGCATCGCGCAGCGCGGTGGTCGAGCCTTGCACACGGTCGATCACTGACTGCAGCTGGCCACGCAGGCGCAGGTCACGGCGCTGAAGCTTGTAGAGGCTATCGAAGATCTCGCCCCACAGCCCATGGCTGTCGGGCGGCGGCTGGTCGGCCGGTTCGCTGGCGAGCCAGATCAGCAGCCGGCGCGCCTGGTAGAGCGTCCAGCCGAGGTAACTGCCCAGGCCAGCCACCAGGGCCCAGGCGTATTCACCCGTGATCAGGCCGATCAGCAGGCATCCTGCCAGTATCAGAAGCAGGCGGCGCACCATGGCGCCTTGCCAGTCTTGATTCACCGCTAACGCTCCTCGAGGCAGCCCGTGGCCGACCGGAAATCACTATGAACGCCCACTGACACCTGGCGGTTGCGGCTTGTTCAGCTCTTGGTGGAGAACCGGTAGCCGGTGCCGCGCACAGTCTGCACCAGGTTCTCATAGGTTTCGCCAAGCGCCTTGCGCAAGCGCCGGATGTGCACGTCGACTGTGCGCTCCTCGACATAGACGTTGCCGCCCCAGACCTGGTCGAGCAGTTGCCCGCGGGTGTAGGCGCGCTCTTGGTGGGTCATGAAGAATTGCAGCAGCCGATACTCGGTAGGGCCCATGTCGGCCGGCGTCCCGTCGATGGTCACGCGATGGCTGATGGGGTCGAGCAGCAGCCCACCAATTTCGATGGGCGTTTCGTTGTCAGCCGGCGCCGCGCGGCGGAGCACAGCTTTCAGACGTGCCACCAATTCACGTGGCGAGAAGGGCTTGGTGATGTAGTCGTCGGCACCGACCTCCAGGCCCTGGATCTTGTTGTCCTCGGCATCCTTGGCGGTGAGCATGATGATGGGCGTGCCGGCCGTCATCTCGTCACGCTTCAAGCGCCTTGCCAGCTCGATGCCGGAAGTGCCAGGCAGCATCCAGTCGAGAAGGATCAGGTCGGGCTGACGATCAATGATCAGCGCGTGGGCCTGCTGCGTATTTTCCGCTTCCAGGCACTCGTAGCCGGCCATCTCCAGCGCCACGACGATCATCTCGCGAATCGGCGCTTCGTCATCGACGATCAAAATGCATTTGCCGTTCATGTCCGCTCTCAGTCCGTTTCTTGTCGCTCGGCATTAGATAACGGAAATGTTGCAACGATGTGACAAATGAGCATGCGTTGTTTTTGTCCCAGAATGTGGGAGTGTAACTCGCATATTGAGACGAGGAAGATTACGGCCTATCGTACGGGTCGTAGGAGATGCTCATGACCCAAGATAAAAACAAAGAAGCTCCCCTCGGTGCTCAGGCACTTTTCCGAGGTTTGGCCGTTATCGACGCGGTTTCTCAAGGAGCGGATTCGCTGGCAGCGATCGGCAGCGCTATTGGCTGTACGCGCAGCACAACTCACCGACTGGTGGCCGCACTGGTTCAGGCGGATTACTTGCGCAGCGAGGCCCAGGGCTATCGCCTTGGCCCACGGCTGATCGAGCTCGGCTACAAAGCTCGCGCCGAAATGCCGCTCATCAACCTAGCGCGACCCCATCTGCAGCGGCTTGCGGACCTGACGCAGGACACCATTCATCTCGGTGTGCGTGAGAGTGGTGACGTCCTCTATATCGACAAGCTGGCGAGCACTCGTGGCCTTGAGATGCGCTCTCGTATTGGTTTGCGTATGCCGCTCGCGCTGACGGGGATCGGCAAGTCGCTGATGCTCGATCTGCCTGCGACGGAATGGCGAATGCTTTACGACGAGGGTCTGCAGCGTCGCGCTGGTCAGAGCGGCCTTCGTGAAGAATTTACGCCTTGGCACGAGTACCACACCCAGATGGCTGAATACGCCGCTGGCGGGTTCAGCTTCGACCTCGAAGAAAACGAGCTGGGCGTACGTTGCGTCGCGGCTCCGGTACGAGACGCAGGCGGCGAGATCGTCGCTGCACTGAGTGTCGCTAGCGCCATTCCCTATATGCCGGAAAGCCGTCTGGAGGAGCTGCGCCCGCTTGTGATTCGCTGCGCTGCGGACGTTTCCGCTGAGCTGGGTTGGAGGGGGCGATGAGCGAGCCATGTCTGATCGGGATTGACTGGGGAACTTCGTCTTTACGGGCCTACCTGCTCGGCCAAGACGCGTCGTTGCTCGACTCTCGGGCGCAACCCTGGGGGATCCAATACACCCCTGACCGCGATTTTGCCCGCGCCTACCGGCTACTGCTGGAAGATTGGCTAGCTCAATGGCCCGGCTTGCCTGCGATCGCATCCGGCATGATCGGCAGCCGCCAGGGTTGGTGCGAGGTGCCGTACATGGATTGCCCGGCAGATGCCTCGGCGCTTGCTGCGGCAATGGTCTGCCTCGAAACCGGCGTTGGCCGCTTGCACCTGGTGCCAGGCGTCCGGCAACTCGGCAGCCGGCCCAACGTGTTGCGGGGTGAGGAGACACAAATCGTCGGCGCCATAGCGCTCAAACCTGAACTGGCTGACGACGCGTTGCTGTTATTACCTGGCACTCACAGCAAATGGGTCGAGGTTCGTGACGGACGGCTTCAGGCGTTTTCCACCTTCATGACCGGTGAGCTCTTCGCCGTGTTGCGGGACCACTCAATTCTGGGGCGTCCGGCGCTTGAGGCGGGAGCGATCAGCGATGCCGACACCTTCGCTCGCGGCGTGCAGACCGCTCGTGATAGCGGTTATCGCGGGATTGCTGATCGCCTCTTTGGCGTGCGCAGCCTGGTGCTCTGTAACGAACTCGAACCTAACCAAAGCCTCGAGTACCTATCCGGCCTGCTGATCGGAGAGGAATTGCGCAGTGCGCTTGGTGGAATAGCGTCTGCGTCCGTACCGGTGTTGCTGGGGGATCCATCGCTATGCGCGCGCTATCGCCTGGCCATGGAGTTCTTTGATGTCCAGACGGCTGAACCCATCAAGAACCCTGGCACGGCTGGTCTCTGGCAGATCGCTGAGGCAGCCGGGCTGGTTGACGCAAAGGGGGTGCAAGGTGTTTGACGCCTATATGGATCGCTTACCGCTCATTGCCATTCTGCGAGGCGTTACACCCGATGAAGTCGTTCCGGTTGGGCGAGCGCTTCATGACGCAGGTTTCCGTCTGATCGAGATCCCTCTGAATTCTCCGGAAGCGGCGGTCAGCATCTCGAGGCTTATCACTGACCTCGGCTCCGAGTGCCTTATTGGAGCCGGTACGGTGCTGGATGTAGCTCAGGTGGAAGCGGTAGCGGCAGTTGGTGGTCGGCTCGTCGTGTCACCAAACATGAACCCAGCCGTCATCCGAGCCAGCCGCGCGGGTGGTTTGGTCAGCGCGCCTGGCGTTGCAACCCCCACTGAAGGGTTCGCTGCGCTAGAAGCCGGGGCTCAGTTGCTCAAGCTGTTTCCCGCTGAGCAATGCGGTCCTGCTGTGGTGAAAGCCTGGCGGGCCGTTTTCCCGAAGGATTGCCCGCTCGTCCCGGTCGGTGGAATTACGCCGCAAAACATGGGCGCTTACGTTGAAGCGGGTGCTACAGGTTTCGGTTTGGGCTCGGCTTTATACAAGCCGGGCCTTGAAGTCGGTGAGGTCGCAGAAAACGCTGCTGCGTATGTGGCGGCCTGGGAGCGGCTAGTAATCGAGCGGAGCAACTAAAAGGCCGGTGAGGCCGTGCAGCTGTACTCAACAACAATAAAAGGAGAGCTGAAATGTCTAAGACTACCCCGCATTGGGTTCGTAAAGGTTGCCGGGCCATGGCGCTGCTGTTGGGTCTGAGCGCCATGCCGGCGATGGCCGCTGAGTGGCCGACTCGTCCCGTTACAATCGTTGTCCCGGCCGGTGCCGGCGGCGGCTCTGACGGCACCGCGCGCATTCTCGCCAAATACCTTAAGGACGAGTTTGGCCAGCAGTTCAATGTGCTCAACCTTGGCCAGGGCGGCGGTGTCGTTGGAATCAACCGCATCGTCAATTCGAAGCCGGACGGCTATACCCTTGGCGTGCTGTTCAATTACGCGCATTACAAGGAAATGGGGCAGGCCGACTTCGAGCTAACGGATTTCACCCCCATCGCTCAGTACAACTTCGATCCGGCGGGATTCCAGGTTCGTACCGATTCACCGTTCAAAACGGTTAACCAAGCATTGGATGCCATCAAGGCCGAGCCAGGCAAATACACCATCGCTTGCGCGGGTGGCTGCGGCGGCTCTTGGCCGGTCGCGGTGGCTACGCTGCTAGACCGCTGGGGTGTGGATATGGCCAAGGTACGCATGATTCCGGGGCAAGGGGCGGCCGCCGCCATGCAGGATCTCGCCGCGGGTGGAGTGGACTTCGTTCCAAGCTCACTGCCTGAGGCCGATGCCATGCTTAAGACCGGCACCGTACGCAGCCTGGCGGTGTTCGGGCCTGATCGGCAGGAAAACTTTCCGGAAGTACCGTCGTTAAAGGAAGCCACGGGATTGGAGATGGAGCTCGGCTCCTTCCGCGGTCTGGTAGCCCCGGCCGGGTTGCCTGATGACGTGCGCGCTAAGCTCGAAGCGGCGATGAAGGAAATCTACGCCAATCCCGAATGGCAGGCCGACATGAAGGCAAGGGGCTTCAACCCGCAGTGGCGAGACTCCGAGGCGTTCGCCGAGTACCTGAAGCAGCACACAGGTGACGTCCAGGCGCTGTTCGCCAAGATGGACATGTGATCGCAGCCGGCACGGAGTCGCAGCAATGAAACTGTCCGACCTGTCTTGGGGAATCCTTTGCCTGGCGCTCGGCCTCGGTGTGCTCGGGGTGGCCAGTGGCATGGAGAAGTCGCCGTACTTCCAGTACGGCGCTGGCTTCTACCCGTCCATCATCGGAGCGCTACTCGCGCTCAGCGGACTGACGCTAGCGGCCAAGGGAATCGCCGCGGCCCGAGCCGAACGGGCGCCGCTCTGGCTCGGGCTGTGTGCCTGGTGTCGCGAGCCTGCACGCTGGTTCAACCTGGCGCTGGTAATCGGCGGGCTCCTGGGATTTTTATTGTTGGTCGAGCCGTTGGGCTTTCTGCCCACGGGTTTGCTGCTGATCGCTGTGCTGGCGCTACGTTTCACGGGGCGCCCCATGCTGGCGCTGACCAGTGCCGTCGGTGTGGTCGCCTTCCTCTATGTGTTCTTCCAGCAGGTCATGGGCGTGCCCTTGCCGCAAGGCTTGCTGGCCAGCCTCGGAGGGCTTTGACATGGACGTAATGTTCGATGCCTTTGGCCAGGTGTTCACTTTCAAGGTGCTGGCCGTCATGGTCGTGGCTGCGCTGTACGGCCTGATGGTCGGCGCGATACCTGGCCTGACCGCGACGCTTGCGGTGGCCCTCATGGTGCCCATTACCTTCTTCATGGACCCGGTCCCCGCGATTGCCGGCATCGTGACGATGGCTGCAATGGCCATTTTCGCGGGCGATTTGCCCGCTGTGCTGCTGCGCATGCCTGGTACGCCGGCGTCCGCTGCCTATACCGACCAGGCCTACCGCTTCACGCAGGCCGGGCGAGGTGAGTACATCCTTGGGATGAGCGCCTGTACCTCGGCCATCGGCGGCGCGATTGGCGTGCTGGCGCTAATGTTCGGTGCGCCGCTGCTGGCCCGTTTTGCGCTCAACTTCAGTTCGTTCGAATATTTCTGGCTGGCAACCCTAGGCCTCACCGCCGCAATCATGGTCGGCGGCACGCAGATCACCCGCAGTGCAGTGTCGTTGCTGATTGGCCTGTTGGTGGCCGCGGTCGGAATTGACCCCGTATCTGGCGAGACCCGTTTCACCTTTGGAAGCGATGCGCTGCTTGGCGGCTTCGGCTTCATACCGGTCATCATCGGTCTATTCGCAGTGGCAGAAATCCTGCGCTACTGCACCCGCAGCGCCAGCGAAAGGGAGTTGCCTCAGGTTGCGCAGCAACCATTGTATTGGCGGGCTCTGCGTGATGCGCTCAGCAATAAGCTCGGCATTCTTCGCGGCTCGGTGACCGGCACGCTGATCGGTGCGCTGCCGGGTGCCGGAGCTGATATTGCGGCCTACATCGCCTATGCGATGGGACGACGTAAGGGTTCAGCTGGCGCTGAGCAGGACGACGACGCGGTCTCACAGATTGCACCGGCGACTGCCGCCAACAACGCCGCGGTCGGCGGCAGCTTCATCCCGGCAACCGTGTTCGGTATTCCGGGTGATTCGCTTACCGCCATCGTCATCGGCGTGTTGCTCATGAAGGGCCTGAACCCCGGGCCGACGATATTCACGGACAACGCGGGGATGATCAATGCGGTGTTCGTGGCGTTCCTGTTGGCCAACCTGCTGCTGATCCCGTTTGGTTTCATTGCGGTACGTCTATTCAAACAGGTGCTCCGTATACCGCAGGGCGTCCTCATGCCCTCGATTCTGCTGTTTGCGATGGTCGGTGCCTATGCCGTCGAAAACAGTCTGTTCGCCGTAGTGACCATTCTCGTGTTCGGCGTGCTCGGTTTCCTCCTCGAGGAAAACGACTTCCCGCTGGCTCCGATGATTCTCGGAATCGTGCTTGGGCCTCTGCTCGAGGAGACCTTCGTGACCTCGATGATGCGCTCGAACGGCAGCTTTGTTGCCTTCATTGAACGGCCCGTTTCGCTGGTGCTTGCGCTCACCACGCTGGCGGTCTGGCTGATTCCACCGCTGCTGCGCCTCTGGCGCGAGCACCGTGTTCCCCGTCCCGCACTGACTGACTAAGGAGTCTCCAATGTATTTCAACGACCTCAAGGGCAAACGTATCCTGATCACCGGTGCCACCATGGGCATCGGTCTGGCGACCGCCAAGGCGTTCGCCGCGCTCGGTGCGCATGTCGGCATCACCGCGCGCAACCAGCCGGCAAACCTCGACTCACTGCTAACCGAATTGTCTTCCAATGGCGGCGAAGCGGCTTTCTTCGCAGGCGACCTGAGCCGCAGCCAGGACTGCATCGACACCGTTGCGGCCTTCGTCGAGCGCTTTGGTGGCCTTGATGTGCTCGTCAATAACGCGGGTGCGCTGCTGGAACGGCGTGGGCTTGAGAAAATTGATGATGCCTTCTTCGACGCGATGGTCGACGTGAACCTGCGCTCGGCGTTGCTGGTGACGCGAGAAGCGATCCCGCACCTGCGAGCGTCGACGAAGGCCAGCGGGCAGAGCGCCTCTGTCATCACCACGGGCTCGATCGCTGCCTACAACGGCGGTGGTCCGGGCGCTAGCCTCTACGCGGCGGCCAAGGCCTGGCTGCATAACGTGCAGCGCAACTGGGTGCGCGAGTTCGCCGGTGACAACATCCGCTTCAATGTCGTAGCGCCCGGGACCGTCGACACTGCCTTCCATGCCGACAAAGACGACGCTGCAAGGGCGCAGGTCAACACCACCATTCCGCTCGGCCGTTTCGGCACATCCGAAGAAATGGCCCCGGCTTATCTGTTCCTCGCTTCGCATGCCTGCAGCGGTTACATCACAGGCCAGACACTGGACGTCAACGGCGGCCAGGCGATGCCTTGAGGAGCGCAGCATGACTACTCAGGTTGTAGCTCCTCCGTTGGCCTATGGGCCGCCGATCAGTCTGGAGGCAGCCAGCCGCGTTGCTGAGGCTGCGCGCGCTCATGCACAGGCAAACGGTTGGGCAATGGTCATCGCTGTGACGGACGCAGGCGGGCATCTCGTGTTGCTGCTGCGGATGGACCACGCCGCGCACGGGAGTGTCGAAGTGGCGCAGCGCAAGGCTGCCACGGCAGCGGCCTTCAAGCGCACCACCAAAGGCTTCGAGGAAACGCTTGCGACTGGCGGGGCTACCTTGCGGCTGCTGTCGATGCACAACGCCATCCTCATGGATGGTGGCGTCCCGCTGATTGAAAACGGAAAGCTGATTGGCGCGATCGGTGTGTCCGGCATGCATCCGACCCAAGACGGCCAGACCGCAGAAGCCGGCGCGCGCGTGGTGAACGGCTGAGCATTGTCACCAAACCGCAGCCCGTCCCGGCACGCCGCGACGGGCTTTTTATGATCGATTAGCGTAATCGAGGATGATCCCCGCCAGGATCGCGAGCCCCGCCCAGTGGTTGTGCAGAAAAGCCTTGAAGCAGACCTGTGGCTGGCGGGAGCGGGTTTTCCAGAATTCCCAGACGAAGCAGCACGCGGCGATGAACAGGCCCAGATGGAACCACTGGCCAAGCTCGAAGCGCACGCCGGCGAGGATCAGGCACAGCAGCGCCATGCCCTGCAGGGTGGCGATGATGACCCGGTCGGCGTCGCCGAACAGAATGGCGGTGGAGCGGATGCCGATTTTGAGGTCGTCTTCGCGGTCGGCCATGGCGTAGTAGGTGTCGTAGCCGACCGTCCAGACGACATTGGCGATAAACAACAGCCAGGCTTCGGGCGGCAATTCGCCGCGTTCGGCGGTGAAGGCCATCAGCATGCCCCACGAAAAGGCCGCGCCGAGTACGACCTGTGGGTAGTAGGTGTAGCGCTTCATGAACGGGTAGAGCGCGGCGACGCCCAATGCGCCGAACGACAGCCAGACGGTCATGGCGTTCGTCAGCAGCACCAGGCCGAAGCTCAGCGCGACAAGGACGGCGAACAGTATCCAGGCTTCCTTCGGGGTGACTTTGCCGGTGGCCAGCGGGCGGCCCTTGGTGCGCGAGACGTGGCCGTCGAAGTTGCGGTCGGCAAAGTCGTTGATCACGCAGCCGGCGGCGCGCATGAGGATGACGCCCAGCACGAAGATGACGATGTTCTTCACGCTCGGCGAGCCTTCGCCAGCGATCCACAGCGCCCAGAGTGTCGGCCACAACAGCAGGTAGGTTCCGATGGGGCGGTCCAGGCGCATCAGCTGGATGAAGTCCCAGGCGCGCGGATGCAGGCGATTGCTCGATTGCAGAAGCTTCTGGAACATCAGCAGGTCTCCGTGTGGGTTGGCGTGTTGGCAGTCTGGGCGCTGTTCAACCGTCGATCCGTGCCGCGCGCCACAGCTCGGGCAGGAACACTTCGGCCACCAACACACGCAGCGTGCCCTGGCTGAAGCAGGAGCGGCGCGCCCAAAGGCCGCCTTGGCGGATCGGCTCGGGCAGCCAATCGGTTGGGTAGTGGCGGGCTTCCAGCGGGCCGCGGGTGAACGCTGGGTCGCTGAACAGCAGTTCGCCGAGCGAGCGGCTACCCAGATGCGGTAGATCCAGCTCGGAACGCATCAGCGCACTGCGCGCCGCAACACTGCGAGCGAATACCCACGGCTGCTCGTGGCCGCATAGATAGACCTCACGCACCCAGCCCTCGCTCCCCTCGGCCACGCCTAGCGCGGCACATTCATCGCTGCGCAGTACACGCCAGCCCTCATCAATAGGCACCACACTGAATGCTCCTCCGGCCTGCACAGTAAGGCGGCGCGTCAGTGAGCCACGATCGGTGTAGAGCCAGTCATGCAAGTCTGCAGGCAGTGGGGTGGGGCGGCGGTCGGCGGGCAACCAGGCGTGGTAATCGGACACGAGCGGTTTCGAGCAACGAAAAGAAGCGGCGAGTCTAGCATGAGGGTTGGTGCCCGCTTGGATCGGTCACCGGCGACAGCAGCCTCCCTTATGCCCACCCCTCCAGCCGCATCGTCGCGCGCACCAGTCGCTGCTCTTCCTGTTCGATCTCTTTGAGGTTGTCACGAATGCTGTGGATATGGTCGCGGGCCGCGCGCTGAGCCTGGTCTGGCAGGCGTTCGGTAATGGCGTGAAACAGCCGTGAGTGCTGGCGATCGATCTGCCGTTTCTGCATGGGCCGGTGGTAGAGGTTGTTTACCGAGGCGAAAACGGTGGAGAGCATTAGGTCGGTCAGCGACTGCAGCGTGTGCACCAGCACCGGGTTGTGCGAGGCCTCGCTGACGGCTAGGTGGAAGGCATGGTCGAGGCGCGCATGCTCACGCGGGTCGGCCTCTTCGGCGGTATGCGCGGCGAGCATTTCTTCATAACGTCGGCGCAGCAGGATGAAGTCGGCCTCGGTGCCGCGCAGCGCGGCCAGCCTGGCCGATTCGCCTTCGAGCAGGGCGCGCACTTCGAGCAAGTCGTAGAGCGTGCGCGGCTGCGAATTGAACAGGTGCATCAGCGGACTGGCATCCTGCTCGCCGGAGAGCTTCGCCACGTGCGAGCCGCGTCCCTGCGCGGTCTCGATGATGCCGCGGCCGCGCAGCACGCGCAGCCCTTCGCGCAGGGCGGAACGCGAGATGCCGAGCTTCTCGCACAGGCGCCGTTCCGACGGCAGCGCCTGGCCGACCTTGAGTACGCCGTCGACGATCAGGCGCTCGATGCGCTCGGCGACCACATCCGCCAATTGGCGCCGTTCACCCTTATTCTCACTCAACATCAAAGTCTCCGAGACTGGTAGGACCAGTTGGGTCGGATCTTAACTCAATCACCGCATCCAGCGCTGAAACGCTTGATCTGCGGCAATTACTGATCCAGAGATTGAAAGGCTTACGAAAGAAACTGGTAGGACCAGTGGTTTCCAATATGGACGGATGAGAACTGTCGGGCTAATGATGCGACAAACCACCGCAGCGGGCCGTGCGCGCGGTGAATCATCAAGAGCACCGACTGCCATGAATATCCTCTACGACGAACGCGTCGACGGTGAGCTGCCCAAGGTCGACAAGGCCGCCTTGCTGGCCGAGTTGCAGGCGCAGCTGCCGGGCATGGACATCCTCCATCGAGGCGAAGACCTCAAGCCCTACGAGTGCGACGGCCTGTCCGCTTACCGCACCACGCCGATGCTGGTGGTGTTGCCGGAGCGCGTCGAACAGGTCGAAACCCTGCTGAAGATTGCCCACAAGCGTGGCGTGCCGGTGGTGGCGCGTGGCGCAGGGACCGGACTTTCCGGCGGCGCGTTGCCGCTGGAGCAGGGCATCCTTCTGGTGATGGCGCGCTTCAACAAGATTCTCGAAGTCGACCCGGCCGGTCGTTTCGCCCGCGTTCAGCCCGGCGTACGCAACCTGGCGATCTCACAGGCGGCGGCGCCCTATGATTTGTACTACGCGCCCGATCCATCCTCGCAGATCGCTTGCTCCATTGGCGGCAACGTCGCTGAGAACGCCGGCGGCGTGCACTGCCTGAAATACGGGCTGACCGTACATAACCTGCTCAAGGTGGACATTCTCACCGTCGATGGCGAGCGCATGGTGCTTGGCTCCGATGCCCTGGATTCGCCGGGCTTCGACCTGCTGGCGCTGTTCACCGGTTCCGAAGGCATGCTCGGCATCGTCACCGAGGTGACGGTCAAACTGCTGCCCAAGCCGCAGGTGGCCAAGGTGCTGCTGGCGGCGTTCGACTCGGTGGAAAAGGCTGGCCGCGCCGTGGGCGACATCATCGCTGC
The DNA here is from genome assembly GCF_054131565.1 of Pseudomonas sp. SA195. Lineage (NCBI taxonomy): Bacteria > Pseudomonadati > Pseudomonadota > Gammaproteobacteria > Pseudomonadales > Pseudomonadaceae > Pseudomonas > Pseudomonas sp. SA195. Next base: position 4,079,584 of record NZ_CP096392.1, on the reverse strand, counting down.
CGGCATCATCCCCGGCGGCCTGGAAATGATGGACAACCTGTCGATCCGCGCCGCCGAAGACTTCATCCGTGCCGGCTACCCGGTGGACGCCGAGGCGATCCTGCTCTGCGAGCTGGACGGAGTCGAAGCGGACGTGCACGACGACTGCGCCCGCGTGGGCGAAGTGCTCAAGCTGGCCGGCGCCACCGAGGTACGGCTGGCAAAGGACGAGGCCGAGCGCGTCAAGTTCTGGGCCGGTCGCAAGAACGCCTTCCCGGCGGTCGGGCGCATCTCGCCGGACTACTACTGCATGGACGGCACCATTCCACGCCGCGAGCTGCCTGGCGTGCTCAAGGGCATCAGTGACCTGTCGGACGAGTACGGCCTGCGCGTCGCCAACGTATTCCATGCCGGTGACGGCAACATGCACCCGTTGATCCTCTTCGATGCCAACACCGAAGGCGAGCTGGAACGCGCCGAGGCGCTGGGCGGCAAGATTCTCGAGCTCTGCGTCAAGGTCGGTGGTTCGATTACCGGCGAGCACGGCGTCGGCCGCGAAAAGATCAACCAGATGTGTTCGCAGTTCAACGCCGACGAGCTGACCCTGTTCCATGCCGTGAAGGCGGCCTTCGACCCCAGCGGCCTGCTCAACCCCGGCAAGAACATCCCGACGCTGCACCGCTGCGCCGAATTCGGCGGCATGCACGTCCATGGCGGGCAGTTGCCCTTCCCTGAACTGGAGCGCTTCTGATGACGGTTTCCTTCGACGACAGCCAGCAGCTGCTCGACCACGTCAACCAGGCGTTGGCCAGCAACACCCCGCTGCGTATTCAGGGCGGTGGCAGCAAGGCGTTTCTCGGTCGTGAAGTCCAGGGCACGCCGCTCGACACCCGTGCCCATCGCGGCATCGTCAGCTATGACCCGACCGAGTTGGTGATCAGCGTTCGCGCCGGCACCCCGCTGGCTGAGCTGGAGGCCGCGCTCGACGAGGCCAACCAGATGCTGCCCTGCGAGCCACCGCACCTGGGCGAAGGTGCCACCGTGGGCGGCATGATCGCGACCGGCCTGTCCGGCCCGCGGCGCCCCTGGAGTGGCTCGGTGCGCGACTTCGTGCTGGGCTCGCGGGTCATCACCGGCCACGGCAAGCACCTGCGTTTCGGCGGCGAGGTGATGAAAAACGTCGCTGGCTACGACCTGTCGCGCCTGATGGCCGGCAGCTTCGGCTGCCTCGGCCTGCTCACCGAAGTCTCGCTCAAGGTACTGCCCAAGCCGCGCCTTTCGCGCAGCTTGCGGGTGGACATGCCGGTCGATCGCGCGCTGCTCAAGCTGGCCGAATGGGGTCAGCAACCCGTACCAATCACCGCGGCGAGCCATGACGGCCAGGCGCTGCATCTGCGCCTGGAAGGCGGCGAAGGTTCGGTCAATGCCGCCTGCGACCGTATCGGTGGCGAGACGCTGGAGGCCGGCTATTGGAACGACCTGCGCGAACAGCGCCTGGGCTTCTTCAGCGACGCGCGCCCGCTGTGGCGCCTCTCGTTGCCCACCGATACCCCGGAGCTGGCGTTGCCTGGTGAGCAGCTGATCGACTGGGCCGGCGCCCAGCGTTGGCTGAAATCCGATGCCGACGCACAGATCATTCGCGCCATCGTCAGTGAAGTAGGCGGTCATGCCACCTGTTTCACCGCTGGCGCCACGGCGAGTCCGTTTCAGCCTTTGGCCGAGCCGTTGCTGCGCTATCACCGCCAGCTGAAAGCCGCGCTGGACCCGCAGGGGATCTTCAACCCCGGCCGTATGTATTCCGAGGTCTGACCATGCAAACCAATCTGAGTGAAGCCGCGAAGAAGCTGCCGCGCGCCGAGGAAGCCGAGAGCATCCTGCGCTCCTGCGTGCATTGCGGTTTCTGCAACGCTACTTGCCCGACCTACCAGCTGCTCGGAGACGAGCTGGATGGCCCGCGCGGGCGCATCTATTTGATGAAGCAGATGCTCGAAGGCGGTGAGGTTACCGAGGCCACCCAGACTCACCTGGATCGCTGCCTGACCTGCCGTAACTGTGAAACCACCTGCCCCTCTGGCGTGCAGTATCACAATCTGCTGGATATCGGTCGCGACTTCATGGAGCAGCAGGTGCCGCGCTCGGCGCGTGAGCGTCTGTTGCGCACCGGCCTGCGCACGGTGATCCCACGTCCGGGCTTGTTCAAAAGTCTGCTCAGCACCGGTAACGCGCTGCGTCCGTTGATGCCCGCGACACTCAAGGCGCACATGCCGCGCAAGGTCACTCCGGCCAAGCCGCGCCCCCAGGTGCTGCATGCCCGCCGCGTATTGATTCTCGAAGGCTGCGTGCAGCCGAGCCTGTCGCCCAACACCAATGCCGCCACCGCGCGGGTGCTCGATCGCCTGGGTATCAGCGTGACGACTGCGCGCGAAGCGGGCTGCTGCGGCGCGGTGGACTATCACCTGAATGCGCAGGAAGCAGGCCTGGACCGTGCACGGCGCAACATCGAAGCCTGGTGGCCGGCCATCGAAGGCGGTGCTGAAGCCATCGTTCAGACGGCCAGCGGTTGCGGCGCCTTCATCAAGGACTACGGTCATTTACTACGGAACGACCCGGCCTATGCGACCAAGGCCGCGCGGGTCAGCGCGCTGGCCAAGGATCTGGTGGAGGTGATGCGCAGCGCCGAGCTTGAGCGCCTGAAGGTCGAGACCGACAAGCGCATGGCCTTTCATTGCCCCTGCACCCTGCAGCACGCACAGAAGCTCGGCGGCGCGGTCGAAGACGTGCTCACCCGGCTCGGCTTCCACCTCACCGCGGTGCCGGATGCGCATCTGTGCTGCGGATCGGCGGGCAGCTATTCGATCACCCAACCGGAGATCTCCCACCAGTTGCGCGACAACAAGCTCAATGCGCTGGAAAGCGGCCAGCCGGAAGTGATCGTCACCGCCAACATCGGTTGCCAGACACACCTCGACGGTGCCGGCCGCACGCCGGTGCGGCACTGGATCGAGATCGTCGAGGAGGCGATGGGGTGACCCGACCACCCCTCACCCCGGCCCTCTCCCCAGAGGGGCGAGGGAGCAAGGCGGCGCGTGCGCGAATTCGGCGTGGTGCTGGCCACAGCACGGCGCAACCATCCCCTCTCCCCGCTGGGGAGAGGGTTAGGGTGAGGGGAAAGCGGCCCACACCGAGTGCCAGGCCGCACACCGGAGCGGCTCTGGAGCATGGACTCCACGCTTACCGGAGCAAGGACCGCAGTTAAACGATGCATCAATAGCGAGCAGGCTCGCTGCAACACAAGTACGCGCCGTGACGCACCTCGAATCGACAGGAGAAAACATGAAAACCAAAGCCATGCTGACCCAGACCGAAGTGACCGCCATCCTGGCCGCCGCGCGCAGCGAAGCGCAGAACAACGGCTGGGCCGTGACCATCGTGGTCGCCGACGACGGCGGCCACCCGCTGGCGCTGGAACGTCTGGACGGCTGTGCGCCGATCGCCTCCTACATCGCCACCGAAAAGGCGCGCAGCGCCGCGGTGGGGCGTCGCGAAACCAAGGGCTACGAAGACATGGTCAACGGCGGGCGCAACGCTTTCCTGTCCGCCCCGGTGGTCTGCTCGCTGGAAGGTGGCGTGCCGGTGATCGTCGACGGGCAGGTGATCGGTTCGGTCGGCGTCTCCGGCGTGACGGCCGCCCAGGATGCCCAGATCGCCAAGGCCGGCGTTGCCGCTGTCGCCAACTGATTCGGAAAAGGAGAACAACAGCATGACCGAGCGCGTAACCCTGGGCCGGCTCCAAGTCGCGGCCAACCTGCAACGCTTTATCGAAGACGAAGTTCTGCCGGGCACCGGCGTTGAGGTAGAAGCCTTCTGGAAGGGCTTCGATCAGTTGGTTCACGACCTGGCACCGAAGAACCGCGCCCTGCTGGCCGAGCGCGACCGCCTGCAGGTCGAGCTGGACAACTGGCATCGCAGCAATCCCGGCCCGATCAGCGACATGCCGGCTTACCGCCGCTTCCTCGAATCCATCGGCTACCTGCAGCCCGAGCCGGGCGAGGTGAAGATCAGCACCAGCAACGTCGACAGCGAGATCGCCACTCAGGCCGGCCCGCAGCTCGTCGTGCCGATCGGCAATGCGCGTTACGCGCTGAATGCTGCCAACGCCCGCTGGGGCTCGCTGTATGACGCGCTCTACGGCACCGACGCCATCAGCGAAGAGAACGGCGCACAGAAGGGGCCGGGCTACAACGAAGTGCGCGGCGCCAAGGTCATCGCCTTCGCGCGCAACTTCCTCGATCAGGCCGCCCCATTGGCTGAAGGCAGCCACGCAGACTCGGTCAGCTACCGGGTGCAGGACGGCGCGCTCAAGGTCACGCTGGAAAACGGCAGCGTTACCGAGCTCAAGCAGCCCGAGAAATTCGTGGGCTATCAGGGCGAAGCTGTCGAGCCGACTGCGATCCTGCTGAAGAACAACGGCCTGCACGTCGAGATCCAGATCGATCCGAACAGCCCGATCGGCCAGACCGACGCTGCCGGCGTGAAGGATCTGCTGATGGAGGCCGCCGTCACCACCATCATGGACTGCGAGGATTCCACCGCCGCGGTCGATGCCGACGACAAGGTGCTGGTCTACCGCAACTGGCTGGGCCTGATGAAGGGCGATCTGGTCGAAGACCTGGAGAAGGGCGGCAAGCGTATCACCCGTCGCCTTAACGCCGATCGTGAATACACCGCCGCCGACGGCTCCAACCTGAAGCTGCACGGCCGTTCGCTGCTGTTCATCCGCAACGTTGGTCACCTGATGACCAACCCGGCGATCATCGACGGCGAAGGCCACGAGATTCCCGAGGGCATCATGGACGGCGTGGTCACCAGCCTGATCGCTCTGCACGATCAGCAGCGCAAGGGCAACTCGCGCACCGGCTCGATGTACATCGTCAAACCGAAAATGCACGGACCGGCCGAGGTCGCCTTCGCCGACGAGCTGTTCGGTCGCGTCGAAGACCTGATCGGCCTGCCGCGTTATACGCTCAAGGTCGGCATCATGGACGAGGAGCGCCGCACCAGCGTCAACCTCAAGGCCTGCATCGGCGCAGCGAAGAACCGCGTGGCCTTCATCAACACCGGCTTCCTCGACCGTACCGGCGATGAGATGCACAGCATCATGGAAGCCGGCGCCGTGCTGCGTAAGGGCGACATGAAAGGTACCGCCTGGATCCAGGCCTACGAGCGCAACAACGTGCTGGTCGGCCTGAATTGCGGCCTGCGGGGCAAGGCGCAGATCGGCAAGGGCATGTGGGCCATGCCGGACCTGATGGCCGCCATGCTCGAGCAGAAGATCGCCCACCCCAAGGCCGGCGCCAACACCGCCTGGGTACCATCACCGACTGGCGCCACGCTGCATGCGCTGCATTACCACCAGGTCGACGTCCAGGCGGTCCAGGCCGAGCTGGAGAAGATCGATCTGGCCGCCGAGCGCGACAAGCTGACTAATGACCTGCTGACCATCCCGGTCGCGCCGGAGCGCAACTGGTCGGCCGCGGAGATCCAGCAGGAGCTGGACAACAACTGCCAGGGCATCCTCGGCTACGTAGTGCGCTGGGTCGAACAGGGCGTCGGTTGCTCCAAGGTGCCAGACATCCATGACGTCGGCCTTATGGAGGACCGCGCCACGCTGCGTATCTCCAGCCAGCACCTGGCCAACTGGCTGCGTCATGGCGTGGTCGACGAGGCGCAGGTTCGCGAAACGCTGGAGCGCATGGCCAAGGTGGTCGACCAGCAGAACGCGGGCGATCCGGCCTACCGTCCGATGGCGGGCAACTATTCTCAGTCAGCAGCGTTCCAGGCGGCCTGTGATCTGGTGTTCAAGGGTCGCGAGCAGCCGAGCGGCTACACAGAGCCGCTGCTGCATGCCTGGCGTCAGCGCTTCAAGCAGCAGGCCGGTTGAGCGTTATCAGCCGGACAGTCGGCGGTCAGCATTTGTTGATCACCGACGTGATTTGACGAGCCCCGGGCGCCTTTCAGCGCTCGGGGCTTTCGAGCAAGAGGGGCCGGCCAACATGACCTGTTGGTCAGTCGCTCGGACTGAGGTGACACGTTCATTTCAGCCATGCGTGGGACCGGGCTTTCCCGGATAGAAGTGGTTCACAACAAAAAACAAGGAACCCAACAATGAGTCAGACACTGCTGTCCATACTGGCCTTCGTGCCGCTGGTGCTGGCGGGGGTACTGCTGATCGGCTTTCGCTGGCCGGCCAAGTACGCAATGCCGCTGGTTTTCGTGCTCACTGCGTTGATCGGCCTCCTGGCCTGGGACATGACCTTCAACCGGGTCCTGGCTTCCACGCTGCAAGGTCTGATTCTTACCGCCGCGATCCTCTGGATCATCTTCGGCGCCATCCTGTTGCTCAACACGCTCAAGCATTCCGGGGGGATCGCATCCATTCGCCGGGGCTTCGCCAACGTCAGCCCCGACAAGCGCGTTCAGGTGCTGATCGTGGCTTGGCTGTTCGGCTGCTTCATCGAAGGGGCGTCGGGCTTCGGTACGCCGGCCGCCGTCGCGGCGCCGCTGCTCGTGGCACTGGGCTTCCCGGCGCTGACCGCGGTCGTGCTCGGCATGATGGTGCAATCCACGCCCGTGTCGTTCGGTGCGGTGGGAACGCCGATTCTGGTGGGTGTTGCCGGTGGCCTCGACCAAGCCACGCTAGGCGGCCAGCTCACAGCCGCGGGCAGCAGCTGGGAGGTGTTCTTCCACCTGATCTTCTCCCGCGTGGCGATCATCCATGCGCTGTGCGGCATCCTCATGCCGCTGATCATGATCTGCATCATGACCCGCTTCTTCGGCCGTAACCGCTCCTGGAGCGAAGGCCTCGCAATGGCACCGTTCGCCATCTTCACCGGGCTGGCGTTCGTGATTCCCTATGCGGCGGCTGGCGTGTTCCTCGGGCCGGAATTCCCTTCGATGATCGGTGCGCTGATTGGCCTCGCCATCGTGGTGCCGGCGGCCAAGGCGGGCTTCCTGCTGCCCAAGTCCAGCTGGGATTTCGCCCCGGCCAGCGAGTGGCCGGTGGAGTGGATGGGCAAGATCGAGATGAAGATCGAGGACGTCGCCGGACGCACGCCGATCTCCGTGCCGATGGCCTGGGCGCCGTACTTGCTGCTGGCGGCCTTCCTCGTAATCTCGCGTGTGTTCCCCGGTGTGAAGGCTGCACTGATGTCGGTCAGCTTCGGCTGGAAGGACATCCTCGGTGAAACGGGCGTCTCCGGAACCCTGGAGCCGCTCTATCTACCGGGTGGAATCCTCTGCATGGTGGTTCTGGTGACCTTCTTCCTGCATCGGATGAAGGCCGCTCAGCTGGGCGCGGCGATCTCCGAATCGAGCAAGACGCTGCTGGGTGCGGGCTTCGTGCTCATCTTCACCATTCCGATGGTGCGGATTCTGATCAACTCCGGCGTTAACGGGTCGGACCTGGTTTCGATGCCGGTGGCGATGGCGCAGCTGGTCGCGAACAGCGTTGGAAGTGTCTACCCGTTCTTCGCGCCGGCCGTCGGTGCGCTGGGTGCGTTCATTGCCGGCTCCAACACCGTCTCCAACCTGATGTTGTCGCAGTTCCAGTTCAACACGGCGGGGCTGCTCGGCATCTCCGGCGCGTTGATGGTGGCGCTGCAGTCAGTGGGTGCTGCCGCGGGCAACATGATCGCGATTCACAACGTGGTTGCGGCGTCGGCCACGGTCGGCTTGCTCGGCCGCGAAGGCATCACGCTTCGCAAGACCATGTTGCCGACGCTGTACTACCTCGTACTGGCCGGCACCATCGGCCTGATCGGCTTCTATGTGATGGGTATCAGCGATCCGCTGGTGGGCATCGCCAACGGAAGCTGATAGCGCTGTGACACCGAACGGGCGGCCCAGGCCGCCCGTTTCCTTTGGTGCAGGAAAAGCACGCGCGGCGTTGTCCTTAATCCGAGCGGGCCATTTGGCGCTTTCCGCGGTTCTGTTATAGCGTCAGCGCAACCGAGACTGATCGAGGTGAATAATGAAGAAGTGGCAATGCGTGGTATGCGGTTTCATCTACGACGAGGCCGAAGGCTGGCCGGACGAAGGCATCGCGCCGGGCACCCGTTGGGAAGACGTACCCGAAGACTGGCTCTGCCCTGATTGTGGCGTCGGCAAGATGGACTTCGAAATGATTGCGATCGGCTGATATGAATGCATCGAACGATATGGCGCCGCTGGTCATCATCGGCACCGGGCTGGCGGGCTATAACCTCGCCCGGGAGTTTCGCAAGCTCGACAGCGAGACGCCGCTGCTCCTGATCACGGCGGACGATGGCCGCTCCTATTCCAAACCCATGCTCTCCACCGGCTTCGCCATGAACAAGGACGCAGACGCGCTGGGCATGATGACGGTCGGGCAGATGGCCATTCAGCTCGACGCCGAGATCCGCACCCACACGCGCGTTACCCGGCTCGAGCCGCAAGCGCGTCGCGTGTGGATTGGCAACGAGCCAGTCGCGTATCGCGACCTGGTGATCGCCTGGGGCGCGCAAACTATTTCGGTGCCGGTTGCGGGCGACGCGCAGGATGCGATCTACCCAATCAACGACCTGCTCGACTACGGCCGTTTCCGCGAGGCCGCACAGGGCAAGCGGCGGGTGCTGATCCTTGGCGCCGGGTTGATTGGCTGTGAGTTCGCCAACGACCTGCTGCAGGGCGGCTACGAGGTGGAGCTGGTGGCGCCCTGTGACCAGATCATGCCATCCCTGTTGCCACCGGAACCGGCTGCAGCGGTCCGGCGCGGGCTTGAGTCGCTGGGCGCACGCTTTCACCTGGGGCCGGTGCTCCAACGCCTCGACCGCGAAGGCGATACCTTGCAGGCGAGCCTGTCCGATGGCCAACGCATCCCCTGCGACCTGGTCGTCAGCGCTGTCGGCCTGCGCCCGCGTATCGAGCTGGCCGAGGCAGCAGGACTGAACGTCAATCGCGGCATCGAGGTGGATCGCCAGCTGCGAACCTCGGCTGACCACGTCTATGCGCTGGGCGACTGCGCCGAGGTCGAAGGGCTCAATCTGCTCTACGTGATGCCATTGATGAGTGGGGTGCGCGCGCTTGCCCGCACGCTGGCCGGCCAGCCGACGCCGGTCACTTACGGCCCGATGCCGATCACGGTCAAGACGCCGGTCTGTCCGCTGGTGGTTTCGCCGCCCGCCGTGGGCAGTGAAGGCGCTTGGCAGGTCGAAGGCGAGGGCAACGACCTGCAAGCCGAGTACCGCGGCGCAGACGGCCGGCTGCTGGGCTATGCGCTCACCGGAACGGCCGTTCAGGCGCGCCTGGCCTTGAACAAGCAGCTGCCGCCAGTGCTGGCGGAAGTACCGCAGGTTCTGTCGTTTAAGACGTCGGATTGACCGTTCAAAGCGCTGGCGGGGGCTGGCGCGAGTGCTAGCAGCGTGCCATTCTCCTAGAGCGCTGCCGCACGCTAGAGCCGCTGCAGCGCCTTGTAACCCACGGTTCGGAGAACCGTGGACACAACAACAATAAAGTCTAAAGAGGCTACCTATGCGCAAACCGGAACTCGCAGCCGCCATCGCCGAAAAGGCCGATCTCACTAAGGATCAGGCCAATCGGGTCCTTAATGCCGTTCTCGATGAAATCACCAACGCGCTCAACCGCAAGGACAGCGTGACCCTGGTTGGTTTTGGCACCTTCCTGCAACGCCACCGTGGCGCCCGCACCGGAAAGAATCCCCAGACAGGTGAGCCCGTCACCATCAAGGCCAGTAACACCGTGGCCTTCAAGCCGGGAAAGATGTTGAAAGACGCGATCAACTGACCTCGCCTGGCCCCGGGGCCGCCCAGGCTCCGGGTCAGCTTGACCGAACGGTCCGCTCTGGACCGGCCTGTTCTCCCGCTTCCACCGCCCGAACCAGCCGCTACAATCCCGTTTTTTCTGCCACGGTCGGCCCGTTCATGAAATTTCGCTTTCTCCTCTGGATGCTTGGCCGTCTGATGACCAAGGCCAGCCGCACCAACCCCGACTTTCAGAAGCAACTCGGCGACAAGGCTTTGACCTTTCAGCTCCACACCCTGGACGGCAAGGTTGCCCGACATTACGTAGTGAAAGACCAGCGCATGACCCACCATGCCGGCCCAGCCACCGATCCGGCCTTTGCCATCGGCTTCAAGGACAGCGCCTACGGCTTCGCCACCCTGAACGCCAAGAACAAGCAGCTGGCGTTCATGCAGGGCATTCAGGACAAGCACATTCAGATCCAGGGTAATCCCGCCTTGGTGATGTGGTTCCAAGGCCTGACCAAATACCTCAAGCCCCGCAAGCCGAAGCCCGCTGCGGTCTGATCGCCCCCGCCCAGCGAGGCGGTTCGCTCATCGCGTGCCCGGCCTGAGTGACGGCTAGACCGACTGCGCCACCCAGGCGCGCGCTTCGTCCAGCAACCAGTCTCGAAAAGCATTCAGCGCCGCCGATTCCACGCGGCGCTCTGGGATCATCAGGTGATAGGCCTGGCCTTCGCGGCGGTACGCGTGCGGATGAGCGATTACCAGGCGTTGCTCGGCCAGCTCGCGCTGAATCAGAAACGGCGGAATCAGCGCTACCCCCATCTGGTGTTCGGCCGCCTGCGCCAGCATGGAAAACAGTTCCAGGCGTGGGCCGGTCATGTCGCGCGCGACTTTCATGCCCAGAGAGTCGAACCACTGCCGCCAGGCGTAGGGGCGGGTGGTCTGTTGCAGGAGCGGCATGTCGGCAATCCGCGTAGCCGTGAGCGAGCCGGCGCCGCCCAGCAGGGCCGGGCTGCACACGGGCACCGAGTGCTCGGGCATCAACGGATAAGCCACGGTGCCGGACCAGTCGCCATCACCGAAATAGATGGCTGCATCGAACTCGGTATCGGCGAAGAGAAACGGGCGGGTGCGGTTGGTCAGGTTGACGGTAATTTCCGGATGCATTTGCTGGAACTGATGCAGGCGCGGCAGTAGCCACTGGGTGCCAAAGGTGGGCACCAGTGCCAGCTCAATCGTCTGCGCGCCCTGCTGGCCCATCACCGAAAGCGTGTCGCGCTCGACCGCATCGAGCTGCGTGGCCACTCGGCGTGCATAGGACTGGCCCGCTTCGGTCAGCTTCACGCCGCGGCGTGAGCGGCGGAACAGTTCGAGCCCTAGAAACTCCTCGAGACCACCAATCTGTCGGCAGATCGCGCTTTGCGTCAGCGACAGCTCCTCAGCGGCGCGGGTGAAGCTTTGATGACGCGCAGCGGCCTCGAAGGCGATAAGCGCGGCGGTGCTTGGTATTTTGCGGCGCATTATGCGGCAGCCTCACTAAACTCGGTCCTGATCGGGCGAAGAGCATACGTTTTAGTGCGCTTTACGCACAGGTGTTTGCGAATAACTCGTTTGCCGCCTCGCGCCCCTGCTTCTAGCATCCGTCCTATCGACCACGTCGGGCGTCGCTCGACGTACCGCTTCCAACAAGAGGACCTCCCATGGCCGGCACCGCAAGCTTCAACTGGATCGACCCGCTGCTGCTCGACCAGCAGCTCACCGAAGACGAGCGCATGGTGCGTGACAGTGCCGCGCAGTTCTGTGCCGACAAGCTGGCGCCGCGGGTGCTGGAGGCATTCCGTCATGAAAAGACCGACCCGGCCATTTTCCGCGAGATGGGCGAGACCGGCCTGCTCGGTGCGACCATCCCTGAAGCCTACGGTGGCAGCGGGTTGAACTATGTGTGCTACGGCCTGATTGCGCGCGAGGTCGAGCGCGTCGATTCCGGCTACCGCTCGATGATGAGCGTGCAGTCCTCTCTGGTGATGGTGCCGATCAATGAATTCGGCAACGAAGAAACCAAGCAGAAGTACCTGCCCAAGCTGGCCAGCGGCGAATACATCGGCTGCTTCGGTCTGACCGAGCCGAACCACGGCTCCGATCCGGGCTCTATGGTCACGCGTGCCAAGAAGGTCGACGGCGGCTATCGGCTGTCCGGCAGCAAGATGTGGATCACCAACAGCCCGATCGCCGATGTTTTCTTGGTGTGGGCCAAGGATGATGATGGCGCTATCCGTGGCTTCGTGCTCGAGAAGGGCTGGGAAGGCCTCAGCGCGCCGGCGATCCACGGCAAGGTCGGCTTGCGCGCTTCGATCACCGGCGAGATCGTGATGGACAACGTGTTCTGCCCCGAAGAAAACGCCTTCCCGGACGTGCGTGGCCTGAAGGGCCCATTCACCTGCCTGAACAGCGCGCGCTACGGCATCAGCTGGGGCGCACTGGGCGCTGCCGAATTCTGCTGGCATACCGCCCGGCAATACGTGCTGGACCGCAACCAGTTCGGCCGCCCGCTGGCTGCCAATCAGCTGATCCAGAAGAAGCTGGCCGACATGCAGACCGAGATCACGTTGGCGCTTCAGGGCTGCCTGCGCCTCGGCCGTATGAAGGACGAAGGCACCGCGGCGGTGGAAATTACCTCGATCATGAAGCGCAACAGCTGTGGCAAGGCGCTCGACGTGGCGCGCATGGCCCGCGACATGATGGGCGGCAACGGCATCAGCGATGAGTTCGGCGTGGCCCGTCACCTGGTCAACCTCGAGGTGGTGAACACCTATGAAGGCACGCATGACGTGCATGCGCTGATCCTGGGTCGCGCGCAGACGGGCATCCAGGCGTTCTTCTAAGCGGGACGTCGATGTGGGGCGAGCAAGCTCGCTCCCACACAAGGCTCAACTGCTGTAGGTGGGCGCACTCGTGTGCGCCATCTAGCAAGCGATCACGTTTTACCCCATCCGCTACTGAGAGACCTCTATGTCCGGCGCTCTTTCCCACATCCGCGTCCTCGACCTGTCGCGCGTGCTCGCCGGCCCCTGGTGCGGGCAGATCCTCGGTGACCTTGGCGCCGAGGTGATCAAGGTCGAGCGTCCGCGCACGGGCGATGACACCCGTCACTGGGGGCCGCCGTACTTGAAAGACCAGCAGGGCGAAAACACCTCAGAAGCGGCTTATTTCCTGTCAGCCAACCGCAACAAGCAGTCGCTGACGCTGGATTTCACCCAGCCTGAAGGCCAGCGCATCATCCGTGAGCTGGTCGAACGGTGCGATGTGCTGCTGGAAAATTTCAAAGTCGGCGGGTTGGCGGCGTACGGGCTGGACTATGAAAGCCTGAAAGCCATCAACCCGCGGCTGATCTATTGCTCGATCACCGGTTTCGGCAGCGACGGCCCCTACGCCGGGCGGGCCGGTTACGACTTCATGATCCAGGGCATGGGTGGGCTGATGAGCCTGACCGGGCGTAGCGATGCGGAGGAGGGCGCCGGGCCGGTAAAGGCGGGCGTGGCACTGACCGACATCCTCACCGGGCTCTATGCCACGGTCGGCGTGCTCGCCGCGTTGAATCACCGCGAGCAAACGGGTGTCGGCCAGCATGTCGAAACGGCGCTGCTGGACGTGCAGGTCGCCTGCCTGGCCAACCAGGCGATGAACTATCTCACCACCGGCGTGGCACCCAAGCGCATGGGCAATGCGCACCCGAACATCGTGCCCTACCAGGACTTCCCGACAGCCGACGGTGACATCATTCTCACCATCGGTAACGACGGCCAGTTCCGCAAGTTCGCCGAGGTGGCGGGGCATGCTGAATGGGCGAGTGATCCGCGTTTTACCAACAACAAGGCGCGGGTGGCGCACCGCGCCGAGCTGATCCCGCTGATTCGCCAGGCCACGGTGTTCCGCACCACCGCCGAGTGGGTTGCCCTGCTGGAAGCGGCCGGCGTGCCTTGCGGGCCGATCAACGACTTGTCCCAGGTATTCGCGGACCCGCAGGTACAGGCGCGGGGCCTGCGTCTGGACTTGCCACATCCGCTGGCTGGCAGCGTGCCGCAAGTGGCGAGCCCGCTCCGGCTGTCCGAATCGCCAGTGAGCTATCGCAAGGCGCCGCCACTGCTGGGCGAGCACAGCGAAGCGGTGCTGCAGAACGTGCTGGGGTTGAGCTTCGAAAAGATCCTGTCCCTGCGGCAGTCCGGCGTGATCTGAACGCGTGATCAGCGGTCGCTGCCCGATCTGGACCGCCAGCACACGAGCTCCGCACGGGCTTGCTACGCGAAGATTAGAGCAGCGCCTGTAGCAGGCTTGCTCCTAACAAAACAGCGCGCCGCGAAGTGAGTGCTGTAGGAGCCCGCTTGCTGACGATCAGCTACCCGGACCGTCATCAGCTGCCTCGCCCACTTACCGGAACGGGTCGGTCCTGTGCCCCACGCTGAACTCTCTTGCCGTTAGGTCATCCCTATATGTGGAATTCATCACACTTACGGATAAGCGAATCATGCAGACGCAGCGCTATCGACTCACCTGGCAGGTCGCCGGGGTTCTGTTCCTGTCCTGGCTGCTGGCCGGATGCGGGATCAACAACATTCCGCAGTATGACGAGCAGGTGAAATCGGCCTGGTCGCAGGTTGAAAACCAATACCAGCGGCGTGCGGACCTGATTCCCAATCTGGTCGAGACGGTCAAGGGCTTCGCTCGCCAGGAACAGGAAACCCTGACCGCCGTGACTGAGGCGCGCTCACGTGCTACGTCCATCCAGATGAGCGCCGACGATCTCGATGATCCAGAAAAACTGCGCCGCTTCCAGGAAGCGCAAAACCAGCTGACTGGCGCGCTGAGCCGCCTGATGGCGGTGTCCGAGCGCTACCCGGACTTGAAGTCGAACCAGAATTTCCTGGCATTGCAGTCGCAGCTCGAAGGCACCGAGAACCGGATTGCAGTGGCACGGCGGGATTTCATTCAGGCGGTCGAGCGTTACAACACCGAGATCCGCACATTCCCCGGTCGGATCTGGCACACCCTGATGTACAGCGATATGCCAGTGCGGGAGAACTTCGAAGCCACCGCTGAAAACGCCGATCAGGCTCCACGCGTGCAGTTTCAATGACCCGCACCGTCGCGCTGCTGCTGGCGCTGCTCCTGTGGGCAGGCGGCGTCGTCGCCCAGTCGTTCGAGGTCCCGCCGCTGACCGGGCGCGTGGTCGACCGTGCCGAGCTGCTCGATACCCAGTCCAAAGCGCGGCTGACGGGGATGCTCGCTGCACACGAACAGGCCAGCGGCGAGCAGGTGGTTGTCGTCACTTTGCCGAACCTGCAGGGCCAGAGTATCGAGGAGGTCGGGCTGGCGCTGGGGCGCGAGTGGGGCATTGGCCAGAAGGATGAGGACACTGGCGCGTTACTGATCGTCGCGCGCGATGACCGGCGGATTCGCATCGAGGTGGGCTACGGCCTGGAAGGCCGCCTGACCGATGCGCAGTCTTCGGTGATCATCAACCGGATCATTGCGCCGGCGTTTCAACAGGGCGACTTTACCCGCGGCATCGTCGAGGGCGCCGAAGCGATGATTCAGGTGCTTGGCGGCGATCCGCTGCGCACGGCTGCGACCCAGCCGGCCATGCCGATGCACGCACAGGAGCCGGGCGGCTTCGGCATCCTCGGCTTCTTCCTCATGCTGGTGGCGATTTTCGTCATCGGAGGCGGTCGAGGTGGGCGTGGCGGGCGCGGTGCGGGTCGCGCGGTCCTTCTGGGCGCGCTCCTCGGCGGGATGGGGCGCGGCGGAGGCGGCGGCTTTGGTGGGGGTGGTTTCGGTGGCGGGGGTGGCGGCTTTGGTGGCGGCGGCGCCTCAGGTGGCTGGTGAAGCCGAGCAGCACAGGACAACGAATTCTCAGACGGATGACTAGATGACCCTACTGACCGAACGCGAGCTCGAGCAGGTCGCCGAAGCGATCAACCGCGTCGAGCGGCACACCGACGCCGAACTGGTGACCGTGCTTGCTGCGCAGGCTGACGACTACCGCTACATTCCGCTGCTCTGGGCGAGCCTGCTGGCGCTGCTGTTACCGGGCGCGCTGGTGTTCTTCACGGGCTGGCTGAGCGCGTGGCAGATGCTGCTGGCGCAATGGGCAACCTTCATCGTGCTGGCCTTGGTCTTTCGCATCGATGCGGTGACCAGCCGACTCATTCCACGCTCCGTTCGCCACTGGCGCGCCTGCAACCTGGCGCGGCGTCAGTTCATCGAGCAGAACCTGCACCACACCGCCGCCGGGACAGGCATGCTGATCTTCGTGTCCGAAGCCGAGCGCTATGTGGAGATTCTTGTGGACCGCGGCATTTCCAGCCGCATCGATGACGCGGTCTGGCAGTCCGTCGTTGCTTCCTTCACCGAAGACGTGCGCAACGGCCAGGTGCTTGAAGGTTTTCTGACCTGCATCGAAACCTGCGGTGCGCTGCTCACGGAACACCTTCCAGCCACTCACGAACGCAACGAGTTGCCAAATCATCTGGTGGTAATCGAGTAAAGCGTAAAGCCGAACGTGGGAGGCCGGAGGCCAGACCGGCCTCCCTGTTTCGTCAGCTACGTGGCACCAGCCTCCCGTTCATCGCTTCTTGACCCGTCTCAGCGGGTCAGACCATCCCCGGCCCGTCATCCTCGGGCTGTTCGACTGGCGCCAGATCAAGGAACGGAGCGTTCTCCATAGCGCTGGCAGCAACGCGGTCGATGGTGCTCATGGCATGACCGATGATCGAGCTGACATTGGCGTCAAGGTGGTGATCAGGCAGCCGCTCGATGGCAGCCAATACTTCTTCGCCCGGCACGGTTTCTTCAGCCAGCAGCTTGTCGGCGATTTCGTCCAGTGCCGGCTTGAGCCGTTGCAGCAGCGCCATGCAGTCGCGGTCGAGCTGCTTGAGCAGGTCGTCGGCGGCGCGGATGGATTCGCCGGAATCGAACTCAATGTGAGCGTCGCGCACCGCCTGCAGGCTGAGCAGCGAACCGTTCGGGTCCATGCCCAGCGCGCCGACCATCGACAGTGCGATTTTCGAGGCTTCCTGCAGATCCTGGCCGGCACCGGAGGAGACTTCGTGGAAGTACAGCTGCTCGGCGCCACGGCCGGCCAGCAGCATCTGAATGCGGTTGCGAAGCTCGGATTCCATGTGCAAGCGCTTGTCCTCGACCGGGGTGACCAGGGTCACGCCCAGCGCTTGGCCTCGGGGCAGGATGGTGACCTTTTCCACGCGGCCGGTTTTCAGCGCGGCGGCGACCAACGCGTGGCCAGCCTCGTGCACGGCAATGCGCTTGCGGTCGGTCGGCGACATCGGCGTGACGCCGGACGGCTGCTCGCCGATCCGGCAGGTTTCCACGGCATCGACGAAATGCGCCATGGTCACCGCCTTCGCTTCGCTTCGCGCAGCCAGCAGCGCCGCATGGTTCACGATGTAGGCGATGGCGGCGGGCGTCAGGCCGACGGTATTGCGGGCCAGCTGCGGATAGTCCAACGCTTGTTCGGCGCGGATCTTAGCGGCGTAAAGGCGGAACAGCGCCTCACGGTCTGCGAGGCCCGGCAGGCCGACCGCAATGGAGCGGTCGAAGCGGCCCTCGCGCACCAGCGCCGGGTCCAGCGAGTTGGGGAAGTTGGTCGCCCCCAGTACCAGCACACCGCTCGCACCGTCGAAGCCGTCCATCTCGGCAAGAAACTGGTTGATGATGCGATTGCTTTCGGCGTCGCTGGATCGCTGCTGTTCGGCACGTTTGCCGATGCCATCGATCTCATCGATGAAGATGATGCAGGGGGCCTGGCGGCGCGCCGTACGGAACAGTGCCTTGACCTTCTGGATGCCGACGCCGAAATACATCGAGGAAAAATCGCTACCGGTCACCTGAATGAAGCTGGCGTTGGATTCGGTGGCCAGCGCCTTGGCCAGCTGCGTCTTGCCGGTGCCGGGTTCGCCGGTGAGCAGCACGCCTTTCGGCGGCCGTGCGCCCAGCGCGGTATAGGCGGCCGGATCGCGCAGATAGGCCGTGACGTCACTCAGCGCCTGCTTGGCTTCGCTCGCGCCAATCACATCGCTGAAGCTGATACCGCTGCCTTTTCGGTGCACCTGGAACGCCTGGCTCTTGATCGCCAGGTACGTCAGGGCGCCAACCAGCAGCAGAATGAATGGCGCATAGGGCAGCACCATTCGATACCAGGGCTTCTCGCCGTCAGTATCGAACAGGGTTAGCGGAAACAGCTCACCGTCACTGCTGGCGTACTGGTCCAGAAGCAGCTGGGCGACGCGTCCGGACTGATCCGGAACCCAATAACGCAGGCCGTCGTGCAGGCTGATATAGACCGCATCCTTGCCCAGCGCGGCGCTGGCGATGGTGGCGCCGCGCAGATCGCTCATCAGCACGGACAGATCCCGGCGATTGGCTTGCCAAGGGTCGGTGGACTCCTGCAGGGCGTCGAGCATGCTCGCCGCTGCACCGGTGGCCGGTGTCGAGGGTGCGCTCGGGCGTAACTGCCAATAGGCCACGCAGGCGGCCACCAGTAGCAACAGGAAAACGGAGAGTACAGGGCCGCGGCGACCTTGTAGCAGGCGTGGTGTTTTCATTTCACATCCAATCGGGAAGCCCGATGTCTCGACAAACAACCGCCCGGGAAGGCGGACCACAGTTGTTCGCGGGGAATTTCCCGCGGCGCCAATCAGATGGCGCAACACAGCTCGGACGTGTCGGATGCGATTTATATGCCGGACTGTGAATCGGGTCGGCGGACTCCGATAGCCGGCGAGAATACGGCAAGCACCTGCGCCGAAGTGGCGGAGCGACGAATGGCGCCCCGGTTTGCGACGAACGACCGCTGGGTCGCGGAACCCCTTCAGATCGCTGCAATCGTTGGAGACCTCGGGGCAGAGCGGGTCCGCTGGCGCAGCCTGGCAAAGCGGGCTGAGCGGCTTCGAATGACTGTCACTTAAGTGACCCGGCGCAGCGTTTGCGCTGCGCATGCCTGCTACCGTTCGTCCGCGCGGTCGGTCTGTCTGAATCGGCCCGCAGGCGTTAGCGACAGGTGCCGAGCCCGCCGCCCGACCGTGGCACGCCCATACAACAATAAATTCAACGACCGAGAGTCTGACATGCCAACCAAACACAACAGTGTTCGCGGCGCCGTTCTGGGCGCGCTGTTCACCCTCCTGCCGCTCGCCCAGGCTCATGCCACCGGCGAAAAGATCAACCTGCTCACCCAGAACTTCCCGCCGTTCAGCATGGCCGTCGATGGGAAGAACTTCGCCAAGGAGAGTGCGATCAACGGCATCGACGCCGAGGTCGTGGCTGAGTTATTCAAGCGAGCGGGCGTGCCCTACGAGATGACGCTGCGCTTCCCCTGGAGCCGCCTGCAAGACCTGGCGGAGAAGACGCACGGGTTTGGTGTGTTTTCCCTCAGCCGCACGCCGCAGCGTGAGCCCAAATACAAATGGGTTGGCCCGCTGAGCGAAATCCAGATCGTGTTGCTCAAAACCCCGGAAAGCCCCATCCAGCTCACCAGCCTGGAAGATGCCAAGCAGTACCGGATCGGATCGAAGGATGGCAGCGTCGGCAGCCAGTACCTGATCACGCGCGGTATCGAGGTACAGAACTCGTTGATCGACACGCCGGCCAAGCTCAAAAGCGGTCAGTTCGATCTCTGGGCGACCACCAACCCCTCCGGCGAATACGAAGCCAAGCAAGCCGGCGTCGGGCCTCTGGTCGTGGCCCTGACGTTGAATCGGGTCGACCTGTATCTCGCCCTGAACAAGGACACCCCCGACGACGTGGTCGAGAAGCTGCAGCGCACCCTGGACCAGATGAAGCAGGATGGCCTGCTGGAACAGGCTGCCCGCCGCTACGTTGATTGAGGTCGAAGGGCGGGCTTGCCGAGCCTCTCAGCGGCGCTCGGAGATCGTCTCGGCGCTCAACGTGCCGGGTTGCGCGCCAAAGTGGCCGAGCATGAAGTTGGCCAGCGCGGCCACTTCCCGGTCGTTGAAGTGCCGGTTGAAAGCCGGCATCAGGTGATGCCCGCTGGGGCCGTGCAGGGCATCGCCGTCGAGGATGACCCGAACCAGATTCAACCCCTGCGGGTCATTCAGCGTGCGCAGGCCGCGCAGCGAGGCGTAATCGCTCTGCCGGCCGCTGCCGTCCCACTTGTGACAACTGGCGCAGGCATCCGCGAACAGCTTCTGGCCCAGCGGATCGACCGCTTTGGCGGGCGGCTCGTTGGCGAGCGTCTTGGCCTCGGGCCGCTCGATCTCCGCGGGTTGGGCTGGCACTGATTTGAGGTAGACGACCATGGCCTGGATGTCCTCGGGCGTGAGGTGGCGCAGGCTGTGGTTGACCACCTCGGCCATCGGCCCGCCCGCAACGCCGTAGCCGGGTGCGACGCCGGTAGCCAGGTAGCGTGCCAGGGCGTCGTCCGGCCAGTCGCCGATCCCACCCTGTCTATCACCGGTGATGTTCCAGGCGGCCCAGCCCTGGATCGTCGAGCCGGCGAGCGCCTCGGAGCCCTTCTTCGCCTGCATGAAATTGCGCGGCGTGTGGCACTCGCCGCAATGCCCCGGCCCTTCGACCAGATAGGCGCCGCGGTTCCACTGTTCGGATTGTTCCGGGTCCGGTTCGAAACGCTCGTCGTCGAGAAAAAGCAGGTTCCACAACGCGATGCCCCAGCGCTGGTTGAAGGGAAAGCCGATGTCGTTTTCCTTGTTCGGCTGGTGCACCGGCTCGAGGCTGAACAGGTACGCCTTGATTGCGAGAATGTCTTCGCGCGGCATCAGTGTGTAAGAGGTGTAGGGGAAGGCCGGGTAGTAGTGACGGCCGTCCGGCCCGATACCTTGCTGCATGGCCTCGACGAACTCGTCGTCGGTCCAGTTGCCGATGCCGGTTTCCTTGTCTGGTGTGATGTTGGTCGAGTACAGGGTGCCGAACGGCATCTCCACAGGCAGGCCGCCGGCGTAAGGCTTTCCGCCTTCGGTGACGTGGCAGGCCAGGCAGTCCGCTGCGCGGGTCAGGTACTCGCCGCGCTCAAGGGTCGGGTCGGCCAAGGCGGTCGCCGCGCTCAGCACGAGCGCAGCGCCGAGCAGGCCGCGATAGGGCAGTCGAATCGTCATGCTCGTTCCTCAGATCACGTAATAGCCGGCGCGTGCCAGGGGCAGGCGGCGGATGCGGGTGCCATTGGCTGCGGCAAGTGCATTGACAAGCGCCGGGGCGATCATCGCTGTGCCGGCTTCGCCAACTCCGCCGGGCGCCTCGGTGCTCTGCACGATGTAGGTTTCCACCGGCGGCGCCTCGGTGATCCGCAATTGGCGGTAATCATGGAAGTTCGTTTGCTCGACGCGGCCACCGCTGACGGTGATTTCGTTGAACAGCGCGGCGGAGAGCCCGAACAGGGTGCCGCCCTCGATCTGCGACTTGACGGATACCGGGTTCATCACCTGCCCGCAATCGATCGCAACCACCAGGCGCTTGAGCTTGATGCCCTTGTCCTCAGTGACCTGCAGCTCAACCACAGTGGCAAGGAAGCTGCCGAATACCTCCTGTACTGCTACGCCGCGGCCATGCCCGCTTGCCAGCGGCTCGCTCCAACCGGACTTTTCGGCCGCCAGTTGCAGAACTGCCTGCGCGCGTGGATGGCTGCCGAGTAGCGCCATGCGGAAGTCCACCGGGTCGCGCTCGGCGTGGCGGGCGAGCTCGTCGACGAAGCTCTCGAGCATGTAGGTACTGCGCAGCGGGCCCACGCCGCGCCACCAGGACTGATGCAGCGCCCTGGGCGGCACCGGCACGTAGTTCACCCGAAGGTGCTGCAGCGCGTAGATGGGGTGCATGGCCACTTCCACCGCATCGCCATCCAGCCCGTTCTCAGGCACCGCCTCGGGTGCGAAGCGGGCCAGCACCGAGGCGCCGGCAATGGTGTGACGCCAGCCCAGCAGCTGGCCCTCGGCGTCGAATGCGGCGGCGAAGCGGTCGATGTAGTGCGGCCGGTACATGTCGTGGGTGGTGTCTTCCTCGCGTGTCCAGGTCAGCTTGATGGGGTAATCGACCTTTGCTGCGATGGCGACTGCCTGATGGATGAAATCGACTTCCAGTCTACGACCGAAAGCACCTCCGATGAGCTGGTTGTGAATGATCACCTGCTCGGCGGGCCGTTGCGCCGCCTCGGCGGCGGCCGTCTGCGCGCGCACCGGCACCTGGGTGCCGACCCAGACCTCCACGGCGTCGGGCCGCACTTGCGCTACACAGCTCATCGGCTCGAGCGCCGCATGGGCGAGGAAGGGCATCTGGTACTCGGCTTCAAACGTCTTGGCCGCGTCCTTGAGCGCACCGTCGATGTCGCCCTGTTCGTTGGCGATGGCACCAGGCTTGTCCAGCGCCTCCTTGATCTCGCGCTCCATCTGCGCTGAGTCGATGTTGGCGTTCTCGCCCAGCTCCCAGTCGATTTCCAGCGTGCGCACGCCGGCGATGGCGGCCCAGGTGTGCTCGCCGATCACCGCCACGGCGTTGCCTAGGGCGATCACCTCCAGTACCCCAGGGACTTTTCGAGCGGCAGCGTCATCGACGCTGCGCACCGTGCCGCCGATCACCGGGCAGGCGCGGATCGAGGCGTACTTCATGCCGGGCAGCACCAGGTCGATGGTGAAGCGTGCCGTACCGTCGACTTTCGCAGGCGTGTCAAGGCGCCGGGTGGGCTTGCCGATCAGCTTGAACTCGCTGGCCGGCTTGAGCGGAATGTTCTCCGGGACGGGTAATTTCGAGGCATCCTCGACCAGCTCGCCGTAGCCGAAGCTCTGGCCATTAGGGCCGAGCACACGGCCGTTCTCTGCTCGCAGGCCATCGGCGGCTAGCTGCCAACGCTGCGCCGCGGCCTGGATCAGCAACAACCGCGCGGCCGCACCGGCCTGGCGCAGCGGCTCCCAATTGCTGCGGATTGAAGTCGAGCCGCCGGTGGCCTGGAAATTCAGCAGCTTGTCGTTGTAGATGGCTTCGTTCGGCGGCGCTTCCTTGAGCGTGATCTGGTCGAGGCCGATCTCAAGCTCCTCGGCGACCATCACGGCCAGCCCGCTCTGCGCGCCCTGGCCCATTTCGATTTTCGGCACGGTGAAGGTGACCTGGCCGTCGCGGTCGATGCTGATGAAGGCATCCAGCGCCGTGGCGTTGGACATTGGCTGGTCTTCCGGGCCTTCGTTCAGGATCTGCTCGGCGAAGCTGCGCCCGGCGAACGGCAGGGTGAAACCGATCACCAGCCCGCCCAGGGCCAGGCTGCCGACTTTGAGCAAGGTGCGGCGCGAAGGGGATTGCAGGGTCGTTTCGGGTTGGCTCATCTCGCGCCTCCTCATGCCTGGGCGACGCGCTTGATGGCGCTGCGGATGCGGGTATAGGTGCAGCAGCGGCAGAGGTTGCCGGCCATGCCCTGGTCGATGGCGCGGTCGTCGGGCTGCGGATTTTGCTCCAGCAGGGCAACGGCGGACATGATCTGCCCGCACTGGCAATAGCCGCACTGCACCACCTCATCCTCCAGCCAGGCCTGTTGCACCTTCCGGCCGAGCTCCGTGTTGCCGATGCGTTCGATGGTGACCACCTTGCGGCCCTTCACCTCGCCGACCGGCAAGACGCAGGCGCGCGCCGCCTGGCCATCCAGGTGCACGGTGCAGGCGCCGCACTGGGCGATACCGCAGCCGTACTTGCTGCCGGTGAGCCCGAGCACGTCGCGCAGGACCCAGAGCAGAGGCATGTCTTCGGGCACGTCGACCTGAAGGTCGGCGCCGTTGATGGAAAGTGTCAGCATGGAACAGGGACCTCACGTCAGGCTCGGAAACGGCGCGCTTATGTTTGGTTGGATGCGCGCCTTAGAACGAGACAACGAAAGAGGCGAAAGTTGCCCGTCCGGCGCGAATCAAGCGCCGGACGGGCCAAGGCTGAGCCAGGAGCGAGTCCTTCCCTGTAGAGCCACGGTGTACGGCTCTACTTTTCCACGAACGCTCGCTCGATGACGTAATCACCCGGTACGCCCTGGCTGGGCGAGGCCTGGAAGCCCAGGGCATCGAGCTGGCCGGTAAGGGTGTCGAGCATCGCCGGGCTGCCACAGAGCATCACGCGGTCGGTCTCGGGGTTCAGCCGCGGCAGGCCGAGGTCGTCGGTGAGCTTGCCGGTCTCGATCAGTGTATTGATGCGCCCAGTGTGGCGGAACGCCTCGCGCGTCACCGTCGGGTAGTAGAGCAGCTTGGCCCGCACCGCTTCGCCAAGGAATTCGTGCGCCGGCAGTTCCTGGGTGAGGTAGTCGTGGTAGGCCAGCTCGCTGACCTCGCGCACCCCGTGCACGAGCACGACCTTGTCGAAACGCTCGTAGGCTTCCGGATCGCGGACGATGCTCATGAACGGCGCCAGCCCCGTGCCGGTGCCCAGCAGGTAGAGGTGCTTGCCGGGCCTGAGGTCATGCATCACCAGGGTGCCGACCGGCTTGCGGCTGACAATGAGCGAGTCGCCGACCTTCAGGTGCTGCAGGCGCGAGGTCAGCGGGCCGTCTGGCACTTTGATGCTGAGGAATTCCAGGTGCTCGTCGTGGTTGGCGCTGACGATGCTGTAGGCGCGCATCAGCGGCTTGCTGTCGACTTCCAGGCCGATCATCACGAAGTGGCCGTTCTCGAAGCGCAGCGCCGGGTCGCGGGTGGTGCGAAAGCTGAACAGGGTGTCGTTCCAGTGGTGCACGGATAGAACGCTTTCGGTGCCGAGTGCAGACATGGGGGCCTTCCTCTCTCGTGGATTGAGTCGATCAGAACAGGATCAGCAGCAGGCTCGTCGCCAGCAGCAGCGCGGCGCTGAGCAGGGCCAGGTGGGCAAAGGGCTGCCAGCCCTGGGCAAACAGGTCGCCGACACGGGTGCGCATGCCGAGCGCGGCCATGGTCAGCAGCAGGCAGGCCTGCGAGCCGGCGACCAGCGCCTCGCGCAGCCCGGCCGGCAGCCAGCCGAGGCTGTTCAGCGTGAACAGGCCGAGAAAGCCGAGCAGGAACAGCGGGAAGTCCGGGCTGCCCGGTTCCTGCCGACGCAGCAGCAGGCCGATCACCAGCACCAGCGGCGCGAGCAGGGCGACGCGCAACAGCTTGGTCAGGGTCGCGACGTCGCCAGCGGTCTCCGAGACGAGATACCCGGCACCGGCCGCTTGGGCGACGTCATGAATGCTGGCGCCGAGCAGCAGACCGCTGTCGAGCGCATCCAGCCCGAGCAGGCCGGTCAGCGGCGGGTAGAGCAGCATCGACAGCGTGCCGAGGGCCGTCACGCCGACCACCACAGCGAGCAGCCGGCGCTCTTCCAGGCGCCCAGCCGGGATCACCGCCGCCACGGCAATCGCTGCCGACACGCCGCAGATCGCCACTGCCGCGCCCGCCACCAGGCTGTGCAGGGTCGGCAGCCGCAGCAGCCGGCCGAGCAGCAGCGCCAGGCCGAGCACCAGCGGCACCGTGACGAGCACCAGCATCAAGGGCCGCGCACCGACCGCTTCCAGCTGCGCGACGCCAATGCGCGCGCCGAGCAGCGCCACACCGATGCGCAGCAGTTGCCGGCTGCACAACGCCACGCCCGGCTGCATGCGTGCCTCGCTGCCCTGGCTGGCGAAACCCAGGCCGAGCAGCAACACCATCAGCAGCGCGGGCGCGCCGTAGTGATCGGCGAGAAAGCTGCCGGCCAGTGCCAGCACCGCACACAGGGCCAGGCCCGGGTAGTGCTTGCGACACAGCGCGACGGGCGGGGCGAGCGCTTCGAGCCGGGCGTTCATGCCGGATTGCCCAGGTCGCGCAGGTAGGCCCAGGGGTACAGGCCGCGGAAATGACCGTCGCTGAAATACAACTGCAGACCGCTGATGCCGGACAGTTCCAGGCGGTTCACGCCGACCTCGGCGTCGATCAGCGTCAGCGCGCCGGTCTGCTGGAGGCGTTGGCAATTGGAGCAGGCGCAGGCCCGCCGCAGCGTCAGGCAGCTGATGCGGCTCTGCGCGCCATCCGGCCAGGTCAGTTCGAGCACGCGCTGCGCCTTGCGCAGGCGGATCTCTCGGGGTGGGTCGATCGGCCGTTGGGGCTGTGCGATGGGGAACGTGGCGTCGTGATTCGATGCGTTGAAGGCGTTCATGAAACCCTCCGGGCCTGCGGCCTCTAGCGAATGAACGGTGTGACGAGGCCGCGCGGCAGGGGCGCCGGGCCGCTGCTGACGAGCAGCGTGGGCGCTTCCGGGCTGCGCACGGAGCGTTCCGGCGTGTCCACCGGCCGGGCGCTGCCGAGCGTGGCGGCACTGACCGTGACCAGGGCCAGTACGCCGTGGCGCAACCCACTCGTCATGACAAGTTGGGGCATGCTTCAGCGCTCCAGAAAGGCCAGCTTGCCGCCCTGGTCCACCCAGGTTTCGGCCTCGGCCAGCGGCGAGGCGCTCTGGGTGATCACCGGCCAGACTTCGGCCAGCTCGGCGTTGAGTTCGAGAAAGTGCTGTTGGCCTTCGGGCAAGGCGTTGTCGGCGAAGATCGCATCGGCCGGGCATTCCGGCGCGCAGAGGCTGCAGTCGATGCAGGTCTCGGGGTTGATCACGAGAAAGTTCGGGCCTTCGTGGAAACAGTCGGCCGGGCAGACTTCCACGCAGTCGGTGTATTTGCAGCGGATGCAGTTCTCTGTAACGACGTAGGTCATTTCGTTCTCCTCGAAACCACTGCGCTTGCGGATGCTGCGTTGAAGGCGGCGCGCGGGATGCTCATTTACGGCCTGTAAACTCCGCTCCCGCGCGCGACCTTCGCCTTGGCTGGGCGCCCCCGCCCCGCTGCGCTCGTGACGTTTCGGCTTCAAGTTCTGTGCAACAAAAAGCGCATAAAAATCAGGCCGCGGCCTCGAGTTTCGACATGGCCCAGCGGGCGAGCTTGCGGACGTCCGGGTCGGGGTCGTCCATGGCCAGTTCGACGAAGGGGCGGCCATCGTTGTGTGCGATGGCGCCCAGCGCGCCGATGGCGGCCTTGCGCAGGTTGCTCATCGGGTCGCGGGCGCAGACGCCGAGCGCCGGGATCGCACCCACCGCACCGAGCTTGCCGAGCGCATCGACGGCCTTTTCCCGGACCTGCCAGAAACTGTCGTGCGTGGCCTCGACCAGGGGCTGCAGTGCGGCCTGGTAGTCGAGCTTGCCGATGCTCACCGCGGCCTCGACGCGCACCTGCCAGTGTTCGTCGCGCAGGATGCCGATCAGCGCCGGGCCGACCTGTTCGGGCGCGGCATAGACCAGCGCGCCGGTCGCGGCGCGGCGGACGTCGGCATCGTCGTCGTGCTGCGCCCGCTCTATCAGTGCCGGCAGATTCGCTGGCTGCTTGAGCCAGCCGATCACCGCCACCGCTTCGCGGCGCACGCCCGGGTCGGCGTGCTGCATCCGCGCCAGGGCCGGCGCCTGCGCCTGTGGATTGCGCAGCGGCTTGAGCGCACGGAGGATGCCGGCGACGACGAAGGGATCGTCGCTGCCGGCCAACGCTTCGAGCAGCGGCAACGCGACGGCGGGGTCCTTTAGGTCCGCCAGCGCGTGGGCGGCGGCGTTGCGCACCACCTCGTCGCTGTCCTGCAGGGCGGCGATCAGGGCGTCGGCGATGTCGGCGGCGTCGAACTCGTCGACCACCTTGGCCGCCTCCTGGCGCACCGACGGGTCCGGGTCGTTCAGCGCCAGGATCAGCAGCTCGGCGGCTTCCGGTTCGCCGCTGTCGACCAGCTCGAGCACGGCCACGCGGCGGATGCCGGGGTCGCTCGAGGTCAGGTTGGTGGCGATGTCCTGCAGCAGAGGGTCGTCGTAGGTTTTCATTGGTCGGCCCTCAGCGCAGCAGGTAGGGAATGTTCACTGTCACCGCATCGGTCGGGCAGTCCGCCTCGCAGGGCATGCAGTACCAGCATTCGTCGTACTTCATGTGCGCCTTGCCGGTGTCCGGGTTGATCCACAGGACGTCCAGCGGGCAGACGTCGATGCAGACACGGCAACCCTTTTCGGCGATGCATTTTTCTTCGTCCACGATGACCGGGACGGCGGAGCGGTGGGTGGCGACGGGCATGGTTGATCTCCTCGGTACGGTCGGCTCGCTGCCGGCCTGTAGGGGCGAATTCATTCGCCCATGGCATCAGGTGTTGGGCGAACGAGTTCGCCCCCACGGTCAGGCATTGGCGGCCTTCTTCACGCGCAGGCGGTTGTAGGCGTCCTTCTCTTCGCCGAGCGGCACGATGTAGTCGGCGATGGGTCGCTTGCCGTGGGCCATCTGGCCGTTAGCGTCCTTGAACAGGCGGGTGTGGCAGAACCACTCGGCGCTGTTCTGCTCGGGGTGGTCGACGCGGTAGTGGTACAGCCCCCAGCGCGACTCGGTGCGGTACAGCGAGGCGCGGGCGGCCATCTCGGCACAGTCAATGATCGACTGCACTTCCAGCGCACGGAGCAGTTCGTGCGGATCGGCGGCGGCCAGCCGCGGGACGTCCTCGCGCACGGCGAGGATGCGCTCCAGGCCGATCTCCATCTTCTTGGTCACTTTCGGCGGCTGCAGGTAGTCGTTCACCAGGCGGCGGACCTTGTATTCCATCTGCTCCGGTGGGATGCCTTCGGTGACTTTCAGCGGCGCCTGGATGCGGGCGAGTTCGGCAGCGATGAAGGCTTCGTCCAGCTGGGGTTCGGCGCGGTCCTTGACGAAGGCCGCTGCGCTCTCGCCGCAGATCTGCCCGTAAACGAAGGCGCCGAGCATGTAGTTGTGTGGCACCGAAGCCATGTCGCCAGCGCAGAACAGCCCGGGTACGGTGGTCGCGCCGGTCTCGTCGGTCCACACGCCCGAAGCCGAGTGGCCCGAGCAGAAACCGATCTCGGAAATGTGCATTTCCACCATGCGCTGGCGGTAGTCGATGTGCCGCCCTTCGTGAAAGCGCCCGCGTGAAGGCCGCTCGTTGGTGTGCAGGACGGTCTCGATCTCTTGAATCGTTTCCTCGGCCAGGTGGTCGAGCTTGAGGAACACCGGGCCGGTGCCGGATTCGAGCTCCTTGAAGAACTCCAGCATCATCTGCCCGGACCAGTAGTCGCACTCGATGAAGCGCTCGCCGTAGGCGTTGGCGGTGAAGCCGCCGAGCGGGCCGGTGACGTAGGCACAGGCCGGGCCGTTGTAGTCCTTGAGCAGCGGGTTGACCTGGAAACACTCGAGGTTGGCCAGGTCCGCACCGGCGTGGTAGGCCATGGCGTGGCCGTCACCGCAGTTGGCCGGGTTCTCGTAGGTGCCGAAGAGATAACCCGAGTTTGGCAGGCCGATGCGCCCGGCGGCACCGGTGGCCATGATCACCGCCTTGGCACGGATGATGATCGGCTCGGCGGTGCGGGTGTTCACCCCGATCATGCCGGCGATGTTGCCGTCCGGGTCCTTCAGCAGGCGGGTGGCGATGAAGCGGTTCTCGATATCCACGCGCACCCGGCGCAGGCGGCGGTAGAGGATCTTCTTGACGTTGTGGCCCTCCGGCATCGGCAGCACGTAGGTGCCGAGGTGGTGGACCTTCTTCATGTCGTAGTCGCCGGTCTCGTCCTTCTGGAAATGCACGCCCCAGGCGTCGAGCTGCTCGATCATCGAGAACGAGCGCGTGGCGTAGGCCATCAGCGCCGGCTGGTGAACGATGCCGTCGTTGGCGATGGTGATTTCCTTGACGTACTGCTCGGGCGTGGCGTGGCCGGGCACGACCGCGTTGTTCAGTCCGTCCATGCCCATGGAGATCGCCCCGGAGCGCTTGACGTTGGCCTTCTCCAGCAGCAGCACCTTGAGCGTCGGGTCCTGCTCCTTGACTGTGACGGCGGCCATCGGGCCGGCGGTGCCACCGCCGATCACCAGCACGTCGGTTTCGATGACGGGAATGTCGTGAATCGTGGTCATGGTGGTCTCCTCTATTTCCGGTCGACCCGGAACTGGTACTTGAAGGCGTCGCCGCGGTAGCACAGGTATTCGAAATCGATCGGCCGACCGCTGCGGTCATGGGTCAGCCGCTCGACGCGCAGGATGGGTTCACCGGCCTTCAGGCCGAGGTAGGGCTGGTGCTCGTCGTCGGCCAGGGTGGCGTCGAGGCCGATCGCGGCATGGCCGAGGCCGATGCCGAAGCGGTTCTCCAGCAGAGGGAAGATGTCGCCGGACAGGTCCAGGCCGAACAGGCGCTGGCCGATGTCCAGGGGGAAGTAGCTGTGCTCCAGGCACACCGGGGCGCGGTTGAGAAAGCGCACGCGCTTGACCTCGACCACATCCGCGCCGGGCGCGAGGTTCAGCGCGGCGGCCGCCGGTTTGGGTGGCTTGCGTTCCTGAATCGACAGCAGCCGCGCGGTCGCTTCGTAGCCCTGGGCGGCCATGGCCTCGCCGAAGCCCTGCAGACGCTGCACGTTCTGCACCGCCTTGGGCTTGCTGACGTAGGTGCCCTTGCCCTGGGCGCTGAACACCAACCCTTCGTTGTGCAGGTCGCGCAGCGCCTGGCGGATGGTGATGCGGCTGACGCCGAAGGCGGTCATCAGCTCGTTTTCCGAGGGCAGCCGTTCATGCACGGCATAGTTGCCTTCGAGGATCTTGCGTCTGAGGGTGTCGCGGATCTGCACGTACAGCGGCAGTGGCGACTGACCCGGGGCGAGCGGTTCGAGGCGGCTCATGGGCGTGGCTCCAGCCTGTCATGACAGGTCATGTCGAGCGTGGGCGCAGGTAAAGGACGGATATGCATGGCTCAGCCTCCGTTCTGCTGCTGGAAGGCGCGCAGGGTTTCCTGGCGGATCAGGTCCAGGCACTGGCGCTTGTAGTCGATGAAGGCAGGGTCGGTGAGCAGGCTCTGCTCGCGCGGTCGCGGCAGCTCGACGCGGATGTCGGCGATGATCCGTCCGGGGCTGGCGCTCATCACCACGATGCGGTCGGAGAGGAACACCGCCTCGTCGATGTCGTGGGTGACGAACACCACGGTGTTCTTGAACTCACGCCAGATCTCCAGCAGGTTCTCCTGCATCATGATCCGGGTCTGTGCGTCCAGTGCGCCGAACGGCTCGTCCATCAGCAGCACGCTGGGGTAGTTGGCGAGCGCTCGGGCGATGCCGACGCGCTGCTGCATGCCGCCGGACAGCGTGCCGGGGTAGGCGTCCTCGAAGGCGGCGAGCCCCACCAGCGAAAGGAAGGTGCGCGCCACCCCGGTGGCCTCGTTACGCGAGGCACCGGCCATCAGCGGGCCGAAGGCGACGTTTTCGCGCACCGTCTTCCAGGGGAACAGCGAGTGCTGCTGGAACACCATGCCGCGGTCCGGGCCAGGTCCGGCGATGGGCTGACCGTCGACGGTCAGCTCGCCGCGGGTGGGTTTGACGAAGCCGGCGATGGCGTTCATCAGGGTCGACTTGCCGCAACCCGAGGGGCCGAGCAGGCAGACGAACTCGCCGGGGCGAATCTCCAGGCTGGCCTGTTGCACCGCGGCGCGCTTGCCGCCGGCGTGGTCGAATTCGATGGACAGCGCACGCACGCTGACATGGCCGCGCCCGTCGCCCTTGGCCGCGGCCTTGGCGCGCAGTCGGCTGTGATCGAGCACGGCGAGGCGGTTGTCGGAGACGATCGCATTCATGACCGGCCCCCCTGCTGCTGCCAGCGCAGCAGAGGCACGCAGGCCTTGCGCACGAGCAGCGTGCAGAGCGTGCCGAGCCCGCCGATGGTGAGCATGCCGATGATGATTTCCGGGTACTTGACCAGGGTGTAGCTGGTCCAGGTGAAGTAGCCGATGCCGTATTGGCCGCTGATGATTTCGCCGGCCAGCAGCGAGAACCAGGCTACGCCCATGCCGATCGCCAGGCCGGCGACGATGCTTGGCATCGCACCGGGAATCACCACGTGCCAGAGGATCGCCCGGTCGCTGGCGCCCAGGCTGCGCGCGGCACGCACCAGCACGTCCGGCGTCTGCTCCACGCCGTGCACGGTGTTCAGCACGATGGGGAAGAAGGCGCCGAGAAAGGTGATGAAGACGATGCTCGACTGCTCGGTCGGTAGCATCAGGATCGCCAACGGAATCCAGGCCACCGCCGGAATCGGCCGGAACAGCTCGATGTAGGGCAGCAGGATGTCCTCGGCCCAGCGCGAACGGCCGATGAGCACGCCGCAAAGGACGCCGAGCACCACGGCGTAGGCATAGGCCAGCGCGATGCGTTCCAGGCTGTGGACGATATGCAGGTAGAACTCGCTGCTGCCCAGCTGCTGGATCAGCGTCTGGCCCACCAGCAGCGGTGCCGGCACGTTCTCGAAATTGATGAACAGGTTGAAGCCCGTCGCGGTCGCCAGGTGCCAGATCAGCAAGGCTGCGAGCAGCGCCAACACGCGCACCAGGTAACGCCCGGCCATCGGCGGCAGGCGACGCGGCGCGGAAGGGGTGGCAACCGGCGCTGGCTGCGGAGCCGGCGCAGCGGTCAGCAGCGGCCGGTCGGCTTCTGGCGTTGCCGGATCGCTATCGAACAGGGGGGTCGGTTTGACGCTCATGCGGTCACTCCTCGGCTTGAGGCGGGGCCCGTGGCACGGGCCGCGCAGGGGCTCAGTCCAGCATCGCCACGGGTGCATCGGTCAGCAGGGCGCTGCCGCCGTGCTGGGCGATGTGCTGCTCCGAGTCGCTTTTCTTCATGAAGGCCAGCACCTCGCCGCTGGCGTCCTTGACCAGGTAGGCGGCCTTGCCGAACAGCTTCAGGCCGGTGAGGTTGTCGTAGACGTAGGTGGCGTTGATGGCTTTGCCGGACGCCTTGGCGTCGGCTTCGGCGTCGAGCATGGTGGCGGTGCTGTCATAGGCGACGATGCCCTGATCGGCGAACCAGATTTCCGCCGGTTTGCGCCCGGCGGCGCGGGGCGTCGGACTGACCACGCTGGCGACCGCGGCGGCGTAGTCCAGGCCCATGTCGGCGTAGGCCTTCTTCAGGTAGCTGTCGTCGATCCAGCTGGCGAAATCCAGATCGGGGATCTGCATTTCCTGCTGCAGCAGGGCGTGGTCGTATTTCATCGCCTCGACCCACTGCGGCTTGATGCTGGCCTCCATGGTCGAAATGCCGCCCTGGCTGAAGTAGAGGTAGAGCACCTCCTGCTCCACGCCGGTCCATTCGGCGACCTTTTCCGCAGCGCGCCGTGGGTCTTCGCTGATCCATTGCTGCGCGGCCAGGGTGGCCTTGAGCACGCCCTCGACCACCTCGGGGTACTGCCTGGCGAAGTCGTCGCGCACCACGATGCCGTGGAAGGTGGGGATGCCGGCCTCGCTGCCGTCGTAGATCTTCCGCGCGGTGCCGCGGAATTCCATGATCTCGGACCAGGGGCAGAAGTCGGCATGCGCGTCGATCTTGCCGGCGGCAATGTTCGCCGCGCCCACCGGGGGGCTCTGGTTGACTAGCGTCACCTTGTCGGACAGGCCGGCGTCGCGCAGCACCTTCAGCGTCATGCCCCAGGCCGCACTGCCGACCGGCGTGGACAGGCTCTTGCCGGCGAGGTCGGCAAGCGACTGCACAGGTGAGTCCTTGGGCACCACGATGCCGTTGCCGGTGCCCTTGAGGTTGTAGCCGGTCACCGCGATGAAGCGCGTCTGCTGTTTGCCGGTGGCCTGGAACTTGGCGCCATTGACGATCAGCGGGTAGTCGCCCATGACACCGAAGTCGAGCTTGCCGGCGAGCATCTGGTTGGTGATCGGCGGGCCGGAATCGTAGTCGCGAAACTCGATCTGGTAGTCGGCGTCCGCGTACTTGCCCGTGTGCGGCAGGTGCTTGTTCAGTAGGTCGAGTTTCTTCAGCACGATGCCGCCGGAAACGGTGTTGGTGACCATGCTCTGATGGCCGATACCGATGCGGATGGTTTCCGCTGCCAGCGGGCCGCTGAACAGCAGGACGGATCCGAGTAACGAGGTCGCAAGCAGGCTATTCCGGTTGTCCATTTGTCTTCACCTTGGCGGTTGAGCAACTTGTACTAACAGGGCATGACGCCTGCTTTTGAAGGTGCACCGGCTGTGCCAGAACGCCGCGGATCGGAACTATGTCCCTGTTTTGGGAATGGATTTCGGCCTGCGGTTGACTACTCGATCAGGCGGCTGCCCAGCGCTTCGGCGCCCGCCGATGGTGCGCACCGGGTCACGCCGTCCCAACGCGGCGCAGCCGGCGATGCCGCGGTTAGAACAAGTGGAACAAGTCGAGAGAGGTCGCCGCTGGGGGCGGATGAAGGGGTTTGTCGAGGGCGCTGACGAGGCTTTGCGAGGCGTTCCGATAAGCGGCCTGCTAGGCGTCGGCTGCTTCGCGCAATTGGTGCGGTTCCGTAGTAAATAGGCTGGCTTTTAAACCCCAGAGCAGTACCCGCCCATGTCCACCCTCACCGAACTCGCGCAGCAGATCGCTGCGCTCTATCCGCTGCATGACAAAACTGTCGGTAAGCGCTATCGCATCGTCAGCCAGTTGGCCGGTACCACCGAGCTGGAAGAGATCAGCGGCGTGCCGCGCTACGTCGATACTTGCCAGCTGGCCGATACGTCGCTGTGGGAGAACCGCGTCGCCAGTTGAGCGAGGCAGCGATTCACGCTAATGGTGCGGCCGGGCGTTCCAGCAGCGCGTCGACATCGACGTGATCCATCTGCTCGGGTTTGAGGTGCCGGGCGCCGTAGGTCAGGTGCAGGCCGGAGGTGAGAAAAAGGGCGAACAGGTCGGCGTCGATGTGCCCGCTATCGCGCAGGCCAGCGAGGATGCGAAGTGACTCGCTCAGCGGCTTGGCCTTCTTGTAGGGGCGATCACAGGCCGTCAGCGCCTCGAAGATGTCGGCGATGGCCATGATCCTGGCCGGAATCGATAGTTGCTCCGGCCCTAGCTGACGCGGGTATCCGGTGCCGAGCAACGTTTCATGATGAGTGCCGGCGTATTCAGGCACGCGCTGCAGGTTACGAGGGAATGGCAGGTTTTCCAGCATCACGATGGTCTGCACGATGTGTTCGTTGACGGTGAATCGCTCTTCGGCCGTCAGCGTGCCGCGGGTGACGCTCAGGTTGTAGAGCTCGCCGAGGTTGGCCTGGTAGTCCGGCACCGTCATCTTGAACCCGTAGCGCGGGTCCAGCGCCTTGGTCGGCAGGCGCGGGATGCGATGCTCGGGTCTGTCGGCCAGCAACGCCTCGGTCGCCGGTAGCGGCTGCACCGGGAAGGCCTCTAGCCGCGCGGACTCCTCATGGGAGAGGCCGGCGCGATCGTCGAAGTGGCGGGTCCATGTCCGTTCGGCGATCCGATTCAGCCGCTCTATCCGCTCGGGCGCCATCCGCTCGCCGCCAATGTTGCATTCGGCGACGAAAGCAAACTCCTCGTGCAGGCGGGCCACTGTCTCGGCATGGCGCGCCGCTACCCGATCCTCCTGCTCGCCCGCGGCCAGTGCCTGGAGCCGCTCGATCATGGCGTCACGCAGTAGTACCTCGAAGCGCATGCGAATTTCATGGATGCGGTTGTAGAGCGTTTCCAGCTTGGTGGACTTGTCGACGAGCTGCTCGGGCGTGGTGATCTTGCCGCAGTCATGCAGCCAGGCGCCGATGCGAAACTCTCGCCATTGTTCCTCGGTGTCGAAGCGGAACTCGGCCAGGGGGCCTTGCTGCGCGGCGCAGGCCTGTTCTGCAAGGAGCAGGGCCAGCTCCGGCACGCGCGCGCAGTGCCCGCCGGTATGGGCGCTCTTGGCGTCGATGGCACCGGCAAGAATCTCGATCATGGCGTCGATCAGGGCCGTCTGCGAATCGATCAGGTTCTTGTTTTCCAGCGCGACGGCCGATTGCGACGCCAGCGCCTCGACGTACCTTAGGTTGTGGCTGGAAAACTCGGTAGGCAGCCCGGTGCCGGGGTCCGTGGCGTTCAAGAATTGCAGTACGCCCAGCACGTCTCCGCTCTGTCCAACCAGCGGCACGCAAAGCATCGAGACCGTGCGATAGCCGGATTCCAGATCGAAATGGCGGGTGCCCGAAAGGTCGAAGCGCTGCTCACGGTAGACGTCATCGATGACCACCGTTTCTTTGCGCAGGGCCACGTAGGTCGATACGTGATGCTCGTTGGGGGCGCCGGTGTCGGGGTCGTGCAGGGGCAGCTCGATGATTGGCAGCGGGTCGGCCTTCGAGCGTAGGGCGAAGCGCAGGCTGTCGTGATCGGTCATCAGATAGAGCGTGGCGGCGTCGGCATGACAGATGCGCTTGCCCTGCAGCAGGATGTGCTCGAGCAAGCGATGCCGGTCGCGTTCGGATGAGAGCAGCATGCCGTTTTCTACCAGCCCGGCGAGTTTCTCCTGCGCATGTTCCAAGGCGCGGTGCTGGGTTTCCAGCGAGCGCCGCATGGCATCGTGCTGACGATGCAGCGCATCCAGTTCGCGGATGGGCGAGTCGGGGCGCTCGCGGCGGCTGAAATCCAGCTCGCGGATGCGCCTGGCATCGTCGGCGAGCGCGTCCAGGGAGCGCCGCAGGCTGGTAAGGCAGGCGCACAGCAGCGGCAGGCCGATGAACATGATCAGCAATTCGGTGAGCAGCAAGCGGCGCAGGTCGAACCATTCGAAGCCAACTAGCATCAGAGCCGGTACGGTTGGCATCAGCACGAACAGCATGACGAGCGCTGCGGTGCAGGTTTCGTAGCTGAGCTTGTATTTGCTGGAGGTCATACTGCATCCTGCGGCGGTTACTTGACGGACGTGCCAGAAAACGATGACGGCCCTACTACGCAGCGGCAGTTGCGCCAGATCGCAGGCCTTTGGCCAGCTATGGAGAGTACATTGATCATGGTCCCGAAGATGGATGCAATGCCGAAATTTGCCCGAACAGCAGTGCTCCTTGGCCTGTTGACGGCCCCAGGCTGGGTGGCTGCGCAAGAGCCGGTCAGCGAGCCGGTCAGCGAGCCGGTCGGTTACATCATGAAGGTTCAGGGCGAGGCCACGGTTACGAGCCGAGGTCAGACCATCGAAGCCCGAGTCGGCCAGGCGGTCATTGCCGGCGCGACCCTGCGCACCGGCGCCAGCGGCGCCATGGGCGTGACCTTGAGCGACAACACGGTGATGTCCTTCGGGCCGAACAGTGAATTCATCCTCGACGACTACGCCTTCGATCCGGCTCGCGAAGAGTTGCGGCTCAGCGCACGGATTACCCAGGGCACGCTCAACTTCATCTCCGGCGTGATTGCCAAGCTCAAACCCGAAGCGGTCGAGCTGAAGACTCCGACGGGCACCATCGGGGTGCGAGGCACCCATTTCCTGGTGAAGGTCAGCGAGTGAGGCGAATGCTGCGAAGGTTGTTGCTGTCATGTAGCGTCGCCCTGGGGCTGACCGGGTGTGCCACGGGCGATTACGTAGTGTTGTTGGAAAGCCCGGATGGCACGACCGGCGCGGTGGTGGTCGAGGATGCGCGCGGCCAGACGCGGCTCGACCGCAAGCAGCAGGGCATGCGGATCGGCGCACGAGGGTTGGGCGCCGGGCCGTTCGAGGTTGGCGATCTGCGCATCGCTCGCGATTTCTCTGCTGCGCTGGATGCCCAGCCAGCGCTTCCGCAACGCTTTCAGCTGTATTTCGAGATAGGCAGTGCCGAACTGACCGCCTCGTCCCGGCGCGAGATCGAACATATCGTCGGGGTGATCCGTCAGCGCGGCCCTTCGGCGGTTTCGGTGATTGGACATACCGACACGCTCAGCGGCCCGCAGTGGAACGAGCAGCTCGGTCTGATCCGCGCTACGGCGGTAGCCGAGATGCTGCGCAATCGGAATATCGAGGTTATCGATCTGCGCGTCTCGTCGCATGGTGAGCGCAACCTGCTGATCGCGACACCGGATGGTGTCTCGGAGCCTCGCAATCGGCGGGTCGAGATCAGCGTGCGCTAAGCGCGGCTACTTAGCCGTCATCACGATGCGCTCGCTGTGCACACCCGCGCGCAGGCGCTCCAGCTGGAATTTCACAAGACCGTCGCCCGGCCGTTGCGCGTGCAGCTGTTCGAAGGCCGCCTGTGCAGCGTTGCCGTCCGTTGCGATGAGGGCGAACGCAGCGTCGTAGGCAGCGTCATGGGTCAGTTCGCAGGGTTCGTACAGGCGAACGGGCTCCGCCTTGCCCTTGAGTTGCACGTCGCCGATCGGCCGCATCGGCACGGACGGATTGGCGTCGCGGATCGTCTGGGACGCGCACAGGTCGGTGCCCAGATGTCGGTTGAGGTTTTCCAGGCGTGCGGCGATGTTGACGGCATCGCCCAGCGCCCGGTAATCGAACAGCGTCGACCCACCGAAATTGCCCACCACCACGTCGCCGCTGTGCACGCCGATCCTCGTGCAGCCGAGGGCGACGCCGGCCGCCTG
Source organism: Pseudomonas sp. SA195 (assembly GCF_054131565.1). Lineage (NCBI taxonomy): Bacteria > Pseudomonadati > Pseudomonadota > Gammaproteobacteria > Pseudomonadales > Pseudomonadaceae > Pseudomonas > Pseudomonas sp. SA195. The sequence continues at coordinate 4,041,488 of NZ_CP096392.1, read as the reverse complement.
CTGAGCTGCGGCGTGCTCGCGGGTGAAGCGGCGGATGTCCAGCGCGCAGGCGAGGGCGCGGCGTTGATGGTCGGGTTGGGCCAGGGGCGCGGAAAACAGGATCGCCATGCCGTCGCCCATGATGCGTTCGAGCGTGCCCTCATGCCGGAAAGCGATCTGGATGATGCCGTCGAGGTAATCGTTGAGCAGGCTGACCACGCGCTCGGGCGGCTGCCCGTCCATCAGGCGGGTGGAGTCGGTCAAATCGGTGAAGACGAAGCTGCACTGCCGGCGCTCCCCGCTCAGGCGCAACTGCTCGGGATGTTGCACCAGGTATTCGACAAGATTGGGTGAGATGTAGCGGGAAAATGCACCGCGGACCCAGCGCTGTTGCCGCTCGCTGGCAAGGTGGCGAGCGATGCTGGCACCGAGATAGGCCAGCAGCAGGCCTATCGATGGGTTGAGTGCATCGAACAGCAACCCGTGCCGCGAATAGGCCCACCAGGCGCCAAGATTCAGTATGAGCAGCATGGCCGTCGCGGCCAGCGCACTGCTCAATGCGCCGGTGCCGAGGGTGAGTCCGCACAGCAGTAGCGCGGCCAGCAACAAGGTCATCGCTTCGATCGGCGCCGCCCAATGCGGCCGCTGCAACGCGCGACCGAACAGCGCCTGCTCGATCGCCTGCGCATGGATTTCGACGCCGGGAACCATGCCGCCGAGCGGGCTGAAACGCAAATCCTGCAGACCCTGCGCTGAGCTCCCGACAAGCACGATGGCGCCGTCTAGTTTCGAGGTGGAGGCCTGCTCGAATAGCTGCCAGGCGGGCGTTCGATGGGCTCGCATGTCTTCGCGGTAGTGAATCCAGAGTTCACCCCGTCGGTTCGTGGGGAGCTGGAGGTGGCCAATGTCCAACCGGGCGACATTGCCGCGCGCGTCAGCTTCGATGCGGTACAGGCGCTGGCCCAGGTAGACGCGTATCGACTCGGCGACCAAGGAGGGCCAAAGATGCTCGCCAACACGAATCATCAGCGGGACGCGCCGCACCACACCGTCGTGGTCCGACTCGAAGGTCATGGCGCCACTGCCCGCAGCGGCAGCCCCCAAGCTCGGCAAGGGGCTGACGGTTCCGGCATAAGCCGGCACCCGGGGCGTTCCGGCTTCGGCTGAGCGCTGCACCCCGAAGCGGCTCTGCGGCGCCGCCCCCGAAGGCGTGCGGGTCGCGGCGAAGCCCAGTACGGTCGGCTGTCCTGCCAGTGAGGAGGCGAAGCGCTGATCGGGATCGGGAAGCTGTTCGAGCTGTGCCGCCAGCGCTGCGGGAAGGCTATCTCGCAGGCGCGCCGCCGCGCCACGGTCCGCCTCAGCAAAGAGGACGTCGAATACCACCACCGCGGCGCCAGCCTGCTGAAGGCGCTCCACCAGTTCCGCCATGCGTTCTCGTGGCCAGGGCCATTGGCCGATACGGGCCAGGCTGGCTTCGTCGATGTCCAGCACTTGCACGCTGGATTGAGTCGGCGCCGTGCGCGGCTGCCAGCGCTGATACTGATCGAACAGCGCGTTGCGCAAGGTTTGAAGCAGGGCGGGTTCAGCCAGATAGAGCGCGCAAGCCGCCAGCAGCCCAGCGCAGGCGAGCCCCAGGCGTGGCCAAAGACGGCTGGGCGGCGTCATCCGTCGCGCTCCCTGCTGCCGGATCGAGTATCAGGCCGGATCGCAGGCGCTTACTCGAGTACCAGGATGGCGTCCATCTCGACCTGCGCACCCTTGGGCAACGCGGCGATGCCGATGGCGGCACGGGCAGGGTAGGGTTGCTGGAAGTAACGGCTCATTACTTCGTTGACCGTGGCGAAGTTGCCGAGGTCGGTGAGGAAGATGTTCAGCTTGACGATGTCCTTCAGCGAACCACCCGCGGCCTCGGCAACCGCCTGGAGATTCTCGAAGACTTGCACCGTCTGCGCCTCGAAGCCTTCGACCAGCTCCATGGTCTTCGGATCCAGAGGGATCTGGCCCGACAGGTAGACGGTGTCACCCGCCTTGATGGCCTGAGAGTAGGTGCCGATGGCGGCGGGGGCTTTGTCGGTGGAAATGACAGTCTTACTCACGGGTAGCTCCTGCGTGAAGTGAACGGATGGGCAAGGATAGTGGGAAAAGCCGACAAAAGCGTAGTGGGTGAATCAGCGCGCACCGTGACTGGCCTTCGCGACCCGCCTCGAATCTTCGGCGCTTCGATCGGCTGTCAGGCCTTCACCCGTGTGATACGCGTGACGCCCTTTATGGTTCGCAGCTTTCTGATGACCCGGGCGAGGTGGACCCGGTCATGCACGCTGACGACCAGCTGGACAACGCTGATACGGCCGTCGCGCTCGTCCATGCCGATCTTCTCGATGTTGCCGTCGGCGGCGTTTACGCTGCCGGCGAGCAGGGCGATCAGGCCGCGCTGATGTTCCAGTTCGACGCGCAATTCGACGTTGAACTCGCCGGCGACGTCCTTGGACCAGGACAGTTGAATGCACTTGTCAGGGTTGTGCCGCACATCGGCGATATTGCGGCAGGTTTCCAGGTGCACGACCATGCCCTTGCCGGCCGAGAGGTGACCGACGATGGGGTCTCCGGGGATCGGGGTGCAGCATTTGGCATAATTGAGCACCAGGCCTTCGGTGCCGCGGATCGCCAGCGGTCCTTCAGCGGTGGGGGCCTGCTCGCCTTCACTGGCCACCAGGCGCCTGGCGATCACGTAGGCCATGCGGTTGCCGAGGCCGATGTCTTCGAGCAGGTCTTCGACGTAATCCATGTGGTACTCGTTGAGCACCGTGCGGATGCGTTCCTGCGAAATCTTCTCCAAGCTCGTCTCGAAACCGGTGAGCGCCTTGTTCAGCAGGCGTTCGCCCAGGTTGATCGATTCCGAGCGGCGTTGTTGCTTGAGCGCGTGGCGAATATGGGTGCGGGCCTTGCCGGTGACGACGAAGTTGAGCCAGGCGGGGTTCGGCCGGGCGCCTGGCGCGGTGACGATTTCTACCGTACTGCCGCTTTCCAGTGCTTGTGACAGCGGCGCCAGACGGCGATTGACGCGGCAGGCGATGCAGGTGTTGCCGACGTCGGTATGCACGGCGTAGGCGAAGTCCACCGCGGTCGAGCCCTTGGGCAGCTCCATGATGCTGCCCTTGGGTGTGAAGACGTAGACCTCGTCGGGGAACAGGTCGATCTTTACGCTTTCGATGAACTCCAGCGAATTGCCGGCGCGCTCCTGCAGTTCGAGCACGCCCTTGACCCATTGGCGCGCACGGGCGTGAGTGCCTTTGGGCGCCTCCTCGCCGTTGGATTTGTACAGCCAATGTGCGGCAATACCATTGTTGGCCATCTCTTCCATCTCGCGGGTGCGAATCTGGATCTCGATAGGCACGCCATGCATGCCAAACAGGGTGGTATGCAGCGATTGGTAGCCGTTGGCCTTGGGTATCGCAATGTAATCCTTGAAACGCCCGGGCAGCGGCTTGTAGAGGCTGTGTACGGCGCCGAGCACGCGATAGCAGGTGTCGACCTTGTCGACCACGATACGGAAGGCATAGACGTCCATGATCTCGTTGAACGCCTTGCGCTTGCCGCGCATCTTTTTGTAGATGCTGTAAAGGTGCTTTTCGCGGCCCACGACCTCGCCGCCGAGGCCCTCGCGTTCAAGGCAATGGATCAGCGACTGCTCGATCTTCTCGACGATTTCGTTGCGGTTGCCGCGCGCCCGGCGTACCGCGGCCCGAATCCGCTCGGAGCGCATCGGGTGCATCGCTTTGAAGCCCAGGTCTTCGAACTCGACGCGCATCGAGTGCATGCCCAGGCGGTTAGCGATGGGCGCATAGATTTCGAGGGTTTCCTTGGCAATACGCCGGCGCTTCTCGCCCGCGAGCACTTCAAGCGTGCGCATGTTATGCAGGCGGTCAGCGAGCTTGACGAGGATGACGCGGATGTCACGCGCCATGGCCATTGCCATCTTCTGGAAGTTCTCGGCCTGCGCTTCGGCCTTGGTCTCGAACTTCATCTGGGTGAGCTTGCTGACGCCATCGACCAGTTCGGCGACGGTTTCGCCGAACTGCGCGGTCAACGCTTCCTTGGCGATGCCGGTGTCCTCGATGACATCGTGCAGCATGGCGGCCATCAGGCTCTGATGGTCCATGTGCATGTCAGCAAGGATATTGGCTACCGCGAGGGGGTGGGTGACGTAGGCTTCACCGCTGCGTCGCCGCTGGCCGTCATGGGCCTGCTCGGCGTAGAAGTACGCACGGCGGACCAGGTTGACCTGTTCGGCGCCGAGGTAGGTCGACAGGCGATCGGCAAGCGCGTCTATGGCTGGCAAGGCAGTGCTCCTTGCCGGCATGACGGTTGGCGGGCGATTCGACGTCGACCTGGCATTCGTATCAGAGGGCCTCGTTGGGCTCTTCCTCGTATTGGATGAACAGCGGCTCGTCATCCACGACGTCATCCTGGGCGATGACGTCGTAGTCCACCAGGCCCGATGCGATCTCACGCAGCGCGACGACGGTGGGCTTGTCGTTTTCCCAGCCGACCTTCGGTTCCTTGCCACCGGTGGCCAGTTGGCGGGCGCGCTTGGTGGCGAGCATGACCAGCTCGAAGCGGTTATCTACGTTGTCCAAGCAGTCTTCGACGGTGACGCGGGCCATGGTCTTCCTCATCAATTGCGGTAAAGCATGCCCGAATGGGCGAGCGGACGGGATAGTCTAAAAAATCACCAGCCATTAGGGAAGCGGTAAAAGGCAAAAGCGGCCTTGCCCAAGGTGCTGGCCAATGATCGACGCGATTCGAGGTGGGCTATCGATCGCTGCGTTACGCGAGTAGCTGCTTGAGCAGCCCTTCGAAGCGCTGCTGCTGGGCGTCCTGCCGTAACTGATTGGCGCGAAAGATCGCCTGCAGGTCAATCAATGCATGGGCAAAATCGTCGTTGATGACGAGGTAGTCGTATTCAACGTAATGGGTCATCTCGCTAACCGCTTCACGCATCCGCTTTTCGATCACATCGTCGCTGTCCTGGCCGCGGTTGGTCAGGCGCTGGCGGAGCGCTTCCTGTGTCGGCGGCAGGATGAAGATCGACTTGGCTTGTGGCATCAGTCTGCGCACCTGCTGCGCGCCCTGCCAGTCAATCTCCAAGATCAGGTCGAAGCCTTCATCCAACGTTTGCTCGACCCAGCGCTGCGAAGTGCCATAGAGGTTGTCGAATACTTCGGCATGTTCGAGGAATTCGTTCTGCGCAAGGCGTTCGAGAAAGGCGTCGCGAGTGACGAAATGGTAGTTGACGCCATCCACCTCGCCCGGTCGCATCGGGCGTGTCGTGTGCGAGACCGATACCTTGACCTGCGGCTGGGCATCGAGCAGTGCCTTGACCAGGCTGGTCTTGCCGGCCCCGGAGGGCGCGGAAATGATGTAGAGCGTACCGGTGGAGGCTGACATGAGTTTTCTGGACCTGTGACTGGAAATTAGGCAGCGATAGGTGCTGCTTTCATCGACTGCATTCGCTATTCGATGTTCTGGACCTGTTCGCGCATCTGCTCGATCAGCACCTTGAGAGTCACTGCCGCCTGGGTGCTGCGGGTGTCGATCGCCTTGGAGCCGAGGGTATTCGCTTCGCGGTTGAGTTCCTGCATGAGGAAGTCGAGCCTGCGCCCCGCTGCGCCACCGGATTGTAGGACGCGGCGCACTTCGCTCACGTGGGTCGCGAGCCGGTCGAGCTCCTCGGTGACATCGCTTTTCTGCGCAAGCAGCGCCAGCTCCTGCTCGAGCCGCTGGGGGTCGAGCTCGACGCGCATCTCGGCGCAACGATCAAGCATCTTTTGCCGCTGGGCGGCGAGCATCTGCGGGACGAGGCCGCGCAACGTCGTGGTTTCTTGAGTGATGGCATCCAGCCGGTCGTTGATCAGGCGTGCCAACTCTTCCCCCTCACGCTGGCGCCCGGTCTTAAGCTCCGCTAGCGCCTTGTCGAAGAGTTGCAGCGCCGCTTTGCCGAGCGCCTGCGGGTCAGCCGCGTCGCCGACGATGACTCCAGGCCAGGCAAGGACGTCCAGCGGGTTGATCGGGGCGGGGCGCTCGATCAAGCGGGCCACTGCTTCGGCGGCTGCGATCAGGGTCTTGGCGCGGGATTCGTCGACCTGCATCGAACGACCTGCGGCGTCTTCTGCGTAGCGCAAGGTACATTCGACCTTGCCACGCGAGAGGCCTTTGCGAAGCGCGTCGCGCACGGCGCCTTCCAGGTCGCGAAAGGCTTCCGGTAGCCGAAGGTGCGGCTCCAGGTAACGGTGATTCACCGAGCGGATCTCCCAGCTGAGAGTGCCGTGGTCGCCGGCCAATTCGGCACGGGCGAAGGCGGTCATGCTGTGGATCATGGGTAACCCTCGGGATTTAAAGGTCGGAGATTGTAAAGGAAAACGGGCCTCCTTGGCGCCCGGTGAGGGGTGCGCGTCCCGTCGCCCGGTGCAAGCGATTCCCTGCCGACGACCCCTATTCACTTTGCAGGGCCCTATAATGCCGCCACTCATACCGCAAAGAAGCAGGAACCCTCCATGAAGCGTCCCAGTGGCCGCGCCGCCGATCAGCTGCGTCAGATTCGTATCACCCGCAATTACACCCGGCATGCAGAAGGCTCGGTATTGGTCGAGTTCGGTGATACCAAGGTGATTTGCACGGCAAGTATCGAAAATGGTGTGCCGCGCTTCCTCAAAGGGCAGGGACAGGGCTGGCTCACCGCCGAATACGGCATGCTGCCTCGCGCCACTGGCGAGCGTAATCAGCGTGAGGCCAGTCGAGGCAAGCAGGGCGGCCGGACTCTGGAAATCCAGCGTTTGATTGGTCGTTCGCTTCGGGCTTCGCTGGACATGAGCAAGTTGGGCGAGAACACGCTGTACATCGATTGCGATGTGATCCAGGCCGATGGCGGGACGCGCACCGCGTCGATTACCGGTGCGATGGTTGCCCTGGCGGATGCGCTGAAAGTCCTGAAGAAGCGCGGCGGCTTGAAGAGTGGCGACCCGCTCAAGCAGATGGTCGCGGCGGTGTCGGTGGGCATCTACCAGGGCGAGCCCGTGTTAGACCTGGATTATCTCGAGGACTCGGCAGCCGAGACCGACCTGAACGTGGTGATGACGAGTACCGGTGGTTTCATCGAGGTTCAGGGCACGGCCGAGGGTGCGCCGTTTCAGCCCGCCGAGCTCAATGCCATGCTTGCGCTGGCGCAGTCGGGAATGCAGGAACTGTTCGCCCTGCAGCTCGCGGCGCTGGCGGACTGATCCAGAGGGTATTGCCATGTCCGATCAGGAGTTGATGCCGTTGCCGTCGCCTAAGGCGCGGCAGTGGGCCATGTTCTGTCACTACTCGTCGTTCTGCTGGTTCCTGGTGCCGATGATTGGCAACGTGCTGGGCCCGCTGATCGTCTGGCAACTTAAGAAGGATATGGACCCATTCGTCGACGAGCAGGGCAAGGAGGCGCTCAACTTCCAGATCACCTTCAGCATCCTGCTGATGGTATGCGGCGTATTGGCGTGGATCCTGATCGGGTTCCCGCTGATGGCGCTGATAAGCGTCGTGGCGCTGGTGCTGGTGGTGATCGCCGGCATCCGCGCCAATGAAGGCAAGCCGTACCGCTATCCATTCTGCTGGCGAATCGTTAAGTAGCCGTGAGCCAGGGGCTGATGTTGGCCCGTTGCCTGGTTTGCCCAGGCTCGGGCTGGCTAAGCTGCGTTCAACGAAAGGTCAAAGACTCAGCGTCCAGTCATAGTCGACTACCAGCGGTGCATGCTGGGAGAAACGCGGCTGGCGAGGCAGGCGAGCGTTGCGCACGAAGCGGCGCATGCCGGAGGTGAGGATCTGGTAGTCGAAGCGCCAGCCGAGGTTGAGCATCTGGGCCTGTTCGGTGTCTGGCCACCAGCTATACAGATCGCCTTCGCGGGAAACCTCCCGCAACGCATCGATGTATCCCATGTTGCCAAAGATTTCGTCGAGCCAGGCCCGTTCCGGCGCGAGAAAGCCTGTCGCCTGCTGGCAATCGCGCCAGTTCTTCACGTCGAGCTTTTGGTGGGCCACATAAAGCGATCCGCAATAAATATATTCGCGGCGCTTGCGCCGTTGTTTGTCGAGGTAATGGGCGAAATCGTCCATGAACTTGAATTTTTGGTTCAGCTCTTCGTCGCCGCCGCGACCGCTAGGCAGCAGTAGGCTGGCGATGCTGACCTTGTCGAAGTCGGCCTGTAGATAACGGCCGTAGCGGTCGGCGGTTTCGAAGCCGAGGCTCATGATCACGGCTTTGGGTTGTAGGCGGGAGTAGAGCGCGACGCCACCCTGTTCCGGAATTTCCGCATCGACGGCATAGAGAAAATAGCCGTCGAGCTGGTAGGCCGGGTCGTCAAGTTCGATTACGGAGGCGCGGGTATCCTGCAGACAGATGACATCGGCATTCTGCGCTTGCAGCCAGCTGAGTAAGCCTCGCTGTGCTGCCGCTTGAATACCATTCACATTGACGCTGATGATCCGCATAAATGGCCCCTAAAAACACGTGCGTGTATGATAACCCAAGCTCTTTGCAATTAGCTAAATCAGTGTCTTCCGGGAATATCCTTCATGCAGGCGTACCAGCGCGATTTCATTCGCTTCGCCATCGAGCGCGGTGTCCTGCGCTTCGGTGAGTTCACCCTGAAATCGGGTCGCACCAGCCCCTATTTTTTCAATGCCGGCTTGTTCAATTCCGGGACCGCCCTGGCGCAACTGGGCCGATTCTATGCGGCGGCTGTGGTGGACAGCGGGATTGAGTTCGACGTCCTATTCGGGCCGGCGTACAAGGGGATACCCTTGGCGAGCGCGACGGCGATTTCGCTGGCCGAGCACCATCAACGTGACGTGCCCTGGTGTTTCAACCGCAAGGAGGCGAAGGATCATGGTGAGGGCGGCACCTTGGTCGGCGCCCCGCTCGACGGTCGCGTGCTGATCGTCGATGACGTCATTACTGCGGGCACTGCGATCCGCGAGGTGATGCAGATCATCGAAAATCAATCGGCCAAGGCAGCCGGCGTGCTGATCGCGCTCAATCGGCAGGAGCGTGGCCAGGGGGAGCTTTCTGCGATCCAGGAAGTGGAGCGAGATTACGGTATTCCGGTGGTGAGCATCGTCTCGCTCGCGCAAGTGCTTGAGTTTCTAGCAGGCGACGTGCAACTGAAGCAGCACTTGCCTGCCGTAGAAGCCTATCGGGACCGCTTCGGCATTTAGCCCCGATTGCCGTTTGTGACCGGGGTCTAAGTTGACCTGCAGCTTTCGTCAGCAACTGACGTTTTGTGACGCTTTGCATGTTTGTGTGGTGGCACTTCGATGGCTTTCGTTGCGGATTATGGTCAGCTGCGTTGGCCGCTGCGCTCGTATCGATCAGCGTCGCCGAGGTCTGGCGAGAAGTCGAAGCCTCCTATCGCCACGGTTGGTGTGCTTCTTGCTCACCGCTGTGATGGGCTTGTATAAGCTGAGCCCACAACGACAAGCAGGCGTGTCCAATGGCCCGTCTTGGGCTGGTGGAATACGGAAGAGGCGGAAAATGCAGTTAGGGAGCCGGATGGTGTTGCTGTTGAGCTTGCTGGGTGCCGTCCAGGCGCATGCTGAGCTCTACCGTTATGTCGATGATAAGGGCGTCACCGTGCTGGACCGTCACGGCGTGCCGCCGCAATTCATTGGGAAGGGCTATGAGGTCCTGAACGATCAGGGCCGGGTCACCCGTGTGGTACCGCCGGCGCCCACCGCCCAGGAGCGCAAGCGCATGCTCGAAGCGAAGGAGCGCGCCGGCTCCGATGCGCGGCTACTGCGTCTGTATGCCAGTGTCGAGGATGTCGAGCGTGCCAAGGCGCGCAAGCTGTCGGAGCTCGACAGTGTTATCGGCATTACCCGTGGCAACCTGCAGTCGCTGCGCACCCAGCAGGCCAACCTGCAGAGCCAGGCTGCCAACCACGAGCGCGCTGGTCGGCCAGTTCCGGATCCATTGCTGAAGCAGATCGATAACCTGAGCCGAGAGCAGGCCAGCTTGCAGCGAGACGTCGCGCGCTATCGGCAGGCTCGCAAGCAGGCTGAAGTGAGCTTCACCCAAGAACGTGCCCGCGTAGCGGAGCTGCTTGGCGACGCCCGATAGTGGTTATCCAGGCAAGAAAAAGCCCGGCTTCTCGATGAGAGCCGGGCTTTTTCTTGCGCGACGTTCTTTAAGCGATCAATGACCCGTGTGCTTGCGGTTGGTGATCAGCGTCCCGACGCCGATATCGGTGAAAATCTCCAGCAGGACGGCATTCGGTACGCGGCCGTCGATGATGTGGGCGCTGTGAACGCCGCCTTGCACCGCCTCTAGGGCGCAGCGAATCTTTGGCAGCATGCCGCCATAGATGGTGCCGTCGGCGATCAACTCGTCCACTTGGGCGGTGGTCAGGCCAGTCAGCACCTGGCCTTGCTTGTCCATCAGCCCGGCAATGTTGGTCAACAGCATCAGCTTTTCCGATTTCAAGGCTTCGGCGACCTTGCCGGCGACCAGGTCAGCGTTGATGTTGTACGACTCGCCGTCCGGGCCCACGCCAATGGGCGCAATCACCGGGATGAAGTTGCCGCGCACCAGCATTTCCAGCAGCTCGGTGTTGACGCCGGTAACCTCGCCGACCTGGCCGATGTCGATGATCTCGGGTGAGGTCATTTCCGGTGTCTGGCGAGTGGCTTTGAGCTTCTTGGCGCGGATGAGCTTGGCATCCTTGCCGGTCAAGCCAATGGCTGCGCCGCCGTGCTGGTTGATCAGGCTGACAATGCTCTTGTTGACCTGCCCCCCAAGCACCATCTCCACCACATCCATGGTCTGGCTGTCGGTAACCCGCATGCCGTCGATGAATTGACTTTCGATATTGAGCCGCTTCAGCAGATCACCGATTTGTGGCCCACCGCCGTGCACCACCACTGGATTGATCCCCACCGCCTTCATCAACACGATGTCGCGCGCGAAACCAGTCTTCAGTTCCTCGCTTTCCATCGCGTTGCCGCCGTACTTGATGACCAGCGTCTTGCCGACGAATCGACGGATATAGGGCAGCGCTTCGGACAGAACCTGAGCGAATTGGGTGGCGGCTTCACGGCTGAGGGTCATGCAGGGCTCCGCAGGTCAGAACGGCAGGGTGAGATCAGGCGCGACAGTATAAAGCTGTGCACGGAAGACTTCCTGTATGCGCTTGAGTTCTTCTTCGCTTTCGGCTTCGAACCGCAGGACCAGGACCGGCGTGGTGTTCGAGGCGCGCACCAGACCCCAGCCCTTCGGGTAGTCGACCCGTACGCCGTCAAGCGTGGTGATATTCGCCTCGCCCCAGTGAGCGTCGCGATGCAGGGCCTCGATGATGGTGAACTTGCTTTCCTCGGTGACCTTGATGTTGATCTCCGGCGTGGAGATGTCGTTGGGGAACGAGGCGAACACCTGCTCGGCATTGCGCTTGTCCTGGCTGAGGATCTCCAGTAGGCGTACCGCGCTGTAGATGCCGTCGTCGAAGCCGTACCAGCGCTCCTTGAAAAACACATGGCCGCTCATCTCGCCGGCCAGCAATGCGCCGGTTTCCTTCATTTTCTTTTTGATCAGCGAGTGGCCTGTCTTCCACATGACCGGGCGACCACCGTAGCCGCTGATCAGAGGGGTCAGGCGGCGGGTACATTTGACGTCGAAGATGATGTCGGCGCCCGGATTGCGCGACACCACATCTTTGGCAAAGAGCATCAACAGGCGATCCGGGAATACCACGGTCCCGGCGTTGGTCACGACGCCCACGCGGTCACCGTCGCCGTCGAAAGCCAGGCCCAGGTCGGCATTTTCCGCCTTCACCTTGGCGATCAGGTCTTCAAGATTCTCCAGCTTGCCCGGATCCGGGTGGTGGTTCGGGAAGTGCCCGTCAACGTCGCAGAACAGCGGGATGACCTTGCAGTCGAGGGCTTCGATCAATTGCGGTGCAATCACGCCGGCGACGCCATTGCCGCAGTCGACGACGACTTTCATCGGTTTGGCCAGCGCGATGTCGTCACGAATGCGCTTGAAGTAGCTTTGCAGCACGTCGACCTGTTCGGCCTGGCCGACGCCTTCGCTGAGGTTGCCAGTCTCGATCCGCTCGCGCAGAGCCTGAATCTGCTCGTTGGCGATCGTGTCGCCGGCGATGACGATCTTGAAACCGTTGTAATCCGGCGGGTTGTGGCTGCCGGTGAGCATGACGCCGGATTTGCCGGCCAGGACATTGGCGGCGTAATAGAGCACAGGGGTCGGCACCATGCCGACATCGCTGACAGTGCAACCGCTGTCCACCAAGCCCTGAATCAGGTGCTCGACCAGCGTCGGACCGGAGAGGCGACCGTCGCGACCGACCGAAACGTTCGGTTCGCCCTTGGCCAGGCTCTCGGAACCGACGGCGCGACCGATCCAGTACGCGGCCTCGTTGGTCAGGGTGTCGCCGACGACGCCACGGATGTCGTAGGCGCGGAAAATGCTCGCGGGCAATTGCGGGGCTTTGGGGGCGCTCATTGCGGTTTCTCGCTCCTTGGTGTCGAGGCCAAGCCAGTCCTGGTCCTCGTCGAGAATGTCGATGTCGAGAATATCGGTGTCCTGAAACAAGGGGTCGACGTACTCGGTGGATGGGGCTTGCCGGGGGCCGGGCTGTGGTGCAGCCGGGGCTTTGGCCGGTGCCGCTCCGGCGGTGCGGGGTGGCAGACGGGCCAGACTCTTGGCCAGCGCATCGAGCGCCGGCAGGCTCAAGGTCGGTGTTTTGATGGCCTTGCCGTTGGAGAGTTCCTGCACCATCTGTCCCAAGTGGATAACGTCCTCGCGCAGCTTTCGCTGTTGCGCGCTGAGCGCCATCTGCAGGCCGAGCAGCAAGCCACCGAGCGCGAGAAGCGCCGCCGCCAACAGGAACAGGGGTGATGGCGAGGCGGCACTCAGCTGCGAGCCAGGCAGGAACGTGAGCGTCCAGTTCGGGTTACCGCTGGGTAGCTTGATTGCCAGGTCTTCGCGCCCGCTACCGCCACGCTGTGCAAGTTGTTGCAGCGGCGCGTTGGCGAATTGCTGGGTGAGGCGTAATTGGCCTGCCTCGGCGGGAAGTGCCGGAAGGGTGGCCAGCAAGCGGTCAAGGGTTGTGACCAAGAGCAGCGAGCCGATGGCCGGCTGCTGCGGATCGGGACGCAGCGCGACCGCGCTGTAAAGCAACCAGGTATTACCGACCTTGAAGGCTTCCGGCGCGGGCGCCTGGCCGCTTTCGGCACGCTGCAGCAGGTCGAGCGCGGCGAAGTTCAAGGGGCCCGGGCGGCCTGTGTCCTGCCGAGCCTGGCCGCGCAAGCTGAGGTGGGCGTCGACCACGCCATCGCGGTAACCAAGCGCCTGCTCAGCCGCGCGAACCTGGCTAGGCGAGTCGCTGCGCAGTGCCTGTATCAGCTCGGGTGCGCTCGCTGCCGCACGGGTGTCGGCCGCCAGTTGGAGAAGCGCTTGGGCGAGGCCGGAGGCCTGGCTTTGCCCCCAGACCTGGGTCAGCTGGTAGTCCGCTTCTTTCTGGCTCGTTTGTTGTGCGAACCAGAGCAGGGCGCCGGCGGCCACCAGGCCGATCAGCCCGGGCAGCAGTCCCGGCATCAAGGGTGCGAGGCTGCCGCTGCGGCGGGGCGCGCGGGTGGCCTCGGTGGGGTTGAGTACACCTGAATCCTTGGCGGAGCGCTTGAAGAGTTTCATGGGGCTCGGTTCATCCTTAATGGGCGAGAGGTGGGCTCAGTGACTGCCGGAGTGGCCGAAGCCTCCCGCACCACGGTCGCTGCTGTCGAATTCGCTTACCAGCTCGAATTGCGCCTGGATCACCGGCACCAGCATCAGCTGAGCGATGCGCTCGCCTACGGCGATGGTGAAGCTGGTCTGCCCACGGTTCCAGCACGACACCATTAGCTCGCCTTGGTAGTCCGAATCGATCAGCCCGACCAGGTTGCCGAGCACGATGCCGTGCTTGTGACCCAGCCCCGAGCGCGGTAGTACCAGAGCGGCGAGGGTTGGGTCGCCGATGTGGATGCTCAGGCCGGTCGGGATCAGCAGGGTCTGCCCGGGTTCGATTACGTGGTCCTGCTGCAGCATGGCGCGCAGGTCCAGCCCGGCGGAACCGCTCGTCGCATACGCGGGCAGAGGGAAGTCGCGGCCTAGGCGCGGGTCGAGGACTTTCGCTTGGAGCTTATGCATGGTCTGGCCTGTTCGAGGTCGATGGGGCGGCGTTAGCGTTAGCGTTGTCGTTGTCGTTGGCGCTCAGTGCTGGTGGTAGCGGTCGGCGATGAAGCCGATCAGCTGGCGGGCAATGTGCCCCTTGCTGGCCTGGCTGAAACGCGTTTCGTGTTGCTGGCGGTCGATCACCGTAACGGCATTTTCTTCGCTGTTGAAGCCGATGCTGGGGTTGGCCACGTCGTTCGCCACGATCAGGTCGAGATTCTTGTCACGCAGCTTTCGCGTGGCATATTCGAGCAGATTTTCCGTCTCGGCAGCGAAGCCGACGCTGAAGGGGCGGTCATCCCGGCTGGCCAGGGTGGCGAGGATGTCCGGGTTGCGCACCATTTGCAGTAGCAGACCGTCGCCGTTGGTGGGGTCCTTCTTGAGTTTGTGCGGTGCGATCACTTCCGGCCGATAGTCGGCGACGGCGGCGGCGGCGATGAACAGATCGCAGGGCATCGCGGCTTCGCAGGCGGCGAGCATGTCGCGCGCGCTGACCACGTCGATGCGCTGGACCCGATCCGGTGTAGGCAGGAATACCGGGCCGGCGACCAGCGTCACGCGTGCGCCAGCCTCCGCAGCCGCCTCGGCCAGCGCGAAGCCCATCTTTCCGGAGCTGTGATTGGTGATGTAGCGCACCGGGTCGATGTTTTCCTGGGTGGGCCCGGCGGTAATCAACAGGTGCCTGCCCGTTAGCAGATCACGTTCGAAGCAGTCAGCTGCCGCTTGCGCCAGGTCGTTCGGTTCGAGCATGCGGCCGAGGCCGACATCGCCACAGGCTTGACTGCCGGAGGCTGGCCCGAACAGGCGAATGCCGCGTTGCTGCAGTAGGGTGCGATTGGCCTGGGTCGCTGGATCGGCCCACATCGCCTGGTTCATCGCCGGCGCGAGGGCTACGGGAGCATGGGTGGCAAGCACCAGCGTGGTGAGCAGGTCGTTGGCCACGCCCTGGGCCAGGCGTGCCATGAGATCGGCCGTGGCCGGTGCAACCAGCACCAGATCAGCCCAACGTGCCAGTTCGATGTGGCCCATGGCCGCTTCGGCGGCCGGGTCGAGCAGGTCAAGGTGGACGGGGTGGCCGGACAGCGCCTGGAGCGTCAGCGGGGTAATGAATTCGCGGCCCCCGCTGGTCATAACGACGCGTACCTCGGCGCCGTGATCGCGGAGCCGGCGCACCAGCTCGGCACTCTTATAGGCCGCAATGCCGCCGCCTACACCCAGCACGATGCGTTTCCGATAAAGCCGCTGCATAGGCCTGCCTTTTTACGGTGAGAACTGGTTCCGGCGAGCGCCGGTTGCCGTCGATAAAAGGCCGCTAAGATAGCACAGCGCCCCCACAGGACGAGGGGCAGGCTCGACAGGGAGACGACATGAGCATAAGGGACTGGCCTGCGGCGGAACGCCCGCGGGAAAAGCTGCTTGAACAGGGGGCGGCGGTGTTATCCGACGCCGAACTGTTGGCGATATTTCTACGGACTGGCGTGTCCGGCAAGAGCGCGGTAGACCTCGCCCGGCACCTGCTTGCCGAGTTCGGCAGCCTGCGTGCGTTGTTGGAAAGCGACCTCGCCGCGTTCAGCCAGCACCTAGGGTTGGGGCCAGCCAAGTTTGCCCAGCTGCAGGCCGTGCTGGAGATGGGCCGTCGGCACCTGGCCGAGCGCATCCGCCGCGATTCCGCACTGGAAAGCCCGCAGGCCGTGCGGGATTACCTCAAAGCCCGCCTTCGCCACGAGCCGCATGAGCTCTTTGCCTGTCTCTTTCTCGATTCCAAGCACCGGGTGTTGGCATTCGAAGTGCTCTTTCACGGCACCATCGATGGCGCCAGTGTCTATCCGCGGCAGGTGGTGAAACGAGCGCTGGCGCAGAACGCGGCGGCGGTCATCCTGACGCATAACCACCCTTCGGGTGTCGCCGAGCCGAGTCAGGCCGATCGCCATCTGACTCGGCGGCTGACCGATGCGCTGGCGCTGGTCGATGTACGTGTGTTGGATCATTTCATCGTGGGAGACGGCGAGCCGCTGTCGATGGCCGAGCACGGCTGGATGTAGCCCTGCCAATGCTCAAGCCAGCAGCGGGATGAGCAGCAGCGGCGTCAGCACGGCCAGGACGAAACGGCCGTTCCAGCCAAATGCGATGCGCCATGGTGACAACTGCGCATGGCGCGCCAGCAGAAGCGCCGACGGCCCATAGGGCGACAGCAGCATCGCCAGTGAGAAGCCAAACAGCAGCGCGACGGCAGGCTGAATGATTGCGATGCCTTGGCTCGCGAGCTGGGCCAAGAGCGCCGCGCACAGGTTGAGGGAAATGATCGGGGCGACGCCGACTAGAGCCAGCACCATGACCCCGATCGCACCGAGTGCGCCGAGCCCGAACAGGGCCAAGGGTGCTGACCCGATGTGATCGGCCAGGTGATGCACTGGCAACACGGCGGCCACCAGCCCGGCAAGCAGGGCCGAACTGGCGAAGATGAAGGTCTCGTTGCGCATGCCGAGCAGCGTGTCCCGGATTTCGAGTGCCACCGGGCGTGCTGCCGTGCCTTGCCAGAGCAGGATCACCACGACTGCCAGGGGCACCAGCAGCATCGCTGCCTGGGTCGCTGACAACCAGGTCGTGGCGGCCAGCGCCGCGATCGCCAGGATGCCAGCCAGGCTGCCTATGATCAGCCCGCTGAACCTTGCCGGCGCCAGCTGGCCTGCAGGCGCAACCGCCGTCTGCTCGGCGATCTGGCGCAAGCGGCGATTCTCTGCAGGCCAGCCGACCAGCAATAGGCACAAGCCGCCGAGCAGGCCGAACGGCAGCAACATGCTCCAGCTCAGGCCGGGCAATTCACGGGTGAGAATGGCGACTGCGACACTGGTCGGCGCCAGCAGCGGGACCAGGGCGAAACCCCGTAGCGCCGCCACCATCACCCCGCGCTGACCTTCACGACGTTGCGCCTCGGTGTAGCCCCCCTGCCTGAGGTGTGAATCCAGCGAACCGCAGACGAGATTGAGCATGCCGAAGCTCAGGATCGAGCTGATCGCGAAGGTGCTGGCAAGGTATGACGGGTATAGCCAGGCTCGCGGCCCGGACAGCAAGAGCCGGTGCAGCGCCCCGAGCTGATGCAGGCGCCTGACAAGGCAGTGCATCAAGCCAAGTGCGCCGATGAACGCCGCGTAATAGGCCGCGGATGCCAGCATCCGCGCCGCCTGCTCAAGATTCGCGGCCCCACTGGCGAGCCAGTAGCCCAGCAACGCCAGCGTGACCAGACCAAGCCGACGTGGATACGGCATCAATGAGCGCCAATGCCAGAGGAAAAAAACGGCCAGCAACACACCGCTGGCCACGCTCAGCGGTTGCCAGCGGGTTAGCAGACCCAGCAATTCCAGCACGAGGGCCAAGGGCAGCAGTCCGGTCATGTCGGAAGTTCAGGTCCGAGCATGGTGGACTGACAGATGGGCAAGCGCAGCAACTGGGCAGCTTGCAGCGAGGCGGGAAGGTCGATCGGTGCGGGCATCGAGGGACGTCGCGGATGGGTTGCGGATTAGACTGGCAGTCTTTAGTCTCTCGGTCAAATCAAGTGGAACGTTGTTTCGCTAAGCGAAACACAAGGCGGCCGGAGGTGGACATGGATCATTGCATAGGCATCATCGGTGCCGGCGCGATGGGGCGGGGCATCGCGCAGCTGTTCGCGAGCGCCGGCCATCGGGTGTTGCTTCACGACAGCCGCGCCGAGGCGATCGATCAGGCGCTGCAATTCAATCGCGAGCTTCTCGAACGTAGCGTGGCGAAAGGCCGGCTGACCGTCGATGCGTTGAATGCCGCGATGGAGCGCATGCAGCCGGCGTATCGCCTGGCCGACCTCTCCGGCTGCGACGTGTTGATCGAGGCGATCGTCGAGAGGCTCGAGGTCAAGCAGCAGTTGTTCGCCGAGCTGGAAGGCTTGGTGGCACAGGATGCAATTCTCGCGACCAATACCTCGTCGCTCTCGGTGACCCGGATCGCCAGTGCCTGTCAGCACCCGGGGCGCGTCGCCGGGTATCATTTCTTCAATCCGGTACCCCTGATGAAGCTGGTCGAGGTCGTCCGCGGCGAGCGTACCGACGCCGCCGTGATCGATCGCCTGGCGCGATTGGCCGAGCAAGCCGGCCACTTTCCCGCCGTGACGCCAGACACCCCCGGCTTTCTCGTCAACCACGCAGGGCGCGCTTATGGGACCGAGGCCCAGCGTATCCTCGCCGAGGGCATCGCAACGCCCGAGCAGACCGACCGTATCCTGCGCGACGGGCCGGGCTTTCGCATGGGGCCTTTCGAGCTATTCGACCTGACCGGACTGGACATTTCGCACGCGGTGATGGAGTCGGTGCACGACCAGTTCTACCAGGACCCGCGCTATACGCCCTCGTATCTCGCGGCACAGCGCGTCGCCGCCGGGCTGCTCGGGCGAAAGACGGGGCAAGGCTTCTATCGCTACGAGAACGGCCAGCAGATCCGCAGCCCTGAGCCTCAGCATGAACCGGTCGTGCTTGATCGCCCTTTTTGGCTCGACAGCTCCGACCCGGTACTACGCGGTCGAATCGGCGACCTGCTGCGGCAGGCTGGGGTCGCGCTGGAAAACGGCCGCGACCCGTCCAGCGATGCGATTTGCTTGATCACTCCGCTCGGTGAAGACGCGAGCCAGTGCGTGGCCCGGCTCGGTCTGCCGGGCGAGCGAACCTTGGCGCTGGACAGTTTCAGTGACCTGGACAAGCGCCGTGTCCTGATGCGCCAACCAGCACTCGAGCCGCGGTTCGAAGCGCAGGCGCGCCAGGCGCTGGGCGTCGACGGTGTGCCGGTGGAGGTGATCAACGATTCGCCCGGCTTCGTCAGCCAGCGGATCATCGCCAGCATCGTCAACTTGGGTTGCGAGATTGCCCAAAAGGGCATCGCCGACATGCAGACGCTTGATCGCGCCGTGCAGATCGCTTTGGGTTATCCGCTGGGGCCGCTCGGGTTCGCCGAACGCTTCGAGCCGGCGCGCATACTGGCCGTTCTCGAAGGCATGCAGCGCTGCTACGGGTACGAACCGCGCTACCGTCCTAGCCCCTGGCTGCGCCGCCGCGTACAGCTCGGGCTGCCGTTGGATATGCCGGACCGGCCCGGATAGTCGCGCACGGCTAAAGGTCCGCTTCCCGCAGCCGCTAAGCTGGTGAACCTGTCTGGCTGCCCTGCGACCAATGGACGGCTGCTGCCGTCGGGAAGTGGTGCTACAAGACGACCTTCACCGACGACAACAAGAGGCCATCCATGCGCCCTTCCTTTCGCCGTCATCCAGGCGCTTGCCTGTTGCATGCAAGCGCCCTGTTCATGCTCATGCTGGCCCATGCCTGGCTGGAGATGCCCCTCTACTTGACCGCGTGCCTGCTTCTGCTGGCAGCGCTCGTGCCGTGGCTTGGGCCCTGGCGGGCGTTGCCGCAGGCGTCGGCCGAGGCTGGCGCGCCGGAGAGTTTC
Organism: Pseudomonas sp. SA195; assembly: GCF_054131565.1. NCBI lineage: Bacteria > Pseudomonadati > Pseudomonadota > Gammaproteobacteria > Pseudomonadales > Pseudomonadaceae > Pseudomonas > Pseudomonas sp. SA195. The sequence continues at coordinate 4,021,798 of NZ_CP096392.1, read as the reverse complement.
GCCGACCTGAGCCGTAGCCTGTCGCGCCACACCTGTCACAACGCCCTGTCTGCTGCGCAGGTCTCCTTTAGTGCCGAGCAACTGGCGGCACGGTTGAAGTCACAGTTGACGGCGATCAGTGAGATTGCCGGTGGCGCGCAAGCCATGACCGAGACGGAACAGCACAGCGCAGACCGTGCGCGGCATGCCCTCGACGCCGCCCAGGCCGTGCGTGCCAGCAGCGACACCGGCCGCGCCGAGCTGCTGCGCGCCATCGAGCGGATGCAGCAGCTGAGTGCGCAGACGCAGTCCAGCCGGGCGTTGCTGGATGGGCTGTCGGCCCGCACCGAAGAGATCCGCCAGATCACCGATGTGATCCAGTCCATCGCCAGCCAGACCAACCTGCTCGCCCTCAACGCCGCCATCGAGGCGGCGCGGGCGGGCGAGGCGGGGCGCGGCTTTGCCGTTGTGGCCGATGAGGTCCGCAACCTCGCCGGGCGCACGAGCAGCGCGACGGAAGAAGTAGGGCGGATGGTCAGCGACATTCGCGAGCAGAGCCAGGCGGTGGTCAGCTACATCCATCGCCAGGCAGAGGCGCTCGACGAGGCGGCGCAACAGATTGCAGCCACCGGCAGCCAGCTGACCGGCATCGCCGAACTCGCTGGTGACGTCGAGTCGCAGGTCGCCGATATCACCGCCGGGACCGCCAGCAACCACGAACGGCTGGCGCAGCAGTTCGTGGCGATCGAGCAACTGCGCAGCGACGCATTGGACAGCGAGGCGCAGACTCGCCAACTCGAGCAGGCGGCGGAAACCCTTGTCGGCCAGGCCGAGGCCGTCAGCGAGCAGCTCGCAGAGGTGCAGCTCGACGATTATCACCAGCGTGTCTTCGACCTGGCGCGTGACGGCGCGGCAGCCATCGCGGCGCGCTTCGAGGCGGACCTGGACGCCGGCCGGCTGACCGTCGAGGACCTGTTCGACCGCAACTACCAGGCTCAGCCTGGCACCGACCCGGTGCGCTACCACACCCGCTTCGACCGTTATGCCGATCAGGTGCTGCCGGACATTCAGGAACCGCTGCTCGGGCGAAACGAGGCGCTGGTCTATGCCATCGCCACCACCCCGGACGGCTATGTGCCGACGCACAACCGCGCCTTCAGTCAGCCCCCAACGGGCGATCCGGCGGTCGATCGGGTCCGCAGCCGCAGCAAACGCCTATTCAACGACCGCACCGGCCGGCGCTGCGGCAGCCATGAGCGCAAGGTGCTGCTGCAGACCTACAGCCGCGACACCGGCGAGCTGATGCACGACATCTCTGTGCCCATCATTGTGCGCGGGCGGCATTGGGGCGGGTTGCGCCTGGGCTACCGCCCCGAGCCCTGACATGGCGCAAGCGCCCTGTCATTTGGCCGGGCGCGGCGATGGCCAGCTGGGTGCGGCTGGCTACACTCGATGGCAGGCCAACCGGAGTGCGCCCCCATGAAGACTCTTACCGACCACCTTGCGCAGTACGCCGCCTACCATCGGGATCCGCGCAATCTATTCAGCCATTTCATCGGCATTCCGATGATCGTGCTCGCGGTGGCGATTTTGCTGTCCAGACCTGGCGCCGATCTGCTCGGCTTCTGGTTCAGCCCGGCAGTAATGGTGTCGGGGCTGGCGGTTCTCTTCTATCTGCGGCTGGATCTGCGCTATGCCGTGCTCATGGCGCTCGTGCTGGCGCTGTTTGTCTGGGTGGGTGCCGGGTTGGCGCAGAAGCCGACAGCTGTCTGGTTCGGGGCGGGACTGGGACTGTTCCTGGTCGGCTGGGCGATCCAGTTCGTCGGGCATTACTACGAGGGCCGCAAGCCGGCATTCGTAGACGACCTGACCGGGCTGATCATCGGACCGCTGTTCGTCGCTGCCGAATTAGGATTCATGCTGGGCCTGAGGGAGCCGTTGCGCCACGCCATCGAAGCACGGGTCGGGCCGGCGCGGATGCGCCAGCGCCCGCTTGGACCCGACCCTCAGCGATGATCAACGAGCCAGCGCCATCCACTGTTCACTGAGGCCCCGCGCGTGGCGGTCGACCATGATCGGGGCGAAAGGGCGGCCGGATGCGGTGTTGAAGCTGTTGTTGCCGCTGTTCATGTCTTCCAGGGCGACCTTGAGAAAGCCCCAGCGGGCCTTGAGTTTGGCGACCGCAGGATCGGCTTTTCCGTCGAGCTCGGCCAATTGCGCATCGATGGCCGGCACCAGGCGCCGCTCGTCCTGGCCCAGATAGGTTTCGGGCTGCTCCCGCGCGGTTTCGAACGAGCCGACATAGGCTCGGCTGAGGTATTGCACAGTCAGGTACTCGACCTTGGCCGGCAGCTCAGCATGTGCATCGGCACCTTGTTGGCTGCGCACGGCTGTCAGGAAGTCGCGCAGCGCCTTGCTCATCTGCAGCGTCCAGCCCCAGGGCACGTCATCTTCTTCGCGGCCGAAGCCGGCGCCTTCGCGCAGGATGGCCTGTAGCGCCTGGTGACGTTCGACGAGTTCGCCATTGGCGCCAGGGAAGGCCACGATAGCGGCGGACAAGGCTTGCAGGTCCTGCTCCATGCGCGCCAGGTGCGCCTTCTGGAAACCTTCACCGCGGTATAGCAACAAGCTGCTGGTAGCGCGATTGGCGTGAATCTGCATGCTTTCGAGTGCGGTGAACGATTGGGCCTGTGCCGGGTTGATCAGCGCGGGAATGCAGCCAATCAGCAGCGTCACCATCCATATCCATTTGCGATGATGCATGTCGTGCTCCTTTTTATTCTTATAGAGCCGGTGCCGGTGGCCGGCATCACCGCTCCAGCCTAGTCAGTCGCGGTGGGCGAGCTATCACACCAAAGAATGAAATCAGGCGAAACGGCGGTTCACCGGCCTATCTTGGCCAAAGCGTCACGAAACCAAGGCTGGCGTTGGCGGTCGCTCAGAGCATTCGCTCAAGGCCGATTACCCGGCTGATCCACGCATTGAACCGGCGCCAGGCGCCACCCGGCTCACGGGTCAGCACGTGCTGCCGGCCTTCATCCTCGGCGATCCAGATCAGCTGTCGGTTACCCTCGTCGCCGGCCAGGCGTACCTCGTAGCTGACGGCCGGCGAGGTGCCTTCGAAGGTGAGCCGCTGGACCTCGCGGGCCAATTCCGGGCTGTCGACGAGGATGCCCACCTCGGTGTTCCAGAGAATCGAGCGTGGATCGAAGTTCAGCGAGCCGAGAAAGACCTGCTGCTGATCGAACACAGCGGCCTTGCTGTGCAGGCTCGATTCGGAACTACCGCTCAGGTTGTAGGAGGTTTCCTGGTCCGGCTGTCGGCGCAGTTCGAACAGCCGGACCCCGGCCTCGAGCAACGGTTTGCGGTAGGGCGCGTACCCGCCATGCACGACGGGCACGTCGGTGGCCTCCAGTGAGTTGGTCAGCACGCGGACGGCGACACCCTTTTCCGCGTGCCCAGCGAGATAGGCAACGCCCGTTTCAGTTGGAACGAAATAGGCCGAGATCAGTGTCATCTCGTGCTCGACCGCATCCATGTGCGGCTGCAGGCGGGTGGTCAGTAGGAGCTTTTCATCCGGCACACCCGGGGAGATGACCTTGTCGGGGTGATCCCAGAGGGCCTCGGCAGGCGCCCAGGTCAGATCGTCGAACCAGTCGTCCAGATTCAGGTGCTGCGGTTCAGCCATCAATTGGCGGTAACGCGCCGTGTCGCGTTGGCGCTGGTCGTCGAGATAGGCGGTTAGCCCTCGGCGCACTTCGTCCAGGTCTTGCGCTGTGGGCGGCCGGCTGAGGAAGTGCTGAATCGGCACGCTGAGCCTGTGGTTCCAGTACTCGTCGAAGCTGGTGCCCAGTTGCCGGGCGACCGGGCCGGCGGCCATCAGGTCGATATCGGTGAAGTTGAGCCCTGGCTTGGCATCGAAGTATTCGTCGCCAAGATTGCGCCCGCCGACGATCGCCAGGCTTGTGTCGGCAAGCATCAGCTTGTTGTGCATGCGCCGATGCTGCAGCGAAAGATGCAGCAGGCGACCGAGCGAACGGGTGACGATGTTGCTGCGCCCGACGCGCAATGGATTGAACACCCGGACGTGGATGTTCGGGTGCGCGGCGAGTGTGGCGATCTGGTAGTCGTTACCGTCGCTGGTGGTGTCATCGAGCAGCAGCCTGACCCTGACGCCACGGTCCGCGGCGCGGATCATCTCGTCCACCAGCGCCCGGGTGCTTAGCCCGTCATGGACGATGTAGTACTGCACATCCAAGCTCGTCTGGGCGCGGCGGATCATCTTTATTCGCGCAGCGAAGGCATCGGCGCTCGAGGGCAGCAGCCGAAAGCCCGACTGGCCCTTGGGCTGCTGCGCGGCGAGGTCATCGAGGTGGTCAGCGAGAGTGGAAGCAGTCGCCGGCAGCGCGTAGGACAGCGGTGCCGGTGGGAGCTGCCCGGCGCAGCCCGACAGCAACAGTACTGCGATCAGCAGCAGGCGCATGTGCACGTTGACTCCGTTTCTGCCCAGGTTCCTGGCAATTGGACGTCAACGCAGCGGCGGAATTCAGAACAGGTCCTTGAGCCGATACCAGAGCATGCCCAGCGCCAGCAGCGGTGAGCGCAGCCGTTGGCCACCGGGGAACGTGGGGTGTGGCACCTTGGCGAAGAGGTCGAAACGGCCCTGCGCCTGGCCGCTGATGGCTTCGGCCAGGAGCCGCCCGGCCAGGTGCGTGGCGTTCAGTCCGTGGCCCGAATACGCCTGGCCGTAGTAAACGTTCGGTTGATCGGCGAGGCGCCCGATCTGTGGCAGACGGTTGGCGCCGATGCCGATCATTCCGCCCCATTGGTACTCGATGCGGGTGCCCTGCAGTTGCGGGAAAACACTGAGCATCTTCGGCTGCATGTAGGCGCCGATGTCCTTTGGGTCTCGCCCTGAATAATGGCAGGCGCCGCCGAACAGGAGCCGGCCATCGGCGGACAGGCGGAAGTAGTCCAACGCCACGCGCTGGTCGCAGACCGCGGCGTTGGCGGGCAGCAAGTCGCGTTGCAGCGACTCGGACAGCGGCTCGGTGGCGATGATGTAGCTACCGGCCGGCAGCACCTTGCCCGCCAGCGATGGGTTGAGGTCGCCCAGATAGGCGTTGCATGCCAGCACCAGATGCCGTGCGCGCACGGCCCCGTGGCTTGAGTGCACCCGGACCTCATCTCCGTACTCGATGCGCATTGCCGGTGACTGCTCGAACACTTGCACGCCAAGGGATCGAGCGGCTGCCGCCTCGCCGAGAGCGAGGTTGAGCGGATGCAGATGGCCGGACCCCATGTCCAGCAGGCCGCCGAGGTAACGGTCGGAGCGGATGATCTCGTGTAGGCCAGCGCGGTCGATGCGGCGCAGCGGGTGACGGTAGCCCAGACGCTGCAGATCGGCATGATCTTCGTCGAACGCGACAAGATGGCGGGGCTTGGTTGCGAGGTCGCAGTAGCCCCAGGTCAGGTCGCAGTCGATGCCGTAGCGCTCGATCCGCTCGCGGACGATCTCTACCGCCTCGAAGCCCATGCGCTTGAGTTCGTCGACCCCAGCCTCGCCGATCACCGGGGCGAACTGTTCGACATCATGGCCAACGCCACGGATCAATTGCCCGCCATTGCGCCCGCTGGCGCCCCAGCCGATTCGCCGGGCTTCGAGCAGCGCCACGGTTAATCCGCGTTCGGCCAGTTCGATCGCCGTATTCAAGCCCGTAAAGCCGCCTCCGACGATGCAGACATCGACCTGCAACTCGCCTTCAAGGCGCGGCAGGTCCAGCGAACGATTCGGCGTGGCGGCGTAATAAGAGGGCGCGTGGGCGTCGCGAGCGGTGGCGGATTGCCGGGTCATGAGCGGGCCTTCGGATGCAGTCGATCCCGCAAGAGTAGTGCGAGCAGGCCGGGCGACGCAAAACGGATCCCGCTCAGTCGGGCACGGGAAGCTCGAGTGATTCCTTCACTTCTTCCATGACGATGTAGCTCTTCGATTCGCGCACGTGCGGCAGCTTGAGCAGGATGTCGCCAAGCAGTTTTCGGTACGAGGCCATCTCGGAAATGCGCGCCTTGATCAGGTAGTCGAAGTCTCCGGAAACCAGGTGGCACTCCAGCACATGCGGCAGCTTGAGCACGGCGCGGCGGAATTCTTCGAAGATGTCGCCGGATTTGTAGGCGAGGCTGATCTCCACGAAAACCAATAGGCCTCCTTTCAAATGCTGCGGATTGAGCCGCGCGGTATAGCCCATGATGATGCCCTCGCGCTCCAGCCGCCGGACGCGCTCGGTGCACGGCGTGGTCGACAGGCCAATGCGTTCGCCGAGTTCGGTGAAAGGCATGCGTCCCTCGGCTTGCAGTAGGCGAAGGATCTGCCGGTCTATCTTGTCCAGTTCGCGTCGGCTCTGATGCTTGGTTCTCATAGGCGTATCGACTCCACGAAAGCCGTTTCCAGCGTGAATAATTCGCAAATATAGCGCGCTATATAGCGAAATCCACTGCTGGCCTCTTTCTATACTCCGCTCAACAGTGACTTCAAGAAGCCCGGCAGCGAACGGGTGGGAGGCGGCGATGCGTGTTCTGGTGATGGGAAGCGGTGTGATCGGCACGACGAGTGCCTACTACCTGGCTCGGGCTGGTTTTGACGTTGTGGTGGTGGACCGTCAGCCAGCCGTAGCGATGGAGACCAGCTTCGCCAACGCCGGGCAGGTCTCGCCGGGCTACGCCTCGCCCTGGGCCGCACCGGGCGTGCCGCTCAAAGCCATGAAGTGGTTGATGCAGCGCCACGCGCCGCTGGCCATCAAGCTGACCGGTGACGCGCAACAGTATCTGTGGATGGCGCAGATGCTGCGCAATTGCACGGCGGCGCGTTATGCCGTGAATAAGGAGCGAATGGTGCGCCTGTCCGAATACAGCCGCGATTGCCTTGATGAGCTGCGTGCCGAAACGGGCATCCACTACGAAGGCCGGCAGCGCGGCACCACACAGCTGTTCCGCACCCAGGCGCAACTGGACAGCGCCGCCAAGGACATCGCCGTGCTGGAAGCCTCCGGCGTACCTTATGAATTGCTCGACCGTGCCGGCGTCGCTCGGGCCGAGCCGGCATTGGCGCAGGTCGCCGACAAGCTCAGCGGTGCCTTGCGTCTGCCCAACGACCAGACCGGCGATTGTCAGATGTTCACCACTCGGCTGGCGGATATGGCGCGTGAGCTGGGTGTGGAGTTCCGCTTCAACCAGAACATCCAGCACCTCGAATTCAGCGGTGACCGGCTCGATGGCGTGTGGATCGATGGCAAGCTGGAGCAGGCCGACCGCTACGTGCTGGCGCTGGGCAGCTACAGCTCGTCCATGCTCAAGCCGCTCGGCATCCGCGTCCCGGTGTACCCGCTGAAAGGCTACTCGCTCACCGTGCCGATCACTGATTCGGCGCTGGCTCCGGTGTCCACCGTGCTCGACGAAACCTACAAGGTCGCGATTACTCGCTTCGACGAGCGCATCCGTGTCGGCGGTATGGCTGAGATCGCCGGGCATGACCTGTCGCTTAACCCGCGCCGCCGGGAAACCCTTGAGATGGTCGTTGGCGATCTCTTTCCTCGGGGCGGTGATCCTCGCCAGGCGGAATTCTGGACGGGCCTGCGTCCTGCCACGCCGGACGGCACGCCGATCGTCGGCGCCACTGCCTACCGAAACCTGTTCTTGAACACCGGACACGGTACGCTTGGCTGGACCATGGCCTGCGGTTCGGGCCGCCTGCTCGCCGACCTGCTGGCGAAAAAGCGCACCCAGATCAGCACCGACGGCCTGGATATTTCCCGCTACGGCAAAACCAAGGAGCCCCATAAGCATGCCCATACAGCGCCTGCACACTAACGAACGGATGAGTCAGATCGTCATTCACGGCGACACCGTGTACCTGGCTGGCCAGGTAGGCGAGGACATGAGTGCCGGAATCGAACAGCAGACCCGCGAGACGCTGGTGAACATCGAGCGGCTGCTGGGCGAGGCTGGCACCGACAAGCAGCACATTCTTTCTGTGACTATCTATCTGAAGGACATCGACGCCGACTTCGCCGGCATGAACGCCGTTTGGGACAGCTGGTTGCCGGAGGGCGTCGCGCCGGCGCGGGCGACCGTCGAAGCCAAGCTATGCGAGCCGGAAATCCTCGTCGAGCTTTCAGTCGTCGCCGCACTGCCCACGTAATCCACGCACGCCGGGGCATTTCGTTCCGGCGTGTTGAAAATACTGAACGCCCTCGCCATCATAGCGGCCTCCATCATCCGCTCTTCATCGGGGGCTCCCGTATTGGACGTCGGCGTTCGACTGCAAACCATCCGCAAGCTCAAGGGCCTGTCCCAGCGTGAACTCGCCAAACGTGCAGGCGTTACCAACAGCACGATTTCCATGATTGAAAAGAACAGCGTCAGCCCCTCCATCAGTTCGCTGAAAAAGGTGCTGAGCGGTATCCCCATGTCCCTCGTGGAGTTCTTTTCGCCCGACTTCGATCAGGACAGCGATACCCAGGTCGTCTACAAGGCCGGCGAACTGATCGATATTTCCGACGGGGCGGTCAGCATGAAGCTGGTCGGCAAAGCCCATCCGGGGCGGGCCATTGCGTTTCTCGCCGAGACCTATCCGCCGGGCGCCGACACGGGCACCGACATGCTCTCGCACCAGGGCGAGGAGGCCGGCATGCTCGTCGAAGGGCGCCTGGAACTGACCGTTAGCGGCCAGACCTACGTGCTCGAAAGCGGCGACAGCTATTACTTCGAGAGCAGCAAGCCGCATCGTTTTCGCAATCCGTTCGACGCGCCTGCGCGGCTGATCAGCGCGACCACCCCTGCCAATTTCTAAGCCAGGGCACGGCGCTGCGACAAAGCGTCGCCTTGGCGGACGCCAGGGCATGGGTTGTTTTCGGCGGGGGCGGCTGCCGCTATACTGACCGCCGCTCGCGATACCGTGGCCGCGGGCGTGTCTAGCCACATGAGGGTGTAAGGTGAACCTGATTAAGAAGATCCTGGTAGCACAGACTGCCGTAGTGGCCCTGTGGGCAATGAGCGCTCAGGCTGCGACCAACGAAGACGCCATCGCCGAGCGACTCAAGCCGGTCGGTGAAGTCTGTATCCAAGGTGAAGAGTGTGCAGCCGCAGGCGCCGCGACCGCTTCCGCTGGCGGCGGTGCCCGCAGCGGTGAAGAAGTGGTCGGCAAGTTCTGCAACGCCTGCCACGGCACTGGCCTGCTGGACTCGCCGAAAGTCGGTGACACTGCCGCTTGGCAGGCTCGCGCCGACAAGGAAGGCGGCCTCGACGGCCTGCTAGCCAAAGCCATCTCCGGTATCAACGCCATGCCGCCGAAAGGCACTTGCGGTGACTGCACCGATGACGAGCTGCTTGGCGCCATCAAGCACATGTCTGGCCTGTAATCTGGCTGGGTTGACAGAGCCGCCTTCGGGCGGCTTTGTCGTTTCTGGGGGAGCAAAGCCCGCCGAATCCCGGTCGAAGGTGCATGATCATTGCCGAGGCCCGACCCGGTTGGCCTACGGCACAGCTACGAGGTGCTCATGCCCAGTTCCGCTCCACAGCCCGAGCAGCTGCACTTTTCCAGTGACGGCCGCACGCCCAATAGTCCACATCCCGTGCTCGTCTATCGCCAGTTACCGCTGGCCGACGCCGATTACGCCAGCGCGCTCGAAAACCTGTTCAACAGTCACCTGTGGCCAGCCCAGTGGCGAGCGGGTGTCTATGACTACCACCATTACCACTCGACTGCGCATGAAGTGCTCGGCGTGTCCCGCGGCTCGGCGCGCCTGATGCTTGGCGGTGAGCAAGGTCAGGAGGTAGAAGTGAAGGCGGGTGATGCGCTGGTTCTGCCTGCCGGGACGGGACATTGCCAGCTGAGCGCCAGCGAGGACTTCGAGGTGGTCGGCGGCTATCCGGTGGATCAGCAGTACGACTTGCTGCGGCCCGATGAAGGCAGCCATGCCGAAGCGCGTGCAAGGGTCGAGCGGGTTGGCGTGCCAGTGAGTGACCCGGTCGCCGGTACCCAAGGCGCGCTGGTAAGCCTGTGGCGCCGGGAGTGACCCGGCGTCGCCAGGTTATTCGACGAAAACGACCTTGCCATCGCTGAGCGCGGCGACGCGGGCCAGCGACTCAACGCGAAAGCCGGCTTCTTCAAGCTCACGGCGCCCGGCCTGAAAGGATTTCTCGATGACGATGCCGAGCCCGGCGATGCTCGCGCCCGCCTGCTCGATGATCGAGATCAGCCCCTTGGCTGCCTTGCCATTGGCGAGAAAATCGTCGATGACCAGCACCCGGTCGCTGGGCGACAGGTGGTGAGTGGAGATGGCGATGGTGCTCTCGACCTGCTTGGTAAAGGAATAAACCGAGGCGGTCAGCAAGTGGTCGGTGAGGGTGAGCGACTGGTGCTTGCGGGCGAAAATCACCGGCACGCCCAGCTCTAGCCCGGCCATGATTGCCGGAGCGATGCCCGAGGCTTCGATGGTGACGATCTTGGTGATGCCCTCATCACGGAACCGGCGGGCGAACTCCTGGCCGATCTGCTGCATCAGCACGGGATCGATCTGGTGGTTCAGAAAGGCGTCGACCTTGAGCACGCGGTCGGACAGTACGATGCCTTCATTGCGAATCTTCTGTTTCAGCTGTTCCACAAACGCGCTTCCTCAAGCGTGGGTGGCCCGGATTGCCTGACGAATCGGGGTGCTGAAAACCAGTTGGGCGCTGCGCCAATACGGCGAGCGCCCAGCTCGTTTCTATTCTGCTTCCGCTCGTCACTGCTTACCGCAGCCTGGAAAGCCGCGCATTCTCGCTCAATTCCATGCGCGGGTCCAAGTGGACCGTTCAGTCCGGTGTTTCTATCGACAGGCGGCGAAAGCTCGCCGCTTCGCCGTGGTGTTGGATCACTACGTGCCCTTCCTCAGCCTGGGCAAAGCGTGGATAGCCGCTGAATTTGCTGTTGGCGATGCGCTCGCGCAATGCAGGGTCATCGAGGCGATAGCGCAACACGCAGCGTCCGCCGAGCCAGTGCTCGACTTCGCCGTCACGCACGCTCAATGCGGCTTCGATGAACTGCCCTGCGGTGATCGGCGTCTCCAGCTCAGGCCGTAGCAGCCCGTACAGCGCACCGTTGCGCGTCGTCGGCTCGCGGCCGTCGGGATGGCCTTCGTCATCGAGCAGTTGCATCTCCGGCCCGCTGTGCCAGCTCAGCTTGGCGTCTTCTTCGACGCGACAGAACAACCCGGAATTGCCCGCGACTGGCAAGGCGAATTCCAGGCGCAGCACGAAGTCGCGGTAACGCTCGCGGGATATCAGATCGATCCGCCGCGTGCCGGCGATGGCATGGAGTTCGTCACCTGCCACGCGCCAGCAGTCATGGGGAAAATCGTCGCCGTGCCAGCCGCGCCACTGAGACGCATCGAGTTGCGTAATCATCCCATTCATCCAAACAGTTGCTGTTTACGCCGCAGCCAGCGGTAGCCGTACGGCCCTAGTCGGATCTTCAGCGGCGCGCCTTCAGGTTGGTCGTAATCGCAGTCGGCGAGCACATCGACCATGTCCTGCAGGTCGTCCGCTGTGATTTCAACCGTGGTTTCTTTGTCCGCCAGGTTGACCAGCATAAGCACCGTCGAACCGTTGTCGTGGCGAATGGCAAAGACGGCTGGGTCGTCGACCTCGACGGTAGAACGCTTTCCAATGCCGATCTCGCGCAGCCCGATCCGTGTGCGAATCATGTTGCCGGTGCGCGCCATCAGCGAGTCGCTGCGCAGGGTTTGGGCGAACACATTGATCTTGTCGAAGGCGAAAGGGCCTTCATCGATCAAGGGGGCGGCGAGCTCGCCGGTGGTGCAGGAGAATCCAGCGTTGGGCTCGTTTGACCATTGCATCGGCGTACGCACGGCCTGGCGCTCGGGGCGCTCCATGTCGTCGCCCATGCCGATCTCTTCGCCGTAACGGATGATCGGCGTGCCAGGTAACGAGAAGAGCAGGGCGTGGGTGGCGGCGATCCGGCGCTCATCACCGTCGAGCATGGGCGCGAGCCTTCGGCGGATGCCGCGGTTGTAAGCGCGCATCTTCGGGTCGGGTGCGAAGGTATCCATCACTTCATTGCGCTCGCTCTCGTCCAGCCGGTCGAGGCTCAGTTCGTCATGGTTGCGAATCCATAACGCATATTGCGAATGGCTGGGCGGCAGCGGCTGAGCGTTGAGCGCGCGAGTCAGGGGTTCGGCCTGTTGCCGTGCCAGTGCCAGGAACAGGTGGTTGTTGGTCCAGAAGTCCAGCAGCAGGGTGACGCGGTCGGCCTCGTCGCCGAAGTATTCGACGTACTTCTCCGGATCGGTGTCGATCTCGCCAAGCAGGACCGTTTCCGGCCGGCGCATGGTAACGAAGTCGCGCATGTGCTCAAGCAGCCAGTAGCCTTTCTTCAGGTCGCCGCCCCCGGCCTGGCGAACCATATGCACGGCCGCGTCGATGCGGAATCCCGAGACGCCCAGGCGCAGCCAGAACGACATGATCCGTTCGATCTCGTGAATCACGCGTGGGTTGGTCAGGTTCAGGTCGGGCTCGTGCTTGTAGAACAGGTGGCGGTAGTACTGCCCGGCTTCTTCGTCCCAGGTCCAGACGCTGTCCTCGACCGTCGGGAAGATCGGCTTCATGGCGTCATCTGGCTCGTCGGCCCAGATGTAATAGTCGCGGTAGGGCGAGTTGCGGTCGCGGCGCGCTTCCTGAAACCACTTGTGTTCAATGGATGTGTGCTGCACCAAGAGCTCGACGATGACGTGAAGACCCAGCTCCTCGGCCTTCTCCAGCAGCGCGACCATGTCGGCGAGATCGCCGAAGCGCGGCGCGATCTGCAGGTGATCGGTGACGTCGTAGCCCGCATCGAGAAACGGCGAGTCGTAGCAGGGCATGATCCACACCGCCGTCGCGCCCAGGCCACGGATGTAGTCCAGGCGTTCGGCAATGCCGCGTAGATCGCCGCAGCCGTCGCCATTGCTGTCGCGGAACAGGGCGGGATCGACCTGATAGATCACCGCGTTGCGGTACCAGAGTGGGCGCATGCTCAGTTCTCCGTTGGACGCAGGACGACGGCTTGCCCCGGGTTCAGGGTTCCGCCATAGGGCGCGCCTTCGCCGACCCCGTCGCTGGCGACTTCCACGCGCCAGTTGCCGGTGTGTGGGTAGGCGTGGGGTTGTTCGGCGAAGTTGATGCAGACCAGGCGGCAGTCGTCGCCAAGCCGTCGGCGATAAACCAGCACTTCGGGATGTGAAGGCAGCTCTTCGAAGTCACCGTGATGGAGCGCCGGGCTGGCTTTACGTGCTGCCAGCAGCCGTTGGTAAAGCGCAAACATGGAGTTCGCTGCACCGGTCTGTCGCTCCGCCGCCAGTTCGTCGGCTTCGGGTGGGAAAGGTAGCCAGGGCTCCGCGCCAGTCCATCCGTGAGGGGGCTCGGCTTGCCACGGGATAGGGGCGCGACAACCGTCGCGGCCACCCGGATCGACACGGGTTTCGGCAGTGATCAGCGCATCCTCCAGCCCCAACTCTTCACCCTGATAGATGAACGGTGTGCCGCGCAGCGTCAGCAGCAGCACCGCCGCGGCGCGGGCAGCCTGTTCGGAACCCTTGTACCGACTGCGCTGGCGCACGTTGTCGTGGTTGGACAGCACCCAGGTCGGCCAGGCTCCGGCCGGTTGCAGCCAGTGCTCGACCTCGCGGATGCAGGTGCGAAACAGCACCGGGTCCCAGGGCGCGTCGAGCGGGTTGAAGTTGAAGGCCAGATGCAGCTCGTCGCCGGCGCCGTAGTACTGCAGCACGCGCTCGGTGGAACGGATGTTCACCTCGCCGACCAGCATGCGGTCGCCGGGATAGCTGTCTACCAGGCGGCGCAGACCGCGGAGCACTTCATGACTGTAGGGTTGATCGTTGAAATCCGAGAGCGGTTGACCGGCCTGGCAGCGCGGGTCATCGGCGAAGCTCGGATCCTTACCGGTGCAGTGGATGACGTCGATACGAAAGCCGTCGACGCCGCGGTCGAGCCAGAAGCGCAGTACGTTGTGCATCGCCTCGATCACTTCGGGGTTGCGCCAGTTGAGGTCCGGCTGCTTGGGGAGGAAGAGGTGCAGGTAGTACTGCTGGGTGTGCTCGTCCCAGGTCCAGGCGCTGCCGGCACCCAGCGCGGCACGCCAGTTGTTCGGCTGATCGCGCCAGATATACCAGTCGCGCTTGGGGTTGTCCCGCGAACTGCGCGACTCGACGAACCAGGGGTGCTCGTCTGAGGTGTGATTGGGCACGAAGTCCAGCAGCACGCGAATGTTGCGGGCATGGGCTTCGGCGATCAGCCGATCGATGTCGGCCAGCGAGCCGAACAACGGGTCGATGTCGCAGTAGTCGCTGATGTCGTAGCCGGCATCGGCCATCGGCGAGCGGAAGATCGGCGATAACCACAGGGCATCGACGCCCAGCTGTTGCAGGTAATCGAGATGGCGCAGCACGCCGTTGAGGTCGCCGATGCCGTCGCCGTTGCTGTCGGCGAAGGAACGCGGGTAGATCTGATAGATGGTGGCGCCTTTCCACCAGGGTTGCCGGTTCGAATCGCTCATGCGCCTCCCCTTTCGGTTCGAGGGGCCGCGTTAGACGGCCCGTGAGGTTACGACTGACGAGCGGTGCGCGGGTTTCGCCGATCCGTTGATCTCCGTCGGGCGGTACTGAACGCGACCCCGGATACTCCGCCTAACCTTGCAACAGCCCACAACGTCACCAGGAGACCGCCATGTTGCGTATTGCCATCAATGGTTATGGCCGTATCGGCCGCGCCGTACTGCGTGCACTGTTCGAACGGAACCTCGAAAGCCAGATCCAGATCGTCGCCATCAACGACCTCAGCGAGCGGTCGGCGATGGTTCACCTGACGCGCTTCGACACAACCTTTGGCCGCTTCGGCGAACAGGTCGAATTGGACGGCGAGACGATGCGCATCCGTGAGCAGTCGATTCGCCTGCTTGCCGAGCGCGACGCCACTCAGCTCCCCTGGAAAGCGCTGGGCGTGGACGTGGTGCTGGAGTGCACCGGCAAATTCAAGAAGCGCGACATGATCGAGCAACACCTGCAGGCCGGAGCCGGTCGGGTGTTCGCCTCGCATCCGCTCGATGGTGCGGACCTGACGGTGGTCTATGGCGTCAACCATGAGCTGCTCGGCAGCCAGCGGGTGATCTCCAACGCATCCTGCACCACCAACTGCCTGGCGCCCCTGGCCAAGGTGTTGCACGAGGCGGTAGGGATTCGTCAGGGCCTGCTCAACACGGTGCATTCCTACACCAATGACCAGAGCTTGCTGGACAAGGCGCACAAGGATCTCTACCGCGCCCGCGCCGCCGCGGAATCGATGATTCCCTCGACCACCGGCGCGGCGAAGGCCATCGGTCTGGTGCTGCCGGAGCTGGCTGGCCGCCTGGACGGTTTGGCGGTGCGGGTGCCGACGCCCAATGTGTCGCTGGTGGACCTGACCTTCACTGCCGAGCGTGCACCGGGCAGCGTTGAAGCGATCAACCAGATCCTGCGTGACGGCGCGCAGAAGATGCCGCTCGGGGTGATGGAGTGCAACGACCTGCCGCTGGTGTCCCGCGACTTCTTCGGCCATTCAACCTCGTGCGTGGCGGACCTCAGCCATACCCGCGTCCAGGGTGATCTGGTCAAGGTGCTGGCCTGGTATGACAACGAATGGGCCTTTTCCAACCGCATGCTCGATGTCTTGCTGGCCTGGGGCAACCGCGCGGCACGCGACGGCCAATGAGCGAAGGCCACAGCGTCTGGGCCCAACCGCTGGCCGATTTCCGCACAGCGGCGGCGGCCGACAAACCGACGCCCGGTTGCGGTGCGGCGGCTGCGGTCACGGCCGACATCGGCCTGGCGCTGGTGGTGAAGGGGCTGCGCATCAGCGAGGCCCATGGCTCCGATGCGGCGCGCCGGCAGCTTATGCAACAAGCCGAAGCGCTGCTGGGCCGGCCGGGGACCTTCGCCGATGACGATATGCAGGCGTTCAGCGATTACCTGAGCGCGGCGCGCGATGGCGAGACTGCAGATAAGCGGGCGGCAGCGCGACAGGCCTGTGCCGTCCCGTTGGCGTTGGCGCATTGCTGCCTGGAGGCGCTCGACATCGCCGTCGACGCCTGGCCACGTACTGCCGCGACCGTGCAGAGCGACGTCCAGGCCGGTGCCGTCCTCATCCATGCAGGGCTCAGCGCGGCGCTGATCAACGTCGACGCCGATATGCCGAGCCTCGACAGCGCAGAGGCCCGCGAACAGGCCGGGCAGACTCGCCAGCGCCTGCAAGGCGACGGCGACGCGTTGCTGCGGCGCCTGGTCGATCCCGGCCGATAGCGGTTCGGCAAGCGCTCACGCTCTGTTGGGTTGTACCCATTCGTCACGCCAGCTATTGGCGTCCGTCCTGCTATTCACGAGCAAGCTCGCTCCCGCGAAACCGTTGGGCGACTTGGCTATCGAGCGACTATGCGGGTGACCATGGCCGGATCGATTCGCGAGGGGCCGCTTGCTAGCGAAGCGCTCACGGTCCCAACCATGTCCGCTGCCGGATCAACGAGTCAACCAATAACGAGAAAAAACGTCTCGTTATTGGTTGACGGCTGCGCGGATTGTTTTCTAGTCTCAAGCCCAAGTGAGACACGCTGTCTCACCATAACAATCGAGACCTGAGGTTTTCTCGTGCTTCGTCCGGCACTCGCCGGCGTTGTACGCGCACGCTGCCCACCGGAGAACATCATGAGCCATCGCATCGTCCTGCCGCGCCTGATGGAAGTCGGCGCCGGCGCCAGCCAGCAGATCGTCTCCGTCCTTCAGAATCTCGGCTGCAAACGGCCGCTGATCGTCACCGACCGGATGATGGTCGAGCTGGGCTATGTCGCGCGGATCAGCGAGACGCTGCGCAAGGCCGATATCTCCAGCGACTGCTTCGCTGACACGCTGCCGGAGCCGACCGCCGCCTCGATCCGGGCAGGCGTCGAGATGGTGCGCGCGGGCAGCTACGACTCGATCATCGCCCTCGGCGGCGGCAGCCCGATCGATTCGGCCAAGGCCATCGGCATCCTCGGCAAGTTTGGTGGCGAGATGCGCGACTACCGCTTCCCGCGCGATGTCAGCGAAGCCGGCCTGCCGCTGATCGCCATCCCGACCACGGCCGGGACCGGCTCGGAAGCCACGCGTTTCACCATCATCACCGACGAAACCAGCGACGAGAAAATGCTCTGCGCCGGGCTTGGCTTCATGCCGGTCGCCGCGCTGATCGACTATGAGCTGACCCTGTCACTGCCGCCGCGTGTGACCGCCGACACCGGCATCGATGCGCTGACCCACGCCATCGAGGCCTATGTCAGCCGCAAGGCCAGTCTCTACAGCGATGCGCAGGCGCTGCAGGCCATGCGTTTGCTGGCGCCGAACCTGCGCGCGGCCTACCACGAGCCGGCTAATCGTCAGGCCCGCGAGGCGATGATGCTCGGCGCGACCCTGGCCGGCATTGCCTTCTCCAACGCCTCGGTGGCGCTCGTGCACGGCATGAGCCGGCCTATCGGGGCGTTCTTCCACGTGCCCCACGGGCTGTCCAACGCCATGCTGCTGCCGGCAATCACCGCGTTCTCGATTCCGGCCGCGCCGGAGCGTTATGCCGACTGCGCGCGAGCCATGGGCGTGGCCGCGCAGACCGACAGCGTCGAGGCCGCGAATGAAAAGCTGCTAAACGAGCTGCGTATGATCAACAAGGAATTGCAGGTGCCCAGTCCCGAGCAGTTCGGCATTGCCCGCGAGCGCTTCTTCGAACTGCGCGAAACCATGGCCAAGCAGGCGCTGGCTTCGGGTTCGCCCGGCAACAACCCGCGCGTGCCTACCGAAGCGGAAATCATCGACCTTTACGAAACCGTCTGGAACCAGGAGTGAGCCCATGCAGACCCTCGGCAACCTGATCAACAACGAGGCCGTCGCCGGCCGCTCCGAACGCCACGCGACTGTTTACAACCCGGCCACCGGCGAGCCGCGTCTCTACGTGTCGCTGTCCTCGGCGGATGAAACCCGAGAGGCCATTGCCGCCGCCCAGGCCGCTTTCGACGGCTGGTCGAAGACGCCGCCGCTGGTGCGTGCCCGCGTCATGTTCCGCTTCAAGGCGTTGCTGGAAGCGCGCCGTGACGATGTCGCGCGGCTGATCTCGCTGGAGCACGGCAAGGTGTTTTCCGACGCCCAGGGTGAAGTCACCCGCGGCCTCGAGGTGGTGGAGTTCGCCTGCGGCATTCCGCATCTGCTCAAGGGCGAGTTCTCGCCCAACGTCGGGCGCGACATCGATTCCAACTCGCTGATGCAGCCACTGGGTGTTTGCGTCGGCATCACGCCGTTCAACTTCCCGGCCATGGTGCCGCTGTGGATGCTGCCGGTGGCCATCGCCTGCGGTAATACTTTTGTCCTCAAGCCTTCGGAAAAGGACCCGAGCGCCACCATGCTGCTCGGCGAGTTGCTGGCCGAAGCCGGGCTGCCGGCCGGCGTGCTGAACATCGTCAACGGCGACAAGGAAGCGGTGGACGTACTGTTGACCGACGAGCGTGTGCAGTCGGTGAGTTTCGTCGGCTCGACGCCGATTGCCGAGTACATCTACAGCACCGCATCGGCGCACGGTAAGCGCTGCCAGGCCTTGGGCGGCGCGAAGAACCACATGGTGATCATGCCCGACGCCGATCCGCAGCAGGTGGTCAGCTCGCTGATGGGCGCCGCCTACGGTTCGGCCGGTGAGCGTTGCATGGCCATCTCGGTGGCGGTCTGTGTCGGTGACGAGGTAGCCGACAATCTGGTCGAGATGCTCAAGGGCGAGATCGCGCAGATGCGCACCGGCCCGGGTACCGGCATCGAGCCTGAGCCGCACATGGGGCCGCTGGTCACCCGCGAGCACCAGCAGAAGGTGTCCGGCTACATCGATCTCGGTGTGGAGGAGGGCGCGACCCTGGTGTGCGATGGGCGTGGGTTGAAAGTTGAGGGTTATGAGAACGGCTTCTACGTAGGCCCGACCCTGTTTGACCGAGTCACCCCGCAGATGCGCATTTACAAGGAGGAAATTTTTGGGCCGGTACTGGCGGTCATGCGGGTGCAAACCTTCGACGAAGCGCTGAAGCTGGTCAACGACCACGAGTTCGGTAACGGCACCTCGATATTCACCCGTGACGGTGACACTGCGCGGCAATACGAGGAAGAGGTCAAGGTCGGTATGGTCGGGGTCAACGTGCCGATTCCGGTGCCGATGGCTTTCTACTGCTTTGGCGGATGGAAGCGCTCGATCTTCGGCCCGCTGAACATGCACGGTCCGGACGGCGTACGCTTCTTCACCCGCATGAAGACCGTGACCCGTCGCTGGCCGACCGGTATCCGTGCCGGCGCGGACTTCTCGATGCCGACGATGAAGTAAAAAAGCAGTATTCACGGGCTTTTCGTAGGAGCCAGCTTGCTGGCGATCGGGGTTGCGTCGATCGCCAGCAAGCTGGCTCCTACAAGAGCAGATTGCGTGTCTATCAAATCGGCGCTGGCATGCATGAGGTGCGGTGCCGGCGCCGATCACGGCTAGACACTTCTTTCATCAAAACGACAGGGCAGGTGATGCGCAGTCCCCCTCGTGAAAAAGGCTCCTCCATCACCCGTGTGCTGGAAATCATCGAAGCCGTGGCCGGCGCCGCGGAGCCGCTGACGCCCAGCGCGTTGGCGGAAAAACTGGATATTCCGAAGGCCAGCGCCCACCGCCTGGTGCAGACGCTGGAAAAGGAAGGCTTCCTGCAGTTCGGCCTGCGCGGCGGCCTGTTGCCGGGTGATCGGCTGCATACCACGGCGGTGAACATCCTCGGCAGCGGTCGGCACAAGGCCTTGCGTCAGGCGATCCTGCGGCAGCTGTCAGACGAGATTGGCGAAACCTGTGGGCTGTCCGTGCCCGATGGCCTGGATATGCTCTATTTCGATCGGGTGCAGACCAATTGGCCGCTGCAGATCAACCTGCCCATCGGCAGCCATACGCCGCTCTGGTGCACCGCCAGCGGCAAGCTCTACCTCGCGTCGTTGCCGGACGACCAGCTCGAACGCATCCTACCGCGCCTGCCGATTCGCCAGCTGGCGCGCAACACCCTCACCGACCTCAGCGCCTTGCGCGACGACTTGGTGCGGGTTCGTGAGGAGGATCTGGCGACCGATTCGGAGGAATTCATCGACGGCATGGTCGCCTGCGCCGTGCCGGTGCGCGATGGCCGCGGCGAGCTGAGCGCCTGCCTGTTTACCCATGCGCCGGTGATTCGTTGCTCGATGGAGTCGCTATTGGCGTTCGTGCCACGCCTGCGCACGGCAGCAAAGGAGCTGGAGGCGATTGTCGCCGGTTGATAGCCAACGAGGCACGCCGGACTACTAGACCGCCCCGGCCTGTAGGAGCCAGCTTACTGGCGATCAGCGGTCCCTGCACGCCATGATCGCGAGCAAGCTCGCTCCTACTTAAGCGGTGCGGTTTTAGCGCCCGGTCGGCATGGGCCATGCCAATCGTAGGAGCCAGCTTGCTCGCGACCCTGATGTCGGGCAGCTCGGAAGTCGCCTAGATCGCGAGCGAGCTCACTCCGACAGGCGCGCGTTGTATCCGGCGATGTGTCTACTGAACCGCGTGAAACTCCGCAAGCACGTAGGGTGGATGACGCTCTTCTCATCCACCGTATCCCATGTTGGTTGGCTGCCCGCCCGGTAGATCGTCCGCCTGGTGGATCGCGCGACCCGGTGATCGTCACCCGGTGGATTGGTAAAGCGCGATCCACCCTACGGCCGCGAGGGCGGCGCTACTTCTTCAACATCGCCCGCATCGCTGCCAGCGCATCATTGCCGCGCGCGGCTTTTACTTCGACCGGTGCATCTTCCTGGCCTTCCCAGACCAGATCCTCGGGCGGCAGCTCGTCGAGGAAACGGCTCGGCGTGCAGTCGATCACCTCGCCGTACTGCTTGCGCTTGGCGGCGAAGGTCAGCGCCAGGTTGCGTTTGGCGCGGGTGATGCCGACGTAGGCCAGGCGCCGCTCTTCCTCGATGGTGTCGGCCTCGATGCTGGAACGGTGCGGCAGGATCTCCTCCTCGAAGCCGATGATGTACACCGAGGGGAATTCCAGGCCCTTGGAGGCGTGCATGGTCATCATCTGCACGCCGTCGGCGCCTTCTTCCTCTTCCTGCTGGCGCTCGAGCATGTCGCGCAGCACCAGCTTGCCGATGGCGTCTTCGATGGTCATGTCGCCGTCTTCGTCTTTCTCCAGCGTATTTTTCAACGCATCGACGAGGAACCAGACGTTGCCCATACGTGCGTCGGCCACTTTGTCGCTGGAGGCGTTTTGCCTGAGCCAGTTCTCGTAGTCGATATCCATCACCATGCTGCGGATGGCCGTGATGGGCTCATTGACCACGCACTGCTCGCGGACGTTGTCCATCCAGCGCTTGAAGCGGGCCAGGCGCTCGCTGTAGCGGCTGTCCAGATGAGCGCCAAGGCCGATCTCGTCGGCGGCGGCATACATCGAAATGCCGCGCTCGCTGGCGTAGTTGCCGAGCTTTTCCAGGGTGGTGGAGCCAATCTCGCGGCGTGGCACGTTGATTACCCGCAGAAAGGCGTTGTCGTCGTCCGGGTTGACCAAGAGGCGGAAGTAGCTCATCAGGTCCTTCACCTCCTGGCGGGCGAAGAAGCTGGTGCCGCCGGACAGGCGATAGGGAATCTGGTGGTGCTGCAGCTTCAGCTCCATCAGCTTGGCCTGGTAGTTGCCGCGGTAGAGGATGGCGAAATCGCTGTAGGGGCGCTGGGTGCGCAGGTGCTCGGTGAGGATCTCCAGTGCCACGCGCTCGCACTCGGCGTCTTCGTTGCGCGTTCGGATCACGCGGATCTCGTCGCCATGACCCATCTCCGACCACAGCTGCTTCTCGAACACATGCGGGTTGTTGGCGATGAGGATGTTGGCGCATTTCAGGATGCGGCTGGTGGAGCGGTAATTCTGCTCCAGCATCACCACCTTCAGGGACGGGTAGTCCTCTTTCAGCAGCATCAGGTTTTCTGGACGCGCGCCACGCCAGGCGTAGATCGACTGGTCATCGTCGCCAACCACGGTGAACTGATTGCGCATGCCCACCAGCAATTTGACCAACAGGTACTGACTGGCGTTGGTGTCCTGATACTCGTCCACCAGCAGGTAGCGAATGCGGTTCTGCCACTTTTCCAGGATGTCGGCGTGCTCCTGGAAGAGCTTGACCGGCAGCAGGATCAGGTCGTTGAAGTCCACCGCGTTGTACGCCTTGAGCGTGCGCTGGTAGTGCAGGTAGACGATGGCAGCGGTCTGCTCCTTGGGGTTGCGCGCGTTGGCCAGGGCCTCGTCGGGCAGGATCAGGTCGTTCTTCCAGCTGTCGATGTAGCTTTTGATCTCATCGGCGCCGTCGTCGCCGGCATATTCCTTCTGCATGATGTCGGTGAGCAGCGCCTTGATGTCGCCGTCATCGAAGATCGAGAAGCCGGGCTTGTAGCCCAGACGCGCATATTCCTTGCGGATGATGTTCATGCCCAGGTTATGGAAGGTGGACACGGTCAGACCGCGCGCCTCGGCGCCCTTGAGCAGGGTACCGACGCGCTCCTTCATTTCGCGCGCGGCCTTGTTGGTGAAGGTCATGGCGACGATGTGGCGGGCCTGGATACCGCACTGCTGCACCAGGAAGGCGATCTTGCGGGTGATCACGCTGGTCTTGCCGGAGCCGGCGCCGGCGAGCACCAGCAGTGGGCCGCCGACGTAGTTCACGGCTTCCTGCTGCCGAGGGTTGAGTCGGGACATTCTCGATTGGTCTGGTCGTGTTAAGGCGGGGGCGAGAGTTTAGCAGGGCCGGCGGCACGATTTGCCGGCTGCTGGCGGGGGTGATGACCGGTCGTCGCCCACGGGGCTGGGTTCCGGGTCGCAATGCTCTAGTCTATGCGCCGCGGCGCCCGCAACAGGCTGCACGGCCTGCGCCCCGCTTCACACAGGGAGGGTGTAATTCCAGGCGCTTGCACGCCTGACTGCTCCGTACGAACCGGGGAAGAATCGTGACATCGTCCGCTCAACCTTTGCGTCTGGTCCTGCTCGCCGATGACCCTGCGTGGCACGAGTGCTTGGTGGCGGCCCTGGGTGTGCTGCCCAGCCCGCACCAGCTCGTCGAGGCGCCTGACTGGGCGACCGCCACCGCCTGCCTGGCCGAAGCTGGCCCCAGCCTACTGCTCACCACCGCGGCGCACCGCCCTGCATCGGGTCGTTTTCCATGGCCGACGGTCCTGTTGCTCGAAACAGAACCGGTTGAAGCGCCCGAAGGCGTCATCGACTGGCTGACCGGGCCGCGGCTGGACCCGGAGCTGTTGCGCCGCTGCCTGCGCTATGCCCGTGAGCGCTGCAATCTGCAAGGCGTTGTTCAGCGTCTGGCCAGGCAGGACCCGCTGACCGGCATCATCAATCGCCAGGGTTTTCAGGCGCTGCTCGCCGCCCGGCTGGTTGAGGGTCGAGGTGAGGGTCTGGTATTGGGCGTGCTCGATTTGGACAACTTTCGCCGGGTCAACGACGCGCTCGGCCACCAGGCGGGCGACCGTTTGATCGTGCAAGTGGTGGCGCGCTTAAAGGCCGAACTCGAGGTGGGTGATCGCCTGGCTCGGCTGGGTGGCGACGAGTTCGGCCTGTTGCTCGAGGCCGACCGCATGGAGCCAGTGGAGAAACTGGCCGACCGCTTGATGGGCGCGCTGGCAGAGCCCTACTGGCTCGATGGCGAAAGCCTGATGCTCGGGTGCAGCCTGGGCCTGGCCCGTGCGACCCCGGGCGCGGACGCCGATCAGCTGTTCTGGCTGGCGCAGATCGCCATGCGCCAGGCCAAGGCCAGCCAGGGCTGCACCTGGCATCGCTATAACGAACGGGTCAACCGCAGTGCCAGCAGCCTGGCCGGCCTTGAAGGTGAGCTGCGGCGTGCCCTGCGCCGCGACGACCTGGAGCTGCATTATCAGCCGAGGCTGTGCATCGAGACCGGCCGCATCGTCGGTATGGAAGCCCTGGTGCGTTGGCCGCACGCCGAGCGTGGCCTGCTGGCTCCAGACGAGTTCATACCCATGGCCGAGGAGAGCGGGCTGATCGTGCCGCTGGGCTACTGGGTCATCGCCCGGGCCTTGCGCGACATGCAAAGCCTGCGTGACAGCGGTGCGGGCGAGTTGCACATGGCGGTCAATCTGTCGTTCCGGCAGTTTCAGGATAGCCAGTTGCTGGCCACCCTCGAGCGGCTGATCGCCGAGCGCGGCGTCGATCCGCACTGGCTGGAGTTCGAGCTCACCGAGACGGCTGTGATGCGCCGCAGCGATCAGGTGCGCGGCACCATGAACGCGCTGGCTGAGCTGGGGGTGCGCTTCTCGCTGGACGATTTCGGCACGGGCTTTTCCTCCTTCGTGCACCTGAGCCGGCTGCCGATCAGCTTGCTGAAGATCGACAAGAGCTTCGTCGAACAGATGGCTTCGCGCCCGCAGAACGGCCGACTGGTCCGGGCGATGATCGGTCTGGCCCACGAGCTGGGTCTGGAGGTCGTGGCCGAGGGGGTCGAAGGCGCAGCGCAGTTAGGACAACTGCGCCGCTTCGGTGCAGACCAGGTGCAGGGCTACCTGATCAGCAAGCCGCTGCCCCTGGCCGAGCTAAGGCCCTTTCTCAACCGGGGCCGCGCGGTCGAAATGCAGAGTTGAAACAAAGCGCCGGGCTTGGAGCCCGGCGCGGTGTGGATCAGCGAACCATGTGCAGGAAGTGCATGTGTTTCTCGTACTGGTCGAGAATGTCGCCAATCACGCCTTCCCGGCTCCAGCCCATCACATCGTAGTTCTGCCCGCCTTCCTTGAGGTGCACTTCGGCACGGAAGTAGTTGCGCTCGTCGTCGTCACCTTCCTCGGTGGCAACGAAGCTCGGCATCGGGTAGCCACGTGGGCGAATCAGGTAGATGAAGTCCGGCGCACCTTCGTAGGTGATTTCCAGGCCGGTCCGTTTGTCGTCCCCGCTGGTCAGTTCGACGTGGTAGCCCTGCTTGCGCAGCTCCTCGGCTACAGCGGCGCACGCGGGCGCAGCGGTCTCGCTGATGAATCGCTCCACGTCACGACGGCGGGGATACCGAGTCAGGTTCTGCACACGGCGACGCCAGCCGCCTTCGGACACGGGCGCGGTCGGGGTCGTGTTGATCGCCTGGTAGCGCAGCCCCTGTTTTGTCGCATCGACACGAAGCGCCTTGAGCAGGCCCCACATCGAGCAGAGCAGCGCGAGGGTGAAGGGCAGGGCGCTGGCGATGGTTGCCGTCTGCAGTGCGGTCAAGCCATCGGCAAGCAGCAGTGCGATCGCCACGATGCCCATGGAGGCTGTCCAGAAAATACGTTGCCATACCGGCGTCTGGCCTTCACCACCCGAGGCGAGCATGTCTACGACCAGCGCGCCGGAGTCTGCCGATGTCACGAAGAACACCACCACCATCAGCATCGCGATGGTCGAGAGCACCGCCGCGAAGGGGAAGTTTTCGAGGAAGGCAAACAGGGCAAGCGAGCTGTCACGCTCGATCGCTTCGCCCAGGCTCGTGACGTGGTCCCAGAGAATCATGTGGATCGCGGTGTCACCGAACACGGTCATCCACAACAGGGTGAAGCCGGTCGGTACCAGCAGCACGCCGGTGACGAAGTCACGGATGGTGCGGCCGCGCGAGATGCGCGCGATGAACAGGCCGACGAAGGGCGACCAGGCCAGCCACCAGCCCCAGTAGAACAGCGTCCATCCGCCGATCCAGTCGTTCGGCTCGTAGGCGTAGAGGTTGAAGGTCTTGTTGACGATGTCGGACAGATAGCTGCCGGTGTTCTGCACGAAAGTCTGCAGGATAAATACGGTCGGGCCTGCAATCAGCACAACGACTACAAGCAGCACGGCAAGCGTCAGGTTGAGCTCCGACAGGCGCCGGACGCCCTTGTCCAGACCCGTGACCACTGAGACCGTCGCCAGCAGCGTGGTGACTGCGATCAGGATGATCTGAACAGGCACCGAGATCGGCACCCCGTATAGATGATTAAGGCCGGAATTGATCTGGGTGACGCCCAGCCCCAGCGAGGTGGCGACGCCCAGCACGGTGCCGATGATCGCGAAGATGTCCACGGCGTGGCCGATCGGGCCATAGATTCGCTCGCCGATGAGTGGATAGAGCGCCGAGCGCAGTGTGAGCGGCAAGCCGTGGCGGTAGCTGAAGTAAGCCAGGATCATCGCGACGATCGCGTAGATCGCCCAGGCATGCAGACCCCAGTGGAAGAAGGTGATCTTCATGGCCTCGTACGCGGCCTCACTGGTCCCTCCTTCACCGACCGGGGGCGAGAGGAAGTGCATCACCGGTTCGGCTACGCCGAAAAACATCAGGCCGATGCCCATGCCGGCGGAGAACAGCATGGAGAACCAGGTCAGGTTGCTGTAGTCCGGCTCGCTGTGATCAGGGCCGAGCTTGATGTCGCCGTAGCGGCTCAGGGCGAGCAGCACGACCATCAACAGGATGATGGCGACAGCGATGATGTAGAGCCAGCTGACATTGGCGATGATCCAGGCCTGGACGTCACCGAATACAGCCTGCGCGTTTTCCGAGAAGGCGACGCTGTAGATAACCAGCGCGATGATAAGGACGGCAGAGCCGATGAAAACGGGTGGGTTGAGGGTGGAAGAAGACTTGTTGGCCTCCATGCTGCGCTCCTTGATTTTTCGATTTGGGGAGTGGCCGCCTGTGGCGAAGAGGGCGCAATCTAACATATTGGTCAGCTTCTGACCGGCTTCGAGGCCATCGCCATTGCGTCGGTAACAATGGATCGGACCTCGGACGAGCAGGAATTACGCCGTTGCGCTTGCCGCCGCGCCACGCGTTGCAGGACTTCAGCCGGCGCGTTATCAGCTGGCCTGGCTGGCGGGCCGGTATTGCAGCGCCTCGGCGAGGTGGGCGCGACCGATCGACTCGGCGCGCTCGAGATCCGCCAGCGTACGAGCGACTTTGAGAATGCGGTGTGCCGCGCGCAGCGATAGCCCGAGTCGCTCACAGGCGCGCTCCAACCACTGCTGGTCCTCCGGTTGCAGATGGCAGTGCTGGCGCAGGCCGGATAGATCGAGAAATGCGTTGGCGCACCCCTGGCGAGCGAGTTGTCGGCGCCGCGCCTCGGCTACGAGGGCAGCCATCTCGGCGGTCGTTTCGGTGCTCGCCATTGGCGCATTGAGTGCAGTCGCCTCCCGCGCCACGGTCAGGTGCAGGTCGATGCGGTCAAGCAGCGGGCCGGAGAGCTTGCCGCGGTAGCGCTGGACCTGATCGGGCGAGCAACGGCAGCGGCCGCTGGGGTCGCCCAGATAGCCACAGGGGCAAGGGTTCATCGCGGCCACCAATTGGAAACGAGCAGGAAATCGCACCTTGTCACGTGCCCGTGCGATGACGATACACCCCGATTCCAGTGGCTCCCGTAGTACCTCTAACACCTTGCGATCGAATTCCGGCAGTTCATCGAGAAAGAGCACGCCTTGGTGCGCCAGTGTGATTTCGCCGGGTCGCGGCCGGCTGCCGCCACCGACCAACGCCGGCCCGGATGCACTGTGATGGGGCTGTCGAAAAGGGCGCTGCGGCCAATGTTCGAGGGGCGACTGGCTGGCCACAGAGTGAATGGCGGCGACTTCGAGTGCTTCCTGTTCCTCCAGCGGTGGCAGCAGCCCTGGCAGGCGGCTGGCTAGCAGTGTCTTGCCGGTGCCGGGTGGGCCGGAAAACAGCAGGTTGTGCGCGCCGGCCGCGGCGACCAGCAAGCCGCGCTTGGCTGCTTGCTGACCTTGCACGTCGGCCAGATCCGGGTACGGCAGGACCTGGCGCAGAAGCCCTTGTGCCTGGAAAGGTTGCAGTGGTGTCACGCCGTTGAAATGCGCGGCGACTTCCAGCAGATGGTCTGCGGCGTAAACCACCAATCCCGAGGCTAGGCTGGCTTCTTCTGCGTTTGCGCGGGGCACCAGCAGGGCGCGGCCAGCCTTGCGTGCCGCCAGCGCGGCGGGCAATACGCCCTGAACCGGCCGCAACGCGCCGGAAAGCGCCAGTTCACCGAGACATTCGAGGCTGTCGAGGCGCTCGCTCGGCACCTGAGCGCTGGCGGCAAGAATGCCGAGGGCGATCGCCAGGTCGAAGCGCCCTCCATCCTTAGGCAAATCTGCGGGGGCGAGGTTGAGGGTGATGCGGCGGGCCGGGAAATCGAAGCCGGACGTGAGGATGGCGCTGCGCACGCGATCCTTGCTTTCCTTGACCGCAGTTTCGGGCAGGCCGACAAGGGCCAGTGAAGGCAGGCCGTTGGCCAGGTGCGCCTCGACCGTGACGGCCGGCGCTTCCACGCCGAGCTGGGCCCGGCTGTGGACGATTGCGAGAGACATCGATCACTCCTTTGATCGGTGCCGCTGGATCACTCTCCGGCGGCGGGCTTCAGCTTCTCTTCCAGTTCAATGACCTTGGCCTCCAGCGCCTCGAGGCGGGCACGTGTGCGGGCCAGGACGACCATCTGGCTGTCAAACTCGTCGCGGCTGACCACATCCAGCTTGCTCAACGCGCCCTGCACGATGCCCTTGAACTGGGCTTCGATTTCGCTGCGCGAGAGGGGCGTTTCGCCGTTGAACAAGCGCGAGGCCTGGGAGCCGATGGCGTCGAGGAAAGCTTTGGGCGGGAACATAGCATCACCTGTTTTTGAGCGGCGTGCAGTGTAGCACGCTCGTCCAAGCCGCCCCGGGCAGCCCCTGTGCCCATTTCTGTGCACTGTGCCTTGGTACGCCGCACCATTTTGGTTCGCCGCTTCGCTCGTTTAGGCCCGTGCTGGCCGCGCGGACCGCAGCAGAGCGCGAGTTTCGATTGGTTGGCACTGTTTCTGCTTTGTTCAGCGTGACGCATGCACCGACAGGTAACGGTGCACAGGCGATTCGGGACGTTTCGTCGGATTGGTTGATGGTGTCGGAGGGTCGCGCGGCGATGCCGGCGCGTTACAAGAGCCAGACACTGAGCTTAGACTTGAGCCGGGTTCGTACTTCTGGGGCAAGTCCACCTAAACGGGAGAAGTTTTCATGAAACTAGTCACTGCCATCATCAAGCCGTTCAAGCTGGACGACGTGCGCGAGTCACTGTCCGAAATTGGCGTCCAAGGCATCACAGTCACCGAGGTCAAGGGCTTTGGCCGGCAGAAAGGCCATACCGAGCTCTACCGCGGCGCCGAATACGTGGTCGATTTCCTGCCGAAGGTGAAAATCGACGTGGCCATTGCTGACGACCAGCTCGATCGCGTGATCGAGGCCATCACCAAGGCGGCCAATACCGGAAAGATCGGCGACGGCAAGATTTTCGTGGTGAACCTGGAGCAGGCCATCCGCATCCGCACCGGCGAAACCGACACCGACGCAATCTGACGAGCCGCGCGTAGCGCATGCATGAGCGGGCGGCAACGCCCGACACATCCGCCACGCCGCAGCCGTACTTGCGATTGCCTGCCAGCGCAGGCCTACGAACCCCCACGCCCCAGGAGTAAAACCATGACTCTGCGAAAATTCGCAGGGCTAGGAGCCCTTTTGTCTCTGATAAGCCCCGGCATCGCCATGGCACAGGAGGCAACGCTCGATTCCGGCGATACGGCATGGATGCTGACAGCCACCGCATTGGTGCTGTTCATGACCATTCCAGGCCTGGCCCTGTTCTACGGCGGCATGGTCCGCTCCAAGAACATCCTCTCGGTCATGATGCAGTGCTTTGCCATTACCGGCCTGATGAGCATCCTCTGGATGGTCTACGGCTACAGCCTGGCGTTCGACACGACTGGCATGGAAGCAGGCGTCACCAATCTCAATTCCTTCGTCGGCGGCCTCGGGCGTGCATTCCTCGCCGGCCTGACACCCGACAGCCTTACCGGCACCGTGCCGGAAAGCGTCTTCATTACCTTCCAGATGACCTTCGCCATCATCACGCCGGCGCTGATCGTCGGTGCCTTCGCCGAGCGCATGAAGTTCTCCGCGATGCTGGTGTTCATGGGCGTCTGGTTCACCCTGGTGTACGCACCGATTGCCCACATGGTCTGGGGCGGCGACGGCGGCCTGATGTGGGACTGGGGCGTGCTCGACTTCGCCGGTGGCACCGTGGTGCACATCAACGCCGGTATTGCCGGCCTGGTCGCGTGCATCGTGCTTGGCAAGCGCAAGGGCTTCCCGACCACCCCCATGGCCCCGCACAACCTCGGCCTGACGCTGGTCGGCGCGGCGATGCTGTGGATCGGCTGGTTCGGGTTCAACGCCGGTTCCTCGCTGGCCGCCAACGGCACTGCTGGCATGGCCATGCTGGTCACCCAGATCGCGACTGCTGCCGCAGCGCTGAGCTGGATGTTTGCCGAGTGGATGACGCACGGCAAACCCAGCGCGCTGGGTATCGCCTCCGGCGTTGTTGCCGGCCTGGTAGCGATCACCCCGGCAGCCGGCACGGTCGGTCCGATGGGTGCGCTGGTCATCGGCTTGGCATCGGGCGTCATCTGTTTCTTCTGTGCCACCAGTCTCAAGCGCAAGCTCGGTTACGACGACTCGCTGGACGCCTTCGGCGTACATGGCGTTGGCGGCATCGTCGGCGCGCTTCTGACCGGTGTCTTCGCAGCCCCTGCGCTGGGCGGTTTCGGTGAGGTGGAAAACATCGCACTGCAGCTGTGGATCCAGTTCAAGGGCGTGCTCTTCACCGTCGTCTACACCGCCATCGTCACCTTCGTAATCCTGAAAGTGATCGACGTGGTGATGGGACTGCGGGTCAGCGAAGAAGAAGAAACGATCGGCCTCGACCTCAGCCTGCACAACGAACGCGGCTACAACCTGTAAGCACACGGAGTGCGCCCGGAGCCAACCCGGGCGCCTTACCCGAATAGCGCCCTGGCGCTCGGCAAAAGGTGAACAAAAATGGATAGCACAGCACTGATACCCGTCCAGTACGGACTCGATACCTTCTACTTCCTCATCTGCGGCGCGCTAGTCATGTGGATGGCGGCGGGATTCTCGATGCTTGAGGCCGGCCTGGTCCGTGCCAAGAACACCGCCGAGATCCTGACCAAGAACATCGTCCTCTATGCACTGGCCTCGATCATGTATCTGCTGATCGGCTACTACATCATGTACTCGAGCCCCGAAGGCGGCATCCTGCCGAGCCTGGGATTCCTGATCGGCGATGAGAACGCGGTCGACGTCGTCGCCGCCGGTGGCGAGGACGCGCCGTATTATTCCGCGCGTGCCGATTTCTTCTTCCAAATCGTGTTTGCCGCGACCTGCATGTCGGTGGTCTCCGGTGCGGTCGCCGAGCGCATGAAGCTCTGGGCCTTCATTGCCTTCGCGGTGGTGATGACCGGCTTCATCTACCCGGTTCAGGGTTTCTGGAAGTGGGGCGGCGGTTTCCTCGACGCGGCTGGCTTCCTCGACTACGCAGGCTCGGGTCTGGTGCACATGGCCGGTGCCTCGGCTGCACTGGCTGGCGTTCTGCTGCTGGGCCCGCGCAAGGGCAAGTACGGCCCTAACGGCCAGATCAACGCGATCCCGGGTGCCAACCTGCCGCTGGCGACCCTCGGCACCTTCATTCTGTGGATGGGCTGGTTCGGCTTCAACGGCGGCTCGCAGCTGAAGATGAGCACCATCGAAGATGCCAACGCTGTCGCCCAGGTATTCACCAATACCAACATGGCGGCTGCAGGCGGGCTGGTCGCGGCGTTGATCACCGCACGCCTGCTGTTCGGCAAGTCCGACCTGACCATGATCCTCAACGGGGCACTGGCGGGCTTGGTGGCCATCACGGCCGAACCGCTGACCCCAAGTGCGCTGCAGGCGGTGCTGATTGGTGGAGTGGGTGGCGTGCTGGTGGTGTTCAGCATCCTTGGCCTGGACAAGCTCAAGCTCGATGACCCGGTGGGTGCGATTTCCGTGCACGGTGTAGTCGGTGCATGGGGTCTGCTGGCCGTTCCTCTGACCAATGCAGACGCCTCCTTCGGTGCGCAGCTGCTGGGCCTGGTCTCGATCTTCGCCTGGGTATTCATTGCCAGCCTGGTGGTTTGGGCGATCCTCAAGGCGGTCATCGGCCTGCGCGTTAGCGAAGAGGAAGAGTACGAAGGCGTCGACGTCGTGGAGTGCGGCCTTGAAGCCTATCCGGAGTTCACCAACAAGCGTTGATCATCCCCTGCTCCAAGAAGGGCGCCCTCGGGCGCCCTTTGTTTTTTCTGGAGCCGCGCTAGAATGCGCTCCGTGCGGCTGACGAGGGGCTCTCGACGATGTGGCGACAGACGATCATCACGCTGCGGCCGAGACCGCGCGGCTTCCACCTGATCACCGATGAGTTGCTCGAGCATCTGCCGGAACTGCGCGAATGCACGGCTGGTCTGTTACACCTGTGGCTGCGCCATACCTCGGCCTCGCTGACCATCAACGAGAATGCCGATGGTGCGGTACGGCGCGATTTCGAGCGGTTCTTCAATCGCCTGGTGCCGCAGGGCCAGCCCGGCTACGAACATGATTACGAGGGGCCGGACGACCTGCCGGCGCATTTCAAATCCAGCCTGCTGGGCTGTGAGGTCAGCCTGCCGGTACAGGATGGCCGATTGGCGTTGGGGACTTGGCAAGGCGTCTATCTCGGGGAACACCGCGATAAGGGCGGGGCCAGGCAGGTGCTCGCGACGTTGCATGGGATGGCAAGTTGAATTTTTTTTGGCGATGGCGAACAAAGTTCATCGCTGGGCTATAACTTCCGCTTTGGCAGGGGACGAGGTTGAACATGAGTGACGAAGAACTAGAACAAGACGATCTGGACGTTAACGACGACGAGGATGAAGGCGAGGAGCTGGCTGCGGCCGATTCCGACGACAGCGATGACATGTCGGATGATGAAGGCACCGACAGCGAGCGCGCCACGCCGACCAACAAGAAAGCCAAGGCCAAGGCGGTCGTGGTCGATGAACTGCCCAGCCTGGAAGCCAAGCAGCGCGAGCGCGAAGAGTTGGCTCGCGCGATGGAAGAGTTCCTGGCGCGTGGAGGCCAGGTGCAGGAGGTCGAACCCAACGTGGTAGCCGATCCGCCTAAAAAACCCGACAGCAAGTATGGCAGCCGGCCCATCTGATCCGGCGTCGCTCTGCCTCGAGAAAAACCCGCCTATTGGCGGGTTTTTTCGTTTCTGCGACGTTCGCCGTCAGCGCCAGCCGTGTAGCAACGCCGGCAATTCGGCCAAGCTGCCGATCTCGGCATCAGGCCGGCCCTCATGTGCCCAGGCCTTGCCGCCCGGGTTGAACCAGATCGCCCGCAGCCCGGCCCGCTGCGCCCCGCCGATGTCGTCGCTTGGGTGGTCGCCGACATGCACGGCGTGCGCGGCTTCGACGCCGCCGCGCTTGAGCGCTTCGCGGAAGGGGTGGGGGTCCGGCTTGCCTATACCGAGCTCCTCCGCGCACAGGCTGAAACGGAAGTAATCCGCCAGCCCGAGCCGGCTGACGTCGGCGTTGCCGTTGGTCAGCACGCCGAGGGCATAGTGATTGGCGAGCCGTTCCAGCGTTGGGTGCACGTCGGGAAAGAGTTCGATCGCGTGGCGCGCCTCGAGAAAGATTTCGAAGGCCCTGTGGGCCATCTCGCGGGCCTCGGCCTCGGTATAACCGGCGTCATTCAAGGCATGGAACAGGACGCGGCGGCGCAGTTCACTGATGCGGTGCTTGAGGCTGGGGTCGGCCTCGACCAGGCGGCTGCGAATCGCGGCCAGGGCCTCGACCGGAACGTCGCCCAGGCGCGGCGCATGTTCGCCCAGCCAGTCGCGCAGTTGGATTTCCGCGCTCTGGATGACGGGGGCCACGTCCCACAGGGTATCGTCCAGGTCGAAGGTGATCAGCCGAATGGTCATGGTTCCTGCTCGCTGTTCTGTTTGCGCTTGGCTCGCGGATGCGCCTGGTCGTAGACCTTGGCCAAGTGCTGGAAGTCCAGGTGCGTATAGATTTGCGTGGTGCCGATGTCGGCATGCCCGAGTAGCTCTTGCACTGCACGCAAGTCCTGTGACGATTCGAGCATATGGCTGGCGAAGCTGTGCCGCAGCATGTGCGGATGAAGGTGCTGGCCGAGCTCCCGAACGCCCGCCTCGCGGACCCTGACCTGCACGGCGCGCGCGCCGAGCCGGCGGCCTTTCTGGCTGACGAACACCGCCGAATCGGGCGGATTGCTCAGCGCCCGCAGCGGCAGCCAGGCCTGCAGTGCTTCGAGTGCCTTGCGCCCAACCGGGAGGATGCGCTGCTTGTTGCCCTTGCCGTGGACATGCACCAGCCCGGATCCGAGGTCGAGCTGTTCGAGATTCAGGCTCACCAGCTCGGCCAGGCGCAGGCCGGATGAATAGAAGAGCTCGAGCATCGCCTGGTCGCGGTGGCCGATGAAATCGTCCTCGACGCCGCCGTCGAGCAATTGCATGGCGCGGTCGGTGTCGAGCAGGCGGGGCAGGCGTTTCTCGCCCTTCGGTGCGGAGATACCTGCTGCCGGATCGTGGGCGCAGCGTCCTTCCTTGGCCAGGTAGCGATAGAGCCCACGCAGCGACGACAGCAGGCGCGCCAGGCTGCGGCTGGACTGCCCGCGCCGATGCTGATCGGCAATCAATTGACGAACATGGGCAGGCTTGAATTCGGCCCAGTCGCGCAACTGCTGCTTATCGGCAAAGGCGACGGCCTTGAGCAGATCGCGCTGGTAGCCATCCAGCGTGTGCGGCGACATCTGCCGTTCGCTGCGCAGGTATTGGAAATAGGCATCCAGATCGGTCTGCATCACAACGCTCTTCTAGCCGGTACGCGCCTTTGGACAGCCCCGGATGCTGTTTCCGGCAATCAGCGTACCGAGCGCAACGGGGTGGAGTAGCTCGGCAGAACCCGCGTCAGCACCTCGGCGATGTAGCCCAGGAAGAGCGTGCCCAGCGAGCTTTTGTAGTGTTGTGGGTCCTCGCTGCCGATGGCGAGGATGCCCTGCTGCTGGTTCAACGCGACCACGGCGGCCGAGCCGATGCTGCGGCTTTCCTGCTCGCCGAACAGAAAGGCCAGCTCGTGCGGACGCAACACGCCGCAGACCGTCTTGCCGCTGCCCAGCAATCCGCCAATGGCCTGCTGCGCTTCGTTCGCGGTAACGCTGCGGCCGACCGGCAAGGGCGTCTCGCTGAACAGGATCAGGCTGACATAGGGCACTTGGAATTCGTGGCGCAGGCTTTCGTCCATCGCGCCGATCACTTCCTCGAGGCTGTTGGCATCGAGCAGGTCGAGCACCAGCCGGCGCGTCTTGTCGAACAGCCTGTCGTTGTCGCGCGCGACGTCCATCAGTTGCGACAGGCGATGGCGCATCTCGATGTTGCGCTCGCGCAGCAGCTTGACCTGCCGCTCGACCAGCGATACGGCCGTACCGGGCTGATGGGGGATGCGCAGCTCGGGAATGAGTTCATCGTGGTCGACAAAGAATTCCGGATGCGCACGCAGGTAGGCCGCGACGGCTTCGGCGTCCGGCAGCTGCGGCTTTTCCTGGTTTTGCTCGGTCATAGGCGAACCTGTCCTTCGAATACGCGAACGGCGGGGCCGGTCATCATAACGGGCTGTCCAGTGCCTGCCCATTCAATGGACAGACGGCCGCCGGGCAGGTCGATCTGCACCGGCGAATCCATCCAGCCATGGCGAATCGCGGCAACCGCCGCAGCGCAAGCACCGGTCCCGCAGGCCTGCGTTTCGCCCGCACCGCGCTCCCAGACGCGCAGCTTCGCATGCTGGCGATCGACAACCTGGAGGAAACCCGCGTTGACCCGTTGCGGAAACCGCGGGTGATGCTCGATCTGAGGCCCGAGCTGGTGAACCGGGGCGGTGTCGACATCCTCCACCCGTAGGACCGAATGCGGATTGCCCATGGACACTGCGGCGATCCGCAGCTGTTGGCCGTTAACGTCCAGCGGGTAGCTCAGGGCTTCTTCGTCGGCCTGGAACGGTATCTGATCCGGGATCAGACGCGGCGGCCCCATGTCGACGGTGATCTGCCCATCGGGGCGCACGATCAGCTCGATGATGCCGCCCTTGGTTTCTACCCGGATCTGCCGCTTCATGGTCAGCCGCTTGTCCAGCACGAAACGCGCGAAGCAGCGGGCGCCGTTACCGCATTGCTCCACTTCCGACCCGTCGGAGTTGAAAATGCGGTAGCGAAAGTCCACGTCGGGATTGTGCGGTGGCTCGACCAGCAGGAGCTGGTCGAAGCCCACGCCGGTGTGGCGATCGCCCCATTGCCGGGCGTGCTTGGGCTGGATGTGCGCATGCTGGCTGATCAGGTCGATGACCATGAAATCATTGCCCAGGCCATGCATCTTGGTAAAACGCAAAAGCATCGTCGTGGCCTCAGGCTGGCAGCAGGCTTTCGCCAGCGTATAGCTCCTGCACGCTTTCGCGGCGGCGCACTTCGTAGGCGTTGTCCCCGTCCACCAGCACTTCGGCTGCACGGCCGCGCGTGTTGTAGTTAGAACTCATCACGAAACCATAGGCGCCCGCCGAGCGCACCGCCAGCAGGTCACCCTCGGCCAGGGCGAGCGGGCGCTCCTTGGCGAGGAAGTCCCCGGTTTCGCAGATCGGCCCGACAATGTCGTAGTGGCGCGGTTCGCTGTCGCGTGGCTGCACCGGTACCACGTCCATCCACGCTTGGTAGAGCGCCGGGCGAATCAGGTCGTTCATCGCCGCATCGACGATGGCGAAGTCCTTGTGCTCGGTGTGCTTGAGGTATTCGACACGAGTCAGCAGCACGCCGGCGTTGGCGACGATCGATCGGCCTGGTTCGAAAACGAGCGCGAGGTCGCGGCCGTCGATGCGCTTGCGCACCGCCTGGATGTAGTCCCCAGCGAGCGGCGGCTGCTCTTCGCGATAGCGCACGCCTAAACCACCGCCCAGATCGAGGTGGCGGATACGGATACCGCGCACCGCGAGTCGGTCGATCAAGCCCAGCAGGCGATCGAGCGCGTCGAGAAACGGCGGCAGGCTGGTGAGCTGCGAGCCGATGTGGCAGTCCACGCCGATGACTTCGAGGTTGTCTAGCTCGTGTGCACGGGCATAGACATCCTCAGCGTCGGCAATGGCGATGCCGAACTTGTTTTCCTTGAGCCCGGTGGAAATGTACGGGTGGGTGCCGGCATCGACATCCGGGTTCACGCGCAGCGATACCGGTGCCATGACGCCCAGCTCGGCGGCCACCTGCTGCAGGCGTTCCAGTTCGTCGGTGGACTCGACGTTGAAGCAGTGCACACCGACCTGGAGTGCGCGGCGCATGTCGTCACGGCTCTTGCCGACGCCGGAGAAGACGATGTGCTCGGGTTGACCGCCGGCCGCGAGGACCCGCTCCAGTTCGCCGATCGAGACGATGTCGAAGCCTGCACCGAGCCGCGCGAGCACGTTCAGAACGCCTAGGTTCGAGTTCGCCTTCACGGCGAAGCAGACCAGGTGCGGCATGCCTTGCAGGGCATCGGCATAGGCGCGGTACTGGGCCTCGATGTGGGCGCGCGAGTACACGTAGGTGGGGGTGCCGAAGCGTTGCGCGAGAGCGGGCAGCGCCACGCCCTCCGCGAAGAGTTGACCGTCGCGGTACGAGAAGGCCTCCATGGAATGCCTCCTTTACAGTTCGAATCGGTCTTTGGAACGTTCTTTGGACGTTGCCTCGTCATCCGGTAGGTAGAGCGGGCCTTTCTGGCCGCAACCGCTCAGGGCGGAGGCAAGTATCGCGAGCGCGACAAGTGGAAGCAGCAGACGCTTCATTGGGGGGCAATCCTAGAAAAATCGATGGGCCGGAGTATACCCAGCACCCGTCGGATTGCCTATGTGGCCTCGTGCTTCGGCCGGCGTTCGGGCGGCGCCGGTCTGGCGACTCGCTAGAGGTTGCGCCGGGCTGCTAAGCTCGCCGCCATTATCGGCCGGCCCGGTTGCCTGCCGCTCTATCGACAAGAAGGAATTCCACTGATGAGTCTTAGCGAAGCGCGCTTTCACGATCTGGTCGACGCCGTGCAGGAAGCCGTCGAG
Source organism: Pseudomonas sp. SA195 (assembly GCF_054131565.1). Classification (NCBI taxonomy): domain Bacteria; kingdom Pseudomonadati; phylum Pseudomonadota; class Gammaproteobacteria; order Pseudomonadales; family Pseudomonadaceae; genus Pseudomonas; species Pseudomonas sp. SA195. Next base: position 3,983,701 of record NZ_CP096392.1, on the reverse strand, counting down.
GACGTTTTCGACGACAGCGGCCTGGACGTCGATCTGGAAAACTCCGGCGGCGTGCTGACGGTTCGCTTCGAGAACGGCAGCCAGCTAATCTTCAGCCGTCAGCCGGCATTGCGTCAGCTCTGGCTGGCGGCGCGCTCGGGTGGCTTCCACTTCGATTACGACGAAGAAAACGCGGCGTGGATATGCGATGCGAACGACGAACGGCTCGGCGAGTTGCTCACCCGGGCCACGCAGGAGCAGGGCGGCGAAGCGCTGGAATTCGAAGACCTCTAACCTGCTACTGGCTGCCCGGCGGGCACGCCCCCGGCGCTTGCTTCCTCGGTGACCTGTGTTAGGGTCGCAGGACGAACCCCGCCTTGCATGGTGGGGTTTTGCTTTTCTGCCATTCCAATTTTCGAGGAGCTTGCCCGTACTCATGACCAGTGCACCGTCGATCATCATCACCCAATCCGACCTCCAGCGGATCGAGCGGCTGCTCGATGGCCTACCGGATTACGGCCCGGCCGCCGAGGCCCTCGAGGAGGAGCTGTCCCGTGCTCAGGTCGTCGAGCGCGCCGAGTTGCCGGCCGGCGTGGTGTCGATGAATTCGCGCGTGCATTGCCGCGAAGAGGGAAGCGGCAAGGATTACCACCTGACGCTCGTCTACCCCGAGGAGGCCGGCAAGGACGGGACCGTGTCGGTTCTAGCGCCGGTGGGCAGCGCGTTGCTCGGGCTGAGTGTGGGTCAGCACATCGATTGGCCGACGCCGGGCGGCAAGGTGCTCAAACTGACCCTGTTGGCCGTCGAATACCAGCCCGAAGCCGCGGGCGAGGCGCACCGGAAGTAGCGCGCGGCGAGCGGTTCAGTCTGCGTGCAGTGCCTGGTTGATCGCCGTCTCCAGATGCGTTTTGTAGCGCAGGTACTGGACGGTCTGCGCCCGTGCGCCGCCATGTAGCCCAGAGAGATCCAGATCCGTGAGGTAGCAGGGATAACGCTCGCCGGCCCGGCGCTGGGTCAGAATGTAGTGCGCCACGGCGGCGTAGAGCTCAGGCCCGTATTCGAGGCTGGAGAATTCCCGATGATTGCAGTACAGCGTGACCTGCGAGCGGCCCCGCTCACCGGGTTCGACGATCGCTTGAATGTCGTAGAACGGGTTGCTGGCCTCGCGTGGTGCGGGCCGGCGCTCCAGTGCGGGCGCACCGTCCTGGGCCGCTGACTGCAGGCGATAGATCAGAATGTCCATCGCGGCCAAACGGCTCTCTTCGAACGGCAGCTGCGTGGTGCGCCGATAGCTCACCGATTGCAGGAAGCGCAGCAGCGGTGCCAACAGACTCTGCTCGTCACGAAACCCGTACTGCTGACGCCAGAGTGAGTTGAATTCGTCGAGCACCGTAACCTCGGCCAGCCCGTTCTGCACACGGTAGAACACCTGCAGGCAGTCGGGGCGTGCCTGGGTCAGCACCAGCGCCAAGTCGGTTCCAACGAGGGTGTGCCGTTCCAGGCGCAGCGGTCGATGCTGGTGATGGGTTTCGCCGAGGTGTTCGAGCAGCGCGGGCATATCGTGCAGGGCCGTATGGCGGATGTTCCCCGCGGCGAGATCTAGCACATGGAAGTGCTGGCGAACCTGGAGCAGGTAACGGCTCTCACCCGGCTCGTCGAGCGCTGCCTGGGCATCAAGGAATACCGTTTCCACCCGTCGCGCCAGCTGCACGCCAGCGTTGCGGAAACAGCGCACCTGCAGGCTCGGACGCTCGCCATGGGGGGGGAGCGCCTGCAAGTAATCGCGCAGGCATTCGGCCAGCGGCGCAGGGTTTTCGTAACGGGTGGCGATCAGCTCGCCCCAGCTATTGAGCGTCAATTGATCGATGCTCAGGATCAGATGCTCGCGCCCCGTGCCGAGCCCCAACGAGTCGGATAGCTCATCGAACGAAAACGGTTGCGCCGGGCTGAGCGGGTCGACGCCAACGTTGATCAATAGCAGTGCCCGAACCGGTGCCGCAGGGTTCAGCAGGGCTTCGTCAGGGACCGCCTGTGGCGGCATCGGCAATGCCTGCCTCAGTTCGGTCAGGAGGGCGAACAGCTCGCCTTCGGTCAGGCCGCTGTCGCCCGGGTGCAGGGCGACATGCGTCGCGCCGTCGATCACGCCGTTGCGGTGACACCAGGCCAGTAGCGGGATCAGCTCGCGCGAGCGTTTGAGCGGGGAGAAGTTGCTGAGCTGTTGCGCGTTGAGATTGCCCTCGTAGAGCGCCCAGGAAACGTCGTCAGCGGCGTCGTAGCCCTGCACCAGGGTCAGGCTGTGTTCGGCCAGATCCGGCGCGATGCCGAGGTTGATCGCCTCGATCTTCCCGCCCTTGCGCTCGATCGCCGCATGGAGGCGCCGACCGAGCACACCGAAGTCACGGCCATTGATACTGCAGGTGATCTGCTGCCGACGAGCGAATTCGCTGAGGAACCGGTAGCCGAATGTGAGTTCGTTGACCAGGGCGCGACGCTCCTCGATGACGCGGCGTACCTTCCACTGGCTGCGACTGTCGAGCTGGGCAAATTGCCGCTCGTCCCACTTCCAGTCGGCGGTCAGGCGTTCCAGCAGGCGGCGCTTCCAGCTCTTGCTTCGGCCGGTTGGCGGCCGGCTGAGCGGTTTGTTGACCTTGAGGTAGAGGCAGCGACGCAGCAGGGCCAGCCGTTCATGGTCGGCGCGGTTGAACAAGTACTGCTCGATCCGCCGGTAAGCGACGATGTACGGGTCCAGCTCGTCGAGGTCCAAGTGGTTGGCGTAAACGGCGCGCTTGAAATCCAGGCTCAGACAGCGCGAGTTCGGGTAATCGCTGGCATAGGCCTCGACCAGCAGCAGTTTGAACAGCGACTTGTACGGCGCCTCGATACCTTTGTAGAGCTGCCAGAGACCGGCCCCGAGGTATTCGCCGGTGGGAATGCTGCCGAGGTTGCCGAGGTCCAGCACCTCCTCGCTGCGCACGAAGCGTTTGCTGAGCAAGGTGTTGGCGTAGGCGTCGTAACGATGTTCCTCGTAGTCCGGCACTAGCCACCACAGCGGGGTGCGGCCGCCCAGCCAGATTGCGGTCCGATAGAACTCGTCGAGCAGCAGGTAGTGCTGGGTGGTGCCGCAATCGTCGCTGGTCAGCTTGGCGTCACGTGCGCCTTGTGTGAAACGCTCTGGCTCGACGAGAAAGAAGTGCGCCTCGCAACCCTGGGTTGCCGCCCAAGCCTCCAGCAGCGCGCATTTTCGGGCCAGTTCGTCGAGTTGCGGCTCTGGCAGCCCCGGCGCATGACAGACCCAGACGTCCAGGTCGCTGTGCTCGTCCTGCGCGACGGTGCCCAGGCTGCCCATGAGAAACAACCCGTGGATCGGTTGCGCCGGCTTGCCGCGTACCGGTCGGTAGGCAAACGAGCGGCTGAGGCGCTGGGCTTCGGCGAGCGTATCGCTATCGGGCTCATAGCCGGAGACGCCCGCCGGCGTGGTGGCCGAAACGTACCCGGGCAGGATGGGGTGGTTGACATGGAACAGCAGCGGCAACAGCCGCACCACGGCCTGTTGGCGTGGCGACATGATCTGCCGCGCGCGCTCCAGGCGCCCCGCGTTGACCGCAAGGAAGCGTGCCCGCAGCACGGCGAGTTCCTTGCGGTCGATTCCCTCTTCGAGAACGGGGCGAATTTCCGGTTGCAGGCTCATGCGAAATCGTGGGGCACGGGTCGGGTTGTCCGATGAGTGATGGGGCAAGTGCGCAGAAAATAACACGCCGCCCGGCCAGGCGGAAAAGCGAAGCTGCAGCGGGCTGGCGAGCCGACAGCGCCGCTGTGCGCGTTCAGGCGGTCGCGGTGCCCGACAGAATGGTCAAGAGCACCTGCGCATGCTCAGCCGCGTCACGGCCGAGGCCGGTTAGGTAGCCGCCGTCGGGCTGGGTCGTCAGACCTTTGGCATGCAGGCGCTGAGTGGCGGCCACGGCTTCAGGGCTCGCATCGTGATGCACCTTGAGGCCTTCGAGCGAGTTGTCGAGGTTGAACAGTCGAAGGATTTCCAGCTCGGCTACCACTTCAGGTGTATACGCCATGTTCGTTCCTCGTTGGCTGGGCCTGGGCCCGGTCCGCCAAGTGTAGCCGCTCGGCGGCAGGCTGCCGCCCCGAAGGCTATTCGGGCAGCTCTGGCAGGTCGCGAAGCAGCCGCTCGTAACGTTCGGCATCGAAGCCTCGGTCGTCGGCGAGCATTTGCCGGATTTCGTCGGCCAGGACCAGAGCCATCAGCTTGATCGACTCCTCGCGCTCGTAGCCCACCAGGGTCAGCTTGTTCAGCGTCGCTTGCGTAACAGCCGGTTCGCCGGCCTCGAGCTGGTTCTCGATGGCCTCGATCAGGGTGTGTGCGGCGAACGTTTCGTCATCATCCGAATCGGTATGCGTCATGCTGCGTCCTCGTTTGCGGGAGCGGTATTGGACCTGACCGGCGAAGCCGGTACAAGGCATGGCTTGAACGCTTCGCTTGAGCCGGTTTCTATTCTGGCATGGACCATCTTGAGGTACGGCCGCGCTAATGATCACGCTCTACAGTCTTGCAAATGGTGCCCTGGTGAGGCGAGTCGCCGACGATCTACAGGCACAGGCGCTTCCCGATAAGGTGCTGTGGGTTGATTTGCAATCGCCCGACCAGCAGGAAGAGCGCTTCGTCGAGCGCGCGCTGGGGCTGGACATCCCCACGAGAGAAGAGTTGGCGGAAATCGAGGATTCCTCGCGCTTCTACGACGAAGACGGGGCGATCTTCATGACGACCACCGTGGTGATGGGGATTGCCGATCGCCGCCCGGAAAACGCCCAGGTTACCTTCGTGCTGACGCGCCGCTGCCTGGTCACGGTGCGCTATGCCGAACTCAGCGCGTTTCGCCAGTTCGAGACGAAAATTGCCCGGCAACCATCAGCCCTAACGTCCAGCCACGCCGTTTTCCTCGGGCTGGCCGACGCCGTGGTCGATCGCATCGCCGATGTTCTGGAAAGCGTCCAGGTGCAGTTGCAAGCGCTGTCGCGGCGGGTATTCGACGAGCGCAAGGAGCAGCGCACCGACTTGCAGCAGGTCATCCAGCAGCTTGGCCAGCACCGCTCGCTGCTCTCCCAGCTCGGCGAGAGTCTGTTCAGTTCGAGCCGGCTGATCGCTTTCTACCGTCTGCATGCGGACGATTCGAAGCAGGGCGTGACAAAAGGGGCGTTGAAGGCGCTCGAACGCGACGTGCGGTCGCTCGGCGAGCACCAGGCGCGGTTGCTCGGGGACATTGCGTTTCTACTCGACGCCACGCTCGGGCTGATCAACATCGAACAGAACGCGATCATCAAGGTGTTTTCCATCGCCGCGGTGCTGTTCTTGCCGCCGACGCTGGTCGGCACCGTCTACGGTATGAACTTCGAGCACATGCCTGAGCTGGGCTGGCTGCTCGGATACCCGATGGCGCTGTGCATGATGGTCGTCTCGGCGATCATCCCCTACGCCTGGTTCAAGTTTCGCGACTGGCTCTGATCAGTCGACGCCGACCACGTAAAGCACTACGCAGAACGCGCCGAGCAACGCCCAGACACTACCAAAGATGACCGGCGTGCGCAGCGAGAAGAGCAGCGTGCGCTTATACCGCTCACCGCCTGCAGGATTGTCGCCCTCACCGAACAGCGCGGATTGCCGGTTGCCGAGCAGCCCGGCGCTGCCTTCGGTCTGCAGCAGTTCGGCCTGCTTGCGGTGCCAGCGTTCGATTACGTCATAACTGGCTCGGATGCCGGGCACGGCGTGCATTGAGGTGACCAGCCCGAGCACGGCGAGCAGGCTCGGTACGACCAGGCGAAACAGGCTGCCCCATTCCGGGTTGGTGTTGGCCATGGATGACGCGAAGGCAATCATCAAGAAGGACTGCGACGACAGATAGCTGCTGGTGCGGCTGGCCAGCAGCGTCGATTCGAAATGGATTTCCGAGCGATAGAAGTTCAGCCGCTCCTTGGCGGACTCGAAGACTTCCGCGCCTTGGGTGTCCTGGTTGAGCAGCAGAGTTTTGAGGTCGGCCATCCGGGCGTAGCCTTTTCGGCGAATACCTGTGTTGGGTATCGCCCAATGGCCAGGAGTTCCCTGCTGCGGGTCAGGGCTGCTCAGCCAACGCTTGCAGGGCAGCGCCCGTGACGCGGTAGGTGGTCCACTCGTCCTGTGGCAGCGCCCCCAGCGAACGGTAGAACTGAATGGCCGGCTCGTTCCAGTCCAATACCGCCCACTCGAAGCGACCGCAGCCACGATCGACCGCGACACGCGCCAGGTGTTTGAGCAGTGCCTTGCCCGCTCCGGTTCCGCGCGCGTCGGGCGTCACGTAGAGGTCCTCAAGGTAAAGCCCGTTGCGGCCGAGCCAGGTCGAGTAGTTGAAAAAATACACTGCGTAACCAATCGGCATGCCGTCCCGCTCGCAGATCAGCGCGCGGGCGGTCGCATCCTCGGCGAACAGGCTGGCCTCGATGCCGGCAGCGTCGGTTTTGACTTCATGCTCGGCGCGCTCGTAGATCGCCAGCTCAGTGATAAAGCGCAGAATCAGCGCGGCGTCGGCGCGGGTGGCGGGGCGGATGTTCAAGGGCATGGAATAGTCTCGTGCAGTAGTCAGCTATGGGTGACGGTCAGCCATAACAGCGGCAAACCTACCAGGCATAAGAAACCAAATGCCGCGACCCAGGAACTGCGCGAGCTCATCGGGTCAGTTACGCGCAGCGGCAGCTTCGGGTAGCGGCCCAGCGTCAGTATGCGCAAGGTCAGCCAGCCACCGCCGTAGAAGAGATAGGCCAGGACGACTTCGGCGATCGTCCCGGCGAGAAACCCCAGGCCGCGAAGCAGCAGTTCAGGCATGGGGGCTCTTTTCTATCGGGGCGCTTAACGATTAGCCAGCAGTTCGCGGCCACGCTGAACGGCCGCACGTACCTGCGTAGGAGCGGTGCCACCAATGTGGTTTCGGGCGTTCACCGAGCCTTCCAGCGTCAGTACCGCAAATACGTCATCGCTGATCTGGTCGCTGAACTGGCGCAGTTCGTCGAGGCTCATCTCGGCCAGGTCCTTGCCGGTCTGCACGCCGTACTTCACCGCGTGGCCGACGATCTCGTGGCAGTCGCGGAACGGCAGCCCCTTGCGCACCAGGTAGTCGGCCAGATCCGTCGCCGTGGAGAAGCCGCGCAGCGCCGCTTCGCGCATGATCTCGCGCTTGGGCTTGATCGCCGGGACCATGTCGGCGAAGGCGCGCAGCGAGTCACGCAGGGTGTCGGCGGCGTCGAACAGCGGTTCCTTGTCTTCCTGGTTGTCCTTGTTGTAGGCCAGCGGCTGGCCTTTCATCAGCACCAGCAGGCCTGCCAGCGCGCCGAACACGCGGCCGGTCTTGCCGCGCACCAGTTCCGGCACGTCCGGGTTCTTCTTCTGCGGCATGATCGAGGAGCCGGTGCAGAAGCGGTCCGGCAGATCGATGAACTGGAACTGCGCGCTGGTCCAGAGCACCAGCTCTTCGGAGAAGCGCGACAGGTGCATCATCGCCACCGAGGCGGCGGCGCAGAATTCGATAGCAAAATCGCGATCCGAAACGCCGTCCAGCGAGTTGCCGGAGATCGCTTCGAAACCCAACAGTTCGCAGGTGATTTCCCGCTGAATCGGGTAAGTCGTGCCGGCCAGCGCGGCCGAGCCGAGCGGCATGCGGTTGGTGCGCTTGCGGCAGTCGACCAGCCGCTCGTAATCGCGCGAAAGCATCTCGAACCAGGCCAGGAGGTGATGACCGAAGGTCACGGGCTGGGCCGTTTGCAGGTGGGTGAAGCCGGGCATGATGGTGTCGGCTTCGGCCTCGGCGAGACCCAGCAGGCCCTGCTGCAGGCGAGTGATCTCGCCGAGGATGGTGTCGATTTCGTCGCGCAGCCACAGGCGGATGTCGGTGGCGACCTGGTCGTTGCGCGAGCGGCCGGTGTGCAACTTCTTGCCGGTCACGCCGATGCGGTCGGTCAGACGCGCCTCGATGTTCATGTGCACGTCTTCCAGGTCGATGCGCCAGTCGAAGGTGCCGGCCTCGATTTCGCTCTGGATGTCCTTCAGGTTGGCGATGATCTGGTCGCGCTCATCGGCGCTCAGCACGCCGGCCTTTTCCAGCATGGTGGCGTGGGCAATCGAGCCCATGATGTCGTGGCGGTAGAGGCGCTTGTCGAACTCGACGGAGGCGGTGAATCGGGCGACGAAGGCGTCGACGGGCTCGCTGAAACGGCCGCCCCAGGACTGGTTGGTCTTGTCGGTGCTCATGAATGCGCTCGCAGAAATCGGTGAACGAAAAGAAGGGCCGGATGATAACAGGGTCGGCCCCTGCTCAGCGTCCACCGAAACGAGCCGGCGTGGTCGGCCGGCTGCTGGTCCTTGCCGTATCAGCGCTCCTGGATCGGAGGTTGGTCAGGCCTGGAATTGTCCGAGGCTGGCTTCGAGGCGCAGTGCCAGGCCGCCCAGTTCGCGGCCGCTGGTTGCAGTCGCCGCAACGGCTTCGGCCGAGCGTTCGGCCTCGGTCATGATCACCTGCATGCGTTCGCGCACGTCGGTTGCGCTGCCGGCCTGGCGTTCGGCGCCCTCGGTGGCCTTTTGCACGGCGTCATGCACCTCGGCCACGGCCAGTTGCAGGGCCTGCTGCAGCGAGCGGCTGGCCGCGAGTGAAGTCAGCCCGCTGTCGGCCTGCTTGCCGGTGGCGGCGATGGCGGTGACCGCTTCGCGTGCGCCACGTTGCAGGCTTTCGATATGGCTGCGGATGTCGCCGGTCGATTGCTGAGTCTTGCTGGCGAGCGCCCGCACTTCGTCGGCAACGACAGCGAAGCCGCGCCCGCTCTCGCCGGCTCGGGCCGCTTCGATGGCGGCGTTCAGCGCCAGCAGGTTGGTCTGTTCGGCGATGCCCTGGATGACGGTCAGCACCACTTCGATCTGTTCACTCTGACTGGCCAGTTGTTCGATGACCGCGGCGCTGCTCTGTACGCCCTCGCCGAGCGCCTCGATAGTTTTGCCGACCTGGCTGGATATCGCCTCGTTGTCCAGTGCCGACTTGCGAATCGAGGCGACCTGCTTCAGTGCTTCTTGCATCGCCCGGCTTTCCTGCTCGGCGCGCTGGGTCATGTCGGCCAGCGCCTGCAGGCTGCCGGCGACTTCGTCGCGCTGACGTTCGGCCGCCGAGGCGGCGGCGCTGCTGCGGTTGCCCAGCGCATCGATCTCGGCGCCGGTCTGCACCGCAATGGCGCGTGCTTCCTGAACGATAGGCTGCAATTTGGCAAGGAAGCGGTTGGCCGCTTCGGCCATGTCGCCCACTTCGTCTTTGCTCTGAATCTTCACCCGCTGGGTGAGGTCGCCATGGCCGGCCGACAGGCCGCGCAGCGCATCGATCAGCAGCCCGAGGCGGCGAAGCACCTGGCGGCCGAGCACCAGCGTCAAGGCGACCAGCAGCAGCGCGCCGGTTATAGCCAGCCCGATGCTGATCTGCCACAGCAGCGTCGTTGCCGAATGCTGGACGGCTTTCTGACTGTTGGCGTCGATGTTTTGCGCCACGTCCGCAGCGGCCGCCAGTCGCGCGGCAAGCACCTTGGTGCTGTCGGATGCGGTTGTTGCCAAGCCGCTTTCGACCAGATCCGAAGTGCCGGCGATCAGGGTTTGAAAGCGACTGTTGAACGCGGAGAGTTCAGTGTCCACGGCAGCGGTGGACAGGCCAAGAATGACTTGGCCGATCTCGGCGCCCTTGGGGTTGATTGGGGTCTTGGCCAGATACAGCGAGGGATCCTGTTCTGCCGCCGACAGGACTTTGTCGAACGCGGTCCGGCCCTCGCCCTTGTCCAGCAGTGTCTTGACGCGCGGGTCCTTGCGGTTGAGATGGCGGGTGAGCTGATTGCCATCTGCGTCGAAGTAGACAACGAACACCACGGCGGGATTCTGATGGGCCATCCTGACGAATTCGGTGAGTGCCGGAATGTCTTTGTCCCAAATCGCCGCAGGCGCGACGCCGGCCAGCAGAACGGCCAAGTCGTCACCCGACTGCTTGAGGTGCCGTTCGAGGACTTCCTGCAGTTGATGCTGCTCTTCGGTGAGCCGTTGTTTGAGGCCCTCGGTCAGATCGGCCTGCATGCGCGTCGACAGGCCGGACAGCCCGCTGCGGACCTCGCCGTCGGCCGTCTTGAGCTCGCCCAGCAGGCGCTCGGCGTCACTGCTCAGGCTTTGCTGAATCTGCAGTTTGAGCGATTCGATGGTTCCGCGCGTCAGCACGAGGGCGACCGCCACCTGCACGGCGACCGCCAGGCACAGGGTGATAAACACCGGACGCAGCAAACGGCTACGCAATGAGGAAAACAGCAGCACGGCTCATCTCCTGCCGCAACGGCGGCCAATGTAGGTCAGTGGGCTACGCAATCTCCAGGCCACTCAGCAATATCGGCACCGCCCGGCTTGCCTTGAAGTTTTTTCGGTGGGTTAGGTACGTACCGCCACGATTGCCGATACAGCCATGCTGGTGTTTCCCCGGGCCAAGGGTGCCCGTGATCCGGTCCTGGGCAGATGGCCAACGCAGGAGGTTGTTGACGAACCGGTTCTCGGCGCGGCTACGAGGCGGGTGATTTTCTTCTGCCTGGTGCGCACAATCGGCTCGCGTCCCGCTATTCGATGGTCGGCTGCCGTATAAATCGCGCAGGTCTCGATGCACGCTGTTCTGTCTGATAACTCCCTTTTGCGCGCCTGTCGCGCGGATGCCTCGCCATGAAGTCAAGAAGGCCCGACCGTTATGTGCCTGCTGGCCACGTTGACGAATTCTTTGTCCCTGAACTGTGCGAGCCAGAGGCCCTGCTGGGGCTTGTCCTGCTGGCCGAGCTGCTTGTGCTGGTTCTGGTCCTCGCCGAGCCGATGCAGCCGGGCTTTAACTGGATGCGCTTGGCCCTGGCGTCGCTGTTCGTGCAGTGGGTGATGCTGCTTTCCGCGGGGCTGACCTGTCAGTTGCGGCCGCTGCTGGCACGCTTACCCGCCTGGCTTGCCGGGCTCGCCTGCAGCGCGATAGTGGTGGGCCTGACGCTGGCCTGCACCGCGGTGGCTGATATCTACCAGCTCGGCGGGCCTCTGACCCGCGCCGGTGAGGTCAACCTGTACCTGCGACATGCGCTGATCAGCCTAATCATGTCGGGTCTGTTGCTGCGCTATTTCTACCTGCAGAGCCAGTGGCGGCGGCAGGAACAGGCCGAGCTCAAGGCGCGGATCGAGTCATTGCAGGCGCGCATCCGGCCGCATTTTCTGTTCAACAGCCTGAACAGCATCGCCAGCCTGGTCGCGACCGACCCGGGTAAGGCCGAGCAGGCGGTACTGGACCTCTCCGATCTGTTTCGAGCCAGCCTGGCACGCCCCGGGACGCTGGTGCCCTGGGCTGAGGAAGTCGAGCTTTCCAGGCGTTACCTGGCGATCGAACAGTACCGCCTGGGTGACCGCCTGCGCATGGATTGGCAGATCGATGGGGTCCCAGGCGACCTGCCGATCCCGCAACTAACCTTGCAACCGCTGCTGGAAAATGCCTTGATCCATGGCATCCAGCCGCGGATCGAAGGCGGGCTGGTCTGCGTGAAGGCCGATTACACCGACGGCGTGCTCAATCTGGAAGTCAGTAACCCATTCGACGAAGCCGCTCAAGCCCAGCCGTCACGGGGGACTCGCCAGGCATTGCACAACATCGACGCACGATTGACGGCACTTTTCGGCCCTGCAGCGAGTCTCAGCGTGGAGCGGCGTAATGCCCGTCACTACACCTGTCTACGCTATCCGTGTGCGACACAACAGCAGGAAGCCAGAACTATATGAATGTGCTGATTGTCGATGACGAACCTCTAGCCCGCGAGCGCCTCAGCCGACTGGTAGGTGACCTTGACGGCTATCGTGTCCTGGAACCTTCCGCCTCCAACGGTGAGGAGGCGCTCTCCCGCATCGAGGAGCTGCGTCCTGACGTTGTGTTGCTGGACATCCGTATGCCGGGCCTCGACGGCCTTCAGGTCGCTGCCAAACTCTGCGAGCGCGATGCCCCACCCGCGGTGATCTTTTGCACCGCCCACGATGAATTCGCTTTAGAAGCGTTTCAGGTCAGCGCCGTGGGCTATCTGGTCAAGCCGGTGCGGCCTGAGCACCTGGCCGAGGCGCTGAAGAAGGCCGAGCGGCCGAACCGCGTGCAGCTCGCGGCACTGACCCGTCCCGCCGCGGTATCGGGCGTCGGGCCGCGCAGCCATATCAGCGCCCGCACACGTAAGGGGATCGAACTGATCCCGCTGCCACAGGTGATCTATTTCATCGCGGATCACAAATACGTGACCCTGCGCCACGAGGGCGGCGAAGTCCTGCTGGACGAACCGCTGAAGGCCCTGGAAGACGAGTTTGGAGAGCGCTTCGTGCGCATCCACCGCAACGCGTTGGTCTATCGCGACCGCATCGAGCGCCTGCAACGCACACCGCTCGGGCATTTCCAGCTCTTCCTCAAAGGTTTGGAAGGCGAGCCCCTGACAGTGAGCCGCCGGCATGTCGCGGGTGTGCGCAAGCTGATGCAGGGCCTGTAACGCCGGCGACGGTGCTGGACGCTGGACTGCTGGACGAGTCATAGGGATGCGAGTCGCTGAGATGGCAGCGAATTGGCGTGAGGGGTGCCAGGGTTTGGGGCCGTCTCTCCAGCCTCCAGCCAGCCGCTTTCCTTGACCCCCGCCAACCCAGTCGGGCGGCCTTGCCTGTTATCATCGCCGGCAGTTCATCTGCTTGGAATCACCCATGTCTCGCGAAATTCGCATCGCCACACGCAAGAGTGCCCTGGCCCTGTGGCAGGCCGAATACGTCAAGGCTCGCCTCGAAGCGGCACATCCTGAGGTCCGCGTAAGCCTGGTGCCCATGGTCAGCCGTGGCGATAAGCTGCTCGATGCGCCCCTTGCGAAAATAGGTGGCAAGGGCTTGTTCGTTAAGGAACTGGAAACCGCTTTGCTGGAAAACGAGGCCGATATTGCGGTGCACTCCATGAAGGATGTGCCCATGGAGTTCCCAGAAGGCCTCGGCCTGTATTGCATTTGCGAACGCGAAGACCCTCGTGATGCCTTCGTTTCCAACCATTACGAAACCCTCGATGCGCTGCCTGAGGGGGCGGTAGTTGGCACGTCCAGTCTGCGCCGCCAGGCCCAGCTATTGGCGCGCCGCCCTGACCTCAAGATCCAATTCCTGCGCGGCAACGTGAATACCCGGTTGGCCAAACTCGACGCCGGTGAGTACGACGCTATCATCCTCGCCGCCGCCGGGCTCATCCGTCTGGGGTTCGGCGATCGTATACGCACCCGAATCACGGTCGAAGACAGCCTGCCTGCCGGCGGGCAGGGCGCCGTGGGCATCGAGTGCCGTACGGGCGACGTCGAGTTGCATCATCTGCTGCAATGCATGAACGATGCGGCCACCGCCGTGCGCGTCAGCGCTGAGCGCGCCCTGAATCGTCACCTCAACGGTGGTTGCCAAGTGCCGATCGCCTGCTACGCGATGCTCGAGAGCGACCAGATATGGTTGCGTGGCCTGGTCGGGCAGCCTGATGGTTCGCAGTTGTTGCGTGCGGAAGGCCGCGCACCGATCGGCGACGCTGAAGCACTTGGTGTGCGAATCGCCGAAGCGCTGCTCGCCCAAGGTGCCGGCAAGATCCTCGCGGACATCTACGGCGAGGCCGGCAAGGCGTGACGGGATGGCGGCTGCTGCTGACCCGTCCCGCCGACGAGTGCACCGCGCTGGCGGCGCGGCTGGCGCAAGTGGGTATCCACACCAGCAGCCTCCCCCTGCTAGCTATCGAGCCGCTACCGGAGACACCAGAACAGCGCGCGACGATGCTCGAGCTCGACCGCTACCAGGCGGTCATCGTGGTCAGCAAACCGGCAGCACGCCTGGGGCTCGAGCGCCTGGATCGTTACTGGCCGCACAAGCCGTTCGGTCAGGCATGGTTCAGCGTCGGCGCGGCGACCGGGGGATTGCTCGAAGACTATGGCCTGGACGTCTCCTGGCCGGCCGTTGGCGATGACAGCGAGGCACTGCTGGCACTTCCCCGCCTGGCCGAAGCGCTCGCGGTGCCGCAACCCAGGGCGTTGCTGCTGCGTGGTGAGGGGGGGCGAGAGCTGATCGTCGATACCCTGAATGCGCGGGGCGTGCAGGTCGACAGCCTCGAACTCTATCGTCGCTACCTGCCGCAGTACCCGGCGGGCGCGCTGCTACAGGCCGTGCGATCGGAACGGCTGAATGCGTTGATGGTCAGCAGTGGGCAGGGCCTTGAGTCGTTGCACCAATTGGCCGGTGACGACTGGGCTGAGCTGCGTGAACTAACCTTATTCATACCGAGCCCCCGAGTCGCGGCACTGGCAACGCAACTGGGTGCAAAACGAATCGTGGACTGCCGAGGCGCTGGAGCTTCGGCGTTGCTGGCGGCGTTACGGGAAACCCCGAGCCCGCATTCCTGATGCAAAGGATGGAAACGTGAGCGAAACAGATCCCGACAAGTCACCGCAGCAACCCAAGGGAAGCGATCCCGGCGCCCCACACGAACCGGTGAAGACAGAACCACTCAAGGATCCGAATCTGTCTGCGAAGACACCGCCGCCCAAGTCACCGCCACCTAAGACGCCCCCACCCAAAACGCCCACTACGTCGGGTTCTAGTGGTGGCAAAGCCCTGGCCGGCGTTGCATTGTTGGTCGGGTTGGCGGGCTTGGCCGCCGGGGGTTACGGCATTTGGCAGACGCAGCAGCTTGCCGATCGTGAGCAGGCGCAACGCGATGCCGTCGAGGCGACTCGTACCCAAGCGCGCGAGGCGAACGATCGCAACCAGCAACTGGCGAGCCGGATGGGTCGTCTGGAGCAGCTTCCTTCGGCTGAGCAACTGGAGGAGCGGCGCCGCCTGCTGGCCCAGGTCCAAAGTGACCAGCAACGGCTCGCCGGCCGTGTGGAACAGGTCCTGGGCGCCAGCCGCGAACAGTGGCGCCTGGCCGAAGCGGAGCACCTGCTGCGCATGGCCATGCTGCGACTGTCGGCGATGCAAGACGTCAACAGCGCGGCGTCGCTGGTCGAGGAAGCCGACGTGATCCTGCGCAATCAGGACGATCCCGGCGCCTACGGTGCCCGGCAGAAGCTGCTTGAAGGGCTCGAGGCCTTGCGCAGCTTGCCTGAGATCGACCGCACCGGGCTGTTCCTGCAACTCGGTGCATTGCGCGGGCGAGCCAGCCAGCTGAGCGGGCTGGCACCCGAGTTCGAGGTCGGCGAGGGGGCGGTCGAGAGCAGTGACACCACCTGGCGCCGCTGGGTCGACGAGCTGACGCGCTACGTGCGCGTCGATTTCAATGCCGGCAACGACGTCCGCCCGCTGCTGGCAGGTCAAAGCCTGGCCCAGGTCAGGCTCGCGCTCTCGCTGGCCATCGAGCAGGCGCAGTGGGCAGTGCTCAACAGCAACACCGAGGTCTATCGGCAGTCGCTCGAACAGGCGGCCCGCTTGATCGAGGATCATTTCAGCGAAGCGAATGGCCAGAGCCGTGGTCTGCGTGATCGTCTGCAGAAACTGGCTGACCGGCAGGTCGAGGTAAGTCTCCCTGATCTGTCACCGGCGCTCGATGCGCTGCAAACCTACGTGCAGAAGCGCGAGTCGGCCGAGCGTGCCGGCGACCCGGAAGCAGAAAGTGCCTCCCGCAACGACGCCGAAGGCGGGGACGCAGCTCCGGCCGACCAAGAGGCGGCTCCGGTCGCGCCTGAAGAAGAGGGAGGCGTGCGCACATGAAGCGACTGGCCGTCTTCCTGATTCTTTTACTGATTGCCATCGGCTTTCTGGGGTGGGCCGTGTCGCAGGATGCCGGCTACGTTCTGATCAGTTACGACCGGTTTCGGTACGAGTCCAGCTTCTGGGTGTTCGTTGGCCTGCTTGCCGGGCTCTGGTTGCTGGCGATCGTCGTGCATGGCGTCCTGGGCTTACTGCATGCCTCCGGCGCGTTGGTCAATCCCTGGTCACGGCGCCACCGTGCGCGGCGCGTCGCCAAGGCCTCACGCAGCGGCCTGCGGGAACTGGCGGAAGGGCAGTGGGGCCCGGCCCTCGGGCATTTGCGGACCGCAGCCGAGCATGACCGCCAACCGCTCGTGCATTATCTGGGCGCGGCCCGTGCCGCCAGCGAATTGGGCGAGTACGAGCAGAGCGACGAGCTGCTGCGCAAGGCGCGCGAGCGTGAGCCTGAAGCCGGGCTGGCCGTCGGCCTGACCCAGGCGCAGCTGCAGATCGCACGCGGCCAGTACGCCGAAGCGCGCGCGTCGCTCGATGCGCTGCACGGTGAACATCCGCGACATCCGCAGGTTCTCTCGTTGTTGCAGCAGCTCTATGTCCAGTTGCAGGACTGGCCTGCGCTGTGCCGCCTGCTGCCTGAGTTGCGCAAGCATCGTGTATTGCCGCCGGCCCGTCTGAATGAACTTGAAGTGCTGGCCTGGACGGCAGCGCTGGAGCAGGCCGGCTCCGGTCAGCCAGTCGCAGGCGATGAAGCTCGCCAGGCACTGGATCAGCGTTGGCAAACCGTGCCGGGTTCGTTGCGCAACGAGCCTGCACTGGTGCGCGCCTATGCCGACGGGCTTACCCGGCTAGGCGGCCAGGATAAGGCTGAAGAGTTGCTGCATACGGCGATCAAACGCCAATTCGATGATCGGCTCGTAGAACGCTACGGTCGGGTTCAGGGGCGCGATCCTTCGCGTCAGCTGGCCAATGCGGAAGGCTGGTTGAAGGCGCATCCGGACAATGCCGAACTGCTACTCGCGCTGGGGCGGCTCAGTCTTCGCAACGCACTCTGGGGCAAGGCGCGTGACTACCTCGAAGCCAGCCTGGCGATCGAGCACCGTGCCGACACCTGTGCCGAGCTGGCTCGCCTGTTGGCTCAGCTAGGTGATAACGAGCGCAGTAACCGTTTGTTCCAGGAGGGTCTGGTTCTGCTCGATCAGGAAGGCGCCGCCCCGCTGCCTGTCGTCATCCGCTAGCCGTATCCCCTGCTGCCGCGTGACGTCTGTCCCGCGGCTTCGCGCGGCTGTCTGCAAGCGGCTTGCAGGTCAGGTCGCGCCGCACTACCGTAGCGAGCTTTTCCTCCCCGCGGAGTCATCATGAACCTGGCAAGCCCGCGTTCGCTGTTTTTACTCGCTTTTATCGGTTGCGTCTTGATGATGGCCGCTGCGCTCTATTTAGAGCACGTGGTTGGCCTCGTGCCGTGCCCGTTGTGCATCGTGCAGCGCATTTGCGTGATCGGCTTCGGGCTGGTCTGCCTGGTGGCTGCCCTGCACGGCCCAGCCAAAACGGGCCGCCGTGTCTATTCGGTGCTGGCAATGCTCTTCGCCCTGGCTGGCGGAGCGACCGCGATTCGCCAGATCTGGCTGCAGAACATGCCGGCCGATGAGCTGCCGGCGTGCCTGCCCAGCCTTGAATACATGATGGATGCGCTGCCCTTCCAGGACATTGTCCGCTTAGTCCTGCATGGCACGGCCGAATGCGCCGAGGTCAGCTGGACGCTGCTGGGAATGAGCATTCCCGAATGGACGCTGCTGGGTTTCATCGCCATGGTCGGCTTCAGCTTCTGGCAGCTTCTCAGGCGCGGCTGAGGCATTTTGTCGGGGCCGGCGAATCATCTTCGGGCGAGACGGTCAATGCTCTGATCGAAGCGATTTGGCTCGGCTGCGCTGCGTGAGGTTTTTGCCCGGTGCTGCTTGATGCTTCGGTCCGTGCAGCTTAGTCTGCGGGGGCAGCGCCGGCTTGGAAGGCGTGAGAGGTAGCGAGCATTGGCAGGTCAGGCGAATCCAGATGTGATCGACCCTGATTTGGCACGCCAGCGCGCAGCGCTTCTCCGATACCCGTTCCGCCCGGCTGGCTGCCACTCACCCAAGGCCGATACCCCAAGACAACAAATCGTCTCGGAAGGCGCAACAAGCATCATCGATTAGGGAAGTGAGGTCATCATGCTCGAGAGCTGTCGGAACGCCCAGGAACGCTGGGGAGGTGTACATCTGCTGATCGATCGCTGGCTGCAGGAACGTCATGAGCTGATCAGTGCATTCGATGGGCTGCATGCAGATGAGGGGGCGGATAGCCGCTCGGCGCTACAGAAATTCTGCGAGATCCTGCTCGATTATGTTTCGGCAGGGCACTTCGAAATCTACGAGCAGCTGCTTAACGAGGCCGAGGCGTTCGGGGACAAGCGTGGTCTTGACCTGGCACGGCAAATCTATCCGCGTATCGAAGCCATCACCGAGGTGGCAGTAGCCTTTAACGATCGCTGCGACAAGGGCGAATGCCTGGAAAGCGCAGGTTTCCCGGACGAATTGCAGCGTTTGGGCCAGTTGTTGCACGAGCGTTTCGAGTTGGAAGACTGCCTGATCGAGGTGCTGCATACCGCGCACAAGCAGGTCGCGATGCCGGCTTGATAGGCGGGCTGCCGGGTCTGTAGCACGCGGTGGCATGCCGCTGCGGTGACCCGGTTGGCGGAACTCTGTAGCCCGACTAGTATGGCTACTCCATTTCCGCCAGGAGGCGTGTTCATGCCAGCGAAGAAACAGTCGGTCGACACCCCGCTTCATTTGCTCCAGCAGCTGTCACGCAGCCTGGTGGAACATTTGCAAAAAGCCTGTGGCTCGGCGCAGAGGGAGGCGGAGGTGCTGCTTGCCAAGCTCGAAAAGCAGCGTGGCAAGACCCAGGAAAAACTGGTCAAGGCCCGAGCCAAGCTCGACGATGCTGGCAGTGCGGGTAAGGCGAAGGCGCAGACCCGCGCGCGCAGCCGAATTTCCGAACTCGATGACATGCTGGCGCTGTTGCAGTCGCGCCAGAGTGAAACCCTCAATTACCTGGCAGAACTCAAGCGTGACGCCGAGCAAGCCCTGAAGCTCGCCGAGGGCGTGACGCAGGTTCAGCAAGCCGCGGCCAAGGCCCTGGAGGCACGCAAGTCTGGCGCGCCGGCAAACACGTCGAAGCAGAAGGCGCCCGCCTCGCGTCGTGCGACGCCCAAGGCGGCGACTGTCGCCAGTTCGGATAAAGTGACCGCCACCAAGCGACCCGCCACCTCCGGTGGATCGGCGCGGCCCTCGACGAAAGCCACGAGGCCGACGGCGAGCGGCGCTAACGCAAGCGCCCCTGTGGCCCGCAAAGCGGCAGCGAAACCAGCTGCTCGGCCAGCGACGAAGCCGGCCGGTAAGCCTGCATCCGCCCGATCCAAACCCGCATCAGCTGAACCTGCAACCGCCGCGTCTTCAGTCGAGAAAGCCCCTGCGGCTCAGCCGCCAGCAGGCAAGCCGGCAACGGCGCGCAAGCCTGCGGCTAAAAAGCCCCGTAGTAGTAAGCCTTCGGCGAAAGCCTCGCCAAACACTCAAACGTCAGCGGGCTGATCCCCCAGCGCGCCTCGGAGGGTCGTGAGTGGGCCGAACGTATCGTCTCGTCCCAGGCGCGCGCCGATCCGCTCGATCCAGTCCGCCTCACCAGTTGCAGGTGGCCAGTCTTCAACGGCCGCCTGCAGTCGATGCAGCTGTACCTGCTCGGCGTCCAGCTCGATCCGTTTAAGGCGCTCGCGTAATGCGTGCAGCGCAGGGTCGTTTTGCGCGCCTGCCCGCCAGGCAATTCGAAGCGCACGCATAGGTGCCACGACTTGCTCGCGCCAGTTGTTGCTGATCCGCTCCAAATCGTCCAGGCGCGCGTCGCTGAATGCCGTGTTGCGCTGCTGCAGCCATGCGCCTGCGAGCAATAGGCAGACGTCACCACCGGCATCTTGCCAGCCAAGGCAGGCCGTCTCGACGCCGGGTTTGGCGTAAAGCTCGAGCGCAAAATTCCAGAGCGTGTCGTCGGTTTTCATCGGCAGGATTTTTTCGTTGTCGGTCGGATGGTGTTCAAGGCGACCTGATAAACTCCGCCGCCATTATGATCCGACTCCAAGACCTGACTCTACAGCGCGGGCCCCAGCGTTTGCTGGAGGGCGCCGAGCTGACACTGCACCCTGGCCAAAAGGTCGGGCTGGTCGGCGCCAATGGTGCCGGAAAATCCACGCTGTTCGCGCTCCTGCGCGGCGAGCTGAGCGCCGACGGCGGCGACTGCCAGTTGCCACCAGACTGGCGCATCGCCCACATGCGTCAGGAGGTCGATGTGCTCGATCGGCTGGCCGTGGACTACGTGCTCGATGGCGACGTCCAGCTTCGTCGTGTCCAGGCCGAGCTGGCAGCAGCCGAGCAAGCGCAGGATGGGACTGCCTTGGCGCGTCTGCATACCGAGCTGGATAACGCGGACGGGTACAGCGCAGACGCGCGGGCGCGCAAGCTGCTCGCCGGGCTCGGCTTCGCCAGCGAGCAGATGGAGCGCCCGGTAGACAGCTTCTCGGGTGGCTGGCGGATGCGCCTGAACCTCGCGCAAGCGCTGATGTGCCCATCCGACCTGCTGCTGTTGGACGAACCGACGAACCACCTGGACCTTGATGCCATCCTCTGGCTCGAAGCGTGGCTGAAAAGCTATGCCGGCACCCTCATGCTGATTTCCCACGACCGGGATTTTCTCGACGAGGTGGTTGGCCACATCGTGCATGTCGAGCAGCGCAAGTTGACGCTCTACCGCGGTGGCTACTCCGCGTTCGAACGGGCCCGTGCCGAGCGGCTGGCCCAGCAGCAACAGGCGTTCGAAAAGCAGCAGGCGCAGCGTGCGCACATGGAAGACTTCATCCGCCGGTTCAAGGCCAAGGCGAGCAAGGCGCGCCAAGCCCAGAGCCGCATCAAGGCGCTGGAGAAGCTTGAGCAACTGGCGCCGGCACACATCGACTCGCCATTCGATTTCGCATTCCGCGAGGCCGACAAAGTGTCCAGCCCGCTACTCGACCTCGGCGAGGGGCGCCTCGGCTACGGTGAAAAACTCATTCTGGACAAGGTGAAGCTGCAGCTCGCGCCTGGCGCGCGGATCGGCCTGCTCGGCCCCAACGGCGCGGGCAAGTCGACGCTGATCAAGACCCTCGCCGGAGGCTTGCAACCGCTGGGCGGGCGGCTGCAGAGGGGTGAGAATCTCGTCGTTGGCTATTTCGCACAGCACCAGCTGGATGCTCTGGACGCGAAAGCCAGTCCGCTGCTGCACCTCCAGCGCATCGCGCCGGGCGAGCGGGAGCAAATTCTGCGTGACTTTCTCGGCGGCTTCGATTTCCGCGGAGACCGCTGCGATGAGCCGGTGCTCAATTTCTCCGGCGGCGAAAAGGCGCGACTGGCCCTGGCGTTGATCGCCTGGGGCAAGCCCAACCTGCTGCTGCTCGACGAGCCGACCAACCACCTCGACTTGGAGATGCGCTTGGCTTTGACGCTGGCTCTTCAGGATTTCGAAGGCGCCGTGGTGGTGGTTTCGCACGATCGCCATCTGCTCAAGAGCACCACGGACGAATTTCTGCTCGTCGCTGATGGGCGGGTCGTAATGTTCGAGGGCGATCTGGACGATTACGCACGCTGGCTTGCGGATTACCGCGTGCGGCAGCAGCCCGGCAGCGCAACGGAGCCGAGCGCCGACAAAACCGATAAACGGGCTCAGCGCCAAGCTGCCGCGGCCCTGCGCCAACAGCTAGCGCCGCTCAGGCGCAAAGCCGAAGCCTTTGAAAAGGACTTGGCTGGCGTGCAGGAGAAACTGGCCGTGGTCGAGACTCGTCTGGGCGATGCGACGGTTTACGAGGCGGCTCAGAAAGACGAACTGCGTGACCTGCTGGCCAGGCAGGCATCGCTCAAGTCCCGCGAAGCATCGCTCGAGGAATCGTGGCTGGAGGCCCTCGAAGCGTTGGAGTCATTGCAGAGTGCGCTGGAGGCCAGCGCATGAGCGAGCAATTTCTTTACTTGTCGCGAGAGTGGGGCGATCAGTGGCTGCTCGGGCTGCAAATCCTGCTCATCCTGATCGTCGCTTATGTTCTGCAGCGCCTGCTGGTGCGCGGCCTCACTCGGCTGAGCACACGTTATCCATTGCCACCCGAGCTGCTACTGCCGCTGCGCGGCGGCGTGCGCTGGTTCATCATCGGCGGTGCGCTGATTATGGTGCTCGAGCGATTCGGCGTGTCCGCCACGGTGTTGTGGACGGCCTTCTCCGGCTTTGTCGCGGTCGCCGCGGTCGCTTTTTTTGCCATCTGGAGCGTGCTGTCTAACCTGTTGTGTGCCGTGCTGATCCTCACGGTCGGCCCGTTCCGTCTCGGTGACCTGGTCGAACTGGTCGAGAGTGCCGACAAACCGATCGTCAAGGGGCGCGTCGTCGACATCAACCTTCTCTACACCACGCTCGAAGAGGTGGTCGAGGAAGGAACCGGCCCGGTCGTGCAAGTGCCCAACAGCTTGTTCTTCCAGAAGGTGGTGCGCCGCTGGCGCGGTACCGATTTGAAGCCCTTCAACCACACCACTCACGAGTAGCATTCATGGAATGGCTCAGCAGCCCTGAAATCTGGGTCGCGTTTCTGACGCTGACCGCCTTGGAAATCGTCCTCGGCATCGACAACATCATCTTCATCTCGATCCTGGTCGGGCGGCTGCCGAAAGAGCAGCAGCCACGCGCGCGGTTCTTCGGCTTGGCATTGGCCATGGGTACGCGGATCCTGCTGCTACTCTCCATCGCCTGGGTCATGCGCCTGACCGACGAACTGTTCCGGGTGTTCGATCATGGTGTGTCCGGGCGGGACCTGATTCTGTTCTTCGGCGGGCTTTTCCTGCTGTTCAAGAGCACCATGGAAATCTGGCACAGCGTCGAAGGCGAAGAAGAGGGCGGCGAGGGGGCCAGCGGGGTGGCGCGCGCGAGCTTCATCGGCATCATCCTGCAGATCGCGGTGATCGACATCGTGTTCTCGCTGGATTCGGTGATCACGGCGGTGGGCTTGGTCGACAACGTGCAGGTCATGGTTGCGGCCATCGTCATCGCGGTGGGCGTGATGATGCTCGCCGCGGGCACCATCAGCGACTTCATCGAGCGGCACCCGACGCTGAAGATCCTGGCGCTGTCTTTCCTTATCGTCGTTGGTACGCTGCTCGTGGCTGAAGCCTTCGGCGCGCATGTGCCCAAGGGTTACGTGTACTTCGCCATGGCCTTCTCGCTTGCGGTCGAGGCGCTCAATATCCGTATGCGCAAAGCCATGAACCGCAAGCTCAAGGAACCGGTCAAGCTCAACAAGGACTTGCCGAACTAGCCAGCAGGGTCGTGCCTTGCCGGCGTGGCCCGAATGCTCGAGGACCTGCAACATGACGCTCGATACCTGGCTTGGTTTTTTCGTCGCCTGCTGGATCATCAGCCTGTCACCGGGTGCGGGCGCTATCGCCTCCATGTCCTGTGGCTTGCAATATGGTTTCTGGCGTGGCTATTGGAATGCGCTGGGCTTGCAGATAGCGCTGGCGCTGCAGATCGCTGTCGTTGCGGCCGGCCTGGGTGCCGTGCTGGCGACGTCGTCGTTGGCCTTCAGCCTGATCAAATGGTTCGGCGTCGCCTACCTGCTGTGGTTGGCGCTGAGACAATGGCAGGCGCTGCCATCGGCGCTCGAATCGCCTGACGCTCCACGTCCGGTGGGGCGCCCGCTGACGCTGGTATTTCGCGGGTTCCTGATCAACGCCAGCAACCCCAAGGCGATCGTGTTCATCCTCGCGGTCCTGCCGCAGTTCCTCGATCCCCGGGGACCATTGGTTGTTCAGTACCTGCAAATGGGCGCGACCATGGTCGCGGTGGATCTGATCGTCATGGCCGGCTACACCGGGCTCGCGGCCAAGGTGTTGCGCCTGCTGCGCACACCGCGCCAACAACGCCTGGTCAATCGCAGCTTCGCTACCCTATTCGCCGGCGCGGCGGCGCTTCTGGCCACGGTACAGCGGGCGTCGACATGAGCGAGCCGATGCGGGTTTGGATTGACGCCGATGCCTGCCCCAAGGCTGCCAAGGAGCAGGTCGTCAAGTTCGCGCTCAAGCGCCAGTTCGAGGTAGTGCTCGTTGCCGGGCAAAGTCAGATCAAACCTGCGTTCGCCTGCGTCCGGCTGGTCGTCGTGCCAAGCGGGCCCGATGCCGCGGACGATTATCTCGTTGAGCATGCGCAGCCGGGCGAGCTGGTCGTCTGCAGCGACGTGCCGCTGGCAGACCGATTGGTCAAAAAGGGTGTGACGGCGCTTGATCCGCGTGGGCGGGAGTTTGACGAGCGCAACATGGGCGAGCGTCTGGCCGTGCGCAATCTTTTCACCGACCTGCGCGAGCAGGGGCAGGTCGGCGGTGGTCAGTCCCCCTACAGTGACCGGGACCGCCAGGCCTTCGCCAATGCCCTGGACCGCATCCTGATCCAGCTGCGCAAGGCCCGTTCGGCCTGAACGCTGCGCTCAGCCGCAGAGGTAGGTGCCGGTGCCCACTGCGATGAGTACGCCATGCTCGTTGACCAGCTCCGAGCGCACCACCGCGACCTTGTTGCCAGACCGAAGCAACGTGGCATTGGCGCTAAAGCGTTCGCCCCGGCCCGGCCGCAAATAGTCCACGCGCAGATCGATAGTGCCGAGGCGTGACAGGCGCAACGCACGCTCTTCACGGCTCAGGTGCTGATGCTTCTCGAAGGCGCCGATCATTGCCATCGCACCGCCGACCACGTCCAGCAGCGAGGCAATTACGCCGCCGTGCAGGATGCCGTGGAAGAAATTGCCGATCAGCTCGTGCTTCATTGGCAAGTGCATCACCACCCGCTCGCGGGTCACCTCATCAAGCTCGATGCCTAGGTATTCATTGAAGGGAATGCGTTCGAACAGCTGGCGGACTGCCTGGTGCTGCGCGTCCTGCGATTCGGCGTCTGAAGAGGTCATGGGCGCGCTCCTTGATAGGTCAGGCAAAGCTGACGCATCGCCGTGTCGATGACCAGTGGCGCGGCGTGAGCGCCGGAGGGATTGTCCGTATACCCCTGGCCGGGGAGGCGCCATGCGCCTGCCCAACCATGGTTGGCCGAGACTATTTGGTGTGGGTCAGGTCGAGCACGCGGTCGACCAGCTTGTAGATGCCCGATGCCGCTTCGCTGATCGACTGCGCGAGCATGTAGGCCGGCGTGGTGACCAGCTTGCGCTGGGTATCCTCGACGATTTCGGTGACCTCGCAAGCCGTGTGTTCGACGCCCATCTCCCGAGCGGCCTGGGCGGCCGGGTCGTCGTCATTGCCTAGCGTGCAGACCACGCCGGCACCAAAGATCTGAGCGGCCATGGTCGGCGCTATGCACATCATGCCGACGGGTTTGCCTGCTTTGGCGAACGCCTGAGCCAAGGCAAGCACATCGGGTTGCACCTGGCAGGCCGCGCCCTTGCTGGCAAAATCAGACAGGTTCTTCGCCGCACCGAAACCACCGGGGATGATGAGCGCGTCGAATTCGGCGACGTCGGCCTCGCGGAGGTCCTTTATCTGGCCGCGAGCGAGGCGCGCGGCTTCGGTCAGCACATTGCGGCTTTCGCTCGTCTCTTCACCGGTTCGATGGTCGATAACGTGCAGTTGCGGTATATCCGGCGCAAAGCACTGGACCGTCGCACCCCGCTGGTCCAGGCGCAGCAGCGTGATGACGCTTTCGTAGATTTCCGAGCCATCGTAGACACCACAGCCGGAAAGTATGACGGCGACTTTTCTGTTCATAGCGACTCCTGGGTCTTTTTTGCGGCCCGCCATTGGGCGAATGGGCAGATGCTAATGCCTTGTAGACCGCGAGTTAAGCGGCGTCTTCGTCTGTTTGATATCCCCGGCGTGACGGTGGTTCAGTGCGCGGCAGCGGGGTGACGCGTTATCGGCGGGCTTGATCAAAGCACTGGCAGCCCCGGCAGCAGGTGGCGACAATGCACCCAACCGGATTGGGCTGGCTGTCGCCGATTGTCATCTTTCGGTCATATAGTCGGCTTATAAACGTCATATTCGCCCGTGCTACGGGCCTGGAGTGCTTCGTGAGTTTCGTTCCCGCCAATCGTCTGTTCCCCGCTACCCGCTTGCGCCGCAACCGTCGGGACGAATTTTCCCGCCGGCTGGTTCGCGAGCATGCCCTGAGCGTGGACGACCTCATTCTTCCGGTATTCGTGCTGGACGGAGAGAATCGGCGCGAGCAGGTCCCTTCGATGCCAGGCGTGGAGCGGTTGTCGATCGATCTATTGGTCGAGGAGGCCGCAGAACTGGTCGCACTGGGTATTCCGGCGCTGGCTTTGTTTCCCGTCACGCCGCTGGAACGCAAGTCGTTGGATGCGGCTGAGGCGTGGAATCCTGAAGGCATCGCCCAGCGTGCGACGCGTGCATTGCGCGAGCGATTCCCGGACCTGGGGATCATCACCGACGTGGCGCTCGACCCCTTCACCACGCATGGCCAGGACGGCATTCTCGACGATCAGGGTTATGTACAGAACGACGTGACGGTCGATGCGCTGGTGCGTCAGGCGCTGTCGCACGCCGAGGCCGGGGCGCAGGTCGTCGCGCCGTCCGACATGATGGATGGCCGCATCCAGGCAATTCGCGAGGCGTTGGAGGTTGCTGGGCACCATAACGTGCGAATCATGGCGTACTCCGCCAAATACGCCAGCGCCTATTACGGTCCGTTCCGCGACGCCGTGGGCTCGGCGGCGAACCTGGGCAAAGGCAGCAAGAATACCTACCAGATGGACCCGGCCAACGGCGATGAGGCCTTGCATGAGGTGGGGGCGGACCTCGCCGAGGGCGCCGATATGGTGATGGTCAAGCCGGGCATGCCGTATCTGGACATCGTCTGGCGGGTGAAGGAGACCTTCCGTGTGCCTACGTTCGCGTATCAAGTCAGCGGCGAATATGCCATGCACATGGCCGCGATCCAGAACGGCTGGTTGAGCGAGGCTGTCATTCTCGAGTCGCTGACAGCCTTCAAGCGTGCTGGCGCCGATGGCATCCTCACGTACTTTGCCAAGCAGGCAGCACAACAATTGAAACACGGGGGCTAATCCCGTTTTGAACAGGGCGCCCAAGCCCCGACGAGGCAGAGCGATGACGAACCAGGGATTGAGCGAAAGCGATGTTCAACAGGCTGAGGGCGAAGCACAACCGCTCGATGCAATGAGTTCGCCTGTCGAGGGCGAGGTGGTCGACGAGGCGCCAGCGACAGCGCCGTTGCCAGCGCCGCCGGTGCCGAACCTGGACGACAACAGTCTCTACATCCATCGCGAACTGTCGCAGCTGCAGTTCAATATCCGGGTGCTGGAGCAGGCGCTGGACGAGTCCTATCCACTGCTGGAGCGGCTCAAGTTCCTGTTGATCTTCTCCAGTAACCTTGACGAATTCTTTGAGATTCGCGTGGCAGGCCTGAAGAAGCAGGTGACATTCGCCCGCGAGCAGGCCGGCGCGGATGGCCTGCAGCCGCATCAGGCGCTGGCGCGCATCTCCGAACTCGTGCACGAGCAGGTTGGTCGCCAGTACTCGATACTCAATGAGATCCTGCTGCCGCAACTGGCCAACCACCAGATCCGCTTTATCCGTCGGCGTCACTGGACAACCAAGCTCAAGAGCTGGGTGCGCCGTTACTTCCGCGACGAGATCGCGCCGATCATCACTCCGATCGGCCTGGATCCGACCCATCCGTTCCCGCTGTTGGTCAACAAGAGCCTGAACTTCATCGTCGAACTCGAAGGTATCGATGCCTTCGGACGCGATTCCGGCCTTGCGATCATTCCCGCACCTCGTCTGCTTCCGCGCGTAATTCGAGTGCCTGAGGAGGTTGGCGGGCCGGGTGCTAATTATGTGTTCCTGTCATCGATGATCCATGCGCATGCGGATGACCTGTTCCATGGCATGAAGGTCAAGGGTTGCTATCAGTTCCGCCTGACCCGCAACGCCGACCTTTCGGTCGATACCGAAGATGTCGAGGACTTGGCGCGGGCCCTGCGCGGCGAGCTTTTCTCGCGCCGCTACGGCGATGCGGTGCGCCTGGAGGTGGTCGATACCTGCCCGTCGCACCTGTCGGATTTCCTCCTGAAGCAATTCAGCCTGAGCGAGAGCGAGCTGTACCGTGTCAACGGGCCGGTTAACTTGACGCGCCTGTTCAGCATCACAGGCCTGGATAGTCATCCGGAGTTGCAGTACACGCCGTTTACACCCGCCATCCCCAAGCTGCTGCAGAACAGCCAGAACATTTTCAATGTGGTCGGCAAGCAGGACGTGCTGCTGCTCCACCCTTATGAATCCTTCACGCCTGTGGTGGATCTGTTGCGCGAGGCGGCCAAGGACCCCTGCGTGTTGGCCGTCAAGCAGACGCTGTATCGCTCGGGCGCTAACTCGGAGATCGTCGATGCGTTGGTCGAGGCGGCGCGCAATGGCAAGGAGGTGACTGCAGTCATCGAACTGCGCGCGCGGTTCGACGAAGAATCCAACCTTCAACTGGCGAGCCGTCTGCAACAGGCCGGTGCGGTGGTGATCTACGGGGTCGTCGGGTACAAGACGCACGCCAAGATGATGCTCATCCTGCGCCGCGAAAATGGCGAGCTGCGGCGCTATGCGCACCTCGGGACTGGCAATTACCACGCCGGTAACGCGCGCCTGTACACCGACTACAGCTTGCTCACCTCAGACGATGCGCTCTGTGAGGATGTCTCCAAGCTGTTCAGCCAGCTGATCGGCATGGGCAAGACCATGCGCATGAAGAAATTGCTGCACGCACCCTTCACCTTGAAGAAGGCATTGCTCGACCTCATCGCGCAGGAAACCCAGCACGCCGCGGAAGGCCGCGCCGCGCACATCATCCTCAAGGTGAACTCGTTGACCGATGCGAAGATGATCCGTGCGTTGTACAAGGCCAGCCAGACGGGGGTGCGTATCGATTTGATCGTGCGTGGAATGTGCTGCCTGCGGCCGGGCATCGTTGGGGTCTCGCACAACATTCAGGTGCGCTCGATCATCGGCCGCTTCCTTGAACACAGTCGCGTGTTCTATTTCCTCAACAACGGCGACGAGAAGCTTTACCTGTCGAGTGCCGACTGGATGGAGCGCAACCTCGATCGGCGTGTCGAAACCTGCTTCCCGGTCGAGGGCAAGAAGCTCGTCACACGGGTGAAAAAGGAGCTGGAAGGTTTCCTGACGGACAACACCCAGAGCTGGACCTTACAGCCCGACGGCAACTATCTACGCAACAGCCCAAGCGGCAACCAGAATCCGCGCAACATACAGAATGCCTTGCTGGAACGCCTCGGTAGTCCCTTGACACGCTGACCTCAAATGCCTGGCCGCGCCGAGGCGCGGCGTCAGGCTAAGAGGTCAATGGACGCTGAGGTCGAATTCGATTCGCTTCAGCCACTCTGCTTCCAGGTCGAAATCCGCCTGCGTCAGCGGGTTCTGCGCGAGCCAACCTTCAGGGAAGGCCACGTCCAGGCTGTTATCGCCAGCGCTGAGGCGGAATTCGGGTGCCTGCTGGGGGCCGCGGATGTGATGGAACAGGATGGCGAACCTCAGCAATACGCAAAGGCGGGTGAGCTTGACGCCGTCTTCGCTCATCTCTTCGAACTTCTGCTTGGGAATGTTTCGCCGGTGCCCCCGGACCAGTAGCGCGAGCATCTGCTGGTCCTGGCGCGAAAAGCCTGGCAGATCGGAGTGCTCTATCAGGTAGGCGCCGTGCTTGTGGTAGTGATAGTGGGCGATGTCCAGGCCCACCTCGTGCACACGGGCCGCCCAGCCAAGCAACTCGCGGTGCCAGTCCTGATCCAGGCCCCAGTCGCCTGCGACCTGATCGAAGGCTTCCAGCGCCTTGCTTTCGACGCGTGCCGCCTGTTCGGTGTCGACGTGATACCGCTCCATGAGAAAATTCAAGGTGCGGTCGCGGATGTCCTCGTGATGGTGGCGTCCGATCAGGTCATACAGCACGCCTTCGCGCAGGGCGCCTTCGGAGTGCGCCATGCTGTCGAGTTCCAGTGCGTCGAAGATCGCTTCGAGGATCGCGAGGCCAGCGGGGAAGATGCCCCGGCGATCCGGCTTGATGCCTTCGAGGTCGAGCTTCTCCACGTCGCCCAGTTTGAACAGCTTGCGCTTGAGCCAGCCGATTCCCTCGGCGGTGACTTCGCCGTTGCTCAGGCCGGCGCCCTTGATTGCCAGGCCCACCGCACGGATGGTGCCGGACGCACCAACGGCGTCCTGCCAGCCGAGCCGCCTCAGGCCGTGCTCGATGCTCATCAGCTCCAAGCGTGCAGCAGTGTAGGCCTGGGCATAGCGCGCCGGCGTGATCTTGCCGTCCCGAAAGAAGCGTTGGGTGAAGCTGACACAGCCCATCTGCAGGCTCTCGCGCAGCAACGAATCGAAGCCCTCGCCCACAATGAATTCACTGCTGCCACCGCCAATGTCGACGACCAAGCGCTTGCCAGGCGTCGCCGGGAAGGTGTGCGACACGCCGAGGTAGATCAGGCGCGCCTCTTCACGGCCGGAAATCACTTCCACCTGATGCTTGATGATGGCCTCAGCCTGCCGGATGAACTGAGCCCGGTTGCGGGCCTCACGAAGCGCGTTGGTGCCGACTACGCGCACCGCGCCCTGCGGCAGATGGTTGACCAGTTGGGCGAACCGGCGCAGACAGTCGAGCCCGCGCTGCATGGCCGCATCATCGAGTTGGCGGGTTTCGTCGATGCCGGCCGCCAGCTGCACCTTTTCACCAAGCCGCTCGATGATACGCATCTCGCCGTTACTGGTGCGAGCCAGCACCATATGGAAACTGTTGGAGCCGAGATCGAGCGCGGCGATCATGGGAAAGGCTTCGGCAGCTTGTGGGACCATGGGGCAATCTCTGTGCAAAACCACGACATCCTGACATGATCGGCGGCATCCGCCAACGCGCCGCCGCCTAGCTGCGTCGTTCTGCCATCGGGTTTCGTGCCCGCTCGGCCCTTATGCCCGAGCGACAGGCTGCGGCTTTCGATCCTTTCGAAGCCGGGCTATGATGGCGTCACTTTCGGTTTTGACCCTGGAGAACCTCCATGAGCGAATACATCAACAACGTCAGCGACAGCAGCTTCGAGCAAGATGTGCTCCAGGCCGATGGTCCTGTTCTGGTCGACTACTGGGCCGAATGGTGTGGCCCGTGCAAGATGATCGCTCCGGTGCTCGACGAGATCGCCAAGGATTACGAAGGCCGTCTCAAGGTCTGCAAGCTGAACATCGACGAGAATCAGGAAACCCCGCCGAAGTATGGCGTCCGTGGAATCCCGACGCTGATGCTGTTCAAGAACGGCAACGTCGAGGCGACCAAGGTCGGAGCATTGTCGAAGTCGCAACTCGCTGCGTTCCTCGACAGCAACATCTGATTGCCCCTGTTGCGATGAAAGCCCCCGCTAAATGCGGGGGCTTTTTTTTGCCGGCAGGGTGGACGCTTCGTCTGCACGGTGCTAAATTCGGCCTCGCGACGCTTCTTCCGTCGCCCTCTGCATGCCGTCGCCGACGCACTTCCGCCTCATAAAAGCACAACGACCCCGTTCGTCTCTTGCTGCGCGGCCTCTCAAGCTAATCGCTTTCTTCATCCTCCCTGATCTCTTTCTATGAATCTGACCGAACTTAAGCAAAAGCCCATCACCGAACTGCTGGAAATGGCCGAACAGATGGGCATCGAAAACATGGCCCGTTCGCGCAAGCAGGACGTGATTTTCTCCCTGCTGAAAAAGCACGCGAAAAGCGGCGAGGAAATTTCCGGTGATGGCGTGCTGGAGATTCTGCAAGATGGCTTCGGCTTCCTGCGCTCCGCGGATTCGTCCTATCTCGCCGGCCCTGACGACATCTATGTCTCGCCGAGCCAGATCCGCCGCTTCAATTTGCGTACCGGTGACACCATCGTCGGCAAGATTCGCCCGCCGAAAGAAGGTGAGCGCTACTTTGCACTGCTGAAGGTCGACACCATCAATTTCGACCGGCCGGAAAACGCCAAGAGCAAGATTCTCTTCGAGAACCTGACGCCGCTGTTTCCCAATCAGCGTCTGACGATGGAAGCTGGCAACGGCTCCACCGAAGACCTGACCGGTCGCGTGATCGACCTCTGCGCCCCGATCGGCAAAGGCCAGCGCGGCCTCATCGTCGCACCGCCGAAAGCGGGCAAGACGATCATGCTGCAGAACATCGCCAGCAACATCACGCGTAACAATCCCGAGTGCCACCTGATCGTCCTGTTGATCGACGAGCGTCCGGAAGAAGTGACCGAAATGCAGCGCACCGTGCGCGGCGAAGTGGTCGCCTCCACCTTCGACGAGCCGCCGACCCGCCATGTGCAGGTCGCCGAAATGGTCATCGAGAAGGCCAAGCGGCTGGTCGAGCACAAGAAGGACGTAGTCATCCTGCTCGATTCGATCACCCGACTGGCGCGTGCCTACAACACTGTGATCCCAAGTTCGGGCAAGGTGCTGACCGGTGGTGTCGACGCTCACGCCCTGGAAAAACCCAAGCGTTTCTTCGGTGCTGCGCGCAACATCGAGGAAGGCGGCAGCCTGACCATTCTCGCTACCGCCCTGGTGGAAACCGGGTCGAAGATGGACGAGGTGATCTACGAGGAATTCAAGGGCACCGGCAACCTGGAGCTGCAATTGGATCGCCGCATCGCCGAGAAGCGGGTGTTCCCGGCCATCAACATCAACCGTTCGGGCACCCGGCGTGAAGAGTTGCTGACCAGCGAGGAAGAGCTTCAGCGCATCTGGATCCTGCGCAAGCTGCTGCATCCGATGGATGAAAGTGCGGCCATCGAGTTCCTCCTCGACAAGCTCAAGGACACCAAGACCAACGACGAATTCTTCATGTCCATGAAGCGCAAGTAAGCGACTCGTCGTTGCCCACAAGGCCGGGGTAACCCGGCCTTCGTCTATCTGCAGGTTTTGGAAAACCCTACGCGGGCGCTAAACTTTGCGGCCCGACCCTGCCGGCCCATGAGGCTCAAGCATGCAGTACCGCGATCTGCGCGACTTTATCAGCGGCCTGGAAAAACGAGGTGAGCTCAAGCGCATCTCGACTGCCGTCTCCCCCGTACTGGAAATGACCGAAATTTGCGACCGGACCCTGCGCAAGCAAGGGCCGGCGTTGCTTTTCGAGAACCCGACCGGCTTCGACATGCCGGTACTCGGCAATCTGTTCGGCACGCCCGGTCGCGTTGCGCTCGGGATGGGTGCCGACGACGTATCCGAGTTGCGTGAGATCGGCAAACTCTTGGCCTTTCTAAAGGAGCCGGAGCCGCCAAAGGGGCTGAAGGACGCGTGGAACAAGCTGCCGATTTACAAGAAAGTCATCAGCATGGCGCCGAAGGTGCTCAAGGATGCGCCATGCCAAGAGTTGGTAATTGAGGGCGACGACGTCGATCTGACGACATTGCCCGTGCAGACTTGCTGGCCGGGCGACGCCGGGCCGCTGATCACCTGGGGGCTCACGATCACAAAGGGACCGAATAAGGAGCGCCAGAACCTCGGGATCTACCGTCAGCAGGTAATCGGGCGCAACAAGGTGATCATGCGTTGGCTCAGTCATCGCGGGGGCGCGTTGGATTTTCGCGAATGGTGCGAGAAGCACCCTGGGCAGCCCTATCCAGTGGCCGTCGCGCTCGGCGCCGACCCAGCGACCATCCTGGGCGCTGTGACGCCGGTTCCCGATTCGCTGTCCGAATATGCCTTTGCCGGCTTGCTGCGCGGCAGTCGCACGGAGCTGGTGAAGTGCCGGGGCAGCGATCTGCAAGTGCCCGCTGGTGCTGAAATCGTGCTCGAGGGCCATATCCAGCCTGGCGAAATGGCCGATGAAGGGCCGTACGGCGACCACACCGGCTACTACAACGAGGTGGACCGCTTCCCGGTGTTCACCGTCGACCGCATCACGCGGCGCCGCGATGCGATCTATCACAGCACCTACACCGGACGACCGCCGGATGAGCCGGCCATCCTTGGCGTTGCGCTCAATGAAGTCTTCGTGCCGATCCTGCAAAAGCAGTTCCCGGAGATCACCGACTTCTATCTGCCGCCGGAGGGATGCTCCTACCGCATGGCGGTCGTCACCATGAAGAAGCAGTACCCCGGGCATGCCAAGCGAGTGATGCTCGGCGTCTGGTCGTTTCTTCGCCAGTTCATGTACACCAAGTTCGTTATCGTGACGGACGACGATATCAATGCGCGCGACTGGAATGATGTTATCTGGGCCATCACTACACGCATGGATCCCAAGCGCGACACGGTCATGATCGACAACACGCCCATCGACTACCTCGACTTCGCCTCACCGATTTCCGGGCTGGGCTCGAAGATGGGGCTCGATGCCACGAACAAATGGCCCGGCGAAACCAGCCGTGAATGGGGTCGCGCCATCGTCCAGGATGAGTCGGTCAAGCGGCGCGTCGACGAACTCTGGGCCGAGTTGGGCATCGACTAGTGGTTGGCCACTCATTCATTCAGGGCTTCGTTCGATGAAAGTGACCTTGCAACCCTCCGGCGCTGTGCTTGAGGTCGAGCGCGGCGAGTTGATCCTCGACGCGGCGCGCCGGCTCGGCTACGACTGCCCGCAGGCGTGCCGGAACGGCAATTGCCAGATTTGCGCTGCGCTGTTGGTCAATGGTCGGGTCCGCCAGCGTGGCGAAAGCCACGACAAGGGCGAAGTGTTCGCCTGCCTTGCCGAACCCGAAGACGATTGCGTACTGCTTTGGGATGGCGTGCTCGCGCCCGGTGAATTGCCGGTGCGTACGCTTAGCTGTCAGCTGGTCGCCTGCGAAGACGTTGGTGGCGATGTGTATCGCGTGCAGTTGCGGGCGCCGGCAGGCAAGTTGCCGCGCTATCACGCAGGGCAGTACTTGCTGCTGCGGCGTGAGGAGGGTGAATACAGTGCCTTCTCGCTGGCCTCTGCGCCGGCGAGCGGTCGGGAGTTGGAATTGCATATCCTGGCGCGCGAGGCCTCCACAGACCAGTTGCTCGGCCACCTTCGCCAAGCTGGAATGGCGACGGTTCAGCTGCCCTTTGGCGACACTCACCTCGCAGAGTTGCCGGACGGCCCGCTGGTACTCATTGCCGCCGGGACCGGCATGGCCCAGATGCATAGCCTGATCGAGCACTGCCGAGCGGAGGGCTTCGCGCATCCGGTCCACCTTTACTGGGGCGTCCGCCGGCCCGAGGATTTCTATCGCCTACCGCACTGGGGCGACTGGCTACGCATGCCTAACCTGTTCCTCCATCGAATCGTCAGTGACCCCTGTGAATGGGAAGGGCGCCGCGGCATGTTGCACGAGGCGGTGCGTGAAGACTTCGACGATCTCGGTCCGCTGCATGTCTACGCCAGCGGGTCACCCGCGATGATCTACGGCACGCTGGATGCATTGGTCGAGGCGGGCATGGACGCCTCGCAGATGCGCGCCGACGTGTTTGCTTACGCGCCACGGGAAGGCTAAGGCAAGGCGATTCGGGCTCGGAGCTTGACGTTCCGAGCCCGGCGGCAGGTTAGCGGACCTGGCGTTGTTGCAGCAGCAAATTACTGTAGCCGCTCGCCGACAGGGTCTTTTGGGCGGCGCCGAGTTGGTCGCGGTCCCGATAAGGGCCGACCAGGACGCGATACCAGACCTCGTCCCGC
Source organism: Pseudomonas sp. SA195 (assembly GCF_054131565.1). Taxonomy (NCBI): domain Bacteria; kingdom Pseudomonadati; phylum Pseudomonadota; class Gammaproteobacteria; order Pseudomonadales; family Pseudomonadaceae; genus Pseudomonas; species Pseudomonas sp. SA195. The sequence goes on along the minus strand of NZ_CP096392.1, from coordinate 3,948,175 downwards.
ACTGTGACGTTTTCGATCCGGACATCCTGGCCCAGCAGGATCACCTGCGCCCGTACCCGTTCGGCTTCGGCCTTCTGACGGAACGAGCCGGCCTGAAGGAAGAACTGCGTCGTCGGTGCCTTGGCCACGGTAGGCGGTGGCGGTGGGGTCTGGCCGTTGAGCGCCGCTTCGGCGCGTGCCGCATCGATCTTTGCCGCTTCCTCGGGCGTTACCGCGGCAGGCGGCGTCGGCGGGGTCTGCGCCGGTTCTTCTGGTGGCAGAATCACTTCCGATTCAGGCAGGAGCGTATAGAAGTCGTACTTCGGCTTGACCGACTCGCCGCTCGCCGCTGTCGGGCGCTTGGGCTGTTCCTTTGGCTTGGCCGTTTCCTTGGCGCGCTTGACCTCATCGCGCCCTGGCTCGAGGTTCATCAAAAACATGATGAAGCCACCGATGACCAGCCCGCAGACCAGCCATACCCAGCCCGGTACGGGTTTTTTCGAAGGCGCCTGGTAGCGGCTTGCCCCGCGTTTCGGTGCGGGTTTCTTCTTGGCTGCCACTTACATCCGCTCCAGGGTTTCCAGGCCCAGCAGTTCCAGGCCCTGCTTGAGTGTCTTGCCGGTCAGGGCGGCCAGGCGCAAGCGGCTGTGCTTCACCTCGTCGCTCTCGGCAGTAAGGATTGGGCAATGTTCGTAAAAGCTCGAGAACAGCCCGGCGAGATCGTACAGGTAGCTGCACAGCAGGTGTGGGACACCTTTCTCGCCGACGCTGTTGAGCACCTCGGAAAGCTGCGCGAGCTTGGCGCCCAGGGCCTGCTCCGCCTCGGCCTCCAGTTGGATGACGCCGGTCAGCCCGTCCATGCCGGTCCCTAGCTTGCGGAACACACTGGCGACTCGGGTGTAGGCGTAAAGCAGATAGGGTGCGGTATTGCCTTCGAAGCTGAGCATCTGCTCGAAGTTGAAGCTGTAGTCACTGGTCCGGTGCTTGGACAGGTCCGCGTACTTCACTGCGCCGATGCCCACGGCGCGCGCAATTTGGCGTAGTTCGGCTTCGTCCAGGTCCGGGTTCTTGCCCTTGACCAGGTCGTAGGCGCGCGATTCAGCCTCGTCCAGTAAATCGACCAGCTTCACGGTGCCGCCATCGCGCGTTTTGAAGGGGCGGCCGTCGGCGCCGTTCATGGTGCCGAAGCCCATGTGTTCGAGTTGCATGCCGGGGTGAACGAAACCGGCGCGGCGGGCGACCTCGAAGGCCATCTGAAAATGTAACGCCTGGCGCTGATCGACGAAGTACAGCGCCCGGTCAGCCTTGAGTTGCTGGCTGCGGTAGCGCATGGAGGCAAGATCCGTCGTGGCGTACAGGTAGCCCCCGCCGGCCTTCTGCACGATCACCGGTAGCGGATTGCCCTCGGCATTCTTGAACTCGTCGAGAAACACGCATTGAGCGCCGTCGCTTTCGCTGATCATGCCGTTATCTTTCAGCGACTGGACCACGGTACCGAGTTCGGCGTTATAGGCGCTTTCGCCCTTTACGTCTTCCGGGGTCAGGCGCACGTTCAGTCGGTCATAGACCTTCTGGCAATGCGACAGTGAAATTTCATTGAAACGAGTCCACAGGCGTAGACAGTCCGGATCGCCCGCCTGCAGCTTGACCACCAGCTCGCGGGCCCGGTCAGCAAACTCGGGGGACTCGTCGAACCGCTGCTTGGCCGCGCGGTAGAACTGCTCGAGATCGGACAGCTCACTCTCGGCCGCAGCGGGTTTTTCTTCGAGGTAAGCCAGCAGCATGCCGAATTGCGTGCCCCAGTCGCCGACATGGTTTTGCCGGATCACGTCGTCGCCGAGAAACTCAAGCACGCGGGCGACCGCATCGCCAATGATGGTCGAGCGCAGGTGGCCAACGTGCATTTCCTTCGCCAGGTTCGGGGAAGACAGGTCGATCACGACTCGCTGGCGAGGGCCGGCCTTGCTCACGCACAGCGTCGCACTCTGCAGCGCTGCATCGAGGCGCTCGGCCAGTGCCGAACTGTTCTGGAAGAAGTTGAGGAAGCCGGGGCCGGCGATTTCCACCTTGCTGATTGCAGGGTCGCTCGGCAGTGCGTCGATGAGCTGTTGGGCGAGGTCCCGCGGCTTCATGCCGGCGGGCTTGGCCAGCATCATGGCAATGTTGCTGGCGAAATCACCGTGGGTCTTGTCGCGGGTGTTCTCCACCTGGATCGTCGGGCTAAGCCCTTCCGGCACCACGCCGTCTTGGGTCAGGCGGGTCAGGGCTTGCTGGATCAGGTGGCGAATGCTGTCTTTCATCGTCTGCTCGGTCGGCGCGGAGGCTTTGGTCGAAAACTGCGCATTATCAGTGGGGCGGGGCGCAACCTTCAAGGCTTAACGCGGTTGCCCGGCGCATGGAGACGATCAGAACAGGTCGATAGGGTCGACGTCCAATGACCAGCGTACCGTGCGGCTGCCTGGCAGCTGTTCGAGCAGCGGCATCCAGGCCGCCATCAAACGATGTAATGGCGCACGTGCATTGCCCTGTAGCAGCAGTTGCGCACGGAAACGCCCGGCGCGACGTTCCATGGGCGCTGGTACAGGGCCAAGCAGTTCGATGCCGTCCAGGCTAAGGTCTGCGATCAGGGTTTCGGCGTGTCCGCAGGCCTGGTCGAGAAAGTCCTCGGCCTGACCGGGGCGGTGCGCTTCGGCACGCAGCAGCGCCAGGTGGGTGAACGGCGGCAGGCCTGCGGCGCGGCGTTCGCTCAAGGCTTGCGCTGCGAAGGCGAAATACCCGTCCTCGGTCAACTGGACCAGCAAGGGATGGTCGGCCAAGTGTGTCTGAATGATCACCTTGCCCGGTTCGCCCGCCCGCCCGGCGCGCCCGGCGACCTGGACGATGAGCTGGGCCATGCGCTCACTGGCGCGGAAATCGGCGGAGAACAGGCCACCATCGGCATCAAGGATGGCCACGAGCGTGACGCGGGGAAAATGGTGGCCTTTAGCAAGCATCTGGGTGCCGACCAGAATGCAAGGCTCGCCTCGGTTGATGCGCGTCAGCAAGCCCTCCATCGAGCCCTTGCGAGAGGTGCTGTCGCGGTCGATGCGTAGCACGGGGACGTCCGGGAACAGCGTGGTGAGCCGCTCTTCTGCTCGCTCGGTTCCGGCGCCGACGGGCCTCAAGTCCACCCGGTTGCACTCCGGGCAGTTACGCGGCGGACGCTCAGCGTGGCCGCAATGATGACAGCGCAGTTCGTTGTGGCGTTGATGCAGCGTCATCCGTGCATCGCAGCGGGGGCACTGGCTCAGCCAACCGCAGTCGTGGCAAATCAATGACGGCGCAAAGCCGCGGCGGTTGAGGAAGACCAGTACCTGCTGGCCGGCCGCCAGCGTCTGGGCCATCGCCTGTTGCAGAGGGCCGGAGAGTCCGGCGTCAAGCGGACGGCTCTTTACGTCCAGCCGTAGGAAGCGAGGAGGCTGCGCGTCTCCGGCTCGGCGCGTCAGCTTGAGCAGGGCGTACCGCCCGGCATGGGCGTTGTGCAGGCTTTCCAGGGACGGCGTGGCTGATCCGAGCACAATTGGCACGTTCTCCTGGCGCGCGCGGACTACCGCGAGATCGCGCGCGTGGTATCGCAGCCCTTCCTGTTGCTTGTAGGAGGCATCGTGCTCTTCGTCGAGAATGATCAGGCCGGGGCTTTTCAACGGCGTGAAGAGCGCCGAGCGGGTGCCGATGATGATATCGGCTTCGCCGTCGCGCGCGGCCAGCCAGGCGTCGAGGCGTTCCCGGTCGTTGACGTTGGAGTGCAGCAGGGCGATGCGCGCGTTGAAACGCTTTTCGAAGCGGGCCAGCGTCTGTGGGCCCAGATTGATCTCTGGAATCAGTACCAGCGCCTGCTTGCCGCTCGTGATGACCTGATGGATCAGCTGCAGGTAAACCTCGGTCTTGCCACTGCCGGTTACGCCAGCCAGCAGGAAGGCATGGAAACCGGCCATGCCGGCGCGGATGGCATGGAAGGCCGCCTGCTGCTCGGTGTTGAGCGGCAGCTCTGCCTGCAGCAGCCAGCTGCCGTGGTGCTGCTGGCGCGGCTGCCGGCGACGGGTCTCGACGCGAACCAGCCCCTTCTGCATGAGCGGCTCCAGGCTTTCTCGGCTCAACTGCAGCTGGTTGAGCAGTGAGTGCGCAACGCCGTGAGGATGTTGCAGTATGGTCGTGAGCGCCTGGCGCTGACGCGGTGCTCGGCTTAGCCGCGGATCCTCCGCGCGTGCACCTTGCGTCGCGTGCCAGAAGCGCTCCTGCCTCGCCTCGGCAGGCTCACCTTGACGCAGGAGCACCGGCAGCGCCCAGCTCAGGATGTCGCCCAGGCTGTGCTGGTAATACTGCGCGGTCCACCTACAGAGCTTGAACAGTGCGGACGGCAAGGCGGGGCGTACATCGAGCAGTTCCAGCGCCGGCTTCAGCTTGGCCTCCGGCACTTCGCTTTCGGAGGCCACCTCGATGAGCACGCCGACCACGTCGCGTCGTCCGAACGGCACGCGCAGCCGTACGCCGGGCTTGAGCGCGGCCTCGGAGGCGCCGGAGGGTGGCAAATAGTCGAACAGGCGGCGCAAGGGAGATGGTAGCGCCAGGCGCAGGATCGATCGCGACACGGGAGGGTCCTTGATTGGTGCACCGATGGTAAACGATCCTGAGCCCCGCGGTTGCTCCCATCCCGGCGCAGAGACGACGCCCGTCGCCTGTATCCAGGTGCGGCTTGCAACATGGACCTGCTCTGGTATTATTCGCGCCCTTCCGTGCGGTGCTCGACATAGGGTCGGGTGGCGGCACACTCGTTCAGAGGATTTATCCATGAAAGCCGATATCCATCCCAACTACGTTGAAATCGAAGCCACTTGCAGCTGCGGTAACGTGATCAAGACGCGCTCGACCCTGGCCAAGGATCTGAGCATCGACGTCTGCTCCGAGTGCCATCCGTTCTACACCGGTAAGCAGAAAGTGCTGGATACCGGCGGCCGTATCGACCGCTTCAAGCAGCGTTTCGGTGTGTTCGGCGCCAAGTAAGGCGTTGAAACCGCAGCCGATGAGGCTTGCGACAGCATTGAAGAAGGCGTCCCACGTGGGCGCCTTTTTCGTTTCTGTTCTACTCGCTCTTCCTGCGCTGGCGCTCTGCCCAGTGCAGGGCGGCCTCGAATCTGTCGCCGTGGCTAAGGTCATCGATGGCGACACCTTGCGTTTGGTCGACGGGCGTAGCGTGCGCCTGATCGGTTTGAACAGCCCCGAGCTAGGCCGCCGCGGGCAGCGCAGCGAGCCCTGGGCCAGTGCTGCCAAGCAGCGCCTCGAGCAGCTTGTTGCCGCCAGTGATCGGCGCCTTGGTCTGCGTCCTGGCCAGCAAATCAGAGATCACTACGGCCGGTATCTGGCGCATGCCTACGACCGGCACGGGAACAATCTGGAAGCGCTGATGCTTGAGCAGGGATTGGGCTATTTCGTCGCGATCGCGCCAAACGTAGCGCTCGCTGGATGCCATCGTGAAGCGGAGCGTTCCGCACGGCGTCATCGTCGCGGTGTGTGGCAAGGCGACCCTGTCGTTGCGGTGAATGAGTTGCGCAAAGCTGGGTTCGCGGTCGTCCGGGGTCGCGTGCAGCGTGTGGTGCGCAATCGCGGCGGTGTATGGCTCGAGTTCGATGGGCTGGCGGTGCAGGTTGCGCATCGCGACGCTCGAGGCTTTGGAGATTTCGATACACAGCTTGGGCGTGTAGTTGAGATCAGGGGCTGGGTAATCGATCGAAAGGGCCACCAAGGCGCGCGGGGTCAGGCCCGTTGGAAACTAGGAATCAGTCATCCGTTCATGGTCGAGGCGTTACGCTGACGCGCGTTTGTTTTGGGTGCGCCTAAGCTGAAAGTCGTATTCCCAAGCCTTGACAGTCACGTTTTTCCTTCGCTTGTGAGGGCGCGCATTCTTCGCGTATGCTCGACCGCCTGTCTGTCCCAGTGAAAATAAAGCGGAAATGCCTCATGACTGACCTGAAAACTGCCGCTCTCGACTATCACGCCCAGCCCCGCCCGGGAAAGCTGAGTGTCGAGTTGACCAAGCCTACGTCCACCGCTCGTGACCTCTCGCTCGCCTACAGCCCTGGCGTGGCGGCACCGGTCCGCGAAATCGCCCGGGACCCGGAGCTGGCCTATCGGTACACCGGCAAAGGAAATCTGGTTGCGGTCATATCTGACGGCACGGCCATTCTGGGCCTTGGCGACTTGGGTCCGCTGGCCTCCAAGCCGGTAATGGAAGGCAAGGGTGTGCTCTTCAAACGCTTTGCCGGCGTTGACGTGTTCGATATCGAAGTAGACGCCGAGAGCCCTCAGGCCTTCATCGATACCGTCAAGCGTATCTCGATTACTTTTGGTGGGATCAACCTCGAGGACATCAAGGCGCCGGAATGCTTTGAGATCGAACGCGCACTTATCGAGCAATGCGACATTCCAGTGTTCCACGACGACCAGCACGGCACCGCTATCGTAACGGCGGCCGGCATGCTCAACGCTCTGGAAATCGCTGGCAAGACTCTTGAGCAGGCGAAGATCGTTTGCCTGGGCGCTGGTGCTGCGGCCACCTCATGCATGAAATTGCTGGTGAGCATGGGTGCGAAGGTCGAGAACATTTTCATGATCGACCGCAAGGGTGTGATCCACTCCGGGCGCGATGACCTCAACCAGTACAAAGCGGTATTTGCTCACGAAACCGACAAGCGCACCCTGGATGATGCGCTTGATGGTGCGGATGTTTTCGTCGGCTTGTCCGGTGCCAACCTGCTCAGTGCTGAAGGCCTGAGCCGCATGGCGGCCAATCCGGTGGTGTTCGCCTGCTCCAATCCGGACCCGGAGATCAGCCCTGAGCTCGCTCATGCCACACGTTCCGACGTTATCATGGCTACAGGCCGCTCTGACTACCCAAATCAGGTCAACAACGTGCTTGGCTTCCCATTCATCTTCCGTGGTTCCCTCGATGTGCGGGCCAAGCGGATCAATGAAGAAATGAAGATCGCAGCAGCACTGGCGCTGCGTGACCTGGCGAAGCTGCCGGTGCCGAAGGAGGTTTCTAACGCCTACGGTGTCGACCACCTTGAGTTCGGTCGCGAATACATCATTCCCAAGCCCATGGATCCCCGCCTGATCACGCTGGTGTCGGATGCCGTGGCCAAGGCTGCGATCGAAAGTGGTGTTGCGACCCTGCCTTATCCGTCGAACTACCCGCTCAAGTCTGTCGACGACGTCTTCGCTCGTTGATCGAGGGCCTGCGCCGGCTTAAGGGCGTCGCGAAAAAAGAAACCCGCCAACGGCGGGTTTCTTTTGCCAACGACAACGGTGCGTGACCACGCAAGGTTGCCGCCCGACGCGAGGCGGCAAAAGTGGGTCAGAACAGATCCATTGGGGCGACTTCCGATTCCGGGAGGGGACTTCCCGGCGCGGTGATGCCAGGTTCCAGTTCGCCCATCTCCGGCGGGGTATCTTCGCTGCGAAAAACCTCGAAATAGGCGTTTGGCGTACCTGGCGGCGCAGCGCGTCCGCTCTCCGGGTCAATCCGTAGCGTGAGAATGCCGCTGGGCTCGGGCGGGGCGTGCTCGGGCATGTCGTGCAGCACATCGCTCATATAGCGCATCCAAATAGGCAGAGCGACAGTGCCACCGTATTCGTTGCGCCCCAGGCTCTGTGGCTGATCGAAGCCGGCCCAGACCGTTGTGACGACGTCAGCGTTGTAGCCTGAGAACCAGCTATCTTTGGATTCGTTGGTGGTGCCGGTCTTGCCGGCAATGTCTGCTCGGCCCATTTCCAGCGCACGGCGACCTGTTCCGCGCTTGATCACGTCTTGCAGCATGCTGGTCATGATGTAGGCCGTTCGCTCATCAATGATCTGCTCGGCTTGACGTGGAGCTTCTGCGGTATCCGATAGGCTCAGCGAAGTGTCCTGCTGCCCGAACGTCGAGACTTCTGCGTCGCCAAGCACCTGGTCTGACCTTGAGTCGGGTACCCGAGGTGGATTCGCGCGGTAGATGGTTTCGCCGTTGCGGTCGTCGATGCGTTCTATAAGGTACGGCTCGATCTTATATCCGCCATTGGCGAAGGCCGTCCAGCCGGTGGCGATTTCCATGGGGGTTAGGGTGGCCGTTCCCAGCGCCAGCGATAGATTGGGTGGAAGGTCCTCGGGGTGAAAACCGAAACGCTGGATGTAGTCGATGGTGTACGGGATGCCCAAAGTTTGCAGCAGTCGGATCGACACCAGGTTTCGCGATTTGTACAGCGCCTCCCTTAAGCGGATCGGGCCCAGAAAAGTGTTGTTGTCGTTTTTCGGCCGCCACACCCGGTCCATGCTGTCCTCGAATACGATCGGCGAGTCGTTCACGAGCGTGGCAGGGGTGTAGCCGGCATCGAGCGCGGCGCTATAAATGAAAGGTTTGAAGCTCGAACCGGGCTGCCGCTTGGCCTGGATTGCGCGATTGTAGTTGCTTTGTCCGAAGGAAAAGCCGCCGGTCAGGGCCTCGATCGAGCCATCCCGGGGGTCCAGTGAGACCAGTGCGGCCTGGGCTTGGGGAATCTGGCTGAACGATGCTATGTCGTCCTCGACTCGGATGCGGACCACGTCGCCGACCTTCACCACGTCGGCGGGGCGCTGTGGCGTGGGGCCAAGGCTGTTGGTTCCTAGATGCGGTCGCGCCCATTTCATGGTGTCCCAAGACACGGGCCATCTCGTGCCGTCGCGCAGTGCGACAGTGATCTGGTCGGCTTCAAGCTGGGTGACGACTGCAGGTAGCAGGCCCGACTGGCTGCGAAACTTGGCGAGGCCCTCCGCCCAATCGTCAGGATGTTCAAGGTGCGCTTCAGGGCCGCGATAGCCATGGCGGCGGTCGTACTCCATGAGACCTTCTGTCAGCGCCTCGTTCGCGGCGATCTGGCGGTCACTGCTAGCGGTCGTATGCACGCGAAAGCCGTCGGTATAAGCGGCACTGCCGTAGCGGCCTACCATTTCGGCGCGTGCCATTTCCGCTATATAAGGCGCCTCCAGTTCGGGAGACGCTCCGTGATAGCTCGCATTCACCGGTTCGGCAAGCGCCTCTTCGTAGCGCGTCTGGTCGATCGAGCCAAGCCGGTACATACGGCCAAGAATCCAGTCGCGACGCTCTTTGCTGCGCGCGGGATTGGCCAACGGATTGAACGCCGATGGGGCTTTAGGCAGGCCGGCGATCATTGCCATCTGGGCCAGGCTCAAGTCTCCGATCGGTTTGCCGTAATAGACTTGTGAGGCCGCCTCAATCCCATACGCGCGATTGCCAAGGTAGATCTTGTTCACGTAGAGCTCGAGGATCTCGTTTTTGCTGAGTTCGCGCTCGATTTGGAGGGCTAGAAGAATCTCGTTGATCTTCCGGGAAAAGCTGCGTTCGCTGGTTAGGAAGTAATTCTTGGCAACCTGCATGGTGATGGTGCTGCCGCCGGTCTGAATCTGCCCGCTCTTCAATAATTGCGTGGCAGCGCGCATCAGACTGGATACTTCGACGCCATAATGATTTGCAAAGTTGTCGTCTTCAGCAGCCAGTAGCGCGGCGATGAAATCTTTCGGTATGGCATCGAATTCGATGGGGGACCGACGCATTTCGCCGTACTCGGCGATCAGCTTGTCGTCGCTGCTGTAAACGCGTAGCGGAATTTGCAGCTGGATGCTGCGAAGGGATTCAACCGATGGCAGGTTGGGGCTTAGGTAAAGAAAAGCGCCACTGAGACTGAGCAAGAGTCCGCAGAAAACAGCCATGCACGACCAAAGGAAAAACTTCAGAAAACGCATCGGGGTTCGTTGAATCCAGGTGGGAAATGGAGCGGTAACCGCAGACAGTGCGGAAAGGAAAAACCGTTCACATTATAAGCGGATTTTCTATGGTTGAGCCATTTGCGCTTCTGTCAAGGCTGTTATCTAATGTGGCTATACATAATTAATCCGTAAGTAGCGGATAAGATAGGAAATCGGCCGTGCTAGGGCTCTTCACGAAGAAAGCGAACACGCTGCTTGGGATCGACATCAGTTCGACGTCCGTCAAGCTCATCGAATTAAGCCGCTCGGGCACCCGCTATCGGGTTGAGTCCTACGCTGTCGAGCCGCTTCCGCCAAATGCAGTCGTCGAGAAGAATATTGCCGAACTCGATGGCGTTGGGAATGCACTGGCCCGGCTCCTGGCCAAGGCACGGACGGGTGTTAAGTCCGCTGCCGTTGCAGTGTCTGGCTCCGCGGTTATCACGAAAAGTATCGAAATGGATGGTGGGCTCAACGACGATGAGTTGGAAAACCAGCTCAAGATCGAGGCCGACCAGTACATTCCTTATCCGCTTGAGGAAGTGGCGATTGATTTCGAGGTCCAGGGGCCTGCTGCGCGCGCGCCCGGTCGAGTCGAGGTGCTACTTGCCGCTTGCCGGAAGGAAAACGTCGAGATTCGCGAAGCGGCACTCGCCCTGGCCGGGCTTACGGCTAAGGTTGTGGACGTCGAAGCCTATGCGCTTGAGCGTTCTTATGGGCTGCTCGCCTCTCAGCTAGGTGCTGATCATCAGGAGTTGACCGTGGCGCTGGTCGACATCGGCGCCACGATGACCACGCTCAGCGTGCTGCACAACGGTCGCACTATCTATACGCGTGAACAACTCTTCGGCGGGCGACAGCTGACGGAGGAGATTCAGCGCCGCTACGGGCTCTCCATGGAGGAGGCTGGACTTGCTAAAAAGCAGGGTGGTCTCCCAGATGACTACGACAGCGAAGTGTTGCAGCCGTTCAAGGAGGCGGTCGTACAGCAAGTATCACGCTCCCTTCAATTCTTCTTCGCAGCGGGGCAGTTCCATGATGTGGATTACATCCTGCTCGCCGGGGGCACCGCTTCGCTGCCAGACTTGGATCGGCTCATTCAGCAGAAAATCGGAACTCAGACTTTAGTAGCCAACCCGTTTGCCGATATGGCTTTGAGCAACAAGGTGAATGCCGGAGCACTGGCCAGTGACGCGCCGTCCCTGATGATCGCCTGCGGATTGGCGTTGAGGAGTTTCGACTAATGGCTCAGATCAACCTACTGCCTTGGCGGGAACAGCTTCGCGAGGAGCGCAAGCAGCGGTTTCTCGTATCGCTTGGCGGCGTAGCGCTGGTGGCGGCTGGCATGCTGTTCCTGGCGGACCAGTACTTCACTGGTGCGATCGAGCACCAGAATGCACGCAATGCCTTCATTCAAAAAGAAATCGCTGTACTTGACTCGCGTATCGCCGAGATCAAGGAGCTCAAGCAGCGGCGGCAACAATTGCTTGAGCGGATGAAGATCATTCAGGACCTGCAGGGCAATCGGCCGATCATTGGTCGCGTCTTCGACCAGCTGGTGCGCACCTTGCCTGACGGAGTCTACTTCACCGGCCTGAAGATGACTGGCAAGAACATCGCCATCGTCGGTGCGGCCGAGTCCAACAATCGTGTGTCGAATCTGATGCGCAACCTGGATGGTTCCGACTGGTTGGAGGCGCCCAACCTGAACGAAGTAAAAGCCGTGACGGCAGGCGCGGTCGAGCAGGAAAACGTCTTCCAGCTGACCGTGCAACAGACGCAGCCCGTAGTAGTGGCAGAGGGGGCCAAGCCATGAGCCTGTCGAGTTCGCTGGAGAGCCTTCGCAGCGTCGATCTCTCCGATCTGGATATGAACAACCTGGGCTCTTGGCCGGGTCCGGTAAAGGTCATTACCGCCCTGTTGCTGATGGTGCTGGTGTTGGGAGGGGGATACTACCTCCACCTCAGCGATTTGCAGGTCAACCTTGATCAGCGAAAGGTAGAAGAAGAGCGGTTGAAGCAGTCCTTTGCGACCAAGGCATTCGAAGCGGCCAACCTGGATGCCTACAAGACCCAGATGGTCGAAATGGAAGCATCGTTTGGTGCCCTGCTGCGTCAGTTGCCGAGTGATACCGAGGTGCCTGGCCTGCTGGAAGACATCACTCGTACCGGGCTGGGTAGCGGTTTGGAGTTTGAAGAAATCAAGTTGCAGCCCGAAGTTGTGCAGCAGTTTTATATCGAGCTTCCGATACAGATTAAAGTGGTCGGCAGCTACCACGACCTCGCCACCTTCGTCAGTGGCGTATCCAGCCTGCCACGGATCGTGACCCTGCACGACTTCGAGATCAAGCCGGAGAGCAAAGAGTCGTCGTCGAAGTTGCGCATGGACATCCTTGCCAAGACTTATCGTTATAACGACAAGGGACTTCAGAAATGAACGGGGTTCGCTCTATTGCGCTGGGCCTGACGCTGGCTTTGCTTGGCGGTTGCGGTATCGGCAACGACTTTGCGGACCTTCAGGCCTATATGGATGACGTGCGCGCCAAGCCGAAGGGTGTTATCGAGCCGCTGCCGGCGTTTCTTCCTTATGAAGCGTTTACCTATAGCGCGGCGAACCTGCGACATCCTTTCCAGCCGCCCATAAAGGTCGACCTGGCACAGCAGCAGAAAGGTACTCGGGATATTCATCCGGATGAAAGTCGGATCAAGCAGTTCCTCGAAGAGTTCAATATCGAGACCTTCACCATGGTCGGCACGCTGGTCAATGGTGCAGGTACGTACGCCTTGATAAAAGGCGGTGACGGGGTACACCGAGTCAAGGTCGGCGATTATCTGGGGCGCAACCACGGACGGATCATCGAGATTGGCGAAGCCGAGGTGGATGTGGTCGAAATCGTTCCTGATGGAGACGGTGGGTGGCTCGAGCGCCCGCGCAGCCTGACCTTGAAAGAGCGGTCCTGAGCTCGGGGCAAACTATGGAAAACCTACAGCGATCTGTACAACGGAAGCCTTTTATGAATACCACTCTGTCTCGACTCGGCTTGTCATTGCTGGCGGCGTTCATATCGCCCGCCTTGCTGGCCGCCAATCTGAACGCGCTGGATGTTGCCTCATTGCCGGGTGACCGTGTCGAGCTGAAGCTTGCCTTCGACGAACCGGTGACTACTCCGCGCGGCTATACGCTGGATCAGCCGGCGCGTATCGCCCTCGACCTGCCTGGTGTATCGAGCAAGCTGGGCAGCAAGAACCGCGAGCTTGGCGTTGGTAATGCCCGCAGCGTAACCGTTGTCGAGGCCCAGGGTCGGACCCGTCTGATCGTCAATCTCACTTCGTTGGTTCCTTATTCGACCCGGGTCGACGGAAACAATCTGTTCGTCGTGCTTGGTGAGTCGGCTGCAGCCGCGCCCAGTGCCGCGCCTGTAGCTGCGCCTGTTGCTCAAACTGCTCCGGCCGTTTACGCACCTGCCAGCAAGTCGATCAGCAATGTCGACTTCCGGCGCGGGGACGACGGTGCCGGTAACGTGGTGATTACCCTCTCGGACCCGTCGGTGAGTCCGAGTATCGAGGAGCGTGGCGGCAAGATCCGTGTTTCCTTTCCGAAGACCGAACTACCCGAGGCGCTTCGCGTTCGGCTTGACGTTCAGGACTTCGCGACCCCGGTCAAGTTCGTCGATTCGGCCAGTAATGGTGATTCAGCCAGCATTGCGATCGAGCCTACCGGCCGCTATGACTATCTCGCTTACCAGACGGATGACAAGCTGACAATTAGCGTCAAGCCTCTATCCGAGGCCGACGAGGAAAAGCGCAAGGCTGAGCGTTTCGCCTATACCGGCGAGAAGCTGTCGCTTAATTTCCAAGACATTGATGTCCGTTCCGTACTCCAGTTGATTGCGGATTTCACCGATCTCAACCTCGTCGCCAGTGACACTGTCCAGGGCAACATCACCCTTCGGTTGCAGAATGTGCCATGGGACCAAGCGCTGGATCTCGTGCTCAAAACCAAAGGGCTAGACAAACGCCAGGTTGGTAACGTGCTTCTGGTTGCCCCGGCCGACGAGATTGCGGCGCGCGAGCGCCAAGAGCTGGAGTCGCAGCGTCAGATCGCGGAGTTGGCCCCGCTACGCCGTGAGGTGGTGCAGGTCAATTACGCCAAAGCAGCAGACATCGCCCAATTGTTCCAGTCGGTGACCGATAAAGAGGGCGTCTCTGAAGATCGCGGTTCGATCGCAGTGGATGACCGCACAAATAACATCATCGCTTATCAAACCCAGGAACGTCTGGACGAGCTGCGCCGAATCGTCGCACAGCTTGATATTCCGGTCCGGCAGGTGATGATCGAAGCACGTATCGTCGAAGCGAACGTTGATTATGACAAGGCGCTGGGAGTGCGCTGGGGTGGAACCCAGCTTTTCGCTAACGGCCGTGGCGCGGTATACGGAAGCGACGATTCGGGCGACGAGGCTGGTGATTCCGGTGAAGACAGTAACGGTAACTATCCTTTCGTCGATCTAGGCGTTGCCAACCGCACTGCCGGCATCGGTATCGGCTACATCACCGACAACCTGATCTTGGATCTTGAGCTTTCCGCCATGGAGAAATCCGGCAACGGTGAGGTTGTCTCTCAGCCCAAGGTCATGACTGCTGACAAGGAAACGGCCAAGATCCTGAAAGGATCCGAGATTCCGTACCAGGAGGCCAGTTCGAGCGGTGCGACATCGACGACGTTCGTAGAGGCTGCGCTGTCCTTGGAGGTGACACCCCAGATCACGCCGGACAACCGGATCATCATGGAAGTGAAGGTCAATAAGGATGAGCCTGACTTCGCTAATGCCGTCAACGGTACGCCATCGATCAACAAGAACGAGGTAAATGCGAAGATCCTTGTGAACGATGGCGAAACGGTAGTGATTGGTGGGGTGTTCTCGAATACCCAGAGCAAGTCGGTCGACAAGGTTCCTTTCCTTGGCGATGTACCTTACGTTGGCCGGTTGTTCCGTCGCGACGTGGTCTCGGATGCAAAATCGGAGCTGCTGATTTTCCTGACTCCGCGTATCCTGAACGCCCAAGCCATCGCAGTGAATCGCTAGTATTGCACCGAAATATTGTTCTCGTAGGTCCGATGGGTGCTGGTAAAAGCACCATCGGACGCCTGCTCGCCAAGGAACTGCGTCTGCCGTTTCGTGATTCCGACAAGGAAATCGAACAGCGGACCGGCGCGACCATTCCTCTGATATTCGACGTCGAGGGTGAGCAGGGGTTTCGAGAGCGTGAGCACGCTGCCATTGTCGATATCTGTCGGATGCAGGGTGTTGTGCTGGCGACCGGAGGAGGCGCGGTGCTCCGGCCGGATAACCGACAGGCGCTTCGCGACGGTGGACGGGTTATATACCTCTGTACTTCGGTGGAGCAGCAATTGGCCAGGACGGCACGTGACCGTAATCGGCCGCTACTTCAGTCCTCAAATCCGCGAGAAGTGCTGTTAGGGCTCATGGCAGTCAGGGACCCGCTGTACCGGGAAATCGCTGACCTGATCATTCAAACCGACGAGCGCCCACCCCGGCTCGTTGTCAGTGAAATCCTCCAGCAATTGGAGCACTTCGCGCCTCGTGAAAGCCTGGGGCATTCTGCGCTATCCTAGGTGCCTTTCTTATGTGGGGCCCTCATGCAGACTCTTCATGTCGATCTCGGCGAGCGTAGCTACCCGATCTATATTGGTGAGCAGCTCATCGAACGGGGTGAGTTGTTATCTCGTCACATCCGCGGCAAGCAAGTCGCCATTGTTACCAACGACACCGTTGCACCGCTTTACCTGGATCGGCTGAGGCGCAGCCTTGACGGCTTCTCCGTAACGTCTGTAGTGCTGCCGGATGGCGAAGCTCATAAGAACTGGCAAACCCTGCAGGCTGTTTTCGATGCATTGCTGCAAGCGCGCCACGATCGTAAGGCTACTGTCGTAGCATTGGGCGGTGGGGTTATCGGCGACATGGCCGGTTTCGCCGCGGCGTGCTACCAGCGAGGTGTCGATTTCATCCAGATACCCACCACGCTGTTGTCGCAGGTTGACTCGTCCGTTGGCGGTAAGACAGGGATCAATCATCTGCTCGGAAAGAACATGATCGGGGCGTTCTATCAGCCTCAGGCCGTGCTCATCGATACCTCCACATTGCAGACGCTGCCGCCCCGCGAACTTTCTGCGGGTCTGGCAGAGGTCATTAAGTACGGCCTTATCTGCGACGAACCGTTCCTTTCCTGGCTGGAAGACAATGTCGATTCGCTGCGTGCGCTGGACCAGTGCGCATTGACCGAAGCCATTCGGCGGTCCTGCGCGTCGAAGGCAAGGGTTGTCGGTGCGGATGAACGCGAGTCGGGTGTTCGCGCCACCTTGAACCTGGGGCATACATTCGGACATGCCATCGAAACGCATCAAGGTTACGGCGTCTGGCTGCACGGGGAGGCGGTATCGGCGGGAACCGTTATGGCGCTTGAAATGTCGCACCGACTCGGGTGGATCAGCCGTGCCGATCGTGATCGCGGCATTGCTTTGTTGCGGCGGGCTGGGCTGCCAGTCGTGCCGCCCATAGACATGAGCGCCGATGATTTCATGCGCTACATGGCCGTCGACAAGAAGGTCCTCGATGGGCAGATGCGGCTGGTATTGCTGAAGTCGCTGGGACAGGCCGTGGTAACGAGTGAATTTTCCGGTGATGTGTTGGAATCCACGCTGCGTGCCGATTACGACGCCATTACGCAACAGAACGCCTAAGAGATATCGATGACCACTTTGTCTGCCGACGATTCGTACCTGAACCACTACGGTTTCAGCCATGACCCCTTCGCAGCGCGCGTGCCCGGCTTCAAGTTTTTTCCGGCCCAGCGCAAGCCGGTGCTCGGGCAGTTACATCACCTGGCGCGCTACAGCCAGTTGCTGTTGGTGGTGACGGGGCCCGAAGGTAGCGGCAAGACCCTCGTGCGCCAGGCGTTGGTTGCCAGCAGCAACAAGCAGTCCGTTCAGAGTGTCGTGATTACTCCGCAGGAGACATTCGACGCCAATCATGTCTTGCAGCAGGTCGCTCAGGCGCTTGGAAGTGCTCGTGCGGATTTCGATGCGATCATGCAGCAAATCATCCAGCTGGGCCTGACCGGCCAGGAAGTTTATCTGCTGGTCGATGATGCCGAGCGGCTCACGGGAGCGGCAGTGGAGACGCTGCTGCGGCTAGCCGTGGGTAGTCCTGAAGGCAGGCCGCACGTGTTTCTCTTCGGTCAGCAATCGCTGGTGGGGCGGCTCGAGGCGCTGGTTGAGGGTGAGGAAAGGTTTCATGTCATCGCGCTGCAACCTTATGAGGCTGAAGAAACGCGCGAATACCTCGCTGTACGTCTTGAGGGTGCAGGAAGCGGCCTCGATTGCTTGAGCGAAGAGCAGCTTGCTCGAATTCATGAAGCTTCCGGTGGTTGGCCGGGTGCCATTAACGAAGCGGCGCGAGACGAGCTGCTCGACGCCATGCAGCATTCGAAGGCAAAGGGCTCCTCCGGATTCCGTCTTCCGCTGCCAATGAAGCACCTGCTGGCTCTGGCAGCGGTGCTGTTGGTCGTTGCGGTTGCCTTTCTCATGCGCGGTGGAGAAGAAACGCCCGCGCAACCATCAGTGACCTCGTTACCGCTGGGTTCAGGTTCGGCTGCGGCGCCGGTCGATGAGGTCGCCCCGGCTCCGCAGGGGGAACAGCCCGTGATGCGTGAGCCTTTGGCAGCCGCTGGCGCGCCTGAGCTGGAAGACGAGGGGGCGACGAACGGGGCTGCTCCTGCGATCCCTGAGGTGGAGCCGCCAGTAGCGGATCCCACCCCTGTCGTTTCCGAGGCGGCTCCGGCTCCGCAGGAGTCTGCACCTGCACCTGCTCCTGTACCCGAGTCACAGGCGCCGGCGCGACAAGATGTCACGGAGAGGTCGGCAGCGGTCGGCGCGGGCTGGTACGCGAGTCAGCCAGTGGGGAACTATTTGGTGCAAGTGCTGGGTACCCGCAACGAGGACAATGCGAAGGCACTCGTGCAACAGCACGGTGACGGTTACCGCTATTTCGTCAAGCAGCACCAGGGCAAGCCTTTGTACGTCGTCACGTACGGTAGCTTCAGTGGTCGTAACGCGGCCGTCCGGGCTATTCAGGCACTGCCGGCTTCGCTGAAGGCTGGTAAGCCCTGGGCTCGCACTATCGGAAGTGTCCAAAAAGAAATCAGCGGCAGTCGCTGATTCGCGGCCGATTGGTTGCGCGCGCGCCGTGACGGCGCGCGCAAAAATGATTTGTGCCCTTCTCATTCGCTTTGTAAACTGCTCCCCCTTTTGCCCGCGTGAAAGACAGGGCTTTGCTCCGTCAATCCGGTAAGAGGTTGATTTATATCGTAATTAGCTGTTGGAGCGCCTATGAGAGCAGGTCTGTTTCGTCCTGAAGAGTTCAAGGATAACTGCGGCTTCGGTCTGATCGCCCACATGCAGGGCGAGGCAAGCCATCACCTGCTTCAGACCGCCATCCAATCCCTTACCTGCATGACGCATCGCGGCGGCATCAACGCCGACGGCAAGACCGGCGATGGTTGTGGGCTTCTCATGCAAAAGCCGGACACGTTTCTGCGCGCCATGGCTAAGCAGCACTTCAACGCCGACCTGCCCGACTTGTACGCCGTCGGTATGGTCTTCCTCAGCCAGGATCCTGTTAAGGCCACCGCGGCGCGTGACCGCATCAATGAGCAAGTCGCCGCGCAAGGCTTGACCTTGGTTGGCTGGCGTGAAGTGCCGGTCGACACCAGTGTTCTGGGCCGTCTCGCGCTGGAGCGCCTGCCGCGCATCGAGCAGGTGTTCGTATCAGCCGAGGGCCTTTCGGAGCGGGACTTCGGTATCAAGCTGTTCTTCGCCCGTCGCCGCGCCGAAGTGGCACTGGCTGACGACAAGGAATTTTACGTCTGCAGCCTCTCCGACAAGGACATCATCTACAAGGGTCTGATGATGCCGGCGGACTTGGCGCAGTTCTATCCAGATCTTGGCGATGAGCGTCTGGCGACGGCCATCTGCGTCTTTCACCAGCGTTTCTCCACCAACACCATGCCGCAATGGCCGCTGGCCCAGCCGTTCCGCTTCCTCGCGCACAACGGCGAGATCAATACCATCACCGGTAACCGCAACTGGGCGCAGGCACGTCGCCTGAAGTTCGCAAACGAACTGCTGCCCGACCTGGAGAGCCTCGACCCACTGGTAAACCGTACCGGTTCTGACTCTTCGAGCATGGACAACATGCTTGAACTGTTGGTCACAGGTGGCATGGATCTGTTCCGTGGCCTGCGCATGATCATTCCGCCGGCCTGGCAGAACGTCGAGACCATGGACCCGGATCTACGCGCGTTCTACGAATTCAACTCCATGCATATGGAACCCTGGGATGGTCCCGCTGGTGTCGTTCTGACCGACGGCCGTCATGCCATCTGCCTGCTCGACCGCAACGGGCTGCGCCCGGCACGCTGGGTAACGACCACCAACGGCTACATCACGCTCGCTTCCGAAGTGGGCGTGTGGGACTACAAGGCCGAGGACGTGGTCGCCAAGGGCCGAGTCGGGCCTGGTCAGATTCTTGCCGTGGACACCCAGACCGGACAGGTACTGCATACCGAGGACATCGACAACCGCCTCAAATCGCAGCATCCGTACAAGAAATGGCTGCGGCAGAATGCGCTGCGCATCCAGGCGACGCTGGAAGACAACGACCACGGCTCTGCCTTCTACGAGCCCGATCAGCTTAAGCAGTACATGAAGATGTTCCAGGTCACCTTCGAGGAGCGTGACCAGGTGCTGCGCCCGCTCGGCGAGCAGGGCCAGGAAGCGGTGGGCTCCATGGGTGACGACACACCTATGGCCGTGCTGTCGCGTCGTGTGCGGTCGCCCTACGACTATTTCCGCCAGCAGTTCGCGCAGGTGACTAACCCGCCGATCGACCCGCTGCGCGAATCCATCGTCATGTCGCTCGAAACCTGCCTCGGCGCCGAGCGTAACGTCTTCGAGGAAACGGCCGACCACGCCAACCGCGCGATTCTGACCAGCCCGGTCATTTCGCCGGCGAAGTGGAGAACTATCCAGACGCTGGACCGTCCAGGCTTCGAGCGGCAATTCATTGACCTGAACTACGACGAGTCCATCGGGCTCGAGGCAGCGGTGCGCAATATCGCCGACCAGGCCGAGGAAGCCGTGAGGGGCGGTAAGGTCATGCTGATCCTCAGCGACCGCAACATCATGCCCGGCAAGCTGCCGGTTCATGCTTCGCTGGCAGTCGGTGCGGTTCACCACCGCCTGATCGAGACGGGCTTGCGCTGCGACTGCAACATTCTGGTCGAGACTGCCACCGCGCGCGACCCACATCATTTCGCCGTGCTGATCGGCTTCGGCGCCACAGCGGTTTACCCGTTCCTGGCGTTCGAGGTACTGGGTGATCTGATCCGTACCGGTGAAGTGCTGGGCGACCTATATGAAGTGTTCAAGCATTACCGCAAGGGCATTTCCAAGGGCCTGCTGAAGATCATCTCGAAGATGGGCATCTCGACCATCACGTCCTATCGTGGGGCGCAGCTGTTTGAAGCTGTTGGCCTGGCGGACGAAGTGGTAGACGTCAGCTTCCGTGGCGTGGCCAGCCGCATCAAGGGCGCGCGCTTCGCCGATTTGGAAGCCGAGCAGAAGGCACTGGCGGCTGAAGCCTGGAACACCCGCAAGGCGATCCAGCAGGGTGGCCTGCTGAAGTTCGTGTATGGCGGCGAATACCACGCTTATAACCCGGACGTCGTAGCGGCACTGCAATTGGCGGTGCAGCAAGGCGACTATGGCCGCTTCAAGGAATACACCGCGCTGGTCGACCAGCGGCCTGCTTCGATGCTGCGTGACCTGCTCAAACTGAAGGTGTCGGACCAGCCGCTGGCCCTCGAAGAGATCGAGCCGCTCGAGCAGATCCTCAAGCGTTTCGATTCGGCTGGTATCTCCCTCGGTGCGCTGTCGCCAGAGGCGCACGAAGCGATCGCCGCAGCGATGAACCGCATCGGCGCGCGTTCCAATTCCGGGGAAGGTGGCGAGGATCCATCGCGCTACCGCACCGAGCGAAGCTCGAAGATCAAGCAGGTCGCGACCGGCCGGTTCGGCGTCACGCCCGAGTATTTGGTCAATGCTGAGGTGCTGCAGATCAAGGTTGCGCAGGGCGCCAAGCCGGGCGAAGGTGGCCAGCTGCCGGGCGGCAAGGTCAATGGCCTGATCGCCAAGCTGCGCTACGCCGTACCCGGTGTCACCCTGATCTCGCCGCCGCCGCACCATGACATCTACTCGATCGAAGATCTTGCGCAGCTGATCTTCGATCTCAAGCAGGTCAATCCAGGCGCGCTGGTGTCGGTCAAGCTCGTTGCCGAGCCGGGCGTTGGTACTATCGCCGCGGGTGTGGCCAAGGCCTACGCAGACCTCATCACCATCTCCGGCTACGACGGCGGTACCGGCGCATCGCCGCTTACATCGATCCGCTACGCCGGCTCGCCCTGGGAACTGGGCCTCGCTGAAACGCACCAGACCCTGCGTGGCAACGACCTGCGCGGCAAGGTGCGGGTGCAGACCGATGGCGGGCTCAAGACTGGTCTCGACGTCGTCAAGGCGGCGATTCTCGGCGCTGAAAGCTTCGGCTTCGGCACTGCGCCGATGATCGCGCTGGGCTGCAAGTACCTGCGCATCTGCCACCTGAACAACTGCGCCACTGGCGTGGCCACGCAGAATGACCAGTTGCGCAAGGACCACTTCATCGGCACCGTCGACATGGTTGTGAATTTCTTCACCTTCGTCGCGGAGGAAACCCGCGAGTGGCTCGCCAAGCTGGGTGTACGCAGCCTGCAAGACCTGATCGGTCGTACCGACCTATTGGAAGTTCTGCCCGGCGAGACCGCCAAGCAGAATCACCTGGACCTGACACCCCTGCTAGGCAGCGACCATGTGCCGGCCGACAAGCCGCAGTTCTGCGAAGTCGACCGTAACCCGCCGTTTGACCAGGGGTTGCTGGCCGAGGAGATGGTGAAGCTGGCACGCGAGGCAATCGAGACCAAGCGCGGCGGTGAGTTCGAACTCGATATTTGCAATTGCGACCGCTCGATTGGTGCGCGTGTGTCCGGCGAGATCGCCCGTGCCCATGGCAACCAGGGCATGAAGGATGCGCCGGTTACCTTCCGCTTCAAGGGTACGGCGGGCCAGAGCTTCGGCGTATGGAACGCTGGCGGCCTGCACCTGTACCTCGAAGGCGACGCCAACGACTACGTCGGCAAGGGCATGACAGGCGGCAAGCTGGTCATTACTCAACCGAAGGTCAGCGGCTTCAAATCGAACGAGTCGGCCATCATCGGTAACACCTGCCTCTATGGCGCGACTGGTGGCAAGCTGCTCGCCGCCGGCACTGCGGGCGAGCGCTTCGCGGTGCGTAACTCCGGCGCGCATGCGGTAGTTGAAGGTACCGGTGACCATTGCTGCGAATACATGACTGGCGGTTTCGTCTGCGTATTGGGCAGAACGGGCGTCAACTTCGGCTCCGGCATGACCGGCGGTTTCGCCTATGTGCTGGATGTCGACAACAGCTTCGTTGACAGAGTGAATAACGAGCTCGTCAATCTGCAGCGTATTACCGGTGAGGCGATGGAGGCCCATCGCAGCCACCTGCAGTACGTGCTGCGCGAATATGTTGCCGAGACCGGTAGCGAATGGGGCGCCGAACTGCTGGAAAACCTGGACGACTACCTGCGGCGCTTCTGGCTGGTCAAGCCGAAAGCCGCGAACCTGGCGTCGCTGCTGTCCAGCACCCGTGCGAACCCCCAATAAGAAGCAGATTCAAGCGGCTAGCCCCAGATACCTGTCCGGGGCCCGCCCCGCTCCCGTGATTGTCACGCAGCCTGCGGCCAACGCTTGTGGCTGCTGCTAAGAGGTTTTGAAATGACTGAACGTCTGAACAACGACTTCCAGTTCATCGAGGTCGGGCGCAAGGATCCGAAGAAAAAGCTGCTGCGTCAGCGCAAGAAGGAATTCGTCGAGATCTACGAACCCTTCAAGCCGCAGCAGGCCTGTGAACAGGCCCATCGCTGCCTGGGTTGCGGTAACCCCTATTGCGAATGGAAGTGCCCGGTTCACAACTACATTCCCAACTGGTTGAAGCTCGTCTCGGAAGGCAACATCCTGGCCGCGGCAGAGCTTGCGCACCAGACCAATACCCTGCCGGAAGTCTGCGGCCGGGTCTGTCCGCAGGATCGCCTGTGCGAAGGTGCCTGTACGCTGAACGATGGCTTTGGTGCAGTCACCATCGGGTCGGTCGAAAAGTACATTGCCGACACTGCCTTTGCCATGGGCTGGCGGCCGGACATGTCTAAGGTCAAGCCCACCGGCAAGAAGGTCGCCATCATTGGCGCCGGCCCGGCTGGGCTCGGTTGTGCCGACATCTTGGTGCGTAGCGGCGTGACCCCGGTGGTGTTCGACAAAAACCCGGAAATCGGCGGCCTGCTGACCTTCGGTATCCCGGAGTTCAAGCTCGAGAAGACTGTGCTCAGCCGCCGCCGTGAAATCTTCACCGGCATGGGCATCGAGTTCCGGCTGAACACCGAAGTGGGCAAGGACGTGACCATCGACCAGCTGCTCACCGACTACGACGCGATCTTCATGGGCATGGGCACCTACACGTACATGAAGGGCGGCTTTCCGGGCGAGGACCTTCCGGGTGTATACGATGCGCTGGACTTCCTCATCGCCAACGTCAATCGCAACCTGGGCTTCGAGAAGTCGCCCGAAGACTTCGTCGATATGAAGGGCAAGAAGGTCGTGGTGCTTGGCGGTGGCGACACCGCGATGGATTGCAACCGCACTTCGATCCGCCAGGGCGCCAAGAGCGTGACCTGCGCCTACCGTCGCGACGCGGCGAACATGCCGGGATCGCGCCGTGAGGTGAAGAACGCGAAGGAGGAGGGCGTCAAGTTCCTCTTCAACCGTCAGCCAATCGCCATCGTGGGTGAGGGTAAAGTCGAGGGCGTGAAAGTCGTCGAAACTCGTCTGGGTGAGCCGGATGCCCGTGGCCGCCGCAGCCCTGAGCCAATCCCGGGTTCGGAGGAAGTGCTGCCGGCCGACGCGGTAGTCATCGCCTTTGGTTTCCGCCCGAGCCCTGCCGATTGGTTCGAAGGTCAGGGCATCAAAACCGACAATCAGGGGCGCGTTGTGGCACCGGAGCTGGGCGAGTTCAGGCATCAGACCAGCAATCCGAAAATATTCGCCGGGGGCGACATGGTCCGCGGTTCGGATTTGGTGGTGACGGCGATCTTCGAAGGCCGCCAGGCCGCCGAGGGCATCCTCGACTACCTGGGCGTGTGAACGTCAGGCCTGCCGGCGCAGCTCTAAAGGCTGCATCGGTTGGGCCTGATCTGAATCAAGCCCATAGACAAAAGGCACGGCGCTCGCCGTGCCTTTTGTTATCTGCTTTGCGACAATGCCGTCACTTTTCAGCTGGAACCCCGACATGACCGCCCTGAAGAACGATCGCTTCCTCCGCGCCCTGCTCAAGCAACCTGTCGATGTGACGCCGGTGTGGATGATGCGCCAGGCCGGCCGCTACCTGCCCGAGTACCGCGCCAGCCGCGCCAAGGCCGGCGACTTCATGAGCCTGTGCATGAACCCTGAGCTGGCTTGCGAAGTCACTCTGCAGCCGCTCGATCGTTACCCGCTCGACGCTGCCATCCTGTTTTCCGACATTCTCACCGTGCCGGACGCTATGGGCCTGGGTCTGTACTTCGAAACCGGCGAAGGCCCACGCTTCAAGAAGGTCGTCAGCAGCATGGCTGACATCGAGGCGCTGCCGATCCCCGATCCCGAGCACGACCTGGGCTATGTGATGAACGCGGTGCGCACCATTCGCCGTGAACTCAACGGTCGCGTGCCGCTGATCGGCTTTTCCGGCAGCCCCTGGACCTTGGCGACGTACATGGTCGAAGGCGGCTCGTCGAAGGATTTTCGTAAGTCCAAGGCGATGCTCTACGAAAATCCTGAAGCCATGCATGCGCTGCTGGAGAAACTGGCGAAGTCGGTCACCTCCTACCTCAATGGCCAGATCCGCGCTGGCGCACAGGCCGTGCAGATATTCGACTCCTGGGGTGGGAGTCTGTCGGCAGCGGCCTATCAGGAGTTTTCGCTGGCCTACATGCAGAAGATCGTGGACGGTCTGATCCGCGAACACGACGGCCGCCGTGTACCGGTGATCCTTTTCACCAAGGGAGGAGGGCTATGGCTGGAGTCGATGGCTGATACCGGCGCCGAGGCGCTGGGCCTGGACTGGACGTGCGACATCGGTCAGGCGCGGGCTCGTGTCGGTGACAAGGTTGCGCTGCAGGGCAACATGGACCCGAGCGTACTGTTCGCCAAGCCGGACGCCATTCGCGCCGAGGTCGCCCGAATTCTGGCCGCCTACGGACAAGGGACTGGCCACGTCTTCAACCTCGGCCATGGCATCACGCCTGAAGTCGATCCGGCGCATGCCGGCGCGTTCATCGAGTCGGTTCACGAGCTATCGGCGCGGTTTCACGGTTGAACTGCTTGAGAAAAAAGAGCCGCTTCTCGCGGCTCTTTTCATTCATGGCTGCTGATAATGGCCCGGCGTGGTGCCTGGCTCGTGTTCATGCACGAGTTTGGTCACGCGGATATCGGTAATGCCTATTACCTCGGCCTGCTCGAGCACCTTGCCTTCGTCTGCACCGGCCTCGGGCATCACCAGGCTGTTTTCCGCGTCGCCGTTGTGCAACTCGATGAGATGCCGTGCGGCGCTTGCTTGCGACATGCGGTCCTCGTCCGACTCGATGATCTGAACGCGCGGATCGTTGTTGAAGATGTAGTTGACTTCGAATTTGTGCGATGACTTTCCGAACATGAACGGCTCCTGGTAGCGACACGTGTCTGTCCAGTTGACTCGCGGGTCCAGTTGTCGTTCGGTGGGGCGAATGGCTGGCGACAGCCGGTGGGAGTCGGCGCCCGCCGAAGGGGCGCCGAGGGGCTTATTTGACCTTGGCCAGATTGGCCTTCAGGGCGACACCCGCCATGATCGCGCCGGCGTGGCACTCATACTTCTCGCTGTCTTTGTACTCGACGTGCTTGTAGTTGCTGGCGATGTCGACCACCGCATTGGCACCCGCCGCCTTGGCCGCCTTTTCCATGCCGATCAGCGCGGATTGCAGGGCCCAGCTGCATGCAGCTTCGTCTGACTTGTTGAAGGCGTTGGTCTTCTTGCTCGTGGTAACGCCGCTGCGAACTATCTCCGCGCCACTCGGCCGCTTGGCCAGGTAGAACTTCACACTGCCGTCGAGCTTGCCGGAGGCGGTCGCCTCGGCCACGACCTGGTCGAAGGGCAGGTAATGGGTGGTGTCCCGCGCCTGGCTGATTCCGGGCAGAGCACAAAGCATGAGTGCCGCGCCGATCCATCCGTTCTTCTTCATTGCATTCTCCTTGCGGTGTTTTGGGGAAGCTCAAGCCCAGCGGCGGAAAATCAAAGAGGTATTGATGCCGCCGAAAGCGAAATTGTTGTTCATTACGTATTCGTGCTGCATGGCCCGCGGCGCGCCGACGAGGTAGTCCAGCTCGCCACAGCGGGGGTCGATGGCGTCCAGGTTCAGCGTATGGATGTAGCGATCGCTGTTCATCATTTCGATGCTGAACCAGGACTCGAGCGCGCCGCAGGCGCCGAGCGTATGGCCAAGGAAGCTTTTTTGCGAGCTGATCGGCATGCGCGAGCCGAACAGCGACTGGGTCGCCAGGCTCTCGGCGATGTCGCCCTGCTCGGTGGCGGTGCCGTGGCCGTTGACGTAGCCGATCGCATCCGCCGCCAGACCGGCATCTTCGAGGGCGAGTTCCATGGCGCGGCGCATGGTGGCCTGTTCCGGCTTGGTGGCATGCTGGCCGTCGGCGTTGCTGCCGAAGCCGACCAGCTCTGCATGGATAGTGGCGCCCCGCGCCAGGGCGTGCTCCAGCTCCTCGAGCACCAGCATGCCGGCGCCTTCACCGATCACCAAACCGTCGCGTGCAGCGTCGTAGGGACGTGGCGAGGTGTGCGGTGCATCATTCTTCAGGCTGGTCGCATAGAGTGCATCGAAGACCATCGCCTCGGTAGCGCAGAGCTCTTCGGCGCCGCCGGCGAGCATCATTGGCAGCCGACCGAACTTGATCGCCTCATAGGCGTAGCCGATACCCTGGCTGCCGCTGGTGCAGGCGCTGGACGTCGGGATTACCCGACCAGTCAGGCCAAAAAAGATGCTGATATTGGCCGCGGTGGTGTGCGGCATCATGCGGATGTAGGAGTTGGCGTTGAGCCCGTCGGCAACCGAGTTCAGCAGCATGTTGCCGAATGCCTTGATCTCTTCGGTGCTGCCGGTGGACGACCCGCAGGCCACGCCCATGCGGCCGTCACGAATCGAGGCGTCTTCGAGCAATCCCGCATGCGCCAGCGCCTGTTCGGCGGCTCGTACCGACAGCCGTGACACCCGCCCCATGCTGCGCAGTTGTTTACGCGTCCAGTGTCTGGGCACGGCAAAGTCGTCCACCGGACCGGCCAGGCGGGTGTTGAGTTCAGTGAAACGGTCCCACTCGTCCATCCGCCGGATGCCGCTGCGGTTGGCGCTGAAGTTGGCTTCGATGCTGGCCCAGTCGCTGCCCAACGACGTGATACCGGCCATGCCGGTGACGACTACGCGCTTCATCAGCAGAGCCCGCCGTTGACCGCCAGCACCTGACGGGTGATATAGGCGGCTTCGGCAGACATGAGGAAGGCGACAGCCCCGGCTACCTCATCTGGCGTGCCCATTCGTTGCGCTGGGACCATCTTGAGCATCTCCTCGATGGGCAGGTTCTCGTCGAGCATGTCGGTGTCGATCAGCCCAGGCGCGACGCAGTTGACCGTGATGCGACGCTTGCCCAGTTCCACCGCCAAGGCCTTTGCGGCGCCGATCACGCCTGCCTTCGACGCACTGTAGTTCACCTGACCGCGGTTGCCGATCAGCCCTGAAACGGAGGTGATGCAGACAATGCGCCCGGGCTGGCGTCGGCGGATCATCGGCATGGTCAGTGGGTGCAGGACGTTGTAGAAGCCGTCCAGGTTGGTGCGCATGACCAGATCCCAGTCATCGTCGCCCAATGCCGGGAAGGCCCCGTCGCGGGTCAGGCCGGCATTGCAGACCGCGCCGTAGTAGGCACCATGCGCCTCGATGTCCGCTTCCAACGCTTCGCGGCAGGCTTGCCGATCAGCCACGTCGAACTGCAGTACGCGCGCCTGCTGGCCGAGCGACTGGATCTGTGCCTGGACCGCTTCGGCCTCGTCGCGTCGCGCGCGGCAATGCAGAACGATGTCGTGGCCGTTGCGGGCCAGGCGCAGGGCAATGGCCCGGCCAATGCCGCGGCTCGACCCGGTGACGAGGATGGTTTCACTCATGGTGCTGGCTCTTGCAGATAGCTCGCCACTTCTGGCGGCCGATAAACGTTCAGACGCGCCTCGGCGTGCAGGCCGGGGCCGTCCAGATGGCATTCGAAGACGCCCATGCCGTTGTCGTCCTGCAGCGATCGCAAGACGCGAACCTGCAGGTCGCAGCCGGCCGGGAACCGGTCCACATCGCACCGGTACTGGCGTGTGCCGAGCAGGAAGCCCAGTTCAACCGGCAGGCCGGCGAGGCGCGCCTGGCAACCGGCGAACGCCGCGACGGCCTGGGCCATGATCTCGACGCCGACCCAGGCGGGCAGGCTGCCGTCGGCGAGGTTGAGCAGGCCGCCGGGGCGGACGTGAAGGTGGGCCTCCAGGCTTTCGGCATCGAAGCGCGATACGGCATCGAGCAGAATCATGTCGCCGGCGTGGGGGATCAGCGAGGCGACGGGCCAGTCGATCATGACGTCTCTCCCAGGATCAGGCTGATGTTGTTACCGCCAAACGCAAAGGAGTTGCTCATCATGCGCAGCGGGCCTCCGACAGGAAGGGTGGTGCCGACCGAGGCAAGCTGCAGCACAGGCAGTTCAGGGTCCGTATGGCCGTCCCAGCGGTGCGGCGGAACCAGGCGAGCGGGATTGTAGGCCGACATTGCCAGCCAGCAGAACGCGGCTTCGAGCGCGCCGGCAGCGCCCAGGGTGTGCCCCGTCATCGGTTTGCTCGACGAGCACATCAAACTGTCCCCGAACAATGCCGCGACGGCGTGGCTTTCCATGGCGTCGTTATGGGTGGTAGCCGTGCCGTGCAGGTTCAGGTAGTGGATCTGCCCCGGCTCTGTCTTGGCCTGGTCCAGTGCCTGGCGCATCGCCTCGATGGCGCCGCGGCCCGTTGGGTCGGGTGCGGAAATGTGGTGAGCGTCGGAGCTGGCGCCGGCGCCGAGCAGCGCGAGCGGCGCACGCTCACGGGTCATCAGGAACAGCGCCGCCGCTTCGCCAATGTTGATGCCGTCACGGTTGACCGAGAACGGGTTGCAGCACTGGGTGCTGGTGGCTTCAAGGGCGCTGAAGCCTTGCAGCGTGAGATCGCAGAGCGTGTCGACGCCGCCGCAAAGCACGGCGTCGCACACCCCCGCCGCTAGCAGCCGGCTCGCACTCAGCAGCGCCCTGGCGCCGGACGTGCAGGCGGTGGATATGGCGTAGCATGGGCCGCCAAGGTGCAGCCGATCGCTGAGAAAGCTCGCCGGCGCGGCCAGCGCCTGGTGATCATAGTGATAATCGGCGGGCAGCTCGCCGTGGCGCGTCCGATCGGCCAGGCCTTCGGTCGCTTCCTGAATGCCGCTGGTGCTGGTGCCGATGACGACGCCGATACGCGCGCGGCCGAAGCGAGTGATGGCCGCCTGGATGTCTGCGTCGATCTCCTCCGATGCGGCCAGCAGCAATTGGTTGTTGCGCGTCCGGTATCGGAGCGGCTCGCCGGTCAAGTCCGGCAGCGCAGCGGTCACGGCGCCGACCGGCAGGCTGCGGCCGGTCACTTGCCGCCGCTGCATGCCGGACTGATCCCCGGCCAGCAATCGCCGGGCAACTTCAGCCTTGCCGCGGCCCAGCGCGCAGACCACGCCGAGGGCGTGCAGGTAGGCGGTCATGGCGCGGCAGCTCCGGTGTTTTCAATGGGGGCGACACCATAGGTGAGCGACGGCCCGACGTCGAGATCGAAATGCCCATCGTCGTGGTAGCGGACCTGCCAGGCCGACGAAGCGTCGATGCGCAGGATGCGTCTGTTGGGTTCGACGCTCCAGTCCCGCCCGGGATATAGGTCGGGTAGCCGGGGTTCCGGCGCGAGCGCGAATAGCAGCGCGGTGAAGAGTTCGCGCGCCGCGGCGTTCGGCGGCAGCAGACCATCCGCCTGCCAGGCACCGTCACGCAGGACCTGGCGCGCCAGGGGCACGCCGAGTGGGTCGAGCAACGACCAGCGGAGCCCCGGGTATTCCTTCTGAATAACCAGCAGCCAGTCACGCACCTCGGCGCCTTCGCGCCGCTGCACATGGAGCTGCAGCGGCAGCGCCAGATCCGGCGTATGCGCGGGTAGCACCGGGCCGCGGGCACAGGCGGCCAGCAGGAGCAGCGGCAGCCAGCACAGCAGGCGGATCATGGGGTGCCGCTCAGGCCGGGGCGCTGGCACACAGCTCGGCCAGCACGCGGAGGCGGCGTTTGGGTTCGGCGACATAGGGGTTCTTCAAGTCCCAGGCGTAGCCGGCGAGGATCGAACTGATCATCCGGCGGATCTCCGGTTGTGCGTGCGGGTAGTAGATGACGTCCTGGAAGCTGCCATCGTACCAACCCTCCACATAGGCCCGGAAAGTATCCACCCCGCGCTTGAGCGGGGCGGCGAACTCGGCTTCCCAGTCGACCGTTTCGCCCGACAGCTGCCTGTGCAGCACGGCGGCGGCCATGCTGGCCGAGCGCATCGCGATGGTCACGCCGGATGAGAACACCGGGTCGAGGAATTCTGCCGCATTGCCCAGCAGGGCGAAGCCCGGGCCGTGCAGCGACTTGACGTTGGCTGAGTAGCCGCCGATCAGCCGCGCCGGCGTGTCCCACACAGCATTGGCAAGGATGCGCCGCAGGTTAGGGGCTTCGTTAACGAAGGCCTTGAGGCAGGCGTCCAGGTCGTCCGGGCGATCCTGGTAGCGCTCGGCGCTGGCGACCACACCCAGCGAACAGCGGCCGTTGCTGAACGGGATCGTCCAATACCAGACGTCGCGCAAGTCGGGGTGCGTCGTGATGAGGATTTTTTCGCGGTCGAAGGCCGGGTCGTCGATGCGATCCTCGATATGGGTGAAAACCGCACGGCGCACCGGGAAACTGGACGGCGCCTCGAGGTCGAGTAGCCGCGGCAGCACGCGGCCGTAACCACTGGCATCGAGGACGAACTCGGCCTCGAGGGTGTAATCGCTGCCATCCTGGCGGCGGGCCCGCAGGTGTGGGCGCTGCCGGTCGAAGTCGACCGCGACGATTTCCTCCTCGTAACGGATCTCGACCCCCTGCAGCGCGGCCTGGTCGGCCAGCAGCTTGTCGAAGTCGGCGCGCTGGACTTGGTAGGTGCTGCCGAACCCCTCGGTGAATTTGTCGCGAAAGTCGAACTCGGTGTAGCGCGTATCGCAGGCGAAGGCGGCGCCGTGCTTGGTCTGGAAGCCCGCGGCCTGGACGGCTTCCAGCATGCCGGCCTCGTCAACGAAGTCCAGGCAGTGCGACAGCAGGCTTTCGCCGATGGAGAACCGTGGGAAGCGCTGGCGCTCCAGGATCAGCACATCGTGGCCCTTGCGCTTGAGCAGGGCGGCCGCGATGGCGCCCGAAGGGCCGGCGCCGATGACGACGACGCTACGTTGTTCGAATGCCTTGGTCATTTTTCGACTCGACAATAAGGGTGTGGGGTGCCTGGCATTGCAGCCGGGCGGCTTCCTTGCCTGTCAGCGACAGGGTGGCAAGACGATTGCGTGCCGCTGCAGGCAGCGGCACCGAAAGGGCACGGGCAGTCATGACGGCACCGTGCTGCGCAGCGCCGCCCAGGGCGCGAGCAGGAAGGCAAACAGCAGACCCAGGCTCACCGCCAGGCCGAAATTGCTGACCGCTGGTGTACTGGACAGCCCGAGCAGGCCGAAGCTGAGCCAGGTGGTGATCGCGGCGAGCAGCGTGCCGACCAGGCTGACGGCCGGCCCGCCGACCTGTTCACGCATGAGAATGGCGTAATCGACGCCGATGGCCGTGACGAGCAGTAGGCCGAACAGACCGAACAGGGTCAGCGGCTGGCCCAGCCAGCCGAGGCTCGCCAGGCTGCCAAGCGCGGCGAGTAGGGGGACGGACAAGCAGCGTAGCGCCCCGCGCCAACCGAAGGGCAGGCACAGCATCAGGAATATCAGTGCCGCTGCCGCAAGCTTGAGCAGTGCCGCTTCCCGCTGGGTAGCGGCAAACAGCTGGTTGAGTTCGGCGGGGCGGTCGACCAGGCGAACGCCGGCGATGCCCTTGTCGATACCGACCAACGCCGACGTGTCGCGCAGGCCTTGCAGGCTGATCAGCCCGGCGACAGAACCGTTGGCCTGGCGACCCAGCCAGAGGCTACGCCATGGCTCGGCGAGCGGACCGGACAGTACGGTGTCCAGCGATACCGGCGCCATGGCCTGCAGCCGCGCCAACTCTGCCTGCAGCTGTGCCTCGCTGACGCCCAGCGCCAGGAGCGGCGCGCTGGCCTCGAGCAGCTGGGGCAAGGCGATGCTGAGGCTGGCCTGCGCGACCTCTGGGGCGGCGAGCTGGCTGAGTGCCAGGTACCGCTGTAGCTGCCCGGCGGCGACCAGGTTGTCGAGCTCATCGGCAAGAGCCTGCTGGCGTTGCAACAGCTCATCAGCGGTCTCGGCGCGGATCAGGAAATACTGGCTGGTGGGCTGAAAGCCTGTGATATCGCCGATCCGCTCGGCCTGCTCCTGCAACCCCGCGTCGCGGCTGATCCACTGGCGCAGGTCATCCCGGAAGTCGACCTGCCATACGCCGCCGACGCAGAACAAGACGAAGGCGGCAAGCAGCCAGGGGGTTCCGATCCGCTGTAGTAGCGTCGCCCTGGCCTGCAGCCAGACGCCCGCCCAGCGCAGCGGCGCCGGCCATGGGTGCAGTGGCGTGTCGATCAGCGCGGGCAGCAGGCACAGGGCGCAGGCGAACGCGCCGACCAGCCCCGCGGCAGAGAACACGGCGACTTGCGTGAGCGCCGGAAACGGCGTGAAGGCCAACGCCAGATAGCCGATGACATTGGTGCCCAGCGCCAGGGCCAGGCCGGGCAGCGTCAGGCGTAGCGCACGATTGCTGCGCCAGGGTTGCAGCGTCCAGCTCTTGGACAGGTAGTGCAGCGGGAAATCGATACTGACGCCGACGAGGCTGGCACCCAGCACCAGCGTGAGCACATGGATTTGGCCGAACACGCCGATACAGGCGGCCGCGCCGGTCAGGGCCCCGACCACCACAGGCAGTGCGACCAATAACACCCGGGGGGTGCGAAACAGCAGATGCAGCAGCGCCAGGGTCGCGAATAACGAGACACTGCCGATCAGGCTGGCTTCCTCTCGGGCTTGGCGCTGGCCATGAGCGGCATGCAGCAGCCCTCCGGCGGCGAGCAGCTCGCCGCCTTCAGTGCTTATTCGCTGGCGCGCGCGGTCGATCAGATCGGCAACCTGAAGCGGCACGTCATCGTCGAACGCGTCCCCCTGTATCTGCGCGTGTATCACCTGCCAGCGCTGGCCATTCCTGACGGCTACAAGCGTGCCGTCAGCGCGCGCCTGCACATTGCCCGGCTGCGGTAGCTGACGTTGCGCCAGATCGGCGATGCCGAACCAGTCCTGTTCGATAGGCACCAGGCTTGCCCCTTCGAAAGGGGCATAGAGCCGCTGCAGCCGGTGCTCGATAAACTCGTCGGGCTGGCTGATCAAGGTCTGGCGGGCCTGGTCCCCCAATAGGGCGAGGCGTTGGTCGGCGAGCTGGCGGCGCAGCGCGGGCACATCCGCCTCCAGCGAATCGCGAACCGTTGCGAAAAGCCCGCTCGCCTGGAGCTCGCCTGCCAGCGTGTGCGCCAGACGCTGGGCGACTGGATCGTCGGCATGGTGCACCAGCAGCATCAGGTCGCGGTTGAGCGGCTCCTGCATGCGGTGTTCGGCCAATTGTTCGAGCGCATCCGGTGCGCCACTGGGCAAGAGTTGCAGCAGGTTGGCGGTGACCGGCGGACCGTTGCGCCATTGCCAGGCGCTGAGGCCGACCAGCGCGAGCATCGCCAGGAGAAACAGCGGCAGCAGCCAGGCGGGCGGCTTGAGCGCTTCGTCAGTAGGTGAGGTCATGGTGCTCGTCGGCGCTCAGCTGGTCGTCGATCTGGCTGTTTTCCAGCATCAACAGTGTTCGGTCGCCCTGGCTTTCGAACAACTCGATCCGCTGCGGGGTTGCACCGCCGCTAATCAGAATGCGAGAAAAAATCTGCCGGAGCAGGGCCGAGCGCGGTGTCAGTTCGAGCTGCCAGCGTTGCGCGGTGCCGCTCAGGTCGAGCGCGAAATCACGTGCCAGGGCGGACGAATCGCCGCGCAACACGGCCAGGAAAAGGCGGTTGTGCTGCGCGGCAGCGCGTTGCTGGTCGGTCATGTGCCAGCCATCGGCACTTCGCCGCGCGACGCCGGAATCAGTGATGCGGTAGTCCTGCTCGATGGGCTGGCGCAGCAGCCAGAGCAAGCCGTACTCGCGGGCCAGGACATAGACGCCCTTGCTGACCAGCGGCTGGGGCAGGGCGCGCAGGTGCTTTTCCTGAACGAACGTGCCGCGGATGACCGCCGGCTCGCTCAGCTGCGCCTCGAGCTGCCGCAGGTCGAAGGCCCGCGCGCCGGTCGCCACGGTGAGCAGCATCAGGGCCAGCCAGGCTTGCCAGACAGTGCGGGTCAACACAGCGCACGCTCGACCGCGTCAATGAACACCCGTGGCGAGGCGAACAGCATCTCGCGGGTGGCGATTTCGACCGCGACCTGGACGCTGGTACCGCGAGTCATGCGCTCCCCCGTTTCGGCATCGCTGATGAGGTAGTTGACCTTCAGGCGGTGCTCCCACTCCACCAGATCGGCGCGTACCCGGATGCGCTGGTTGAAGCGGGCGCCGCGCACGTACCGCAGCTGGATGTCGATGATGGGCCAGGCGTAGCCGGCGTCGCGCATCTGCACGTAGTTGTGCCCGATGCGGTCGAGCAGGGCGCAGCGCGCCATTTCGAAATACTTCACGTAGTGGCCGTGCCAGACGACGTCCATCGAGTCGACGTCGAAAAAGGGCACCAGGATTTCCACCTCGGCCTGCAAAACACCTTCCTTACGCATAGAGCCTCCAGTGGCGTGCGCGGATGCGCGCCAGGCACAGCCGCAACTCGCTTTCCAGCGCACGGTCTTCGATCAGCGGCGGGAAATCTTCACTCAGTGCCCCATGCATCTGTGCGAGCGCGGTGGGCAGGGCGCGCGCGCCGTCCTGTCGCTGTCGCAACCAGACGCCCTGTTGGGCGGCGATCAGCGTGGCGGCGGCGACTTGCTCGGTCAGCTTCAGGCTACGCAAGGCGTCGCGAGCGGCGATGGTGCCCATGCTGACCTTGTCCTGGTTGTGGCACTCGGTGGAACGGGAGAACACGCTGGCCGGCATGCTGTTCTTCAGCGCCTCGGCCGTCCAGGCGCTGGCGCCGATTTGCACGGCTTTGAAACCATGATTGATCATCGCGGTGGCAGCCGGCGCGCCGGACAGGTTGCTCGGCAGACCGTGGTTGTACCGCGTGTCGACCAACAGGGCGAGCTGGCGGTCGAGCAGGTCAGCAACGTTGGCAACGAGGTTCTTCAGGCTGTCCATGGCGAAGGCAATGTGCCCGCCGTAAAAGTGCCCGCCGTGCAGCACGCGCTCGGCTTCGGCGTCGATGATCGGATTGTCGTTGGCGCTGTTCAGTTCGGTCTCGATGAACTGCCGCAGCAGACCGAGGCTGTCGGCCAGCACACCGAGGACATGCGGCGCGCAGCGCAGGGAATAACGGTCTTGAAGGCGATGCAGCGGTGCCGTTGGACCGTCGATGGCCAGGTCCTCGCGTAGCCAGGCGGCGACCTGGGCTTGGCCGGGGTGCGGCTTGGCGGCGAACAGGCGCTCGTCGAAATGCTCGGGGTTGCCCTGCATGGCGACGACGTTTAGCGCGGTGATGCGCGTGGCAAGCTTGAGCAGGTAGTCCGCCCGGGCGAATGCCAGGCAGGCGAGGCCGGTCATCACCGCGGTACCGTTCATCAACGCCAAGGCTTCTTTCGGCCGCAGCGTCAGCGGTGCCCAGCCGAGCTGGCGATGCACGTCGGCGGCGCTACGTACCTTGCCTTGGAACAACACGTCCCGTTCGCCGGAGAGTGTCGCGGCGACATAGGACAATGGGGTCAGGTCGCCGCTGGCGCCGACCGAGCCCTCCTCAGGAATCAACGGCAGCACGTCGTGGGCGAGGAAGGCCTGCAGGCGTTCAAGCAGTTCCAGGCGAACGCCAGACATGCCGTGGGTCAGCGAGCGCAGGCGCGCCGCCAGTACGGCGCGGGTGGCCTCGGCGTCGAGCAGCTTGCCCAGGCCGCAGCCGTGAAAGGTAAACAGGTGGCGCGGCAGCGCTTCGACCTGGTGCACCGGCACCGCGACCACGCAGGAATCGCCATACCCCGTGGTGACGCCGTAAATGACGCCTTCGCGGTCGAGCAGGGTGTCGAGAAATTGCGCACCACGCGCGATGCGAGCGCGAAAATTCGTATCGGCCTGCAGTTGCGACGGCACGCGTTGCTGCGCGACGTCCAGCACATCTTCGATGCGCAGCAGGTTCTCGCCGAAGATCACAGGCTCAGTCGGGGCGTCGTTCATCGGTATTCCAGAAAGGGTAGAAATTGAACCACTGCAGCGGCGCTTCCAGGCAGCGTGCGGCCAGCCGATCGGCATAGCGCTGCGCCCATTGCCTCACCACGGCGTCTCGCTCGCGGCGACGCCAGCGAATGGCCTCGGCGAAGGGTTCGAGGTAGACATGGAAATGCTCGCCCTGTTTTAGGCAGAACAAGAGATTGGCCGGGCACTGCAGCAGGCCGGCGAGCAGCCATGGTCCCTGCGGAAAGGCCGCCGGTTGGCCGAGGAAATCGACGACCGCCGTGCGCCCACCATGCAGAGGCACCCGATCCCCGGCAATCGCCAACCATTCGCCCCGCTCCAGGCGCTGGGACAGATCGAGCATGGTGGCTGGGTCCAGCTCGCTGACCTGAATCAGCCGCAGGCGATCGGCTCCGGATTCGTCGAGCAGCTTGTTGAAGCGTTCGGCGTGGCGCGTGTGTACGAGGACATTCATGGTGACCTTGCGGCCCAGCTCGGCCAGCGCGCGGCAGATTTCGAGGTTGCCCAGGTGCGAGCCGACCAGCAGTTGGCCGCGCGGCGCCTTGAGATCGGCATGCAGGTTGGCGGGGTCGTGCAGCACCAGCTTGTCCAGCGACAGGCGCCCGCCCCAGACGTCGAGCTTGTCGAGCAGCGTATCGGCGAAGGCCATGAACTGGCGGTAGACCGAACCTGCATTCGGTGCCAACGCGTGCTGGCCGCTCCAGTCGGCCAGGTGGCGCTGATAAGTCCAGGCGCTTTGCCGGGCGCGGCGGCCGAACAGATAGAAGTACAACACGATCAGGTAAAGCACCGGTGCCATGGGTTTGCGGCCGATGACCCGCACCGCCCAGGCGGTGAGCTTCATCAGGGCAAAGCTGCCGCGCTCGCGATGCCCGGCCCAATGCGTGTCGGCAGCGCCGCGCTCGGTCATCCGTGCCACCGCCGCCAGAGCAGTTTCGGCGCGCGCACGAGCATGCCGCCGAACAGCCGCGCGTGCATCGCCGAAATCAGCAGGTTGTCGTGCCACAGGCGAAAATGCGAAACGCCGTCGGCTGGGTAGTGCACACGGGTCGGCAACCAGACCATCGGTTGCTCTTGCCAGTACAGGCGCACCAGTATTTCGGTATCGAAGTCCATCCGCTTGCCCAGGTGCACCGAGTCGAGCAAGGCGATTGTCTGGCGCAGCGGATAGACGCGAAAGCCGCACATCGAGTCGCGAATCGACAGCGACAGGGTGTTGATCCAGACCCAGACATGGGTCAGGTATCGCGCATATAGCCGGCCCTTGGGCACGCTGGCGTCATACAGCGGGTAGCCGCAGATCACCGCCTCAGGCGCTTGGCAGGCTCGGTCGAGAAACAGCGAAACGGCGCTGAGATCGTGCTGGCCATCCGCGTCCACTTGCAAGGCATGGCTGAAACCCAGGCGAGCCGCCTCGCGCAGCCCACTGCTGACGGCACCGCCCTTGCCCTGGTTGCTCGCGTGCCGCAGCAGATATACGTCGGGCTGCTGCGCGAGGGCGTCGAGCACCTGAGCGGCAGCCGGGCTCGAGCCATCGTCGACCAACACGCACGGCATGTCCTGCTCACGCAGCGCGCGCACCACGGCGGGTAGGGCGCGCTCGTGGTTGTAGACCGGGATAACAGCGCAGGGCTTGAACCAGTCGTCATCAATGGCCAGCGCCAGTTGCTCGGCAACGCGATGCGGTTTGGCGGCGAGCGGGTTCGCCGGGATGAGGCTGGTCATGCGGGGTCTCCCAGCAGGATGCGTCCGGACGAGCAGGGCGCCTCGCCGTTGTGGTAGTTGAAGTACAACTTGCCCCGCTCGCGGTCCAGCCGCAGCGTCAGGCGCAAGCGATCGCCAGGGCGGGCCAGCTGCTGGAACTTGAGCACTTCCATGCCGCCGAAGCGCGCCGGCAGATCGCTGATCAGTTCGCGCGCCAAGGCCAGCGCCCAATCGATCTGCACCACGCCGGGCAATACGGGTGTGCGCGGGAAGTGGCCGGAGAAATGGGCCAGATCGGGCGGGATGGCGAGGTCAAGGTGCCATTGGTCATCGTCGAGTTGCGCGCTCAGCCGATCTGGTTGGAGCGGGCGCGGCGCCTGGAGCAGGGCGTCGACCCGGGCTTGAGGCAGCTTGCCCTGCTCGTTGAGCGGCAGGTCGCGCACAAGGCGCCAGCGGCGCGGCAGTGCCATGGCTTCGCAATGCGCCGAGAGGTGGTGACGCAGCGCCTCGGTCAGGGCACGGCGACCACCGTTGCGCAGGGCATGCAGGCCGGCATCGCTCAATGCGACCAAGGCGGCGAGGTAGGCTCGGTTTTCCCGAATCACGCCGAGCCGTGCATCGGCGACATGCGGATGAGTTGCGAGCGCACGTTCCAGCATGGGCAGCGAGACGCGCTTTTCCTCGAGTTTGACGATCCGGTCCAGTCGCCCGAGCAGGGTGAAGCGGCCGTCCGGCTCCAGGTTTGCCGCATCGGCGGTCTGCTCGATATGCCCGGCTGGCAGGCATGGCGATTCGACCCGCAGGGCACCGCGCTCATCTTGGCTGAGCTGGACGCCGGCGAACGGCTGCCACAGCAGGCCGCCTTGGCGCCAGGCGATGCCGCCTGTTTCGGAGCTGCCGAAGATTTCGGTCGGCGCCTGACCGAGGCGTTGGGCCAAGCGGTCAGCAACCTCAGCCTCCAGCGGCCCGCCCGAGGAAAACACCTGGCGTACGCTGCGCAGCGCTGACCAGTCCAGGTTGTCGCCCATGCGTTTGAGGAGCGCCGGGCTGGCGACCCAGCAAAAATTCGGATGCTCACGGCTGGCCAGTTGCAGATCTTCGGAAAAGGGCTGCGCCTGACGGAGAAAAGGGCGTCCGGCGCAGAGCGGCCAGAGCACACGGAACAGCAGCCCGTAGATATGGTGAGCGGCCACGCTGCCGATCACGCAGGCGTTGCCGAGCGCTTCGCCCCACAGGGCTTCGAGCGTTTGCACTTCGTTGGCGAGCTGCCGCAACGTCTTGTCGATCAGCTTGGGCTCGCCGCTGGAGCCGGACGTGCACAAGACCAGGCATGTCCGGTCCAGTTCGAGCCGCGCGCCTTCGAGCGGTTCCTCGAACAAGCTATGCACGGGCGTATCGCAAGAATGGTCGCTGATCCACAGCTCCGCCTGATCGTGCAGACGGGCGCGGCTGGCCGGCTGCAGGTCGGCCGGCAGCAACACGACGGCACCGGCTCGCCAGGCGCCGAGCAGCGTGACGGCAAGCTCGGCGGCATCCTGCAGGTGCACGGCGATCCGGCGTACACCACGGCGGCGCAGGCCGGCAGCCAGGCGCAAGGCCTGCTCGCGAAGCTCAAGGTGGCCAAGCGCGGGCTCCAGCGTTACCAGGCGGTCGGGCGCAGCGGTTTCCAGCAGCTGCTCCAGGGCTATCCAGTTCATGCGTTTTTCCTGACGTGCTGGCGAACCAGCCATTCACCAGCGAACAGCGCACCCATCAACAAATAGGCGATCAGTCCGGTATACAACGTCCACCAGGCCAGCGGTGCCCAGAGCGCGAGTGCGCCGGCCGCGCTGGCATTAAGGATGAAAAAGCCAACCCAGACCCAGGTCACCGTGCGGGTGTAGCGGACGGCCGCCGGTGGCAAGTCCGGCTCGCTCAACCTGGCGAGCCGCTCGATCACGGGCGTGCCAGCGATCAGGCTGCCGGCGAACAGGCCCAGCAGCGCGAGGCTGATCAGCACCGGGTACCAGAGCAGCAGTGCGGTGTCGTCCGCCCAGCCCAGCAGCAGGCAAAACAGCAGGGCGGTGACGGTCATCGTGCGGCTCATCGCGGTTTGCTGGGCGGTGAGCATCCGTGCCAGCCAGAGCACACCCAGCAGCAGGGCGAACAGCCGGGGCGACAACGAATCCCGGGCGCCGTACACGACGAACGGGTAGGCGAGGCCGGCCAGCAACAGGCCAAGGCCGACCAGCCGGCCGGCGCCGGCTTTGCCTGTTCGTGCGGGTGCGTGCATGTGGGCGTCCATCGGATGGGCAGGTCGATACGCCGTGCGCATCGTGGGCACGGCGGGCATCGGTGGGGCGTCAGGCGAGCTCGGGATTGACCATGCGGTGCACGGCGTCGACGACGTCACCGACAGTGCGCACGGACTTGAACTCCTCAGCAGCGATCTTCTTGCCCGTCTGACGCTTGATGTGGTCGATCAGGTCGACAGCGTCGATGCTGTCGATTTCCAGATCCTGGTAAAGGTTGGCCTCGAGGGTGATGCGCCCGGGCTCCAGTTCGAAGAGTTCGACCAGCGCGTCGCGCAGGGTCAGGAAGATCTCGTCACGGCTGTTCACGTTGGGCTCCTCCTCAGGCGACGGCACGGTTGGCGTTGATGTATGCGGCCAGGCTGTCGACGCTGGCGAAATGCGTGCGGGTGTCCTTGGCGTCCGCGTCGATCTTGATGCCGAAGCGTTTCTGGATCGCGAGCCCCAGCTCTAGGGCGTCGACCGAGTCGAGGCCCAGGCCTTCGCCGAACAGGGGTTGGTCGGCGGCGATGTCGTCCGGCGTGAGGTCTTCCAGACCCAGGGCATCGATGATCAGTTGCCTGATCTCAAGCGTTAGTTGGCTCATCGAGTGCGAGCTCCTTTATGAAATGCTGGTGCAGATGGTCATTGAGTCGCCGCGAAGCGATGGGCGCCGCCCCCCCGGCGGCGAACGTCTGCGGATCGATGTCGTGCCCGACCCGCAGATGAATATGAAAGCGCCGTGCCGGGATCCGATACCAGGGCTCGGCCTTGGTGAGCGTGGTCGGCGTTACGGTGATTACCACAGGCGTGACCCGCGTTGCCCCGCGCAGTGCGATGGAGGCTGCACCGCGGTGAAATTGAGGCGCCTGCCCAGGTGTCGTCCGGGTGCCTTCGGGAAAGATGATCAGCGTCTGGCCTTTCTGAAGTGCCCGCGCCGCCTCGTCGAGCATGTCCGCGCTGCCGTTGTTGCTGATGTACTGCGCCGCACGGATAGGGCCGCGCGTGAACGGATTGTCCCAGAGGCTTTGCTTGACCACGCAATTGGCGTCGCGGATCAGGCCGATCAGCACTACCACGTCGATCAGCGACGGGTGGTTGGCGATGATCAGTTGGCCGGGGCGGCCGAGTCGCTCGGCGCCGTCGACCTCGTAGGTCAGTACGCCGCTGCGGTACATGAACTGCACGAACAGCCAGAACAGCCGACTCACCGTTTGGCGCGCACGCTGGCGCTGCAACAACGCGTTGCCCGGCAGAAGCGAGAGCAGCGGGAAGACGAT
Source organism: Pseudomonas sp. SA195 (assembly GCF_054131565.1). Taxonomy (NCBI): domain Bacteria; kingdom Pseudomonadati; phylum Pseudomonadota; class Gammaproteobacteria; order Pseudomonadales; family Pseudomonadaceae; genus Pseudomonas; species Pseudomonas sp. SA195. The sequence goes on along the minus strand of NZ_CP096392.1, from coordinate 3,906,227 downwards.
CAGGCGCAGGCACAGCCCACCCAGGCCAAACAGGGCGAACGACAAAGCGGTAGCGATCAGGCGCCATGCCCAAGGCGCGCTGCGGCGCGGGGTCAGTGAGTGTGCTGCCAGTTCCATCTGCGTCCCTTCCATTGATGCTCGCGATGCGGCTGGCCAGTGACCAGCGCGCGGATCAGCTCGAGTGCATGCGGCCATCGCCCGGGCGCGTGCTCTGATGGATCACCAGTTTCCAGGCTCAGGCGCCAGCTATTGCCAGGCGTGAGCAGCAGCCCCAAGGCGTAAGGGAATGGCACATCGCTGATCCAGGGCTCATAGGCGGCTGGTGGTTTGTCCTCGGCGATTACCACCAGCACGCCGGGCGCACCCTCGGCGAGCAGCAGGGCGGCTTCGAGCACGGCATGCTCGAGGCCGTCGCCCTCGGCAGCCAACGCGGTCATTTCGCTGGTGTCTTCGCGCTGGATCGACCAGAGGCCAATGACGGCGTTGTGCACCGAGAGGCTGAACTGCGTAGGCGACACCGGCTCTTCACGGGCCAAGTCGTCGAGGATGGCAAAAGTGCGTGGCGTTTCGCCGTGGCGGGAGGCGTAGACCAGCGGGAGCGGGGGCTTGCCTTCAGCCAGCGGCGTTGCCACGGTGAAAGCCATCCGAGCCAGGCGGCTGAGGCGGCGGCGTTGCATGGCGGGGAGGAAGGTAACGTCCGGCATCTGATCGCCGGGCTCGACGCAATAGGGCTCCCTGGCCCAGATCGTCCAGTCGCCAACGCTCGCCAGACCTGGAGCCCAGGCCTGCCATTGATCGATATCGAATTGAATCACGCTTGAACTCACCGGCTCTTCTTGAGCCTTTGTTATTGGCGTGTCGACGTCCCTGTACAGCGACTATCGGTGGAACATCCGCCCCGGAAGTGGCGGGCATTATCCAATCGCGTTCAACCCGAGGCAAACGTTGCTTGAAATATCCTGATAAGAGGTAGCGGTATTCGGGAACCGAACGGGGAGGCAGCTGTCGCGCCGGTTCGGATGCAGCGCAGCCGCTTCAATCAGCGCGCTGGCACCTCGACGCCCTGTTGCCTTAGCCAGGCCAGTAGCTGAGGAAGCGGCATGGCTCCGCTCTGGCGCGCCACCTCCCGACCGTCTCGGAACAAGATCAGGCTAGGGATCGAGCGGATGCCAAGCCGCGCGGACAGCTGCGGATTGGCTTCGCTGTCAAGCTTGCCCAGCCGGCAGATACCCACGAGTTGGGCGGCCGCCTGCTCGAATGTCGGGGCGAAGGCACGGCACGGGCCGCACCAGCTGGCCCACACATCCACTAGCAATGGCAGGTCGCCTTTAGCCTGCCGTTCGAAGCTCGACTGGCTCAGCGCGAGGGGCGTGTGGCTGAGCACCGCGGACTTGCAATGGCCGCAGCGTGGCGCATCGCCAAGGCGCTCGGAAGGGATGCGGTTGAGCCCCGCGCAATGGGCGCAGGGGATAAGGCGGGCGGTCATGACGAAGCTCCGTGATAGCGAAGTTTGAAAATGGAGGTTCGCCAGCCAATATCAAGGCACTTGTGCAGGCGTATCAATGACCGCTCCAAGGTATTCAGTGATGGGCGTCGCCAGCAGATATTGCGGATGGTCGTCGCCAAGTGTCACCAGGCCACTTCTACCCTCGATAACCGTGCTGCTGTCCGCCTCGCCACTGAATACGTCGATCAGGTCGAGCCGGACGTCGGCCGCACAATATTTGCGCCCGTGAGGCATTAGCTTGCTTGCTACGAGGTTCCTGCCGTCCGTGTTCCTGCACGGCACAAGCGTTACTTATGAGGAGAATCTTGAAATAAACCACGGGAGGCAAAGGCGCACCGTCAAGAGGCTGGACTAAACGGTTTTCCATTTTTTGCAGGCAGTTACAAGAAAGCCGCGCATTGCGGCTTTAAAGGGGGTGGGCCCACACGGACTTGAACCGTGGACCGAAGGATTATGAGCCAGGCAGAGTCGAACGCTGTCCAGACGGAGGGAATTGCTGCTTGCAGGTTCGAGAAGCAGGCGGGTGCAGCTTCGAAAAAGACGGCTGTCTCAATGGTTGAGCGTTCATAGCCTTTAAGGTTTCGGGCAATGCTGAAGTAGTCGACGGTGTTGTCTCATCCGACAGGGCTGCCCAAAGCCTTACTTGGTTCTGCCTTGGCGAAAGGGTCGCCGTAAGGGGTCCGAGTTCGTCATTTGTTGCTCCCCTGCGGGCGCGCTACACTGCGTGGCTAGTGCATCAACCCAACGCTTTGATCGAGCGTTGGGATTTGCTCATTCGCAGCAGGCAGCCGGAGCCAGCCCCGCACCCGGTCATTCTCGATGTACCAGCGGCCGTCACGGTGGGCGAGGGGGATGGATTCCCTGGTGCTGGCGAAGGGGCCTGGGTTCTGTTGGGCTATTTGCAGCGTGTCGCTACCGACGCTCGCAATGATCGCAACGTGCCCATAGCGGTTGAGCAATGAGGGGGCGAACACCAGCAGATCGTCGGCGTGCGGTGGCTCGGCGCTGCCGTTGATGAACTGCAACAGGCCGCGCCTGGCATTCAGTGCGCCGTCGCTGACCTGTGGATCGAAGAAGTCTTTGGCATGCCCGTAGCTGTCCGGCATGCGGTGGCCGTGGCGCTCGAAGTAGTAGCGTTTGACGAATTCGACGCATTGGTAACGGAGGCCAAGGTTGTATCCGTCCTGAGTCAGGTTGCGGCCCTGCACTGTATTGACCCCGCCGTTGTAGTAAATCGCTACGCCGTTTAGCTCGTCGAGCTGCTCGCCCACGGCATGCTTCGGGTTGGGGTCTATTCGGGTAACGGCAGAATAAAGTCCCACGGTGACCAGTGGCAGAACGGCCAGGCCTATGAGAAAAGTGCGTCGGAGGTTATTCATGGGTTTTACTATTCGTCGATTTATTTGTAGACGTGCTCCACGTCTTGGCTGCCGCACTGGGGCCGTTATTCCGTAACTTTGAGCGTGTAGACGCGGCGTGCCCTAAGGCCGGCGCACTGGGTGCCGTAGGTGCCGGCGGATATGTGCACTTCATAAGCGCCAGCTTTAATCGGAGTGCCGCTGATGAATCCACTCGGTTCGCGGTCTTGGTGATCGATCCTCAGTCCGCCGGGCAAGGGGTAGGCGTCACTTGCATAGATGCCGTGAACTGGTGAGGAAGTATTGGTCACGCTGAGCTGCACGCTGTACGGGACCCCGACTTTGGCGGTTGGTAAGGCCTCCGGCAGCAGAGTCGGTTCAGGCCGCATGGCGCAGCTGCCGACCATGCCACCGGACATGACTGCTTCACATCCCGCCAGCTGAAGCGTTAAGCCGATGACGCAAAGTGCTTTCCGTAGCATATGAGGCGCTTTTCTCTCTCATGGGATTTTGCTGAATACGGCCCCGCCGTATATGTCTTTGACGAGCTGACCAAGCGTGTAGCTGCGCGTAATCTGGTGCGAAACGTAGCCCCAAGAAAACATCTGAGAGTCGACGATTTTATCCTCGGGCGCGGTGGTCTGATTGATTTCGCCGTTTTGGGTCTGCGGTGCTTCTTCCCAAACTATCCAGTGATTCTTTCCGACCCCTGCGCCGCCCTCCACCATCGAGGCGCAAACTAGCGAAGTGACATGGTGCTGAGGGCTCAGGTAGCTGAGCAACTCTAGGAGCTTCTCCTGGTTGATGTGCCCCCTGAACTGGATGTTATCGAAGACAACGGTGGCGCCAGCCTTGATAAACCATGACTCTACTTTGCTGGGAAGAGTAATCCCTGATACCTGGTCGCTAGGGGAGTCGTAATCGAGCAGGGCGTTCTCGCTGTCTCGAAGACTGGCCAGCGAGATCCAGTCAATCGCGGATATCCGGTCTCCTGCCGCCGTGTCGCTGAAGTTCTTCGGATTCCGGCAGTCGTAGCTGGGCTTGATGTGTAGCTGCCCGATTGTGGTTTCCCCCGTTTCCCATAGATCGATGATCGCTTGGGCATAAAGATCAGGGCGATCCTTCAGCAGCGCGTAGAAGAAAGCTGCAGGCCCGCACAGGCTGGTCTCTTGCTGGTTCGGCTGAGGGGTGATTCTTTCCTGAGTCGACACATACTGCCCTTGGGATCTCGCCAGGCGTACTCGTAGCTGCTCTATGACCTTGCTCTTCTCGAACGGGTCACTGGCTGTACCCATTGGATGTTCGGAGTCGTTGAAGACGCGACGGTTAGAAATTGAGCACTCGAAGTCGTCAAGGATCTTTTCGGCAGCTGCCGATCGATCAGTCGCCGACGCAGGCCGCGTAATGCTGCCGGCGGGCTTTGCCGGTTGGGCCGCAAGAGGGGCGGCAGAAGACTGCCTCGTTGGCACTGCCGCTGTCGCAACCGGGGTTGCATTTAGCACTGACGGGCTTGGTGCTGTGAAGGGGGCGGCTACTGGGCTGTCACCGATGATCACGCTGCCGGAGCCGCCGATGATCAAACTCCCATGGCCACCCGTACTTCCAAGTGTCGCAGCCGGCAGGCCGTTGATCAGTACTGTGCTTGCTACAGCGCCCACTATTGGGCTGCCACAGGCTGACGTATCGCTCATCCGTGCGGCCGGCAGGTTATCGAACAAGACGTCCGGGGAACCCGTTGCGATGGGGTTTGTGCCATGGCCAGGCACTGGGCAAGAGATGGGGTCAGTTTGGCGAGCCGCCGGTTTTCCGCTCATGGTGTTGCTCCCTGTTTTCGTACGCGAATCCTACGCGTGTCGTCCCGCCCAGCTTTTGTCGCCTTCGCTAAATTGTGGCAATGATCACTGTCTCCTTTAGGCATCTGGCAGAGCGGGTAGTAGTCGCGGCAGGCCACGATGCCATTTCTCCGGGATCTGACCGATTAGCCCCGCATTATGGTTTCGCCTTGCTCGCCGACGTCCCTAAGCTTGGCCAAGAAAGCAGTACCCGTAAAAATATTTTCGGACCAGAAAAGAAAAGGCCAGCTCGAAAGCTGGCCTAAGTCCTTAACTTTATTGGTGGGCCCACACGGACTCGAACCGTGGACCAAAGGATTATGAGTCCTCTGCTCTAACCAACTGAGCTATAGGCCCCCAGAAGGCCGGCGGATTATACCGGCGAGGGGAGGGAGCGCCAACAGACGAGGGCGTGTTCTGGGCATATAAACAAAGAAACCCCGGCCAGAGCCGGGGTTTCTTTGATGCCGACGCCGTTTACTCGTCGAGGAAGGAGCGCAGATGCTCGCTTCGCGTCGGATGGCGCAGCTTGCGCAGTGCCTTGGCCTCTATCTGACGGATTCGCTCACGAGTGACATCGAATTGTTTGCCGACTTCCTCGAGGGTGTGGTCGGTATTCATGTCGATGCCGAAGCGCATGCGCAGTACCTTGGCTTCACGTGCGGTGAGGCCGGAGAGGACTTCGCGAGTCGCTTCCTTGAGGCTCTCCACGGTGGCGACGTCGATCGGCGACTGCATGGCAGAGTCTTCGATGAAGTCGCCCAGGTGCGAATCTTCGTCGTCACCGATCGGTGTTTCCATGGAGATCGGCTCTTTGGCGATCTTCAATACCTTGCGGATCTTGTCCTCAGGCATTTCCATGCGTTCGCCCAGCTCTTCCGGCGTCGGTTCACGACCCATTTCCTGCAGCATCTGACGGGAAATACGGTTGAGCTTGTTGATCGTCTCGATCATGTGGACCGGGATGCGGATGGTCCGCGCTTGGTCGGCAATGGAGCGAGTAATCGCCTGGCGAATCCACCAGGTGGCGTAGGTCGAGAACTTGTAGCCGCGGCGGTATTCGAACTTGTCCACCGCCTTCATGAGGCCAATGTTGCCTTCCTGGATCAGATCGAGGAATTGCAGGCCGCGATTGGTGTACTTCTTGGCGATGGAGATAACCAGGCGCAGGTTAGCCTCGACCATCTCTTTCTTCGCGCGGCGAGCTTTGGCCTCACCGATCGACATACGACGGTTGATGTCTTTGATGTCAGCAATGGTCAGCGCGCAACTTTCCTCCAGAGCGAGCAGCTTTTCCTGGCAGCGTTGGATATCGTCTTTACGGGCAGCGATGGCGTCGGCGTACTTGGCCTTGCCGTTGGCGAGCTGGTCAGCCCAGCCTAGGTCTGTCTCGTTGTTCGGAAACTGACGCAGGAAGTCGGCACGCGGCATGCGGGCGTCACGCACGCAGATCTGCATGATGGCGCGTTCCTGGGCGCGCACTTGGGCAAGAGCGTCGCGTACCCGTTCGACCAGCGCATCGTACTGCTTGGGAATGAGCTTGATCGGCATGAACAGCGTTGCCAGCTCCAGCAAGGCGTCGTTGGCCTGTGGGCTGCCACGGCCATGCTTCTTCAGCGCAGTCTTGGCGGCTTCGAGCTGTTCGGCAACCGCGCCGAAGCGGACGCGAGCGACTTCCGGGTCCGGACCGCCATCGCCTTCTTCCTCTTCGCTGTCGGAGTCGTCCTCGTCCTCGTCGTCCTTTTCATCGTCGGACGATTTGGCAGAGGAGGTCTGCGGCGTAACCGGCTCAACTTCCTGTGGTGCGGCAGCGCCGTCATCGTCAGGGTCGATGTAACCGCTGAGAATGTCCGACAGCCGGCCGCCTTCGCTGGTAACGCGGTCGTAGTCGGCAAGGATGCTGTCGACGGTGCCTGGGAAGTGGGCAATAGCGCCCATGACTTCACGGATGCCTTCCTCGATGCGTTTGGCGATCTCGATTTCGCCTTCACGGGTCAGCAGCTCCACGGTGCCCATTTCACGCATGTACATGCGCACTGGGTCGGTGGTGCGGCCGATATCGGTCTCGACGGCGGCCAGGGCCGCGGCGGCTTCCTCAGCGGCGGCTTCATCGGTATCGGCTTCGGCCAGCAACAGGGCATCGGCATCCGGGGCAACCTCGAATACATTGATACCCATGTCGTTGATCATGCGAATGATGTCTTCCACCTGTTCCGGATCGGAAATATCCTCCGGTAGGTGGTCATTGACCTCGGCGTAAGTCAGGTACCCCTGCTCACGACCACGCTGGATCAATTCTTTGAGACGAGACTGCTGTTGCGCTTTTCCGGACATATAACCCTATCCACTGACGGTTCTGGCGGGCTGAAAACAAGCTGAGCATTATAGCTGAGCAAGGACCTCACGCGCCAGTTGAGGTCGATATAGCGGTTGCCGAGCCGCGGCTCAGCAGGTTGCGTAGCTGGTCTTTCTCCTCCGCGCTGAGTTCACCCTGGCGCGCTTTGCGCAGCAGTATTTCGAGGCTGCGCTCGCGTTGTCGGGCGGCTAGGGTGTTAATGGTGTCGAAAAACTGCTGTTCAAGGTTATCGGCCGATATCAGCCATTCTTTCTCTGCCAGGGCGCGTAAAAGACGCCCTTGATCGGTTCCATGCCAGCGAGCAATCAGCTGCAGGCTGCGCAGCTTAGGATTCTTCTGCAGCGTGCCGAGCAGCGCGACGAGTAGCTGGGCATAGGTGTCGTCTTCCGCGGCGAAATGGCTGACGTCTTCTACCTTTTGCGCAAGCTCGGGATGGTGAAGCAGGGTGCGCAATGTGGTTAGCGTCGGCGGTTCGACCGTAGCGGGCTTTCGAGCTGCGCGTGGGGCAAAGTCTGGACGCTGGCCCGGCTTTTTCCAGTCCTTTTTCCACTCTTTCTTACTGCCTCGCTTCTGTGTGGGCTCCGCTGGCGCATAGAAGCCGGAATCGTCATAGGCTGAGCTGGTGTCGTAATACGCGCTGTCGTCGAATTCTGTCGTCGTGCTGGGTGCGGGGTTCGGCAGTTGTTGTAAGGCTTCACCTTGGAGGCCGGTGATTTCGCTGAGGCGCTTACGCATCAAGGCGCGAAGGTTATTGCCGGGAATCTTTTCGATGAGCGGTGCGGCGAGGGTGGCCAGGTGGGCCTTGCCCTCGAGCGAGCGTGGGTCCGCTTCCTCGCTCAATTGCTGGAAGAAATAATCTGCCAGCGGTTGGGCTTGCTGCTGGATGCGTGCAAGAAAGGCATCGGTGCCTTCGGCGCGTACCAGGGTGTCAGGATCTTCACCCTCAGGAAGGAACAGGAAGCGGGCGCGGCGACCATCCTGCAGATTCGGCAGCGCCGCTTCGAGCGCGCGCCACGCTGCCTTGCGACCCGCACCGTCGCCGTCGAAGCAGAACAGCACGCTCGGCACGAGGCGGAACAGGCGCTTGAGGTGTTCGTCGCTGGTGGCGGTGCCGAGTGTCGCGACGGCGTTGCGCAGGCCTTGTTGGGCCAGGGCGATCACGTCCATGTAGCCTTCGACGACCATGATTTCATCGAGGTCGCGATTCGCTTTGCGCGCCTCGTACAGGCCATAGAGTTCCTGGCCCTTGTGGAAGACGGGCGTCTCCGGAGAGTTCAGGTATTTGGGTTTGTCGTCCCCCAGGACGCGCCCGCCGAAGGCGATTACACGACCGCGGCTATCGCGAATCGGAAACATCACCCTGTCGCGGAAGCGGTCATAGCTGCGGCCGGTTTCCGCGTTTTCGATCAAGAGGCCGGCGTCGATCATCGCCTTTTGTTGAAGGCTGTCGCCGCCCAGGTGTTTCATCAGGTTGTCCCAGCCGGGCGGGGCGAAGCCGAGCCCGAAATCGCGCGCGATGATGCCGGACAATCCGCGCCCCTTGAGGTACTCGACCGCGGCCTTGCGGGCCGGGTGGCTCTTGAGAGCCTGCCGGTAGTATTCGGCAGCCGCCTCCAGTAGCGGGTAGAGCGGCGAGTCGACCGGTTGGCGGGGTTTACGCCCCGGGCCGCTTTCCTCGCGAGGCACCTCCATGCCGGCGCGCTTGGCCAAGTCCTCGACGGCCTGGGGGAAATCCAGCTTGTCGTGGTCCATGATGAAGCCGAGCGCGTTGCCGCCCGCGCCACAACCGAAGCAGTAATAGAACTGCTTGTCCGGGCTGACGCTGAAGGAGGGCGTCTTTTCCTGGTGAAAAGGGCAGCACGCCGTGTAGTTCTTGCCGGACTTTTTCAGCTGGACGCGCGAGCTCACCACTTCGACGATGTCGGAGCGATTGAGCAAGTCGTCAATGAAGGATTGGGGAATCAGGCCGGCCATAGGGGTATGACAATACGCTCGCGATGTTCGGGCCGGAATGAAAAAAACTCCGACCATTCGCCGGTCGGCGAAGCGGAGTTCATCTAAAATGCAAAGCCCGGCAAACGCCGGGCTTGATGCAGCTTCAGCTGTACGAGATCAGTACAGGCGAACGCTACGGCGCTGCTCGCGCTGGACTTTCTTGGCGTGACGCTTAACTGCGGCAGCGGCTTTACGCTTGCGCTCGGCAGTAGGCTTCTCGTAGAACTCACGGCTGCGAACTTCAGCCAGTACACCGGCTTTTTCGCAAGAACGCTTGAAGCGACGCAGGGCTACGTCGAATGGTTCGTTCTCTTTGACTTTAACGTTGGGCATCCAGGACGTACCTTCACTTGTTTACCGGTTACAACGCGCTTCGGCAAATCCGCGAGCACGCTGGTTTTAAGGGTTGCGGATGTTAACGCCTTGCTGCCGGGATTGCAAAGCCCCCCGATCGAAAAGCGCTGGTCGGTCGCGGGCCGCGGCGATTATGATGCGCGGCTTCTTTTGTTTCCATAAATAGGTTGTGCCCATGCTGGTTCTAGGGCTTGAAACGTCCTGCGACGAGACCGGTGTCGCGCTCTTTGACAGCGAGCAGGGGCTGCTCGCCGATGCGCTGTTCAGCCAGATCGACCTTCATCGCGTATACGGCGGTGTGGTGCCAGAGCTGGCCTCGCGTGATCACGTCAAGCGCATGCTGCCGCTGATCAGCCAAGTGCTCGAAGAGGCCAAGCGCGACGCGAGCCACGTCGACGCCATTGCCTATACCGCTGGACCGGGCCTGGTCGGCGCACTGCTGGTTGGCGCTTCCTGTGCTCAGGCGATGGCCTTCGCCTGGGGTATTCCAGCGGTGGGTGTCCATCACATGGAAGGGCACCTGCTGGCGCCGATGCTAGAAGCACAGCCGCCTGCCTTTCCGTTCGTCGCGTTGTTGGTCTCGGGTGGCCATACCCAATTGGTCCGGGTAGATGGCATTGGCCAGTACGAGTTGCTGGGGGAGTCCATCGACGATGCGGCGGGCGAGGCGTTCGACAAGACCGCCAAGCTGATGGGGCTCCGCTATCCAGGCGGGCCTGAGATCGCCGCGCTAGCCCAGCGTGGGACGCCGGACCGTTTTGTCTTCCCCCGGCCCATGACCGACCGCCCAGGCCTTGATTTCAGCTTCAGCGGGCTGAAGACCTCTACGCTGACGACCTGGCAGCAATGCCGCAGCGCCGGCGATGACGGCGAGCAGACCCGCTGCGACATTGCGCTCGCATTCCAGCAAGCGGTGGTGGATACCCTGACCATCAAGTGCCGACGTGCGCTTCAGCAGACCGGCCTTAAGCGCCTGGTCATCGCTGGCGGGGTCAGTGCCAATCAGTCGCTGCGCGAAAGCCTGGAACAGATGCTCGGTGAACTGAACGGGCAGGTGTTCTACGCACGGCCCCGTTTCTGTACCGACAACGGCGCCATGATCGCTTATGCCGGTTGCCAGCGGTTGCTGGCCGGCCAACAGGACGGGCCGCAGATTGCTGTCCAGGCACGCTGGCCAATGGAGACGCTAGCCGCGATTTGACGGGTGTTTTCTAGAAGTGCCGTTCGCGCCCGGCATGGAGGTCACGCAGATTGCTGCGGTGCCGCCAGACGATCAGGCATGACAGCAACGCTATCGGCATGAGCGCGTCCGGCTGTCGCCACGCCAGCAACGGGAGGCATAGTGGCATCGCGACAAGGGCGGCGACCGAGCTGGTACGGGTCACGCGAATGGTCAGCAGCCAGGCGCCAATCGCCAACAGCGCGGCGGGAGAGTAGAGGCCCAGCAGGGTGCCAGCAGCTGTAGCGACGCCTTTGCCACCGCGAAAGTGAAAGAACAGTGGATAAAGATGTCCAACCACCGCCGCCAGGGCGATCCAGGCCTGCTCTGCGACTGACAAGCCCAGTGACCGGGCCAGCAGTATCGGCAGCAGCCCCTTGATGATGTCCCCGATCAGGGTGGCGATGGCCATCCGCTTGCCCGCCAGTCGCAGCATGTTGGTGGCGCCGGGGTTGCCCGAGCCGCTGGCGCGTGGATCGGGCGCACCGGTCAGACGACTGAGTACAATGGCGAACGACAGCGAGCCGAGCAGGTAGGCGAACAGCGTCAGTTGCCAGAACATGGCATCCATCCGGGGCAGCGAGCCCTAGAGTCTAGCGGCAGCGCGATGCCTTGTCGTGCGGCGGGAGAGAGTGGCGTGGATAGGGTTTTCATCGAAGGGCTGGAAGTGGATACGCTGATCGGCGCGTATGACTGGGAGCGCGGCATTCGACAGTGCCTGCGTCTGGATCTGACACTGGGGTGGGATATTCGTCCCGCCGCCGCCGGCGATGATCTGGACAAGGCGCTCGACTATGCAGCCGTTACCCAAGCGATCGACCGATTCGCCGAGTCGTCTCGCTTCGAGTTGGTCGAGACCTTTGCCGAACGCCTCGCGGCTACGCTGATGAGCGAGTTCGGCATCCCCTGGCTGCGCCTGCGGGTCACCAAGCCGGGCGTGAATGCGCGCGCGTCGGCGCTGGGTGTGGAGATCGAACGCGGATGCCGCTGATCCCCGTGCTGCTCGGCCTGGGCAGCAATGCCCGTCGCGAGCACAACCTCAATGCAGGGCTGGATGCGCTCGCCGGCTTGCTCGTGGAAATGCGATGTTCGCCGGTGTTCGAAAGCTTGGCGGTGGGGTACAAGGGCGAGAACTTCTTCAACCTGGTGGTATCAGGTCGCACGACGTTGCCATTGATGGAACTGGATCGGCGGCTGAAATTCATCGAGGCCGACAACGGCCGCTACGCGCCTGAGCGCAAGGGCCTGCCGCTGGACATCGACGTGCTGCTCTACGGTGAGCAGATCGGCAATTTCCATGGGCTGGAGTTGCCCCGCCCGGAAATCCTGAAGAACGCGTTCGTGCTCTGGCCACTGGCGTTGCTGGAGCCAGAGGGACGTGACCCCCGGTCAGGGCAGACCTTTACCGAGCTGTGGCAGCTGGCAGGTATCGATCAGTTGCTTTGGCCCGTGCAGTTTCAGTGGGGCGGCACCGAGCTGACGCCGGCCGCGTTACTCGACGCTTATCCGCCTCCGCTGGCCGTCTAGGCGCGACTGGCATCGCCAGCGCTGCAGCTTGCGTGAAAAATCTCGATGGCTTCGAGCCGCGCGTGTTTGAGCGCTTCGCCTAATGCGGCGCCGGTCAAACCCCTTTCTATCAGTGGTTTGACCTGGACGCCCCGTGCGGCTTCGGCGGCTGCGTACAGGTAGGCGGTACCCGGATTCCCGTCGGTCAAGCCGAAGCGGCCGCGGGCGATCATGTCGCAAGCCGCAAGGAATTGTTCGAAACGCTCTGGGCGGCGGTAAATGTCGAAGTGTTGGAGCAGGTCGAACAACGCTTGAGGTTCCAGCTCCGTCGCTATCCGCGCCGCTGGCTGAAATTGCCCGACCAGCTGTGACAGCTCCTGGCAATCGCGTGGAGCCTTGAATCGATGGTTGAGGGCGTCGATGGCCTCCATCGGATCCCCAGCGAGGGAGTTGTCGCCGAGCGGGTGAAGCAGGCAAGCCCAGCGGACTGCAAGCGGCTGATCTTGCACGGCGCACAGGCGGAGCGTCGCGAGCAACCCGGGCGCGACGTCGCTCGGAGCATGTTCCAGCAGTGCGTCCAGTGCCGGGAAAAGTTCGCTCAGGGCATGGCAGTCACGCAGGACTTGAACGAAGACATCAGGACGCGGCTCCATCAGCGCGCGGGCGATTTCTTTCCAGCTGCGCTCGGGCGTCAATGCCTGCAGTTCGCCTGAGTGAGCCAGTCGCCGCATAAGAACAAGCGTGTCCGGCGCCACCCGAAAGCCCAGCTCGGCATAGCGCGCGGCGAAACGCGCCACCCGAAGAACCCGTAATGGATCTTCAGCGAAAGCCGGGGAAACGTGGCGGAGCAGTCGTGCTTCAAGATCGGCCTGCCCACCGTAGGGATCGATCACCTGTCCGTGGTCATCTTCGGCCATGGCGTTGATGGTCAGGTCGCGACGGGTCAGGTCCTCTTCCAGCGTTACCTCCGGGCTGGCGAAGAACGTGAAGCCACCATACCCGCGGCCACTCTTGCGTTCGGTGCGGGCCAGCGCGTACTCCTCGCCGGTACGTGGGTGCAGAAACACCGGAAAGTCCGCACCAACCGGGCGAAAGCCCTGCGCCTGCATTTCCTCTGCGCTGGAGCCGACCACTACCCAGTCGACTTCGGTGACCGGGCGCCCCAGCAACCTATCGCGAACCGCGCCGCCTACTTTGTAGATTTGCATGCCTTCCTCCGTTGGCGCGGAGGATAAACGATGGTGCTGGGAACGCGAACCGCCACCGAGCCTGCCGACCCGGCGGCGCGAGGCGTCAGATCGGAGGCAGCGTCAGGCTCATGCCGGCGAATCGACCTTCAGGCTCGGCGTCCGCCCGGGGCGGCATGTGGTGGGTCGTGACGACCTTGTCGTCCTGCATCGATTGCAGGTGGACGTCAAAGCCCCAGAGCCGGTGCAGGTGCTTGAGCACCTCGTCCGTCGAGCTGCCAAGCGGCTTGCGATCGTGCTGTTGGTGGCGCAGCGTGAGGGAGCGATCACCGCGCCGGTCCACACTCCAGACCTGCACGTTGGGTTCTCGGTTGCCAAGGTTGTACTGCGCCGCAAGCAATTCGCGAATGGTGTGGTAGCCGCCTTCATCATGGATTGCCGGAACGAGCAGCTCGTCCTTGCGGTCGTCGTCCAGAATGCTGAACAACTTGAGGTCGCGGATCACCTTCGGCGAGAGGAACTGCAGGATGAAGCTCTCGTCCTTGAAGTTGTTCATGGCGAATTTGACGGTGGTCAGCCAGTCGCTACCAGCAATGTCGGGGAACCAGCGTTTGTCTTCCTCGGTGGGGTTCTCGCAGATCCTCCGGATGTCCTGGTACATCGCGAATCCGAGGGTGTAGGGGTTAATTCCGCTGTAGTAAGGGCTGTCGAAGCCGGGCTGGTAAATGACGCTCGTGTGCGACTGGAGAAACTCCATCATGAAGCCGTCGGTGACCAAGCCTTCGTCGTAAAGGTCGTTAAGCAGGGTGTAGTGCCAGAAGGTCGCCCACCCTTCGTTCATGACTTGGGTCTGGCGCTGAGGGTAGAAGTACTGCGCAATCTTGCGGACGATCCGCACGATTTCCCGCTGCCAGGGTTCGAGTAGCGGAGCGTGCTTCTCGATGAAATACAGGATGTTTTCCTGCGGTTCAGCCGGGAAGCGATGATCGGCGTGGTGTTCGTCCTCCTTCTCGCCAAACCGAGGGATGGTGCGCCACAAGTCGTTGATCTGCTTTTGCAGATGCTCCTCGCGCTCCTTCTGCCGGCGCCGTTCCTCCTCAGCGGAAATGGGATAGGGCCGCTTGTAGCGGTCGACGCCGTAGTTCATCAGGGCGTGGCAGGAGTCGAGCAGGTCTTCCACCGCATCGATGCCGTGGCGCTCCTCGCATTGGGTGATGTACTGCTTGGCAAAAACCAGATAGTCGATGATCGAGCTGGCGTCCGTCCAGGTGCGAAACAGGTAGTTGCCCTTGAAGAAGCTGTTGTGCCCGTAGCTGGCGTGGGCGATGACCAGCGCCTGCATGGTGATGGTGTTTTCTTCCATCAGATAGGCGATGCAGGGGTCGGAGTTGATCACGATTTCGTAGGCCAGGCCCATCTGCCCGCGCGTGTAGGACTTTTCGGTGCTCAGGAAATGCTTGCCGTACGACCAGTGGTGATAGCCCAGCGGCATGCCGACCGAAGCGTAGGCGTCCATCATCTGTTCGGCCGTGATCACTTCGATCTGGTTGGGGTAGGTGTCTAGGGCGTAGCGCTCGGCGATGCGGCCGATTTCACGGTCGTAGGTGCGGATCAGGTCGAAGGTCCATTCCGAGCCGGTGGAGATGGGCTGTCGTTTCATGATGCTTACCTCAGCTGGCCATGCGCCGCTGGAAGAGTTCGCGAAACACCGGATAGATGTCGCCGGCGGTCACCAGTTGCTGCTGGGCGAACGAATCACCAAAGGCTTCGGCGACCTGGTTGTATTCGTACCACAAGGCCTGATGCTCACGAGGCGTAATTTCGACGTAAGTGAAGTATTGGACGAACGGCATGATCTGGTTGATCAGGATGTCCCGACAGATCGGCGAATCATCGTTCCAGTTGTCGCCGTCCGAAGCCTGGGCCGCATAGATGTTCCATTCGTTGACCGGGTAACGCTCGGCCATGATCTCCTGCATCATCTTCAGCGCGCTGGAGACGATGGTGCCGCCGGTTTCGCGCGAGTAGAAGAACTCCTCTTCGTCGACTTCCTTGGCGCTGGTGTGGTGGCGGATGAACACCACTTCGATCTTGTCGTAGTTCCGCTTGAGGAACAGGTACAACAGGATGAAGAAGCGTTTGGCGATGTCCTTGGTCGCCTGCGTCATGGAGCCCGAGACGTCCATCAAGCAGAACATCACCGCCTTCGAGCTGGGGTTGGGGTGCTTGACCAAGAGGTTGTATTTCAAATCGAAGGTGTCGAGGAAAGGCACGCGGTGAATGCGCGCACTCAGCCGTGCGATCTCTTCCTCGGCGGCCTGGATGTCGGTGAAATTTGCCGGTTCCTCCAGCTTCAGGCGAGCCAATTCCGCTTTGACTTCGCGAAGCTTGGCCCGGCTGCTGCCTGACAGGGCGATGCGGCGAGCATGGGCCGAGCGCAGCGTGCGGATGATGTTGATGCGCGAAGGGTTGCCTTCATTGCTGATGCCGGCACGCACAGTCTTGAAGGTATCCGTCCCGGCCAGGTGCCGCTTGACCAAGTTGGGCAGTTCGAGATCCTCGAACATGAAGTCGAGGAACTCTTCCTGGGTGATCTGGAATACGAAGTCGTCCATGCCTTCGCCGCTATTGCTGGCCTGGCCCGAACCCTGGCCGCCACCGCCGCCCTGTGGGCGAGGGATGCGCTCGCCGGCGATGAATTCCTTATTGCCTGGATGGACGATGGTCTGTCGGCCGCCGCGCCCGTGATGAAGGATGGGTTCGTCGATGTCCCGACCGGGAATGCTGATTTGCTCGCCATGCTCCATGTCGGTGATAGAGCGGCGGCCGACGGCCTCTTCCACCGCCTTTTTGATGTGCCCACGGTATCGCTGCAGAAAGCGCTGGCGATTGACCGTGCTCTTGTTCTTGCCGTTCAGACGGCGGTCGATCACGTAACTCATACGAGCCCTCCGGGCTGAGGCTGAATGCTGGAAGCTGGACGAATATCTTGGCTTTTCGTCCAGCCTCCAGCCTCTAGCCTTGGGCGGCTTAGCGGCTTATTGGGATTTACGTACCCGCAGATACCACTCCGACAGCAGCCGAACCTGCTTTTCGGTGTAGCCGCGCTCGACCATCCGTACCACGAAGTCGTTGTGCTTCTTCTGATCCTCCTTGCTGGCCTTGGCGTTGAAGCTGATGACTGGCAGCAGATCCTCCGTGTTCGAGAACATTTTCTTCTCGATCACCACCCGCAGTTTTTCGTAGCTGAGCCAAGACGGATTCTTGCCGTTGTTGTTGGCACGGGCTCGCAGCACGAAGTTGACGATCTCGTTGCGGAAATCCTTGGGATTACTGATGCCGGCGGGTTTCTCGATCTTTTCCAGCTCTTCGTTGAGTGCCGCACGGTTGAGGATTTCTCCGGTTTCCGGGTCGCGGTATTCCTGATCCTGGATCCAGAAGTCCGCATAGAGCACGTAGCGGTCGAAGATGTTTTGGCCGTACTCGCTGTAAGACTCGAGGTAGGCGGTCTGGATTTCCTTGCCGATGAAGTCGACGTAGCGCGGCGCCAAGTATTCCTTGATGAAGCGCAGGTAGCGCTCGCGCACTTCGGCCGGAAACTGTTCCTGCTCGATCTGCTGCTCCAGCACGTAGAGCAGATGCACCGGGTTGGCGGCCACCTCGTGCGGATCGAAGTTGAACACCTTCGACAGGATCTTGAAGGCGAAGCGGGTCGAGAGCCCGTTCATGCCCTCGTCGACGCCGGCGGCGTCGCGGTATTCCTGGATCGACTTGGCCTTCGGATCGGTGTCCTTCAAGTTCTCGCCGTCGTAGACGCGCATCTTGGAGTAGATATTGGAGTTATCTGGCTCCTTGAGGCGGCTCAGGACAGAGAATTGCGCGAGCATCTTCAGCGTGTCCGGTGCGCAATGGGCCTTGGCCAGCGAGCTGTTGATGAGCAGCTTGTCGTAGATCTTTATTTCATCCGACACACGCAGGCAGTAGGGCACCTTGACGATGTAGATGCGGTCGATGAACGCCTCGTTGTTTTTGTTGTTGCGGAAGCTATGCCACTCCGACTCGTTGGAATGCGCCAGCAGGATCCCGCTGTAGGGAATCGCGCCGAGGCCTTCGGTGCTGTTGTAGTTACCCTCCTGGGTAGCCGTCAGCAATGGGTGCAAGACCTTGATGGGCGCCTTGAACATCTCGACGAACTCCATCAGGCCTTGGTTGGCCCGGCACAGCGCACCCGAGTAGCTGTAGGCGTCGGCGTCGTTTTGCGGGTATTCCTCGAGCTTGCGAATATCCACCTTGCCAACCAGCGCGGAAATATCCTGGTTGTTCTCATCGCCCGGCTCGGTCTTGGCCACGGCGATTTGGTTGAGGATGGACGGGTAAAGTTTGACCACGCGGAACTGACTGATGTCGCCGCCGAACTCCTGCAGGCGTTTGGTCGCCCAAGGCGACATGATCGAGGTGAGGTAGCGGCGCGGGATGCCGTAGTCCTCCTCGAGGATGTCCGCGTCCTCGGCGGGGTTGAACAGGCCGAGGGGCGATTCGAACACTGGTGAGCCTTTGATTGCGTAGAAGGGCACCTTCTCCATTAACTGCTTGAGCTTCTCGGCCAAGGAGGACTTGCCGCCGCCCACTGGGCCCAGGAGGTAGAGGATCTGCTTCTTCTCTTCCAGTCCCTGCGCAGCATGGCGGAAGTAAGACACGATCTGGTCGATGCACTCTTCCATGCCGTGGAAATCTTCGAACGCCGGGTAGCGCCGGATTACCTTGTTCGAAAAGATGCGCGACAGTCTCGAGTCAGTCGAGGTATCGATCAGTTGTGGCTCACCGATGGCCATCAACAGGCGTTCGGCTGCGGTTGCGTAAGTGCCCCGGTCTTCCTTGCACAGATCGAGGTATTCCTGGAGCGAATACTCTTCCTGGCGGGTTGCTTCGAATCGTTGCTGGAAATGGCTGAAAATGCTCATTGACTTCACCTCGGACGATGCTCGGAGCCGGTGTTGTCATCAGGCATTCAGGTACCGGCCGACTATCGGCCTTTGGAGTTCCCCCGAACACCTGATGGTCGAAACCTGAGGCCTCAAGCCGAAATCGGCTTCCATCTGTTTGGATGGCCTGAACTGAAGGATAGTTCGGATTCAGCAAATTCAAGGGAAAGCAGGCGTGATAACCGCTGCGTTTCGTCGGGAGGAGAGTGAACGCCACGTATTGCGCGGCGTTGCGAGAGAAAAATATTTAGGTGGGGTCGCTGGATTCGATCTGATCCGGATAGGTCTGGCGCCAGAGCTCGAAACCGCCATCAAGGCTATAGACATCGGAGAAGCCTTGGTTGGCTAGGTAGGCTGCGGCGCTCTGGCTGGAGTGGCCGTGATAGCAGGTCACAATCAGCGGCTGGTCCAGGTCGGCGCTGGCGATGAAGTCCGGTAGCGAATGATTGTCGAGGTGGGCCGAACCCGCGATGTGCCCGATGGCGTAGCTGTGCGAATCGCGAATATCGACGAACACACCGCCATGTTCGCGCAGCGTCTGTGCCTGTTCAGGGGAGATGCGTTTGAAATCGGTCATGGCTTGGGCTCGCAATCGCAGTGGTGAAGTTCGCCGCTGTCCAGGTTCATCAGCGTCATGTTGTTGCCCCAGACGCAGCCAGTGTCCAGTGCATAGACGTTAGGTTCATCGCAGCGGCCTTCGAGTGCGGCCCAGTGGCCGAAGACGATTCGGCAGCCGCGCATCTTGCGGTTTGAATGGCTGAACCATGGCGCGTAGCCTTCCGGCGCGCTCTCGAGACCCTCTTTGGCTTCGAGGTCGAGAGTACCGTCGGCCTTGCAGAAGCGCATGCGGGTGAAATAGTTGGTGATCACGCGCAGGCGAGGGATACCGGTCAATTCCTTGTCCCACTTCGCGGGCTGGTTGCCATACATGCCATCGAGAAAGGGCAGCAGCATCGCGTCATCGCGCAATACATGCTCGACTTCAGCTGCGCGGCGCAAGGCTTTGGCCAACGTCCATTGCGGTGGAATGCCGGCGTGGACCATGGTGGTCTCACGGCTAGCGTCATGGTGGACGAGTTTCTGCTGGCGTAGCCAGTCGATCAGGTCATCCCGGTCGTCGGCGTCGAGGATGGCCTGCAGGGTGTCGTTCTTTTTCATCCGCTCCACGTTGTGGGCGACGGCGAGCAAATGCAGGTCATGATTGCCCAGCACCGTCACGCCCGCACTGCCCAGGTCGCGCACATAGCGCAACGCTTCCAACGACTGCGGGCCACGGTTGACCAGGTCGCCAGCCAGCCACAGGCAGTCGCGCGATGGGCTGAAATCCACCTGTTCGAGCAGGCATATGAGTGGCTCGAGGCAACCTTGGAGGTCGCCTACTGCATAGGTAGTCAATGCAAGGCTCCGGGTACGGCCAGCCGGAACGGCGCGATCTCTGCATCGAATCGGTGGCCATCCTCGGCCAGCATTTGGTAGCTGCCCTGCATGGTGCCGACGCGAGAGGCCATCAGCGTGCCGCTGGTGTAGACATGGCGTTGGCCGGGCGCGATGACCGGCTGCTCGCCAACGACGCCAGCGCCGCGGACTTCCTGCACCTGCCCGTCTCCATCAGTGATGATCCAATGACGTGAGAGCAGCTGCGCGGTGAGCTGGCCTTTGTTCTCTATGGTTATGGTGTAGGCAAAGGCATAGCGGTTTTGTTCCGGCTGGGACTGCGCGGCCACGTATTCCGGGATGGCGCTGACTTCGATCTGGTAACGGTCGTTGGACATGGAGGCTCCTGATCGCAGGGTTTGTTCAGACACGCGCGCAAAGCTGGTCTGATAAGCGTACGAACGCGGCAAGGTCCAGCTGTTCCGGTCGTAGACTGCCGTCCACGTTCGCTGCAGCGATGGCGTCAGCATCCAACAGGCCTTTCAGCGTATTGCGCAGTGTCTTGCGGCGCTGATTGAAGGCCTGGCGGACAACGATTTCCAGCTGACGAGGGTCCTGAGCGGGATGTGGCAGCTCCTCGTGTGGTACCAGCCGGACGATCGCCGAATCGACTTTCGGCGCGGGGTTGAATGCGCCTGGCCCGACATTGAACAGGTGCTCGACCCGACAGTGATACTGCACCATTATCGACAGACGCCCCCAATCCCCACCGCCCGGCTCGGCCGCCAATCGCTCGACCACTTCCTTTTGCAGCATGAAGTGCATGTCGCGGATCAGGCTGGCGTGGTCCAGCAGATGGAAAATCAAGGGCGTGGAAATGTTATAGGGCAGGTTGCCAACGATCCGCAGGCTGCGCGGGTCGTGAGTCAGCTGGCCGAAGTCGAACTTCAGGGCGTCCCCTTGGTTGAGCGAGAAGTTGGCGCGGTCAGCGAACTTCTGCTGGAGGATTGGGATCAGGTCCAGGTCAAGCTCAACGACGTCCAGGTGGGCGCCGCTGTCCAATATCCCTTCGGTCAATGCGCCCTGGCCGGGCCCGATCTCCACGATGCGCTCGCCCGGGCGGGCATGAATGGCGCGCTGAATTCGGTGGATGACGCCGGCGTCGTGAAGAAAATTCTGACCGAATCGCTTGCGCGCTCGGTGTTGGTAGTCGGACATCAGAGGCTCCAGGGGGCAGCTCGAAGCCTGAAGCTTGAAGCTGAAAGCGAAAAGGCACGCATTTTAACAGCCCATGGCGGCAGCGACGACTAAATGCCCGTCGGTAGCGGCGTGCTGCTTGCCAGCCTGTCGATACGGTGAAGGCTCAATCGAATCGTCTGCTGGACACTACCGCGCCATTTGATAGGCCGTTTCCAGAGCGACCGTGAGACTACCGGTGTCGATCCGCCCGGTTCCGGCTAGATCAAGTGCGGTGCCGTGGTCGACCGATGTCCGCACGATGGGTAGCCCCAAGGTAACGTTCACGGCCGCGCCAAAGCCCTTGTACTTGAGGACCGGTAAGCCCTGGTCGTGATACATGGCCAACACGGCATCGCACGCCTCGAGGTGTTTGGGGGTAAAGAGGGTGTCGGCTGGTAGGGGGCCGATGAGGTCGATGCCTTCGGCGCGCAAGGCCTCTAATGTCGGCTCGATCACTTCGATTTCCTCGCGCCCTAAGTGGCCTCCTTCACCAGCGTGCGGGTTGAGCCCGCAGACCAGGATGCGTGGGTGACTGACGCCGAACTTTTCGACCAAGTCCTTGTGCAGAATGCGCGTGACTCGCTGCAGTCGATCCGTGGTGATCGCGGTGACGACGTCCTTAAGCGGCAGGTGGGTGGTGACTAGCGCAACCCGCAGACCGCGGGTCGCCAGCATCATCACGACCTGCTCCGTCCCGGTCAGCTCGGCAAGAAACTCAGTGTGTCCGGAGAACGCCATGCCTCCGTCGTTGATGACACCCTTGTGCACCGGGGCGGTAATCATCCCGGCGAAGGTACCGTCCAGGCAGCCGCGGCCGGCACGCGACAGTGTCTCCAGGACATAGGCGGCATTGGCCGTATCCAGCTGGCCGGGTACCGCCACCCTGGGTAAGGGCGTATCCCAGACATAGAGCGCGCCAGCCGCCGCGGGGCGGTTCGGCCAACGCCCCGGACCGACTGTGATCAGGTCGATATCCAGGCCGAGTGCTTCGGCACGTGCTTGCAGAAGATCTTCGCTGGCGACCGCGACAAGCGAATGTGGGTGAGCCTCGCGGGCTATTAGCAGGCACAGGTCGGGCCCAATGCCAGCAGGTTCTCCGGGAGTCAGCGCAAAGCGTTTCACCATGGTCGTCGCCTCAATGAAAAACGGGCCGGCCAATTTGGCAGGCCCGTTCGGGTGGCTGGTGTCGAGCTGCTCTGGCTCGATCGATCAGATTTTGATTTCCACGTAGGCTTCGTCTCGGATCTGGCGCAGCCAGGCCTGCAACTCTTCCTCGTATTTGCGGTTACGCAGGAGATTCAGCGCCTGCTGCTCGCGGAACTCCTCGCTGGCATCGGTTGCACGACGGCCCAGCACTTCGAGAATGTGCCAGCCATAAGGGGTTTTGAAGGGTTCGGACAATTGGCCGCTGGGGATGTTGGCCATCACTTCACGGAATTCAGGAACCAGCGAACTGGGGTCGATCCAATTGAGGTCGCCGCCGTTGAGTGCCGAGCCCGGATCTTCCGAAAAGCTTTTCGCCAGATCAGCAAAGCTCTCGCCAGCCAGGATGCGCTCGCGCAGGCGCTCGATCAGGCGGCGGCTCTCTTCCTCGCTGCGGATCTGGCTGGGCTTGATCAGTATGTGGCGGACATGAACTTCGTCCCGCACCTGGGTTTCGCCGCCGCGCTTGTCGAGTACCTTGAGCAGGATGAAACCTGGTGGCGTGCGCACGGGCTGGGTGACTTCACCGACCGACATTTCCCGAACTTGGCTATCGAAAGGCGGTGGCAGCTGCGCCGCTTTGCGCCAGCCCATGTCGCCGCCTTCCAACGCGTTCTCGCTCGCTGATCGGGTTACGGCAAGCTGAGCGAAGTCAGCGCCATTCTGCAGTTGCTGATAGGTGTCCTTCGCGGTCCGCTCCGCGGCCTGGATGGCAGCTGAATCGGCCGAGTCGGCAACCGGGATCAGGATGTTGGCCAGGCGGTACTCTTCGGATAGCTGCAGCTTGCCCAGGTCCGATGCGAGGAAATTCTGGACCTCCTGATTCGAAACCTGCACCCGCTCGGCGATGCGGCGCTGGCGAACCCGGCTGATCACCATCTCACGGCGGATCTGCTCGCGCGCGGTTTCCAGGCTGAGGCCGTCACGCTCGAGCGCGGCGCGGAACTGTTCGAGGGTCATGTTGTTGCGCTGGGCAATGGTGCCCATGGCCTGGTTGAGCTCTTCGTCCGAGATACGAATGCCGGAGCGCTCGCCGATCTGCAGTTGCAGGTTCTCAGTGATTAGGCGTTCGAGTACCTGCTGTTCCATCTCCGCGGTTGGCGGCATCTGCGCGCCGCGCTTTTCGATGGTCTGGAGGACCTCTTCCATGCGCTGATCCAACTGGCTCTGCATGATCACGTCGTTATCGACGATGGCAACGATGCGGTCCAGCGGACGTACCTCTGCCGAGACACTGGTCGCGATCGAGGCGTTACCCAGGAGCAAAGCGCCCAGCAGCAAGGGGCGCACAAAATCAGAAAGCTTGGTCTTCACGTTCACGATAGCCTTGTATGCCTTCCTCGAGGAACGTCTCGGTCGAGCTGCCGAACACGCCGCCGAGTCCCTTGAGGACGATTTGCAGGAAGATGCCATTGTCTGGCTCGTCGTTCTGCGATGGGTTAAGACTGGTCTCGTCGTAGTCGATCCAGTAGCGATTGATCAGGCGCAGCTTCCAGCAACAGCTGTCGTACTCGAAGCCGCCATAGGCCTCGAGCGTGCGGTTGCGGCTGTAATCGTGCTGCCAGCGACCGATCACGCTCCACTGCGGCACGATTGGCCAGATCGCGGAGATGTCGTGCTGGTTGATCTTGTAATAATCCTCGATGAAGTTTTCAGCACCTTCCCGGCCGAAATCAGGCTCGTAGGTCCATTCGCCGGTCGCCTGGTCGAAACGCACGGTGTCGTTGCGGTAGCGGTAGCCAACGTTGAGGATCTTGTTCGGGTTGTCTGCCGGCTGGTAGTGGAACATGGCACTGCCCGAGCGGGTGCGGCCTTCGTTCGGGTCCCAGTTGAAGGTCGAGGTGAAGCGCCAGTCCCGGTTGAAGCGGAACATGTATTCCAGCGCATAGGGCGACACATCGGAGGTCGAGCCGGGGCGATCTTCCAGGTTCGGCAACTGGACCTTGCGATCACGGAAATAGTAGATCTGGCCGATGCTGAAGCGCTGGCGCTCCATGCCGTTCGGCTGGATCCAGCGATTGGTTACGCCCAGCGATACCTGATTGGCGTCGCCGATGCGGTCCTTGCCGGAGAAGCGGTTTTCCCGCCACAGCGAGGCATAGCTGAAGGTGCTTTCGCCGGTATCGAAGACCGGGATATCGCTCTGGTCCTCGTAGGGTACATAGAGATAGAACAGCCGCGGCTCGAGCGTCTGGCGGTAATCCTGGCCGAACCAGTTGGCGTCGCGATCGAAATACAGGCCGGCATCGACGCTGGCGATCGGGATACTGCGATCAGGTGAGTCGTCGAAATCGGTAACTTCGCTACGACCCTTATTGTCGAGCGTCAGGTCGTACTTGGTGTAGGCGTATTTGAGTGACGGCTTGATGAAACCCCAGCTCCAGTCGAGCGGCAGGCTCACGCCCGGCTCCAGATGCAAACGCTCACCTTCCGCCCTATTAATGCCTTTGATGTTTTCGTCATACCATTCTTCGGCAATACCATCGTCGTTGATGTAGTTGCCGCTGCGCAGGCTGCGCTGAAAGCTGACGAATTCGGTGTTGTAGGCAAAGCGCACGCCACCTGGCTGGGAGGGCAGGGCGCCGTCGAGCGTCAATTGCGGCAGCCGCTCGTAAGGTGTGACGTCGGCGATCGTGGCACGCTCGTAGGCATGCACATTCAGGCGGGCCGTGTAGCTTGGGGCGCGATAGGTCAGGGTACCGCGCTGGTCCAGGTGATCCGGCTGGTCGATGTTGAGGTTGGTATCCAGATCCTGGAAATAGTAGGGGTCGCTGATGTCCGTGTAGTCGGCTTCGGCCAGCCAGCGCGAATCCAGACCGGTACGATGCTGCCAGCTATACATCCAGCGCTGGTCTTCGTATTCGGACTGCAGCTTGCGGTCGTCGTTGCTGTCGTCCAGGTAGGCCGCGCCGAACTGGCCTTCGCTGCTGCGCGTCAGGTAGCGGAATTCGCCTTCCATCAACAGGCCGCGATCGGTCATGTAGTTCGGATACAGCGTGGCGTCGAAGTTCGGTGCCAGGTTGAAATAGTAGGGCGTGACGATCGACAGGCCGGTATCGCTGGAGGAGCTGATGCTCGGAGCGAGGAAGCCGGACTGTCGGCGATCGTCGATCGGGAAATAGATGTACGGTGTATAGAACACCGGAACGCCCTTGACCCGTAGCGTCACGTTGGTAGCCGAACCGAAACCGGTGGCCGGGTTCAACGTTACGTTGTTGCCTTGCAAATACCAGTCGTTATCGCCGGGCTCGCAGCGGGTATAGGTCCCGTCCTTGAGGCGGATGATGGCGTTTTCTTCGCGTTTGGCGTACTGCGCGTTGCCCCGGATTTTGCCTTGGTGCACCACGTATTCCGCGTTCTCGACCTTGGCTTCGCCGGTGTCGAGCAGCAGTTCGGCACGGTCGCCGACCATGAGCGCGCCCCGGTCGCGCAGGCGCACGTTGCCTCGGAGTTCGCCGCGATTTTCCAGCTGGTACAGGCTGGCCTCGTCCGCCTCGGCCTGGATGCTGCCCTGGCGCAGAACGACGTCGCCGGCCAGAGTTGCGACCTCCTGCTGCTGTTCATAACGCGTCGCCTTGGCCGAGACATACGTCGGTGCCTCGCTCATCGGCGTGTTGTCGAACTGTCCCGGCCGGCGCGGTTCGACATAAGTACCAGCGCAGTAGGGGCCGGTCTCGGCCAGCTGCGCATTAGTGAGTTGGTCACGCGGGACCCAGTCCAGGTGACTGTAGTCAGCGCTGCGCGAAGCGAGCGCGCGACCACGGGCTTCCGATACCAGCGTCGTGTTAGCGGTTGCAGGGCGGGAAGCAGGCTTTCGCGTTTTGGTCGCAGGTTCGTCCGAGCGGCTGGCGGCGGCGCTGCCAGGATGCACGGGACGGGGTGGTAACGACTCGGCGGGCGTCTCGGTAGCGCAGTCCCAGCTACCATTGGCGCCTGGCTGACAAGCGAATTGCTCTGCCGCGAAGACCAGGGGTGTCGCTACGGGTTGCAGTGCTAGCAGCCCACCCGTAACCAAAAGAGGGAATTTTTTACGAAAAGCGGGATATTTGACTGCCATCTTGTTTTTCGGGTCCGTGCTTGCGGCGAGCCATCGGCCGGGCTAGGCCGCACGCCTCTCGATGGTCTGAAAAAGATGCTGGATAATAAAGCATGACCTGCTGAACGGCTAGCGCCGTGGAGACCCGTGCATATGTCGCAACATGATCAACGCCTGGCGGACCTGAGTGCCTGGCTCGAGCCTCGACTGACTGAGCTGTATACCCGGCGTGAATGGGGCGAGGTGCCAGATGCATCGCTGGTCGCGGCGAGCAGCGATGCCAGTTTCCGGCGCTATTTCCGTTGGCAGGCGGCGGACCGCAGCCTCATCGTGATGGATGCGCCGCCCCCACAGGAAAACTGCCGGCCTTTCGTTGCGGTTGCCGAAACGCTTGCGGCGGCCGGCATCCACGTGCCGCAAATCCTGGCAGCCGATCTAGACCGGGGGTTTTTGCTGCTATCCGATCTCGGCCGCCAAACCTACCTGGACGTGATCGACGAGCACAACGCCGAGGGCTTGTTCGCCGATGCCATCGAGGCACTGCTGACGATGCAAGTCAACGCCGCTCCGGCCGGGTTGCCAACCTATGACGAAGCCCTGCTACGCCGCGAGCTGCAGCTCTTTCCTGAGTGGTACGTTCAACGCCATATCGGCCACCGTTTCACCGCTGCGGAGCAAGCTCTGTGGGACAGTACCTCGCGGTTGCTGATCGACGCTGCGCTGGCACAGCCGAAGGTGTTGGTGCATCGGGACTACATGCCCCGCAACCTGATGATCAGCCAGCCAAACCCGGGTGTATTGGATTTCCAGGACGCCGTCTCTGGCCCGGTGACCTACGACATCACCTCGCTGTTCAAGGACGCCTTCATCAGCTGGCCGAGCGCGCGGGTTCAGGCTTGGCTGCAGGCGTATTGGGAACAAGCGCGGGTGCGCGGTGTTCCGGTGCAGGACAGTTTCGACGCCTTCCACCGCGCCAGCGACCTCATGGGCGCGCAACGTCATCTAAAGGTCATCGGCATCTTCGCGCGCATCTGCCATCGTGACGGCAAGCCACGCTACCTGAGCGACGTCCCGCGCTTTTTCGCCTACCTCGACGAGGTGATGTCGCGTCGGCCGGAAATGGCTGACCTGGCCACGCTCCTGCAGGGCTTGCCACGCGAGCGGAGCACGACATGAAGGCAATGATCCTGGCCGCCGGCAAAGGCGAGCGGCTGCGCCCGTTGACCTTGCACACGCCCAAGCCGCTCGTTCGAGCGGGTGGCGTTCCGCTGATCGAGTACCACCTCCGGGCGCTCGTCAAGGCGGGATTCGATGAGCTGGTCATCAACCACGCCTGGCTCGGTGAGCAGATCGAGGCCCACCTGGGCGACGGCGCGGCGCTGGGGGTTCATATCCGCTATTCGCCGGAGGGCGAGCCACTGGAAACCGGCGGAGGGATTCACCGCGCCTTGCCATTGTTGGGTGATGAGCCGTTCCTGGTGGTCAACGGTGACATCTGGACGGACTATGACTTTCACCGCCTGAAGGCGCCCATGACGGGGCTGGCCCATCTGGTGCTGGTCGACAACCCGGCCCACCACCCCGCGGGGGATTTCTCACTGAGCAACGGGCGGGTGCAGGACGCCGTCGGTGAGGCGGCGCTGACCTACAGCGGCATCGCCGTGTTGAGCCCCCGCCTATTCGAGGGTTGCCAGCCTGGCGCCTTCAAGTTGGCCCCCCTGCTGCGTCAGGCCATAGCCGAAGGTCAGGTCAGTGGCGAGCATTTCAACGGTTGCTGGATCGACGTCGGGACGCATGAGCGTCTTGCCGACGTCGAGCGGATCATCGAGGGCCGGCGCTAGATGTTCTGGCCTGTCACCTACCTCGGGGCGCTGGCTGGCTGGTGGCTGGCGAGCATCCCGGGCGCCTTGCTCGGCGGCCTCATCGGGCATGTAGTCGACCGCCGCCTCGGGCTCGATTCCTGGGCGCGATTGCGGCAGCGCCTGGGCGGTGGACCGCCGGTGATGCAGGGTAATGAGTTGCTGTTCTTCCTGCTTGGGCGGTTGGCGAAGAGCAGCGGCCGGATCAGCGAGGCGCACATCCAGGCGGCGCGCGGCGAGATGCGGCGCCTGCAGTTGACGGCTTCGCAGCAACGCGGGGCCATTGATGCCTTTTATCGTGGCAAGGCGGGTGGCGATGGGTTGCGCGAGCCGTTGCAGCAGCTGCGTGGCCGGCAGGACGACGCACGCGGCGTGCTGCAGGCCTGCTGGCGAATGGCGCGCGCCCGGGGAGCAGTGGATACGCGCGAGCATGAGCTGATCATGCTATGGGGCAAATGGATGGGCTGGGATGCTGCTGCCGTAGCAGCGTTGGATCAGGGCGGCGGGCGCCGACAGGGCGCTCCCAGCGCCGTCGGTGGCGCCTACGAACAGGCGCTGCGGCTGCTTGGCGTGCGAGCCGACAGCGACCCGCAGGTCATCAAGCAGGCCTACCGTCGCCTGCTGAGCAAGCATCATCCCGACAAGCAGGCCGGTGCAGGCGCCAGTGCGAGCCAGGTGCGCGAAGCGACCGAGCGGACCCGCGAATTGCGCAGCGCCTACAGCCTCATCCGCGAACGCCGCGGCTTTCGCTGAGCCGTCGTTTGGCGCGAGCCTCATCCCTGCCGGTCGAGCCACCCGCGCACACGTCGCACTAGCCGCTCCTGCTCCGCCTGGTAGTCCCCGTCGATGGGTTGCAACCCGACCTGTTGGTAGGCCGGGTGCCGGCTGCGGCGGCTTTCGTTTAGGCGCGCTTTAGCAGGCTTGGCAGCGTTGCCCGTGCGGAAATAGAAGTCGCCAATCGCAACCTTTAGTGTGCCGAGCCGCTGCGCCAACGACGCCTCGACGCCTTCGGGCTCCTTGGGCTGAACCATGACCAGATGAGTCACGTCTTTGGGGGTTGCCTGCTCAAGGTAACGCGCGGCCCAGTAAGCCCCCGTGCCTTGGCCAAGCAAGACAATCATCTTGGGTTGGCCACTGCGGGCGTTCGCCAGCGCCACGTCAATACGGGCGTCGATGCGCTCTGCACGGCCGAGCGGCGCCGGCGCGCTCGCGGTTTCCTCTGATGGCTCGCCTTCGTCCTGCCCGGCTCCCTCATCGGCGGGCTCCGCAGCTGGGGGAGCCGTCTGCTCGGGTAGATAACCCGCCTCGCTCGGTGATTCGGCCGGTGCTTCGTCTCCGTCGCCGGACGCCTGTTCGGCTTCGGGCGAGTCGACCTCAGCTGGCGGTGCTTCCCGAGGGGCGACGGTCGTAGGCGTAATGCGTTCGGACTCCGGCAGGCTAAGGCTCAGCGTGTGCCAGCCGTGATCGGGGAGCTGGCGCCGCAACGGTCCGACGCCGCGTGGCCAGTCGGGGCTTTCGCCGTCGTCTGGCAGCAATATCAGCACGCCCTTGGGATGGCCGACATTGGCTGGGCGCCACAGTGCGGAGAAGGTCTCGGTGCTGGTCTTCAACTCGATCACTTCCCCGGCCGGCAACTGGCGCAGCAGGTCGCTGGCCATCATCTCGCTTCGCGATGGCAGGCTCGCCCGTTCGGCGGGTGCGGCAGGTGCCGCTTCCGGCGCAGGCGTCTGCTCGTCGCTCGGCTCGTCGGCGGCCATGGCCGTCAGCGTGGCGGCCGCCAGGAGAACGAGTACTGGGATGAAGATGCGCGGGCGGGGCATGTGAACTCCTGCGTGACGCGCCCACGCGTGCCGAACGCTGGCGCAATGTAGGGCGGATGCACTACAAAGTTTTTCGGCAAGTCCGCCGAATCCGAGAGGTTGATGGTGCCATCTCTGCTGCGTTGTTGGAGCAGTGGTTCGGGTTTGCTGGCCTTTCTTTGGTTGAAGCGGCGTGGGTTGATACGTAGCGGTGGACGCTAGCCCGCCCCACCTAATTGTCAGGCCATGCGATCTAGTGCGTGCAAAATATTGCACGCGGTTCTACTGTAATCCGAACGCCTGGAAGGGCGCCGCAGTCGATCATCGTATGCTGCGGCGCATACGTCCCGACGTCTATTTCGACCCGTGCCGACGATGAGCGGCTACCGAGGAGCTTATGAGCAAGACCAACGAATCCCTGATGCAACGCCGTGTCGCCGCCGTGCCCCGTGGCGTCGGCCAGATCCATCCGATCTTCGCTGACCACGCCAAGAACAGCAGTGTGGTCGACGTCGAGGGCCGTGAGTTCATCGATTTCGCCGGCGGCATCGCCGTGCTTAATACCGGTCACCTACACCCGAAGATCGTCAAGGCGGTTGAAGATCAGCTGCACAAACTCACCCACACCTGCTTCCAGGTGCTGGCCTATGAGCCCTACGTCGAGCTGTGCGAGAAGATCAACGCGCGGGTGCCGGGCGACTTCGCCAAGAAGACCTTGCTCGTCACCACTGGCTCCGAGGCGGTGGAGAACGCGGTGAAGATCGCCCGCGCCGCCACCGGCCGTGCCGGCGTGATCGCCTTCACCGGCGCCTATCACGGCCGCACCATGATGACCCTCGGCCTGACCGGCAAGGTCGCGCCTTATTCTGCGGGCATGGGCCTGATGCCGGGCGGCATCTTCCGTGCGCTCTATCCGTGCGCGATTCATGGCGTCAGCGTTGACGAGTCCATCGCCAGTATCGAGCGCATCTTCAAGAACGACGCCGAGCCACGCGACATTGCCGCAATCATCATCGAGCCCGTGCAGGGCGAGGGTGGCTTCAATGTCGCGCCGAAGGAGTTCATGGTCCGCCTGCGCGCGCTTTGCGACGAGCATGGCATTCTGCTGATCGCCGACGAGGTGCAAACCGGCGCCGGGCGCACCGGCACTTTCTTCGCCATGGAGCAGATGGGCGTGGTCGCCGACCTGACCACATTCGCCAAATCCGTCGGCGGCGGCTTCCCGATCGCCGGTGTTTGCGGCAAGGCCGAGATCATGGATGTCATCGCGCCCGGCGGGCTGGGCGGCACCTATGCCGGCAACCCGCTGTCCTGCGCGGCGGCACTGGCGGTCATGGAAATCTTCGAGGAGGAGCATTTGCTCGATCGCAGCAAGGCCGTGGCGGAGAAGCTCACCGCCGGCCTCAAGGCGATCCAGGCCAAGCACAAGGAGATCGGCGAGGTGCGCGGCCTCGGCGCGATGGTCGCCATCGAGCTGTTCGAGGAGGGCGATCATGCTCGCCCGGCTGCTGCGCTCACGTCGCAGATCGTTGCCAAGGCGCGCGAGAAGGGCTTGATCCTGCTGTCCTGCGGCACCTACTACAACGTGCTGCGGGTGCTGGTGCCGCTAACCGTCGAGGACGAGCTGCTCGAGCGCGGCCTGGCCATCATCGGTGAGTGCTTCGACGAGCTGACCTGAAGCGACGAGGCGTGCCGGCTGCTTCCAGGCGCGCCGCAACCCGGACCCCTCGGGTACAATGCGCGGCATCTTGCCGTGCTACCCGAGGTCGTCATGCAGCCGTTCGCCATCGCCCCCTCCATCCTCTCCGCCAATTTCGCCCGCCTGGGTGAGGAAGTGGACAACGTGCTGGCCGCCGGCGCCGACATCGTTCACTTCGACGTGATGGACAACCACTACGTGCCCAACCTGACCATCGGCCCGATGGTCTGCTCGGCGTTGCGCAAGCACGGTGTCACCGCGCCCATCGACGTGCATCTGATGGTTCGTCCGGTGGACCGCATGATCGGCGACTTTCTCGAGGCCGGCGCCAGCTACATCACCTTCCACCCGGAAGCCTCGGATCACATCGATCGCTCGTTGCAGCTGATCAAGGACGGCGGCGCCAAGGCCGGCCTGGTATTCAACCCAGCCACGCCGCTGGACGTGCTCAAGTACGTGATGGACAAGGTCGACATGGTCCTGCTGATGAGCGTCAACCCGGGGTTTGGCGGGCAGAAGTTCATCCCCGGCACGCTGG
Organism: Pseudomonas sp. SA195; assembly: GCF_054131565.1. Lineage (NCBI taxonomy): Bacteria > Pseudomonadati > Pseudomonadota > Gammaproteobacteria > Pseudomonadales > Pseudomonadaceae > Pseudomonas > Pseudomonas sp. SA195. The sequence continues at coordinate 3,874,184 of NZ_CP096392.1, read as the reverse complement.
ACAAGCTGCGTGAAGCACGCGCGCTGATCGACGCCAGTGGCCGTGAGATCCGCCTGGAGATCGATGGCGGTGTGAACCCGAAGAACATTCGTGAGATCGCCGCTGCGGGCGCCGACACCTTTGTCGCTGGCTCGGCGATCTTCAACCAGCCGGACTACAAGTCGGTGATCGACCAGATGCGCGCTGAGCTGGCGCTGGCGCGCCCATGACTCGCCTAGAAAAACTGTTCGACGGCGGGCTGCCGCGACTGGCGATGTTCGATCTGGACGGCACACTGATGGATTCGGTGCCAGACCTGGCCGCCGCGGTGGACAAAATGTTGATGCTACTCGGTCGCGAGCCGGCCGGTGTCGCCCGAGTGCGCGACTGGGTCGGCAACGGCTCTAGGGTGCTGGTGCGTCGCGCATTGGCCGGTCAGCTGAACCATGACGGCGTCGCCGACGAGTTGACCGACGAGGCGCTGGCGCTGTTCATACAGGCGTATGCGGGCGGCCATGAGCTGACCACTGTCTATCCGGGTGTGCTCGAGTGCCTGGAGTGGCTGCGTGCGCGTGGGGTGAAGCTGGCGATCGTCACCAACAAGCCGGCGCAGTTCATCGAGCCGCTGCTGGAAGAGAAGGGGCTGGCCGGTTACTTCGATTGGCTGGTCGGAGGCGATACCTTGCCTCAGCAGAAACCCGACCCGGCGGCGCTGTTTTGGGTAATGGACAAGGCGGGTGTTGCGCCCGGTGAGTCGCTGTTCGTCGGCGATTCGCGTAACGACGTGCGCGCCGCCAAGGCCGCAGCCGTGCCATGTGTTGCGCTCACCTATGGTTACAACCATGGCGAACCCATCGCCAACGAAGCGCCGGCGCTGGTGCTCGACGACCTGCGTGAGCTGGTTGCTTCGCCTTCGGGGCTGCGCTAGTGTGGCCCCTGTTCCGTAACCCGCCGAGACGAGATCAGATCGTGGTGGTCACCCGCAAACAATGGATGAATGTCATCAAGGCCTTGGCCCGTTGGCGCTGGCGCGCCTGACATTTTTCTGCCGGCTCGCCCGGCATGTTTTGCACGACCCGACTTAGCAGTTCCCTCCGACCACGAGGCTGACATGACCCGCGAAGAATTCTTGCGCTTGGCCGCTGATGGCCATAACCGCATTCCGCTGTCGTTCGAAACCATCGCCGACTTCGACACACCGCTCTCGCTCTACCTGAAACTCGCTGACGCGCCCAATTCCTACCTGCTCGAATCCGTGCAGGGCGGGGAGAAGTGGGGGCGCTACTCAATCATCGGCCTGCCGTGCCGCACCGTGCTGCGTGTGCATGACCATCTCGTGAGCGTCACCACCGATGGCGTCGAGCAGGAGCGCTGCGAGGTCGAAGACCCGCTGGCCTTCGTCGAAACCTTCCAGCAGCGCTATCGCGTGGCGCCGGTCGAGGGCCTGCCGCGCTTCAATGGTGGCCTGGTCGGCTATTTCGGCTACGACAGCGTGCGTTATGTCGAGCGTAAACTGGCGAGCTGCCCCAACCCTGATCCGCTGGGTACGCCCGACATTCTGCTGATGGTGTCCGACGCAGTAGTGGTCTTCGATAACCTCGCTGGCAAGTTGCATTGCATCGTGCTTGTCGACCCGGCCCAGCCCGAGGCCTACGAGGCCGGACAGGCAACGTTGCAGGCGCTTCGGGAAAAGCTGCGGCAGTCCATCACGCCACGCCTCGGCCTGGATTTCGAAACGGGCCCCGGCACCGAACCTGAGTTTCGCTCAAGCTTCAGCCGTGATGACTACGAGCAGGCCGTCAATCGCATCAAGGACTACATCCTCGCTGGCGACTGCATGCAGGTCGTCATCTCCCAGCGCATGTCGATCCCGTTCAAGGCTGCGCCCATCGATCTTTATCGCGCGCTGCGCTGCTTTAATCCGACGCCTTATATGTACTTCTTCAATTTCGGCGATTTCCACGTGGTGGGCTCGTCGCCAGAAGTGCTGGTGCGTGTCGAAGAGGGTTTGGTCACGGTCCGGCCGATTGCCGGCACGCGTCCACGTGGCGCGACGGAAGACGCCGACCTCGCGCTGGAGCAGGATCTGCTCAGCGATGCGAAGGAGCTGGCCGAACACCTGATGTTGATCGACCTGGGCCGCAACGATGTGGGCCGCGTCGCCGAAAACGGTTCGGTGCGGCTCACCGAGAAGATGGTTATTGAGCGTTATTCGAATGTCATGCACATCGTTTCCAACGTTACGGGCCAGCTAAAGGGCCCGCTGACCGCCATGGACGCACTGCGCGCCATCCTGCCGGCCGGCACCTTGTCCGGTGCGCCGAAGATCCGCGCGATGGAAATTATCGACGAGCTGGAACCGGTCAAGCGTGGGGTCTACGGCGGCGCCGTCGGCTATCTCGCCTGGAATGGCAACATGGACACCGCCATCGCCATCCGCACCGCGGTGATCAAGGATGGCGAGCTGCACGTGCAGGCCGGTGCCGGCATCGTGGCAGATTCCCAGCCTGCCCTGGAGTGGGAAGAAACGCTGAACAAGCGCCGCGCCATGTTCCGCGCGGTCGCCCTGGCCGAACGCGACCCGCAGGAGATCTGATCATGTTGCTGATGCTCGATAACTACGATTCCTTCACCTACAACGTGGTCCAGTATCTGGGCGAGCTCGGTGCGGACGTCCGGGTCGTGCGCAACGACGAACTCAGCGTGGTCGAGATCGAGGCGCTCGAACCGGAACGCATCGTCGTCTCGCCCGGCCCCTGTACCCCGAACGAGGCGGGGGTGTCGCTGGAGCTGATCCGCCACTTCGCGGGTAAGTTGCCTATTCTCGGTGTCTGCCTTGGCCACCAAAGCATCGGCCAGGCGTTCGGCGGCGATGTGGTGCGTGCGCGCCAGGTGATGCACGGCAAGACCAGCCCGGTCATGCATGCGGACAGCGGTGTGTTCGCTGGGCTAAACAACCCGCTTACCGTGACCCGCTACCACTCCCTGGTGGTCAAGCGCGAAACGTTGCCCGATTGCCTGGAGGTCACTGCCTGGACTTGTCACGCCGATGGCAGCGTCGACGAGATCATGGGGCTGCGGCACAAAACGCTGAACGTCGAAGGCGTGCAGTTTCATCCCGAGTCCATCCTGACCGAGCAGGGCCATGAACTGTTCGCCAACTTTCTAAAGCAGACCGGAGGCGTGCGCTGATGGATATCAAGGAAGCCCTGAACCGGATAGTCGGCCAGCTGGATCTGAGCACCGACGAAATGAAAGCGGTCATGCGTCAGATCATGACCGGCCAGTGCACTGACGCTCAGATCGGCGCGTTCCTAATGGGCATGCGCATGAAGAGCGAAACCATTGACGAGATCGTCGGGGCTGTCCAGGTGATGCGCGAGCTGGCGGCTCCGGTACATTTCGACACCCACCGCCTCGTCGATACATGCGGCACCGGCGGCGATGGCATGAACATCTTCAATGTCTCGACCGCTGCAGCGTTTGTGGTGGCGGCCGCTGGTGGAAAAGTGGCCAAACACGGCAACCGTGCCGTATCCGGCAAGAGCGGCAGCGCCGATCTGCTCGAGGCGGCGGGTGTCTATCTCGACCTGACTCCGGAGCAGGTCGCGCGCAGCGTCGATACGGTCGGTGTCGGGTTCATGTTTGCGCCGGCGCATCACGGCGCGATGAAATTTGCTGCAGGCCCTCGTCGCGAGCTGGGCTTGAGAACGCTGTTCAACATACTCGGGCCGATGTCCAACCCGGCGGGTGTCAAGCACCAGGTCTTGGGCGTATTCAGCAAAGAACTCTGCCGGCCGATGGCCGAAGTGCTGGCGCGCCTGGGTAGCGAGCACGTGTTAGTCGTGCATGCGCAGGATGGGCTCGATGAGGTCAGCCTGGCGGCGCCGACCCATGTGGCGGAGCTGAACCGTGGCGAAATCCGCGAGTACCGCGTCCAGCCGGAGGACTTCGGTATCAAGAGCCAGAGCCTGATCGGCCTCAACGTCGAGGACGCCCAGGGTTCGCTAGAACTGATCCGAGACGCGTTGGGGCGCCGCAAGACAGAGAACGGCCAGAAAGCAGCCGACATGATTGTGCTCAACGCTGGCGCCGCGCTTTATGCGGCAGATGTCGCCAGCAGCCTGAAGCAGGGCATCGAAATTGCCCACGATGCCCTGCATACGGGCCTGGCGCGTGACAAGTTCGACGAGCTCGTCTCCTTTACCGTTGTGTTCAAGCAGGAGCAGGCCCGATGAGCGTGCCGACCATTCTGGAAAAGATCATCTCTCGTAAGCACGAGGAGGTGGCCGAGCGGCGCGCGCGTGTTGGGTTCGATGAGCTTGAGCGGCTGGCCGCTGGCGCGGACCCGGTGCGAGGCTTCGCCAGACGTCTGCAGGAGCAGGTCGAGCGCAAGCAGCCGGCGGTGATCGCCGAAGTGAAGAAAGCTTCACCGAGCAAGGGTGTATTGCGTGAAGACTTCCGCCCGGCGGATATCGCCATCAGCTACGAGGCTGGCGGCGCGACGTGCTTGTCGGTGCTCACGGATGTCGATTTCTTTCAGGGCGCCGATGAGTACCTGAAGCTGGCGCGTAGTGCCTGCAGCCTGCCGGTGATTCGTAAAGATTTCATGGTCGACCCGTACCAAGTCATCGAGGCGCGGGCGCTGGGCGCCGATTGCATCCTGCTGATCGCAGCAGCATTGGACGATGCGCAGATGCAGGAGCTCGCTGAGGTTGCCGAACGGCAGGGGCTAGATGTGCTGGTCGAGGTGCATGACGGTGCCGAGCTTGAGCGCGCGCTCCAGCTGTCGACCCCGCTCGTGGGGATCAATAACCGCAACCTGCATACCTTCGAGGTCAGCTTGGAAACGACGCTTGATCTGCTGCCGCGTATGCCGCGCGACCGGCTGGTGATCACTGAAAGTGGCGTGCTGCATCGTGCGGATGTCGAGCTGATGGAAATTAATGCGGTGCATGCTTTCCTAGTCGGTGAAGCATTCATGCGTGCCGAACAGCCTGGCCTCGAGTTGCAGCGTTTGTTCTTCCCAGGCCGGGCCCGAGTGCATACTCCGGCCGATCCGGAATGATCGGGGGCGCTTAAACAAGAAAGCCGGCTGATGCCGGCTTTCTTGTTTAAGTAGGAGCGCTCAACGCGTGCCGAACACCACCATCGTTTTGCCTTTCACGTGCACAAGGCCCTGCGATTCCAGGCTCTTCAGGACACGCCCGACCATCTCACGAGAACAGCCGACGATTCGTCCGATTTCCTGCCGGGTGATCTTGATCTGCATGCCGTCCGGATGAGTCATCGCATCCGGTTGCTTGCACAAGTCGAGCAGCGTGCGTGCTACCCGGCCGGTTACGTCGAGAAAGGCAAGATCGCCGACCTTGCGCGTAGTATTGCGCAGGCGCTCGGCCATTTGGCTGCCGAGTGCATAGAGAATGTCGGGATCCTGTTGGGTCAGCTCGCGAAACTTGGCGTAACTGACTTCCGCAACTTCGCACTCAGTCTTGGCGCGAACCCAGGCACTGCGTTCCTTTTCGCTGCCTTCCTTCTCGAACAGACCCATCTCGCCGAAGAAATCCCCCGAGTTGAGATAGGCAATAATCATCTCGCGGCCGTCATCATCTTCGATCAGGATCGTGACCGAACCCTTGACGATGAAGTAAAGCGTTTCTGAGCGATCGCCAGCGTAGATGATCGTGCTCTTGGAGGTGTAACGACGGCGATGACAATGTGCGAGTAGCTTGTCGAGGTTCTTGATCTTGGGCGTAAGTGTAATAGCGACCATGCTGTAGTCCCGGAAGATAGTCCAATAGAAAGGCAGTTTCTTATATTTATGACTGAGTTCTTTTTCAGTACGGGCGAGCTTAACAGACAGGTTCAGCTGAACAACAAAACTGGGACACGAATATCAACTTCCCGGACGTCATTTCGTCGGATTGCCACGTCAGGCAGGCTCCATTTGGCGTGATAAGCTTTGCCACCTTTTTTAGCGGAGTCGATGATGAAAGCACGCATTCAGTGGGCCGGCGAAGCAATGTTTCTCGGCGAATCAGGAAGCGGTCACGTCGTGGTTATGGATGGCCCACCCGAAAATGGTGGGCGCAACCTCGGCGTCCGGCCGATGGAAATGCTCCTGTTGGGTCTGGGTGGGTGTAGTAACTTCGATGTCGTCAGCATCTTGCGTAAGGCTCGCCAGCCCGTTGAGAGCTGTGAGGCCTTCCTCGAGGCAGAGCGGGCAAACGAAGACCCCAAGGTATTTACCCGAATCCATCTGCGTTTCGTGATCAAGGGTCGTGGACTTAAGGATGCTCACGTCAAGCGAGCGGTAGAACTATCCGCCGAAAAATATTGCTCGGCTTCGATCATGCTCGGCCGTGCCGGCGTTGAAATTACACACGACTACGAAATCGTTGAGTTGAACTGAAAGCCGGAGTAGGGGCCCGCCAGGGCTCTGAATCGGTGACGAGCAGGCCCAGGGACTTGGGAGGCCGGCACCGGGCGCACCGTCAATCTGCATCATGCGCGCCCCGTTTGCGGCGGGGCGTTCGTTACAACAGCAAAGCCATTCGAAAATGCGCAGAGGTGTATACCGGTCCTACGCAGATCATCCTAATCTGGCGGGCTTGCTCAATCAGGCGGTGAGCAACAACGAGAGTCGATATTGAAAAAGTAAACTCAAGCTCCACGGGTTCAGCAACCTGACCAAGACCTGAGTTTCACTCTACGATATTGCCTTACCGAAATTTGGATAGATCAGCAGGCGTACGTGCAGCTTATCGACGAATAGCATGCAGCCGAGCGGCTCATGCAGATCCTGGCCGGTGTGCCAATCGGCGGCTTTCGTTCAGATCCGGTAAGTCGTTTTGGTCATCACCTTGGCAACCATACTCATGCCGAACTTGACCGGCGCGGGGAAGCGCAGGCCGCCCGCCTCGAGCGCGGCGGTTGAGTGTTGTGCCTCGTCCTCGCGCATCTGCTCAAGAATGGAACGCGATTTCTCATCGGTCGCCGGCAATTGCTGCAGATGTTCATCGAGGTGCTTGCAGACCTGGTCTTCCGTTGCGGCGACAAAACCAAGACTGATCCGATCGCTAATCAGCCCGGCCGAGGCGCCGATGCCGAACGAAAGGCCGTAAAACAGCGGGTTGAGCACGCTGGTGTGGCTACCGAGTTGGCGGATGCGCTGCTCGCACCAGGCGAGGTGGTCGATTTCTTCGTCCGCCGCCCTTTCCATAGCCTGGCGGACCCCGGGCAGGCGGGCGGTCAAGGCCTGTCCCTGATATAGGGCTTGGGCGCAAACCTCTCCGGTATGGTTGATCCGCATCAGCCCGGCCACGTGCCGTGCCTCGCTTTGGCTCAGTTCGGTGTCCGCTTCGAGCACGGCTGGATTGGGTCGGCTTGGTTGGCCGCTGAAAGGCAGCAGCGTGCGTAGGGCAGCATCCGCTTGCATGAGTAGGCGATCTGCTGCGGAGTACTCGCGTTGATTGGGCATCTGCATACCTCCAATGGAACGATGGTCGAGGGCGGGTCGGTGGATCAGCCCGGCGGCCAGTGCATCTGGCGTTGACCCAGCACGTGCATATGGATGTGGTAAACCGTTTGCCCGCCCAGGTCGTTGCAATTCATGACGACGCGGAAGCCCTCCTGGCAGCCCTGTTCTTCAGCCAAGCGCTGTGCGGTGAAGAGAATATGGCCGGCGAGCGCCTTGTCGTCCTTCTCACTGAGATCATGCAGGGTCGCGATGTGCTTTTTCGGGATCACCAGAAAGTGAACCGGTGCTTGCGGGGCGATATCGTTGAAGGCAATGACTTGATCGTCCTCGTACACTTTAGTGGCCGGTATATCTCCGGCGACGATCTTACAGAACAGACAATCCATGGCGTTTCTCCGGAACCCATATGGCCGAAGAGTGTAACAGGCGATATACCCGCCGGTTAGCCTGCACAGGAAGTGATCCCCATGAAGAATGATGTCCGCGACCTTGCCTTGGTGCTCGATTCGCCCGTACGCCTGATCGTTATCGAGTCCTGGGACGAGCGACGGGTACTTGAGACCCTCACGGGCCTTGCAATCAGCCGCGGTCTTTCGCTGCATCTCTGGTCGGTCACTGAGGGGTTGCGGCGATCTGCATTTGGTGGCGAGGCTCTGGACGGCGGCGAAAGCTGTGCACCCGAGGTCGCGCTCAAGTGCGTCAAATTCGACCCTCTCGAGAATCTATATGTGTTTTGCGACCTACACCCGTTTCTCGACCAGCCGCCTCTGGTGCGTTTGATCAAGGAAATCGCAATGGCTGAAGGGCGATCGGCACCTACAATCGTGCTGGTTTCCCATGCCGTCACCCTCCCTGCAGAGATTCAGCGATACGCGGTCCGTTTCCGCTTGGCCCTGCCAAGCGAAGAGGAACTTGTTTCGATCGTGCGCGAGGAGGCGACTCGATGGAGCGAGCGTAACCGGGGCCTGCGTGTACGCACCGATAACCGTACCTTGCAGCAGGTCGTGAGGAACTTGCGGGGTCTCAGTCATGCCGAGGCGCGCAAGCTAGCGCACAACCTGATCTGTGATGATGGCGCCATAACCCAGGACGACCTGCCCGAGCTCAATCGCAAGAAGTTCGAGCTGCTCGACATGGAGGGTGTGCTGAGCTTCGAGTATGAGACCGAGCGGTTTTCGGACGTTGGCGGTTTGCATAACTTCAAACGCTGGCTGGGGGAGCGGCAGTCTGCTTTTCTTAGGGCGGATGACCGGGATCGTCCGCGTGGCGTCCTGCTCGTTGGTGTACAAGGCGGTGGAAAAAGCATGGCCGCAAAAGCAGTCGCCGGGCTCTGGGGGCTGCCATTGCTGCGCTTGGATTTCGCCTGCCTCTATAACAAGTTCTTCGGCGAGACCGAGCGCAACTTGCGTGAAGCGCTAAAGCTCGCGGGCGAAATGGCGCCTTGCGTACTCTGGATGGATGAGATCGAGAAAGGCCTGGCGACCGGAGAGATGGATGGTGGGGTCAGTCAGCGCGTGTTAGGAACGCTGCTGACATGGATGGCTGAGCGCAAGGCGCCAGTGTTCATGGTCGCAACTGCCAATTCCGTCGAGCGGCTAGCGCCGGAGCTGTTGCGCAAAGGGCGTTTCGACGAACTCTTTTTCGTCGACTTGCCTGATCCGGACACCCGTGCGGAAATTCTGCGCGTGCATTTGCAGCGCCGCGAATTGGATCCTGGCCGCTACGACCTTATGGCGCTAGCGCGGGCGTGCGATGGCTTTTCAGGTGCTGAGATCGAACAGGTTGTGGTCTCGGCAGTCTATGCCGGGCAGGCGCAGGCCCGCGAAACAGATCAGGACATGCTCTTGGGATGTATACAAGGGACGTCGCCGCTGTCAGTCATCATGGCCGAACCCTTGGCCCGTTTACGAGGATGGGCCAAGGGGCGGGCGGTGACCGCTTGAGACGCGTGCTACAGGCCGGTCTGTCCCAGACCAACGGATTGCTGGTAGGCAGGCAAAGCGATTGCGGCCAAAATTCCTATGATCGGCACCAGTAACCAAAGCGCAGCGAGCACCTTCACACCTTTGCTATTTGGCGGCTGGGGTGGACCAAAACGATTTGAACCTTCGTTGCCAGGTACAAGCAGTAGCGCAAACGGAAACACCGAACCGACCACAGGAACCAGGCAGAGCAGCAAGAACCACCCCGACCAACCAAAGTCGTGAAGGCGCTGTGCCCCGATCTGAAAACTGGCGACAAGGTAGGCAACGGCCACGGCGAAGAGCAGAACGCCGCCTAGAACTTCCGAAATGGCAAGGCCCATGGCGGCGATGAGTCCTAATCCAAGACCCGCGGCAGATATGCCCAGCGACCAAGCCAGGTATCGGAGCCGGCCGATCCGGCCATTGAAGGTAAACAGCCGTAGCTCGCCGTACTCTGGACCAGTTCCGGCTACGTTGGCCGAGGGAGGTGCATAAAATTGCTTGAGGCCGTCGCCGTTGCTTGCAGCAGGAGCGGCCTCCCGTGCCAGCCGGGCGTGATACTTCTCAAAAATGATGCCGCACCCGTCGCATTGGACTGTACCGGGCTGCTGATGGTCACACTTTGGGCACTGCATGCCCGTCGCGGGCGCCGTGTCGGTACCGGCCACTAGGGGTTCGATAGACAAGGCGGGTCTGGCTGGTGCTTCCGCCTCTTTGCGGACCTTTGCCCCCGCAGTCGTCAGCGCTTGAACATAGCGGTCCGCATCGGCCTCGCTGAGCGCAGACTTGACTGCGACGGGCTTGCCGACGAACAGCCGTTCGAGCTTGTCAGGCGCTGTCTTGAATAGCCGGGCCAGGTTTACCCTGACGGTCTCGGCCGTCATCCCTGGCATTAGCTCGCCATCAAACACGATCTTGTACTGGTCGGAAATCATGCAACGTCCCTGGCACGATAGAAGGAGCTAGAGCCTAGTGCCTGCCGGTGGCAGCCACAAGCGGTCGGAGCCTCATCGCTTGTGATGCAGGTCACGCTTTTCTGTCTCGTCGAGGCCACTGGTGGTTCAGTTGTGTGGCGCGCGCTGCAGCCGCGCGGTATTCACTGTCAAGGCGGGTGATCAACTGCTGAACGTCCGGTATGTCTGCGATGCCGCCTACGCCTTGGCCAGCTGACCAGACTGTTTTCCAAACTTTGGCTTCGTCATGGATCGGCTTGAGCGTCTGGCTGTGACTGCCTTCAACTTGTAGCTTGTCCAGCTCGTAGCCTGCTTGCTGCAGACTGGGACGCAGGAAGCTGGCCGGTACACCCGACACCGCTGCGGTATGCACGATATCTGACGCATGGGCGTGGATGAGCATGTCCTTGTATTCGCTGCTGGCCTGGCTTTCCTTGGTCGCGATGAAACGTGTCCCCATGTAGGCAAGATCAGCGCCTAGCAACTGAGCAGCGAGGATCTCATGCCCGTGATTGAGGCAGCCAGACAGTAGCAGCGTCTTTTCGAAGAACTGGCGTATCTCGGCAATCAGGGCGAAGGGGCTCCACGTGCCGGCATGCCCTCCGGCGCCGGCCGCCACGGCGATCAGCCCGTCGACGCCCGATTCGGCTGCCTTTTCGGCATGGCGGCGTGTGGTGACATCGTGGAATACCAAGCCACCGTAAGCATGGACGGCGTCAACAACGTCCTTCACCGCGCCGAGGCTCGTGATCACAATAGGCACGCGCTGGTCGATGCAGATCGACAGGTCCGTCTCCAGTCGCGGATTGCTGCCATGCACGATCAGGTTGACCGCATAGGGCGCTGCCTCAGGCGCCTGCTGGAGATCCTCGTTGATCTGGTGTAGCCAATCACGAAAGCCGCTGCTTTCCCGTTGATTAAGCGCCGGAAAGCTACCTACGACACCGTTGCGGCAGCATGCTGTCACGAGCGGTGGGTTGGAAACGAGGAACATCGGGGCGGCGACGAGTGGGAGGCTTAGACGTCCTTCCAATTGAAGAGGCAGCGGCATGGTATCTCCAACGCATCAGAATGGCTTGACCACCACCAGTATGACGATAGCCAGCAAGAGCAATACCGGGAATTCGTTGAACCAACGGTAAAACACATGGCTGCGTTGATTCTCGTCCCTGGCGAAGCGCTTGAGTTGTGCGCCGCATAGGTGGTGATACCCGATAAGCAGAACCACGAGTGCTAACTTCGCGTGCAGCCATCCGCCACTGAACAGCGCCGGGTTCAAAGCGATCATCCAAATGCCGAATGCGAGCGTCGCAATCATCGATGGCAACATGATTCCCCGATACAGCTTGCGCTCCATAACTTTGAACCGGTCGCGGCTGAGCGAGTCCTCGCTCATGGCGTGATACACGAAAAGCCTCGGCAGATAGAACAGTCCTGCAAACCAGCAGACCACTGAGACGATATGTAGCGCTTTGACCCACAGGTAGAGCATGTGGACATTCCCTAACTAGACGTTGGCTGGATGGTAGAGGCTGAGCGGCCATACGTCATCTCGGGAGTTGGCCGCGATCGTTCGCAGCCTTATCATCTTGTTTTTGCTCATTCCCATTCGAGAGGCAGCGCATGGTCAAGGTCGGAATCGTTGGTGGTACAGGCTATACGGGCGTCGAGTTACTGCGCCTGCTGGCCCAACACCCACAGGCTGAAGTGGCTGTCATCACATCGCGTTCTGAAAATGGCGTGAAGGTCACCGACATGTTTCCGAACCTGCGGGGCTTCTACGACGAACTTTCCTTCAGCGTGCCGGATACGGCAACACTGGGTGCGTGTGACGTGGTTTTTTTCGCTACGCCTCATGGGGTGGCCCATTCGCTGGCGGCCGAGCTGCTGGAAACCGGGACTCGGGTGATCGACCTCTCTGCCGATTTTCGGTTGCAGGATGCCGTTGAATGGGAGAAGTGGTATGGCCAGCCGCACGGCGCTCCGACCCTTCTGCCTGAGGCGGTGTACGGGTTACCGGAAGTCAACCGTGCGCAAATCAAAGGAGCTCGGCTGATTGCGGTTCCAGGGTGCTACCCAACGGCCACCCAGTTGGGATTCTTGCCGTTGTTGGAACAGGGGCTGGCCGATGCGTCGCGTCTGATTGCCGATTGTAAGTCTGGTGTTAGCGGCGCAGGCCGCGCGGCAAAAATTGGCTCGCTATTCACCGAGGCGGGTGAAAGCATGATGGCCTATGCGGTGAAAGGGCACCGGCACTTGCCGGAAATCAGTCAGGGGTTGCGTCGTGCCGCCAACGGTGACGTTGGGCTGACCTTCGTTCCTCACCTGACGCCAATGATCCGAGGGATTCACGCTACGCTATATGCGACCGTCACGGATACCTCGGTGGATCTGCAGGCCCTCTATGAGCGGCGTTATGCCAACGAGCCCTTCGTCGATGTGCTGCCCGCTGGCAGCCATCCCGAAACGCGTAGCGTGCGAGGGGCAAACGTCTGCCGTATCGCAGTACACCGTCCGCAGGGCGGCGATCTTGTCGTGGTGCTTTCGGTGATCGACAACTTGGTTAAGGGTGCATCCGGGCAAGCGGTACAGAACATGAACATCATTTTCGACCTGGACGAGCGCCTTGGCTTGAACACGGCAGCACTGTTGCCGTAAGCCACGCGTCGTTGGTCTCATGGTGAATAGTTGACCGATTTGGTAGGGTAAGCCGATAATGCGCCGTCAACGCGGTATGTGGCGCCTTGCGCCGGGAGAGCCTAAATGAGTGTCGAATCCTTCACGCCAACTGCCATTCAGTTCACTCAGGGGGCAGCGAGCAAAGTGAAGAGCCTGGTTGACGAGGAGGGAAATCCACGTCTCAAATTGCGGGTGTTTGTCACCGGTGGCGGCTGCTCAGGATTTCAGTATGGCTTTACCTTCGATGAGGATCTCGCCGAAGACGACACGGTCATCGAGCGGGAGGGTGTGAGCCTGGTTGTCGACCCGATGAGTTTCCAGTACCTAGCCGGCGCGGAAGTGGATTACCAGGAGGGCTTAGAGGGGTCCCGTTTCGTTATCAAGAACCCCAACGCCAGCACCACGTGCGGGTGCGGTCAGTCGTTTTCTATTTGATTCGGAGGGCTCGCGCAAGGCCTAACTTAGGCGGTCAAGCCGGGTAGATCGCGCCGAGAATGCGTGAGCCGGCGGCGCCTGTGACCCGAGCATTGTTGCCTGGTAACCCTTCCAGGCATCGATGCGCCAACCACGCGAATGCCATCGCTTCGATCCAATCCGGATCAATCCCCGCCACTTCTGTACTCATTACCTTGCAGTCAGAAAGCAGCGCCGCAAGCCTACAGAGCAGTGCAGCGTTGTGCGCTCCTCCACCACATACCAATAACTCATCTGTCTCCGGCTGGCTGTTTAGCAGGGCATCCGCAATCGATCGAGCGGTCAGCTCAAGTAGGGTGGCCTGAACATCCGCTGCGTTATAACGAGGCAAAGCGTTAAGTTTCTTATCCAGCCAGGTGAGGTTGAAGACCTCGCGGCCCGTGCTTTTGGGGCCGCGCATGGCAAAAAACGCGTCGCCGAGCAGATCCTGCAGTAGCTCGGGAATAGGTGTCCCTGTCGCTGCCCAAGCACCGTCCCTGTCGTACGGCACGTGTTGGTGGCGCTGGATCCAGCCGTCCATCAGCACGTTGCCCGGGCCGCAGTCGAACCCTTGAAGCTCGGCACCAGCCTTGATCAGGCTAAGGTTACTGAAGCCTCCGACGTTTAAAATCGCGCGGGCTTGAACAGACGAGGCAAAAACGGCTTGATGAAAGGCGGGCGCCAAGGGAGCGCCTTGCCCGCCAGCGGCAACATCGCGGCGACGAAAATCCGCTACGACCGCAATACCGGTCAGCTCTGCGAGCAAGGCGGGGTTGTCGATCTGGATGGTGAAGCCGCGGCTGGGCTCATGCCTTACCGTCTGGCCATGGCTACCTATGGCACGGATAGCCTTCGGATTGACTTGAGCGTTCTCAAGTAGTTTCGATGTGCCGCTGGCCGCTAACGTGGCCCAATGATTCTCGGCCAGGGCGGACCGGGCCAATTCGTCTTTACCTGGCGTGCACAGATCCAAGAGTTGCTGCTTCAGCAACGATGGCATCGGCTCGTAATGAGTAGCGATCAGGCGGGTATCACGACCCTGTTCTATTAGGGCAAAGTCCAGCCCGTCGAGGCTGGTGCCGGACATTACGCCTATATAGAGGTGCTTCATCTTACTGTTTTTGCAAGGCAAGCATCGTGGCGCGCTCTTCGTCCATGCGAGCCATGAGCGGCTGGCTCATTTGCAAGAAGCGCTGCTTCTCGTTTTTTGCTATTGGATCTGCCATGGGCAGCTTTAATCCGAGTGGATCGACGTGGCGGCCGTCAACCTGAAACTCATAATGCAGGTGCGGGCCGGTGGATAGGCCCGTGGTGCCGATATAACCAATAATCTGGCCTTGTTTGACCGAAGCGCCGTTACGAACGCCCTTGGCGAACCCTTGCATGTGCGCGTAAAGGGTGCGGTAGCGATTCCCGTGCTGGATCACAACCGTATTACCGTAGCCGCCCTTCCGACCCGCCAGGATAACCTTGCCATCTCCTGCGCTTTTGATGGGAGTGCCGTGGGGCGCAGCATAATCAACGCCTTTATGCGCGCGGATCTTGTTCAAAATCGGGTGCTTTCGACCGTTCGAGAAACGGGAGCTGATACGTGCGAAGTCCACCGGCGTGCGGATGAACGCCTTTCGCATGCTATTGCCGTCTGCGGTGTAGTAGCTGGTGTTGCCTTGCTTGTTGGTGTAGCGCACCGCGGTGTAGCTTTTGCCCCGGTTAGTAAACCGGGCAGCCAGGATATTTCCTGTGCCGACGCGATCGCCGTCCACGGTCTTTTCTTCATAGATGACTTCGAAAGAATCCCCTTTGCGGATGTCCATAGCGAAGTCAATGTCGTAACCAAAAACATTCGCTAAGTCCATGGTCAGGTTGTGGTCCAATCCCGCGCGCTTGGCCGCCAGGAACAGACTACTTTCAATGTGACCTTGAGCATAAGCCGAATGAATTTCCGGCTTCACGTGCTCCTTAGTAAAGGAGAAACCCCCTTTTGTACGCTCTACTTGGTAGCTTTCCAGCTTGCTGACGGGGCTACGAAGACGCGCAAGCTCGCCTTGCTCTGTGAGTTCGAATTGCAGGAGCTGGCCAATTTTCAAATGAGCGAAGCGCTTTGCTTCCTTGCTACTGGCAAGCACCTCGTGCATGGCCGACGCAGGTAGGCCGACCTTGGTAAATAGGGTCGATAGCGTATCGCCATTGGATACGACGACCTCCTTGGTAAGAGGATCGGCGGTGGGGTCGAGTCGTCCATTGCTGGCGGTAGGTGCGATGGAATCGTCATCTACGGCTTCGTCGCCGTTCGCCTGGGTGAATGGCTTCTCTTGATCAATGGGCGCGAGCGGCTCTTCGATGCCAGCGCTCAACTCAGCCGAGGTTTCAAGCTGCAGGTCAAGGAAGGTCTTTTTCGCTTCCACTTCGCGCGACGGGAATACCAGAAGCGCCAGGCTCAGAAGCGCTGCTACACCGCTGGCGGCCAACAGATGGCTTTTCGGGTAGTTCGGGACCCTGGGTTTCGGATTGGTCATTGGTATTTGGCGATTTTTTGTACAGAGAAAATATCGGCCTAAAATATAAGCAAAGCGCATTCGAAGCAACCCTGGAGTGCGCGCCGTGCCTGCTTGGCCACGTTTTTCCACATTGTTTTTTTTGGTCGTTCTTGTAAGGTTGGTCCCCTTTATTTTGGGTTGGGTTGGGTTGGGTCATGAAGTCGGTGCAGGAGCAGTTGTCAGTAATCAAGCGTGGCGCTGATGAAGTGCTTGTCGAGTCGGAACTGATCGCCAAGCTTGAGCGCGGTGTCCCTCTTCGGATCAAGGCGGGCTTCGATCCAACTGCTCCAGACCTCCATCTTGGCCATACCGTGCTTATCAATAAGCTTCGTCAGTTTCAGGATCTCGGCCATCAGGTGGTTTTCTTGATTGGTGATTTCACTGGCATGATTGGAGACCCCAGCGGCAAAAGCGCGACTCGCCCACCGCTCACCCGTGATCAGGTGCTGGAAAATGCTGAAACTTATAAGGCTCAAGTGTTCAAAATTCTGGACCCGGCTAAAACCGAGGTCGCGTTCAATTCCACTTGGATGGATCAGCTGACGCCAGCGGATTTCATCCGTCTCGCATCTCAATACACCGTTGCGCGGATGCTTGAGCGTGATGATTTTAGTAAGCGGTATTCGACCAATCAGCCAA
>NZ_CP096392.1:2697500-3852500 GCF_054131565.1 Pseudomonas sp. SA195 | reverse complement strand
AAGGAACTAGGCAAAATGGCACCGTAACTTCGGGAGAAGGTGCGCCGGTGAGGGTGAAGGGTTTACCCCGTAAGCTCATGCCGGTCGAAGATACCAGGCCGCTGCGACTGTTTATTAAAAACACAGCACTCTGCAAACACGAAAGTGGACGTATAGGGTGTGACGCCTGCCCGGTGCCGGAAGGTTAATTGATGGGGTTAGCGCAAGCGAAGCTCTTGATCGAAGCCCCGGTAAACGGCGGCCGTAACTATAACGGTCCTAAGGTAGCGAAATTCCTTGTCGGGTAAGTTCCGACCTGCACGAATGGCGTAACGATGGCGGCGCTGTCTCCACCCGAGACTCAGTGAAATTGAAATCGCTGTGAAGATGCAGTGTATCCGCGGCTAGACGGAAAGACCCCGTGAACCTTTACTATAGCTTTGCACTGGACTTTGAATTTGCTTGTGTAGGATAGGTGGGAGGCTTTGAAGTGGGGACGCCAGTTCTCATGGAGCCATCCTTGAAATACCACCCTGGCAACTTTGAGGTTCTAACTCTGGTCCGTTATCCGGATCGAGGACAGTGTATGGTGGGTAGTTTGACTGGGGCGGTCTCCTCCTAAAGAGTAACGGAGGAGTACGAAGGTGCGCTCAGACCGGTCGGAAATCGGTCGCAGAGTATAAAGGCAAAAGCGCGCTTGACTGCGAGACAGACACGTCGAGCAGGTACGAAAGTAGGTCTTAGTGATCCGGTGGTTCTGTATGGAAGGGCCATCGCTCAACGGATAAAAGGTACTCCGGGGATAACAGGCTGATACCGCCCAAGAGTTCATATCGACGGCGGTGTTTGGCACCTCGATGTCGGCTCATCACATCCTGGGGCTGAAGCCGGTCCCAAGGGTATGGCTGTTCGCCATTTAAAGTGGTACGCGAGCTGGGTTTAGAACGTCGTGAGACAGTTCGGTCCCTATCTGCCGTGGACGTTTGAGATTTGAGAGGGGCTGCTCCTAGTACGAGAGGACCGGAGTGGACGAACCTCTGGTGTTCCGGTTGTCACGCCAGTGGCATTGCCGGGTAGCTATGTTCGGAAGAGATAACCGCTGAAAGCATCTAAGCGGGAAACTTGCCTCAAGATGAGATCTCACTGGAGCCTTGAGCTCCCTAAAGGGCCGTCGAAGACTACGACGTTGATAGGTGGGGTGTGTAAGCGCTGTGAGGCGTTGAGCTAACCCATACTAATTGCCCGTGAGGCTTGACCATATAACACCCAAACAATTTGATGTTTGTGTGTCAGACGGTCGAAGTCGACAAACAAACCGAAAATCAGCATCACTCGCAAAACACCACATGCCCAATTCGGGGAAGCGACTCAACACCGACTCCCCAACCAGATTGCTTGACGACCATAGAGCGTTGGAACCACCTGATCCCATCCCGAACTCAGAAGTGAAACGACGCATCGCCGATGGTAGTGTGGGGCTTCCCCATGTGAGAGTAGGTCATCGTCAAGCTTATACACCAAACCCCCGACCATCTATGATGGCCGGGGGTTTGTCTTTGTGGGCTGGAAAAGGGAAATAGAAGTTCTGGGCCGCCTGGCACGGTCGTTATTATGCTCAGCTTGCTAAAGGAGTTCGACATGAACAGTATCTTGGGCTTACTTAGCGACGGGCAGTTCCATTCTGGCGAAGAGCTAGGCTTAGCGCTTGGAATAAGCAGGGCTTCGATTTGGAAGGGCTTGAAAAAACTCGAAGCCGAGCATGGAATCGAGGTTTTTCGAGTGCCAGGTAAGGGCTACAGGCTGGCTGAACGTTTGGATTTGCTCGACCAGGGTCGTCTGGAGGCTTTCTTAGGGCGTCAGGGATGGCGAGTCCACGTAGCGGAGCATCTCGACTCGACAAACGCTGAGGCGTTACGGCTACTCCAGCGCGGGGTGCCGCCGCCTTTTATCGTGATCTCTGAATGTCAGGTCAACGGCCGGGGCCGACGCGGGCGTCAATGGGTCAGTCCTGCATACAAAAACCTTTATTACTCTTTAGCGTGGAGTGTTTCGAACGGATCCGCAGGTCTCGCTGGCTTGAGTCTCGTGGTCGGACTAGCCGTGCTGGAGACGTTGACTCGTTGTGGGGTGGCCCGGGTTGGGTTGAAGTGGCCGAACGACATATATGCCGACGATAAGAAAATTGCCGGCATTCTTTTGGAGCTGATAGGTGATCCTGCAGACGTATGCTCTGTCGTTATTGGCGTAGGTATAAATGTAAACATGGTCGGCCAAGCACTAGAGATAGCCCAGCCGTGTATATCCCTTAGGGACGTTGTTAATCGGGTCTTTGATCGGAATGAGCTCTCATGTTTGCTCAGTGAAAGCTTGGAACGCTATCTGCGAAAGCACGCACTTTCTGGTTTCGCCAGCATGCGCGAGGAATGGGAGTCCAATCATCTATGGCAAGGAAAGGCCTGCGTGCTAAGTTCCGGCGTTGTTGAGGTGAAAGGGCGCGTCTTGGGTGTAGATGATCAGGGCGCTTTGAGGCTCGACGTTGATGGCGTCGAAAAACGTTTTAGTGGTGGTGAATTGAGCTTGAGGCTCGGCAATGATTCTTGAGCTCGACTGCGGCAACAGTTTTATCAAGTGGCGGATAGTATGTGGCGTCTATGGCAGGCCAGTCTTGCGTGGCATTGCGGCTGGGGTTGATGAATTGCTACAAGCCATCTCTGCAGCTGGCAGGCCGATCGACCATTGCCGGATGGTGAGCGTTAGGGGAGATGCTGAAACTGCAAGTCTTGTCAGTGCGGTTGGCGCCGCACTTGGAGTAGACGTATCGCGAGCAGTTCCATCACGAGCGATAGGTGCTGTCATCAACGGTTACCGAGATTTTGAGCGCCTCGGAATGGACCGTTGGCTCGCGATCATCGGCGCTTATCATCTCTGCGGTCGCGCATGCTTGGTAATCGATACGGGCACGGCGGTAACTGTGGACTTCGTTGGCGACGACGGGCGCCATATGGGTGGCTACATTGCTCCCGGAATCGGTTTGATGAGAGAGCAGCTATTAAGTCACACTCGAAAAGTCTATTACGGGACGCTAGAGGCGCAGGCTGCCTTATCTAATCTTGCCCCGGGTCGGTCCACTGCAGAGGCAGTTGAGCGTGGGTGCGTCAGGATGATGCGGGCTTACATTAAATCTCTGCTAGACGAAGCGAGCACGACTCTTGGTGAGAACTTCGATGTCTTCGTGACCGGTGGAGACGCGGCCCTGGTCGTCGATCTTCCAGGGGTGACGTTCGTTCCGGATTTGGTTTTCGACGGGCTGGCTGTTGTTTGTCCTTAATGCGAGGTGGCGATGCGTTGGCTTTTTTTTATCCTGGTCGCGCTGAACGTGCTTTTTTACGTCTACCAGGTGACTAATCCGACAAAGCAGCCTAGGCCGGTGATTAATCAGGAGCGAACAACCGATCGAGGCACGATAAAGCTATTAAGCGAAACTTCGGCCCCGGCGCGCAAAAGCGACTTGTCGGCGGGTGATTCGTGTCTCTTTCTGGGGGGGTTCGACGAAGAAGGGATAGCCACAGCTTTAGAGCAGCGTTTGCTTAGCTTAGATATTGATTCTGTTGTTCATCCGTTGGATATGCAGGCTGGGGTCGATTACTGGGTATATTTACCGCCGTTGGTTTCGCGGCAGGCCTCCCTGCGGCAGCTACGTGAACTCCAGTCAAGGAATATTGATAGCTATGTGATCACGGTCGGGGACCTTGCAAATGGCGTATCGCTCGGGATTTTCTCGCGTAAAGATTCCGCTGAGAGCGTCGTGTCTCGTTTACAGGCGCTGGATTACGCGGCGTCAATACGTGAATTGCCTCGTGCGCATCGTCGGTACTGGGTGAAGGTGGCTCAGAAAGGACAGCGTTTGCTGAGTAATCACATGCTTCAGAATTTGGCTAGAGACTTCCCGGCTCTTGAAAGCCAACAAATGCCGTGCTCCAGCGTTGCAACATTGGAATAGTTTAAATAGAATAGCGCCCGCTCCGAAGCGCAGGCTCTTACCTGTGTGACGTGAGTAGCCAAATAAAGCGCTAAGCTCAAGATTTTAAATGAGAAAGTGCTTGACAGTGAGGTGGTAGGCAAGCAGAATGCCGCCTCGTTTTGGAGGGGTTCCCGAGCGGCCAAAGGGATCAGACTGTAAATCTGACGTCATCGACTTCGAAGGTTCGAATCCTTCCCCCTCCACCAGATTTAAGCGTAGGCCTACAGATAGGCGGGTATAGTTTAGTGGTAGAACCTCAGCCTTCCAAGCTGATGATGCGGGTTCGATTCCCGCTACCCGCTCCAGTTTAGGTCTAGGCGGCATGTTTTGCTCATGTAGCTCAGTTGGTAGAGCACACCCTTGGTAAGGGTGAGGTCAGCGGTTCAAATCCGCTCATGAGCTCCAGGTACCCAAAGGCAGATATGAGAATATCTGCCTTTGTTTTAATGGTGGCGTGACTAGTCAATTCAACGGTGGGAGACGGTCTCGATGGCTAAAGAAAAATTCGAACGTAACAAACCGCACGTCAACGTCGGCACCATTGGTCACGTTGACCATGGCAAGACCACTCTGACTGCTGCTCTGACTCGCGTGTGCTCCGAGGTTTTCGGTTCCGCTCGTGTCGACTTCGACAAGATCGACAGCGCACCGGAAGAGAAGGCTCGCGGTATCACCATCAACACCGCTCACGTCGAGTATGACTCGAACGTTCGCCACTACGCGCACGTTGACTGCCCCGGCCACGCCGACTACGTCAAGAACATGATCACCGGTGCTGCGCAGATGGATGGCGCGATCCTGGTTTGCTCGGCTGCTGACGGCCCCATGCCGCAGACGCGTGAGCACATCCTGCTGTCCCGTCAGGTAGGTGTTCCGTACATCGTTGTGTTCCTGAACAAGGCTGACATGGTCGACGACGCCGAGCTGCTCGAGCTGGTCGAAATGGAAGTTCGTGACCTGTTGTCGACCTACGACTTCCCAGGTGATGACACGCCGATCATCATCGGTTCTGCGCTGATGGCGCTGAACGGCGAAGACGACAACGAGCTGGGCACCACTGCGGTCAAGAAGCTGGTCGAGACGCTGGATACCTATATCCCTGAGCCGGTTCGTGCCATCGACAAGCCGTTCCTGATGCCGATCGAAGACGTCTTCTCGATCTCCGGTCGCGGTACCGTAGTAACCGGTCGTGTCGAGCGCGGCATCGTCAAGGTTCAGGAAGAAATCGAGATCGTTGGTCTGCGTGACACCACCAAGACTACCTGTACGGGTGTTGAGATGTTCCGCAAGCTGCTCGACGAAGGTCGTGCGGGCGAGAACTGTGGTGTGCTGCTGCGCGGCACCAAGCGTGATGACGTCGAGCGTGGTCAGGTTCTGGCCAAGCCGGGCACCATCAAGCCGCATACCAAGTTCGAAGCGGAAGTGTACGTTCTGTCCAAGGAAGAAGGTGGTCGTCACACCCCGTTCTTCAAGGGCTACCGTCCTCAGTTCTACTTCCGGACTACTGACGTGACCGGTTCGTGCGAACTGCCGGAAGGCGTCGAGATGGTTATGCCGGGTGACAACATCAAGATGGTCGTTACCCTGATCAAGCCGATCGCTATGGAAGACGGCCTGCGCTTCGCTATCCGCGAAGGCGGTCGTACCGTTGGTGCTGGTGTGGTCGCCAAGATCGTCGAATAATCGATTGATCTGATCCATTCGGGCCGGCATAATAGTCGGCCTGACTCTTGTTAGGCCAGTAGCTCAATTGGCAGAGCGGCGGTCTCCAAAACCGCAGGTTGGGGGTTCGATTCCCTCCTGGCCTGCCAACTTCAAACGAATTTGGCAGTATTTACAGGGTTCTAGCAGATGAATGTCAAAGCAGAAGCCAAAGACTCGCGCTTCGATCTGTTGAAGTGGTTTGTTGTGGCTGCTTTGGTGGTTGTGGCTGTTGTGGGTAACCAGTATTACGCTGCAGAGCCGATTCTGTATAGAGTCCTTGCGCTAATCGTGTTTGCTGTGGTGGCAGCTTTTGTTGCTCTGCAGACGTCCAAAGGTCGCTCTTTTTTCATTCTTTTGAAAGAGGCGCGCGTCGAGATTCGAAAGGTCGTTTGGCCAACCCGTCAAGAAACCACGCAGACTACGTTGATAGTTGTTGCGGTTGTACTGGTTGTGGCGCTGCTGTTGTGGGGGCTTGACTCCCTGCTCGGCTGGTTGGTTTCTCTGATCGTAGGCTAAAGGTGTTCCGTGGCTAAGCGTTGGTATGTGGTGCATGCTTACTCAGGTTACGAGAAGCATGTCATGCGCTCCCTCATTGAGCGTATCAAGCTTGCTGGTATGGAAGATCATTTCGGTGAGATTCTGGTTCCGACCGAGGAAGTGGTCGAGATGCGTAATGGCCAGAAGCGCAAGAGTGAGCGCAAGTTCTTCCCCGGCTATGTCCTTGTTCAGATGGATATGGCTGAGGGAGCTTGGCATCTTGTCAAGGATACGCCCAGGGTTATGGGCTTTATCGGTGGTACCGCCGACAAGCCTGCGCCTATCACCGACAAGGAGGCGGAGGCCATCCTTCGTCGCGTTGCCGATGGCAGTGATAAGCCGAAGCCGAAAACGTTGTTTGAGCCGGGCGAGGTTGTCCGTGTTGCTGACGGGCCTTTTGCGGATTTCAATGGCGTCGTCGAAGAAGTCAATTACGAAAAGAGCCGGATTCAGGTGGCTGTCCTTATCTTTGGGCGATCCACCCCGGTTGAGTTGGAGTTCAGTCAGGTCGAAAAGGTCTAGCTGATCAAAGCATCCCATACCCCCGCAGCTGCTGGCTGCGGGGTTTTGTCGTCACCGGGATATTCGAGTGAACAGGGGAGCCGATAGGCGTTATCACCCGCAACGGAGTATTTATGGCTAAGAAGATTCAGGCTTACATCAAGCTTCAGGTCAAGGCCGGCCAGGCCAATCCGTCTCCGCCCGTTGGTCCTGCGTTGGGTCAGCATGGCGTGAACATCATGGAGTTCTGTAAGGCGTTCAATGCGCGCACGCAAGGTCAAGAGCCTGGCTTGCCTACCCCGGTGATCATCACCGTTTACAGTGACCGCAGTTTCACGTTCGAGACCAAGAGCACTCCAGCTGCCGTGTTGCTGAAGAAGGCCGCCGGTATCGCCAGTGGCTCCGCTCGCCCCAACACTCAGAAGGTGGGCACTGTTACGCGCGCACAGCTGGAGGAGATCGCAAAGACCAAGAATGCCGATCTCACCGCTGCTGATCTTGAAGCGGCCGTGCGGACAATTGCCGGCTCCGCTCGGAGCATGGGCCTGAACGTGGAGGGCGTGTAAATGGCTAAGTTGACTAAGCGTCAAAAAGCTATCGCTTCGAAGATCGAAGCGGGTAAGCAGTACGCATTTGAAGACGCCGCCAAGCTGCTGGCCGAGCTCTCAGCTGTGAAGTTCACCGAGTCGTTCGATATCGCCATCAACCTTGGTGTTGATCCGCGTAAATCCGACCAGGTTGTTCGTGGAGCCACTGTTCTGCCCAATGGCACCGGCAAGACTGTTCGCGTAGCGGTCTTTACTCAGGGTGCGGGTGCTGAAGCTGCTTTGGCCGCTGGTGCCGACCGCGTAGGTATGGATGAGTTGGCTGCTGAAATGAAGGGCGGCGACCTTAATTACGACGTGGTGATCGCTTCTCCTGATGCCATGCGTGTAGTCGGTCAACTGGGCCAGGTGCTAGGGCCGCGTGGTCTGATGCCCAACCCGAAAGTGGGTACCGTTACTGCTGACGTGGCTACTGCCGTCAAGAATGCCAAGGCTGGCCAGGTACGGTTCCGTACCGACAAGAACGGTATCATTCACACTTCCGTGGGTAAGGTTGGCTTCGAGGCGGGTCATGTGAAGCAAAACGTTGAGGCTCTCCTGTCAGATCTGAAGCGCCTGAAGCCATCCACGTCGAAGGGTATCTACGTCAAGCGCGTGACGCTTAGCACCACTATGGGGCCAGGGCTAGTCATTGATCAGGCTTCTCTCGAGGCCTAATACAGATATGTCGTGGCGACACTGCCACGGCTCACGATTGGGGTCCCTGCCTGGCGGGGGCTATCCAAGACCGTAGGCGGCAATTGTCTTAAACCGTCGAAGCAATGTTTCGTCAAGCCTACGCAGAGGTGCTCCCGATTCGTACCGAATCAGACACCAAAACCCGCCCGGTCTCGACTGGGCGAACCGGTAACATCCAGGAGTAAACACCCGTGGCAATTAAACTCGAAGACAAGAAGGCCATCGTCGCTGAAGTCAACGAGGCTGCCAAAGCTGCCCTGTCCGCTGTCGTGGCTGATGCCCGCGGCGTGACTGTAGGTGCCATGACCGGACTCCGTAAAGAGGCCCGCGAAGCTGGCGTATACGTACGGGTTGTACGTAATACGTTGCTGCGCCGCGCTGTTGAAGGCACTCAGTACGACGTGCTCAACGACGTGTTCAAAGGCCCGACCCTAATTGCGTTCTCCAACGAGCATCCGGGCGCTGCTGCCCGCATTTTCAAAGAGTTCGCCAAGGGTCAGGACAAGTTCGAAATCAAGGCTGCTGCGTTTGAGGGTCAGTTCATCGCAGCCAACCAGATCGACGCTTTGGCAACCCTGCCGACCTACGACGAAGCCATTTCCCAGCTGATGAGCGTGATGCAAGGCGCCACCAGCAAACTGGCTCGCACTCTGGCGGCTATTCGCGACCAGAAGGAAACAGCAGCAGCCTGAGGGCCCGCGCTGGATCTTTCGAATTTCTTTTCGCTTAGATGGCCGCAGGCCGTCACCTAATAGACAGGAACTAGAGTCATGGCTCTGACCAACGAAGATATCATCAACGCCGTTTCCGAAATGTCCGTGATGCAGGTTGTTGAACTGATCAAGGCAATGGAAGAAAAGTTTGGCGTAACCGCTGCTGCTGCTACCGTAGCTGCTGCTGGCCCGGCTGCTGCTGCTGCTGAAGAGCAGACCGAGTTCACCGTAGTCCTGGCTGAAGCCGGCGACAAGAAAGTAAACGTCATCAAGGCGGTTCGTGAATTGACCGGCCTGGGTCTGAAAGAAGCCAAGGCAGTCGTTGACGGTGCCCCGGGCGTTGTGAAGGAAGGCGTCTCGAAGGAAGAGGCCGAAGCGGCCAAGAAGGCTCTGGAAGAGGCAGGCGCCAAAGTCGAGCTCAAGTAAGCACGACCTTGCGTCTACAGCCTAAGCGAGTCGCGTAAGGCTGATGGCTGGTGGCTTATGCCACCGGCCTTTTTCCGTTATAGCTGCCTATGTTCAGTGCAGCGATGTGCGGAAAGCCGCTCAGTTGGGCGGAGCGAATCCCAGGGATTCGCAAGATTTTCTGGTTGCTCTCGTCGGGAGCAACCAAACAAGCAGGTGACCAAGCTGGGGAACGCTGATGGCTTACTCATACACTGAGAAAAAACGAATCCGCAAGGACTTTAGCAAGTTACCGCACGTGATGGACGTGCCGTATCTTTTGGCCATCCAGCTGGATTCGTACCGCGAATTCCTGCAGGCGGGAGCGACCAAGGATCAGTTCCGCGATATTGGCTTGCATGCAGCCTTCAAATCTGTTTTTCCGATTATCAGCTATTCCGGCAATGCGGCGCTGGAGTACGTCGGCTATCGCCTTGGCGACCCGGCTTTTGATGTCAAGGAATGTGTCCTGCGCGGCGTGACCTTTGCGGTTCCGCTGCGCGTAAAGGTTCGTCTGATCATTTTCGACAAAGAATCGTCGAGCAAGGCGATCAAGGACATCAAGGAACAGGAAGTCTACATGGGGGAAATCCCCCTGATGACCGAAAACGGTACCTTCATCATCAACGGCACCGAGCGCGTAATCGTCTCCCAGCTCCATCGCTCGCCTGGTGTGTTCTTCGATCACGACCGTGGCAAAACTCATAGCTCTGGCAAACTGCTGTATTCCGCTCGCATCATTCCTTACCGCGGCTCCTGGCTGGACTTCGAGTTCGACCCGAAGGATGCCGTGTTCGTCCGTATCGACCGTCGCCGCAAGCTGCCGGCGTCGGTGCTGCTGCGCGCCCTAAACTACAGCGCCGAGGAAATCCTCGACGCGTTTTATGACACCAATGTTTTCCATGTAAAGGGCGAAACCCTGAGCCTGGAGTTGGTTCCACAGCGGCTGCGTGGTGAGATCGCGTCCTTCGATATCAAGGACGAGAACGGTAAGGTGATCGTCGAGCAAGGTCGCCGCATCACTGCGCGCCATATCAACCAACTCGACAAGTCGGGCATCAAGTCGCTCGAGATGCCGATGGAATATGTCTTGGGCCGTACGACGGCGAAGGCAATCGTGCATCCGGCGACCGGCGAGATCATTGCCGAGTGCAATACCGAACTGACTGTCGATATGCTGGCCAAGTTGTTAAAGGCGCAGGTTGTCCGCTTCGAGACCCTCTACACCAACGATATCGACTGCGGTCCGTTCATTTCTGACACGCTGAAGATCGATTCGACCACCAATCAGCTCGAAGCGCTGGTTGAGATCTATCGGATGATGCGTCCTGGCGAACCGCCAACCAAGGATGCGGCCGAGACGCTGTTCAATAACCTGTTCTTTGCATCCGAGCGCTACGACCTGTCGGCCGTTGGCCGGATGAAGTTCAACCGTCGGATCGGTCGCGCCGAAATCGAAGGGCCGGGCGTCCTGAGTCGCGAAGATATCGTCGCGGTGCTCAAGACCCTAGTCGACATTCGCAACGGCAAAGGTATCGTCGACGACATCGATCACCTCGGTAACCGTCGTGTGCGCTGCGTTGGCGAAATGGCAGAGAATCAGTTCCGGGTGGGCTTAGTGCGTGTCGAACGTGCGGTCAAGGAACGTCTGTCGATGGCCGAGAGCGAAGGCCTGATGCCGCAGGATCTGATCAATGCCAAGCCGGTAGCGGCTGCGGTCAAGGAATTCTTCGGCTCTAGCCAGCTATCTCAGTTCATGGACCAGAACAACCCGCTCTCCGAAATCACCCACAAGCGCCGCGTTTCCGCGCTTGGCCCGGGCGGTCTGACCCGTGAGCGTGCCGGTTTTGAAGTCCGCGACGTACACCCGACGCACTATGGTCGCGTCTGCCCGATCGAAACGCCTGAAGGGCCGAACATCGGTCTGATCAACTCCCTGGCTGCCTATGCTCGCACCAACCAGTACGGTTTCCTCGAGAGCCCGTACCGCGTGGTCAAGGAAGGCGAGGTCACTGACGAGATCGTGTTTCTGTCGGCGATCGAAGAAGCGGACCATGTCATCGCCCAGGCCAGCGCCAAGCTGGACGGCCGCAAGCTGGTCGACGAGCTCGTGGCTGTGCGCCATCAGAACGAATTCACGGTCAAGGCGCCGGAAGACGTGACGCTGATGGACGTATCGCCGAAGCAGGTCGTTTCCGTTGCTGCATCGCTGATTCCGTTCCTCGAACACGACGATGCCAACCGCGCGCTCATGGGCTCGAACATGCAGCGCCAGGCCGTGCCAACCTTGCGTTCGGACAAGCCGTTGGTAGGCACCGGCATGGAGCGCAACGTTGCCCGAGATTCGGGTGTCTGCGTCGTGGCCCGGCGTGGCGGTGTGATCGATTCCGTCGATGCCAGCCGTATTGTCGTTCGTGTGCGTGACGACGAAGTCGAGACCGGTGAGGCCGGTGTCGACATCTACAACCTGACCAAGTACACCCGCTCCAACCAGAACACCTGCATCAACCAGCGCCCGCTGGTGAGCAAGGGTGACGTGGTCGCGCGTGGCGACATCATGGCGGACGGTCCGTCCACCGACATGGGTGAGCTTGCGCTCGGGCAGAACATGCGCGTCGCGTTCATGCCCTGGAACGGCTACAACTTCGAAGACTCCATTCTCCTTTCCGAGCGTGTGGTCCAGGAAGATCGTTTCACCACCATTCACATTCAGGAACTGACCTGCGTATCTCGCGATACCAAGCTCGGCCCAGAGGAAATCACCGCGGATATCCCCAACGTGGGTGAGGCTGCGCTGAACAAACTGGACGAAGCGGGCATCGTTTACGTTGGTGCCGAAGTTGGGCCGGGCGACATCCTGGTCGGCAAGGTCACGCCGAAAGGTGAAACCCAGCTGACCCCGGAAGAAAAGCTGCTGCGCGCCATCTTTGGTGAGAAGGCGTCTGACGTGAAAGACACTTCCCTGCGCGTGCCGACCGGTACCAAGGGGACGGTCATCGACGTGCAGGTGTTCATCCGTGACGGTGTCGAGCGCGACTCGCGCGCGCTGTCGATCGAAAAGATGCAGCTAGACGAGATCCGCAAGGACCTGAACGAAGAGTTCCGTATCGTCGAGGGCGCTACTTTCGAGCGTCTGCGTTCTGCTCTGGTTGGTACCGCGGTCGAAGGTGGTGCAGGCCTGAAGAAGGGTGCGGTCATTACCGACGAGACGCTCGACGGCCTCGAGCATGGGCAGTGGTTCAAGCTGCGCATGACCGACGATGCGCTGAACGAGCAGCTGGAAAAGGCTCAGGCGTATCTGTCCGACCGCCGTCAGCTGCTCGACGACAAGTTCGAGGACAAGAAGCGCAAGCTGCAGCAGGGCGATGATCTGGCGCCGGGCGTGCTGAAGATCGTCAAGGTCTATCTGGCCATCAAGCGGCGTATCCAGCCGGGCGACAAGATGGCCGGTCGTCACGGTAACAAGGGTGTTGTCTCGGTGATCATGCCGGTCGAAGACATGCCGCATGATGCCAATGGCACGCCGGTCGACATCGTGTTGAACCCGCTGGGTGTACCTTCGCGTATGAACGTCGGTCAGATCCTTGAAACCCACCTGGGCCTTGCGGCCAAGGGCTTGGGCGAGAAGATCAACCGCATGCTCGAAGAGCAGCGCAAGGTCGCCGAGCTGCGCAAGTTCCTGACCGAGATCTACAACGAGATCGGTGGACGCCAGGAGAATCTGGAAAGCTTCAGCGACCAGGAGATTCTGGATCTGGCGAAGAACCTGCGTGGCGGTGTGCCGATGGCGACGCCGGTGTTCGACGGTGCCAAGGAGCGTGAGATCAAGGCCATGCTGAAGCTGGCCGATCTGCCGGAAAGCGGCCAGATGCAGCTGTTCGATGGTCGTACTGGTAACAAGTTCGAGCGCACCACCACCGTCGGCTATATGTACATGCTGAAGCTGAACCACCTGGTCGACGACAAGATGCACGCGCGTTCCACCGGTTCCTACAGCCTGGTTACCCAGCAGCCGCTGGGCGGTAAGGCGCAGTTCGGTGGCCAGCGTTTCGGGGAGATGGAGGTCTGGGCGCTGGAAGCCTATGGCGCCGCCTACACCCTGCAGGAAATGCTCACGGTCAAGTCGGACGACGTGAACGGGCGGACCAAGATGTACAAGAACATCGTGGACGGCGATCACCGCATGGAGCCCGGCATGCCGGAATCCTTCAACGTGTTGATCAAAGAGATCCGCTCGCTCGGTATCGACATCGATCTGGAAACCGAATAACCACGCACCGCGATGCGGTGACCGGCATCAGCCGCTCACCGCAGGTCCGTGAGGAGGAAAGGCCTTGAAAGACTTGCTGAATCTGTTGAAAAACCAGGGTCAAATCGAAGAGTTCGATGCCATCAAGATTGCATTGGCTTCGCCCGAGATGATCCGTTCCTGGTCCTTTGGCGAGGTCAAGAAGCCAGAGACCATCAATTACCGTACGTTCAAGCCCGAGCGTGACGGCCTCTTCTGCGCCAAGATCTTTGGCCCGGTCAAGGACTACGAGTGCCTGTGCGGCAAGTACAAGCGCCTCAAGCACCGCGGCGTGATCTGTGAGAAGTGTGGTGTCGAAGTCGCACTGGCCAAGGTTCGTCGCGAGCGCATGGCGCATATCGAACTGGCTTCGCCGGTTGCCCACATCTGGTTCCTGAAGTCGCTGCCGAGCCGTATCGGCCTGCTGTTGGACATGACCCTGCGTGACATCGAGCGCGTACTCTATTTCGAGAGCTACGTGGTCATCGATCCGGGCATGACGACCCTGGAAAAGGGCCAGTTGCTCAATGACGAGCAGTACTTCGAAGCCCTCGAAGAGTTCGGTGACGACTTCGACGCGCGCATGGGCGCCGAAGCCGTGCGCGAGCTGCTGCATGAAATCGATCTGGAGCACGAGATCGGTCGGCTGCGCGAAGAGATTCCGCAGACCAACTCGGAAACCAAGATCAAGAAGCTGT
Organism: Pseudomonas sp. SA195; assembly: GCF_054131565.1. Classification (NCBI taxonomy): domain Bacteria; kingdom Pseudomonadati; phylum Pseudomonadota; class Gammaproteobacteria; order Pseudomonadales; family Pseudomonadaceae; genus Pseudomonas; species Pseudomonas sp. SA195. Next base: position 3,838,332 of record NZ_CP096392.1, on the reverse strand, counting down.
CCAAGCGTCTGAAGCTGATGGAAGCCTTCCATGGCTCGGGCAACCTGCCGGAGTGGATGGTACTCACCGTTCTGCCGGTACTGCCGCCGGATCTGCGTCCGCTGGTTCCGCTCGACGGCGGCCGCTTCGCGACATCGGATCTCAACGATCTGTATCGCCGCGTGATCAACCGTAACAACCGTCTCAAGCGCCTGCTCGACCTGTCGGCGCCGGACATCATCGTGCGCAACGAAAAGCGCATGCTGCAGGAGGCCGTCGACGCACTGCTCGACAACGGTCGTCGTGGCCGCGCCATCACTGGCTCGAACAAGCGTCCTCTCAAGTCCCTGGCCGACATGATCAAGGGCAAGCAGGGTCGTTTCCGTCAGAACCTGCTCGGCAAGCGTGTGGACTACTCCGGTCGTTCGGTAATTACCGTGGGCCCGACCCTGCGTCTGCACCAGTGCGGTCTGCCGAAGAAGATGGCTCTCGAACTGTTCAAACCGTTCATTTTCGGCAAGCTGGAAATGCGCGGTATGGCGACCACCATCAAGGCTGCCAAGAAGATGGTCGAGCGCGAACTGCCTGAGGTCTGGGACGTTCTGGCTGAAGTCATCCGCGAACATCCCGTGCTGCTCAACCGCGCACCGACGCTCCACCGTCTGGGTATCCAGGCGTTCGAGCCCGTGCTGATCGAAGGTAAGGCGATCCAGCTGCATCCGCTGGTCTGCGCCGCGTACAACGCCGACTTCGACGGTGACCAGATGGCCGTGCACGTGCCGCTGACGCTGGAAGCCCAGCTCGAAGCGCGCGCGCTGATGATGTCCACCAATAACATTCTGTCGCCCGCCAACGGCGAGCCGATCATCGTTCCCTCGCAGGACGTGGTCTTGGGTCTGTACTACATGACCCGCGAAGCCATCAATGCCAAGGGCGAGGGCCGCGTGTTTGCCGACTTGCAGGAAGTCGACCGCGTATTCCGCGCTGGCGAGGCTTCTTTGCATGCCCGCGTCAAGGTTCGTATTAGCGAAACCATCAAGGCACGCGATGGCAGCATTACTCGCAATACCCGCATCGTTGATACCACCGTCGGCCGCGCGCTTCTGTTCCAGGTAGTGCCCGAAGGGCTGGCGTTCGAGGTAGTCAACCAGCCGATGAAGAAGAAGGCGATTTCCAAGCTGATCAACCTGTGCTACCGCACGGTGGGTCTGAAGGACACCGTCATTTTCGCCGACCAATTGATGTACACCGGTTTCGCTTACTCCACCATTTCTGGGGTATCGATCGGCGTGAACGATTTCGTGATCCCTGACGAAAAGGCTCGCATCATCGACGCGGCCACCGAAGAAGTGAAGGAGATCGAGTCGCAATACGCGTCCGGCCTGGTAACCCAGGGCGAGAAGTACAACAAGGTGATCGACCTCTGGTCCAAGGCCAACGATGAAGTGTCTAAGGCAATGATGGCCAACCTCTCGAAAGAGAAGGTCATCGATCGTGAAGGCAACGAGGCCGAACAAGACTCCTTCAACTCGATGTACATGATGGCTGACTCTGGCGCACGGGGTTCCGCAGCCCAGATCCGTCAGCTTGCTGGTATGCGTGGTCTGATGGCCAAGCCGGATGGCTCGATCATCGAAACGCCAATTACCGCGAACTTCCGTGAAGGTCTGAACGTACTCCAGTACTTCATCTCGACCCACGGTGCTCGTAAGGGTCTGGCGGATACCGCACTGAAGACGGCTAACTCTGGTTACCTGACTCGCCGTCTGGTTGATGTTGCGCAAGATCTGGTCGTTACCGAAATCGATTGTGGTACCGAACAGGGCCTGCACATGACGCCGCACATCGAAGGCGGTGACGTCGTCGAGCCGTTGGGCGAGCGTGTACTGGGTCGTGTCATTGCGCGTGACGTGCTCAAGCCCGGCAGCGACGATGTGCTCGTCCCGGCGGGTACCTTGATCGACGAGCAGTGGGTCGATTTCATCGAGCTGAACAGTATCGACGAAGTCGTTGTGCGCTCGCCGATCAGCTGCGAAACCCGCTACGGCATCTGCGCCAAGTGCTACGGTCGCGACCTGGCTCGGGGCCATCTGGTCAACATTGGCGAAGCGGTTGGTGTCATTGCCGCTCAGTCGATCGGTGAGCCGGGTACCCAGCTCACGATGCGGACATTCCACATCGGTGGTGCGGCGAGCCGTACCTCGGCGGTCGACAATGTCATGGTTAAGAACGGCGGCACCATCCGCCTACACAACCTGAAGTATGTCGAGCGTGCCGATGGCGCCCTTATTGCAGTTTCCCGCTCCGGTGAACTGGCGGTCGCTGACGACTATGGTCGTGAGCGCGAGCGTTACAAGCTGCCGTACGGTGCTGTCATTTCCATCAAGGAAGGCGACAAGGTCGATGCCGGGTCCGTTGTAGCGAAGTGGGATCCGCACACTCACCCGATCGTCACCGAGATGAAGGGTGTAGTGACCTTCGTGGGTATGGAAGAGAACATCACCATCAAGCGCCAGACGGACGAGCTGACTGGCCTGACCAACATCGAGGTAATGGATCCGAAGGATCGTCCAGCATCCGGCAAGGATATTCGTCCGGCAATCAAGATGGTCGATGCCAGTGGCAAGGAGCTGTTGTTGCCAGGTACCGACGTGCCGGCTCAGTACTTCCTGCCGGCTAACGCTTTGGTCGGTGTGGCCGATGGTGCTGAAATCAACGTCGGTGACGTTATCGCTCGTATTCCTCAGGAAACGTCGAAGACTCGCGACATTACCGGTGGTCTGCCCCGCGTTGCCGATTTGTTCGAAGCGCGTCGTCCGAAAGAGCCGTCGATCCTAGCGGAAATCAGCGGGACGATTTCCTTCGGCAAGGAAACCAAGGGCAAGCGCCGGCTGGTCATCACGCCTACCGATGGAACGGATCCTTACGAAGAGCTGATCCCGAAATGGCGTCACCTCAACGTCTTCGAAGGCGAACAGGTAAACAAGGGTGAAGTGATCTCCGACGGGCCGAGCAACCCGCACGACATCTTGCGCCTGCTGGGTGTCAGCGCGCTGGCCAAGTACATCGTCAATGAGATCCAAGACGTCTATCGCCTGCAAGGTGTGAAGATCAACGACAAGCACATTGAGACCATCCTGCGCCAGATGCTGCGCAAGGTCGAAGTGGCTGAGTCGGGAGACTCCAGCTTTATCAAGGGCGACCAGATGGAGCTGACACAGGTGCTGGAAGAGAACGAGCGTCTGTCCGAGGACGACAAGTTTGGCTCCAAGTACACCCGCGTCCTGCTGGGTATCACCAAGGCGTCCTTGTCGACCGAGTCCTTCATCTCTGCGGCTTCGTTCCAGGAGACCACTCGTGTCCTCACTGAAGCTGCCGTTACCGGCAAGCGCGACTACCTGCGTGGCCTGAAGGAAAACGTCGTCGTGGGTCGCTTGATTCCGGCTGGTACCGGTCTGCAGTATCACAGCGAGCGCAAGCGCAAGCGTGACGCGGACAAACCGCTCCGGGTGAGTGCGGACGAAGTGGAAGCGGCGCTCACCGAAGCGTTGAATTCCAGCGGCAATTGATAGGCACATGTCCCGGCGTGAGCCGGGCGCGCCTTGACGGTGTGCAGGAAGGTCTTTAGACTCTTGTACCCCTAATTTGGCGGGGCTTCATGCCCTGCCATTTTTCGTTTGTGTCGAAAGACAACAGTGGAGCTAGTAGATGGCAACGATCAACCAGCTGGTACGTCAGCCGCGTAAGCGCGTCGTCGAGAAGAGCGACGTCCCTGCGCTGCAGAACTGCCCGCAGCGCCGTGGTGTGTGCACTCGCGTGTACACCACCACGCCAAAGAAACCGAACTCTGCACTTCGTAAGGTGTGCCGTGTTCGTCTGACCAATGGCTATGAAGTCGCCTCGTACATCGGTGGTGAAGGTCATAACCTGCAAGAGCACAGCGTCGTACTGATTCGTGGAGGCCGTGTGAAGGACCTTCCAGGTGTTCGCTACCACACCGTGCGCGGCTCGCTGGATACCTCTGGCGTCAAGGATCGCAAGCAGGGCCGCTCCAAGTACGGCACCAAGCGTCCGAAGTAATCGTATCTTTTATTTTTTTGAGTCGATAAGAGTAAGGTCGGGCGTAACCTCAGCGTTATAGTTCCGAGCTAACCTGAAGACCGTTTGAGGGCTTATCAATGCCAAGACGTCGTGTAGCAGCCAAGCGCGAGATCCTTGACGATCCGAAGTACGGAAGTCTGATCCTGGCCAAGTTCATGAACCACGTGATGGAAAGCGGCAAGAAGGCCGTTGCCGAGCGCATCGTTTATGGTGCTCTGGAGAAGGTCAAGGAACGCAAGAATGGAGACCCCCTGGAAATCTTCGAAAAAGCACTCGACGCCATCGCTCCGCTGGTCGAAGTGAAGTCCCGCCGTGTTGGCGGTGCGACTTACCAGGTTCCGGTCGAAGTTCGTCCGTCCCGTCGTAACGCGCTGGCCATGCGCTGGCTGGTAGACGCTGCGCGTAAGCGCGGTGAGAAGTCCATGGCTCTACGTCTTGCAGGCGAGCTAGTGGATGCATTTGAAGGTAAAGGCGCTGCGGTCAAGAAGCGCGAAGATGTGCACCGTATGGCTGAAGCCAACAAGGCCTTCTCGCACTACCGCTTCTAATTTTCAGCGTCACTAACTCGCGAGGGCTTTATGGCTCGTACTACAGCAATTAACCGCTACCGTAACATCGGTATCTGTGCTCACGTTGATGCGGGCAAGACTACCACTACCGAGCGGATCCTGTTCTACACAGGCCTGAGCCACAAGATGGGCGAGGTGCATGATGGCGCCGCGACCACTGACTGGATGGTTCAGGAGCAGGAGCGTGGTATTACCATCACGTCAGCTGCCATCACTACCTTCTGGGAAGGTTCTCGTCGTCAGTACGATAAGTACCGCGTGAACGTGATTGATACCCCCGGTCACGTTGACTTCACCATTGAAGTAGAGCGTTCCCTGCGTGTGCTCGACGGTGCTGTTGTCGTGTTCTGCGGCACCTCCGGTGTCGAGCCGCAGTCCGAGACCGTTTGGCGCCAGGCTAACAAGTATGGCGTCCCGCGTATCGTCTACGTCAACAAGATGGACCGCGCCGGCGCCAACTTCTTGCGCGTAGTCGCTCAGATCAAGAATCGCCTGGGTCACACTCCGGTGCCGATTCAGATCGCTATCGGTGCCGAGGATAACTTCCAGGGCCAGGTCGATCTGATCAAGATGAAGGCGATCTACTGGAACGATGACGACAAAGGTACTACCTACCGCGAGGAGGAAATTCCTGCGGAGCTGGTCGATCTGGCGAACGAGTGGCGCTCCAACATGGTTGAGGCTGCTGCTGAGGCTAACGAAGAGCTGATGAATAAGTACCTCGAAGAGGGTGATCTCTCCGAGGAGGATGTCAAGGCTGGCTTGCGCCTGCGTACCTTGGCCAGCGAGATCGTCCCAGCCGTCTGTGGTTCGTCCTTCAAGAACAAGGGTGTTCCCCTGGTCCTTGATGCGGTCATCGACTTTCTGCCTGCTCCGACTGAAATCCCTGCTATTCAGGGCGTTCATCCAGACAGCACCGATGAAAACGAGATTCACGACGAGCGTCATGCGGACGATAACGAGCCGTTTTCGGCCTTGGCGTTCAAGATTGCTACCGACCCGTTCGTGGGTACGCTGACATTCGTTCGTGTTTACTCGGGCGTCCTCGAGTCCGGCCAGTCGGTCATCAACTCGGTGAAGGGTAAGAAAGAGCGTGTTGGTCGTATGGTGCAAATGCACGCGAACCAGCGTGAAGAGATCAAGGAAGTGCGCGCGGGTGATATCGCTGCTCTGATCGGTATGAAGGACGTCACTACGGGTGAGACCCTTTGTGATCCAGACAAGCCGATCATCCTCGAGCGCATGGATTTCCCTGAGCCTGTCATTTCGGTTGCTGTCGAGCCGAAGACCAAGGCTGACCAGGAGAAGATGGGTATCGCTCTGGGCAAATTGGCCCAGGAAGATCCGTCCTTCCGCGTCAAAACCGATGAAGAGACAGGTCAGACCATCATCTCTGGCATGGGTGAGCTGCACCTGGACATCCTCGTTGACCGCATGAAGCGCGAATTCAACGTTGAGGCCAACATCGGCAAGCCGCAAGTTTCCTACCGTGAAACTATCACCAAGGACGGCGTTGAGATTGAGGGCAAGTTTGTCCGTCAGTCCGGTGGTCGTGGTCAGTTCGGTCATTGCTGGATCCGCTTCTCGACGCCGGATGTCGATGACAAGGGCAACATCACCGAAGGTCTGGTTTTCACTAACGAAGTCGTCGGTGGCGTGGTTCCGAAGGAATATATCCCTGCTATTCAGAAGGGTATCGAAGAGCAGATGAAGAACGGTGTTGTAGCCGGTTATCCGCTCATCGGTCTGAAGGCGACCGTTTTCGACGGTTCCTACCACGACGTTGACTCTAACGAGATGGCGTTCAAGGTGGCGGCATCCATGGCGACCAAGCAGCTGGCCCAGAAGGGTGGCGGCAAGGTGCTCGAGCCGATCATGAAAGTCGAGGTTGTCACTCCTGAGGACTACATGGGCGACGTTATGGGTGACCTGAACCGTCGTCGCGGTTTGATCCAGGGTATGGAAGATACGGTTTCCGGCAAGGTCATCCGTGCCGAAGTTCCGCTAGGCGAGATGTTTGGTTACGCTACCGACGTCCGTTCCATGTCTCAGGGTCGCGCCAGCTACTCCATGGAATTCTCCAAGTACGCAGAAGCTCCGGCGAACATCGTCGAAGCACTGGTCAAAAAACAAGGCTAATCCCGCCCTTTAAGTAAGAGGTTTACTGTCGTGGCTAAGGAAAAATTTGAACGTAACAAACCGCACGTCAACGTCGGCACCATTGGTCACGTTGACCATGGCAAGACCACTCTGACTGCTGCTCTGACTCGCGTGTGCTCCGAGGTTTTCGGTTCCGCTCGTGTCGACTTCGACAAGATCGATAGCGCACCGGAAGAGAAGGCTCGCGGTATCACCATCAACACCGCTCACGTCGAGTATGACTCGAACGTTCGCCACTACGCGCACGTTGACTGCCCCGGCCACGCCGACTACGTCAAGAACATGATCACCGGTGCTGCGCAGATGGACGGCGCGATCCTGGTTTGCTCGGCTGCTGACGGCCCCATGCCGCAGACGCGTGAGCACATCCTGCTGTCTCGTCAGGTAGGTGTTCCGTACATCGTTGTGTTCCTGAATAAGGCTGACATGGTCGACGACGCCGAGCTGCTCGAACTGGTCGAAATGGAAGTTCGTGACCTGTTGTCGACCTACGACTTCCCGGGTGACGACACGCCGATCATCATCGGTTCTGCGCTGATGGCGCTGAACGGCGAGGACGACAACGAGCTGGGCACCACCGCGGTCAAGAAGCTGGTCGAGACTCTGGATACTTACATCCCTGAGCCGGTTCGTGCCATCGACAAGCCGTTCCTGATGCCGATCGAAGACGTCTTCTCGATCTCTGGTCGCGGTACGGTAGTGACGGGTCGTGTCGAGCGCGGCATCGTCAAGGTTCAGGAAGAAATCGAGATAGTTGGTCTGCGTGACACCACCAAGACTACCTGTACGGGTGTTGAGATGTTCCGCAAGCTGCTCGACGAAGGTCGTGCGGGCGAGAACTGTGGTGTGCTGCTGCGCGGCACCAAGCGTGATGATGTCGAGCGTGGTCAGGTTCTGGCCAAGCCGGGCACCATCAAGCCGCATACCAAGTTCGAAGCAGAAGTGTACGTTCTGTCCAAGGAAGAAGGTGGTCGTCACACCCCATTCTTCAAGGGCTACCGTCCTCAGTTCTACTTCCGGACTACTGACGTGACCGGTTCGTGCGAACTGCCGGAAGGCGTCGAGATGGTTATGCCGGGTGACAACATCAAGATGGTCGTTACCCTGATCAAGCCGATCGCTATGGAAGACGGCCTGCGCTTCGCTATCCGCGAAGGCGGTCGTACCGTTGGTGCTGGTGTGGTCGCCAAGATCGTCGAATAATTCGATCGGTCTCGAAAAGGGCCCCTCGGGGCCCTTTTTCTATTGTTGCTCATTTATTGACACCCCTAGGGCGCATCCGTACAATTGCGCCTCCTTTTACCAGGCGTATGCGTTTGGTAGGGATGGCTAATTGGAGTCTGAGGTCAAAATGCAAAACCAACAAATCCGTATTCGGTTGAAGGCTTTTGACCATCGCCTGATCGATCAATCAACCCAGGAAATCGTGGAAACCGCGAAACGTACTGGTGCTCAGGTGCGTGGTCCGATTCCACTGCCGACCCGCAAGGAGCGGTTCACTGTTCTGGTTTCCCCGCACGTCAATAAGGACGCGCGCGACCAGTACGAGATCCGTACTCATAAGCGAGTGCTGGACATCGTTCAGCCCACCGACAAAACCGTCGATGCGCTTATGAAGCTTGATCTTGCGGCCGGCGTGGAAGTGCAGATCAGCCTCGGCTAAAGCTCTAGCTTTGGTCGTGTAACGCTCTGAAATGGGCGGCCATAGCGGGTGAAAGCCCCGTACACTCAAGAGGTTACAACATGACTATTGGTGTAGTCGGTCGTAAGTGCGGCATGACCCGCATTTTCACCGAGGAAGGTGTCTCTGTTCCGGTTACGGTCATCGAGATCGAGCCGAATCGCGTCACTCAGTTCAAGAATGAAGAGAGCGATGGCTATCGCGCCGTGCAGGTTACTGTGGGCGAGCGTCGTGCCTCTCGTGTTACCAAGGCACAGGCTGGTCATTTCGCCAAGGCGAATGTGGCTGCTGGTCGCAGCGTTTGGGAGTTTCGCCTCGATGGCGAGGAGTTCCAGGTCGGTGATCAGATTAGTGCTGAGATTTTCCAGGCTGGGCAGATGGTGGATGTCACCGGGCAGTCCAAGGGTAAAGGCTTCGCTGGTACCATCAAGCGCTGGAACTTCCGTGGTCAGGACAATACCCACGGTAACTCCGTATCCCACCGCGTCCCGGGTTCCATTGGCCAGTGCCAGACTCCGGGTCGTGTTTTCAAGGGCAAGAAGATGTCCGGGCACATGGGCGCCGAGCGCGTAACCGTGCAGTCCCTGGAAATCGTGCGTGTCGATGCCGAGCGTAATCTCCTGCTAGTCAAGGGCGCAGTGCCCGGGGCCACTGGCGGTGACGTTGTCGTGCGTCCGGCTGCCAAGGCTCGCGGGTAAGGGGGAGTTCACATGCAATTGAATGTTAATGGCGCGCAAGCCATCGAAGTCTCCGAGCAAACCTTTGGTGGTGAGTTCAACGAGACGCTGGTGCACCAGGCAGTCGTCGCCTACATGGCTGGCGGGCGTCAGGGTAGCAAGCAGCAGAAGACTCGCTCCGATGTGTCCGGTGGCGGTAAGCGCCCCTGGCGTCAGAAGGGCACAGGCCGTGCACGTGCTGGTACTTCGCGTGGCCCGATCTGGCGTGGCGGTGGCGTGACCTTCGCGGCTCGTCCGCAGAATCACGAGCAGAAGCTCAACAAGAAGATGTACCGCGCAGCCCTGCGCTCCATCCTCTCCGAGCTGGTTCGCTCCGAGCGTCTGGTCGTGGTTGAAGACTTCGCTGTCGACAGCCCGAAGACCAAACTGCTGGCCAACAAGCTGACCGGCATGGGCCTGAACGACGTACTGATCGTTTCCGATGCCGTCGACCAGAACCTGTATCTGGCAGCTCGCAACCTGCCGCACGTCGATGTGCGCGATGTGCAGGGTTCGGATCCTGTCAGCCTGATCGCCTATGACAAGGTGTTGATCACCGTGTCGGCTGTGAAGAAATTCGAGGAGCTGCTGGGATGAACCAGGAACGCGTATTCAAAGTCCTGCTTGGTCCGCACGTCTCCGAGAAGGCAACCATGCTGGCTGATACCAAGAGCCAGTTCGTTTTCAAGGTTGCGACCGACGCGACCAAGCTGGAAATCAAGAAGGCCGTCGAAAGCCTGTTCAACGTGAAAGTGGCCAAGGTCAGCACCCTGAACGTTCAGGGCAAGACCAAGCGCACCGCTCGCGGTCTGGGCAAGCGCAATGACTGGAAGAAAGCGTACATCGCGCTTCAGCCGGGCCAGGATCTCGATTTCTCCGGCAATGCTGAGTAAGGAAGGGGTGCATCATGGCAATCGTTAAATGCAAACCGACTTCCGCGGGCCGCCGTTTCGTGGTCAAGGTGGTCAATCAGGAGCTGCATAAAGGCGCTCCTTATGCTCCGCTGCTCGAGAAGAAGTCGAAATCCGGTGGTCGTAACAACAACGGTCGCATTACCACTCGTCACGTTGGTGGTGGTCACAAGCAGCATTACCGTCTGGTCGATTTTCGCCGCAACAAGGATGGCATTCCTGCCGTCGTCGAGCGCGTCGAATACGATCCGAACCGTACTGCGCACATCGCGTTGCTGAAGTACGCCGATGGCGAGCGTCGTTACATTATTGCTCCGAAGGGCGTGACTGCTGGCGATCAGCTGCTCTCTGGTGTCAATGCACCGATCAAGGCTGGCAACAGCTTGCCGCTTCGTAACATTCCGCTGGGTTCAACCGTTCACGGTGTCGAGCTCAAGCCGGGCAAGGGGGCTCAGATCGCTCGCTCCGCTGGTGCTTCGGCTCAGCTGGTTGCGCGTGAAGGTGCCTATGTAACGCTGCGTCTTCGCTCTGGCGAGATGCGCAAAGTGCTGGCTGAGTGCCGTGCGACCCTGGGCGAAGTCTCGAACTCCGAGCATAGCCTGCGTTCGCTGGGTAAGGCTGGCGCCAAGCGCTGGCGTGGCGTTCGCCCGACCGTCCGTGGCGTGGCAATGAACCCGGTCGATCACCCCCACGGTGGTGGTGAGGGTCGTACCTCCGGTGGTCGTCATCCGGTGTCGCCGTGGGGCTTCCCCACTAAGGGCGCGAAGACTCGCTCTAACAAGCGCACCGATAACATGATCGTCCGTCGTCGCAAGTAACTAGAGGGATACGACAGTGCCGCGTTCTCTGAAAAAAGGTCCTTTTATCGATCTTCACCTACTGAAGAAGGTCGAAGTGGCGGCTGAAAAGAACGATCGCAAGCCGGTGAAAACCTGGTCGCGTCGTTCGATGATTCTGCCGCAAATGGTCGGTCTGACCATCGCTGTGCATAACGGCCGTCAACATGTCCCCGTTCTGGTGAGCGAAGACATGGTCGGTCACAAACTCGGCGAGTTCGCTGGTACCCGCACCTATCGCGGGCACGTAGCGGACAAGAAAGGCAAGCGCTAAGGGGTAAGGAAAGATGGAAGTAGCCGCTAAGTTGTCGGGCGCTCGCATCTCCGCCCAGAAAGCCCGCCTGGTCGCCGACCAGATCCGCGGGAAGAAGGTGGGCGAAGCGCTCAACCTGCTGGCTTTCAGCAGTAAGAAAGCCGCCGAGATCATGAAGAAAGTGCTGGAGTCGGCCGTTGCCAACGCCGAGCACAACGAGGGCGCTGACGTGGACGACCTGAAGGTATCCACGGTCTTCGTCAACGAAGGGCGTTCGCTTAAGCGCATCATGCCGCGAGCCAAAGGCCGCGCTGATCGCATCGTCAAGCGGTCTTGCCATATCACTGTCAAGGTTGCGGACAAGTAACGGAGTCGATCAGATGGGTCAGAAAGTACATCCCACTGGCATTCGCCTGGGAATCGTCAAGGAGCACACTTCCGTCTGGTACGCAGACGGTCGCACGTACGCCGATTATCTGCTTGCAGATCTGAACGTGCGTGAGTACCTCCAAGACAAACTAAAAAGCGCGTCCGTAAGCCGTATCGATATTCATCGCCCGGCTCAGACAGCACGCATCACCATCCACACCGCTCGTCCCGGCATCGTCATCGGGAAAAAGGGCGAGGATGTCGAGAAGCTGCGTCAGGACCTGACCAAGCAAATGGGTGTGCCTGTGCACATCAACATCGAAGAAATCCGCAAGCCGGAACTCGATGCAATGTTGGTAGCACAGAACGTCGCTCAGCAGCTGGAGCGTCGTGTGATGTTCCGTCGCGCCATGAAGCGCGCCGTACAGAACGCGATCCGCATTGGTGCCAAGGGCATCAAGATCCAGGTGAGCGGTCGTCTGGGTGGGGCTGAAATCGCCCGTACGGAATGGTATCGGGAAGGTCGTGTGCCGCTGCACACCCTGCGTGCCGATATCGACTACAACACCTACGAAGCGCACACCACCTACGGTGTGATCGGCGTCAAGGTCTGGATCTTCAAAGGCGAAGTTATTGGTGGTCGCCATGAAGAGCTCAAGCCGCAAGCGCCTGCGCCTCGTAAAAAAGCTGCCAAGTAAGGAGTACGCCAAATGTTACAACCCAAGCGTACAAAATTCCGCAAGCAGATGACGGGCCACAACCGTGGCTTGGCTCAGCGCGGTAGCAAAGTCAGCTTCGGCGAATTCGCTCTGAAGTCTGTCGCTCGCGGTCGTCTCACCGCGCGCCAGATCGAGTCCGCACGTCGTGCGTTGACCCGTCACGTAAAGCGTGGCGGCAAAATCTGGATCCGCGTATTCCCCGACAAGCCTATCTCCAAGAAGCCTCTTGAAGTGCGGATGGGTAAAGGTAAGGGTAACGTCGAGTACTGGGTAGCCCAGATTCAACCGGGCAAGGTGCTCTATGAGATCGAGGGTGTTTCCGAAGAGCTGGCGCGTGAAGCATTCGCCCTGGCTGCTGCAAAGCTGCCACTCGCCACCTCCTTTGTTAAGCGGACGGTGATGTGATGAAAGCGAGCGAGCTTCGTGAAAAATCCGCTCAGCAGCTGAACGAGCAACTGCTCGAGCTGCTGCGCGACCAGTTCAATCTGCGCATGCAGAAGGCAACGGGCCAGTTGGGGCAGTCTCACCTGCTCTCGCAAGTCAAGCGCGACATTGCTCGTGTCAAGACTGTGCTCAACCAGCAGGCAGGTAAGTGATCATGGCTGAAGTTGAAAAGACTGTCCGCACGCTGACTGGCCGTGTCGTCAGCGACAAGATGGACAAAAGCATCACCGTACTGATCGAGCGTCGCGTGAAGCACCCGATCTACGGTAAATACGTGAAGCGTTCGACCAAACTGCACGCGCACGACGAAACCAACCAGTGCCGCATTGGTGACAAAGTCACCATTCGTGAGACTCGCCCGATGGCGAAGACCAAGTGCTGGATGCTGGTTGATGTCGTCGAACGTGCCGTCGAAGTCTAAGGGTTAGGGGTCGGAGAAATTATATGATTCAGACTCAATCCATGCTCGATGTGGCGGACAACAGTGGCGCGCGTCGCGTCATGTGTATCAAGGTCCTGGGTGGTTCGCACCGCCGTTACGCCGGCATCGGCGACATCATCAAGGTTACCGTCAAGGAAGCGATTCCGCGTGGCAAGGTCAAGAAAGGCCAGGTAATGACTGCTGTTGTAGTCCGTACCCGCCACGGTGTTCGTCGTCCGGACGGCTCTATCATCCGCTTCGATGGCAACGCTGCTGTTCTGTTGAACAACAAGCAGGAGCCTATTGGCACCCGTATTTTCGGGCCAGTGACGCGTGAGCTTCGTTCCGAGAAGTTCATGAAGATCGTCTCGCTCGCGCCTGAAGTGCTGTAAGGAGAAGCCGCATGCAAAAGATTCGTCGCAACGACGAGATCATCGTCATCGCCGGCAAAGACAAGGGCAAGCGCGGTAAGGTGCTTCGGGTTCTCGCTGATGACCGTCTGGTCGTCGGTGGGATCAACCTGGTCAAGCGTCATACCAAGCCGAACCCGATGTCGGGCGTTCAGGGCGGTATCGTCGAGAAGGAGGCGCCATTGCACGCCTCTAACGTTGCTATCTTCAACGGTGAAACCAACAAGGCTGACCGCGTTGGGTTCAAGGTTGAAGACGGTAAGAAAATTCGTGTCTTCAAGTCGACCCAAAAGCCGGTTGAAGCTTGAGACTGCTAGGTAGATAACCATGGCACGACTAAAAGAAGTTTATCGGAAGCAAATCGCTCCCAAGCTGAAGGAAGAGCTCCAGCTTGGCAACGTGATGGAAGTTCCGCGCATCACCAAGATCACCCTGAACATGGGTCTCGGCGAGGCGATCGGTGACAAGAAGATCATCGATAACGCCGTCGCTGATCTGGAAAAGATCACCGGCCAGAAGGTCGTCGTGACTCACGCTCGTAAATCCATCGCTGGCTTCAAGGTCCGCGAGGGATGGCCGATCGGCGTCAAGGTGACCCTCCGCAGCGATCGTATGTACGAATTCCTGGATCGTCTGCTATCCATCTCCCTGCCTCGGGTCCGCGACTTCCGCGGCCTGAATGCCAAGTCGTTCGACGGCCGTGGCAACTACAGCATGGGCGTGAAGGAGCAGATCATCTTCCCGGAAATCGATTACGACAAGATCGATGCCCTGCGTGGTCTGGATATCACTCTGACCACTACTGCTCGGACGGATGAAGAAGGTCGCGCGCTGCTGCGTGCCTTCAACTTCCCGTTCCGTAACTGATTGGAGTAGGTGCATGGCTAAGCAAAGCATGAAGAACCGCGAGCTGAAGCGTCAGCAAACGGTTGCCAAGTACGCTCAGAAGCGTGCCGCGCTCAAAGCAATCATCGCAAGCCCGGAATCATCTCCGGAAGCGCGTTGGGAGGCTCAGGTTGCGCTGCAGAAGCAGCCGCGTGACGCCAGCGCTTCGCGTCTGCGCAACCGCTGCCGTCTGACCGGTCGTCCGCACGGTGTTTATCGCAAGTTTGGTCTTGCGCGTAACATGCTGCGTCAAGCGGCGATGCGGGGCGACGTTCCCGGTCTGGTCAAGGCCAGCTGGTAAAGCTGAGCCGGCTTGCCGCCGGCTCGGTGTTGTTCGAATCAAGCCCCTCATGGGGCTTGATTCGTTTCTAGGGTGTCTCTAGAATGTCCGGCTCGCCAGAGTCACGCCTGTGTGCGTTAGCTCGTTCTGTAGGCGACACGAGCCCAAACGGGCTTATTTTTTTGTATTAGGAGCCAAGAGCCCATGAGTATGCAGGACCCGTTAGCGGACATGCTAACTCGTATCCGTAATGCCCAGATGGCCGAAAAGTCCGTCGTAAGCATGCCGTCTTCCACGCTGAAGGTGGCTGTAGCCAACGTTCTTCAAGGTGAAGGCTATATCGCAGGATACAACGTCAGCAGCGACGCCAAGCCGCAGCTGTCTATCGAGCTGAAGTACTTCGAAGGCCGTCCGGTCATCGAGGAGCTCAAGCGTGTAAGCCGTCCTGGCCTTCGCCAGTACAAATCCGTTGATCAGTTGCCGAAAGTTCGTGGCGGACTGGGTGTCTCGATCGTGTCCACCAATAAAGGTGTGATGACTGATCGTGCTGCTCGTGCTGCCGGCGTTGGCGGCGAAGTGCTCTGCACTGTGTTCTAAGGGGGGATAAGCATGTCTCGCGTTGCTAAGAACCCCGTCAAGCTGCCTGCCGGTGTTGAATTCAATCTGTCCGGCCAGCGGCTTTCGGTAAAGGGTGCCAAGGGCGCTCTCGAACTGAACGTTCATTCTTCCGTTGAAGTGATTCACGAAGCGGGTGAGTTGCGTTTCGCTGCTCGTAATGGCGATCAGCAGAATCGTGCGATGGCCGGCACTACCCGTGCGCTGGTCAATAACATGGTGATCGGCGTCAGCCAAGGCTTCGAGCGCAAGCTCCAGCTTGTTGGCGTTGGTTATAAGGCGCAAGCCAAAGGTCAAGTGCTGTCCCTGGCTCTCGGCTTCTCGCATCCGATCGAGTATGAGCTGCCGCAAGGCGTTACCGCTGAAACTCCCAGTCAGACCGACATCCTGATCAAGGGTGTGGACAAGCAGCTGGTTGGTCAGGTGGCCGCTGAAATCCGTGATTTCCGTCGCCCAGAGCCTTACAAGGGCAAGGGTGTTCGGTACTCGGACGAAGTGGTTCGTCGTAAAGAAGCTAAGAAGAAGTAGGGCATAGCAAATGAGCGTAAAGAAAGTTACTCGTCTGCGTCGCGCTCGCAAGGCACGCCTGAAGATGCGCGAGCTGGAAACGGTACGCCTTTGTGTGTACCGCTCTTCCCAGCACATCTACGCCCAGGTCCTCTCCGCCGATGGCGGCAAGGTTCTGGCCAGCGCCTCGACGCTCGACAAAGAACTGCGCGGCGGTGCCACTGGCAACGTCGACGCTGCCAAGAAGGTTGGTCAGCTGGTCGCTGAGCGGGCTAAAGCCGCAGGTGTCACCCAGGTGGCGTTCGACCGTTCTGGCTTCAAGTACCACGGTCGTGTGAAGGCACTGGCTGATGCTGCTCGTGAAGGCGGGCTGGAGTTCTAAGTTATGGCATATAACGAGCAAAAGCGCGACGAAGGCTACATTGAGAAGCTGGTTCAAGTTAACCGCGTCGCCAAGACAGTAAAAGGTGGTCGTATCTTCACTTTCACCGCGCTTACCGTGGTGGGTGATGGAAAGGGTCGTGTTGGTTTCGGTCGCGGCAAGTCCCGTGAAGTGCCAGCGGCGATTCAGAAGGCCATGGAGGCGGCGCGCCGCAACATGATCCAGGTCGACCTGAACGGCAGCACTCTGCAGTACGCGACGAAAGCGGCTCATGGCGCTTCGAAGGTTTATATGCAGCCGGCATCCGAAGGTACCGGTGTCATCGCCGGTGGTGCAATGCGCGCCATCCTTGAGGTGGCCGGTGTTCAGAACGTTCTGGCTAAGTGCTATGGCTCTACCAACCCGGTGAACGTGGTTCATGCCACTTTCAAGGGTCTGAAGGCCATGCAGTCGCCTGAGTCGATCGCTGCTAAGCGTGGCAAGAGCGTCGAGGAGATTTCCTGATCATGGCTAACACCGTCAAGGTCACGCTGATCAAGAGTGTCAGCGGTCGTATCCCCAATCACAAGCTTTGCGTCAAGGGCCTCGGCCTGCGTCGTATCGGTCACACCGTAGAAGTTCAGGATACGCCTGAAAATCGCGGCATGATCAACAAGGCTTACTACATGCTCCGTGTGGAGGGCTAAGCCATGCAACTGAACGATCTGCGTTCCGCGCCGGGCGCTCGTCGCGAAAAGCTGCGCCCGGGCCGTGGTATCGGTAGCGGTCTGGGCAAGACTGGTGGCCGTGGCCACAAAGGCCAGACTTCGCGCTCCGGTGGCAAGATTGCCCCTGGTTTCGAGGGTGGTCAGCAGCCATTGCACCGTCGCCTGCCAAAGTTCGGCTTCGTATCGCTGAAGGCTATGGATCGCGCTGAAGTGCGCACGTCCGAGTTGGCCAAGGTTGAAGGCGATGTCGTTTCTGTGCAGAGCCTCAAAGACGCCAACATCATCAACCAGAACGTACAGCGTGTGAAAGTCATGTTGTCGGGCGAGGTTGGTCGGGCGGTCACCCTCAAGGGTATCGCAGCCACCAAAGGTGCGCGTGCGGCTATCGAAGCAGCTGGCGGCAAGTTCGAGGAATAAATGGCTAAGCAAGGTGCTCTCTCCGCGCTGAGTAATGGCGGGCTTTCTGAACTCTGGGCTCGTCTGCGTTTCTTGCTGATGGCGATCATCGTCTATCGGATAGGGGCGCATATCCCGGTGCCGGGTATCAATCCCGACAGGTTGGCCGAGCTGTTCCGTCAGAACGAAGGGACCATCCTTAGCCTGTTCAATATGTTCTCCGGTGGTGCGTTGGAGCGTATGAGCATCTTTGCTTTGGGGATCATGCCGTATATTTCGGCGTCGATCATCATGCAGCTCATGACCGCTGTTAGCCCACAGCTGGAGCAGTTGAAGAAGGAAGGCGAGGCTGGCCGTCGCAAGATTAGTCAGTACACGCGCTACGGTGCGCTGGTGTTGGCGATCGTGCAGGCGATTGGCATGTCTGTCGGCCTTGCCGGGCAAGGCGTCGCGTTCAGCAACGACTTCGGCTTTCATTTCGTCGCGATCACTACCTTCGTAGCGGGTGCGATGTTCATGATGTGGCTAGGTGAGCAGATTACCGAGCGGGGCGTTGGCAATGGTATATCCATGCTGATCTTCGCTGGTATCGTCGCTGGTCTGCCGGGGGCGCTTGGGCAATCCTTCGAATCGGCTCGTCAGGGTGATATCAATATCATTGCTCTGCTTGCGGTTGGTCTGTTGGCGGTCGCCATCATTGGTTTCGTCGTGTTCATCGAGCGCGGCCAGCGCCGTATCGCGGTGCACTACGCCAAGCGTCAACAGGGCCGTAAGGTCTTCGCGGCGCAGACTAGCCACCTGCCGCTTAAAGTCAACATGGCAGGCGTGATTCCAGCAATCTTCGCCAGTAGCATCCTGCTGTTCCCGGCTTCGCTGGGGCAGTGGTTTGGCCAGTCCGAGAGTATGGGCTGGCTGGCGGATATTTCTCAGGCAATTGCCCCCGGGCAGCCCTTGAATATTTTGCTGTTCAGTGCCGGGATCATATTCTTCTGCTTCTTCTATACGGCGTTGATGTTCAACCCGAAAGACGTCGCGGAGAACCTCAAAAAATCCGGTGCCTTTATTCCGGGTATTCGTCCTGGTGAGCAGTCCGCGCGTTACATCGATGGCGTGTTGACTCGTCTGACCATGTTCGGAGCTCTGTATATGACGGCTGTTTGCCTCCTGCCGCAGTTTCTGGTGGTGGCTGCAAACGTGCCGTTCTACCTTGGCGGGACATCGCTGTTGATTGTGGTTGTGGTTGTCATGGACTTTATGTCTCAGGTCCAATCGCACCTCATGTCTCACCAGTACGATTCCCTGATGAAAAAAGCCAACCTGAAGGGTTATGGCAGCGGCATGCTCCGCTAACTAGCCCGTAAGGTTCCAGGAGTTGTCATGAAAGTTCGTGCATCGGTTAAGAAGCTGTGCCGTAACTGCAAAATCGTGCGTCGCGATGGCGTCGTTCGGGTTATTTGCAGTGCAGAACCGCGTCACAAGCAGCGCCAAGGCTGAGTGTGAGCTAAGGCTCGAGCCCGGCAGCTAGTGCGCTGTCGGGTTGATTATTTGTTATTACAGCGTTAGTATCTCGCGCCCTTTTCTTGGCTTCCGGGGCGTTGGGTAGCTGTCAATTGGAGTTTCACTGAATGGCCCGTATTGCAGGCGTAAACATTCCAGATAACAAGCATACTGTTATCTCGCTGACCTACATCTATGGTGTTGGTCGCACTCGTGCGCAGGAAATCTGCGCGGCTACCGGCGTGAACCCGGCGGCTAAAATCAAGGATCTCTCAGACGAGCAGGTAGAGCTGCTGCGTGGCGAAGTAGGCAAGTTCATCGTTGAGGGTGACCTGCGCCGTGAAGTCAACATGAAGATCAAGCGCTTGATGGACCTGGGTTGCTACCGCGGCCTGCGTCATCGTCGTGGTCTGCCGGTTCGCGGCCAGCGTACCAAGACCAACGCTCGCACCCGTAAGGGTCCGCGTAAGCCGATCCGCAAGTAATCGCATTAGCGCATCGACAGGAATCTAATCATGGCTAAACCTGCTGCTCGTCCTCGTAAAAAAGTCAAAAAGACGGTGGTTGATGGCATCGCCCATATCCACGCGTCTTTCAACAACACCATCATTACCATCACCGACCGTCAAGGCAACGCGTTGTCCTGGGCAACTTCCGGTGGTTCTGGTTTCCGTGGCTCGCGTAAGAGCACCCCGTTCGCTGCCCAGGTGGCTGCCGAACGCGCCGGTCAAGCGGCACTGGAATATGGCCTCAAGAACCTCGACGTCAACGTCAAGGGTCCGGGTCCGGGTCGTGAATCTGCCGTTCGTGCTTTGAATGGCTGTGGTTATAAAATCGCCAGCATCACCGACGTGACGCCTATCCCGCACAACGGGTGCCGTCCGCCGAAGAAGCGTCGCGTGTAATCAGGAGACAGTGAGAAATGGCTCGTTATATTGGTCCCAAGTGCAAACTGTCTCGCCGTGAAGGCACCGATCTCTTCTTGAAGAGTGGTGCGCGCGCGCTCGAATCCAAGTGCAACATCGAAACCCCACCGGGTGTTCACGGTCAGCGTCGTGGTCGTTTGTCCGACTACGGTACTCAGCTGCGTGAAAAGCAAAAAGTCCGTCGTATCTACGGCGTTCTTGAGCGCCAGTTCAGTGGTTACTACAAAGAAGCAGCCAGCCGTAAGGGTGCTACCGGCGAGAACCTGCTGCAGCTGCTCGAGTGCCGTCTGGACAACGTCGTGTATCGCATGGGCTTCGGCTCCACTCGTGCCGAGTCGCGTCAGCTGGTATCGCACAAGTCGATCAGCGTTAATGGTCAGACTGTGAACGTCCCGTCCTACCAGGTTAAAGCCGGTGACGTGGTGGCTGTTCGCGAGAAGTGCCGCAACCAGCTGCGTATTGCTCAAGCCCTCGAACTGTGCGTACAGCGCGGTCGCGTTGAATGGGTCGAAGTAGATGCCGACAAGAAATCTGGTGTTTTCAAGAATGTTCCGGCTCGCAGTGATCTGTCCGCCGACATCAACGAAAACCTGATTGTCGAGCTCTACTCCAAGTAAGGGCTAGAAAATAGGTGTATCCATGCAGAGTTCGGTAAATGAGTTCCTGACCCCCCGCCATATCGATGTGCAGGTGGTCAGTCCGACCCGTGCCAAGATCACACTCGAGCCTCTCGAGCGTGGTTTTGGCCACACCCTGGGCAACGCGCTGCGTCGCATTCTGTTGTCCTCCATGCCTGGCTGCGCTGTGGTCGAGGCTGAGATCGACGGTGTGCTCCACGAGTACAGCGCAATCGAGGGCGTGCAGGAGGATGTAATCGAAATCCTGCTCAACCTCAAAGGTATCGCCATCAAGCTGCATGGCCGTGATGAAGTAACCTTGAGCCTGGTGAAGAAGGGCGCGGGCGCTGTTACCGCTGCCGATATCCAGCTGGATCACGATGTCGAAATCGTCAATGGCGATCACCTGATCGCTAACCTGGCGGCTAATGGCTCGATCAACATGAAGCTCAAGGTCGCTCGCGGCCGTGGTTACGAGCCTGCTGATGCGCGTCAGAGCGATGAAGATGAGAGCCGTAGCATTGGCCGTCTTCAGCTCGACGCCACCTTCAGCCCGGTTCGTCGCGTGGCTTATGTGGTTGAGAATGCTCGTGTCGAGCAGCGTACCAACCTGGACAAGCTGGTCATCGACCTGGAAACCAACGGAACCTTGGATCCTGAAGAAGCGATCCGTCGTGCCGCGACCATACTGCAGCAGCAGCTGGCCGCGTTCGTCGACCTCAAGGGTGACAGCGAGCCGGTCGTCGTCGAGCAAGAAGACGAGATCGATCCGATCCTGTTGCGTCCGGTTGATGACTTGGAATTGACTGTTCGTTCGGCCAACTGCCTGAAAGCAGAAAACATCTATTACATCGGTGATCTGATTCAGCGCACCGAAGTAGAGTTGTTGAAGACGCCGAACCTGGGCAAGAAGTCTCTGACTGAGATCAAAGACGTTTTGGCTTCCCGCGGTCTGTCCCTCGGTATGCGCCTCGATAACTGGCCGCCGGCAAGTCTCAAGAAGGACGATAAGGCTACGGCCTGATCGCCCCTAGTCACCGAACATATCGTTTGGTAAGGAATTTCAATCATGCGTCATCGTAAAAGTGGCCGTCACCTCAGCCGCACTAGCGCACACCGCAAGGCTATGTTCCAGAACATGGCGGTGTCGCTGTTCGAGCACGAACTGATCAAGACTACCCTGCCCAAGGCCAAAGAGCTGCGTCGCGTTGCCGAGCCGCTGATCACTTTGGCTAAGGAAGACAGCGTCGCTAACCGTCGCCTCGCTTTCGACCGTACTCGTTCGAAGGCCATCGTCGGTAAGCTGTTCAACGATCTTGGCCCGCGTTACGCGACCCGTCAGGGTGGGTATCTGCGTATTCTCAAGTGCGGTTTCCGTGCTGGTGATAACGCACCTATGGCCTATGTCGAGCTGGTCGATCGCCCAGTTACCGGCGAGATAGAGGCTGCTGAATAAGCCTCTCGCTTGTATAGAAAAGCCGGACCCTTGGGTTCGGTTTTTTTATGCCTGGTTCATTAGTCACAGACTATCGATGTTGTCAGGCCAATAAATTAGAGCTTATTCACCGTCTCGCTTAATGTTTTCCTCAAGCCCATTGAACGGTTTTCAGGAGATACAACATGAGCGAGACCAAGATCCTCACCACTGCTTCCGGCGCCCCGGTTGCTGATAACCAAAACTCTCGATCCGCTGGCGCCCGCGGCCCGCTGTTATTGGATGACTTTCATCTCGTCGAAAAGCTTGCGCACTTCAACCGGGAAGTCATTCCGGAGCGTCGAGTTCACGCAAAGGGTTCAGGCGCGTACGGCACCCTGACAGTAACGTCGGATATCACTCGCTACACCAGCGCCAAGCTGTTCGATACCGTCGGCAAGAAGACCCCGTTGTTCTTGCGGTTTTCGACGGTTGGCGGTGAGCGCGGTTCAGCCGATACGGAGCGGGACCCGCGCGGTTTCGCAGTGAAGTTTTACACCGAGGAAGGCAACTGGGACATCGTTGGGAACAACACGCCGGTTTTCTTTATTCGCGATCCGCTGAAGTTTCCCGATTTCATCCATACGCAGAAGCGGGACCCCTGGAGCAATCTCAAGAGCCCTCAGATGATGTGGGACTTCTGGTCCTTATCTCCCGAAGCGTTGCATCAGATCACCATCCTTTTTTCCGATCGTGGCATTCCAGATGGCTATCGGTTCATGCATGGCTTTGGTAGCCATACGTTCAGCATGATCAATGCCGAGGGCGAGCGCGCCTGGGTGAAGTTTCACTTCAAGAGCATGCAGGGCATCAAGAATCTCGCGCCGGACGAGGCTGCGCGGCTGGCTGGTACGGATCCGGACTACGCACAACGTGACCTGTTCGATGCGATCGAGCGTGCCGAGTACCCGCGCTGGCGGATGTGTATCCAAGTCATGAGCGAGGAACAGGCTGCGGATCGTGCGGAGAACCCGTTCGACGTAACCAAGACTTGGTCACAGACAGAGTTCCCGTTAATCGAGGTGGGCATCCTCGAGCTGAACCGTAATCCCAGCAACTACTTTGCTGAAGTCGAACAGGCGGCATTCGCACCAAGCAATGTCGTGCCCGGCATCGGGTTGTCGCCGGACCGGATGCTCCAGGGGCGCGTCTTTGCGTACGCTGACGCGCATCGCTACCGTGTCGGTACGAACCATCAGCAGTTGCCCGTCAACGCACCGCGTTGTCCTTATCAGAACTACCAGCGTGACGGAGCCATGCGGTTCGACGGCAATGGTGGGTCTGCGCCGAACTACGAGCCGAACAGCTATGCGGGCGCGCCGAAACAAGCGCCGCGCTATGCCGAGCCAGGCTTGACGCTGAGCGGCGCGGCAGGCCGCTACGATCACCGCGTCGATGAGGACTATTACAGCCATGCCGGCGCACTGTTCCGCTTGATGAATGCCGACCAACAGGCCTTGCTGGTCAGCAATATCGTCGGTGCAATGCGGTCGGTGACACGCCCGGTACAGCTGCGACAGTTGGGCCACTTTTTCAAGGCCGATCCAACTTACGGAGCGGGCATTGCAAAAGGGTTGGACATTGACGTCAGCGAAATCGCCTGACGCGGTCCCCAAGCCGGGCGCGCAACGTGCTCGGCTTGGGGCATCGGCGTGTTGTTCAGCCTCGATCCCTTTCAAGTAGCGGTTTGAGGAAGTGCCCGGTGTGTGACTGAGGCGCTGCCGCGACTTCTTCGGGTGTGCCTGTGGCGATAATCTGGCCGCCTTTCGATCCGCCCTCTGGACCTAGATCGACGAGCCAGTCCGCCGTCTTGATCACATCCAGGTTATGTTCGATCACTACCACTGTGTTGCCGTGGTCGCGCAATCGATGTAACACGTCGAGCAGCTGTTGGATGTCCGCGAAGTGTAGACCTGTCGTCGGCTCGTCGAGGATGTAGAGCGTCTTGCCAGTATCACGCTTGGACAGTTCCCGGGACAGCTTGACCCGCTGTGCCTCGCCGCCAGACAGCGTGGTCGCACTCTGCCCTAGTTTGATGTAAGAGAGGCCCACATCCATGAGCGTCTGAAGTTTGCGGGCGACGGCAGGGACTGGGTCGAAGAATTCGCGCGCCTCCTCGATGGTCATGTCGAGCACTTCGGTGATGCTTTTGCCCTTGTACTTCACTTCCAACGTTTCACGGTTGTAGCGCTTGCCTTTGCATACGTCGCACGGCACGTAGATGTCCGGCAGGAAATGCATTTCTACTTTGATCACCCCGTCGCCCTGGCAGGCCTCGCAGCGTCCACCCTTGACGTTGAACGAGAAGCGGCCTGGGCCGTAGCCGCGAGATCGGGCTTCAGGCACGCCGGCGAATAGCTCGCGGATTGGCGTAAACAGACCGGTATAGGTCGCGGGGTTCGAGCGCGGGGTGCGGCCGATGGGGCTTTGGTCGATGTCGACAACCTTGTCCAGGTGCTGTAGCCCATCGAAGCTGTCGTGAGCGGCGACTTCCAGCGTGGTCGCGCCGTTGAGCGCGGTCGCGGTGATGGGGAACAGCGTATTGTTGATCACGGTGGACTTGCCCGAACCGGACACGCCGGTAATGCAGGTCAATAGACCGACCGGAATCTCGAGATCGACGTTGCGCAGGTTGTTGCCCCTAGCCCCCTTGAGCTTTAGCAGGCGGGCAGGGTCGCGGGGCGTTCGCTGCGCGGGGTAGTTGATCCTGATCCGTCCGGACAGATAGCCTCCGGTGAGCGAGGCCGGGTCGTTCATAACTTCATCGGGCGTGCCCTCGGCAACGATTTGCCCGCCGTGCACACCCGCACCAGGGCCGATATCGACGACATAGTCGGCCAGGCGGATTGCGTCTTCGTCATGCTCGACCACGATCACGGTATTGCCGATGTCGCGCAGGTGCCTGAGGGTGCCGAGCAGGCGTTCGTTGTCGCGCTGATGCAGGCCGATCGAGGGTTCGTCGAGGATATACATTACGCCCACCAACCCTGCACCGATCTGGCTAGCGAGGCGGATGCGCTGTGCCTCTCCGCCGGAGAGCGTATCCGCGCTGCGATCAAGGGTGAGGTAATCGAGCCCGACGTTCACCAAGAATTGCAGGCGTTCGCGAATCTCCTTGAGGATCTTGTCGGCGATTTCGCCTCGGCGGCCCGTTAGCGTCAGGTCCGCGAAGTAATCCGTCGCATCGCCTATAGGCAGCGCGGTTACGGCAGGCAGGGTCTTGTCGCCCACCCATACATGTCGCGCTTCGCGACGCAGCCGCGTGCCGCGGCACTCCGGGCAAGGTTGTGTGCTGAGGTATTTGGCAAGCTCCTCGCGCACGGTGTTCGACTCGGTTTCGCGGTAGCGTCGCTCGAGATTCGGAACGATACCCTCGAACGGATGCGAGCGTTTCACGATGTCGCCGCGGTCGTTAAGGTAGCGGAACTCGACGTTTTCCCTACCGCTACCGCGCAGGATGACTTTCTGCTGATCGGCAGTCAGCGAATCGAACGGCACGTCGAGGCTGAAGCGGTAGTGAGACGCCAGCGAGCCAAGCATCTGGAAGTAGTAGACGTTGCGCCTGTCCCAACCGCGGATGGCGCCTTCGGCCAGCGTCAGCTCGCCGTTGACCAGCCGCTTGGCGTCGAAGAACTGCTTGACGCCGAGGCCGTCACAGGTTGGGCAGGCACCGGCCGGGTTGTTGAACGAAAACAGCTTGGGTTCGAGTTCGCTGATCGAATGGCCGCAGACGGGGCAGGCGAAGCGTGCGGAAAAGACCATCTCGTCGTGGCCGTCGTCGTCATCCATCGGGGCGACCAGGGCAAGGCCATCGGCTAGCTTCAGCGCCGTTTCGAAGGACTCCGCGAGACGCTGCTGTAGATCGCCTCGTACCTTAAAGCGGTCAACGACCACGTCGATGGAGTGCTTCTTCTGCTTGTCCAGTTTGGGGAGCTCGTCCAGCTCGTGAAGGCGCCCATTGATGCGTGCGCGGACGAAACCCTGCGCGCGCAGCTCGTCGAAGACCGCCAAATGCTCGCCCTTGCGCTCGCGGATGACCGGCGCGAGTAGCATGAGCTTGCGGCCTTCCTCGAGCGCCAGAACCTGGTCGACCATCTGGCTGACCGTTTGGGCTTCCAGCGGCGCGTCGTGGTCCGGGCAGCGAGGGGTGCCGACGCGGGCATAGAGCAAGCGCAGGTAGTCGTAGATCTCCGTGATGGTACCGACGGTAGAACGTGGATTGTGAGATGTGGATTTCTGCTCGATCGAAATGGCCGGCGATAAGCCTTCGATGGTGTCCACGTCCGGCTTTTCCATCATCGACAAAAATTGCCGGGCGTAAGCCGACAGGGATTCGACGTAACGGCGCTGGCCCTCGGCGTAGAGCGTGTCGAAGGCTAGCGAAGACTTGCCGGAGCCTGACAAGCCAGTGATTACGATCAGCTTGTCGCGCGGCAGGGTCAGGTCGATGTTCTTCAGGTTGTGGGTACGGGCCCCACGAATCAGAATCTTGTCCAAAGCAGCCTCGCGTGGCGGGCGGGAAACCCGAAATTATACGGCCGGGGCGACGGTGCGGCAAAAAGCGTGCGCCTGTGCCGAGCAGGGGATGGCTGCTAGAATCGCCGCCGGTTCATTCAAGCGAGACCCCACATGCAGGATCCCTACAGCGAGCGCATGAGCGCGAGCGAAACCCGTGCTGCTTCCGGTCTGGCCCTGGTTTTCGCGTTCCGCATGCTCGGCATGTTCATGGTCTTGCCGGTACTGGCAACCTATGGCACGGAATTGCAGGGGGCGACGCCAGCGCTTATCGGTCTCGCGATCGGTGCCTATGGTTTGACCCAGGCGGTGCTGCAAATTCCCTTCGGAATTTTGTCGGATCGAATTGGCCGGCTGCCAGTGATCTACTTTGGTCTGCTGATCTTCGCCGCTGGCGCAGCCCTCGCGGCCACGGCTGATTCGATCTGGGGCGTGATCGCTGGGCGCATCCTGCAGGGCGCTGGGGCGATTTCTGCCGCGGTGATGGCATTGTTGTCCGATCTGACGCGGGAGCAGCACCGGACCAAGGCAATGGCGTTGATCGGCATGAGCATCGGCGTCTCTTTCGCGGTAGCGATGGTCGTCGGGCCTTTAATGACGCGCGCGTTCGGGTTGTCAGGCCTCTTTTGGGCTACGGCAATCATGGCGCTAGCCGGCATCGGCGTAGTCGTGACCTTGCCCCGCGCCCACCAGCACCTTCGCCATCGGGAGTCGGGGGTGGCGGGCCAGGCGCTTTGGCCCACGCTGCGTCATCCCGATCTGCTGCGTTTGGATTTCAGCATCCTGGCCTTGCATGCAATCCTGATGGCCAGTTTCGTCGCGCTTCCTCTGGCGCTGGTCACCGAGGCCGGCTTGCCGCGGGACGAGCACTGGTGGGTCTACTTGTCGGCCCTGGTAACGGGCTTTTTCGGAATGGTGCCGTTCATCATCTACGGCGAAAAGAAGCGGCAGATGCGGCGGGTCGTGCTGGGTGCCGTAGGGGCGCTGTTGCTCACCGAGCTGTTCTTTCTGGCGCTGGGCGATCGCTTATGGTCGCTGGTGGCAGGGATGATCCTGTTTTTCACTGCCTTCAACCTGCTCGAAGCATCGCTGCCCTCGCTTATCAGCAAGGTGGCGCCAGCGGGCGGGAAAGGCACCGCAATGGGCGTCTACTCGACGAGTCAGTTCCTCGGCGCGGGCGCTGGCGGGATTCTCGGCGGCTGGATGTATCAGATAGGCGGCCTGGAGCTGGTGTTCGGCGGTTGCGCAGTGCTCTGCGCGCTCTGGCTGCTCGTCACCTGGCGCATGCGCGAGCCGCCCTACGTGACCGGCCTGCGGCTGCCGCTTTCGGCGCAGGCGGTGGATAACCCCCGCCTGGCCGAGCAGATGCTCGCGGTGCAGGGTGTCTCGGATGCGCTTGTCATCACCGAAGAGGCAGCGGCGTACCTGAAGGTCGATATGCAGCTGCTAGACCGCGCGGCACTGGACGGGCTCGTCGCCTAACTGGCCGTGAGCGGCGTCACGCTTGATGCCTTGCGAGGGCATCGCCTTGGCCGGCCACGGGCGGGTGGGGTAAGATTCGCGGTCATTGGCTTTTCCTGTCAGCAGGATCCGCTCCAGTGAGCCAACCTAAATTCGTGTTTCAGAAAGGAGTTACCCATGGCCAGAGGGGTGAATAAAGTCATCTTGATCGGCAATGTCGGCGGCGATCCGGAAACCCGCTACATGCCCAATGGCAATGCGGTGACCAACATCACGCTGGCCACCACCGACAGCTGGAAAGACAAACAGACCGGTCAACTGCAGGAACGCACCGAGTGGCACCGCGTTGTGCTGTTCGGCAAGGTTGCCGAGATTGCGGGTGAGTACCTGCGCAAGGGCTCGCAGTGCTACATCGAAGGGCGCCTGCAAACCCGCGAGTGGGAAAAGGACGGCGTCAAGCGCTACACCACTGAAGTCGTCGTGGACATGGGCGGCACCATGCAACTACTCGGCGGCCGTGGCGGCAGTTCGGACGACTCCCCACGTCAGTCGCAGCCTCGCCCGCAGCGCGAAGCGCAACCGCAGCAGTCGCGTCCGCAGCCTCAGCCGGCGCAGCAGCCGGCACCGGACTACGACAGCTTCGACGACGATATCCCCTTCTAGAGTCTTCTCGATGCGAATGCGCCTGATGCTGTTGGGCGGCGGCAATGCCCTGGGTCAGGCGCTCATCCGCCTGGGTGCGGAGGAGGACATCGGCTTTCTCGCGCCGCGTCCTCCGTCTCAGGGCTGGGATGCGGCCAGCCTCACCGAATTGCTCGACGGCAACCGACCGGATGTCGTCATCAACCTCGCCTATTACTTCGACTGGTTCCAGAGCGGCCACGTAGAGGACGCCCAACTGGCGCGTCAGGAGCGTGCCGTGGAGCGTTTGGCCGAGCTTTGCCAGCACCACGATTTCATTCTCGTTCAGCCGTCCAGTTATCGCGTCTTCGACGGTGCTCGCACGACTGCTTACAGCGAGAAGGATGAAGTGGCTCCCCTGGATGCCCGTAGCAAGGCGCTGTGGCGTACCGAACAGAGTGTACGGACGCTGTGCCCCCGGCATGTGCTGTTGCGCTTTGGCTGGCTGCTCGACGACAGCGCAGATGGGTTGTTGGGCCGGTTTCTCCACCGGCTTGAAACGTGCGAGGCGCCGAGCCTGGCCGACGACCGGCGAGGCAATCCGACACCAGTCGAGGACGCCGCGCGGGTCATGTTGGCGATCCTCAAACAGCTTGATTGTCAGGCGCCGCTGTGGGGCACCTACCACTATGGCGGTCATGAGGCCTCGACACCCTTGGTTGTTGGGCAGGCATTGATGGCGGAGGCTGCGCAGCATCGGCGGCTCGCGGTGGAAACCCTGACCCCCGTCGCGCATGCGGACTGTCCCGATGCTGCGGACGAGCCTCAGCATGGGGTGCTCGCCTGCAAGAAGATATTCAACACGTTCGGCATAAAGCCGCGCGCCTGGCGCGCCGGGCTGCCGGGCCTTCTGGAGCGATATTATCGACATGGATAGATCACCCGTTCTGGTTACCGGTGGCGCTGGCTTCATCGGCTCCAACCTGGTCGATGCCCTGGTCGCGCGCGGCTACCGGGTGCGTGTTCTGGACAACCTCTCAATGGGCAAGCGCCGCAATCTGCCGACAAGCGAGTGCGTCGAGTTCATCGAAGGTGACGTGGCCGATGCACACCTGGTGCGTCACGCAGTGCAAGGTTGCTGCGCCGTGGTACACCTGGCGGCAGTGGCCTCGGTGCAGGCGTCTGTCGACGATCCTGTCGCTACGCACCAAGGCAATTTCGTCGGCACCTTGAACGTTTGCGAGGCGATGCGCGATGCCGGCGTTCGGCGGGTGGTGTTTGCCTCCAGCGCGGCGATTTATGGCAACAATGGGGAAGGCAAGGCGATCGACGAGGACACGCCCAAAGCACCGCTGACCCCTTACGCGGCGGACAAGCTCGCCAGTGAGCACTACCTTGATTTCTATCGTCGCCAGCATGGTCTGGAGCCAGCGGTGTTCCGCTTCTTCAATATCTACGGGCCTCGTCAAGACCCGTCTTCACCGTACTCTGGTGTGATCAGCATTTTTACCGAGCGCGCGCGGAAGGGTTTGCCTATCACGGTATTCGGTGACGGTGAGCAGACGCGGGACTTTCTCTTCGTCGGCGATCTGGTCGAGCTGTTGGTGCAGGCGATCGAGCAGGACAAGGTCGAGGTCGGTGCTGTCAATGTCGGGCTAAATCGCGCGACCAGCCTGAACCAGCTGCTCGCGGCAGTTGGCGAGGTGATCGGCGGGTTGCCTCCGGTCAGCTATCAGGCGGCGCGAAGCGGGGATATCAGGCATTCTCGAGCGGACAATTCTCGGCTGCTGGCGCGTTATCGCTTGCCAGAGCCCGTGACCGAGATGCGCGACGGGCTTGCTCAATTACTGGCGTGTTAGTTCGTCGTAGTCCAACGGCTGAAAGATGAAACCCCGCCAGTTGGCGGGGTTTCATCTTTGGTTCCGGTTTTGCTCGGTCAGAACTTGTAGCCGAGGCCGACCATGTAAACCATCGGGTCGACATCTACGTCGACTTTGACCTTGGCTCCACCAAAATTCGTGGTGCCGGTGGTATCGATGTCGATGTAACGCACCTGGGCGTTGATCATCAGTTTGTCGGTGAGCATGTAGTCCATGCCTACCTGTGCGGCCAGCCCCCAGGAGTCCTTCATGTCCAGCCCGCTGAAGCCCTTACCTTCGGCCTCGCTGGAGAGCTTGTCATCGAAGAACCAGGTGTAATTGATACCTGCGCCCAGGTAGGGCTGAAATGCCGATTTGCTGTCCAGTGGGTAATAAACGACGCTGAGCGTCGGTGGCAGATGCTTGAGCTCACCCAGCTTGCCATTCAGGCCGGAGAAACCACCGGGCATTCCTGCTACGCCAACGTCGTGGCTGAACGGCGTGGCAGCAAGCAGTTCGATACCGACCTTGTCGGTGACCATATAAGCAAAGTTGAGACCGAGCTGGGTGTCGCTGTCCAGCGTGGCCTTGGTTCCCGCGACGCTGGTTGAAAGCGCACCGACGTAGATGTCGCTGCTGTCTTCTCGCGGATCGACGGTCACCGCACCGGCTCGAACGATCACATCACCTGCCTGATGGGCCTGGGCGAAAGGGGCGGCGACGGCCAGGGCCAGGACGGACGCGGTAAACAGGGTCTTGCGCATAGTGGTACTCCATCGAGACAGGATGTGTTGCGATTGGTGCCCATGGTAGGTCGCTGCTCCGGGCCCATTTTGATCCAGCTCAATAAAGCCAACCGCAGCGGAACAGAGCCTTCGCGCTGGTTGCTTTGTCCTCGACTTGCAGATGATAATGTTTCTCTTTCTGAATCCGCTGCGGCAAGACGCATCGTGGCTCGCCTTGGGATAGGCTGCCTCGTGCATCGTAAAAGTGTTATAGCGTAACACTCTAAAGCTGCTGTGAACTGAGGGTCCACTCCGCATGAATCCGCACCCGACTCGCTTGCTGGCAGGCGTGCTCTTGTCGTTATGCCTGCCCCTGCAGGCCGCCCCATTGGATGAGGCGCTGAATGAAAGCCAGCGCCTGGCCAGCGAAGCCCAGGCCTCGCAGGCGCGCATCGAGCAACTCGATGATGCGACCCGGCAGATGCTCAATGACTACCGCAACGCTGTGCAGCAAGCCGAAGCGCTGAAGGCGTACAACGCCCAATTGACGGAGCTCACCGCAGCGCAGCGCAAGGAGCTGGAAGGATTCCAGCGTCAACTCGATAGCATTGAGCGGACCCAGGAAGCTGTAGCCCCGCAAATGGGTCGCATGATCGACGTGTTGGAAGAATTCATCGCCGCCGACCTGCCGTTCCTGCCGGAAGAGCGGGCCGACCGCCTGGCCAGCCTGCAGGACATGGAGGCGCGCGCGGATGTCAGCTTGGCGGAGAAATATCGCCGCATCCTCGAGGCCTATCAGATCGAGAGTGATTACGGGCGGACGCTTGAAGCCTGGCGCGGGGAGTTGCCGACCGAGGGCGGCAGCCGCAGTGTCGAATTCCTCAGGCTGGGCCGCACGATGCTCTATTACCAGACCCTCGATGCGCACGAGAGTGGTTGGTGGAATCCGCAAACGCAGAGCTGGCAGGTGCTGGACGGCAGCGCGCGTCGGCCGCTCACCAAAGCAATCGCCATTGCTCGCCAGCAGCAGGCTCCGAGCTGGCTCGAACTCCCCGTGAAGACCCTGGCCAAGGAGGCTGCGCAATGACTCGCCTGCTGACATCGTTGCTCATCGGCTGCCTGCCGGTGTTCGCCATGGCTGCCGAGCCGTTGAGCCCGGACCAGTTGCTGCAGCGCATCCGTAGCGAGCGCGCAGCTGAGGTCGAGGCCATGCAGGCGCGCGAACAACAGTTCATCCAGAACCGTGGCGAGCAGGCGCAACTGCTGGCTCGGGCGACGGCTGCGCTCGAAGCGCAGAAAGCCGAGGCCGAGCGTCTTAAAGCGGAATTCGATCGCCAGGAGGCCGAGCTGGCCGAGCAGGAGAAACTCCTGGCGCAGCGCGTCGGCCATCTAGGCGAGTTGTTTGGCGTCGTTCGCCAGAGTGCAGGCGATATCGCCGGTCAATGGCAGGACAGCCTGCTGAACGTGCAGTACCCCTATCGCGTCGAGCGACTGCGCACCCTAGCCGAAAGCCGTGCGTTGCCGTCGGCCGAAGACCTTGATGGCTTCTGGATGACGCTGCTCGAAGACCTCGCCGCGAGCGGGCGCATCGAGCGGGTCGAACTGCCCGTCGTGCACGCGGATGGCCAGCGCGGTACCGAGCAAGTGCTGCGCGTCGGCGGGTTTGCCGCTTATACGGATGATGCCTTCCTGCGCTACGACAGTGACGCGGGTGAATTGCTGGCACCGGCGCGCCAGCCTTCGGGCATCGGGCAGGTCAACGATTACCTGAGCAGCAACGATGCATTGGCGACGCTGCCGGTCGACCCCAGTCGCGGCACGCTTCTGGCGCAGTTGCAACGCCAGCCCCAGCTTTGGGATCGGGTACAGCAGGGTGGGCTGGTTGGCTGGGTGATTCTGGCGCTCGGCGTGGTGGGCTTGCTGCTGGCTATCTGGCGCATGGTGTACCTCTCAGGCGTCGGTCGGGCGGTTGGTCGGCAGATGCGTGAACTGGGTACGCCGCGCGATGACAATCCATTGGGCCGCATCATTGGCGTGCTTGGGCCTAAGCCGCAGCTGTCCGATCTGGAGACGCTGGAGCTGAAGCTCGATGAGGCAATCCTGCAGGAGACACCCCCGCTCGAGCGCGGCCAGCCGCTGCTCAAGCTGCTCAGCGCCGTTGCACCGCTGCTTGGGCTACTCGGCACCGTTACCGGGATGATTGTCACGTTCCAGGCGATCACTCAGAGCGGTGGTGGCGACTCGCGCCTGATGGCAGACGGTATTTCTCAGGCGCTGGTGACGACGGTGCTTGGTCTGGTGGTAGCAATTCCGCTGCTGTTCCTGCACAGCCTGCTCGCCAGCCGCAGCAAGGCGCTGATCCAACTGTTGGAGCAGCAGAGCGCTGGCCTTATCGCCCTTCATCTGTCGGGGACGCCTCGCCGTGACTGATCTGCATCTGCGCTGGCTCAGCCTGGTCGACGGCGCCTACGCGCTGCTCGACTTCATGGCCGCAGGCGGTGCGGTCATGTGGGCGCTGGCCGCGCTGTGCGTGCTCTATTGGACGCTGGTGTTCGAGCGCCTCTGGTTCATGCGGCAAGTTTTCCCGCGCTGGGTCGAGACGCGCCGGCAGGCCTGGGCTCGCCTCGATTCGGAACCGGGCAGCTGGCAGCGAGCCATACGCAGCGCCTGGCTCGCTGAAGCACAGCAACAGCTGGCTGGGCCGCTGCGCATGAGCAAGACCCTCGTAGCCATGTACCCGCTGCTCGGCCTGCTCGGCACGGTGACCGGCATGATCGCCGTGTTCGATGTGCTGGCGCTGAACGGCACCGGTAACCCGCGCGGCATGGCAGCGGGCGTCTGGCAAGCCACTCTTCCAACCATGGCGGGGATGGTTCTGGCCATCACTGGATTGTTCAGCCTGGCGCGTCTCGAACGTATTTCGCGACAGGCTCTCGACCGGCTGGCCGACCAGCTGCGTCACGATTGAGGATTACAGGATGCGTATGCGTCGTCACCACTACCAGCAGGAAGAAGACACCGGCATCGACCTGACGCCGATGCTCGACGTGGTCTTCATCATGCTGATCTTCTTCATCGTTACCAGCTCCTTTATCAAAGAGTCTGGTGTCGAGGTCCAGCGCCCGCAGGCCGAAACAGCCAGTGCGCAGGACAAGGGCAACATTCTGATTGCCGTGACCGCTGACGGGCAGGTCTGGATCGACAAACAGGCGGTGGACGTACGCAGCGTGCGTGCGCATGTCGAACGGTTGCGCGTCGACCAGCCGGAAGGCGCCGTAGTCGTGCAGGCGGACCAGGACGCCCGCACCGGTTTGGTCGTGCAGGTCATGGACCAGGCGCGGCAGGCTGGTGTTCAAGACGTGGCGCTCGCCGCCAGTTCGGGAGTGCAGTGATGGTAAACGGACTGACCCGGGTCGGGCTGTCCTTCATCGGCGCCTGCGTGGTGGCGGTGCTGTTGTTCGTGTTGATGCTGAGCATGGTTAACCCTCCGCGCGACGACGTGGTCGAGGATCCGATCGCGATCGCCAATTTCGTGCGTATGGACACTCAAAACGAGAGCACCGCTACGCGCTCCCGGCAGCAAGCACCGCAACCGCCGCAGCCCAAGACGCCGCAGCCACCGACCCCACCGACGCCAGACATGGCCACTCCTAACGCCAGCCTACCCAAGCTCGACCTGCCGTTGCCGAACATCGACACCGGCATGGCAGTGGCCAGTGCCCCAGCGCCGAGCCTGTCCGGCCTCGCGGCTGCTGAAACCGCACCCGCTCCGCCAGCGCCTGCGCCTGCCGCAGCGGATGCCGGGCGTTCAGGTGGGCCGGAGCAGGAAGTGATGCCATTGAACGATGTCCGCCCCGAGTATCCCTATCGGGCCCGGCAGCGTGGCATCGAAGGTCATATCAAGCTGGCCTTCACCATCACCCCGGCTGGGCGGGTGGAGAACATCCGTGTGGTAGAGGCTTCGCCACCCAATGTCTTTGATCGGGAGGCTCGCCGTGCTGCGGCGCGCTGGCGCTTTGCCCCGCGTACCGAGAACGGTGCGGCGGTGGCACGCGAGGCTGTCAAGACACTTCATTTCCGACTGCAAGGAGATCGCTGATGCGCCCTTTACTGCTGTTGGCTTCTTTGTTGTTCATGGCTTCTGCGCATGCCGCGCAGAGTATCGATCCCGCGGTGTTCAAGGCGTTAGAGCGCGCCCGAACTGCACAGGACAAGGGTGAGTACAGCGCGGCGCGCCAGGCACTGAGTGGGGCTGAGGCGAGGGCTGGCAGCCTTGAAGAGGCTTTGTTGTGGCGCAGCCGTGCGTACTTGGCTTGGGCTGAAGGTGACAACCGACAGGCGCTGGAATTGCTCGAGAAGGCAGTCAACAGCGGCAAGCTCGACGACACGATGCTGCCCAACGAGCACCTGAACCTTGCCAAGCTGAACCTCGTCGAGCGGCGCTACGCGAAGGTGGTCAGCCTGCTGGGCGCGCAGGCCAAACCGAGCGAAGAGGTGCTGCAGATGCTTGTGCAGGCTTATCAGGGCCTCGGTCAGCATCCCAAGGCGCTGCCACTGGCCGAGCGCTATGTGCAGGCGAATCCGAACGCCGGTGAAACCTGGATCCAGTTCCTCGTCGGTGCCAACGCCGAGCTGAAGCGCTACGAGGCGGCTGAGCGCTGGCAGCGTCGTTTGCTGGAGAAGCACCCTAATGATGCTAAGAGCTGGCGCCAGTTGGCAGGTTTGCAGCAGCTCGCCGGCGACGAAGATAAGGCGTTAGCGACGCTGCGGGCCGCCCATACCAAAGGGCTGCGCTTCAGCGAATCGGAGCTGGATAACCTCGTCCTGCTCGCGGGCGCAACGGGCCAGCCTTGGCAGGGCGCCAAACTGCTGCAGGGCATGCTCGACTCGCAACTGCTAGCCATGACCGCTGCCCGTCGCGAGCGGCTCGGCCAGCTCTGGTGGCAGGCGCGCGAGCGGCAAGCCGCTGCGGGAATCTACCGTGACTTGGCTGCGCAATCCGGATCGGCAAAGCTCTGGCTCAACGTGGCGCAACTCGAACTGGAGCAGTCGCGTTGGCAAGCCGGCCTTGATGCGTTGCGCCAGGCCGAACGCGCTGGTGCTGAACGCCGCAAGGTCAGGGCATGGCGCGAATGGGCCGAGGGTGAGTTGAACTTCGAGCGCGAACGCCAGGTCGCCAGTGTTCGCTGATCTGTTTCAGTGTGCGCCGTGCGCAAGGCACGGCGCATGTTCCGTAGCCGCTAGTTGGGCTCGCCAGGCTTAGCTCGGGTTCGAGCGCAGCGCTATTCGAGTTCGTATAGATAGATCTTCTGCGCGGCCATGCGATAGCCCGCTTCGGCGAGTTCGCTGCTGGCGTGCTCGACCCTGAGCGGGCCCTCGATCCAGAACGGCTGGTAGAGCGCGTCCATTTTCACGCCGAGCTCGCTGGTGGCATGCACGATCTGGTTCGAAGGCGGTGGGGGCACATGAATGCAGGCGCCGAAATAAGGCACCAGCAGGAACTCCGTAACGCGGCCGTCTTCAGTCATGTCCAGCGGCACGATATAGCCTGGCAGCTTGACCTGAACGCCATCGAGCGCTCCGACCACCGGCTCGGCTGGCGACTGTTGGGCGGCTGCAGGACCGGCTTCGGCGGCCAGTGCATCGGCCAGTTGCGACATATCATGCATGGCCACCGGCGGGGGTGGCGGTGGGGCATCGGCAGGAATCAGATCGGACCATTGCAGCTCCCGTACCTCGGCCGAGGCAAACGGGACGATTAGCGCGAGCAGCGCAGCGGACAGCAGGCGTGGCATGGTTTACCTCATAGTCGGATCGACAAGCCATCGGCAAGGGATTGGCGGTAAGCGCGCCAGGCTGGAACCGCACCCATCAGTAGCCCGGCCAGCAAAATGCCGCTCAGCAGCGACCATTCATAAAGGCTCGGCCAGGCCAATGGCAGATAGAGCCCATAATGGGCCTGCACCGGTTCCTGCGCCAGGATCAGCGCTACGTAGAGCAGGGCCAGCCCCAGCAGAGCACCGGCGAGCGCGAGG
This sequence comes from Pseudomonas sp. SA195, assembly GCF_054131565.1. Taxonomy (NCBI): domain Bacteria; kingdom Pseudomonadati; phylum Pseudomonadota; class Gammaproteobacteria; order Pseudomonadales; family Pseudomonadaceae; genus Pseudomonas; species Pseudomonas sp. SA195. Next base: position 3,801,261 of record NZ_CP096392.1, on the reverse strand, counting down.
GCGAAAGCCTCGAGCACCAGCAGTGTCGCGACATGCCAGGGGCGTGCGCCGACTGAGCGCAGTATCGCCATCTCACGACGACGCTCGTTGAGGCTGGTAAGGATCGCCGTGAGCATGCCGATCAAACCGGTCAGCACGACAAACAGCGACACCACGAAGAGTGCTTTTTCCGCTGTTCCCATGAGACTCCAGAGCTCCTGAAGCGCCACGCCAGGCAAAATCGCCAGCAGCGGCTCGCCCCGATAGCCATTGATTTCACGCTGCAAGGTAAAGGTCGCAATCTTGCTGTTCAGGCCGAGCATGAACGCCGTGATCTGGGCGGGCTGCAAATTCATCTGCCTGGCCTGTTCCGCGTCGATCCGTGCAGCGCCGCGTGCGGGCATGCCGTTCTGCCAGTCGACGTGCAGCGCCTCCATGCCGGCGAGGTTGATGTGCAGGGTCCGGTCCACGGGTGTGCCGGTGCGTTTGAGAATGCCGACCACGCGAAAGGGCTTGTCGTCGTGTTGCACCAGGCTGACGGTAGAGACGCCGTGTGCCAGAACGAGCTCGTCGCCGAGCCTGTAGCCGAGTGCCTGCGCCACCTCTGCACCGAGCACGACGTCGAACGGGTCAGTGCCGAAGGGGTGCCCCTCTGCCAATTCCAAGGGCTGTTTGCGGCCGTAGCGGTAGTGTTCGAAATAGGCGGCGCTGGTACCCATGACGCGATAGCCACGGTGCGAGTCGCCTAGGGATATCGGGATTGCCCAACTGACGCGCGGGTGGTTGGCGAAATGTTCAAAGCTGTCCCAGCGGATGTTGTTAGTCGCATTGCCGATACGAAACACCGAATAGAGCAGCAGGTTGATCGAGCCGGAACGGGCACCCACGATGAGGTCGGTACCGCTTATGGTGCTGGCGAAGCTGGCGCGGGCTTCGGTCCGAACACGCTCGACGGCCAACAGCAGGCACACCGACAGGGCGATGGCGAACACCGTAAGCAGGGCGGTGAAGCGGCGATTGTTCAGGCTCGCCAGGGCAATACGCAACAAGGGCATGTTCAAATCTCCGCCGGGCGGGCGGCTCGGTTGAGTTCGGCGAGCGACAGGTTGCGGTCGAACAGCGGGGCGAGGCTTTGATCGTGGCTGACGAACAGCAGGCTGGCCCCCGCCGCGCGACATTCGGCGAACAATAGCTGGATAAAGGCTTCGCGGCTGTCGGCGTCAAGTGCAGACGTGGGTTCGTCGGCAATGACCAGCTCCGGCTGGCCGATCAACGCACGGGCCGCGGCGACCCGTTGTTGCTGGCCGATCGACAGCGCATCGGCACGCCGCTCAAGCAGGGCCGCAGGCAGTCCGAGATGCGCTAGCAGGTGTGCAGCCGCCTGATCGACGCTTCCAAAACGCGCCTTCGCCCGGGTCGCACGCAAGGTCGAAAAGTGACATGGCAGTCGGACGTTTTCCGCCACCGAAAGGAACGGAAGCAGGTTGAACTGCTGGAAAATGTAACCGGTGTGGTCGACGCGGAAGCGATCACGCGCACCGGCTGGCAGGGTGCCGAGGTTGGTGCCCAGTAGGCGCACCTCGCCACGTCCAGCCATTTGCACGCCGCCAATCAGGCCCAACAGCGTCGTTTTGCCGCTGCCAGAAGGCCCTCTCAAAAACAGGCTTTGGTCCGCCTCCAGGCGAAAACTTGGTATGTCGAGGAGCTCCGGCTGGCCGGGCCAGGAGAACCCGAGGTCGTGGAGTTCGAGAAGCGCTGTGGTCATCGAAGGCCGTCTTTCGTCAGGTGGCGCAAGTGTACTGCCTGGACGGGTGGCCAGGCAGGGGCGGGCTTAGAAAGGCGCGTTAGCGCCGGCTTTGGTCAACTGAACACCGCGCTGGCCGTTGGGGCCGATCAGTTGGGCCTGGATTTTCTCGGTGCCCGGGAAGGCTTCGAATAGGCGGGCCAGGTCGAGCGCCTCAAGCGCGGCCGGCGTAGCGCAGTCGTAGCGGTATGCTGCGTGGATGTCGCTATGTTCATGTTCATGTTCATGTTCATGTTCATGTTTATGGTCTGCATGCGCGTCCTCGAAGAGCGGGCTTTCCAGCTCGGTCTTGGTCAGTGAGCAACCCGCGCTTGCCGGCAGGCCGAACAGGGTGTCGGGCTGCTGCAGCTGGCGTTGTGCGTCCGCAACGGCTTTCTTGTCGGCGTCGCTGCTTGGCATGTGCTCGAAACCGACCAGGTTCATTGCCGGGGTCCGCAGTTCGATTTCCAATGTCGAGCCATCGAGTGCGGCGTCCAGCTCCGCGGCGCCATGCTCATGGGCCCCTAGGCTGCCATGTTCGTCGTGATGGGCATGGTCGTGATCATGGCCATGCTCATGATTATGCTCAGCAGCTACGGCGAAGCTGGACAGCAACGCAAAGGGCAGGGCGATCAATAGCGGGCGCATGTATAACTCCAAAACGGGGGTGGAGTTACGTTATAACAAATGCGAGATCCGGCTGGCCAGCGTGGCGCAGCCCATGGGAGCATTCTGGTTCGCCGATGGGAGGGTTGGGATGATCAGAATACGCGGGCGGATTGGTGATTGGCCGGTGGATCTGGCTGTGGAGCTGGATGAGGGCGATTGGGATGAGCTGGCGCGACGGTTGCCGGCAAGCGCATCTCAGCCTGCCGAGCCAGTGAGGGCAGAGCCCGATCCGCTGTGGGCCGGTGCACAGCGGGTATTGCGTGAGGCTGGGAAAATGGACGGCCCGCAACTGCTGGCCGAGCTGCAGGCGCTAGCGGGGAGCCCGCAGGCCGGTAAGCGACTGCTGGTCCGCTTGCGCCACGCTGCCCAGGTGAAAGTGCACAACAGCGGCGACGCACCGCTGTACCAATGGCTCGAGCCGGAGACACCGGCTGACTAGAGCTGGCTGGCCTGGAAGGTATCGCAGCGCCCCGGCTCGCCGCTGTTAAAGCCGGTACGGAACCAGCGCACTCGCTGCGCCGAGGTGCCATGGGTAAAGGCATCCGGGACTACCCGACCTTGCGTCTGCTGCTGAAGGTTGTCGTCGCCGATTGCGTTGGCTGCGTTCAATGCCTCCTCCAGATCGCCTTCTTCGAGCCAGTCGTGGCGCTGCTGCGCATGATGCGCCCACACACCGGCTAGGCAGTCGGCCTGTAGCTCCTGGCGAACCAGCAGGCCGTTATCACCCTCCATGCGCTCGCCGCGCTGGCGGGCAGCCTGCATTTGTTGCGAAACGCCGAGCAGGGTCTGCACGTGATGGCCGACTTCATGGGCGATGACGTAAGCCTGGGCAAAATCGCCGGATGCTTGAAAGCGTGAAGCCATCTCATCGAAGAACTGCAAGTCCAGGTAAACCTGTTGGTCGCCCGGGCAATAGAAGGGGCCCGCCGCGGCATTGGCGAAGCCGCAGGCAGAATTCACGCCGCCGCGAAATAGAACGAGCGTGGGGTCGCGATACTGCTCGCCACCTTGTTTGAATAGCGCTCGCCAGGTGTCCTCCGTGTCGCCAAGAATGGCCTGGACGAACTGAACCTGCGGGTCGTCTCCAGCCGCCGGGCGCTCCTGCGTGGGCGGCGCACTGCCCTGGCTGGCCAACTGGCCGAGGATCTGCATCGGGTCCTGACCCGAAAGCAGGCCGATCACCACGACGATTGCTACGCCGGCGAGACTCAGCTTGCCGCCGCCGATTCCGCTGCGGCCGCGGGCGTCCACTACGTTGTCGCTGCGCCGAGCCTTGTTCCAACGCACGTCACGAATCCTTCTGTCTGAACGGTCCCTACTTCAGACCCGGCGGGCTGCCAGCAAATTCAGCTTGCCGGTAACTTTGCGCGACGAACGTTCAGCGGGCGGGATAGTCCGCCAGCACCTCTTCGGTGCCGTCCTTACCGAGGCCAATGACCTGATAGGCGTCCTGGCGGCCACCCATCTCCATCCCCGGCGACCCGGCCGGCATGCCTGGGACCGCTGCGCCGATCAGGTCGGGCTCGGCGCGCAGCTTGAGGATGTCCTGCGCTGGGACGTGGCCCTCGACGAACTTCCCGTCGATCACTGCGGTATGGCACGAGCCCAGGCGATGCGGTACGCCCAGGCGCTGCTTGACGGCTGCCATATCCGTTTCGACGTGATCCTCAACCACGAAACCGTTCGCCTCCAGATGCTTGATCCAGGAGGTGCAGCAGCCGCAATTGGCGTCGCGGTGCACGTCGATGGCAATGGGCTCGGCGGCCTGGGCGAGGCTGGTCAATAGGCTGATGACTAGAAGCAGGCGGCGCATGAGATTTCTCCATCGACAGATGCGCGCAGCTTACCTGCGCACCGGCCGTTACCCAAGCCGCGCCGGACGGACCGGCGCGGCGAACCAACGGCCTGAGATCCGGTCCGATTACCGTCGTGCTGAGCAGCCGTCATCAGGAGTGTTTTCGATGCGATTCGCCCGTTTCGTTCTCATCGCCCAAGCGCTGATCATGCTGGGTTTCAGCATCGCGTATTGGCTGCGTCCGTACGAAATGGCCAACCTGAACGGCATGCTGCTGATGGAAACGGCGTCGGTTAGCCACATGCGCGTCTATTACGGTGGGCTGCAGCTGGCGCTCGGGCTGTTCCTGCTGTGGGCGATACGGGTGCATGAGCATGCGCGGGCGGCGCTGGCCATGTTGGTGATCGTCATGCTCGCGCTGGTCGCCGGGCGCCTCGGCTCGTTGTGGCTCGACGGCGGCGACCTCGTTGGCTTTGACCTAGCCTCGCTCATCTATCGAGTGATCGCGGCGCTGCTGGCAGGTTTCGCTTTGCTGAAGCTACGCGCTGCCGCCGGTCCTGAGGCGGAGCCCGAACGCATCGAACCCGCAACGCGTCGGCTCGCGACCGAATCGCCCAAGCCCTTCCAGGTCGGCGATGTCCCATCTTCGCTCGATGCCGCCGAGCCTGCGGCGATCCCCGCTGACACCAGCCCGCAACCCTTCCGACGTGGCGACCCAGCGGGCTAGCGTGCCCCCTCAGCCAACTGCTCGTAGTCATGCGTTAGCTGTTCCATCTTGCGCAGCAGCGAATCGCTTGTAGTAACGATCACGGTCGGCACGAAACGCGACTGGTCCGCCAGGGTGAACCCCGCCCGCGCGAATCGCCATTGCGCCTCGACCTGCTCCAATTGGCGGATGACCGTTTGCGTGTTCTGCGGGGCCTGGCGCAGCTCATCGAGCCCGCGTTCGAACTCGCCGACTGCCGCCTCGAACTGCCCGGGCAGCGCCTCGTTGGGCAGCTTCCAGGCCATGGCAAGGTAAAGCATGGCGATCCGCTGGCTCAGCATGCGCTGACGGCCACTCCGGTTGACGAGTCGAGTAGATTGGTTGCCGCTCTCCCTTTCGATTGCCTGGACCAATGCTTCGCTATCGCCCAGAAAACGCTCGGCCAGCGCCAGCAGCTCGGCTGAGCGCGCCGGGTCCGGCGTTGTGAGCGCAAGCTGGCGATATTGCGCCCAGGTCTCGTTGGCCTTGGCCAGGGCGCGCTTGGTGCTGTCGCTGTTGGCATAGTCATCCAGTAGAAGCGCATTCTCCTCGACGGCTGCAACGCTTGTATCGAGTTGGTTGGCGGCCAACTCGACGCGCGTCTCGGTGCCGAGCATCAGGTAGCTACGGGCGATGCGTTGGCCCAACATGCGCTGCATGCCGGCGCGGTTGACGGCTTCAGCGTCGCTGATGGCGGCGTGTGCCGGCGCGCTGGCGAACAGCAGCGGCAGCAGAAGCGAGGCGGTGGCGAAAGTCTTGTTCATGACGTTGGCTCGTGTACATGACCGGGCGGTCGATGGGGCGGGACGATAGCCCCCCACGCCGTTTCGCCCTTGACGATGGTCAAGGGGCGTCGCTCGGATACCGCTGTTGCGCGTTCGCTCACAGCCCCGTTCGATGTACGGCTCGCGACGCGTGGTCGCAGCGGGGTGCGTATGGCCCCGAGAGCAGCTAGGGTGAGTTCCGACCCGGCTCCGCAGCCCCCTGGCGACGAGCCCTTCCCCTCGGAGAACACGCATGCCTCACCAAACTACGTCCACCAGCAGTTGTGGTTGCGACGGCACCGACCTGCGGCCCGTCGATGCGGCGATTACCGAGTTGCTTGGGCGCGTACCGGCGCCTCCACCGGTAGAACGGGTCGCTTTGCCCGACGCCCTCGGACGGGTGCTTGCCGAGCCGCTGGTCGCGCCCTTTGCCGTGCCTGCCTGGGACAACAGCGCGATGGACGGCTATGCCCTGTGCGCTGCTGATCTGCCGGCGGAGGGCGGCGCCCTGTTGTTGGCAGGCCGAGTCGCCGCCGGGGATGCAGCAGACGCCCAGCTACCCCATGGCCATGCGGTACGGATCTTCACGGGTGCGCCGTTGCCGCCAGGCGCCGATACGGTGGTCCCGCAAGAAAACTGCCGCCTCGAAGGCGATCGGGTGCTGTTACCGAGTGTGCGCGTAGGCGAGCACGTGCGGCGCCAGGGGGAGGAACTTCAACCTGGCAGCCCGGTGCTGGCTGCGGGGCAACGCATCCGCGCGCAAGAACTCGGGGTGCTCGCCAGCTTTGGTATCGACCGGGTCGCTGTGTATCGCCGCCTGCGGGTGGGTCTGCTGTCGAGCGGCAATGAACTGAGGGAACCTGGCGAGCCGCTGGCGCCTGGGCAGATCTACAACGCTAACCGCTACAGCCTGCTTGGCGTGCTGCGCAGCCTCGGGCTGGAGGTCCACGATTATCCGATCCTCGTCGACGAGTTGGCGGCCAGCCGTGACGCTTTGTCGTTGGCTGCTTCGGAATGGGATGTGCTGATCACCTCGGGAGGCGTGTCGGTTGGAGAAGAGGATCACCTCAAACAGGCCATCCGCGAGCTCGGCAAGTTGCACCTGTGGCGGCTGGCGATCCAGCCCGGCAAACCGCTTGCCTTCGGCGAAGTAGGGGGCAAACCCTGGATCGGCCTTCCTGGCAACCCGGCGGCAGCACTGATCACCGCGCTGATCGTCGCTCGGCCCTTTCTGCTTCGCGCTCAAGGGCGGCGCGACGTGCTACCGACGCCCATCCCGATGCCGGCGGGTTTCACCTGGCGCAAGGCCAACGGGCGCCGGCAGTACTTGCGAGCACGGTTGGAGGAGCGCGCGGGTGAGCTGCGTGTGTGCCTTCATCCAGGGCAGGGCTCGGCAATGCTGGCCTCCGCATGCTGGGCCGAAGGGCTGGCAATCATCGATTGCAACCGCACCCTGAACGAGGGCGAGCCGGTGGGTTACCTGCCATTCAGCGAGCTCTTGGCTTAAACCGTGACGCGGGTGCTTCTCAGCGACGCACCAACAAAACGCCCGACTCCATATGGTGGGTGTAGGGGAACTGGTCGAACAGGGCGCAGCGCTCGATGCGGTGGGTGTCGTGCAGCTGGGCAATGTTCTGCGCTAGGGTTTCGGGGTTGCAGGAAATGTAGAGGATGCGCTCGAAGCGGCGCGTGAGCTCGCAGGTATCCGGGTCCATGCCAGCGCGTGGCGGGTCGACGAACACGCTACCAAAGCTGTAACTCTTGAGATCGATCCCGGCCAGGCGGCGGAACGGCCGCACCTCGTTCAGTGCCTGTGTCAGTTCCTCGGCCGACAGGCGAACCAGGCTGACATTGTCGATGCCATTGTCATCGAGGTTAGCCAGCGCGGCGTTTACCGAAGACTTGCTGATCTCCGTGGCCAGCACCTTGGGAACACGGGTCGCCAGCGGCAGGGTGAAGTTACCGTTGCCGCAATACAGCTCAAGCAGGTCGTCGCTGCGTTCGCCTAGCACCTCAAACGCCCAATTCAGCATCTTCTGGCAGACCTCACCGTTGGGCTGGGTGAAGGCGCCCTCTGGCTGCCGGTAGCTGAAGGTGCGGCCCGCAACGGTCAGCTGCTCAGTGACGTAGTCGCGGCCAATGACGATGCGCTTGCCCTTGGAGCGCCCCACGATACTCACGCCAAGCTTCTCGGCGAGCTGTTCAGCTTCGGTCTGCCACGCGTCGTTCAACGGGCGGTGGTAGGCGAGGGTGATCAGCGCGTCGCCGGATAGGGTGGTCAGAAACTCGACCTGGAACAGCTTGAAGCTCAACGTCTCGCTGGCCTGCCAGGCGGCTTTTAGCTGCGGCATCAGCTCGTTGATGCGGCGGCTGGCAATGGGAAAGCTATCGATCAGGATCGGTGTGTGCTTGTCGCCCTGCTCGAACATCGCGTAATGACGTTGGCCGTCTTCGCGCCAAAGACGAAACTCGGTGCGCAGGCGATAGTGTTCACGTGGCGAGTCGAATATGTCTGGTGCGGGTGCGTCGAAGGGTGCCAGCAGTTCCACCAGCCGCGCGGCTTTCTCGGCGAGTTGGGCGTCGTAAGTGGCGGGGTCGAATTGCGGTGCGCTCATGAAATCTCTTGGAATGGTAGGTAAATCGTCGGGTGGATCGGGGCGCGCAGCTGGCGCGTGATCCATCCACCGTCGCCGTGTGAACGAGGTGGATGAAAAAGCGTCATCCACCCTACGGAACGTCAGCCGGTAAACCAGCCCAGCTTGACCACGAACAGAACCGACAGCACCCACATCGCTGGGCTCAGCTCGCGCCACCGGCCGGCCAGCAGCTTGATGGCGGTCCAGGCAATGAAGCCGAAGGCGATGCCATTGGCGATGGAGAAGGTCAGCGGCATCGCCAGCGCGGCGATGGCCACCGGCGCGGCGACGGTGAGGTCGTCCCAGTCGATGCCGGCCAGGCTGCTCATCATCAACACGGCGACGAACAGCAGCGCCGGTGCCGTGGCGTAGGCCGGGACGGCGCCAGCCAGCGGCGCGAAGAACAGGCTAAGCAGGAAGAGCAGCGCGACCACACAGGCGGTCAGGCCGGTGCGGCCACCGGCGCTGATGCCCGCCGCCGATTCGATATAGCTGGTGGTGGTCGAGGTGCCCAGCGCGGCGCCGGCCATGGTCGCGGTGCTGTCGGCCAGGAGGGCGCGGCCCAGGCGTGGCATGTGGCCGTCCTTGTCCAGTAGGTTGGCCTTTTGCGCCACGCCGATCAGGGTGCCGGAGGTGTCGAACAGGTCGACGAACAGGAACGCGAAGATCACGCTGAGCAGGCCGATGTCCAGCGCGCCGGCAATATCCAGTTCCATGAAGGTCGGCAGCAGCGAAGGCGGCATCGATACCACGCCTTTGAGCTCCGACAGGCCAAGGGCGATTGACAGCACGGTGACCAGGATGATGCCGATCATCACCGCGCCGGTTACGCGCAGATAGGCCAGCGCCGCGATCACGAAAAAGCCCAGGCACGCCAGCAGCGGACCGCCAGCGGTCATATCGCCTAGGGTCACCATGGTGGCCGGGTGGGCGACGACGATGCCCGACTTCTGCAGTGCGATGATCGCCAGGAACAAACCGATCCCCGCGGCGATGCCCGCGCGCAAGGCCAGCGGGATGCTGTGGATGATCCACTCGCGGATCTTGAAAATCGATAGCAGGAAGAAGATCGCGCCCGAGAGGAACACCGCACCCAGCGCGGTCTGCCAGGTGTAGCCCATGGTCAGCACGACGGTATAGGTAAAGAAGGCGTTCAGACCCATGCCCGGCGCCAGCGCGATTGGGTAGTTGGCGATCAAGCCCATCACGGCCGAGCCGATGGCAGCGGCCAGGCAGGTAGCAACGAAGACCGCGCCGTGGTCCATGCCCGTTTCGGCGAGGATGCTCGGGTTGACGAACAGGATGTAGGCCATCGTCAAAAACGTAGTGAGACCGGCGAGGATCTCGGTGCGCACCGTGGTGTTGTGCGCCTTGAGTTGGAACAGCTTCTCCAGCATGGTCAATCCTCTCGTGTGCCGGTCGTTGGCGGGCGGCGTTGGCTGCCTCTGGCGGGCAGTGGTTCGTTACAGCAAAGCCCATCGGGGCGTGTGCCGCAAAAGCCGCGCATCTTACACCGCCCCCGCGGCAGGTTGAATTTCCGAGCGGCTGACCGGCCGGTTCCGCAGCAGATCGGGCCTGTGGCTCGGCGTCGCAGCGCGAACTAACCCATTGCGGAGCCAGTCATTGAAAGCATGCCGGTGCATCCGGCACCTGTTGCGATTTCACGAGGAAGACGATGGACAGTGTCGATCTGGGCGTGCTGCGCCGCGCCCGCGACTGGCTGCGTGACGGCCACCGCGTGGTGCTTTACACGGTGCTCGAGACCTGGGGCAGCGCACCTCGGCCCGTCGGAGCGCTGCTGGCGCTACGTGAAGACGGCCGCGTCGAGGGCTCCGTCTCAGGGGGGTGCGTCGAAGACGACCTGCTGGCGCGACGCATGGCGTCGACTGAGCGTGGCGAGGGCTGCCAACTGGTCACTTACGGGGTGAGCAAGGAAGAGTCGGCGCGTTTCGGGCTGCCCTGTGGCGGCACCTTGCGCCTGCTGGAAGAGCCGCTCGTCGACGCGCATTGGCTCGATGAACTGCTGCAACGCTGTGCCGCTCATGAGCGGCTGGTGCGTTGCCTGGAGCTGGCCACCGGGCACGTTCACCTGGAGCCGGCCGAGCGAGGCGCCCAGCTGCAGTTCGACGGCACGACGCTGCACGCGCCCTTCGGTCCTACCTGGCGGCTGCTAATGATCGGCGCCGGCCAACTGTCGCGCTACACCGCCGAGCTGGCGGTAAGCCTGGGCTTCGAGGTGCTCATCTGCGACCCACGCGAGGGCTACGACCACGACTGGAGCGACACGCAGGTGCGCTTCATCCCGGGTATGCCAGACGATGCCGTGCTCGCCATCGAGCCGGATGCGCACACCGCCATTGTCGCGCTCACCCATGACCCTCGGCTGGACGACATGGCACTGCTCACCGCGTTGCAGTCCGATGCCTTTTACGTTGGTGCGTTGGGCTCGCGGGTCAACAGCGAAAAGCGCAAGTCGCGCTTGCTCAGCCTCGGCCTCAGCGAACGAGACGTCGCCCGGCTGCACGGCCCGATCGGACTACCGATCGGCAGCCGCACACCAGCGGAAATTGCGTTGTCACTCATGGCTCAAGTGGTGGCAATCAAGAACGGTGTGCGCGTCGCGCCCGTGGCCGAGGCGCGCCGTTGTGCCTGAGGCCCTCTGCACGCTGGTTCTGGCGGCCGGGCAGGGCAGCCGCTACCGCGAGCGCAGCGACGAAGACAAGTTGCTCGCCGGCTGTACATCAGCGGCCGATGCCGAGCCGATCCTGGCGATGACGCTTCGCGCCCTGTCCGGCATTGCCGAGCGCATGCTGATCGTCACGCGCGCAGACAACCATGAGCTTCGCGCGTGGCTCGAGCGCGAGGCACCGGCCTACGGTGCCAGCGTGCTCGTGATCCGCAGCAATGGGTTGGGACACAGCCTGGGTCAGGCCGTGTCGAGTTGCGAGACTCGCCGTGGTTGGCTGGTCGCGCTCGCTGACATGCCCTATGTCCGGCGAGACACCCTCGAACGCCTCGCCGCCGCGATCCAGCCTCAGCGCCTGGTCGTGCCGGTGTACCGGGGGCAACGGGGCCATCCGCGAGGCATTGGGGCTGATTTTGGTGCGTTGCTGCGGGTGTTGTCTGGGGACCGGGGCGCGCAGGCGCTGTTCGATAGCCCTTCGGTAATCGAGATCGAGGTAGACGACCCGGGCGTATTGCACGATATCGACCGACCTGAGGATCGCCTGCCCGGTTGATACACATGCTCGCGCCAAGGGTCAGCCAGGCAGGCTGAACGTTTTTTCCGCCAGGGTAGTCGTACCCCTAGGCGCACGGAAAGCGCATCGAATGCCTGAGGTCTTCGGTGATCCTGCACAGAACAGGCGCACGAAGCCCCCCAAACCGTGAGGCTGCCATGAGCGAAACGTCTACCGCTGCAGGTGGGATTTCCGCCTGTTCCATCACCCTCCAACTGAACGGCCAGCGCCGGGAAGTCGAGGTCTATCCCTGGACCACACTGCTCGATCTGCTGCGTGAGCAACTGCACCTCACCGGCACGAAGAAGGGCTGTGACCACGGCCAGTGCGGTGCCTGCACCGTGCTGCTCAACGGCAAGCGCATTAACAGCTGCCTGACGCTGGCCGTGATGCATGACGGCGCCAAGCTGACCACCATCGAAGGGCTGGCAGAGGGCGAGGAACTGCACCCGATGCAGGCCGCCTTCGTCAAACACGACGCCTTCCAGTGCGGCTATTGCACGCCCGGGCAGATCTGCTCGGCGGTGGGGATGGTGGCCGAAGGGCGCGCAGAATCCCGCGATGACCTGCGCGAACAGATGAGCGGTAACGTCTGCCGCTGTGGCGCCTACCCGAACATCGTCGCAGCCATCGAGGAAGCGACCGAGGAGACGCGTGAACGGCTCGCGGGTGCGAAGGAGGTGACGCCATGAACCCCTTCAGCTATGCACGCCCAAGCAGTGTCGTAGAAGCCATCGGGCAGTTCCGCCCGGACAGCCGTTACATCGCCGGTGGCACCAACCTGCTCGACCTGATGAAGGAAAACGTCACGCGTCCGTCGCAGCTGATCGACATCACTCAGCTGCCCCTGGCCGACATCGAAGAGACTGACGACGGCGGCCTGCGTATCGGGGCGTTGGTCAGCAATGCGGATCTGGCCTGGCATCCGCTGGTGGAAGCCCGTTACCCGCTGCTGTCCCAGGCGATCCTGGCCGGCGCCTCGCCGCAGTTGCGCAACATGGCCACCACGGGCGGCAATTTGCTGCAGCGCACCCGTTGCTATTACTTCTACGACGCCACTACGCCGTGCAACAAGCGCGAGCCCGGCACCGGCTGCTCGGCGCGCGATGGGCTCAATCGCATCCACGCGATTCTCGGCCACAGCGACGCCTGCATCGCGGTGCATCCGTCCGATATGTGCGTAGCTCTGGCGGCGCTGGAAGCCGTGGTGCACGTACAAGGGCCGCACGGCGAGCGGCGTATCCCCATGGCCGAGTTTCATCGCCTACCGGGCCAGACGCCGGAAGCCGACAACACGCTGGTCGACGGCGAGCTGATCACTGCGGTGGAGCTGCCGGCACAGGATTTCTCTGCACACAGCAGCTATCTGAAGGTTCGCGACCGGGCCTCGTACGCCTTTGCGCTGGTGTCGGTTGCGGCTGCATTGGACATGGACGGCGGGAACATCCGCAGCGCCCGCATCGCCATGGGGGGTGTGGCCCACAAACCCTGGCGCAAGACCGAAGCGGAGTCCGTGCTGGTCGGCAAGGCGGCTGACGAAGCCGCGTTCACCGCCGCTGCCGATATCCTGCTCCAGGGTGCCAGTGGCTTCGAACACAACGCGTTCAAGATCGAACTGGGCCGGCGCGCCATTGTTCGCGCCCTGACCGACGCCGCCAAAGGAGCCGCCCAATGAAGCCAGCCAATTCCCCTTTCGGCCAACCGCTCAACCGCGTCGACGGGCCGCTCAAGGTGACCGGCCAGGCGCACTATGCCGCCGAGTTCGATGTGCCCGGCCTGCTCTACGGCAGCGTGGTCAACAGCAGCATCGCCCGCGGGCGGATCGTCAGCATCGACGCCAGCGCAGCTGAAGCCGTCCCAGGCGTGGCGCTGGTATTGACCCACCAGAACCGTCCCCCGGTCGCCAGTTATGACGACCCCTACGAGGACGACGATGCCGCAGATGGATCGCCGTTCCGCCCGCTGTTCAACGATCGCATCCTCTACAGCGGCCAGCCGATCGCCTTGGTGGTTGCGGAAAACCTCGAGCTGGCGCGTTACGCCGGCAGCCTGGTACGTGTCGAATACGAGCGCGAGCCCCATCGCACCGATCTGCTCAGCGAACTGGAAACCATGCACAAGGCGCCGGCCGAGCTGCCGCCGCCCCGTGGCGACGTGGACAGTGCCTTGCGCAGCGCAACCGTGCGGGTCGATGTCGAATACACCACACCGGTCGAGCACCACAATCCGATGGAGCCCCATGCCTCCACGGTGCATTACCTGCCCGAAGGCAATCTGGAGATCTACGACAAGACCCAGGGTGTGCAGAATTGCATGCGCTACTTGGAAAACGTGTTCGGGATGGAAGGCAAGATCCGCATCCTCTCGCCCTTTGTCGGCGGTGCTTTCGGCTCCGGTTTACGTCCGCAGTATCAATTGCCGCTGGCGGTAATGGCTGCGCTCAAACTCAAGCGTTCGGTGCGGGTCGCGCTCAAGCGCCAGCAGATGTTCACCTTCGGCTACCGGCCGCGCACGGTGCAGCGCCTGTCCATCGGTGCTGGAGCGGATGGCCAGTTGCAGGCGATTACCCACCAGGCCATCGGCCAGACGTCCTCATTCGAAGACTTCACCGAGCATGAGGTGGAGTGGTCAGGGATGCTCTACACGTGTCCGAATGTGAAGCTGGATTATCAGCTGGTGCCGCTGGACGTCTACACCCCGCTGGACATGCGCGCACCGGGCGCAACGATCGGCGTTTTCGCGCTGGAGTGCGCCATGGACGAGTTGGCGTACGCCGCGAAGGTCGATCCGCTGGCGCTGCGTCTGACCAACTATTCCGAGCGCAACGGTAATGAGGACAAACCCTACTCCAGCAAGGAGCTGCGTAAGTGCTACGAGCAGGGCGCCGAGCGCTTTGGTTGGTCGCGCCGCTCCATGGAGCCGCGCTCCATGCGTGACGGCAACCAGCTGATTGGCTGGGGCATGGCGACCGGCGTCTGGGAGGCCATGCAAATGCCAGCCGCCGCCAAGGCCTGCCTGGGCCCCGACGGGCGGCTGGTGGTTAGCAGCGCGACATCGGATATCGGCACCGGCACCTATACCGTCATGACGCAAATTGCGGCTGCGGCCATGGGCATGCCGATGGAGCGCGTGGAGTTTCGTCTGGGCGATTCGAGCCTGTCGCAGGCACCGCTGGAAGGTGGCTCCTTCACGGTATCTTCGGTCGGCACTGCGGTGGAACAGGCTTGCGAAGCGTTGCGTCAGAAGCTGCTGGACGCAGCCCAGCAATCGCCTGTCTCGCCCTTTACAGGGGCGAAAGCGGAGGACGTGGAGTTTGCCGATGGGCAGATGCGTCTGAAAGCAGCGCCTGACAAGTGCGTCGACCTGGAACAGATCGTTGCGGTCAGCGGTGAGCTGGAGGCTGAGGTCAGCGCCAAGCCCGGCGAAAAGCGTAACGGCTACTCGACGGCGACGCATTCGGCCATCTTCGTTGAGGTGCGGGTGGACGAATCGCTGGGCACCGTGAAGGTCAGCCGGGTGGTGAGCGCGGTTGCTGCCGGACGGGTCGTCAACCCGAAAACGGCAGGCAACCAGATCGCCGGCGGCGTGGTGTGGGGCATCGGCCAGGCGCTGCACGAGGAGACCATGATCGACCACAACCTGGGTCGCTACATGAACCACAACCTGTCCGAGTACCACGTGCCGGTGAATGCCGACATTGGCGAGATCGATGCCTTCTTTGTCGAGGAGAAGGACGAGATCGTCAACACGCTGGGTTCAAAAGGCGTGGGTGAGATCGGCATCGTGGGTGTGGGCGCTGCGGTGGCCAATGCGATCTACCACGCGACGGGGAAGCGGGTGCGGGATCTGCCGATCACCATGGACAAGCTGTTGTAAGCAGCCGCTCGGGGGCGGTTGGCCGAGCGGACAGCTCCGCCAACTGCCCGTTGGGCCTAGTCAAGATCTCGATGCAGTTGGTCGCGGTTGGCCAATGTCGGAAAGAGTTTCATCCAGGTACCCGTTATGATCAGCGTGCCAACGCCGCCGATCACCACTGCCGGTACGGTGCCGAACCAGTGTGCGGTGAGGCCCGACTCAAACTCACCGAGCTGGTTCGACGCGCCGATGAACAGGCCGTTCACGGCGCTGACTCGACCGCGCATGGCGTCGGGTGTTTCCAGCTGAACGAAGGCGCCGCGGATGACCATGCTGATCATGTCGGCCGCACCCAATACCACCAGTACGCCCATTGACAGCCAGAACGAAGTCGACAGCCCGAAGGCGATGGTCGCCAGGCCGAACACCCCAACGGCGGCAAACATGACGCGACCCACCCGGCGGTTGATCGGGTAACGCGCCAGCCAGAACGACATCAGTAACGCACCCACTGCCGGCGCCGAACGCAATAGACCAAGCCCCCAAGGGCCGGTCAGCAGAATGTCTTTGGCAAACACTGGCAACAGCGCAGTGGCGCCACCCAGCAGCACGGCGAACATGTCCAGCGAGATGGCGCCGAAGATGTCCGGTCGGCTACGGATGAAGCGCATGCCGGCGAGCAAATTGTCCATCGCCGGGCCGGTTTGCTTGGGCGGAGCCGGCCGTTTTGGCAGGCTCAGCATCAGGCTGCAGGCGAGGGCGAAGAGCAGCGCAACCGGGCCATACACCCACAGCGGGCCGATGGCGAAAAGCAGGCCTCCCAGTGCTGGCGCAACGATCGTCGCCGTCTGCATCGCTGAAGAGGAAGCGGCCACGGCAGCGGGGAACAGGGACGTCGGCACCAGGCTCGGTAGTAATGCCTGGGTCGCCGGCCCCTCAAAGGCGCGGGCGGTGCCCAGCAGAAAAGCCAGCACGAAGATTATTTCTCGCGTCACGCCCAGCCCGCCACTGCCCAGCACCAGGGCCAACGCAATCAAACCCTGCAAGCCTTGGCACAGCGCCGCGACCCGACGTCGGTCGAAGCGGTCGGCGACATGCCCGGTCCAGAGAATGAACAGCAGGCGGGGGAAGAACTCAGCCAGCCCGACCAACCCGAGATCCAGCACGCTCCCGGTCAGTTCGTACATATGCCAGCCAATGGCCACGGCAAGCATTTGAAAACCGCTGGCGGTAAATACGCGAGCAAACCAGAACTTGATGAAAGGGTGTTGATGGCGCAGCAGGAGTTTGGCGTGGGTCGACATCAGGCGGGCGCAAGAACGGCAGGGTCGGCGAGATTAGCACGCCGCCTAGGGACAAGCAGGGTGCGCTCGATTTCGGGTTCGCTATTCGCACCGATTCGGGCGGTTCACTAATGCTGGCTCAGCCCTTAATCGCTCTGAGGATGACGAATTTCGGCGTCGCGGCCACCTGCTCGACCTTGCCGAACAGGCGCTTGAGCTTGAGGTGATAGCCGAGGTGACGGTTGCCGACGATCCATAGCTCGCCACCTTTGCACAGCGCCGTCTTGGCCTGGGTGAACATGCGCCAGGCGAGAAAGTCGCCGACGACTTGCTGCTGGTGGAAGGGAGGATTGCACAGCACCAGATCAAGCGAATCCATCGGTTGCTCCGCCAACCCATCGCCGGCTCGGATATCGGCGGGGCGGTCGCCGAGGATGGCTTGCCAGTTTTCCTGCGCCGATTGCACCGCCATGTAGCTCTCGTCGACGAGGGTCAGCGACGCCTGCGGATTGCTCTGCGCGTACACAATGCCCAGCACGCCGTTACCACAGCCCAGATCCGCTGCGCGCAGGTTGCCGAGCGCGCGGGGCAGGTGCGGAAGAAAGGCGCGGGTGCCGATATCGAGATCTTCGCGGCAGAACAGGTTGGCGTGGTTGAGGAGCTCGATTTTTTGCTGGTCGAGGCGATAGCGCGTCGGATAGGGCGAGCGGGGCACTGGCTTGTCTACTGGTGTTGCGGTCAGCAGACGCGCCTTCTTGATTGCCAGCGAGGCTTGCACGGGGCCGATGTATTTCTCCAGCAAGTCGCCGGCCGCACGCGGCAGATGCTTGATCATCGAGGCTGCGATCACTTGTGCATTTGGCGCCAGCTGACCGTGCAGGCGGATCAGCTGTTCCTCCAGCAAGGCAAGGGTCTTCGGCACACGGATCAGTACGCGGTCGAACGGGCCCTGGACCGCTTCGCTGGCGGGAATGAACGTCACGCCGTCGTTGGCCAGCGCGTTGCGCTGCAGGTTCTTATCCAGCGCCATATGTGCCAGGTGCGAATCGCCACTGCTGGTGACCTGTGCATGCTGTGCCAGCGAACAGGCGAGGGCGCCGAAGCTGTCGTTGAGTACCAGCACGCGGCAATCCGCCGCCAGCCCCTGATCATGGAGCTGTGCCAGCAGGTATTCGTCCGCCGCATCGAAGGCCTGCAGTGGCTCGTTGGGCTGCTCCGGCTGGCGGACCAGGTCGAGGCGGGCGTAGGGCGTTTCGAGAATAGGCATAAGAACTGGCGGTGTTTGTGAGCGTCGGAATGGAGTATCAAGGGGTAGTCCGTGGCAGAACCAGCCCTCGAACCCGCAGATGTCCGCAAAGGGAGCGAAGTATGACCGCCAGCGAAGAGAAGTTCACCCGTCAGCGCCTGCTCGAGGTGCAGACGCTGACGCCCAATCTGTTCACCTTGCGCACCACCCGTGACCCGGGGTTCCGCTTCACCGCCGGACAGTTCGCGCGCCTTGGCGTCCGTAAGCCGAGCGGTAGCATTGTCTGGCGCGCTTACTCGATGGTGTCCGCGCCGCACGATGAGTTTCTCGATTTCTTCTCCATCGTGGTGCCAGACGGCGAATTCACCAGTGAGCTCAGCCGCCTCGAACCGGGCGACGAATTGCTGGTGGACAGACAAGCGTTCGGCTTCCTGACGCTCGACCGTTTCATCGACGGCCGCCATCTCTGGCTACTGGGCACCGGCACCGGCATCGCGCCGTTTCTTTCGATCCTGCAGGACTTCGAGGTCTGGCAGCGGTTCGAGCGGATTGTGCTGGTGTACAGCGCGCGCACCGCATCGGAATTGGCGTATCAGCAGCTAATCCATGAACTCCCGCAGCGCGAGTACCTGGAGGGACTGGGTTCGAAACTGACCTACCTGCCGGTGGTGACCCGCGAGGCGGTGCCCGGTGCCTTGAGCGGCCGCGTGACCACGCTGATCGAGAGCGGCGAACTGGAGCGGGCCGCCGATCTGAAGCTGGAGCCCGAGCACTCGAGGATCATGTTGTGCGGCAACCCGCAGATGATTGAGGACACTCGCACCCTGCTTAAAGCGCGCGACCTCAACCTGAGCCTTACCCGGCGGCCTGGGCAGGTAGCGGTAGAGAATTACTGGTAGCGCAGGCCCGGCGTCCTTGCGTCAAACGCTCCCGACCGTGTTCTCGCTGCGGGATGAGGAGGAGCGGGCTCTGCCCGCGGCTTGGGGCGTGGTTCGGAAACCGCGGTCGCAGGCAGAGCCTGCTCCTACAAGTGCGGCGTGAGGGTGGTGGGAGGGATTAGCGTTTGCCCCTGTAGGATTCGGGCTCTGCACGCGACTTGGGGCGTGGGCGGAAACCGCGGTCGCAGGCAGAGCCTGCTCCTACAAATGCGGCGTGAGGGTGGCGGGAGGGGTTGGCGTTCGCCCGGTAGGAGCGGGCCCCGCTCGCGACTTGGGGCGTGGTTCGGAAACCGCGGTCGCAGGCCGAGCCTGCTCCTACAAGTGCGGCGTGAGGGCGGCGGGAGGGGTTGGCGTTTGCCCCTGTAGGAGCGGGCTCTGCTCGCGACCTGGGCGTGGTCGGAAACCGCGGCCGCAGGCAGAGCCTGCTCCTACAAAGGCTGCGTGGATGCCGGTGCTGCGACGAGGCATTAAGGCGTCATCCAGGGGTCGTGGCGGCAGTGGTCGTCAGTCCGCCAGTTCGTAGCGGTTGCGGCCGTTGCGCTTGGCGCGCATCAGGGCGGCGTCGGCGCGGTTGATGGCGTTGGCATAGCTCTCGTCCGCGCGCAGTTCGGCCATACCCAGGCTCACCGTGACTGACAGGGTACGGTCGCCAATTGTCACCTTGAGATCAGCGACTGCGCGGCGCAGCCGTTCCATCACGGGGATTGCGTTGGCTGTCTCAGTCTCTGGCATCACCACGAGAAACTCCTCGCCTCCCCAGCGCCCGCAGAGGTCGTGCTCACGGATTTGCGCCTCCATCACCCGCACCACTTCGACCAGCACGTTGTCGCCTATTTCGTGGCCGTGATCATCGTTGATGACCTTGAAGTGATCGATATCGACGACCGCGACGCACAGTGGGCGCCCGTAGCGGCGCGCCCGTTCGGTTTCCTCGCGCAACCGCTCGGTGAGCAGGCGCCGATTGGCGATGCCGGTGAGGGCGTCGTGGGTTGAGGCCTCCCGGAGCGCGATGTTCAGGTCTTGCATCATCATCTGGTAGCGATCAGAGATGCGGGCCACCTTCTCCAACTGGCGCAACTGTTTGTCGAAGCGCGCGGAGAGCGTCATCTCCCGGTCGCGGGCAATGCTCTGGTAACCATCGGAGACACGTGCAATGCGCTCGATGCGGTTGAGCAGTGCGTGGTGCGCCTCCCAAAGCTGGTGCAGCGTCTCGTGCAGTGGATGGCCATGGTGCGCGGGGTCGGCGAGCGACTCCACCACCTGGGCTTCCAGCGGATTATGGCCGCGCATAGGGCACCTATTGGTCGTCGCTGATGATCAGGAAGGGGAAGCTGCAGTCTTCCTTGAATTCTTCGGCCAGCTCCATGACGCGTTCGTTTCGGCGATCGTAATGCCAGTTGACCGCCACAGGTTGGCCGGCCTGGTGAGCGGCTTCGAGTAGATCGAAAATATCCATCATGGCCTTGATGCTGCTGGTGTTGAGGTACAGCAGGTGCAGATCCAGGCGCAAAGGGCGACCTGCCTCGGCGAGGAAGCGCTCGATCCACTCGATGACGTGATGAAAGAGTTCGTAGGAATTTTCCGGATAGGAGTCGCCCTGCATGACGAGCACGCCGTTTTCCCAGTCGGAATCGATGGCAGGCGAGGATTGGCTGCCGGCGATAGAGAAGTCATTCATGTGCATTGGCTCTTGTCTGTCAGATGACCGCGCTCAGGCTGATGAAGGAGCGGCCGTTGGCGACGGGTTGCAATGAGGCTTTCAGCGGTTCGCTGGATTTGCGCGCGATGTCGATCAGGCCCAGACCGGCGCCCGACACGGTGTTGTCTTCGCGCGGTTTGCGCAATTGTTCTTTGTACCTGGCCTTGAGCTGCGCCTTGTCCAGGCTGGCAAGCTCTTCAATGGCGGCGATCAGCGCCTCGCCATCGGCCGTCTCGATCAGGTTGCCTGCCGAGACCACATAGCGGCCATCAGCATCGTTACGTGCAACCACCACCGTCGCGCCAGCTTCCTGATCGGCCCAGTTTCGGACCTTGGCGTAGTGGCGAATGTTCTGTGTCATCTCGATATAGACGGCAAACACATCC
Source organism: Pseudomonas sp. SA195 (assembly GCF_054131565.1). NCBI lineage: Bacteria > Pseudomonadati > Pseudomonadota > Gammaproteobacteria > Pseudomonadales > Pseudomonadaceae > Pseudomonas > Pseudomonas sp. SA195. The sequence goes on along the minus strand of NZ_CP096392.1, from coordinate 3,780,244 downwards.
ATGGCCGACGACGGGTTGGCGTGGTCGGCAGCCAGGTAGTTGCGCAGTGCGTTGCCGATTTCCTCGATCAGGCTGCGCGAAATCGGGCCGTTGAAGCAGAGCATGATCTGCTGCCGGTTGTAGCTTTCGCGCATGGCGAAGAGGTCAAGGTTTTCCATGGGGCAACTCGACTCCGGTGGATGGCGCTCAATCGAAACGGAAACACAGCATGGTGATGTCGTCGCGCTGGGGGTAATCACCCTGATACTCCGCCAGCGTTGCCTTGAAAGCCTGCCCTTGCTCTGCCAGCGGCAGGCGCGCGTGGCGCAGGATCATTTCTGCGAAGCGGCTATTGCCGAAGCCGTAGCCTAGTTCACCTCCGGCCTGATCAAGGAAACCGTCGGTGGCCAGATAGAAGGTACGACCGGGCTTTAGTTCGGCCTCGGCATTGGCGTACTCGCCGACGCGTCGATCGCCGATCGCCCGGCGGCCGGCCGGGAGCTCGTCGAGCGTCTCGCCATCGCTGAAATAGAGCGAGATTTTTGCGCCGGCGTAGATCACGCGGCGGCTGTCGAAATCGACGTAGGCCAGGCCGACATCCATATTGGTCGCCAGCGCATGCCCGCTGCTGTCGCCGTGCAGCATGCGGCGGACGATGCTGTCGGTGCGGCTGAGGATCGCGGCCGGGTCGTGCATGCCCGCATCCGCGATGGCCTGCTCGATCGCGGCATGGGCGAGCATGGTCATCAACGCACCTGGAACGCCATGGCCGGCGCAATCGACAACGCCGAGCAGGCAGCCTCGAGAGGTGGCGCGATAGACGTAAAAGTCGCCGCCAACCACGTCGCGTGGGTGCCAGAGCACGGCATGCCGCTCGTCCAGGTCGGCAACCAGCTGGCGCTTGGGCAGGATGGCGTGCTGGATCAGGCTGGCGTAATCGATCGAGTCGTCAATCTTCTTATGCGCGGCGGCCATGTCGCGGTTGGCCTGCTCGAGCTCGCGGGTGCGCTCTTGTACGCGGCTCTCCAGTTCCCCGGTATGGCTACGAATCTTCTGCGCCATGCTGCGAAAGGCGGTGCTGAGTTCGCCGATTTCGTCGTCGCGATCAGTTGGCAAGGGTGCGTTGTACTGGCCAGCCGCGATGGCTTGCGCACTCTTGCGCAGCTGGCGCAACGGACGTAGCACCCGGTGATCGACTAACCAGGCGCCAATCAAGATCAGCAGCAAGAAAAGCAGGACCACTGCCGTCAGCGCTGGTAGCAGCGGACGGATCTCGATGACTTGAGCGGTGCGCAGGTCCACCGCGCTTGCCACGAACCACTCGAGCTCTGGTATCCAGGTGAGCGCCAGTAGGCGGGGCTCGCCGTCGAGCTGCAGCGTCAGTGCCGTTGTTTCGTTCGGGTGCTCCCGGGCGAAGGCCATCCGTTCACGAAGGGCGCTGGCCTGCTCGATGTCATCGAGCAGGCCTAGCACGTTGGTCGCCAAAGAACGCCCCTGGGCCGTGTCGGCGTTAAGGGTGACGAGCGTTTGGTCCGGGTGAACGAGGATAGAACCGTGGGCGTCGAGCACCATCGACTCGACCCCGGTTTTGTCGACGTTGATGAAGTCGTCGATGAACGATTTCAAATTGATGCCTGAGCCAACGATGCCGAGCGGTTGGTCGCCATCGCGCACGACAATGTTGAACCAGATCTTCAGGTCGCCGGTGACGGCCGAACGGTCGACGTTGAGGTGATAAGGCGCAGGCGAACGCAGCGTGGTGAAGAACCACTCGTCGGCAGGGGCGTCGGGTGACATCCGGTAGCGCAGCGATTGGCTGGATGGCTGGCTATCGTCATTGGAATAGTAGGCATGGCTGATTGCCGAGGCGGCGAAGTACGAATGATCGCTCAGCGCTCGCTGATAGCCGGCAGCCTCGCGAAAGAACAGGTCGCGTTTGGTAACGTCCTGTTCGTCGAGCAACCAGGCCCGGGTGAGCTGGGATTCGGCCAGGCGTTGGGCCAAGGCTAGCTCGCGAGTAACCGGAGCGAACAATCGTTCACGGTTGAGTTGCACCACATTACGCGCATAGGCCTCACCGAAACGTTGCTGCACGCCGATCAGGGCTTCGCGCCCCACCAGAGCCGTCACGCTGATCGCCAGAAAGAATGTCAGCAACAACGCCAGTAAGGATTTACCGCGTAATCCCAACGCCGCCATGTGGATGTCGTCCTAATCGCGTTATCGCCAAATAGCCGCAAAGTGCATGCCAGGCCGGCAAAGTGCGCGATTATCCGCAATCCGGCACTTTGCCACCAGTGGCGGTTGGCCGCGCAAAAAAGAACGGAGCCCGAAGGCTCCGTTGGTGGTGTTGCGCTTACTGGGCCAGCTTTTTGTACTTGACCCGGTGCGGCTGCGAGGCGGCATCGCCGAGGCGCTTCTTGCGGTCGGCTTCGTACTCGGTGTAGTTGCCTTCGAAGAACACGATGTCGCCGTCGTCCTCGTAGGACAGGATGTGCGTGGCCACGCGGTCCAGGAACCAGCGGTCGTGGGAAATCACGATGGCCGCACCGGGGAAGTCCAGTAGCGCTTCTTCCAGCGAGCGAAGGGTTTCCACGTCAAGGTCGTTGGAGGGTTCGTCGAGCAACAGCACGTTGGCGCCTTCCTTCAGCGTCAGCGCCAGATGAAGGCGGCCGCGCTCACCCCCGGATAGGTCTTTGACGAACTTCTGCTGATCGCCGCCCTTGAAGTTGAAGCGCCCCACATAGGTGCGCGACGGGACTTCGTAGCTGCCGATACGGATCATGTCGGCGCCGTCGGACACCGCTTCCCAGACGGTCTTGCCTCCATCCAGGTCTTCGCGGCCCTGGTCAACGCAGGCGACCTGAACGGTGTCGCCAATTTCGATGGTGCCCGAGTCCGGCTGCTCCTTGCCCATGATCATGCGGAACAGCGTGGATTTGCCCGCACCGTTACCGCCGATCACGCCAACGATGGCGCCCTTCGGCATGCTGAAGGACAAGTCTTCGATGAGGATGCGATCGCCGTAGCCCTTGGTCACGTTCTTGAAGTCGATAACCTTGTCGCCCAGGCGCGGACCGGCAGGAATGTAGATCTCGTTTGTTTCGCTGCGCTTCTGGAATTCCTGCGATTGCATTTCTTCGAAGCGTTGCAGGCGCGCCTTGGATTTGGCCTGGCGGGCCTTGGCGCCCTTGCGCACCCACTCGAGTTCTTCCTTCATCGCTTTTTCATGGGCCGACTGCTGTTTGGATTCCTGCGCCAGTCGTGCGGATTTGGCTTCCAGCCAACCGGAATAGTTGCCCTCATACGGGATGCCCTGGCCCCGGTCGAGTTCGAGAATCCAGCCGGCAACGTTGTCGAGGAAGTAACGGTCGTGGGTGATCGCGACGACGGTGCCGGTGAAGTCATGGAGAAAGTGTTCCAGCCAGGCCACCGAGTCGGCGTCCAGGTGGTTGGTCGGTTCGTCCAGCAGCAGCATGTCCGGGGCCGACAGCAACAGGCGGCAGAGCGCAACGCGGCGCTTCTCGCCACCGGATAGGTGTTCGACTTTCGCGTCCCACGCCGGCAGACGCAGGGCATCGGCAGCGACCTCAAGTTGGCGCTCGAGGTTGTGACCGTCGCTGGCCTGCAGGATGGCTTCGAGCTTGGCCTGCTCGGCGGCAAGCTTGTCGAAGTCGGCATCGGGCTCGGCGTACGCGGCGTAGACCTCGTCCAGGCGGGCTTGAGCGTCCTTGATGCCACTGACCGCTTCCTCGACGACTTCACGCACGGTCTTGCTCGGGTCGAGCTCCGGCTCCTGCGGCAGGTAGCCGACGTTCAGCTCGGGCATGGCGCGGGCTTCGCCATCGAACTCCTGGTCGACGCCGGCCATGATCTTCAGCAGCGTGGATTTACCCGAGCCGTTGAGGCCGAGGACGCCGATCTTGGCGCCCGGGAAGAACGACAGGGAGATGTTCTTGAGAATTTCGCGCTTCGGCGGAACGACCTTGCTCAGCCGATGCATGGTGTAGACGTATTGAGCCATGGAGACGAATGCCCGTGACAGAGGAAATAGAGGAGGCGAATCCCGCCGCCGCGGGCGGGTCGAGCCGGATTGGCAAAACTACCGGAATGCTCAGAGCAGGGCAAACTGGCCCATCCTGCAGTGCTGGCGCTTTAGTGGCATCCGAGGCATGCTTGACGCCGTTTCGGCGCCTGGCATTTGGCGCCGCACGTAGCCTTCACGAAGGGACTTCGACGCTTGGCCGGTTCAGATCCTTCTTCACTTATGCTCATCCTTTATCGCCGGCTGGCCCGTTGGCTGGCGCGGGTCGGCGTCTGCGTGCCTGTGCCGCGCCGCCTGGCGATGCACTGGCGTGCGTTGCGCTATTCGGCCGAAGCGCTGGGCGCCATTGAAGAGCGCATCCTGATCAGCGATTTTGCCGGCCGGCTGCAGTTTCTCAATAACCGGGCCGAGGTGATGTTCGGCATCGACAGCCGTTACGCCCGCCGCTACCGCCTGCAGGAGCTGCTGCCCGGCCTCGATGCGCTGGCATTCGATGCGACGAACACCAGCGTCGACCTCTGCCTCGAAGCGGTGCGGCTGCTGCAGGACGGTGAAGAGAGGCTGTTTTCCATCACCCGGCGCACGCTGCGGCTGCTTGGCGCGTCGCAGCCCTCGGGCTTCGTCTGGGTGATGCGCGACATCACCCGCGAGCAGCAGGCGCAGGCGGCGCTGATCGAGCGTGAGCGGTTCTGGTCCGAAGTGCTGCGTGCGGTGCCCGATACCCTGTATGTGCAGGACCTGTCCACCGACAAACTGCTGTTCGGCAACAGCAACCTTGCGGCCCGCCTGGGCTACAGCGAGGAGGAGCGGGGTAATGATGGCAACCTGTTCTGGCGCCGCATCAGCCATCCCGACGACCAGGAGTACATCTGGCGGTTGCTGGCGCTGCGAGGCTCCATGCGCGATGGCGCCGAGCAGGAGGCGTTGCTGCGCTGGCGCCACCGCAACGGCAAGTGGCACTGGTTCTGCGTGACCGAGCGGGTGCTCGCGCGCGATGCTGACGGTCGGGTGCAGCGTCTAATCGGCGTGGCGCGGGACGTCACAGCCAATATCGAACACAGCCATTCGCTGCGTGACAGCGAGCGGCGTTACCGGATGCTCGCCGGCAGCCTGCGCGATCTTATCTTCACCACCGACAGCTCGGTGCGCATCGACTACATCAGCCCCTCAGTGCAGACGATGCTTGGTTACAGTCCCGAGTGGGCGGCCCGCCATGGGCTCAATGGCGTCGTCACCAAGCCGCGGCAGGCCGCGCGCTTCTACGATCTGATGCGACGCGTGCGCAAGGCATCGGCCAACCCGGCGGCGCTCGCCGAGCTGGGGCGCAACCTGCAAGGCCAGACCCTGTACTTCGACTGCCGCGCGGCCGATGGTCGGTTCGTCGCGATAGAGCTGCGCATCATGCTGATCTGGGACGAGAACAACCGGTTCGACGGCGCGCTGTGTATCGGTCGGGACATCAGTGAGCAGCGCCAGGCAGAGAAAGAACTGCGCCGCGCCGCGACGGTGTTCGATCACTCCACTGCCGCCATCGTGGTGACCGACCCGGCCGGGCGAATCGTGCAGGTCAATGCCGCCTTTGTGCGCATCACCGGCTTCAGCGGCGAGGAGGTCTACGGTCAGTTGCCCATGGTGCTCAGCGCCGACCGGCAGCAGGCCAACCAAATGGATTACGTGCACAGCCAGGTCATCCAGACTGGCAGCTGGGAGGGCGAATTCTGGTTAAAGCGCAAGGGCGGCGAAACCTACCCCTGCTGGGTCGGGATCACTGCGGTACGCGATGCCGAGAACGAGCTGGTCAGCTACGTCTGCTTCTTCAGCGACATGAGCGAGCGCAAGGCCAGCGAGAAGCGCATCCACCGCCTGGCCTACTACGACAGCCTCACTCAGCTGCCCAATCGCACCCTGTTTCAGGACCGCTTGCACAGTAGCCTGCAGCTGGCCGCGCGAAGGCGCGGCTGGGTGGTGCTGATGTTCCTTGATCTGGACCGCTTCAAGCCGATCAACGATTCGCTCGGCCACGCTGCCGGTGACCGCATGCTCAAGGACGTCGCCGTGCGGCTGGCGTCTTGCGTCGACGAGGATGACACCGTCGCGCGCATGGGCGGCGATGAGTTCACCTTGCTGCTGCATCCCGGTGGCGATCGTGACGAAGCCCTGACCCGCGCCATCCATGTCGCCGAACGGATTCTCGAAAGCCTCGCGGAGCCTTTCGTGCTGTCCGGACGCGAATTCTTCGTTACCGCCAGCATCGGTATTGCACTGAGTCCGCAGGATGGAAACGATCTCAGCCAACTGATGAAGAATGCCGACACGGCCATGTACCACGCCAAAGAGCGCGGCAAGAACAATTTTCAGTTCTATCAAACAGAGATGAACGCCAGCGCGCTGGAACGTCTGGAGTTGGAAAGCGATCTGCGCCACGCACTGGAACAGGGCCAATTCGTTCTGCATTACCAGCCGCAATATCGGGTCGATGGCCGTACGCTGACCGGTGTCGAGGCGCTGTTGCGCTGGCAACATCCGCGACGGGGGCTGGTGCCGCCTGGTGAGTTTATTCCGGCGCTGGAAGAGCTGGGGCTGGTCGTGGAGGTGGGCGACTGGGTGCTGACCGAGGCCTGCCGGCAGATCGTCGCCTGGGAGCGCGAGGGTATTTACGTGCCGAAGATGGCGGTCAACCTCTCGGCCCGCCAGTTCGCCGACGGCAGGCTTGGCCAGCGTATCGCCGCTATCCTGGCTGCGAGCGGCATCGCCCCGGGCCGGCTAGAGCTTGAGCTGACCGAGAGCATCCTCATGCAGGACGTCGGCGAAGCCATGCGCATCCTCGAAGCGCTTAAAGAGCTCGGACCGTCCATCGCCGTCGACGATTTCGGCACCGGCTATTCCTCGTTGAATTACCTCAAGCAATTCCCCATCGACGTGCTCAAGATCGACCGCAGCTTCGTCGATGGCTTGCCCGAAGGCGAGCAGGACGGCCAGATCGCCCGGGCGATCATCGCGATGGCGCACAGCCTCAGCCTGTCGGTCATCGCCGAGGGCGTCGAGACGCAGGCGCAGCTCGCGTTTCTCCGTGAGCATGGCTGCGACGAAGTGCAGGGTTTCCTGCTCGGCCGGCCGGTGGTTGCGCAACAGCTCTGCCGCGCCTGAGCGCGCCCGGCGGGGCCATGTGCTTGGCCTGGGCTCATGCGCCACATGACCAAGGCTCATACCCGCTGACAGCGGGATGGGGTAGAATCCGCGCCTCTCTTTATTACCGCCAGCTGATCTCAGAGGACTGCCATGTTCAGCCGTGATTTGACCCTCGCCAAATACGACGCCGAGCTTTTCGCTGCCATGCAGCAGGAAGCCAAGCGCCAGGAAGACCACATCGAGCTGATCGCCTCGGAGAACTACACCAGCCCGGCGGTGATGGAAGCCCAGGGTTCGGTACTGACCAACAAGTACGCCGAAGGCTACCCGGGCAAGCGCTACTACGGCGGTTGCGAGCACGTCGACGTGGTCGAGCAGCTGGCTATCGAACGTGCAAAGCAATTGTTCGGCGCCGACTACGCCAACGTCCAGCCGCATGCCGGTTCCCAGGCCAACGCCGCGGTCTACCTGGCCCTGCTCAATGCCGGCGACACCATCCTCGGCATGAGCTTGGCCCACGGCGGTCACCTGACTCACGGTGCCTCCGTTTCCTCCTCCGGCAAGCTGTACAACGCCGTGCAGTACGGCATCAACGACCAAGGCCTGATCGACTACGACGAAGTCGAGCGCCTGGCCGTCGAGCACAAGCCGAAGATGATCGTTGCTGGCTTCTCCGCCTACTCGCAGAAGCTGGATTTCGCTCGCTTCCGTGAAATCGCGGATAAGGTCGGTGCCTATCTCTTCGTCGACATGGCTCACGTGGCCGGCCTGGTTGCCGCGGGTGTCTACCCGAACCCGGTGCCTTTCGCCGATGTCGTCACGACCACCACTCACAAGACCCTGCGCGGCCCGCGCGGTGGCCTGATCCTGGCGCGCGCCAACGCCGAGATCGAGAAGAAGCTGAACTCCGCTGTATTCCCCGGTGCCCAGGGTGGCCCGCTGGAGCACGTCATCGCCGCCAAGGCCGTATGTTTCAAGGAAGCGCTGCAGCCCGAGTTCAAGGCCTATCAGGAGCAAGTGGTGAAGAATGCCCAGGCCATGGCCCAGGTATTCATCGAGCGCGGCTTCGATGTGGTCTCCGGCGGCACGCAGAACCACCTGTTCCTGCTCAGCCTGATCAAGCAAGACATCACCGGCAAGGATGCGGACGCCGCCCTCGGCCAGGCGCACATCACCGTGAACAAGAACAGCGTGCCGAACGATCCACGCTCGCCGTTCGTTACCTCGGGCCTGCGCATCGGCACCCCAGCCGTGACCACCCGCGGATTCAAAGAGGCTGAGTGCCGCGATCTGGCCGGCTGGATCTGCGACATTCTTGGCAACATGGGCGACGAGTCAGTAATCGCTACCGTACGCAGCAAGGTCGAGGCGATCTGCGCCAAGCTGCCTGTTTACGGCCAGTAACACTGTCGTTGTACCGAGAAGCCCGGCCCAGTGCCGGGCTTTTTCGTTTCAGGCGAACCACAGCGATTACGGCAAGATGCCATCAGATACTGTGCGTGTCGGCCGGGGTGGGTTAACGTTCACGCCAGTTTTCGCCCGAGGCCGGGCCGATGGAGGGCTCGATGCAGCTCAAGCACAAGATCGCCGCGCTCAGCATCCTGCCGCTGCTGTTGGCCGTGGCGGTGGTATGCGCGCTGGTGCTGATCCAGAACCAACGGCTGGGTGAGCAGCAGGCAAAGCTGATCGAGCGCAGCATCCTGGCGAGCAAGCAGGCCGAGCTGAAGAACTACGTCGAGATGGCGCTCAGCACCACTGCGCCGCTTTATGACAGCGGGCGTGACGATGAGGAAACCCGTCAGAAGGTGCTCGCAACCCTAGGGCGCTTCAGCTTCGGCAGTGATGGATATTTCTTCGTCTACGACCGCGACGGGCGCAATCTCATGCATCCGCGCCAGCCTGAATTGGTCGGCAAGCAACTGTGGAATATGACCGACCCCAACGGGCTGCGTGTGATTCAGGCGCTGATGGACAGCGCGCAAAGCGGTCGCGGCTTCCAGCGCTACGCTTGGCAAAAGCCGTCCACGGGGCAGTTCGCTGAAAAGCTGGCCTATGTGGTGATGCTCGACCGTTGGGGCTGGATGCTCGGGACGGGTATCTACCTGGAGGATGTCGACGAGGCGATCCAGCAAGTGCGCGAGGAAGTTGCCGGTGGCATCCATACCACGATGCTGGCCATCGCCGGTGTGGCGCTAGTCGCCGTGCTGCTCGTGTTTGCCAGCGGCCTGACCCTCAATGTGAGCGAGCGGCGCCTGGCCGACCGCAAGCTGCAGTTGCTCACCCAGCGCATCGTCAGCCTGCAGGAAGAAGAGCGGTCGCGGGTCTCGCGTGAGCTGCACGACGGCATCAGCCAGCTGCTGGTATCGATCAAGTTCCAGTTCGAACTGGCCAGCCACGAGCTGTCCAGTGGCAATCCCAAGGCGCAGCAGACGCTCGATCAGGGCACTGAGCGCCTCGCCGGGGCCATCGGTGAGGTGCGACGTATTTCCCATGACCTGCATCCGTCGTTGCTCGATACCCTGGGCTTGCCGGCGGCCATTGGCCAGCTTGTGGCAGAGTTCGAGCAGCGCAGCGGGTTGAAAATGCTATACACCGACGGTTTGGGCGATCAGGCGCCGGACGACGCCGTCGCGGTCGCACTTTTCCGCGTGCTGCAAGAGGCACTGACCAATATTGAGCGTCATGCCCGAGCGCAATCGGTGCATATCAGCCTGGACGGTAATGGCCGCACGGTGCGCTTGCGGGTTGCCGACGATGGCGTGGGCTTCAATCCGCGACGGCTCGATGCGATCAAGGGTGGCGGCATCGGGCTGCGTAACATCCGCGAGCGGGTCGAGCACTTCGGGGGACGCTTCAACCTGGCGTCCGCTCCCGGCGGCACCGAACTGGACGTGACTCTGCCGACGCGCTCGAGCTGACGGCGCACCGCACAACGAGAGGCTTTGCTCCATGCAACGATCCATCAAGGTGGCATTGATCGACGACCACGTCCTGGTGCGCGATGGCATTCGCGCCTTGCTGATGGCCGTGCCCGAGCTCGACGTGGTCGGCGAAGCCGGCAGCGGTGAAGAGGCACTGGCATTGCTCGAGCGGGTCGAGGTCGACGTGGTGCTGATGGATATCGGGCTGAAGGACGTCAATGGCCTCGAACTGACCCAGGCGCTGCGGCAGCGCTTTCCCACGATCCGCGTGCTGATCCTGAGCATGTACGACAACCAGGAGTACGTGAACACCTCGCTGAAGGTGGGCGCCTGCGGCTATGTGCTCAAGGATGCGCCGTCCCGCGAGATCATCGTGGCCATCGAGGCGATTGCCGCTGGCGGCACCTACTATAGCCAAGGCATCGCCGAAAAACTCGCCAGCCGCGGCGCCGAAGAGCGCGAGCTAACGCCTCGCGAGCGCGAGGTGCTGCTCATGCTTGCGCAGGGACATAACAACAAAGCGATGGCCCGTGCGCTGAAGATCAGCGTTCGCACCGTCGAAACGCACCGGCTGAGCATTCGTCGCAAACTCGATATCGACCGCCCGGCCGACCTGATGAAGCACGCCATGGTGCACGGCTGGTTGCCGGGGCAGCATTGAGGCCGCGCCATGGCGTCAATCGCCTCTGCGCGCTATCGACCATCACGACTCTTCCATGGAGATGCCATGTCCGCTCGCAACGCCGGCCTGATTCCGCCGCCACCGCTGGTCTATCTCGCCTTCATCGCTTGCGGCTGGTGGCTTGCCGGCCGGGTGCCGCTCGACCTGCCGCCACACGCTGCGACGGACCTGGGCGGATGGGTGCTGATGCTCGTCGGTGTAGCCCTGATGGGCTGGGCGGCGCTGGCAATGCATCGGCACCGCACAACGATCAATCCGTACGGCACCCCGAAGCGGCTATTGCAAACCGGCCCGTTTCGGTTCTCGCGCAACCCGATCTATCTGGCCGACACGCTGGTCTACTGTGCTGTCGCGTTCTGGTTGGATAGTCTCTGGCCTTGGTTGCTGTTGCCGGCGCTGATTCTGACCATGCAGCGCTCGGTAATTGTGCCGGAGGAGCGCTTGCTCTCGCGGCTGTTCGGCGATGAGTACCGGCGCTACCAGGCGCAGGTGCGCCGTTGGCTCTAGTGCCAATCGGTTCCGCCAAGCGTGGCCTATAGTGTCCTAACCACCCCAGGAGCCTGACCGATGAGCGAACACCCCAGTGACCGTCGACGTTTCCAACGCTTCGCCTTCGACGCGGCTACCGAGCTCGTGCAGGGCGAGCGGCGCTGGACGGTGCAGTTACATGACCTGTCCCTGAAGGGCCTGCTGATCCATCGCCCGGTGGGTTGGGATGCCGACCCCAGCGTGCCATTTCAAGCCCGTATTCGCCTGGCCGACGATGCCGAAGTGCTGATGGAGGTCGAGCTGGCGCATGCCGAAGGCGAGCTGATCGGCCTGGTTTGCCGACATATCGATGTCGATTCGATCAGCCATCTGCGGCGCCTGGTCGAGCTGAACCTGGGCGACGAGGCCCTGCTCGAGCGTGAGCTGGCTGCGCTGAGCGCCGAGTGACGTTATTCGAATAGCGCGTCGAGTGCCTGCTCGAGCCTGGTCACAGCAATGATCTGCAGGCCGGCCGGCGATTCTTTTGGAGCGTTACCCTTGGGCACGATGGCACGCTTGAACCCGTGCTTGGCGGCTTCCTTCAGACGTTCCTGGCCGCTCGGCACCGGGCGAATCTCGCCCGACAGGCCCACCTCGCCGAACACCAACAGGTCGGTGTCCAGCGGCCGGTTGCGCAGGCTGGAAATGACCGCGGCCATCAAGGCCAGGTCCGCTGCTGTCTCCAGCACCTTCACGCCGCCCACCACGTTAATGAACACATCCTGGTCATAGGTTGGGATGCTGCCGTGGCGGTGCAGCACGGCGAGCAGCATGGCAAGGCGGTTTTGGTCCAGGCCCAGAGTGACGCGGCGCGGATTGGCCAGGTGGCTGGTGTCGACCAGCGCCTGCACTTCAACCAACATCGGTCGGGTACCTTCCCAAGTCGCCATTACTACGCTGCCCGGCACTGCCTCCTGCGCGCGGGTGAGGAAGATCGCTGACGGGTTGGTGACTTCTTTCAGTCCCTTGTCAGTCATGCCGAACACGCCGAGTTCGTTGACAGCACCGAAGCGATTCTTGACGGCGCGCAACAGGCGCAGGCGGCCGTCCGACTCACCTTCGAAATAGAGCACCGTGTCGACCATGTGCTCAAGCACGCGTGGGCCGGCCAGTGCGCCTTCCTTGGTCACGTGGCCGACGAGGAAGATCGCCGTGCCGCTCTGCTTGGCGAAACGCACCAGTAGCGCCGCGCTTTCGCGGACCTGGGCGACGCCGCCCGGCGCTGACTGCAGCTGCTCGGTGAAGATGGTCTGGATCGAGTCGATCACCATGACCTTGGGCTTTTCCAGCCGCGCGGTCGCGATGATCGATTCGATACAGGTTTCGGTCATTACCTTGAGCTTGTCTTGGGGGAGGTCGAGCCGCCGCGCACGCATCGCCACCTGCTGTTGCGATTCCTCGCCGGTGACGTACAGCGCCGGGAAGCGCTGAGCTACGGCGCAAAGGGTCTGCAGCAGGATGGTGGACTTACCGATGCCCGGGTCGCCGCCAATCAGCACGACCGAGCCGTCGACCAGGCCGCCGCCGAGCACGCGGTCCAGTTCGCCGGAAGCGGTGGAGAAACGCGGCACTTCCTCGATGCTGACCTCGGCCAGGGTCTTGATGTTGGCCTGGTCACCGGCCCAGCCGGCACGCCCGGAAGGCGGCGGGGCCCCGTCGATGACGGTTTCGACTAGGGTGTTCCAAGCGCCGCAGTCGCCGCATTGGCCAGCCCACTTGGGAAAGGTCGAGCCGCACTCGGTGCAGCCATACATGCGCTTGGCCTTGGCCATGGGGAACTCCGGGTCGCGTAGCGGGAGTCGCATGATAGCGGCTGACTTGATCGCCATCAGCCACAAGCGCGCAGCGAGCCCCCAGACTGTAAACAAATCGAACAGGAGCCAGACCATGCGGTACGTGCTGTTTCTTCATCTTTTTGGGGCCAGCGTCTGGGTTGGCGGCCATTTGATCTTGCTATTCAGCGTCTTGCCGGGCGCGCTGAAGCGACGTGACGTACAGCCTGTCCGCCAGTTTGAACGGCTGTACGAGCGGGTTGGCATTCCTGCCTTGCTGATTCAAGTCGTGTCCGGTTTCTGGCTTGCTGGGCAGTGGCTGCCCCATGGGCAATGGCTCGGCGACTCGCCGGTCGCTCACCTGATACAGGCGAAGCTGGTGCTGTTAGGCGCCACGGTGCTGATGGGCGTGCATGCTCGGGTGGCGCTGATTCCTCGGCTAGATGAGCAGCGTCTGCCTCATCTGGGCGCGCATATCCTGCTGATCACCCTGACCGCTGTAGCATTCGTCTGGGTTGGAGCCGGGTTTAGGTTCGGTGGGCTGTTCTGACGATGTCATTGACAAAAAAGCCCGCTAAAGCGGGCTTTTTCTATAGGCGGGGCTATCAGCCGCAGCAACCGCCGCAGCAGCTGCCACTGGCGCGCTTGAGGTCTTTGGCGATGGCGTCCTTGAGCGTTACGCGCTCGAGCTTCAGCGCCGTCAGCGCATCCTCGTCGAGACGCTCGACGCCGTCCTCGACGCGGCAGATCTGCTTGTCCAGCGCTTCGTATGCTTCGGCTTTGCGAGCAAAGGCCGGGTCTTGCTGGCGGAGCATCTGCAGTTGCTCGCGCTTCTCGGGGAAGTCCTTGATCAGAGGGTGATGTTCGACGTGCATAGACGGCTCCGGAGGTGTGCTTGGGTGCTGTACCTTAGCCGCGCGCATGCGGATTGCTGTTGACGGCGATCAAGCCAGTTGCATCGGGTTTCTCCGCTCGTCTTTCTGTGCGTTTAGCTCAGCCATTGAACCCGACCTATGCTGCTCATTGTCGAAGCGGGACGGTGGTCGCCCGGCACCGCGAAGCGACGGCCGTGTTCGTGGCAGTTCTTTGCGGCCACCTGCGGCCAGGCTTCTCAATAGTTAGAGGAAACACACAGATGGGCATGCTCAGCGAGTTCAAGGCATTTGCGGTCAGGGGCAACGTAATCGACATGGCGGTGGGGATCATCGTCGGTGCGGCATTCACCAAAATCGTTTCGTCGTTCGTCGCCGACGTGGTGACGCCGCCACTTGGCCTGTTGATCGGCGGGGTGGATTTTTCTGACCTGGCGATTGTGCTCAAGCAAGCCGTAGGTGACACACCGGCGGTCACGCTGAGCTATGGGCGATTTATCCAGACGGTGTTCGATTTCACCATCGTCGCCTTCGCCATCTTCCTCGCGGTCAAAGGCATCAATCACCTCAAACGCAAGGAAGCCGAAGCTCCCTCCGCGCCGCCGGCGCCGAGCAAGGAAGAGTTGCTGCTGACGGAAATTCGCGATGCGTTGCGCGAGCAGAACCGCCGCCCCTGACGTTGAGGTTGCCAGGGGCGGTGCGACATCATTCGGGCCGCGGGGTGTCTGCCGAGCTCGGCGGCAGGACGGGGTAAGCGACCTGCGGCTGTTTACCGGTCAGGCTGCGCAAGAATGCTGCGATTGCGCTGGCTTCCTCCGGCTTGAGCGTACGCCCGAGCTGGCTATCTCCCATGATCGCCACGGCCTGCTCTAGCTCCCAGACCTCACCGCTGTGGAAGTAAGGCGGAGTCAGCGCAACGTTACGCAGCGGCGCGGCGCGGAATACGTACTCATCGGTCGCGGTATTGGTTACGGTGAAGCGGCCCTTGTCACCCGACGGCAGAATCTCCGCGCCGGGCTTCTTGATCACGCCGAACGGGAAGTAGCCTTGGCCGCCGACATTCACGCCGCTATGGCAGGCCGAGCAACCGCTGTCCATGAACAGCGCCAGGCCCTCCTTTTGTTTTGCATCGAGCGCCTTGTCGTCACCCTTGAGGTAGCGATCGAAGGGGGAGCCAGGCGTAGTGAGGCTGACTTCGAAGGCTTCCAGGGCATACGCCATGTTGTCGAAGCTGACCGGCTCCTTGTCATGTGGGAAGGCTTTTTTGAACTCATCGGCATATTCCGGAATGCTCTTGAGCGTCGCAACAACGCGCTCGGGCGTGTTGTTCATTTCGACTCCCGCCTGTACGGGGCCCTTGGCTTGGGCCTGTAGGTCCTCTGCGCGGCCATCCCAGAACTGCGCGGCGTTGAACACCGCGTTGAGGACAGTCGGAGAATTGCGGGGGCCTTTTTGCCAGCCATGGCCGATCGAGGTGGTGACGTTGTCGCCGCCGCCCAGGCTGAGGTTATGACAGGTATTGCAGCTGATCACGTGACTGCGTGACAGACGCGGATCGAACCAGAGCTTGTGGCCGAGCCTGGCCTGGTCTTCGCTGACGGCTTGGCCACGTATCTGGGTGACCTCCGCGGGCACGGGTTTGAAGATCGCATTGGCGCGCTCGCGCAGTTCGTTGGCGACAGCTCCATTGGCCATCAGCATCAGTCCGCTAAGCAGAAAGGGAATAGGGCAGCGCATCACGGGATTCCTTTTTCGATGTTGGCTGCTCTAGGAGGCGCCTGGCGGGCGGCTGGAGGGTTGATCTGAATCAAGGTGAGCCAGGCTTGAGCGTGGTCCTGAATGTCGCACCCCTCGCGCCGCGACCCGGCGCGGCCAGCCTTGCAGCCCGGCATGGGCATCGCCAGAATGGCGGCATCATTCGTGGCCGTGCGGCCACCTCCAGCAAGGATTTCCGATGCCCGAAACTGTCGCTCCCGGCCTGCGCCTGGCGCCCGATG
The DNA here is from genome assembly GCF_054131565.1 of Pseudomonas sp. SA195. Lineage (NCBI taxonomy): Bacteria > Pseudomonadati > Pseudomonadota > Gammaproteobacteria > Pseudomonadales > Pseudomonadaceae > Pseudomonas > Pseudomonas sp. SA195. The sequence goes on along the minus strand of NZ_CP096392.1, from coordinate 3,764,319 downwards.
CGCTGACCCGTCCCTTCGAACCCAGCCAGTTCAATTTCAAGACCACCGACGAGCTGGAGCCCTTCCTTGGCGTGCTCGGACAGGAGCGCGCCGTCGAGGCGCTTCAGTTCGGTGTAGCCATGCCGCGTCCGGGCTACAACGTCTATGTGATGGGTGAGCCGGGGACCGGCCGCTTTTCCTTCGTGCGCCGGTACCTCAAAGCCGAGGGCAAACGGCTGGATACGCCGTCTGACTGGGTCTATGTCAACAACTTCGACGAGCCACGTGAACCACGGGTCGTGGAACTGCCGAAAGGCGGGGCGGGCGAGTTCATCGCCGACATCGGCCAGTTGATCGACAACCTTATGGCGACCTTCCCTGCGGTGTTCGAGCACCCGAGCTTCCAGCAAAAGAAGAGCGCCATCGACCGTGCCTTCAATCAGCGCTACGACAAAGCGCTCGACGTCATCGAGAAGCTGGCGCTGGAAAAGGAGATTGCCCTCTACCGCGACAGCAGCAATATCGCCTTCACGCCGATGAAGGACGGCAAGTCGATGGACGAGGCTGAGTTCGCTCAGCTGCCGGAAGCCGAGCGCGAACGCTATCACGAGGATATTTCCGCGCTGGAGGTGCAGCTCAACGAGGGGCTCGCCAGCCTGCCGCAGTGGAAGCGTGAATCGAGCAATCAGCTGCGCCAGCTCAACGACGAAACCATCACCCAAGCGCTGCAGCCATTGCTCGCGCCGCTCTCGGAAAAGTACGCCGAGAACGCAGGGATCGAGGCTTACCTGCAGGCTGTGCAGGTCAACTTGCTAAAAACGGTGGTCGAGCAGCTGGTCGACGAGAACCGCCCCGACGCCCAGACCCGCCAGTTGCTCGAAGAGCAATACAGCCCCAGCCTGGTCGTAGGGCACCCGTTCGACGGCGGCGCGCCGGTGGTATTCGAACCGCATCCGACGTATGACAACCTCTTCGGCCGCATCGAATACAGCACGGATCAGGGCGCGCTTTACACCAGCTACCGCCAGCTTCGCCCCGGCGCGCTGCATCGCGCCAACGGCGGCTTTCTGATGCTCGAAGCGGAGAAGATGCTGAGCGAGCCCTTTGTCTGGGAAGCGCTCAAGCGCGCACTGCAATCGCGGCGCCTGAAGATGGAGTCGCCGCTGGCAGAAATGGGCCGCCTGGCGACGGTCACGTTGAACCCCGCAGTGATTCCGCTCAACGTAAAAGTCGTGATTATCGGGTCGCGGCAGCTCTACTACACCCTGCAGGACCTGGATCCGGACTTCCAGGAGATGTTCCGTGTGCTGGTGGATTTCGACGAGGAAATCCCGCTGGCCGAGGACAGCCTCGAGCAATTCGCCCAGTTGATGAAGACGCGGACCTCGGAAGAGGGCATGGCGCCGCTTACCGCCGCTGCGGTGGCACGCCTGGCGACCTACAGCGCGCGGCTGGCCGAGCACCAGGGGCGGCTGTCGGCGCGTATTGGCGACATCTTCCAGCTGGTCAGCGAGGCGGATTTCATCCGCCAACTGGCGAAGGACGAAGTCACCGATGTTGGCCACATCGAGCGTGCGCTCAAGGCCAAAGCCACCCGGACCGGGCGCGTCTCGGCGCGCATCCTGGAGGATATTCTCGCCGGGGTGATTCTCATCGACAGCGAAGGCGCGGCCATCGGTAAGTGCAACGGGCTGACGGTGCTGGAAGTCGGCGATTCGGCGTTCGGCATGCCGGCGCGCATCTCCGCCACCGTTTATCCAGGCGGTTCGGGTATTGTCGACATCGAGCGCGAGGTCAACCTGGGGCAGCCGATCCACTCCAAGGGCGTGATGATCCTGACAGGCTTCCTTGGCAGCCGCTACGCGCAGGAATTCCCGCTGGAAATCTCGGCAAGCATCGCGCTGGAGCAGTCCTACGGTTATGTGGACGGCGACAGTGCATCGCTTGGCGAATGCTGCGCATTGATCTCGGCCATCTCCCGCACACCTCTAAAGCAGTGCTTCGCCATCACCGGCTCGATCAACCAGTTCGGCGAAGTACAGGCCGTCGGTGGGGTGAACGAAAAGATCGAAGGCTTCTTCCGCCTTTGCGAGGCGCGGGGGTTGACCGGCGAGCAGGGTGCGATCATTCCGTTCGCCAACGTCACAACCTTGATGCTCGACGAGCGCGTGCTCGAGGCTGTGCGCCAGCAGCGCTTCCACATCTACGCGGTGCGTCACGTGGACGAGGCCCTGTCGCTGCTGGTCGGCGAACCGGTCGGCGCGGCGGACGAAAACGGCCACTTCCCCAAGGGCAGCGTCAATGCGCGGGTCGTCGAGCGGCTGCGGGATATCGCCGAAATCGAACTCGAGGACGACTCGAGGACCGATGCGGCTTCGCCGGAAGAGGTGCTGGCAACTGCTGCGGCGATTGCGGGTGAGAAAGGCTGAGGAACTCTGCGCTGACGATTATTTGAACGGAACGATACGGCCACCGGCGGGTCTGCACTGGAAGAGAGTTCCCACTCTTTTTCCACATGATTATCCACAGCCTTTGGGGATAAACAGGTTGACCTGCCGCTGCGTTCAAAAGCGACGCGGCGCAACCGAGCGCGAGGACCGCCGTCATGTCACATACACTTTGCCTCAACCGCCAGTGCCTGGGCCTGGTCACCCGAATCGAATGCGTTATTCGTCCGCTTTCCGGAGGCAACGGTTTGTGGACCTTGCTCTGCGCGGCCGGACTGGATGACGGTCAACCTACGGCGATCAAGGCGCAGGGCCCATTCCACGGGCCTCGGGCGGCTGAGTCGGTACTTGAGGCTATCGCCAATAATCTCTATGGGCAGGGCTACAGCCAGTCGGACTCGCCTTCGATCTGGCAGCTGCACATGCAGGCGGAGCTGCGTAAGGTCAACGCCAACCAGGCGCGCTACCTCGGTGGTTGGGAGTCGCGGACCTGAGCCACTTCAAGGCTCGATAGCCAGGGTCGCGCGTGCTGCTTGCACGGCTGCTGGAAATTGTTATCCACACATTTCATCCGCCGCGAGGCGCCTTGAATGGCGCGTTGCGCTGCGTATACTCGCCGGCGAATAACACACTCCCACAGTGAGATCAGATGGAACGTTTCATCGAGAACGGCATGTACGCGGCGCGCTGGTTGCTTGCGCCGATCTACTTTGGTTTGGCGTTCGCGCTGCTGGCGCTCGCCATCAAGTTCTTTCAGGAAATCTTGCACATCCTTCCGTCCATCCTCTCGCTAAGCGAGGGCGATCTGATCCTCAAGTTGCTGTCGCTGATCGACATGGCCCTGGTCGGGGGGCTGCTGGTTATGGTGATGCTGTCCGGCTACGAGAACTTCGTATCGCAGCTGAACGTCGACGAAGGCAAGGAGAAGCTCGACTGGTTGGGCAAGATGGATTCCGGCTCGTTGAAGATGAAGGTTGCCGCGTCGATCGTAGCCATCTCGTCGATCCATTTGCTGCGGATGTTCATGGATGCCCAGCAGCTCGAGAGCGAGCAGCTGATGTGGTACGTGATCATCCACTTGACGTTCGTATTCTCGGCCTTCGCGATGGGTTATCTTGACAAGCTCACCAAACACTAAGCCACGGACGGGGTCTGTGCGCGCCTAGGGCATAAGGCGCCTACGGTTGTAATGCGTTGGGCGTGCGTTGTACAAAAGAAGTCGTCTTGTAAAGGAGGCTTCTCGATGAACCTGCAGGTATTGCTTCAAGAGGCGCAGGCGTCGCGTGTCCAGTCGCTGGATCTGGTTTCGCTGGAGGGCGGGTTCTATCTGCTAAGCGTGCAGGCCCAGGGGCGCTCGCAGGTTTTACGCGACGAGCATGGCGCAGTCATTCATGTGCGGTCGGTCGAGCATGCGCGTGATTTGCTCAGCGAGGTTCCGGTAGTCCCCATGTACCTCGTGCATAGCTCGGCTTATGACGAGATGTGTGGCCTGGCGAGCGGTACGAGAGAGCCGTTGCGGGTAGCGGTCGGCATGCGCTCGGCCTGGTGAGCACCGGCTTCGGCGGTCAGGTCGGCGACGGCTGTGCTAGGCTGTGCGCCCTTTTTCCAGCGGAGCCCAGGCATGACCGATCTCAACTTAAACACCGACGAAACCCGGGTCAGCTATGGCATCGGTCGCCAGCTGGGTGACCAGTTGCGCGACAACCCACCGCCCGGGATTAGCCTGGACGCCGTCATTGCAGGCATCCGCGATGCATTTTCCGGTGCGCAGAGCCGTGTCGATGCCCAAGCCTTGAATGCCAGCTTTGCCGTCATCCGCGAGCGCATGCAGGCTGAGGCGCAGCAGAAAGCCGAGGCGGCGGCGGGTGAGGGCAAAGCTTTCCTGGCCGAAAACGGCAAGCGCGACGGCATCACTACCCTGGCGTCCGGTTTGCAGTACGAAGTGCTGAACGCAGGCGACGGCGCCAAGCCGAGTCTGCAGGACCAGGTTCGCACGCATTACCATGGCACCCTGATCGATGGCACCGTCTTCGACAGTTCCTACCAGCGTGGGCAGCCTGCCGAATTCCCGGTTGGAGGCGTCATTGCAGGCTGGACCGAGGCGCTGCAGTTGATGAGCGTTGGCAGCAAGTGGCGACTCTACGTGCCGAGCGAACTGGCGTATGGCGCGCAGGGCGTTGGCAGCATTCCGCCCCACAGTGTGCTCGTCTTCGATGTCGAACTGCTTGCCGTGCTCTGATACCTCTGCTCAGGGGCGCAACGCCCGGGCATAGGAGAACAGGAACAGGTTGCGCACCTGTTCCTTGAGCACACAGGGTTCGCTGGTGCTCAACTCCTGCAGATCAAGGTCCCCTTGCTCCCTCAATTCTTCGAGCGCGTCACCGTCGAGCGAGACGCATACTGCGCCCGTGTGGCGGTCGAGAATGCGCAGGTAAGGGTGTGGGCGGTCCAGCCAGGCGTCGATCAGATAAGTCATGAGAGCCTCCAATTAATCTCGTTAATGAGAATAATTGTTATTTGCAAACATGCAAGCGTAAAAGAAGGCGCGCCGATCGGTGGGATCGGCGGTGGGCGCTGGGATTTGTCAGTGGGTGCGTGCGACGGCGAAGCGGGTCAGTTCGACTAGAGCGTCACGATAAGGGTTGGCGGGGATCAGCTCGAGGCAGGCAATCGCCCGCTCGGCATAATCGCGAGCCAGGCGCGCGGTATAGTCGAGCGCGCCGCAGCTTTCGACAGCCTTGCGAATGTCTTCGAGATCTTCGATGCCACCCTTCTGAATCGCGCGGCGAACGAGCGCGGCCTGCTCTTCGGTGCCCTCGCGCATCGTGTAGATCAGCGGTAGCGTCGGCTTGCCTTCGGCCAGGTCGTCTCCGACATTCTTGCCGAGCGTCTCGGCGTCGCCCTGGTAGTCAAGCAGGTCGTCGACCAATTGGAAAGCGACACCCAAGTGGTCACCAAAGGTGCGCAGCGCCTCGCACTGTTCGTCACTGGCGCCGGCCAGTGTCGCGGCGCTGTGGGTGGATGCCTCAAACAGCATCGCGGTCTTGCCGCGAATTACCTCCATATATATGGCTTCGGTGGTGCTGGCGTCGCGCACCTTGGAGAGCTGGAGCACTTCGCCTTCGGCGATCACACGCGTCGCTTGGGAAATGATGCGCATCACCGGCATCGAGCCGAGGCTGACCATCATTTCGAACGAGCGGGCATAGAGGAAGTCACCGACCAGCACGCTCGGTGCGTTTCCCCAGAGGGCGTTGGCGGTCGAGCGGCCGCGCCGCATGCCGGACATGTCGACGACGTCGTCATGCAGCAAGGTAGAGGTATGAAGAAATTCGATGATCGCAGCCAGCAGGCGAAGCTGATCGCCCTTCAAGCCAAGCGCATTGCCGCTGAGCAGTACCAGTAGTGGGCGCAGGCGCTTGCCGCCGGCCGAGGTGATATAGTCCCCGATCTTTTCCACCAGCGGCACGCGAGAAGTCAGCTGATTGCGAATGATGCCGTCAACGGCGGCGAAATCATCAGCCACGACTTGGTAAAAGGCCTGGGGTTGCATCGGGGAAGCGTACTCCTCGGAGATTGCGCGGCATGCTATGGGGCGGGTCAGGCACTGTCAAGGCGAGCCCCGGCGGCTCTTGCGTCTCTGCTGGGGCATGCGTACAATCGCGGACCCTGAACTTTCCCCCTGGGCATTTCCCTGCCTTACGCAATTGCAAGGGCGTCCCTTCCGGCCCCGAGCAGCCATGCCAGCCCCTAACTATTTCGCTAAAGCGCTGGGTGAGCAGGATCAACGGAGATACACGATGTACGCAGTTATCGTTACTGGCGGCAAGCAATACAAGGTTGCCGAAGGCGAATACCTCAAGATTGAAAAACTCGAAGTTGCGACTGGCGAAGCTGTCACCTTTGACCGCGTTCTGCTCGTTGGCAACGGCGACGATGTGAAGATCGGCGCTCCGGTGGTCGATGGTGCCAAGGTCACTGCCGAAGTGATCGCTCAAGGTCGTCACGACAAGGTCAGTATCATCAAATTCCGCCGTCGTAAGCACCACATGAAGCGTCAGGGCCACCGTCAGTGGTTCACTGAGGTCAAAATCACTGGTATCCAGGGCTAATCGGGCCTGAATGCCCCAATAGGAGTATTGAACTCATGGCACACAAAAAAGCTGGCGGTTCTACCCGCAACGGTCGCGACTCAGAAGCCAAACGCCTTGGCGTGAAGATGTATGGCGGCCAGGTCATCAAGGCCGGCAACATCATCGTGCGTCAGCGCGGCACCCAGTTCCATGCCGGCTACGGCGTAGGTATGGGCAAGGATCACACCCTGTTCGCGAAAGTGGAAGGCGTGGTCAAGTTTGAAGTGAAGGGCGAGTTCGGCCGTCGCTACGTGAGCGTTGTCGCGGCCTAATCGCGACCTCGCTGGAAAAGCCCTGTCATGCGACGGGGCTTTTTTGTTTCTGTATCCTCCATAGGGCTCTTGCGCAAAGCTGCTGCGCCCCGGCTCCGCTGGGTTTCGCAAGACCCTTATTTCTGTTTCTAACCCGTCGTCGCGGCGGGAGGCGTTCCCATGAAATTCGTCGATGAAGTATCGATTTTTGTAAAAGCCGGCGACGGCGGTAACGGCATGATGAGCTTTCGACGCGAGAAGTTCATCGAAAAAGGCGGTCCCAATGGTGGTGACGGTGGAGATGGCGGCTCGGTATTTCTCGAGGCCGACGAAAATCTCAATACGCTGGTCGACTACCGCTATACGCGCAGGTTCAATGCCCCCAATGGCCAGAAGGGCGGCAGCACTGAGTGCACGGGCGCGAAAGGCGATGACCTGATCCTGCCGGTCCCGGTCGGCACGACGGTCATTGATGCGGCGACCCAGGACGTCATTGGTGACCTCACGCAGCCGGGGCAGCGCCTGTTGGTCGCGCAGGGTGGCTGGCACGGGTTGGGCAATACTCGCTTTAAATCCAGTACTAACCGTGCGCCGCGTCAGACCACCCCGGGTAAACCCGGCGAGGCGCGTGACCTCAAGCTTGAGCTCAAGGTGCTGGCTGACGTGGGCTTGCTGGGGCTGCCCAATGCCGGCAAGAGTACGTTCATCCGTTCGGTGTCGGCGGCCAAGCCAAAGGTGGCCGATTACCCCTTCACTACCCTGGTTCCTAATCTCGGCGTCGTCAGTGTCGGTCGTTACAAAAGCTTTGTGATCGCCGACATCCCAGGTTTGATCGAGGGTGCATCGGAAGGTGCAGGTCTGGGGATCCGCTTTCTCAAACACCTGGCGCGCACCCGTCTGTTGTTGCACCTGGTCGACATGGCGCCCCTGGACAACAGCGATCCGGCCGAGGCGGCTGAGATCATCCTCAACGAGCTGGAAAAGTTCAGCCCGGCCCTGGCGCAGCGCGACCGTTGGCTGGTTTTGAACAAGGCTGACCAGCTGCTCGAAGAAGAGCGTGAGGCGCGTGTGCGTGCGGTTGTCGAGCGCCTGGAGTGGACTGGCCCCGTGTTCGTGATCTCTGCGCTGGAGCGCGAGGGTACCGAGGCGCTTGCCCAGGCGATCATGCGCTACTTGGATGAGCGTACGGTGCGTATCGCTGAGGAGCCCTCATTTGCGGAGGCGCTCGCTGAGCTCGATCAGCAGATCGAAGACGAGGCGCGGGCGCGTCTTCAGGAGCTGGATGATCAGCGAGCGCTGCGTCGTGCGGGCGTGAAGTCGTCAGACACCGAGGATGACGATTTCGATGATGACGACGATGACGAAGGCGGCGCTGAGATTTTCTACGTTCGCTGATGATGCCCGCAGGGGTTGTTGATGTCCGAGCGAGTGGTTGGTGGGCGGGACGCGTGAGCTCACCGATGTGGTTTGGCCTGTTACGGAATTGAAGGCGGGATCGATGCGGGACAAGGTGAGCGGCGCGCGGCGCTGGGTAGTGAAGATCGGGAGCGCATTGTTGACGGCCGATGGTCGGGGGCTGGACCAGGACGCGATGGCGGTCTGGGTCGATCAGATGGTGGCCTTGCGCGATGCCGGCATCGAATTGGTGCTGGTTTCGTCCGGCGCTGTTGCTGCTGGCATGAGTCGGCTCGGCTGGGCTGCCCGGCCCAAGGCGGTGCACGAGCTGCAGGCGGCCGCTGCGGTCGGGCAGATGGGGTTGATCAGGGCCTGGGAGAGCAGCTTTGCGCGCTGCGGCCAGCAGACGGCCCAGGTGCTGGTTACCCATGACGACCTGTCTGACCGTAAGCGCTATCTCAATGCCCGTAGCACGCTGCGCACGTTGATCGATTTGCAGGTGGTTCCGGTGATCAACGAAAACGATACCGTGGTCACCGACGAAATCCGTTTCGGCGACAACGATACCCTCGCTGCGCTCGTGGCGAATCTCGTCGAGGCGGACCTATTGGTCATCCTCACCGACCGCGACGGTATGTTCGATGCCGATCCACGCAACAACCCCGACGCTAATCTCATAAGCGAGGCGCGCGCCGACGATCCGACCCTCGATGCCGTTGCCGGTGGCACGGGAGGAGCGCTTGGCCGTGGTGGCATGCAGACCAAGCTGCGTGCGGCCCGTCTGGCGGCGCGCTCCGGGGCTTATACAGTGATTGTGGGTGGCCGCATCGAGCAAGTATTGGCTCGTCTACAGGCGGGTGAAAGACTGGGGACGCTGCTGGCGCCTGAGTGCACCCGGCATGCCGCACGCAAGCAGTGGCTGGCGGGTCATCTGCAGACACGCGGCACCGTCACGCTGGATGAGGGGGCGGTGCACGCTTTACGCCAAGGCAATCGCAGCCTGCTGCCTGTAGGCGTCAAGGCGGTGCAGGGCGGTTTCAGGCGCGGCGAGATGGTGGTCTGCGTTGGCCCGGATGGTCGAGAGGTTGCCCGTGGCTTGGTCAACTACAGTGTGGCTGAGACGCAGCGGATCCTGGGGCGGCCGTCCGACGAAATCGAGAAGTTGCTTGGCTACGTCGACGAGCCTGAGCTGATCCATCGCGACAACATGATCCTGGTTTGAGGAGTTTGTCTATGCGCTTGGCGGGAACCCTGATGCTCCTTGCGGCGTGGCCATTGATTGGCATGGCACGTGAAGTCGGAGAGGTCGATACGGCGTTCAAGTGGGTAGGGCCGAACCACAAGATCGTCGTGGAGGCGTTCGATGATCCCAAAGTCGAGGGTGTTACCTGCTACCTGTCTCGTGCCAAGACAGGTGGGATCAAGGGTGGGCTTGGGTTGGCGGAAGATCGTGCCGAGGCGTCGATTGCCTGTCGGCAGGTTGGGCCGATACGCATGAGCGATACGCTAGAAGAGGGCGAGGTAGTCTTCAAGGAACGGACGTCGCTGGTGTTCAAGACAATGCAAGTGGTGCGTTTCTTCGACGAGCCGCGGAATACGCTGGTTTATCTTGTCTACAGTGATCGCGTTATCGAAGGCAGTCCGCAAAACGCGGTCACGGCGATTCCAATACTGCCTTGGGGTTCTGTTCGCTAGTTGACGGTGTTGTGGTTGCCAAGCCCTGGGATTCAGGCACAAAAAAACCGGCGCTAGGCCGGTTTTTTTCAAGAACGAACAGCTTAGGCAGCAGCGGCGCCGAGAGCCTTGATGTGGCCGTTCAGGCGGCTCTTGTGACGAGCGGCCTTGTTCTTGTGGATGATGCCTTTGTCGGCCATGCGGTCGATCACGGGCACGGCTGCGGTGTAAGCAGTACGAGCTTTTTCCAGATCTTTAGCATCGATGGCCTTGACTACATTTTTGATGTAGGTACGAACCATGGAGCGCAAGCTGGCGTTGTGGCTGCGACGCTTCTCAGCCTGAATTGCGCGTTTTTTGGCGGAAGGGCTGTTGGCCACCGTCGAACTCCTCGAAAACGTGGGATACAAAGCAAATAAGGCCGCGAATCATGCCGATGCGGCCGGGGGTTGTCAAGTGCGTTGAGGCTGTGATGAGCACTGGCCGGACAGGAGGCCTGTCGCTAAACTCGCCGCCTTTTCGTCTGTCGTATTTGCCCGTCGATCCGGTGGCGCAGGCCTGGCCGGACCTCTGCATCCCCATCTAGGAACCTACATGTCCGAGACATCCGGAAAAGGCGGATTGCTGCGCTCGAGCGCGGTAGTCAGCGTGATGACACTGCTGTCGCGCGTGCTGGGCATGGTACGCGACATGGTGGTGGCGAGCTACTTTGGCTCCGGCGCGTCTGCCGACGCCTTTTTCATCGCCTTCAAGATTCCAAATTTCCTGCGTCGGCTGTTCGCTGAAGGTGCCTTTGCCCAGGCATTCGTCCCGGTGCTGTCGGAATACCGCACCCAGCGCACCCTGGCCGAGGTGAAGCTGCTGGTGGATCGGACGGCTGGCATGCTTGGGCTGATCCTGACCGGCATCACGGCGATCGGAGTATTGGCGTCGCCCTATGTCGTGATGCTCTTTGCGCCCGGTTTTCATGACGAGCCAGCGAAAATGGCGCTCGCCGGCGACTTGCTGCGTATTACCTTCCCTTACCTGCTGCTGATCTCGCTGACAGCCTTCACCTCGGGTGTTCTCAACAGCTACGGGCGCTTTGCCGTACCGGGCTTCACGCCGGTCCTGCTGAACGTTTGCATGATCACGTCTGCGATCTTCCTGACACCTTATTTCGACGAACCGATCAAGGCGCTCGCCTGGGGCGTATTCATTGCTGGGTTCGCGCAGCTGGGCTTCCAGTTGCCCTACGTGGCGAAGCTCGGGCTGTTGCCGCGGCCGCGCCTGCGCATCGGGGACGAAGGCGTACGGCGCATCATGCTGCTGATGGTGCCGGCGTTGTTTGGCGTATCGGTCAGTCAGATCAACCTCCTGCTCGACACGGTTCTGGCGTCTTTCCTGCAAACCGGCAGCGTGTCTTGGCTCTATTACGCTGATCGCCTGTCGGAGCTGCCGCTGGGTGCCTTCGGCATCGCCATTGGTACCGTCATTCTGCCGAGCCTGTCGCGGCAGCATGCCGGAGCGGACCCGAAGGCCTTTTCCGATACGCTCAACTGGGCGCTGCGCATGGTCCTGCTGGTCGGCGTGCCGGCGGCGCTTGCGCTCGGCATTCTTGCCGAGCCGCTGATAGCCAGCCTGTTTTTCTACGGCGCCATGACCGAAGAGGCCGTGCTGCAGTCGGCCCGTGCGCTGGAGGCATATTCCCTAGGGGTCCTGGCATTCATGTTGATCAAGGTGCTTGCGCCGGGATTCTTTGCCCGCCAGGACATGAAGACGCCCGTGCGCGTGGCGGTGACCTGCATGATCGCCAACATGGTGATGAACCTGATCCTGATCTGGCCGCTCCAGCACGTTGGCCTGGCGCTGGCCACTTCGTTGTCTTCGATGCTCAATGCGGTCCTGCTGTTCTGGGGGCTGTACCGGATCGGCGTGTTCCGCCTCGCGCCGGGCTGGGGGCTCTTCCTGCTGCGGCTGTGCGGTGGTTGCGCTGCCATGGTCGCCGCGGTCTGGTGGCTGAACGTGCCAACAGCCGACTGGTTCGCTTGGGGTTGGCAGCAGCGCGCCTTGCAGCTGGGCATTCTTGTCGTGGCCGGCATCGTGGCCTTTGTCGCAGGCTTGGTGGTCTTGGGGCTGCGACCCAGGCATCTGCGGCATTGACGAGCCCGTACCGGGCAGCGCAAACCTGTCCGGCATCCGCTGCTCATGCGTATAATCGGCGCCTTTCCAAGCAAGAAGTGCGGTATGCAGCTGGTTCGAGGTCTTCACAACCTGCGGCCCCGGCATCGGGGCTGCGTCGCCACTATCGGCAATTTCGACGGGGTTCACAGAGGGCACCAGGCGATCCTGGCGCGCCTGCGTGAGCGTGCGGCCGAGTTGGGGTTGCCGAGCTGCGTGGTGATCTTCGAGCCACAGCCGCGTGAATTTTTCGCTCCGCACAGCGCGCCGGCCAGGCTGACGCGGCTGCGCGAAAAGCTCCGCTTGCTGGACGAGCAAGGCGTCGACCTGGTGCTCTGCCTGGCCTTCAATCGTCGTCTGCGTGAGCTGAGCGCAGCCGAGTTCGTTCATGCCACGCTGGTCGAGGGGTTGGGCGTCAAGCATCTGGAAGTGGGCGATGATTTTCGCTTCGGTTGCGATCGAGCGGGGGATTTCAACTTCCTGACGCAAGCTGGGGCGCTCGAAGGCTTTAGCGTTGAAGCGGCGCGCACCATCGAGGTGGCAGGCGAGCGGGTCAGCAGTACACGTATTCGCCAAGTGTTGGCCGCGGGTGAGCTGGCATTGGCGGAAAAGCTGCTCGGGCGCCCCTTCAGCATCACCGGGCGTGTCATGCACGGCCAGGCCCTGGGCCGCACGCTGGGTGCACCAACCGCGAACATCCAGCTCAAGCGCAAGAGCACACCGCTGAGTGGTGTGTTCATGGTCAGCACCGAAGTCGATGGCGGGCTCCAGCCTGCCGTGGCCAACATCGGGCTGCGGCCCTCCGTCGACAGCGATGGTAACCCTCATCTCGAGGTGCACTTGCTGGACTATCAGGGCGACCTTTACGGTCGCCTGCTGCGTGTGACCTTTCACCGCAAGCTGCGTGACGAGCAGCGCTTCGCCTCCCTCGAGGCTCTCAGGACGGCAATCGAAGCCGACATCGCCGCGGCTCGCGACTACTGGCGGGCTTCACTCTCTACCACGAGTCAGGACTGAAATGACCGATTACAAAGCGACCCTCAATCTGCCGTCGACGGCATTCCCGATGAAGGCCGGTCTGCCCCAGCGCGAGCCGGAGATCCTGCAGCGCTGGAGCAGCATCGACCTCTACGGGAAGCTGCGCCAGATTGGCGAGGGTCGTCCGAAGTTCGTCCTGCACGACGGCCCGCCCTACGCGAACGGCAGCATTCACATTGGGCACGCGGTCAATAAGGTGATCAAGGACATCATCGTTCGTTCCAAGACACTGGCCGGCTTCGACGCGCCGTACGTGCCAGGCTGGGATTGCCACGGCCTGCCGATCGAGCACAAGGTCGAGATCACCTACGGCAAGAACCAGCCTGCGGACCTGACCCGCGAACGCTGCCGCACCTATGCTGCCGAACAGATCGAAGGGCAGAAGGCTGACTTCATCCGGCTCGGCGTGCTGGGAGAATGGGACAACCCCTACCGCACCATGGACTTCGTCAACGAGGCCGGGGAGATCCGTGCACTGGCGAAAATGGTCGAGGGCGGTTTTGTCTTCAAGGGCTTGAAGCCCGTCAACTTCTGTTTCGACTGTGGCTCCGCGCTGGCTGAGGCAGAGGTCGAGTACCAGGACAAGAAATCCGATGCCATCGACGTCGCCTTCGAGGTTGAGGACGCCGACAAACTGGCCGCCGCCTTCGGGCTCTCTAACCTGCCGAAGTCGGCCAGCATCGTTATCTGGACTACCACCCCTTGGACGATCCCGGCCAACCAGGCGCTCAACGTCCATCCTGAGTTCATCTATGCGCTGGTCGACGTCGGCGACCGTTTGCTGGTGCTGGCCGAGGAGCTGGTCGAGTCGTGCCTCTCGCGCTATGGCCTGCAGGGCGAAATCATCGCCCGTTGCGAAGGGCAGGTACTTGAACTGATCCGCTTCCGCCATCCCTTCTACGAGCGTTTCGCGCCGGTCTACCTGGCCGAATACGTGGAAACCGGGGCGGGCACCGGCATCGTCCACTCCGCGCCGGCCTACGGTGAGGACGACTTCCGTTCCTGCAAGCAGTACGGCATGGAGAACGACGACATCCTCGGCCCTGTGCAGAGCAACGGCGTGTACGTACCGGACCTGCCATTTTTTGGCGGCCAGTTCATCTGGAAGGCCAACCCGAACATCGTCGCCAAGCTGGACGAAGTCGGCGCGCTGCTCAAGCACGAAAGCATCCAGCACAGCTACATGCATTGCTGGCGGCACAAGACGCCGCTGATCTATCGCGCCACCGCCCAGTGGTTCGTCGGTATGGACAAGGTCGCCCACGACGGCAGCTCGCTGCGTCGCCGCGCGCTGGACGCGATCGAACAGACCGACTTCGTCCCCGCCTGGGGCCAGGCGCGCCTGCACGGCATGATCGCCGGGCGCCCGGATTGGTGCATCTCGCGCCAGCGCACTTGGGGTGTGCCGATCCCGTTCTTCCTGCACAAGGAAAGCGGCGAGCTGCATCCCCGTACTGTCGAGCTGATGGAGCACGTTGCCCAACGTGTCGAACAGGGCGGTATCGAGGCTTGGTCAAGGCTGGAGCCGGCCGAGTTGCTGGGTGACGAGGCGGCGCAGTACGAGAAGATCAGCGATACGCTGGACGTCTGGTTCGACTCCGGCACCACCCACTGGCACGTGATGCGCGGCTCGCATCCGATGGGCCACGACAGCGGCCCACGTGCGGACCTTTATCTGGAAGGTTCCGACCAGCATCGCGGCTGGTTCCATTCGTCTCTGCTCACCGGCTCGGCGATCGATGGCCACGCGCCCTACAAGGGGCTACTGACGCACGGCTTCGTGGTCGACGAGAACGGACGCAAGATGTCTAAGTCGCTGGGCAACGTCGTGGCGCCGCAGGAAGTCACCGACAGTCTGGGTGCGGACATCCTTCGCCTCTGGGTGGCCTCGACCGACTACTCCGGCGAGATGGCGGTCTCCAAAGTCATCCTGCAGCGCAGCGCGGATTCCTATCGCCGCATCCGTAACACCGCGCGTTTCCTTCTCTCGAACCTTGACGGCTTCGATCCGGCGCAGCACCTGGTGCCCGCCGATCAGCTGATCGCTTTGGATCGTTGGGCCATCGACCGCGCTCTGCTGTTGCAGCGCGAGATCGAAGAAGCCTACTCGACTTACAAGTTCTGGAACGTCTATCAGAAGGTGCACAATTTCTGCGTTCAAGAGCTGGGTGGCTTCTACCTCGACATCATCAAGGATCGTCAGTACACCACCGGCACCGACAGCCTGCCTCGCCGATCCTGCCAGACCGCCCTGTACCACATCGCCGAAGCGCTGGTGCGCTGGATCGCGCCGATCCTGGCCTTCACCGCCGACGAAATCTGGCAGTACCTGCCGGGCGAGCACAACGAATCGGTGATGCTCAATACGTGGTACGACGGCCTCGTCGAACTGCCGACGGGCGCCGAGCTGGATCGGGCGTTCTGGGATCAGGTCATGGCCGTCAAGGCGGCCGTGAACAAGGAGCTAGAAACGCAGCGTGCCGCCAAGACGATCGGTGGCAACTTGCAGGCTGAAGTGGTGCTCTACGCCGACGACGCGCTTGCCGCGACCTTAGCGAAGCTGGGCGGCGAGCTGCGCTTCGTTCTGATCACCTCAGGGGTGCGTGTCGCTCCGCTGGCTGAAGCGCCGGCCGCGGCGGTCGTCAGCGAACTGGCTGGCCTCAAGTTGGAAGTCGTGAAGACCGCCGATCCCAAGTGCGGCCGGTGCTGGCATCACTTGCCTGACGTTGGCTCCAACGCGGCGCACCCGGAAATCTGCGGGCGCTGCGTGGAAAACATCGAAGGCGAGGGCGAGGTTCGTCACTATGCGTGACGGCATGATTGGCAGGGGTGCCCTGGTGCCCCGTGGGACGCATGCAATGACCGCGTGGTTTCAATCATGACTGCGCGTTTCGGCAAGCTTGCCTGGCTGTGGCTCAGCGTGCTGGTCATCGCGCTGGACCAGGCAACGAAGCATTATTTCGAGGCCCGGTTCGAGCTTTACCAGACGCTGGATGTCATCCCCGGCTATTTCGCCTGGACGCTGGCCTATAACACGGGCGCGGCGTTCAGCTTTCTGGCTGATCATTCGGGCTGGCAGCGCTGGCTGTTCGCGCTGATCGCTATCGGCGTCAGTGTCGTGCTGGTGGTCTGGATGAAGCGCCTCAAGCCTTCCGAGACCTGGCTGGCAGTGGCTCTGGCGCTGGTCCTCGGTGGTGCACTGGGCAACCTCTATGACCGCATGGTGCTTGGCCATGTCGTCGATTTCATCCTGGTTCACTGGCAGTACCGCTGGCGTTTTCCGGCGTTCAATGTCGCCGACAGCGCGATTACGGTCGGCGCCGTGATGCTGGCCCTGGACCTGTTCCGTAGCAGTAATACGAGAGAAACGGCAAATGAGTGAGCAGCGCATTGGGCCGGAGACGCAAGTGACATTGCATTTCGCCCTCGGTATCGAGAACGGCGAGCAGGTCGACAGCACCTTCGACAAGCAACCGGCCACCTTCAAGATCGGCGACGGCAGCCTGCTGCCGGGCTTCGAACAGCAGCTCTACGGCCTCAAGGCCGGAGACCGTCGTACCTTCCAGATCGCTCCGGAGCAGGGTTTCGGCCAGCATAACGAGCAGAACGTACAGGTGATGCCGCGGGCCCAGTTCGAGGGCATGGAGCTGTCGGAAGGCCTCTTGGTGATCTTCAACGATGCCGCTAAAACCGAGCTGCCCGGAGTCGTCAAGCGCTTCGATGAACGCCAGGTGACGGTAGATTTCAACCATCCGCTGGCAGGCAAGGCATTGACGTTCGAAGTGGAGATTTTCGAGGTCAAGCCGGTCTGAGCAGTCAGCTTATCCCTGACGAGGCGTTACAAGCGCTAGGGATAGGGGATCCTGGCTGGCAATTCATGCCGTAGCATTTCAGGTCACTGCTGGAACAGTCGGTACACTCACAACTTACCCGCTCTGAGCGTCGAGAATTCATATGCAGATCAAACTCGCCAATCCGCGCGGCTTCTGTGCCGGCGTCGACCGCGCCATCGAAATCGTCAACCGTGCGTTGGAAGTCTTCGGCCCGCCGATCTACGTTCGCCATGAAGTGGTGCACAACAAGTTCGTGGTTGAAGATCTGCGCGAGCGAGGGGCGATATTCGTCGACGAGCTGGACCAGGTGCCGGACGGTTTCATCGTCATTTTCAGTGCTCATGGTGTGTCTCAGGCCGTGCGCATGGAGGCTGAAGGGCGCGGGCTGAAGGTGTTCGACGCAACCTGCCCGCTGGTGACGAAGGTGCACCTCGAGGTGACCAAATACAGCCGCGAGGGCCGCGAATGTATCCTCATCGGTCATGCCGGGCATCCGGAGGTCGAGGGCACCATGGGGCAGTATGACACCGCAAACGGCGGCTCGATCTATCTTGTCGAGGACGAGGAGGACGTGGCCCGGCTACAGGTCCGCAATCCCGACGCCCTTGCCTTCGTCACCCAAACGACGCTCTCAATGGACGACACCAGCCGAGTCATCGACGCCCTCCGTGCGCGCTTTCCAAGCATCGGCGGTCCGCGAAAAGACGATATTTGCTACGCCACCCAAAATCGCCAGGACGCCGTCAAGCAGCTGGCTGCCGAGTGCGATGTAGTGTTGGTGGTCGGCAGCCCGAACAGTTCCAATTCCAACCGCCTACGCGAGCTGGCCGAACGCATGGACACGCCGGCTTACCTGATCGATGGCGCACAGGATCTCAAGCAGGAATGGTTCGGCGCGAGCACTCGTGTCGGCATCACCGCCGGCGCCTCGGCACCCGAGGTGCTGGTGCGAGGCGTGATCGACCAGCTCCGTGAGTGGGGCGCCACCGGAACCAATGAGCTGGATGGCCGGCCGGAGAACGTGACGTTCTCCATGCCGAAGGAGTTGCGGTTGAAGGCGGTTTGAACGTATCTGAAAGCAAGAAGCCCGGCATCTCGCCGGGCTTCTTGCTTTCAGGTTAGCGTTTCCAGCATTCGGCAAGGGTCGACGCACTTTGTCCCTTGGCACCCGTGTTTGACAGCGTCAAGGTGCCACATTTGTCATTCGCCATGCTTCCGGTCGGTACGGCCTGCAGCACATAGGCGGTAGCTGAGGTGCTGGCCGCGACCAAGCTGATGTCGTAGGCCTTGGTTCCGCCATCCTTGGGCGCTTGCGTAAAGGGAAGGTCGGGCTCATCTCCATTGCTTTCGTCGTAGCGCCCATTAGCGGTGTAGTAGCGCTCCATGAAGTGCGCCAGTTCCATCAGGGCGGTTTCGGCGTCCGCGCGCTTAGCGGCGCGGACGTATTCTTGATAGCTGGGATATGCGATCGCGGCGATGATGCCGATGATGGCCACTACAATCATCAGTTCAATCAGAGTAAAACCACGGCTCGACCGCCGAGTCGATAAGAACGTCTTCAAAGGTTTTCCCTCACTTCATGCCAGGACAGGCGATTGGAGTCGTTGTTGTCTCCCATGACCTCGATGCATACCGGGGTTACGCCATCCTCGTCGGTACTAGATGCCGAGCTGGCATAACACAGGTAGCGTTTGCCGGTTGTCTGGTCGTTAAGTCCGATGGTGCCCTTGACCGCACCCTCATCCGGGTCGGCAACGCCGCTTACCGGAACCTTGGTACCGTCTTCCAGCTCGATGTAGTCGTTCTCATCGATATTGCCGTCGCCGTTGTAATCGAAGTACGAATAGGCAAGGCGACTACCGGTTGCCAGATCAAGACTCATGATCCAGCTGGTGCCCCCAGCATCACATGGGTTGGCTGAGGGAATCAGGGTGCTGAAAGTGACGCGGTTGCCGCCGAGTTGAGCTTGGGAGATTACCCGCTCGCCCTTGGCACCCGGTCCGCCTTTGGAGGTTTTCCACAACAGATCCAGGTACCAGCCCTTATGGCTGTCGGTCATGGTGCTCCCGCTGACTGCTCGGCCATTGAGTTCAGTACCGGTTACCTCTCTGAGAATCTCTTGCTCCAACAAATTGCTGCGTCCATCGATTTGCTCGCCGCTATCGATAATGCCGTAGAAGGACTGGACTTGAGGGGAGGTCGGAATCTCGTTGTCCGTGGTTTGGTAGAAGCTGCCGGTTCCAAATACGAGCATTAACTGGCGGTCTTTCGTGTAGGCGGCATCCAGCGGGGCGGTGATCGGTTGCGCGGCGCCCGCGGAATCTTTAGCGAGGAACAACGGAGCGATATTTCCGCCTGACTTCAGATCGCTCGGCGCATCCCAGCCACTGGGTGTCGTGCCGTTGATGTCCAGGCGCCATACCTTGCCCAGCGTGTCGGCTACGTAGATGCGATCCGCTACACGGTCGTTATCCAGGTCGACCGTCAGCGGTGCGCCCAGGTCGCCGCTTTCTGGCAAATCGAAACGTTTGATCACGCTGCCGTCCGAGGCATCCAGTATCCATACATAACCAGCAGCGGTGTCAGTCGGGCGATCATAACCGCTGGTTACGATAACGCCGAACTTACCGTTGTAGAGCGGAACCAAGCTGGGACGGCCGAGGCTGTAGCCCATTTCCGCGTGGGTGAATTCCCAGAGAACATTGCTAGCGGACATGTTGTTTGCGTTCGAAATATCCAATGCGAAGATGCTACGACCTCCCGCGCCGGACGAGCCGACCACAAGCGTTTTCCAATGGCCGCTGACGAGTGCGTCACCGATACGGGGCGTACCGTCCACATAGTAGCGGTGCGCATAGGTCGGGTCCGTCAGTTCGTGAAGTTCGTCAATCAGGTCATTCGGGACATAGGCGAACAGTTCTTTGCCGCCTGTGGTGCCGAGACTCGCGTCGAAGCCGTGCAGCATGCCGTCGTTTGCCCCGACAACCACAAGCGGTGGACGGTTCTGATAGGTGCTTTGCGAGCGGAAGGTGGTGTATGCGCTTTTGATCGTGCTCGTGAATCCGGCGCTCTCGGGTAGCTGTGAATAACCGAAGTTCGGTTTGTAGATGTACTGCGGATCAGAGTTGGCAATATCACCCAGCCGGCTGTCACGCTGCCGGAACGGGTTGTTGGGCGCAGCATCGGTGCGCTCCTGGCTGCGGTCACCCCGAATGAAGGCGAGTCGCTCCTGACCACGTTGTTCAGTCACCAAGGTTCCGCTGGCGGTGGCGCGAAGAGCGTTCTGTTGTGCAGTGTCAAGCTGGCCCCAGAGAAAGGTCCGGCCTGTGTTCGATACCCGAGCGCCTGTCGTGGCGTCAGCAGTAGGCGGTGTGGATGTCAGGATGACGCGATCCGACGTTTGGGCGTTGGTCAGGGCATCGAGCTTCTGTGCAGCCTTCCAAGTAGGGGTTTCGCTCACGGTGCCGTTGCTCGAAACTGCCTTGGCCAGCAGGTCCCCACTCCACTTGGAGCTGTCGAGCATCGACTGAAATACGACAGTATCGGTTTCCAGCTTAGTCGAATTAGTCGAAAGAGCGGCCGTGGTGCTACGAACCTCTTTTGCGATTTTGGCAAACGCGATTTTCAAGCTTTCAACCATCTTGGTGGCGTCGCTTGCTACATAAAAATTACTAGGACGAAAATCTCCGCTCGAGAGTATCTCACCGGTATTCCAAGATTCGTCTGTAAGTGCGTCCCCGAATTTATAATCGTCGGGTACGTCAAAACCACCATATTTAGCGGCAAGCCAATACTGATTGGAAGCCTTTGGTTCGAGCGTCTGGCTTTCCCGCACGTCTACCCAATGAGTGGAGACGGTCTGATCTCCTGCTTTGTCCTCGCGTAAGTCCGAGGTGTTAGCATAGTAGGCCAAACCAGCAATATAGGCGGAATTGTCGCGACCAGAAAATTCATTTGATGCAGTCTTAACGATACCTTCAAGATCGAAGACCTTCTGGGTCCAAAGGTTCACGTTAAGATTATCCCCGGCGACGGGAAGATCACGATCAGCGTGCGTGTACACGTCGCCAATACCAAGGATAACGTTCTTTTGACAAGCGTACTGAATCGGGTCTGTCCAATCCGTAATGACTGGGAATTTATCTCGCTGTGCTTCATTGGTTATGTTTGAGTAGCCGGCTACATCGCCTAAATTACGAAAGTAACGAAGCGCGGCATAGTAAAGCTCGCTCACCGGATCTCTAGACTTGTGCTTGTTTGTTAGCTCGCCAAACTTGTTTATGTAGTTGATGACTCCGCTATTTCCGATACTGGAGCTGCGCGGATTAACATGGAGAATGCCCGTATCGGCTGACCACTCGCTGAGGCTGTTCTCTAGTTCATTCGGGTTGCCCGGTACACGTTTAGTCTGTCCCACGTAGTCTTGTGGCGCGCGCATTACCCCGCCGTTACGCCCATTGCCATCTTCGTTAACGTAGCTAAAAACGCTGTAACGAATGTCCTTGGAGTACTGCTGGATCAGGCCTTCAGGTTTCCATAGGTTGTCTCGGTATTTCGTACAGTTACTTTCTAACAAGCCAGCTTTGCAAACTTCAATCCTGACAGTAAAGTATTGAGTGACTGTGGCGTTGTTTTTCGTGTACGTGAAACGAACGGTTTTGTTTTTCTGAAAGTCAGTGCCGCTTGTAACTGAGCTGGTGAGTGAAATACTCCCAAAAGGCGTTGTTTTGTTTGCGTTTGTTCCGTTGATTGTACGGTTGGGAAAGTAGCTACTGCTGCCTCCGCGAGTGGCCTTTTC
Organism: Pseudomonas sp. SA195; assembly: GCF_054131565.1. NCBI lineage: Bacteria > Pseudomonadati > Pseudomonadota > Gammaproteobacteria > Pseudomonadales > Pseudomonadaceae > Pseudomonas > Pseudomonas sp. SA195. The sequence continues at coordinate 3,742,611 of NZ_CP096392.1, read as the reverse complement.
AAGTATCGTCATGGAGTCAGTGTCCACAACGCGGTATCCGCCAGTAAGGGCCTTTCGAAACGGGTCGATAGTCTGAGTTGTCGCCCAGTTTAGGTAGTTTCCGCTCCATTTTGCTTCGCTGTTTCCAGAGCAATCTCTAGCAGTATTCATCTCCGTCATTGGGGTGAAGTACCCGCCCCCTGATGCGGTTGTAACTGATCCAAAATAAGGATGGGTGAACGCTTCTGATATAAATTTATAGCACTTCCCGGAATCAAAGTAGCCAGTGTAAGTGGTGGTATTACTATAATCGCCTAAGTTGGCTACGCTGATGACTGTCGGGTGCTCTACGGATGGGACAAGTGCAAGATTGCCCGGAACATTTCCGCCGCCGAGAAGCAGCGGAGTTTGCGATACGTCGGCAACAGCCTGGCTGGCGCATAATGTCCAAGACAGTGCAGTTCCGGCCAGAAGCAACGGGCGCCACGTAGCGGCAAGGCCGTTCCAGGGCATGCGGCGATGGTTGAGCGGCATCATGTCACTCCTCTACGAAATACAGGGAACGAAGGGTTACCTTCGAGTCCGGGCTGGCGCCGGTGCCGGTTGCTTCGATGCGTACCAGAACGAAGTCGAGAATCAGCGACTCGCCGGCGGCGAGCGAGTCGCCGCCAGCTGTCATGGGATTGACCATGTTCTGCATATCGAGCTGTCCCGGATGGGGCAGGCGTGTAACGGTATACTTCGGGGCTTCGTATACGTTTCCGTTAAAGCCAGAAAAGGTCACGACGTCTGGAGATTCATCGTTGACCGGATAGAGCGTGTCGTTGATCAGATCTGAGTAGTCTGTCTTGACCTCTTGTTCGGCGAAGCGAAGGGCCGCCTCCGCCGCCTGGAATGCGAGTGCATGATCGCGCATGTTTCCCGCCATCCGTTCCTGCAGGTTGGTGTCACGCATAGCCGCAGCACCAAGAATGGTAAGGAGCAGAAGCATGATCAGAGCGACGAGCAGTACTGCGCCTTCTTGTTTGGATGGGCCGAAAGTTCCTTTTTTCATGGCAAGCGATTCCGGATGGCGACGGTGGCTGTGTAGACCTGAGCGACGCGGTTGTCCTTGATGGTGACGGTGCCGTCGTCCTCATAGAGAGCGAATTCGTCATCCCGGTCGATGCCGACGATGGCTGGAAAGACGAATTTCTGCGGTTCCTCAAGTACATTGGTTTCCGGACTTATCGCGATGACAGATATACGTGCCGAAACGACCTTGTCCCAATCGCCCTCTCCGGTGGAGACAAGATTGTTCGTACCAGCCTTTACATACTCATCCGCCAGCCGATCGCCGTCCTTGTCCAGGCCGTAGGTGACTTGCATCTCGATGATGCCCTCGACGAGCTCCTCTACAGTCGGGTTTGGACTCAGTACGCGGCGGTAAAGAGACGGAGGGCGGTCGTTATTCTCGCGGATGAAATAGGTATGGCTGCGCAGGACATGGGCCATGAATTTATTGCTGTACGCTTGGCTCATTCCAGTACCGTCGTTTCCAGGGGTAACGTTATTTCCCGCTGTTTGAAAAGTGTTAGCGTTTTGGTTGTTCGAGTTTTGAAAGAGATCGCAGCCAGTCGAATTGGCAACCATAACTACTTGGCCGCTATAGGCGCCTGTTGCACTTTTTACGCCGATGTTTTTATCTCCGGCTTTATTATTTCCGTTTGGTTCGAACTCTGCGCCATCGCCAGCGTACTTCACGATAAATGTATCCGTATCTGGGCGTACAGTATCGGCGGCATCGAAAAAGACCGGTTTACTGTTCTCCCAACCTTGGATTGCCGGAGTCGTGCTGTAAGCATTTTTAAGATCAGTTGAAGCAGCGGCAAGATTTAGATGGTTGACTGGCTCGCTTAAGCACTCGCCCTTATACCCCGCCTGCCTTACATCGAACGCCATGAAGTCAGTCGCAAAGCGCCCCGCTTCCTGAACACGGGCGACCGCCGTATTGGTGCGATACATGTCCTTGCTGGAAAGGAATACCTGCAGAACGCCGCCTAGCAGGATCAGACTGATCAACATGGCGACCATCAGCTCGACGAGCGAAAGGCCCGCCTGCCGGTAAAAGGAGACTGGTTTCATAGCTGCGTCCGGTAGACAAAGGTTTCGCGATCGTCGTCATCGGCTTCGTCGATGCGCCCTCGGTTGTCATTCCACTCGATGGAAACCGTGAACACTCTATCGTTACGGACGACACTGCCTTGCGCGTCCGCCGAAAGCAGGCACGAGAGCGAGTTCAGCCATTCGGCCACGTCTCTCTTGGCAAGTGTGCCGCTGGGGGCGATATCCGGATCACAGGTCTGGTTCTGAAGCGCGATGTCGTAGACGCCATTGAGCGCTTCGGTGCGATTGGCGCGCATGCGGTCGATGATGTCGTAGGCGAGTACCGTGGCTTGGGAGCGGTAGTAAGCGCTCTGGTTGCTTTTCAATGCTGTCATCTGCATGCCGGCCAGGCCTAACAGGCCGACGGAGAGAATCAGCATGGCCACGAGCACTTCGATGAGCGTCGCGCCTCGCTGGAGAGAAGAGGGAGGAAGGGGGCTTCTCATGGGCACGTTCCTTTTGTGCTCGTCACTCGTCCTGTGGCGGTGAGGGCGATGGTGTACTGCGGCTTGCCAGTGCAATTATCGAAGGCAACGGTGAAGGCGGAGTCGGTGGTCTTGGTCAGCAAACCATTGGGGCGGTACGTCAAGGTTTCATTGGGCCCAGAGACCGAATCCCGATCGCCTACCGCTTCCCATACGCGAAGTACGTCGCCACCGTTTACCTTCACCAACCACCCGTTGCCCCAATCGACGGCATCTGCGCATGCGTTCGCGGCGCGGCGGCAGATATCCACTCTCACACCTCGCTTGACCGCTTCGGAGCGAGCGAACTGCAACGCTGTCGTCAGGTCGTTGGCAATGGTCTGGGTTCGGTTGTTCTGAATGGTGTCTCGGAACGAGGGCGCCGCGATCGCCAGCAAGATCGCGAGGATCGCCAGCGTAATCATCAGCTCGATCAGCGTAAAGGCTCGGGAGTGATGCATGGTTTTTCTCAGTCTCAGGGTCATCGAATCATCCCGTTTTGCCGTTCGGCTTCCCACGTTGCCCAGATGTCCGGTCGGTTTCCGGGGCTGTGCGGCATGTTAGGTGCAAAGGTCGTCAGCTTCGGGTGCGTCAAGTCTCGCGCGGCCTGTGAGGTTGATCACAATCTTCTTTAGCGGCGTATTTTGTCGGCACAGAATGAAGGTGCCGTTGAGGCTGTGCGTCGTGCCATCGGGTTTGAAGGTCATATATCGCTGCTGGCGAAAGTTTCGCCATTTCCAGCTATGGCTCGCCGTGACCGCAGTGGTACGTAGCGTGGAGTCGCTCTCGTCGATCGCGCCGTTGCCATCCACATCGTCGAATATCAACACATGGCCACTCCACATCGCCTGGTCATCGCAGCCGGCCGCTCCAGCGCAAATGCTGACCGGCTGTCGAGTGGTTATCGCCCTGTTTCTTGCAAAGTTGAGGTCCGCTAGTAGCTGGTTGACAAGCGTGCGCTGGCGAACCGATTCGAGGGACGAGTTGAAGGTTGGGATTGCGATGCTCAACAAAACGGCCAATACCGTGAGGGTGATGAGCAGTTCGACAAGCGTGAAGCCTTGATCCTGATTCGGCATGGTGCGGTTCCTTTGCACGTATGATTGCGCCTTCCTGGCGGTGTCGCCTTGCTTCGCCAGCCCGTGGCGAAGCGGGCTTTTTAGATCAGCGCGGCGGCCAGTCCAAGAGTCAAAGCCCAAAAATGTGAACCTGAAGCCGGAGGCGGAGTGAAGCATCGGACGATTGTGGTGGGAGGCGGCGTCATCGGTTTGCTGTCGGCGTACACGCTGGCGGGCTTGGGTGACGAGGTGGCTGTGATCGAGGCGGGCGAGTCCGGACGCGAAGCCTCCTGGGCGGGCGGTGGTATCGTTTCGCCCCTTTACCCCTGGCGCTACAGCGCGGCGGTGACGGCTTTGGCGCATCCATCGCAGGACTTCTATCCACAGCTGGGCGCGGCGCTGGCCGAGCAGACTAGGATCGATCCGCAAGTCTACGAGACGGGCCTTTACTGGTTGGATCTGGATGACGAGGACGATGCACTGGCCTGGGCCCAGCGGGAGGGGCGGCCCTTGCGGCGATCGGCGATGGAAGAGGTGCGCGCTGGGGTGCCCTCGCTGGGCGAAGGCTTCTCCAACGCTATCTACATGCAAGGCGTGGCGAACGTACGCAACCCAAGGTTGCTGCAGGCGTTGCGCGCAGCACTGGCGGGTATGCCCAACGTGTCGCTCATCGAGCAATGCCCGGTCGAAGGCTTCCTGCAGGAGGAGCGCAGGATCGTAGGCGTACGCACGGCCCGCGGTGATATGCGCGCCGAGCAGGTCGTAGTGGCGGCTGGCGCCTGGAGTGGCACGCTGCTCGCGACGCTTGGGCTGTCGCTACCGGTCAAGCCGATGAAGGGGCAGATGATTCTGTTCAAGTGCGCCGAGGATTTTCTGCCGAGCATGGTGCTGGCCAAGCGGCGTTACGCCATCCCGCGGCGTGACGGTCATATTCTGGTCGGCAGTACGTTGGAGGATGTTGGCTTCGACAAGACGCCGACCGAGGACGCATTGGCCAGCCTCTGGTCAACTGCCATCGAGTTACTGCCCGGGTTGGCCGATGCCGAGGTGGTCAAGCATTGGGCTGGTCTGCGCCCGGGCTCGCCGGACGGGGTGCCTTATATAGGCCCGGTGCCGGGTCACGAGGGGTTGTGGCTCAACTGCGGGCATTTCCGAAACGGGCTCGTCCTGGCGCCGGCGTCCTGTCAGTTGCTGGCGGACCTGATGCTGCGACGGCCGTCGCGCATCGATCCAACCCCCTATGCGCCTGCCGGTCGGCTCTGACGGCGCGGCGATCACTGATGCTGGAAGGCGGATCGCTTCCAATGGCTGGCGATCCGAAGGGCGGGGCCCCTACGTCCAGGGCGCGTTTGCTGTTAAATTGCCCCCCTTTGTGGCATCTGGCGCGACAGCGATTTGCTCGAGGTTTCCGTGGTCAAGAAAACCAACTCCTTTTCCGGCCTTGGCGGGCTGGTGTTTTCCACCGACGCCGGGCGGCACTGCCCTGAATGCGGTCAGCCGCTGGGCGCCTGCGTGTGCAAGCAGGCTGCGGTACCAGAGGGTGATGGTGTCGCCCGAGTTCGCCGCGAGAGCAAAGGGCGAGGCGGTAAGACGGTGACGACCATAACCGGGGTGCCCTTGGCTGAGGCCGAGCTCAAGGAGCTCGCCAGCGCGCTGAAGCGACGTTGCGGCACGGGTGGTGCCCTAAAGGAGGGCGTCATCGAAATTCAGGGTGACCATGTTCAATTGCTCATCGACGAGCTGACCAAGCGCGGACTCAAAGCCAAGAAATCGGGCGGTTGACAGCCGCTTCAACCAAACTCGAGCCCTTGCGCTTATTTCTTTCCATCCCGGCGGTCCAACCCGGATAGCCTTATCGTTGCGCCCGCAACGGATTCATCCTTTTATCAGGAGGCCTAGATGCCCGTACGACGCACACGTAAAGACGACGGCAGCCAGTGGACCGCAGCGGACAGCCGCAGCGTATACGGTATTCGCCACTGGGGTGCCGGCTACTTTTCGATCAGCGATGACGGGCACGTCGAGGTGCGGCCGAAGGGGCCCAGCGGTGACGCCATCGAGTTCACCGGCCTGATCGAGCAACTGCGTGACGCTGGCCTGACCCTGCCGTTGCTCGTTCGCTTCCCGGACATCCTGCAGGACCGCGTCCGCCGGTTGACCGGCGCCTTTGACGCAAACATCGAGCGGCTCGAATACCAGAGCCAATACACCGCGCTGTACCCGATCAAGGTCAACCAGCAGGAAGCGGTGGTGGAAAACATCATCGCTACCCAGAACGTTGCCATTGGCCTGGAAGCCGGCTCCAAGCCGGAACTGATGGCCGTGCTGGCGCTGGCGCCCAAGGGCGGCACCATCGTCTGCAACGGCTACAAGGACCGCGAATTCATTCGCCTGGCGCTGATGGGGCAGAAGCTCGGTCACAACGTCTTCATCGTCATCGAGAAGATGTCGGAGGTGGGGCTGGTGATCGAGGAGGCGGCCGAGTTGAAGGTCGTCCCGCAGGTCGGCTTGCGCGTCCGGTTGTCGTCGCTGGCGTCGAGCAAATGGGCCGACACTGGTGGTGAGAAATCCAAGTTCGGTCTTTCGGCCGCCCAATTGCTTACGGTTATCGAGCGCTTCCGCGCCGCGGGCGTCGACCAGGGCGTGCGCCTGCTGCATTTTCACATGGGCTCGCAGATCGCGAACTTGGCTGATTACCGCGACGGCTTCCGCGAGGCGATCCGGTATTACGCCGAGCTGCGTGCACTGGGTCTGCCGGTCGACCACATCGATGTTGGTGGCGGCCTGGGCGTCGACTACGACGGCACGCACTCGCGCAACGCCAGTTCTATCAACTACGACATCGATGAGTACGCCGGTACGGTGGTCGGCATGCTCAAGGAGTTCTGCGACCGCCAGGAGCTGCCGCACCCGCACATCTTCTCCGAAAGCGGCCGGGCGATGACGGCGCACCACGCAGTGCTGGTCATGCAGGTGACCGACTTTGAGCGTCACAACGACCAGGCGCCCGAGATTGAGAACTATGAGGAGCTGCCGGACATCGTCCAGTCGCTGGCCGACCTCCTCGGGCCGACCGATCCAGAGATGGTCACCGAGACCTACTGGCGCGCGACCCATTACATGAGCGAGGCTGCCGCGCAATATGCCTCCGGCAAGCTCAGCTTGGCGCAGAAGGCATTGGCCGAGCAGAGCTACTTCGCCATCTGCCGCCGGCTGTACAACCAGCTCAAGGCCCGGCAGCGTTCGCACCGTGCGGTCTTGGACGAGCTCAACGACAAGCTGGCCGACAAATACATCTGCAATTTCTCGGTGTTCCAGAGCCTGCCGGACACCTGGGCGATCGACCAGATTCTCCCGATTGTGCCGCTGCAGCGGCTGACCGAGGAGCCGGTGCGTCGCGCTGTGCTGCAGGACCTAACCTGCGACTCCGACGGCAAGATCAAGCACTACGTCGACGAGCAGAGCATCGAGAACAGTATGCCGGTGCATGAGATCCAGGCGGGGGAGGAATACTTCCTCGGTGTATTCCTGGTCGGTGCCTACCAGGAAATCCTCGGCGACATGCACAACCTATTCGGCGATACCGACTCGGTGAACGTCTACCAGCGCGAGGACGGCACCTTCTATCACGCCGGCATCGAGACGCACGACACCATCGAGGACATGTTGCGCTACGTGCACCTATCCCCCGAAGAGCTGATGACCTACTACCGGGACAAGGTCTCCAGCGCGCGGTTGAGTGCCAAGGAGCGGACGCAATACATCGATGCGTTGCGTCTCGGGCTGACCCGGTCCTCCTATCTGACGCCTTGAGAGGTCAGGTGCAGCGGCGCGGTTTGTCTCGACGACGGCCGCTTCGCAACGCGTTTCTAGTCCGTCATTGAAGAAGCCAGCGTGCTGGGGATCGGCACGCTGATCTGTTGATCACCAGCACGCTGGCTCCTATAGCTGCGCTCTGTGCGTCATACCTTTCTGACGAACTCGGACTTGAGCTTCATCGCACCGATACCGTCGATCTTGCAGTCGATGTCGTGGTCGCCGTCCACCAGGCGGATGTTTTTGACTTTGGTGCCAACCTTGACCACCAGCGAAGTGCCCTTGACCTTCAGGTCCTTGATCACGGTGATGGTGTCGCCGTCCTGCAGGGGGTTACCGACCGAGTCCTTGATGACCGCGGCGGCGTCCTCCGACGTCATGGCGGCATCAGCCGACCACTCGTGTGCGCATTCCGGGCAGACCAGCATCAGGCCGTCTTCGTAGGTGTATTCGGAGTTGCAGTTAGGGCAGGCGGGGAGCGTCACGGTAGAGCCTCGGCGTGGAAAAGCCGCGGATTGTAAAGGGTTTTAGCGATGGGCGCGGAGCCGGCCGTGTTTGGCTCCGCGTCGATGGGCAGTGGGCGATCAGTACTCGTCCTTGATGGCGCGGTAGCGCTCTTCCAGTTCGCGGCGGATCTGCCGGCGTTGCTGCGCCTGGGCGAAGCGGCGCTTCTGGTCGGGAGTCTGCGGATGCAAGGTCGGCACATTGGCCGGCCGGCCATCCTCGCCCATGGCGACCATGGTGAAGAAACAGCTATTGGTGTGGCGGACAGTCTTTTGACGAATGTCCTCGGTGATTACCTTGATGCCGATTTCCATCGAGGTGTTGCCGGTGTAGTTGACCGAGGCGAGGAAGGTCACCAGTTCGCCGACATGGATCGGCTGGCGGAAGTTGACCTGATCGACCGACAGGGTGACGACGTACTGGCCGGCGTAGCGGCTGGCGCAAGCGTAGGCCACTTCGTCGAGGTATTTGAGCAGCGTGCCGCCATGAACGTTGCCGGAAAAATTGGCCTTGTCCGGCGTCATCAGTACGGTCATGGTCAGTTCGGCATGGGCATCTAACATGTTGCGCGCGGCTCGTGCTGGCAAAAAGGGCCGCTACTTTAGTCGAATACGCGGCGGTTGTGTTCGCCTATTTCAGATTTCCCTTCAGTTTTTCATTGCCTGGTCAATGCGGCATTAGCGCGCAGATGTTTCAAAGCTTGCGTGTGTCGGCGGTGTCGTCTGGGTATTCATTGACCTAGGCCAGTATCGGCGGGAATTTTCTCCCTATATTCGCGCCTGTGCCCGTCATCAGGATCATCCGGAAATGCCCATGCATGTCGCTGTGTTCGCCTTGTTCTGCTGCCTGACCTCGGTCGTTCATGCCGACGATGAGGCTATGACGCGGTTCAATTACCTGATGGAGGATGCCGGGCGCCGCGAGGCGGCCTATGCCGCCGGGAAAGAGCGCGCCCTGTTTTGTGGGTACTGCCATGGGGAAAACGGCAATAGCAAACGGGGGCACATTCCCAACTTGGCTTCACAGAACCCCGTCTACCTGTTCCATTCGTTCGAAAAGTTCGCCAAGGGCGAGCGCATCGACTACGTGATGTCCAACCTGGCCAAGAGCCTGACCCTCGAAGACCGCGTCAACATCGCGGTTTACTTCAGTCAGCAGACCGTGCAGCCGCATGAGGAAACCATCGAGCCGGGCTTGGCCCAGCAGGGTGCCACGTTGTTCAAAAGTACCTGCGTCGGCTGCCACGGCGACCACGCCCAAGGTATGGAAACCATGCCGAGGCTCGCCGGCCAACCTCGCGAGTACATCCGCAAGGCCTTGACGCGCTTTCGCAACAACGACCCGAGCCGCGCCGGTTCGGTGATGATCAGCATCGCCAGCAAGTTGTCCGAACCGGAAGTCGAGGCGCTCGCTGCCTACCTGAGCCAGCTTCGGCTGAGCACGGCGCAAGAACGCAAGGCCAGCGCCGAGCTGATCGGTGCAGCGGCTCGCTGACAGGGCCTGACGCCCGGCTTGCGAAGCGCTGTTCAAAGATCGCCAGGCGACACACGGCCGTGTGAGGCGGCGATGGAGCTTAACCATCTACCGCCTTCGGGCAACAGAATATGTCTATGGCGCCGCTTCGCTTATTCAATTGGGGCGGCGCAGCCCGTGCTTCTAGTCTTCCCGTCGCGCTCCGGACGCATCAAAAAAACGAGAAGAGGACGTGTAGATGACCCGTTACCTATCAGGCTCCCTGCCTGCCCGCACGCTGTTTGGCGTGCTTTCCGCCAGCCTGCTGACCTTGTCGGCCCATGCCGCTCCGCTGACCCGTGACAATGGCGCGCCGGTCGGCAACAACCAGAACTCCCAGACCGCCGGCGCCAACGGCCCGACCCTGCTGCAGGACGTGCAACTGCTGCAGAAACTGCAACGCTTCGGTCGCGAGCGCGTGCCCGAGCGCGTCGTGCACGCGCGTGGCACCGGTGCCCACGGCGAATTCACCGCCACCGAGGACATCTCCGACCTGTCCCTGGCCAAGGTCTTCGAGAAGGGCACCAAGACCCCGGTCTTCGTGCGCTTCTCCACCGTGGTGCACGGCCTCCACTCGCCGGAAACCCTGCGCGACCCGCGCGGCTTCGCCACCAAGTTCTACACCGCCGATGGCAACTGGGACCTGGTCGGCAACAACTTCCCGACCTTCTTCATCCGCGACGCCATCAAGTTTCCGGACATGGTCCACTCCTTCAAGCCGGACCCGCGCACCAACCTGGATGACGACAGCCGCCGCTTCGACTTCCTCTCGCACCATCCGGAAGCCACACGCACCCTGACTCTGCTGTACTCCAACCAGGGCACCCCGGCCAGCTATCGGATGATGGACGGCAATGGCGTACACGCCTACAAGCTGATCAATGACGAAGGCGAGGTGCATTACGTCAAGTTCCACTGGAAGTCGCTGCAAGGCCTGAAGAACCTGGATCCGAAGGAAAACCAGGAGATGCAGGGCAAGGATTACAGCCACCTGAGCCGCGACCTCATCACGGCGATCGACAAGGGCGACTATCCGAAGTGGGACCTGTACATCCAGGTGCTCAAGCCGGAAGACTTGGCCAAGTTCGACTTCGATCCGCTGGATGCCACCAAGATCTGGCCTGACGTGCCGGAGCGCAAGATCGGCCAGATGGTGCTGAACAAGAACCCGGACAACATCTTCCAAGAAACCGAGCAGGTCGCCATGGCGCCGGCCAACCTGGTGCCGGGTATCGAGCCGTCCGAGGACCGCCTGCTGCAGGGCCGTCTGTTCTCGTACGCCGACACCCAGATGTATCGCGTCGGTGCCAATGGCATGAGCCTGCCGATCAACCGCCCGAAGGTGCCGGTCAACAACGGCAACCAGGACGGCCAGCTGAACGCCGGCCACACCACCACCAGCGTCAACTACCAGCCGAGCCGCCGCGAGAACCGTGAGGAAACGCCACGCGCCGTCTACTCCAAGCTACCGCTGAGCGGGACCACCCAACAGGCGCCGATCCAGCGTCAGCAGAACTTCAAGCAGGCCGGCGATCTGTATCGCTCGTTCAGCAAGAAGGAGCAGACCGACCTGATCAACACCCTGGGCGGCGAGCTGGCGAAGGCGGACGAGGAAGCGCGCTACCACCTGCTGTCGTTCTTCTACAAGGCCGACGCCGAGTACGGTGCAGGGCTGACCAAGGTGGCCAAGTCCGACCTTGACCGGGTCAAGGCACTGGCGGCCAAGCTGCAGGATTGACGAAGCACCGGGCCGCTGCCACGCACGGCGGCCCATCGACCCGGGCGCCGCTCGGGTCACCTTATTTTCAGGAGCAGAACATGAAGCGCCTTTTCCTACTGGTTGCCTTGCTGCTCGGCGGCGGGCCGGTCTACGCCGAAGCGGAGCTCGCGGGCGTTGCCAGCGACACCGAGCAGGTCCAGAGCCAGCTGCGTGACTACTTCTTCAACGCTGCGCGCTATGGCGATAACGAAATACTCGACGAATTCATCCAGGCCGGTTACGACCTGAACACCGCTGACGACAAGGGATACACCGCGTTGATCCTGGCGGCGTACAACGGCAACGCGGACACCGTGGAGCGTCTGCTCGCCGCCGGTGCCGACGCCTGCGCCAAGGACAAACGTGGCAACACGGCGCTGATGGGCGCCATCTTCAAGGGTGAGCTGCGCATCGCCAAGCGTCTACTGGCCACCGAGTGCGACCCCGACGCGCGCAACAACGCCGGCCAGACCCCGGCCATGTACGCGGCACTCTTCCAGCGCGACGCCCTGCTCGAGGCGCTACGCGAACGCGGCGCGGATCTCGAGGCCAGCGACCCGCTGGGCAATCGGGTCGAGACGTTGGCGCGTGGCGAAATCCGCACCCGCTGATCAGTAGCTCTTGTACGGCAGGAACTTGCCCGACATCACCACCTTGACGCGGTCGCCCTTGGGGTCCGCTTCGCGCTGGATGTCCATCGAGAAATCGATGGCGCTCATGATGCCGTCGCCGAACTCCTCGTGGATCAGCTCCTTGATGGTGCTGCCGTAGACGTTGACCAGTTCGTACCAGCGGTAGATCAGCGGATCGGTGGGCACGGCGGTCGGCAGCGACCCTTTATAGGGCACGATCTGCAGCCAGGCGATGGCCTCGTCCGACAGTTCGAACAGCGTGCCCAGGCTTTCCGCTTGGACTTTGTCGAAGGCCATCTGGCCCAGGCAGCCGGCGGTGGTCCATTCCTTCGACAGGCCGATGGTTTCGGCCACCTGGCTCCATTTCAGGCCTTTGCACACCTTGGCGGACAGGATCATCTCGGTGACTTGGCTGCGGCACGTAATCATGGCGGGTCCTCTTTATTGGGGGGCGTGCCGCGGGTGGCGGCGCTCGGCCATGTGCAATGCAGAGGCTATGCCAGGCTGCGCTCAGTCGTACTCGGCGGCCTCGTGGTCACCGAGCAATCGACGCTGGCGCGGCGTGGCGGCCGCGATCACGGCCGGGTTGAACTGCCAGCGGAGATAAGGTGAAAACTTCTGCGCCACCATGCGTCGCCCGTAATGCACCTGCAACAGGTAGCGGCTGCGGTCGGCGGTGCGGTTGCGACTGCCGGCGTGCCAGAGGTCGCTGCGAAACAGCAGCAGGTCGCCGGCATTGCACAGCACCGGTTCCGGCTCGCGGCCCTGCCACCGGATTTCGCCAGGCCGCGGCTTGCGCCCGGCGCGGTGGCTGCCAGGGATCAGCAGGGTAGGGCAGAGGTCGGCATCGATGTCGTCCAGGTAGAGGTGAGCGGTGCAGACCTGCATTGGCAGTTCGAACGCCGGGTCGGCCAGCAACCGCTCGGGCAGCTCCAAGGCCAGGTAGTCCGCATGGAGTTCGCCGCCGACGAAGCCGGGGTGGCTGCGCCAGGCCGTCTGGCCGATGACGTGGCAGTCTTCACCGAGACAGGCTTCGACCAGGTCGATCACGGCCGGCAGGTCCAGAAGCAGCAGCCAGAACGGGTCCCGATTGAATACGCATTTGTAGTGGTCATCGACCATCCCCTGATAATCCCAGTGAATGGGTTCGAGCCGGTCGATGGCCGAGCGCACCGCCTGAACCTGTGCCGGCGGGATAACGCCGCGCAGCAGCACGAAGCCCTGCTGGTGCATGGCCTGAAGCTGAAGGTCGAGGGGGCTAGGTGGGTTCATGTCGTCGCTCACGGTAGCTGGTCAGTCGACAGCTGGATGAAAGATTGGGTTCGTATCCTGCTGCGGCTCGCGGCGATCCGCTCGGCGAGCAGGCGCGCGGTCACAAGCGGTGCGCTGGCAACTCTCCTCCCTGTGTGAACCTCGACGACATGGCCACAAGCGATGTCTGGCAGGTTCGCTTTTATCGTGCGTGCCCCGCGATTGCTCGTCCGGCAGCCGTCTCCGTTGCCCGTTTCGCCTGATTGCGCGTTCGTCGCCGCAACGCCAGGCATGCTTGTCTTCGTATCGCTCAAATGATAATTAAACTCATTAACGGAGCGACGCTAGCGCTCGCGCCGTGAGCCGTGCACCTTCCATCCTGCCGAAGCCTCGCGCTTCGAGGGAGGCAACCCGTGGAACACTGGAAGCGGACCATCGAGCTGGCCAACCGGTACTTTGACCAGGGCGAGTACATCGATGCGCGAGAGCACTACCTGCAAGCCCTGGCGCTAAGCCAGGTGCTGTTCGAACGCTGGCGTGACGCCGACGAAGCGGTCGCCGCCTACGTCATTTCCCACCACAACCTGGCCGACGTGCATCTGCGGCTACGGCAGCCCGAAGAAAGCGCCGAATACCTGTGCGCCATCCATGAACACCTGCTGCGCTGCCTGGCCGACCCGCGCCTGAAGGCCGAACTGAGGCAGGCCTGCCTGCGCCACAGCCGGCACAGCCATGTCGAGCTGCTGCACTTCACCACGGCGCATGGAGAGACGGCGCGCATCCGTCGCCTGCTCAAGCGCAGTGCCCACCCCCCGGCGGCCCGTTTGCAGCAGGCCCTGCTGCATGAAGGCCCCTATCACGGAGTTCACTGACATGCCCCATACGCTACCCCCCTTGCCCTACGCCTACGACGCGCTAGAGCCGCACATCGACGCCCAGACGATGGAGATCCACTACACCAAGCATCACCAGACCTATATCAACAACCTCAATGCGGCACTGGAAGGCACCGAGTGGGCCGAGATACCGGTCGAGCGCCTGCTGACGATGGTTGGGCAGTTGCCAGCTGAAAAACAGGCGGCCGTCATCAACCAGGGCGGCGGCCACGCCAACCATTCGCTGTTCTGGACGGTCATGGCAGTCAACGCCGGCGGTACGCCGGACGGCGAATTGGCCCAGGCGATCGACGCGCAACTCGGCGGGTTCGATCAATTCAAGGAGGCGTTCACCAAGGCCGCGGTGTCGCGCTTCGGCAGCGGCTGGGCCTGGCTCAGCGTTACGCCGGAAAAGAAACTGGTGGTCGAGCACACCGGCAACCAGGACAGCCCGCTGATGAACGGCAACACGCCGATTCTCGGGTTGGACGTCTGGGAGCACGCCTACTACCTGCGTTACCAGAACCGCCGCCCCGAATACATCAATGCCTTCTACCAAGTCATCAACTGGCCCGAGGTGCAACGGCGCTATCAGGCCGCCATGGGCTGACAGCAAGTACCCATCCATCGCGACGCCCCTGCATGACCAGACGTGGAGGCATTGCCGTCTGCTCCGTAGGGGCGAATTTATTCGCCCGGCTACTGGCCGGACGTGCAACGGCGCTATCAGGCCGCCATGAGCTGACGGCAAGTACCTATCCATCGCGACGCCCCTGCATGACCAGACGTGGAGGCATTGCCGTCTGCTCCAGCTACTGGCCGGACGTGCAGCGGCGCTACCAGGCCGCCACGAACTGACGGCAACTATCTATCCATCGCGACGCCCCTGCATGACCAGGCGTTAAGGCATTGCCGTCTGCTCCGTGGGGGCGAATTGATTCGCCCAGCTACCTCATCCTGAGCACGCCATCTCGTCATTCATGTAGCGCCTGCCAAGCTTCAAAGCCCGCCCGCACCCACGATCTTCAATGCGCTCTGGCCGTTGCCTTGGCGCTGCACCTGGATTTGTACCGGGATGCGCTCGTGCATTTCGGCGACGTGCGAAATCACCGCGACCTTGCGCCCCTGAGCCTGCAGCGAATCCAGGGCGTCCATGGCGATTTGCAGCGACTCGGGGTCGAGACTGCCGAAGCCTTCATCGATGAACAGCGATTCGATCTTCAGCTTGCTCGACGCCATCGAGGCCAGGCCTAGCGCCAGGGCCAGCGAGACGAGGAAGGTCTCGCCGCCAGACAGCGAATGCACTGAGCGCAGCTCGTCACCCATCTCCGTGTCCATGACCAAGAGCCCCAGCGGGCTGCCGCCGCGCTTGAGGCGATAACGCCGGGCCAGCTGGCGCAGCTGCACGTTGGCGTGCTGCACCAGCAGGTCGAGGTTGTAGGCCTGGGCAATCTTGCGGAAGGCGCCGCCATCGCTTGAGCCGATCAGTGCGGCGATGCGGCCCCAGCGCTGGCTTTCAGCCGTGGCGTCGGCGATCTGCCGAAGCAGCGCCTGGCTTGCGCTGCGGCGACGATCATCATCGAGCAGCCTCGCGCGGGTATCGGTACTGCGTTGCTCAGCGTTGTCGCACTCGGCTTGCGCCGCGTCCATTTGCGCATCCAACGTCTCGGCATCGGGTGCCTCGGGCTGGGTCGCCTGGTGCGTGGCGAGCCGCTGCTCGCAACCCTCCAGGCGTTCGCGACAACGGGCAAGCTGATCGGTGTTGGCGCGCAAGCGTTCGCGTGCTTCGGCCAGCAGGGCGTCGTCCAGCTGCAGCAGCTGCTCGAGCGTCGTATCGTCCAGGTCAGGATGCGCGGCGCGCCAGTTGGCCAGCTCTTCCGTCAGCGCGTTGCGTTCGGCCAGCAGTTCGTCGCGGCGCGCGCTGCAATGCTGTTGCTCGCCAGCGAGGCGGGTCAGTTCGACCTTGGCTTCGTTCAGCTGCCGGTCGACCTCAGCCTGGCGTTGCCGTGCGGCCTGGATGGCCCCATCGAGCTGCTGTTGCCAGGCGCCGGCGCTGGGCTGCTCGCCAAGGCTGGCACGCAGAGCCTCGCGGCAGGCCTGCTCGCGTGTTTGGAGTTCGGCGAGGCGGGTCGTGCAGGCTTGGTGCTGATCGTGGCGATGCCGTTGCTGCAGTTGCTCACGCTCCAGCGAAGCCTGTCCCTGCTGCTGCTCCTCGAGGAGTGCGGCGTGCTGGTCGACCTGCTGGCGCCGGGCCTCGACTTGCGCATCCAGCGCCATGAAGGTTTCGGCGGGCCGGGCCCGCCAACCGGTCAGCAGCGCGGCAGGGATCAGGTCGGCAAACGCTGCGAGTTCTTCGTCCAACCGCGCGTCATCGCGAGCCATGGCGTCGCGTTGCGCGGCCAGTGCCTGCGTGGCGTGGGCGCATACCTCTCGGGCACGCTGCCAGGCGCCGTTCAGCGTTTCGGCGCGTTGCTGCAGGCTGAGCAGCTCGCGTTGGCGCGCCCCGTCCTGCGCGAGTTGGGCCTTGAGTGCCGTCACGCGGGTATCGAGCCAGGCGCCGCGTGCGGCTTCGGCTTGTTCGACGAGTTCAGCATGGGCTGGCAGCGCAGCCAGGCGGGGCGCGAGCGCGGCCAATTCATCGTCGAGTGCTGCGCGCTGCTGAGCGTTCTGCTTCAGGTGAGTGGTAAGCGTAATGTGCTGGTCGCGCAGGGTTTGGAGCTTTTCATCCTGGGCCTTGAGCCGTTGCTGCGCCTGCACCAGCTCCTGCTCGTCATGGCCGCCCAGTGCGGCGAGCAGCGTTTCGCCCTGATGCCAAGGATGTTCGGTGCTGCCGCAGACGTTGCAGGGTTCCCCCGGGATCAGCGCGGCGCGCAGGGCTTCGACAGTAGCGCTGCGGGCCAGGCGTTGGCGATCGAGCAGGTCTTGTACGATCTTGAGCGCCTTTTCGGCATCGTCGCGTTCGGCGCGGGCGAGTTTGCCGGCTTCGGTCAGGGAGACGAGGGCAGCCTGGTCGCGAGCGTGCTCTGCCTGCAGGCTGTGCAGACGGGCGTCCAAGTGCTGCTGGCGCGACCAGAGCGTGTGCAGATCGTCGAGCGCCCGCTCGGTTTGGCGTGCGGCGTCGAGGTGGGCGGTCAACTGAGCCAGTTGCTCGCCAACGCCGGCTTCGCCACCGATCTGCGACTGCAAGGCATCCAGCGCTTGGCGCGCCTCGGTCTGAGCCGTTTCGGCGTCGCGGGCGGTGGTTTCCAGTGCGGGCAATTCTTGCCGGCCCTGCTGCAGGCGAGCGGCGATCTGTACGGCTTGCTGCAGCCGTGGGCGGTAGCCGCTCCAGGCCGCGCAGAGCGGTTGCAACCCGGCGCTTGCAGCGAGCGGTTCGGCGAGGGCGGTCAGCTGGGCTGCGGTCTCGGCCTGGCGTTCTTGCAGTTGGGCCAATTGCCTCTCGCCGGCCTTGTGCGCGGTGTCGGCCTGGTCAGCTTGGTCGCGGGCCTCGCGCAGGTCGTTGCCTAGATGCACAAGGCGTTCTTCCTCACGGCGTGCGTTGATCAGCGCGGGCTCGGCGGCCTTCAGCGCCTGCTCGGCAGCCCGCAATGCCGCCGTGGCATCCCGGCATTGCTGCGTCAGGGCGGTGAGCCGTTGTTCGACGGCACTGTGCTCGCGCTGGTGGCGGGCGAGGGTCTGCTCGACCTTCTCCAGCAACGGCGGCAGCTCGCGGGCACGAACGAAACGATGGCGCTCCGGCGCCAGCTGCTCGAATAGCGCAAGGATGCGGCGGGCATCGGCCAGGCCTTCCCGTTCCTGTTCGGTGGCGGCGAGGTGCTCCCGGGCGCTGTCGCGTTCGGATTGCAGACGTGTCAGGTCGTGCAGCCATTGGCGCTGCCCTTTGAGCGTGTCGAGCCGGTGCTGCAGGGTTTTGAGCTCGGCCTGCTGCTGCTGGTGCTCTGCCTCCAGCGCCGTGCGTGCTTCGGCATCTAGCGGCTCCAGGCCGCCAGCCTGCTGCTGCAAGCCCGCCAGGGTCTCACGGGCGCGCTTGGCCGCGTCAAAGGCGGCCTGCCCCAGGCGGCTGTAAAGGCCGGT
The DNA here is from genome assembly GCF_054131565.1 of Pseudomonas sp. SA195. Classification (NCBI taxonomy): domain Bacteria; kingdom Pseudomonadati; phylum Pseudomonadota; class Gammaproteobacteria; order Pseudomonadales; family Pseudomonadaceae; genus Pseudomonas; species Pseudomonas sp. SA195. The sequence continues at coordinate 3,724,542 of NZ_CP096392.1, read as the reverse complement.
GTCGGTGAGCTTTTCCAGCAGGGTGCCGCGGTCGTTGTCGTCGGCCTTGAGGAAGGCGGAAAACTCGCTTTGCGCCAGCAGCACGGCGCGGGTGAATTGCGGCAAGGTGAGGCCCAGGCGGGCCTCTAGCAACTCTTTGAACTCACGCTTCTTACCGCTGGCTAGCAGCTGGTCGCGGTCCAGGTCGAGCAGGCTCTGGCTGCTGGCCTGGAGTTTGCCGTCAATCTTCTCCTTGGCGCGCCTGACTTCCCAGCGTGCGCGGTAGCGGTGGCCGTCGACCCCGACGAAGTCCACCTCGGCATAGCCGCTGGCGCAGCCGCGGCGCAGCAGGTTGCGCTCGTCGCCGCTGCCGATCTCATCCTTGCCGTCCGGCACCTTGCTCAGCAGCGATGCGCCGTCGAGACGAGGCGTGCTGCCGAACAGCGCCAGGCACAGGGCGTCGAGAAGCGTGCTCTTGCCGGCTCCGGTCGGCCCGGTGATGGCGAACAGGCCTGCGCTGGCCAAGGGTTCGGCGGTGAAGTCGATGACCTGTTCCCCGGCGAGCGAGGCGAGGTTTTTCAGGCGGATGGCGAGGATTTTCATGCGGCGTCTCCTTCGCCGGCGAATTCGACACCACGCAGCAGGCTGGCGAAGTCATCCAGCGCCTGTTCGTCGGGCGGGTTGCCGAACTGCTCTTCCCAGGCGCGGGCAAAGAGCTCCTGCGGGGTGATCTGATCGAGGCCGAGTAGCACCTCGGAGTCGGCCTCGCCTCGTGCGCCCCGGTATTCGCTGGCGATGCGCACCAGCCGGCAGGCCTTGCCGGTGATGGCGGCCTCGATGCGCTGGCGCAGGTCCGGCAAGGGTTCGTCGAGCTGCACGCGCACTTCCAGCCAGGGCAGGTGTTCGGCGAACAGGCCCACCGGCGGCAGCGCTTCGAGCTCGCCGATCACCTCCGGCAGCGGCGCGCGGCCGATGCGGATCATCTCCACGGCGCGGGGCACGGGCAGCGCTTGGACGGTGTCGAGCCGGTCGCCCTCGAAGCTCACCAGCAACACCTGATGCGGGTAGTTGATCTCGCCGAACGAGAGCGGCAGCGGCGAGCCGCTGTAGCGGATGCGTTCCTGCCCGGCAACTTTCTGCGGCTTGTGCAGGTGGCCGAGGGCAACGTAGGCGATGGGCTCGGGAAACAGGCTGGCCGGCAGTGCCTCGGCATTGCCGATGACGATGTTGCGCTCGGAATCTTCCGACACCGCACCGCCGGCCATGTGGGCGTGGCTCATGGCGATTAGCGCCTGCCCCGGCTGGCGCCTGGCTTCGGCGGCGGCGATCAGGTGCTGGTGAACGTGGCGGATGCCAAGCATGTAATCCTCGCCCGCGTCGCCTCCGGTCACTTCCGCGGGCCGCAGGAAGGGCAGGGTGAGGCACCAGCCAGCGATCTTTCCCTCGGCGTTGTGCAGTGGAACCAGCAGGCGGTCATGGTCGAGCTGGTTTTCGGCGATCCAGCTGATGCGGCCGATCGCGTGGGCGTTGAGCCGCTTCATCAGCGGCCCAGGCAGTTCGATGCGTCCCCCAGAATCGTGGTTGCCGGCGATCATCACGATGTCCAGCTGCGGCAGCGCTTCGTGGGCGCAAACTATGAAGTCGTACAGGCGTTCCTGCGCTTTGAGCGGCGGGTTGACGGTGTCGAAGATATCGCCGGCGATGAGCAGGGCGTCGGGCTGATGCTGGACGAGTTGGTCGAGCAGCCAGGCGAGGAACTGGGTGTGTTCGTAGTCGCGGTCCTGGCCGTGGAGGGTCTGGCCGAGATGCCAGTCGGAGGTGTGGATCAGGCGCATACGAGGGGTCTTTTTTGATTGGAGTCGCGGTTAGGCGCGACCAGATAGAAGCTTATGGGGCGCAGCGCCCACGTGGTTCTTTGGCAAGGCGGACGTAGGTTGGCGAGATTGGGGCGCCGAGTCCTCAGTTGCGAAGGGTTTTGCGAAGCAAGCCGGGGACGCCCAGTCCGGATGCAGGGGTGGCCTTCTTTTTGGTTACCTTTGCTTGGTCCGGGCGGCGCTCCGCACACAAGAAAAAGTGACGCGCTGTGCAAGGCGCAGCATGCAGGTCGGGCTGAGAACGGCGCGGCGTCGCATGTGCAGGTCTGTGCCAGTATCTGATCGCGAGCAAGCTCGCTCCTACAACTGGCCACGTTACGCCTCACCCTCATGCGTACAACCATGCCTTCAGTCCCTGCAGATTTCTCACCTGAATCTGCTGTGCCGCCGCATTTGCCAATACCGTATTTGGATCGATCTGATACCGCTGCAACACGTATTGCACCAGCGCGCCACGCGTGGCGATGCGCAGCTCGCCATCCTGCATCCCGTAATCGGTTTCGATGATCGCCTTCTGCTCGGCGCTCAAGCGGACATCCGGCTCGATCACCACTTCCACCGGCGTGTTCCAGGCCTCGTCCTGCTCGACCCGGTTTTCGCTTTCATCCATCAGGTCCGGTTCGCCGCGGAAGCGACTCAGAACGAAGTCGCGGTATCCGCGATTCTTCTCGCAGTAAGCCCGCAGGTGCCAGCGCATTCCGGTGAAAACAAGCGTATGCGGCGCCATGACACGAATCTCTACTTCCGGATGGGCGAGCGAGACGTACTCGGCTTCCAGCCGCAGCCCTTCGCGGCAGGCCTTGAGGATCGGCCGCAGAACTTCGGGGCGGATGCTCCGGTCGGGGACACGCAAGACTTCAGTGTGGGCGTACGCCAGCGCCAGACCCTCGATGTGCGGGGCGCGGTCGCGGTTCTGGTCGAGCAGGTGCAAATAGGCGCTGGCGCTGCCGTCGATAAAGAGCGGCTCGAAGGCCTTGGTAGGCTTGTAGCCCTTCAGGTGACGGTCATATGTAAGGTTTTTCGGCGCATGGTCGGCCAGGTAGGTGTTGATGTCCTTAGAGGCCTGCTGACGGCTGATGCCGAAGCTCTGCATCAGGTGCCCCGTGGTCAGGCGGCCTTCCCACCAGGCAATCGTTTCGATCAGGCGGTAGCGCAGCGCCAGGTCCCAACGAATCTGGCTGATCGATTGCTTGCGTTTCATGCGAGGCCCCATCTGGTGGAAAACTTTACATGCGACTATCCGGTCGCTCGACGTGTCGCGCGAAGCTACATATATTCGGGGCGTACATCAAGTGAGCGAAACGAGGAGCACACCATGGGCCTGTTGTTGAACGCGCTGCTGATCTCGCTGACCGCCTTCGCCGCAATCGGCGTGCTTGCCTGGCTCGCCTACGGCATGAACGAGGGCGGGTGACCCGTTGGTCAGGATGACAATTTGGTGGCAGCCACCAGTCATCCGATGAGTGGTCGGGAATCTCCCAGCGCGTCGCAAGGTCTTTTTGTCAGACCCCGTGCAAGAGGCCCCCATGAAAACCCTGTCTCGTTACCTTGCGGACAATTTCCCGTCTGAATACAACACCCGCGTCGAGCCGCAGGATGACGGCTATCTGGTCGTACGAGTGGGGTACCCGATCAATGGCACCGAAGCCATTCGCATGGTGTCTGGGCGCCAGGTGCAGAACGGCCTGTTGGTCGAAACCATCCTGGAAGACATGCGCAACGAGTTGGCCCGTCCGCAGTAATCCTCGCTTCATCCCCCTCATTTCTCGCTCTGCATGCCGCGCTTGTGCGCCGGCAGGTGGATCTCCGCACGCAGCCCACCGAGTTCGCTCTCGCCCAGCGTAAGCTGACCATGCCAGGCCGCCAGAATGTCCCGCACGATGCCGAGCCCCAGCCCGTGCCCTTCGGCGCGCTCGTCCAAGCGGATGCCGCGCTCGAGGACCGCCTCGCGCCGCTGTTCAGGTATGCCGGGCCCATCGTCTTCGACCTGAATCAGGTAGCCGTTGGCCGTCGGCGCGATGTGCAGCGAGACGGTCGAGCGGGCGAACTTGCAGGCGTTGTCCAGCAGATTGCCGAGCAGCTCGAGCATGTCCTCGCGATCCCAAGGTAGACGGCAGCCCTCATGAACGTGCCAGCGCAAGTCGAGATCGCGACGGTGAATCATGCGCAGGGTATCGAACAGCGGCGCCAGTTCCTCCTTGCATTCGAAATAGGAGCCCGGCAGTACATCGCCGGCCAGGCGTGCACGGCCCAGTTCGCGGGCGACGCGCTGCTGAATCTGGTCGAGTTGTTCCGCGAGGCTGGCCTGTAGGGCCGGGTGTTGGGCCAGTTCCTCGCGGCGGGTGAGGCTGGCGAGCACGGCCAAAGGCGTTTTAAGCGCATGGCCGAGGTTGCCCAGCGCGTGGCGGGAGCGCTTGAGGGTGTCGTCGGTGTGAGCGAGCAGGTGGTTGATTTGATCGACCAGAGGCTGCAGTTCCACCGGGGCGCGAATGTCCAGTTGCTGGCGCTGGCCCTGCTGAAGCTGGGCGATCTGCTGGCGGGCCCGTTCGAGTGGCCGCATCGCCAGCTTTACGGCATAGCGCTGCAACAAGAGAAACACCAGGAGCGCGACGCCCACCAACCCCAGCCCGCCAAGGCGCACCTGGGCAAAGCTTTTCAGGATCGGGGTGTAGTCACGCGCCACACTGATAGCGATGGCCTGGCCGTTGCGCCGGTACTGCGCGCGATAGCTGAGCAGCCGCTGGTCCTGCGGGCCGTCAACCAGCTCATCTGCCAGGCCGGTCGCCGTCGGCCAATCGGGTTCGGCGTCCCAGACCGAGCGCGATCGCCAGCTGCGGTCCGGTAAGTCGATGCGAAAGTAGTGGCCGGAGAACGCACGCTGGTAGCGTGGATTGAGACGGCTGGAATCGAGTTTGAAGCCCTCCGGGCCTTGCACGAGTGCCAATAGCAGGCCTTCGGTTTCGGCCCGCAGATCGCTCGCCAGGTTGCGTCGCAGCCCGGCTTCGAATAACCAGAGGCTGGTTTGCACCAGGAGCAGCCCGACCAGTAGAAGTACCGAAATCAGCCCCAGGCTGAGGCTCCGCTGGATGGACTTCAAGGCGCGCCGCCGAAGCGGTAGCCCTGGCCGCGCCGGGTTTCGATGAGCGACCGGCCCAGCTTGCCGCGTAGGCGGTTGACGTGTACTTCAATGACGTTGGAATCGCGTTCTGTTTCGCCGTCGTAAAGATGCTCAGCCAACTGAGTCTTCGATAACAACTGACCCGGGTGCAGCATAAAGTAGCGCAGCAGGCGGAACTCGCCGGCGGTGAGGTCGATATCCTCGCCGTCTTTGCTGCAGCGCTGACGGGTTTCATCCAGCGACAGGCCACCGACTTGCAGGAGCGGTTGGTTGGCCACGCCATGCGCACGCCGCAGCAGCGCCTGGATGCGCAGCAGCAGCTCCTCGGGGTGAAAGGGCTTGGTTAGGTAATCATCCGCGCCGGCTTTCAGGCCCTCGATGCGTTCAGCCCAGGAATCACGTGCGGTGAGGATGAGCACGGGCGTCGCCACGCCCCGTGTGCGCCAGTCGCGTAATACGTCGAGCCCCGGCTTACCGGGCAGACCGAGGTCGAGCACGATCAGGTCATAGGGCTCGCTGCCACCCTGGTAATCGGCGTCGCGGCCGTCGGCCAACCAATCCGTTGCATAGCCTTGCCGGTTGAGGCTGGCGACCAGTTCATCGGCGAGCGGGACGTTATCTTCGACCAGTAGCAGGCGCATCAGTCTTCTTCATCCTTGAGCAGACGGCCGTCGCCCGCGTCGATTTCGATCTCTCGGGCTACGCCATCGGCTGTGAGCAATTCGATTTCATAGACGTAGAGGCCATCCTCTTCTTCCAGTTCGGCTTCGAGCAGCCGGGCGCCCGGATAGCGCGACATGGCCTGCTGGAGAAGCGTCTCCAGCGGCATGATCTGCCCGTCCCGGCGCAGGCGCAGGGCCTCGTCCTGGTCAAGGTCGCGGCTCGCCACCGGCATGGCGGCGAGCAGCAGAGCCAGGGGGAAGGTCAAGAGAATGGCGCGGCGCATTAGTCGTCCTGATGATCCTTGAGCACTTCGCCGGTCTTGGCGTCGAGCTCCATGTCCCATTGCACACCTTTGCCGTCACGCAATTCAAGCTGGTAGATGTGGCGGCCATATTCTTCTTCGAGCTCGGTTTCCTCGATGGTGGCGCCAGGATGCTTGGCCAGCGCGGCTTCGTTGAGCTTCTCGAAGGATTCGATGGTACCGGCATCACGCAGACGCATCGCTTCATCGGGGCCGAGGTCACGAGCCGTCGCGATGTTGGCGCCCAGGGCGAGGGTGGCAGCGGTAAAGAGAGTGGCGAATGTTTTCATGATGAGTCTTCCTGTGTGGGTTTCGACGATTCACAGGTTACGGGTGATGCCTTACGCCAAGCTGAACGGACGACGTCATGAGCCCGATGGGCGTGAGCAGCAAGACGGATGCACGGGTTGTCCAATACGCGTGTGTCCACCGTATACCGGAGGCCTGCCATGAAACCGCTGCATTGCATGACGCTCAGCCTGTTGTTTTTCGCCCACCCAACCCTCGCCCAGGATCTGTTGAAACCGACCGAGCCCGCTGGTTCGTCAACGATCAACGGCGGGCCGGCGACCGAAATCGTTTCCGAACCTGTGATGCGTGCGACCGGGCGCATCGAGTCGATCGACCGTGAGGGCGGCCGCGTGACCATCGCTCACGGGCCGGTGCCGACGCTGAAGTGGCCGGCCTCGACCATGGCGTTCGAGGCAAGACGAGAACAGCTCGAAGGGCTGTCCGTCGGGGATTCCGTCAGTTTCACCTTCCAGAGCGAAGGCGAGCAGGCGGCGCTGGTTTCCATCGAAACGCGTTGATACAGACCGCTCCGCTCGTGGTCGAGCGGCGGTGAACCTCTCGTTGCATGGGGTGCTCGTATTCGTAAGCGCCGCGTTACCGGCGCGCCCTTCCAACAGACGCGAGGATCACCGTATGTACAACAAGACGCTCACCGCCGCATTGGCCGTTGCCGTTCTTGGCGTCAGTCACGTCGCCTTGGCCGACAAGCCCGGCGCCGACTGGATCACCCTCGAGCAGGCAGTCGAAAAGGCCAAGGCCGCCGGTTACACCGCCGTTCATGCGATCGAAGCAGACGACGGTGCCTGGGAAGGCGAAGGCGTGAAGGCCGATGGCAAGGTTTGGGAGTTCACGATCGACGGCCGCACCGGCGAAGTGACCCGCGACAAGGAAGACTGATCCCCGCGCCGGCGGCGTTTGCCGCCGGCAGGTTCGGCGGTGCGTTAATCCTTCTTACCCGGCAGCACCTTGCTCAGCACCTGCTTGGCGGACTGCACGATGATCCCGCGCTCGTCGGGGTCGCCTTGCAGCAGCGCCGAAGCGTACCTCTTGATCTGGCCTGGTTTGATATGCGGCGGCAATGGCGGCACGTTCGGGTCGGTCTTGAATTCGATTAGCACTGGCCGGTCGGCGGCGAACGCTTCATCCCAGGCGGCAGCGACGCGCTCTTCGTGATCGACATAGATGCCCTTCAGCCCGATGGACTCGGCGAAGCGGTGGTAGGGCACGTCAGGAATATCCTGCGAGGCGGCGAATTTAGGGTCGCCCTCCATCACGCGCTGCTCCCAGGTGACCTGGTTGAGGTCTTCGTTATTGAACACGCAGCAAATCCATTGCGGGCTTTGCCACTGCCTCCAGTATTTGGCGACCGTGATCAGCTCGGCCATGTTGTTCATCTGCATGGCGCCGTCGCCGACCATGGCGACCACCGCACGCTGCGGATGGCAGAACTTGGCAGCGATCGCGTAGGGCACCGCCGCGCCCATCGACGCCAGCCCGCCGGAGAGCGAACCCATCATGCCGCGGCGCAGTTTGATGTCTCGGGCATACCAGTTGGCGCATGAGCCGGAGTCGCTGGTGACGATGGCGTCGTCGGGCAGGCGCGGCGACAACTCGAAGGCGACCCGCTGCGGATTGATCGGCTCTGCGGTGACCATGGCGCGTTTTTCCAGTAGCGCGTCCCATTCGGCCCGGGCTTTCTCGATGCTGTCGCGCCAGCTCCGGTCGGGCTTGCGTTCGAGCAGAGGTAGCAGGGCGCGTAGGGTTTCGGCCGAATCACCCTGCAGGTTGACCTCCATGGGATAGCGGATGCTCAGCATCTCGGGCTTCAGGTCGATCTGCACGCCGCGCGCCTGGCCTTCCTCGGGCAGGAACTCAGAGTAGGGGAAGCCCGAACCGACCATCAGCAGGGTGTCGCATTCGCTCATCAGCGTGTAGCTGGCCTCGGTGCCGAGCAGGCCGATCGAACCGGTCACCCAAGGGAGATCATCCGGCACTGCCGCCTTGCCAAGCAGCGCCTTGGCTACGCCTGCGCCGAGCGCATCGGCCACGGCGATGATTTCATCCGTGGCGTGCAGGGCGCCGGCACCGACCAGCATCGCGACCTTCTTGCCGGCATTGAGCACCTCGGCGGCGCGCTGCAGGTCGGCGTCATAAGGCACGATCCGGGGGCGGACATAACCGATACCTGAATGCACGGCGCCGTGCTGACGCGGCGGCTCGCTGTATTCCGCTTCCTGCAGGTCGTTGGGCAGGATCAGCGCCGTCACCCGGCGTTCGCCGACGGCGATGCGCACGGCACGGTCGACCAGGTGCCTGACCTGCGCCGGCGCGCTGGCCTGGTGAACGAAGGCACCGGCGACGTCCTTGAACATTGCAGCCAGGTCGAGTTCCTGCTGATAGTGGGAGCCCATGGCCGTACGTGCCTGCTGGCCGGCAATGGCCAGTACCGGCATGTGATCCATGCGGGCATCGTAGAGGCCGGTCAGCAGATGAGCCGCACCGGGGCCTGAGGTGGAGATGCAAACGCCCAGGCCGCCATTGAATTTGGCATCCGCTGCGGCCATGAACGCGGCCATTTCCTCGTGCCGCGCCTGAATGAACTGAATCTTGCCCTCGGCGCGTTGGAGCGCACCGAAGACACCATTGATGCCATCGCCCGGGTAGCCATAGATACGCCGTACGCCCCATTGATGGAGTCGCTCGACGAGGAAATCACCCACTGTCATTGCCATCGGACATCTCGCTTGATGAGGACTGGAAACGGCCGTGACGACTTGGGTTGGCAACACGGCTGTTCTTGTCTGGACCGGGCCCATCAGCCAGGGTTCGTCGGTCTCTGCTCGATGGGCCTGCCGTCGGTCAATGGCAGCAGTCGGTATCGCCAGGGTCGGCGGGTTGCACGCGGCCGCTGTCATCGACCCGGTCATCGCGGCCGTACCGATCGTGGTGGCGCACCCAGTCGGTGAGGTTGCGCCGCGGGCCGGTCTCGTTGCGCCCGTGCGGCGTCATGTCCAACAGAACGTAGGTGCCCAGCAGCTCCTCGGCGCCCCGGCCAAACGCGGAAAAGGTATGGAAGATGTGCCCCTCGTCGTCGCGCATGAATACGCTGAAGCCAGACAGCTCCTCGCAGATGAACGGTTGCCAGGCGTAGTTGTAGAAGACCTTGCCATCGACGACATCCTGCGGCTCGAACGAGACATGAAAGTCCCGGTTGAAGGTGCTGCCGGCCGACGACACCCAACGACAATGCCAACCCATGCGCCGGCGAAAGGCGTCGAGCTTGGCGAAGGGCGCGCGCGAGACTGCAACGACATTGACGTCATGGTGGAGCAGGTGAAGCAGCGCGCCTTGGATATGGTCCATCTCAAAAGAGCAGCCGATGCATCCTTCCTCCCAGTCAGGCGCGAACATGAAGTGCTTGATGACGAGTTGGCTTCGCCCCTCGAACAGCTCGCCCAGGCGCACCGGGCCTTGTGCGTCTTGAAAGACATAGTCCTGCTCTACAGCTCTCCAGGGGAGTTCGCGTCGCGCCGCGGCAAGGGCGTCACGCTGGCGAGTCAGTTCCTTTTCGTTCTTCAGGTGTTCGGCGTGCGCCGCCAGCCAGTCCTGGCGGGAAAGGATTGGGTGGGTCATCTCGAGTCTTCCTATGTTGGCGGTGCGCATGGCCGAGCACCTCGAAAGCTGGTCGAACGGCACGCAGGAGAATAGACAACCGCTCGCCGGCCATTGGCCAACTGGGGTGCCCGCCGGGGCTGCGTTATCATGCCCGGCCCCGAGTCGACCGAACCCTTGCCATGTCCGCTTCCAACGCTCGCAGTACGCTTCATCTGCCTCAGGGCGACTGGGCGACGGTGCTCGACTGCCTCTGTGCGCGATTTCCAGCCATCGAGCGCGCTACCTGGGTTGACCGCTTCGCCCGTGGCCGGGTGCTGGGTGCCGATGGGCAGCCGCTTTCGGCCGGGCATCTCTATCAGGTCGGTTTGAAGGTGCACTACTTTCGCGAAGTACCGGCGGAAAAGCCGATCCCCTTCGAAGCGAGCGTTCTCCATCTCGACGAGCACCTGCTGGTAGCGGACAAGCCGCATTTCCTGCCGGTGATGCCGGCGGGTGAGTACGTCAACGAGACGCTACTGGCACGGCTGAGCAGGCAGGTCGGCAATCCCGATCTGGTGCCGATCCATCGTATCGACCGGCTGACGGCCGGGCTGGTGCTGTTCTCAACCAACCCCGGCAGTCGCGGTCGCTACCAGGCGCTGTTTCGCGAGCGGCAGATCGACAAGCGCTACGAAGCGATTTGCCCGGCGCTGCCCAGCCTGACGTTTCCTCGTACGGAGCGCCTGTGCATGGTCGACGGCGAGCCGTTCTTCCTCATGAAGCAGGGCGACGGCGAGCCCAACAGCGAAACCCGTATCGAGGTGCTCGAACGCCGCGGCGAGCACTGGCGCTATGCGCTCTACCCGGTCACCGGACGCAAGCATCAGTTGCGGCTGCAAATGGCGACCCTCGGCGCGGGCATCTGCAACGATCCCTTCTACCCCGAGCTGCTGGAACGCGGCCGCCGCGATCAGGACGATTACGCTAACCCACTCAAGCTGCTGGCCCGGGCCCTGCAATTCAACGACCCGCTGACTGGCGAAAGGCGCCAATTCGAGAGCCGCCTGCAGCTGGAGTGGTAGCCCGTTTCGCTTCTTGTATGAACCTGGCGTAGTGGTTTTCTAGTGTCGATTCGATCGCCAGCAAGCTGGCGCCTACGGGCAGCGGTTCGATAGCAACGTACCGCCTGCGAACCATGCTGCTGCAAGTCACGCCGTCAGTGTTACTGCCACAGGATGTCGAGTCGCCGCCAACCCGTAGGAGCCAGCTTGCTGGCGATCCGGGCTGCCTCGATGGTGGGTTGAACGCCGGCAGCCGTCATATCTCGCAGCCCTGAGCGAGTCGCACCTTCTCGGCCGGCCTCAGTCGATATCGTTAACGCCCCAGCTGAAGTGATATCGCCATGCCTGAAGGTCCGTCGATTGTCATCCTGCGCGAAGAAGTCTCTGCGTTTGCAGGCAAGACCATCGAGCGCGCCGAGGGCAGCGCGAGGCTCGACAAGGCGCGGCTAGTCGGGCAGTCGGTGCGGTCGTTCCGCAGTTGGGGTAAGCATTTTCTGATCGAACTGGACGACGTCTCGCTGCGTGTCCATCTGCTCTTGTTCGGTAGTTATCGAATCAATGAGCGCAAGGAGTCCACGCCCCGCCTGAGCCTGGGATTCGTAGATGGCGAGCTGAATTTCTACGGTTGCTCGGTGCAATTTATCGAAGCCCCGCTGGATGAGGCGTATGACTGGGGCGCGGACGTGATGAGCGATGCCTGGGACAACCGGGCAACGCTGAAGAAGCTAAGGGCGCGCCCGCGCTTGCTGGCGTGCGATGCCCTGCTCGACCAGACGCTGTTCTCCGGTTCCGGCAACATCATCAAGAACGAGGTGCTGTTTCGCACCCGTATCCATCCGCTTTCGCTGATCGGGGATTTACCAGCGCCCAAGCTCAGGGAGCTGACACGCGAGGTTCGGGCCTACAGCTTCGAGTTTCTTCAATGGAAGCGCGAGGGCACGCTCAAGGCGCACTGGCTCGCGCATACCAAGACGACCTGCCCGCGCTGCAAGATTCCCTTCGTTCGGGCCAAGTCCCTAGGCCGCAGCAAGCGGCGCAGCTTCTATTGTGAGCGTTGCCAGAAGCGCTACGGTGACAGCGAGCAGGTTGCGGTCGAAGCCCCCGCTGCCAGCGAGTGACGTGCTGCGTTGTATGCTTTGCCCGATCCGACACCCTGCGCTTGACCCATCCGAGGCAATCATCGATGCGTACCGCTTTGCTGCTGTTTCTTGTTGCGTTGGCCGGGCCGGCTGCCGCCCAAGCTCGCGAGCCGTTGCTGAGTCTCCAATTAGCAGGCGCAACGATCGAGGCCGAGTACGCGCACTCGCCCGCCGAGCGCGAGCGCGGCCTGATGGAGCGCACCGAGATGCCTGCAGACCACGGCATGCTGTTCCGATTCGATGATTTTCGTCGCCACTGCCTGTGGATGAAAAACACGCCCTTACCCCTGTCGGCGGCGTTCATGGACGAGCAGGGGCAGATCGTCGACATCATCGACCTCGAACCATTGGATACGGCAATTCGCTGCTCGAGCGAGCCGGCCCGTTATGCGCTGGAGGTCAATCAGGGCTGGTTCGAGCGCAACGGAATCGAGCCCGGCGAGCAGGTGCTCGGGATACCCGAGCAGTAGCCTGGGCGGGATGGGTTGAGGGCCGGGTGGGTATCGGCGCTCGCCGATGGCCCGGTCATTCGGGCGCGACGGTTTTCAATCCAGCGGTAGCTCCGTGGTTCGTTTCACTTCGCTCATTGCGATATGCGAATGCGCTTCCTGCACGTGCGGCCGCTGCAGGAGCTGGTCACGCAGGAAGCGTTCATAGCTGTCGATATCCTTGGCCACGACCTTGAGCAGGTAATCCGATTCGCCTGCCATGGTGTGGCATTCCAGCACTTCGGGGTAACCCACTACGGCGCGTTCGAACTCATCGAGATTGCTGCGCCCATGGGCGGACAGCTTGATGTTCACGAACACCGTCATGTTGAGCCCGAGCTTCTTCGGGTTGAGCAGCGCGACCTTGCGTTCGATCAGCCCTTCTTCCTGCATGCGGTGGATGCGCCGCCAGCACGGCGATTGAGACAGCTCGACCTTCTCGGCAATCTCCGCGGCGGAGAGGTCGGCGTTGTGTTGCAGCAGTAGCAGAATCTTGCGGTCGATGCCGCTTAGCGGGGTCTGCATGGATGTACTCATTTTGTTGTTGTTAGTGAATGGATCATGCACGCGATGGCGCTTACATCGCAAAAGTAGAAAGAAAATCTCTCTTCGTCACGGCCAGACTCTTACCAACGCGTAACGGTGGGGTGATCCCCTTGCCGGTCGCTGGCGTGGGACGGCTTACCGTGCGGCTGCCCACGACTGTTGCAGAGCGTTGAAAGACGTTAGCGATAGCCAACGCAGTATTGGCAACGCAGGTAGCTTTTCAGCGTTCTGCTAGGCGGGATGTGAAACCCACATCCCAGACTCCGATAAAAACAAACAGGAGCGCCACATGTCTCTGGCCGAGATCCGCCTGGATGACAAGTACCGGCTCGCAACCGGACATCTGTACCTCACCGGCACCCAGGCGCTGACCCGCCTGCCGATGCTGCAGCATCAGCGTGACCAGGCCCGCGGCCTGAACACCGGCGGCTTCATTTCAGGCTACCGCGGCTCGCCGCTCGGCGGGCTGGACAAGAGCCTCTGGGAGGCCCGTGACTACCTCAAGCAGAACGCCATTCATTTCCAGCCTGGCCTGAACGAAGAGCTTGCTGCGACCGCTGTATGGGGCAGCCAGCAGACCAACCTGTTCCCCGGTGCCAAGTACGACGGCGTGTTCGCTATGTGGTACGGCAAGGGCCCGGGCGTTGACCGCGCCGGCGATGTGTTCAAGCACGGCAATGCGGCCGGCGTATCGCCCAATGGCGGTGTGCTGCTGCTGGCCGGCGACGACCACGGCTGCAAATCCTCGACGCTGCCGCACCAGAGCGAGCACGCGTTCATCGCCGCTTCGATTCCTGTACTCAATCCGGCCAACGTTCAGGAAATTCTCGACTACGGCATCATCGGCTGGGAGCTTTCGCGCTACTCCGGCTGCTGGGTGGCGCTCAAGACCATCGCCGAGAACGTCGACTCCTCTGCCGTGGTGGAGGTCGACCCGCTGCGCATGCAAACGCGCATCCCCGAAGATTTCGCACTGCCCGAGGATGGCGTGCACATCCGTTGGCCGGACCCACCACTGGCCCAGGAAAAGCGCCTCAACCTCTACAAGATCTACGCGGCGCGCGCGTTCGCCCGTGCCAACAACCTCAACCAGGTGATGCTTGATTCACCTAATCCGCGCCTCGGCATTATCACGACGGGCAAGAGCTACCTCGACGTGCGCCAGGCGTTGGATGACCTGGGCCTCGACGAAGCCCTGTGCGCGCACGTTGGCCTTCGCGTGCTCAAGGTCGGCATGAGCTGGCCGCTGGAACCGGTCTCGGTGCATGAATTCGCCGAGGGGCTGGACGAGATCCTGGTGGTCGAGGAAAAACGCAGCATTCTCGAGGACCAGCTCACCGGGCAGCTCTATAACTGGCCGCTGGACAAGCGCCCACGGGTGGTAGGCGAGTTCGATGAGCAGGGCAGTTCGCTGCTGCCCAACCTGTCCGAACTGACACCCGCGATGATTGCCCGCGTCATCGCCAAGCGCCTCGCGCCGATTTACACCAGCGACAGCATCCAGACCCGCCTGGCCTTCCTCGACGCGAAGGAAAAGGCACTGGCCGCGCGCAGCTACAGCACCGTGCGCACGCCGCATTACTGTTCCGGCTGCCCGCACAACAGCTCGACCAAGGTGCCGGAGGGCAGTCGCGCCTCGGCCGGTATCGGCTGTCACTACATGGTGCAGTGGATGGATCGCCGCACCGAGACCTTCACCCAGATGGGCGGGGAGGGCGTTAACTGGATCGGCCAGGCACCGTTCACCGAAACGCCGCACATGTTCCAGAACCTCGGCGATGGGACCTACTTCCACTCCGGCAGCCTGGCCGTTCGTGCGGCGGTGGCCTCTGGCGTCAACATCACCTTCAAGATTCTCTACAACGACGCGGTGGCGATGACCGGCGGCCAGCCCATCGACGGTGAACTGCGCGTCGACCAACTCAGCCGGCAGATTGCCGATGAGGGCGTCAAACGTATTGCCCTGGTCAGTGACGAGCCTGACAAGTACCCGAGCCGCGACACCTTCGCGCCGATTACCAGCTTCCATCATCGTCGTGAGCTGGATGCCGTGCAGCGCGAGCTGCGCGAATTCAAGGGCGTCTCGGTCATCATCTACGACCAAACCTGCGCCACCGAGAAGCGCCGTCGGCGCAAGCGCGGCAAGCTGGAAGACCCGGCCAAGCGCGTATTCATCAATGCGGCCGTGTGCGAGGGCTGCGGGGATTGTGGCGAGAAATCCAATTGCCTTTCGGTATTGCCGAAGGAAACCGAGCTGGGACGCAAGCGTGAAATCGACCAGAACGCCTGCAACAAGGATTACTCCTGCGTCGAGGGCTTCTGCCCCAGCTTCGTGACCGTACATGGCGGCGGGTTGCGTAAGCCCGAGGCCGTAGCAGGCGGTCTCGAGGCGTCCTCGCTACCTGAACCGCAGCATCCCTCCCTGGACCGGCCGTGGAACGTGCTGATTCCGGGCGTTGGCGGTAGCGGCGTGACGACCCTGGGTGCCTTGATCGGCATGGCCGCGCATCTGGAAGGTAAGGGCTGCACGGTGCTCGACCAAGCTGGCCTGGCGCAGAAGTTCGGCCCGGTAACCACGCATATCCGCATCGCGGCCAAGCAGAACGACATCTATGCCGTACGCATCGCTGCTGGCGAAGCCGATCTGCTGCTCGGTTGCGACCTGATCGTGGCGGCGGGTGACGAGTCGCTGACCCGCCTCAATGAGCAGATCAGCAACGCTGTTGTGAACAGCCACGAATCGGCTACCGCCGAGTTCACCCGCAACCCGGATGCGCAGGTGCCCGGCGCGGCCATGCGCCAGGCCATTAGCGACGCGGTGGGTGCCGAGAAAACCCATTTCATCGACGCTACCCGCCTGGCCACCCGGTTGCTCGGCGACAGCATCGCCACGAACCTCTTCCTGCTCGGATTTGCCTATCAGCAGGGGTTGTTGCCGGTTTCGGCTGCCGCCATTGAAAAGGCCATCGAGCTGAACGGTGTATCGGCCAAGCTCAACTTGCAGGCTTTCCGTTGGGGCCGCCGTGCGGTGCTCGAGCGTGAAGCGGTGGAAGGGCTGGCGCGCCCGGCCGAACTGGTCGATCCGCTGTGCAAGACCCTGGAAGAGATCGTCGACTGGCGCGTGGATTTCCTCACCCGCTACCAGAATGCTGGGCTGGCGCGGCGTTATCGCCAGTTGGTCGAGCGCGTACGCGAGGCCGATACGGCCGATGATCTGGCGCTGTCCAAGGCCGTCGCGCGGTATTACTTCAAGCTCCTGGCCTACAAGGACGAGTACGAAGTGGCGCGCCTTTATAGCGAGCCCGAGTTCCGCCAGCAGCTCGAGGCGCAGTTCGAGGGCGACTACAAGCTGCAATTCCACCTCGCCCCGGCCTGGCTGGCCAAGCGTGACGCTGTCACCGGCGAGCCGCGCAAGCGCGAGTTCGGCCCGTGGATGCTCGATGCGTTCGGCGTGCTGGCCAAATTCCGCTTCCTGCGCGGCACGCCGCTCGATCCGTTCGGCTATGGCCACGACCGCCGCGTCGAACGCCAGTTGATCGGCGAGTACGAGAAGACCGTGGACGAGCTGCTGGCCCAGCTCAAGCCGACCAACTACCGCACCGCTGTGGCCATCGCCGCGCTGCCGGAACTGATCCGTGGCTACGGCCCGGTGAAGGAACGCTCCGTCGCCAAGGCGCGTCAGCAGGAGAAGCTGCTCAAGGAGCAGCTCAACCGCGGCGACGAAGTGCAGACCGTGCGGCTGTTCGAGCCGGCGGCGTAGGGCCGGCTCGAGCGAGGTAGGAGCAGGCTCTGCCTGCGACCAGGGCGGTTGCGCTGACGCGGTCGCGGGCAGAGCCCACTCCTACAGCGTCTTGAGGTCGGCGGGCAGCGTTCTGCTTTAGCCGACCGTCGGGGCACGCCGCCGCTCTGATCGCCGAGGGCCAGATGAACCCACCGGGCCCATCGCCCGTTGATAACCCGACAAGCAGGCCCCGCCTGCCTCGGGGCTTCAAACTAACAAGAACGAGGAATTCGCAATGTCCGTTTTCACCCATCCCGATTTCGACGCCCACGAACAAGTCGTGTTCTGCCATGACCCGGCCAGCGGCCTGAAAGCGATCATCGCCATCCACGACACCACGCTCGGCCCGGCGCTGGGTGGCTGCCGTATGTTTGCCTATGCGAGCGACGATGATGCGTTGCGCGATGTGCTGCGGCTGTCGCGCGGGATGACCCTGAAATCCTCGCTGGCCAGGCTCAAGCTCGGCGGCGGTAAGGCGGTGATCATCGGCGACCCGCATACCGGCAAGAGCCCGGCGTTGCTGCACGCCATGGGCGACTTCGTCGACAGCCTCGGCGGGCGCTACATCACCGCGGCGGATTCGGGTACCGGTGAGCCGGAGATGCAGGCCTTCGCGCAGCGCACCCGGCACGTGATCGGCGCCACGCCTCGCGCGATGCTGGATGGCAGTATTGCCAGTGGTGATCCGTCGCCCTCCACCGCGCTCGGTGTATTCGTCGGGCTTAAGGCTGCGGTTCGCCATCGCCTCGGGCGGGACGACCTGATTGGGTTGAAGGTGGCCATCCAGGGCGTCGGTCATGTCGGCCTCGGCCTGGCCCGCCACCTAAAGGAAGCCGGAGCTCAGCTCTGGGTGAGCGATATCTTCGATGCCAACGTGCGCACCGCGGTGGAGGAGCTTGGCGCTTGCGCCGTTCGCCCGCACGACATCTACGGTCTCGATGTAGATGTCTTCGCTCCCTGCGCCATGGGGGGCATTCTGAACGCAGAAACGCTTTCGACACTGCGCGCCCCTGTGATTGCCGGCGCAGCGAACAACCAACTGGCGAGCCCGGAGATCGGCACCGAGCTGCAGCGCCGCAACTGCCTCTACGCGCCGGATTATGCGATCAACGCTGGCGGCATCATCGACGTCTACTACCAGCGCATCGGTGGCAGCCCCGCTCAGTCAGACGCCCACATCCGCGGTATCGCCGACACCTTGCGGCAAATCTTCGAACGCGCTGCCGCCAGCGGCGAATGCACGTCGGTGATCGCCGACCGGTTGGCTCTGGAGCGGCTACAGGGCCGCGAGCCATCGCAGGTGGCGCAACCGCACCGGCTGCACGCGTAGCGCCTACAGCCGGTCTTTTCGGCCCGGCTGACGGACGCTATCAGCCTTCGGCGTGGACCTGCCGTCATGCAGGCCGCGCCACCCAACCGGACGGCTGGCTGCCGTCCCGGACCCTCCCTGAAAACAACAACAAGCAGGAATCCGCAATGACTGAAAAAAGCCTGGCCGCCGGCACGCTCGGTGGTGCTTCCGATCATGCCCAGCAACGCGCGGCGCGCGGCCTTTGGTCCTCCCGCTGGGTGTTTTTCCTGGCCGCCACCGGCTCGGCGGTTGGCCTCGGCAATATCTGGAAATTTCCTTACATCACCGGCCAGAACGGCGGCGGCGCCTTTGTGCTGGTGTATCTGGGCTGCATCTTGCTGATCGGCATTCCATTATTGATGGCCGAGGTAATGATCGGTCGGCGCGGGCGACAGAACCCGGACGGCGCGGTGTCCCGGTTAACACGCGAGGCCGGCGCGAGTCCGCGTTGGCGCGCGGTCGGTTGGCTGGGTGGGCTGACTGGTTTCCTGATCCTGAGCTTCTATCTCGTGGTGGCCGGCTGGGCACTGGCCTATGTGCCGGCCACGCTTGGCGGCTCGTTCAGCGGCATCGGCGGTGAGGCCAGCGGCGCGCTGTTTGGGGCATTGCTCGCCAGCCCACTGCGGCTGGTGATCTGCGGCACGCTCGTCCTGGTCGCGACCATGCTGATTGTCGGGCTCGGCGTGCGCGGCGGGCTGGAACGCTCGCTGCGCTTCCTTATGCCTGGCTTGTTCGTCCTGCTATTGGTGTTGGTTGCCTATGCCGGGCTCAACGGCGAGTTCGCCCAGGCGCTGCAATTTCTGTTCGTCCCGGATTTCTCGGCGTTGACGGCCAAGAGCGTATTGATCGCTCTCGGCCACGCCTTCTTCACGCTCAGCCTCGGCTGCGGCGCGATGATGGTTTATGGCTCCTACCTGCCAGAAGGCACCTCCATTGCCAAAACATCGATCCTCGTTGCACTCGCCGACACCGCTGTCGCGCTGCTGGCTGGCCTTGCGATCTTTCCTCTGGTGTTCGGCAACGGCTTGGAGCCGGGCGCCGGGCCAGGCCTGATTTTCGTGACCCTGCCGATCGCCTTTGGCCAGATGCCGCTGGGGCAGGTGGTTGGCGGGCTGTTCTTCGTCATGCTGGTGATCGCGGCGCTGACCTCGGCGATCTCGCTGTCCGAGCCGAGCATCGCCTGGATGACCGAACGCTTCGGGATGAGCCGTCTCAAGGCTGTGCTGGTCAGCGGTGCGCTGTTGTGGCTGCTGAGCCTGGGGAGTGTGTTCTCGTTCAATCTCTGGGCGGACTACCAGGTGTTCGGCAAGACCTTTTTCGACAGCCTGGACTACCTGACCACCAACTGGCTGATGCCGCTGGGCGGGTTGGGCACGGTGCTGTTTACCGGCTGGGTGATGAGGGAGGCCACGGTGCGCGAAGCCATCGGCCTGAAACAGGCCGGGGTGTTCCGCGCCTGGTGGCTGCTGCTGCGCTTTGGCACACCGCTGGGCATCGTGCTGGTGTTCCTGAACCTGGCAGGGCTGATCTGAGTGCGGTACGACAAGCTGCCGCATCAAGGCGTCAACTATTCGTTACGCCTGGCGCGCCAGGCGCTCGGAAACGCTGCCGCTACAGCTGCTGTAAAGAAATACTGACGCAACGGGCCGGTTGGCTGCGTTTCGGAGTGCTGTGGCGCGCTTGTCGCACTGTGCGCCCTGGTTTCAGATGGCTCTGCCTGGCGCGGCCCGCAGACGACTGCCGGCCCGAGCCGCGCCGGGCAGGTATACAATGCGCGCCGTTTTGTCTGTGACCCCCGCTGCGTACCGCGCAGCTGCGAGTCGGTTGCGCATTGCTGGGGCCAGGCGGCGCCCTGCGTGCAGGCCGCTCGTCCCGGTGTTTTCCGCTTTCACTCCGCCGCGTCACGAGCGCGGCGGGTTCGATTCTCGTCACAGATAACAACAAACAGGTGGCGCATGACCCGTGAAAAACCGAAGAACCTCTGGCTGTCCCGCTGGGGCTTCATTCTTGCCGCAACCGGCTCGGCCGTCGGCCTCGGCAATATCTGGAAATTCCCCTACATCACCGGCCAGTACGGAGGCGGCGCCTTCGTCCTGATGTACCTGGCGTGCATCCTCGCCATCGGCATCCCGGTGATGATGACCGAGATCGCCATCGGCCGGCGTGGCCGGGGCAGCCCCATCGACGCCATCGGACGTGCGGCGCGTGAGAACGGTAGCAGCCCCTTGTGGAAGGGCGTTGGCGGCATGGCCATGGCGGCCGGTTTCTTGATCCTCTGTTTCTATGTCGTCGTGGCCGGCTGGGCCTTCGCCTACACCGTAAAGATGCTCGACGGGTCGCTTGCAGGCGGCTCGGTCGATGCACTGGCCCAGGTGTTCGAAGCGCACAACGCGAACGCGGTACAACTTGGCGCCTGGAGTCTGCTGGTGGCGCTGCTGACGCTGTGGATCGTCGCCAAGGGTGTGCAAGCCGGCATCGAGCGCGCCGTACGCTGGATGATGCCAGGGCTTGCGATCATGCTGTTGATCCTCGTCGGCTACGCCTTCACCAGCGGCGGTTTTGACCAGGGCTTCGCCTTTCTCTTCAGCTTCGATACCTCCAAGTTGACTGGCGAGGCGCTGTTGGCCGCGCTCGGGCATGCCTTCTTTACGCTGAGCCTGGCGTCGGGCGCGATCCTTACTTACGGCTCCTACATTCCGGATGGCCAGTCCATCGCCCGCACCACCTTCATGGTGGCGATCGCCGATACGGCCGTCGCACTGCTGGCGGGGCTGGCGATCTTCCCGATCATCTTTGCCAATGGCATGGACCCGAGCGCTGGCCCAGGGCTTATCTTCATGAGCCTGCCGCTGGCCTTCCAGCAGATGCCATTCGGTACGTTGTTCGGCGTGTTGTTCTTCGCCATGGTCTCGATTGCCGCGTTGACCTCGGCCATTTCGATGATCGAGGCCACGGTCGCCTACCTCAATGAAAAGCACGGCGTCAGCCGGCTCAAGGCCGCCATCGGTGCGGGTGCGGTGCTGCTGGTGATTAGCCTGCTGGCGATGCTCTCGTTCAACCTGATGGCGGGCTGGACACCGTTGGGCAAGAACTTCTTCGACTGGCTCGACTACCTCACCTCGCGCTGGATGATGCCGCTTGGCGGGATTTTCATCGTGCTGTTCGCCGGCTACGCGCTGCGCAGCGACATCATGCGGGACGAACTCGGCCTACCCCCGTTGGGCTACGCACTCTGGTTGTTCATGGTGCGCTACGTTTGCCCTGTGTTGATCACCATGGTGTTCCTGCATGCACTGGGCTGGCTCGGCTTTGACCCGCTGGTGCGCTGGTACTGGATTGCCGGTGCGGTCGGTGTATTGACGATTCTCGGCGAGGGGTTTCATCCACGCGTATGGCCGGTGCTGGCACGGCGCTAATCTGGCGGCGCGTCAAGGAGGC
The DNA here is from genome assembly GCF_054131565.1 of Pseudomonas sp. SA195. Classification (NCBI taxonomy): domain Bacteria; kingdom Pseudomonadati; phylum Pseudomonadota; class Gammaproteobacteria; order Pseudomonadales; family Pseudomonadaceae; genus Pseudomonas; species Pseudomonas sp. SA195. The sequence continues at coordinate 3,702,918 of NZ_CP096392.1, read as the reverse complement.
GCCTGGACCTGATCGGTCCAGGCGCCTTTTTCGTTTCGGATTGATGGCAATGCGCTACACCGTCTGTCGGGTCATGCCTTCCGATACGCTGGAGCCCCTGGTTTCCTAGGGCTGAGCGCTGTTGTGAGGGTTAAAGAAAGGCCCAGCCAAGCCGACATCGGTGTCACGCAGCGGACGCTTGATCAGGCCAGGGATTGCCAAGCCCGAATCAGAACAATCCGGACACGCGCCCATGCCTAGTCGCCTCAAGTTCAGCCACAAGATTCTCCTGGCCGCCTCACTGGTTGTGATGGTGACCTTCGCCCTATTTACGCTGTTCAACGATTACCTGCAGCGCAATGCCATTCAGGCCAAGTTGGAGAGCTACCTCCACGAAATGGGTGAGGTGACGGCGCATAACATCCAGAACTGGCTTTCTGGCCGACTGGTGCTGCTGGAAAACACCGCGCAGACCATCGCCCGAGACAGCTCCGGTGAGGCTGTCGAGGCGCTGGTACAGCAGCCGGCGCTCAGCTCAACCTTCGCTTTCACCTATCTGGGCCGTAACGATGGCGAGTTCATCGTGCACCCGCGCTTCGAGCTGCCTGCCGGTTACGATCCGCGTCAACGGCCCTGGTACAAGGATGCGGTGAATGCGGGCAAGACCACGCTGACCGAGCCCTATCAGGACGCGGCCACTAACGAGCTGATCATTACCGCGGCGACCCCGGCCAAGGCGGGGAGCCAGAACCTGGGGGTCGTGGGGGGCGATTTGAGCCTCAAGGTGCTGGTCGACATCATCAACGCACTCAACTTTGACGGCATGGGCTATGCGTTCCTGGTCAGCGGTGACGGCAAGATCCTGGTTCACCCGGACCAGAGCAAGGTCATGAAGACGCTTGCCGAGCTCTACCCGAAGAACACCCCGTCGTTGACGAGCGGCTTCGCCGAGGCCGAGCTCGACGGCCAACAGCGCATCCTCAGCTTTAGCCCGGTGCCGGGTCTGCCATCGGTCACCTGGTACGTGGGCATCTCGGTCGATAAGGAAAAAGCGTACGCAGCACTCACCAGCTTCCGTACCTCCGCCCTGGTTGCGGCCGTGATCGCGGTGATGTTCATCCTTGTGCTGCTGGGTATGTTGATGCGCGTACTGATGCGTCCGCTGACCGACATGGGGCGTGCCATGGCCAATATCGCCGAAGGCGAGGGCGACCTGACGCGTCGACTCACGGTGCAGTCGCAGGACGAGTTCGGCGAACTGGCCAAGGCCTTCAACCGCTTCGTCGAGCGTATCCATGGCTCGATCCGCGAAGTGTCGTCGGCGACGCAGCAGGTCAACGAAGTGGCGCAACGTGTGCTAGCCGCCTCCAACTCATCGATGGTGAATTCCGATGAGCAGGCCAGCCGGACCAACAGCGTTGCGGCGGCGATCAACCAGCTCGGTGCCGCCGCCCAGGAGATCGCCCGCAACGCGGCCGATGCCTCGCAGCAGGCCAGTGGCGCTAGCCATCAGGCCGAGGACGGGCGCAAGGTAGTCGAGCAGAACATCCAGGCGATGAAGCAGCTGTCGAGCAACATCAGCGCCTCCTGCGCGCAGATCGAGGCGCTGAACAACCAGACCGTCGGTATCGGCCAGATCCTCGACGTGATCAAGGGCATCTCCGAGCAGACCAACCTGCTGGCACTCAACGCAGCCATCGAAGCCGCTCGTGCCGGTGAAGCCGGGCGTGGTTTCGCCGTGGTAGCCGATGAGGTGCGCAGCCTGGCGCATCGCACCCAGACCTCGGCGCAGGAAATTCACGGGATGATCGAGAAGCTACAAACCGGCGCTCGTGATTCGGTCAGCACCATGACCCAGAGCCAGCGCCAGAGTGAGGCCAGCGTGGGTATCGCCAACCAGGCCGGCGAGCGGCTGAGCAGCGTGACGCTCAGCATCGGTGAGATCGATGCGATGAACCAGTCGGTGGCCACCGCTACCGAGGAGCAGACGTCGGTGATCGAGTCGTTGAATATGGATATCACCGAGATCAACACGCTGAACCAGGAAGGGGTTGAAAACCTTCACTCGACATTGCGGGCTTGCGGGGATCTGGAGCAGCAGGCGGCGCGGTTGAAGCAGTTGGTGGGGAGTTTCCGGATCTGATCCGGGGTTGATGAAAAGGGCGCTTCGGCGCCCTTTTTTATTTTTCAGGGGTTATAGGCTCGTTTTTCGTAGGAGCGAGGGGAACGCCAAGTTCTTGCTCGCGAAGCTCATGGGCTTTGAGTTGGCAATGATCCCTCTTCCGCGAGTTGGCTGAAGCACTGGTTTCGCCCTGCTGGGCGACTCACTTTTTTCAGTCGCGAAAAAAGTAAGCAAAAACGCTTGCCCCTGCATCCGGCCCCGGCTGCACCGGGGTTCCCTCGCTCCGGCGACGTTCCAGGGCCCCGCCGCGAAGGGCCATCCCTGGCCCATCGCGGCTCTCGCGGCATCCATGCCGCTCAACCCCTTCCACGCCACCTGCGTTCGGCCTCCTGAAAGGGGCGATTCGGTGGTGTCTGTTGGGCCGTACAGTGACAGTTTTCCACCCTACGAAGCTTTACCAACAAGCAAACCATTAGCGCCGCCGAACGCCCCTTTCAGGAGGCTGAATGGAATCGCTGCGTAGAGGGGCGAGCGGCATGGATGCCGCGAGAGCCGTGAAGGGTCGGGGCCGCCGTAGGTATGGATGGCCCTTGCGCGGCGACCCTCGGAGCAGCGATGGAATGAGGGAAGTCGAGCGCAGCGAACCGGGGACGCCTAGTCCGTATGCAGGGGCAAGCGTTTTTGCTTACTTTTTCCCCGGCCGGGCAGGCGCGTTTGAAAAAAGTGAGTCGCTCAGCAGGGCGAAACCAATGCTCCAGCCCGCTCAATAATCGCCTAAGCATCAAGCGTGGCCACCGGCTTCACGGCTTTGGCCGCCGCCAATGCCAATTGACCGAATCCCCCCTCCCATGGTCCAGATAAACCAAGGCCCCGCCAATCCGGGCCACCAGACCACAGGAGACCCTCATGAAAGTCCTCATCGTGCTCACCTCCCACGACAAGCTGGGCGACACCGGCAAACCCACCGGCTTCTGGCTCGAAGAATTCGCCGCGCCTTACTACGTATTCAAGGATGCCGGCGCCGAGATCGTGCTGGCCTCGCCCAAGGGCGGGCAGCCACCGCTGGATCCAAAAAGCGATGCGCCGGATGCCCAGACCGAAATGACCAAACGCTTCAAGAACGATGCCGAGTCACAGGCGCTGCTGGCCAACACTCGCAAGCTGGATGAGGTATCGGCGGCTGATTTCGATACGGTGTTCTACCCCGGGGGGCATGGCCCGCTCTGGGACCTGACCAGCAATCCAACCTCCATTGCGCTAATCGAAGCGTTCATCGAAGCGAAAAAGCCCGTCGGTGCGGTCTGCCATGCGCCGGCAGCGTTGGTTCAGGTACGCGGTGCGGACGGCGAATACCTTGTCAAAGGCAAACGCGTCACGGGGTTTACCAACACGGAGGAGGAGGGCGTGCAGCTCACCCAGGTGGTGCCCTTTCTGCTGGAAGACAAACTCAAGGAAATTGGAGGCGACTACAGCAAGGGGCCGGACTGGTCGTCTTATGTGCGGGTTGATGGCCTGCTCGTTACAGGCCAGAACCCGGCGTCCTCGGAGGCGGCCGCACGCGAGTTGCTCAAGCTGCTCAAAACGGGCTGAGTGCGTTTTTAGCCCGTCAGTCCGGTCGGCCAGGTCAAGCTGTTGGCCTGGCTGCAGGATTCGAACAGCGGCTTGCTGAACAGATACCCCTGCATCAGCCCAATCCCCAGGTCTCGCAAGGCACTGCACTCATCTGCCGTCTCCACCCCCTCGGCGATGACGTCGATCCCCAGCTCGCTGCAGATACCCACGGTGCCGCGCACGATCGCCTGCCGCGAGCGGCTCTGGTCGATACCGCGGATCAGTTCCATGTCGAGTTTGATCAGATCCGGCTGGAAATCGGCGAGCAGGTTGAGCCCGGCGAAACCGGCGCCGAAATCATCGATGGCGGTGAGAAAGCCAATGCGCTGGTATTCGCGGAACACCTCGGTCAGCCATTTCGCGTCACTGATGCGCTCGCCTTCGACGGTCTCGAAAATGATCTGGTCGATCGGAAAGTTGTGCGCGCGGGCGGCTTCCAACGTCGAGCGGATGCACAGCTCCGGCCGATAGATGGCGTTGGGCATGAAGTTGATGGACAACCGGCTCTGCATCTCGAGCTTGGCGGCCGTCTTGATGGCTTTGACGCGACAGGCCTGGTCGAAGCGGAAGCGGTTCTCGTCGGTCACGTTGGCCAGCACGCTCGGCGCTGGCTCACCGCCGACGCCGCGCACCAGCGCCTCGTGCGCGTAGATGTCGCGGGTACGGATGTCGACGATCGGCTGATAGGCGTAGCTGAAACGAAAGCCCAGTCGCTCGCCGCTGGCGCAGCTGGCACAGCCGCCATGCTCGCTGGCTGAGTGGCAGGCGTATTGATCTGGCTTGGGGTTACCGGCGGTGTCGCGTTGTGTCATGGCAAGCTCGTCTGAAACGGTGGCTGAAGCGTAGCGGCCGCGCTGGCGGGGGCTGGAGCCCATTCGTCACCGGACTGGTCAGTCACGTCGAAAAAGATGTACTGACCATAGTAGGCCAGAAAACTACTCGCAGTGATGGCAAGTTGCTATGACTTGGTGTGGCCAAGAGAGTTCCGGCCTGTGCGGGGAAAGTGAAGCAGGGCGCATCTGGTACCGATACGCCCGGCTAATCCTCAAGCGGTGACGCGGGCGATGGCGGCCGCCAGTTGATCGAGCCGCGCCGCATCCAGCCCGGCGATGTTGGCCCTACCGCTTTCGACCAGATACACCGAATCCTCACGGCGCAGTCTCAGTACCTGCTCGGCGGTGAGACCGGTGTAGGAAAACATGCCGCGCTGCTGCGCAATATGAGCGAAGCGTTGGGCCAGACCGTGCGGCGCGAGGGCTTCCACCAGCCCCTTGCGCAAACCGGCAATGCGCTCGCGCTTGGCGGCGACTTCCTGTTGCCAGAGCTGACGCAGTTCGGGGTTGGCCAGAATGGTCGCGACCACCGCAGCACCATGCGAGGGCGGTGTCGACCAGAGGTTGCGCGCCACCGAGGCGAACTGGCTGCGCACGTCGATCAGCGACGCCCCATCGGCGGCGACGACGATCAGCGCACCGGTCCGTTCGCGGTACAGGCCGAAGTTCTTCGAGCAGGAACTGGTGATCAGCACTTCCGGCAAGGCTTCGACGAACAGGCGGACGGCCCAGGCGTCTTCGTCCAGGCCGTCGCCGAAGCCCTGGTAGGCGAAATCGAACAGCGGCAGCAGCTCGCGGCGGCGCACGATGTCCAGCACCTGCCGCCAATCATCCTGGCTCAGGTCGTAGCCGGTGGGGTTGTGGCAGCAGGCGTGCAGCAACACCACGTCGCCGCTGGGAATCTGCTCCAGCGTGGCGAGCATCGCCGGCACATCCAGCCGGTTCTGCGCATCGACGTAGGGATAATGCTCGACCTTCAGGCGCGCCGCGGCGAACAGGGTTTCGTGGATCGGCCAGGTCGGGTCGCTGAGCCAGAGGCTGCGACCGGGCAGGCATTTGGCGATGAAATCGCCCACCAGCCGCAGCGCGCCGGTGCCGCCCGGCGTCTGGGTGCAGCCGGCGCGGTTGCCAACCAGTGCGGGCGAGCTTTCGCCAAGCACCAATTTCAACAGCTGCTCACCGAACAGCGGATCACCATGGCCGCCGATGTAGCTCTTGGTCTGTTCGCTGTCGATCAGCCGCTGCTCGGCCTGCTTCACCGCCTTGGGGATTGGCGTCAAGCCCAGGGCGTCCTTGTAGACGCCCACACCGAGATCCAGCTTGGCCGGATTCGGGTCAGCGCGATAGGCGTCCAGCAGCCCGAGGATCGGGTCGCCCGGGACGCGTTCCACCTGTGCGAAATGCTTCACTTGCGGCCCTCGGCAGTCTTGGCCACCTCGTCGGTACGCGCAGCCATGATGAAGTCGTTGCGGTGCAGCCCTTTGATCGAGTGGCTCCACCAGGTCACGGTAACCTTGCCCCACTCGGTGAGCAGGCCGGGGTGATGACCTTCGGCTTCGGCGATCTCGCCGACGGCATTGGTAAAGGCCAGGGCATGTTTGAAGTTCTTGAACAGGAAAACCTTTTCCAGCTCCATGTGGCCGTCACGGGTTTCGATGTTCCAGTCCGGGATCTGCCGGATCAGCTCGGCCAGTTCGTCATCGGACACCTTGGGTGCGTCGGCGCGGCAGGCTTCGCAGTGGGCTTGGGTCAGGGCGGTCATGGCTTCGGTCCTTGTGGTGAGGTTGATAAGAGTTAAGCAGCGTCGGGTGGACAACGCCGCAGGCTTGTACGCGTATGACGTTCGACAGGGCTCGGCGCAGAGAGGCTTCGTCGGGGATGAGCCTTCCACATCATCCATACTGCGAGCGACAGCACTTCGCGGCCGCGGCCGCTTCCACAAGGTGGCCCAAGGGGCAGATCTCGTGGGAGCGGTCTTGACCGCGAATCGGCCTCGTCGCCACGTCGGATGCCTCACGCGCCGTCATTTCGACAGTGATCAGGCCGCTTTCGGCGGGAACTTCGGCTGGTGCAGGCCCAGCTGCATGGCGGTGCGGACGTGGCCCATGATGTCTTCATGGGCCACGTCGAACAGCCGCTTGAGCTCCGGCAGGACGAAGTACACCGGCTGCAGAATGTCGATGCGATAGGGCGTGCGCATCGCCTCCACCACGTCGAATGCCTGGTGCTCGGGCTCTTCGGACAGGCTGTAGAGCGTTTCCTTGGGCGAGGAGAGGATGCCGCCGCCGTAGATGCGCCGTCCGGCGGAGGTTTCCACCAGGCCGAACTCGATGGTCATCCAGTACAGCCGCGCCAGGTAGACGCGTTCTTCCTTGGTCGCCTTGAGGCCGAGCTGGCCGTAGGTGTGGGTGAATTCGGCGAACCAGGGGTTGGTCAGGAGCGGGCAGTGGCCGAAGATCTCGTGGAAGATGTCCGGCTCCTGCAAGTAATCAAGCTCTTGTGGCGTGCGGATGAAGGTGGCGACGGGAAACCGCTTGCTGGCCAGCAGCTCGAAGAAGGTCTGAAAAGGGATCAGGGCCGGCACGCGCGCCACCTGCCAGCCGGTGGTGGCTTGCAGCACGCGATTGATCTCGTCCAGCTGAGGAATGCGGTCGCGCGGCAAGGCGAGCTGTTCGATGCCGTCCAGGTATTCCTGGCAGGCACGCCCGTCGAGCAGTTTCATCTGCCGTTCGATAAGGGTTTGCCAGACGCCGTGCTCGGCCTCGGGGTAGTCGATATAGCCGTTCGCGTCCGGCTCGCGGGCTACGTACTGGGTAGTTTTCATCTGACCTCCTGAGCGGGGCGGCCGCCTGAGCCTGTTGTTGTTATCGATGCCTCATCTGATCGCGAGGGGAGCTCCGACGCGAGAGCCGCAAGCAGTTCTAGGTGGGAGGCTAGGCGCTGCGCTCGTAACGAAATCATTACATATCTACCTTTCGGCATGGGTTACGCCTTGATCGCGCCTACCGCTGTCAAATAATCTTGACGAAAATCAACGGTCGCCTGCCGAAAATCTGCGCCGTCTACAACAACAAGCCCTGAAGGCGCTGTTTTCATGCGTATCAAGATTCTCTGCCAGAACCGCGTTGGCATCCTCCGTGACATGCTCGAGCTGCTGGTCGACTACGGCATCAACGTCGCCCGTGGCGAAGTGGGCGGCGAGCACGGCAACGCCGTTTACCTGCATTGCCCGAACCTGATGAACCTGCAACTGCAGGCGCTGCGGCCGAAGATCGAGGCGCTGCAAGGCGTCTTCGAGGTGCGCAAGGTCGGGCTGATGCCCAGCGAGCGGCATTCGCTGGAGCTCAATGCGCTGCTCGGTGCACTGGAGTTTCCGGTGCTGTCCATCGACATGGCCGGCGCCATCGTCGCGGCCAACCGCGCTGCGGCGCAGCTGCTCGGGGTTCGTGTGGACGAGGTGCCCGGGATGAGCCTGTCGCGCTACGCCGAGGATTTCGACCTGCCGGCGCTGGTGCGGGCGAACAAGGCGCGGATCAATGGATTACGCGTTACGGTGCGCGGGGACATTTTTCTCGCTGACATTGCCCCGCTGCAATCGGAGCATGACGACAGCGAGGCCTTGGCCGGTGCGGTGCTCACACTGCACCGTGCCGACCGCGTTGGTGAGCGCATCTACAACGTGCGCAAGCAGGAGCTGCGCGGCTTCGACAGTATCTTTCAAAGCTCAAAGGTCATGGCCGCCGTGGTGCGCGAGGCCCGTCGCATGGCGCCGCTGGATGCGCCGCTGCTGATTGAGGGCGAGACCGGCACCGGCAAGGAATTGCTGGCGCGCGCCTGTCATCTGTCCAGCCCGCGCGGACAATCGCCGTTCATGGTGCTCAACTGCGCCGGCCTGCCTGAATCCATGGCCGAAACCGAGCTGTTCGGTTATGGCCCCGGTGCGTTCGAAGGTGCGCGACCAGAGGGCAAGCTCGGCCTGCTCGAACTGACCGCTGGCGGCACGCTGTTCCTCGACGGCGTCGGCGAAATGAGCACGCGGCTGCAGGCCAAGCTCGTGCGCTTCCTGCAGGACGGCTGCTTCCGCCGGGTCGGCAGTGACGAGGAGGTGTACCTCGATGTGCGGGTGATCTGCGCCACGCAGCTGGACTTGTCGGAGCTTTGCGCCAAGGGCGAGTTTCGCCAGGACCTGTATCACCGCCTCAATGTGCTGTCGTTGCACATCCCACCCTTGCGCGAATGCCTGGACGGGCTCGAGCCGCTGGCGCTGCACTTCATCGACCAGGCCAGTCGGCAGATCGGCTGCGCTTTGCCAGGCCTGTCCCCCGAGGCGCTTGCGCGGCTGGCTGGTTACCACTGGCCGGGCAATGTACGGCAGCTGGAAAACACTCTGTTTCAGGCGGTTTCGTTGTGCGATGGCAAAGCGATCCGGCCGGAACACATCCGTCTGCCGGACTACGGCACGCCGCCGCCACTGGGTGATTTTTCTCTTGAGGGAAGCCTGGACGAGATCGTGGGCCGCTTCGAAAAAGCGGTGTTGCAGGACCTTTACGCCCGTCACCCCAGCAGCCGGCAACTGGGCAAGCGGCTCGGGGTCTCCCACACGACGGTGGCGAATAAGTTGCGTGACTACGGGATCGGCAAAGAGGGCTGATCGCTATGGGTGGATAGATGCCCAACACTGACCTGTAGGCGCCAGCTCGCTGGCAATCAACCGTGGCGCTGAGGAGTGCCTGATGCGCCGCGGATCGCGAGCGAGCTCGCTCCTACGAAGGGCGGCGAGCAGCTGCCGGTCAGAGAAGTGCCAATGCAACACCGACCTGTAGGAGCCAGCTTGCTGGCGATCGGCCGTGACGCTGAGTTGTGCCTGATGCGCGGAGGATCGCGAGCAAGCTCGCTCCTACGAAGGTCAGCAAGCAACTGCCGGTCAGAGAAGTGCCAATGCAACACCGACCTTGTAGGCGCCAGCTTACTGGCGATCAGCTGTAACGCTGAGGTGTGCCTGATGCGCCGCGGATCGCGAGTAAGCTCGCTCCTACGAAGGGCAGCGAGCAGCTGCCGGTCAGAGAAGTGCCGATGCAACATCTGCCTGTAGTAGCCAGCTCGCTGGCGATCAGCCATGACGCTGAGGTGTGCCTAATGCGCCGAGGATCGCGAGCAAGCTCGCTCCTACGAAGGGCAGCGATCAGCTGCCGGTCAGAGAAGTGCCGATGCAATACCGACCTTGTAGGAGCCAGCTTGCTGGCGATCAGCCGTGGCGCTGAGGAGTGTCTGATGCGCCGGGGATGGCGAGCAAGCTCGCTCCTACGAAGGGCTGCGAGCAACTGCGGTTCCGCTTATTGAACCGCCTGTGTCACCGCATCGATCAACGCCTGCAGGTCGATGGGTTTGCGCAGGTGGAGCGTGAAGCCTGCGGTCCGGGCTTTCTCGACGTCGCGCAGGGTGCCGTAGCCGGTCAGGGCGATGCTGGGTGTGTCGGTGTTGGCGCCGTGCTCGCGGATCGCAGCCATCATTTGATGGCCGTCCATGCCTGGCATGCCGATGTCGGAAACGATGGCATCGAATTCGGTGTGTTCGGCCAGTTCGACGGCTTTTGAACCGCCGTCGGCGGTGGTGACGACCGCACCCTCGCTTTCCAACAGCTCGCACATGGTTTCAAGGATGTCCGGCGAGTCATCGACCAGCAGGATGCGGATGCCGGCAAGGCCACCGATAGCGCCATCCTCGGAGCGCGCGCCGAGTTCCAGTTCGGCCTGCAGGTGAATGGGCAGCCAGACGCTGAACCGAGCGCCTCTGCTAAGCCCTTCCGAAAACGCTTCGATGCGCCCGCCGTGGGCTTCGACCAGTTGTTTGACCAACGCAAGCCCGATACCCAATCCGTGCTTGGAACGGTGTGCATGCTGGATATCGGCCTGACCGAACAGATCGAAGACCTTCGGCAGAAAGTCAGCGCTGATGCCTTCCCCCGTGTCGATGACATCGAGACGGGCCTGGTCGTCCTCCCGCTCGAGTTGCATGCAGATGCGCTCACCGCCTTTGGTGAACTTCCAGGCGTTGTTCAGCAGATTCCAAATGATCTGGTCCAGGCGTGTCGGGTCGGCGTGGACGTATATCGGCTGATCGGGTTTGGAGACTTCGAAGATAACGTTTTCGCCCTGTGCCAAAGGCGCGAACACCGCTTCGATGCCGCGCAGTACATCCTGATAGTGCAGGGTGGCGAATTGCAGCTTTAGCTTGCCGGTGCGGATGCGCGAGACGTCCATCAGGTCGTCGATGATGCGCGACTGGCTGCGTACGGCGTTCTGAATCGATTGCGTCGCCTTGCGCAGGTTCGGGTTGTTCTTCGCGGCCTGTGAGCGGGCAACCAGGTCGGTGTTGAGCTGGATGAGGTTGAGCGGGTGCTTGAGTTCGTGCGATAGCACGGCGAAGAACTGGTCCTTCTGCTGGCTTGCGGCCTGCACACTCTCCAGGGTGCTCTGCTGCTCGGCGTTGCGCTGTCGGTCCTCGGTAAGATCGCGCGCGATCTTGGCGAAGCCAGTCACCTGGCCGCTGGGGTCGACGAGGGGATTGACCAGCCCGCTGAAGAAAAACCGCGAGCCGTCCTTGCGCTGATGCCAGCGCTCATCGGATGCCTGCCCGTGCTCCAGTGCGCGCTTGCGCTCGGCAACGGCAACGCCTGCCTGGCGGTCCTCCGGGGTGTAGATGAGTTCGATGGGTTGGCCCAGCACCTCGGCCTCGGTGTAGCCGAAGATGAGTTCGGCTCCACGGTTCCAGGCGGTGATGAGGCCGTTGCAGTCGAGGGTGATGATCGCGTAGCCCTTGGTGCTCTGGGCAAGCAATTTCATGTGCGCTTCGCCGGCCCGCAGCTGGTCTTCGACGCGGCGCCGGTCGGTGATGTCGATGAACGTCAGCACCGCGCCCTGAATGCGGTCGTCCAGGGTGCGGTAGGGCAGGAAGCGCGCCAGGTACCACTGCGTGCGGTCCTTGCTGGCGACCTCTTGCTCCACCAGGCGAAGCTCCTCGAACGCGGCGGTGGCATCGCCATAGAGCTGCGAGTAATCCAGCCGATGGGTGATATCCAGCAGTGAGCGCCCGGCATCGTTTTCGATGACATTGAAGATCTGCTGTACCCGCGGTGTGAACCACTTGATGCGCATGTTGCGGTCGACGAACAGGGTTGCGATGTCCGTCGAGGAGATCAGGTTCTGCAGGTCGTCATTGATCTTGCTGGTTTCGTCGACCTTGGCCTTGAGCTCGTAGTTGACGGTCGTCAGCTCCTCGTTGATCGACTGAAGCTCCTCCTTGCTGGTTTCCAGTTCTTCGGTGGCCGAGCGCAGCTCGTCATTGATCGCATGCAGCTCTTCATTGGACGCACGCAGCTCCTCGGTCGACGTCTCCGAGTGCTCCATGGTGATCTGCAGCTGTTCCTTGGTTTGCTGCAGTTCGGATTCGAGCTGAGCGAGGACGCTGTCCTTGGTCAAGGCCTGGTCGGTCAGGCCCTCTTCCATGCAGGCTTCGACTTCCTCGAAGAGCACCAGCATGTAGTCGCTGTCGGCCTCCTCATCATGGAAGGGGCGAACCACCATATTGACGAAGGAGGTGCGCTCATCACGCTCCATGCGTACCCGCCGCGCCTCGACACTCTTGCCCGTGTACGACGCCTGATACAGCGCAGTGCGCAGCTCCAGACGCAGTTGTGGGTGCACCAGGGTGGTCAGGCTCAGGGAGGGCTCGCCTCCAACGTAGCGCAGGAAGTTTCCGGCGCGGTCGGACATGTGCACGATCTCGCCGTTCTGGCTGACGATCACGCTCGGCGGCGCGTAGTGCTCGAGCGCCCGCTGATGGATGTCGGCAAAGGAGAACTTGCGGTTGCGCCGGCCCCCGTCGTGTAGCGGCGGGCGCGTCGGTACGGAGGGGGAGAAGCCTTGATATGGGCCCGTGGGCGCTCGACGCAAGTGCGCGCTGACTTCACGGGCGCGGTAGATGCGATTCTTCTTGTCGACCACGGTGAACAGCTGGCTGCAGGCGTCGGCGGTTTCCGAATTGCCGAGAAACAGGTAGCCGCCGGGGTTGAGCGCGAAGTGGAACATGCGCAGCACCTCGATCTGGATGTCGCGGTCCAGGTAGATCATCAGGTTGCGGCAGCAGATCAGGTCCAGCCGTGAAAAGGGTGGGTCGCGCAGAATGTTGTGCTGGGCGAAGAGAATCAGCTCGCGCAGGCTCTTCAGGGTGCGGAACTGGTCTTGCTCCTGGGTGAAGTATTTGCGCAGGCGCTCGGGCGTGACGTCAGTCATGATCGCGTGCGGATAGGCACCCGTGCGCGCCGTCTCCAGCGCATGATCGTCGATGTCGGTGGCGAACACCTGCAGCTTGAGCGTGCCCGTGCCGCTCTGCTCAGCGTGATCGGCAAGCAGCATGGCGAGTGAATAAGCTTCCTCGCCCGTCGAGCAGGCCGCCGTCCACGCGCGCAATACGGTATCGCCAGCGCCGGCCTTTTGTTCGAACAGGGCCGGGATGATCTCGCGCTCCAGGGCATCGAAGGCTTCGCGGTCGCGGAAGAAATGGGTGACGCCAATGAGCATGTCGGCGAGCAGTTCGGGCGTTTCCTCAGGATGATCTTTCAGGTAGCTGGCGTAGGCGGGCAAGTCGCGCAGCGAGACGATCTGCATGCGTCGCTCGATCCGTCGTAACACCGTGGCTTTCTTGTAGTGGCGAAAGTCATGCCCGGTGCGTGCGCGCAGCACCGCAAGGATTTCTCGCAGCGCCAGTTCGGCGGGTTTCGCCTGGCTGTGCGCCTGCGCGTACTCCACCTCACCCTGCGCTTCACCGGCTTGCTCGGTGTTGCCGGGCGATTCGATCGGGATCTTCTGCGCAACAAGTGCTTGAAGCGTCTGGCCCAGTTCGATCAGTCGTTGGGGCATCTCGGCGACGGGCAGCACGATGTCCACTACGCCTTTGCGGATGGCGCTGTAGGGCATCGAATCGTATTCGGCATCTTCAGGCGCCTGCGCCAGCGTGACGCCGCCCTGTTCCTTGATGCGCGACAGCCCGACCGAGCCATCGGAGCCCGTACCGGACAGCACGATGCCGATGGCGTGCGTGTGGTGCACGTCGGCGAGGGTGCGGAAAAACAGGTCGATAGCCACCAACGGGCCGCGGGTACGCGCGGAATTACTCAGGCGCAGGTAGCCGTCAAGCATCGACAGGTCCATGGCCGGCGGGATGATGTAAATGTGGTTGCGTTCGATCGGAACCGGCCGAGTTACCTGCTTCATCGGCATGCGCGTCACGCTCTGCAGGATGCGATCAACGTTGCTTTCGTGCTTCGGCGACAGATGCATGATGACCACGAAGGCCATGCCGCAATCGCTGGGCATGTGCTCGAAGAAGGTCAGCAGCGCCTTGAGCCCTCCGGCCGAGGCCCCGATCCCGACCACCGGGAATTCCAGTGTGCTGCGGGCGTTAGCCTGGTTCTTGGGCGCGGATGGCGCGTGGCTGATGCTCATTGCTTCCTCGACGTGCGTGACGGCGGTTCCCTGCTAAAGGGAGACAGCGGAACGGCAACGGAGATTCAACCCGGATGCCGCGCGAGGGGCCGATGATACGGCTTTTGTCTGGCAGGTGATGCGCGGCGGTTAATTCAGCACTCGATGATGTTGACCGCCAAGCCGCCGCGTGCCGTTTCCTTGTACTTGCTTTTCATGTCCGCCCCGGTTTGGCGCATGGTGCGGATGACCTTGTCAAGCGAGATAAAGTGGCGGCCGTCGCCGCGCAGGGCCATGCGTGCAGCATTGATGGCTTTTACCGAACCCATGGCGTTGCGCTCGATGCACGGCACCTGCACCAGCCCTCCGACCGGGTCGCAGGTCAGCCCCAGGTTGTGTTCCATGCCAATCTCTGCGGCGTTCTCGACTTGCTGCGGCGTGCCACCAAGCACTTCGCACAGCGCGCCGGCAGCCATTGAGCAGGCCACCCCCACCTCGCCCTGACAGCCGACCTCGGCCCCGGAGATCGAGGCGTTTTCCTTGTATAGAATGCCGATCGCGGCGGCCGTAAGCAGGAAGCGAATGACCCCCTCTTCGTTGGCCCCTGGTACGAAGCGCACGTAGTAATGCAACAGCGCCGGGATGATGCCGGCAGCGCCATTGGTGGGGGCGGTCACGACGCGGCCTCCGGCGGCGTTCTCTTCGTTGACGGCCAGGGCATAGAGATCGACCCAGTCGAGCACTGTCAGGCTGTCGCGTAGATTGGCTTCCGGATTTTCGCTGAGCTGCCGGTACAGGGCGGCGGCGCGGCGCGTGACTTTGAGTCCGCCCGGCATCACGCCTTCGTTCTGGCAGCCTGCGCGGACGCAATCCTGCATCACCTGCCAGATCACCAGCAGCCCGGAGCGCGTTTCGGCCTCGGGGCGCCAGGCCGCCTCGTTGGCCAGCATCAGCTGGCTGATCGACAAGCCATGTTCGCTGCACAGCGCCAGCAGCTCGGCAGCGCTGCGGAAGGGGAAGGGCAGGGGCGTGCGATCCTCGACGATGCGGTCGTTGCCAGCCGCCTGCTCGTCGACCACAAAACCGCCGCCGACCGAATAGTATTCCCGGCTGCGCAATTGCAGGCCGGCCTCGTCGAAGGCGCGGAAAATCATGCCGTTGGGGTGGTAGGCCAGCGGCCGGCGGATGAACTTGAGGTCTTCGCCGACGGCGAAGCGCAGCGGCTTTTCGCCCAGAAGGTTGAGCTGGCCGGTTTCGCGCATGCTTGCCAGGCGCTGCGGAATGCTCACGGTATCGACCGCTTCGGGGCGCTCACCCTCCAGCCCGAGCAGCACCGCCTTGTCGCTGCCGTGACCCTTGCCGGTCGCGCCGAGCGAGCCATACAGCTCGACCTTCAGCCCTGCCGTCGCCTCCAGCAAGCCGTCGTCGCGCAATCCTCCGGCAAACCGCAGCGCAGCTCGCATGGGCCCGACGGTATGTGAGCTGGAGGGGCCGATACCAATTTTGAACAGGTCGAACACACTGAGGGACATAAGGGCTCCGGGGCGAACAGATCTCTGTAGCCTAGACCGGAAAGCACCCTGACTGTCTCATCAATGAGCGAAAGCGCACTAGCGAAGGCTAAACCCCGAGCCGCCCCAGGGGTTGGCCTCCAAGCTGTTGTGCACGGCGGTAGCCGCTTGCGCGGCCTGGCCGATCGCGACGCTGATCTGCTTGAGCCCCAGGGTGACGTCGCCGATCGCGTAGAGGCCGCGAAGCGTGGTTTGCAGATGGTCGTCGACCGCGATGCCGCCGCACTCGTCGCATTCCAGCCCGAGTTGAACGGCCAGCTCTGAGCGGTAACGTGCGCCGAGGCTCGGGTAGATGATGTCGAAGTGGTGCCAGTCACCGCTGCAGGTCAGCAGCTCGATGCCGGTTTCGCAGGGCCGGAGCGACTCGACACGGTCGCTGATCAGGCGGATGTCATAGTGCTCGGCGAGCGCAATGGCCTGCTCGCACGCGTTGGGTTCGCCGTGCACCACAACGGTCACGTGGCTGGTGAATGTGCGAAGGAACACGGCATGGGTGATCGCATTTTCCGCCTCGCCATATACCGCGACCTTGTGGCCATCCACTTCGTAGCCGTCGCAGATGGCGCACAGCCGCAGCTTTCCATCGCCGATCGCCTGCGCGACGTCGGGCATGTCCGGCAGCGTGTCCTCGATGCCAGTGGCGAGAATGATGCGCCTCGCCACGCAGTAGCGATCGCCGTAGCGCACGCTGAACCCTTCGACATGCGGCTCGATGTGCTCGACCCGGCCATGCTCCAGGCGCGCACCGTAGCCCTCGGCTTGCTCACGCAGCCGGGCCAGCAGGTCGTTGCCGTTGATGCCCGGCGGGAAGCCCGGATAGTTATGCGAGCGTGGAATCCAGGAGGCCCGGCTCGAGCCGGCGTCCACGACCAGGCAGCTACGGCGAAAGCGCGCCAGGTACAGCGCTGCGGTGAGGCCGCCGGGGCCGCCGCCGACGATCAGGCAATCAATGGCTGGCAGTGCTTCGCGTGTGTGGGTCATGGACGATCAGGTATCGGTTGGGTGTTGCCTGTAGAAGGGGTGGCGCGATCGAAAGTTTCCCCGGCCCGATGAGCGCAAGGTCTCGTTTTGAACGCTCAATTGGGCTTGAACCCTTGTGCCAGAGCCTTCGATGGCCAACACTGCGCCGCGCTGACCGGTGGGTCCTACCCGTACCCGGCGGTCATCGCCATTCCAATAAAGGCCAGCCCGTGACGTTGTCACCGTGCCCTGGCCGCCTCGCTGCACTTTCAGCACGCCCCCACACCGGGCGCCAGCTGAACCACATCCGAATGCAATACACCACCCGAACGGTGCTCACGAGGCGCCGGCTCGGGTCTATGTCCCGTGGGGGTAAAAATGTTCAAGTCGTTGTGTATCGCGCCCTGTACGGCGCTGTTGCTGCTGCTGGCACCGCTGGCCGTCGAAGCCGCCGAGCCGATCGTCATCAAGTTCGCGCACGTCGTGGGTGACGATACGCCGAAGGGCAAGGGGGCCTTGCTGTTCCAGAAACTGGTTCACGAGCGCCTGGCAGGCGAGGTGAAGGTCGAGGTCTACCCGAACTCCTCGCTGGTCGGCGACGCGGACGAGATGCAGGCGCTGCTCGACAACAAGGTTCAGATGCTGGCGCCTTCGCTGTCGAAGTTCACCGAGTATTCGCCCAAGCTGGAAGTCTTCGACTTGCCATTCCTGTTTGATGACGAGGCCGCGGTGGCGCGCTTCCAGAAGCGTGAAACCAGCCGCGAGCTGCTGCGCTCGATGGCCAGCCGCGGCATCTATGGCCTGGCCTACTGGAACAACGGCCTGAAGCAGCTTTCAGCCAGCCAGCCGCTGCGTAGCCCCGCGGATGCCGCCGGCCTGGCGTTCCGCATTCAGCCCTCGCCGGTGCTCGAAGCGCAGTTCACTGCGGTCGAGGCCAAGCCTGTAAGGCTGCCATTCTCGGAAGTCTCCAAGGCCATGCAGAGCGGAGTCGTGCAAGGCACCGAAGGGCCCTGGTCGAACATCCGTGGGCAGAACGCCGGAATCAAGCAGAGCTTCGTCACCGAGACCAACCATGGCGTGCTCAACTACATGCTGGTGACCAATTCGACGTTCTGGACGAGCATCCCGTTCGCCATACGTTCGGAGCTGGACAACATCGTGCTCGAGGTCACTCAGACGGTGAATGCCGAAGCCGCTGCGATCAACCAGCGCGAGCGTGAACAGTTGCTGGCCAGTGGCAGCACCACGTTGGTCACCTTGACGCCGCAGGAGCGCCAGGCGTGGCGCGCGAAGATGCAGCCGGTGTGGAAATCCTTCGAAGCGCAGATCGGCACTGACGTGATGCGCGCCGCACTTACCGTCAATCGCCGCTGACCAGACCTCCGTCGGCGTTCCCCGGCGCGTCTAGCCCGAACGTCGGCGCGCATCAACCCCGGCCATCGCCTCGTTTTGAGAGCTGGTTGGGGTTTCCGGCCTTGTGCAGCGCACGGTGATAGCCAAGACTTCTTCCCCGGTTGGCCCTGGCCCCAATGGCCATCGGTTGCCGACCGCATTTCAATAAAGGCCAGCCACCGACCGCCGCAATCGGGCTGATTTGGCCATCCAGACACACAAAAAAACGGACCGGATGCGCGCCGAAGCAGCCCGGCCCTATCGCCATTGTTAAACCACTCGAACGGTGCTCATGAGGTGCCGTCGGGCTTTTCCTGTTGGGGGTCAGATGTACAAGTCTTGTGTTGCTGCGCTGGTCGCAGCCCTGTATTGGTTGAGCGCCCCAGCGATCGCCGCCGAAGGCGAGCCGATCGTCATCAAGTTCGCCCACGTGGTGGCCGACGATACGCCCAAGGGCAAGGGCGCGCTGATGTTCCAGAAACTGGTCGACGAGCGCCTGGCCGGCAAGGTGAAAGTCGAGGTCTACCCCAACTCGACCCTGGTCGGTGATGCCGACGAGATGCAAGCGTTGCTCGATGGCAAGGTGCAAATGCTGGCGCCCTCGCTGTCGAAGTTCGACAAATACACCAAGAAACTGCAGGTCTTCGACCTCCCGTTCCTGTTTGATGACCAGGCTGCGGTGCAGCGCTTCCAGAATCGCGAGACCAGCCGTGAACTGCTGCGCTCGATGGCCGACTCGGGCATCTACGGCCTGGCGTACTGGAACAACGGCCTCAAGCAGCTTTCGGCAACCCGTGCGCTGGTCAACCCTGAGGACGCCGCCGGCCTGTCGTTCCGTATTCAGCCTTCGGCGGTGCTCGAGGCGCAGTTCAATGCCGTCGGTGCCAAGCCGGTCCGGCTGCCCTTCGCGGAGGTCTACAAGTCCCTGCAGAGCGGTGTGGTGCAAGGTGCCGAGAACCCTTGGTCGAACATCGCCAGCCAGAAGATGAACACCGTTCAGCCATTCATCACCGAGACCAACCACGGCGTGCTCAACTACATGCTGGTGACCACGTCGAAGTTCTGGATGAGCATGCCTTTCGCCGTGCGCTCGGAGCTGGAGAACATCGTGCTGGAAGTCACCCAGACCGTGAACAAGGAAGCGGCAGCGCTGAACCAGCGTGACCGCGACCGCATCCTCGCCAGCGGCACCAGCAAGCTCATCACCCTCACCCCGGAACAGCGTCAGGCCTGGCGTGAACAGATGATGCCGGTGTGGAAAGCCTACGAAACGGATATCGGCGCCGACGTGATCCGCGCTGCGATGACCGTCAATCGCCGCCGCTAACCCTACCCCAGGCGCTCGCCGGCATAGCAGGTCGGCGAGCTCTGATCCCCCCGCCGCTCGAGCGCGTCTTCCAGCCATTCGGCCAGTACCACCGCATTGTTCTGCTGCGGGTCACGCGCGGCGTACACCAGCGTCAACGTTCCGTTTTCCGCCTTTTCCAGCAGTGGCCACCAGTGTGCCGGCTGCGCTGCGAGCTCTTCGCGGTAGGCGTGCCGGAACGCAGCGAAGCTCTTCTCCCCCGACTTGAATGCCCGCCGCAGCGCGCTCGAAGGCGCCACCTCGGGCAGCCATTCATGCAGCTCAAGCTGGTCCTTGCGCCTGTTCCGCGGCCATAGACGGTCTACGAGCACGCGCTTTCCATCCTCAGCCATGGCTGGTTCATAGGCGCGTTTGCAGCAGATCATCGCGGGCTCCGTTTCGGTTCATGATCGATATACCTGAGCGTATTGGTTGGGTATTTATGACTTGAGCAGGTGTAAAAAATACCGTTATGACCTGGGTCATAAAAACCTTATTGCTTTCAAGTTACTGATAAATAGGAAATAAATAGTCGGTACGCTTTGTGATTGTGTTTGCCTCACACACACACAGCGAGGACACCCTATGAAGACTTTAGCCACCTGGATCGCGGGTGCGGCATTGATTACAAGCGGTTGGGCGGGTGCGGACGAGATTGTGGAGGCGCGACCGGATCGTGTCGTAGGAGGCGGTTTCGGCGGGCTCAGCGGTTTCATGCTGGGTGCCGCGGCAGGTGGGCCGATCGGTGCCTTGGTCGGCGGCGGTGCTGGCTATCTGCTGGGGCAGCAGGTGCAGGGTGCCGCTGGCCTCGAGCAACGGCTCTACGTGATCCGCACGGCGGATGGCCGTCTGCTGCGTGTGCGCCGGTCTGCTGAGGAAAGCGCCGAGGGGGTTGTCACTCCCTGAGCACTTGATCTGCCGGCCTGATATGGCAAGGTTCGCGGGGTTGCGACCGGTGGGTCGCAACCCCTGCACCGGATTCGAGGAGCCGAGATGAGCTATTCCCTGTTGCACGTCATCCATTTGTTGGCAGCGATCTTCTTCATCGGCACGCTGTTCGTCGAGGTGATGCTGCTCGGCCGAGTGCGCCAGCAGGTCGAGCCGGAGCGTATGCAGCCGATCGACAAGGCCATCGGTGCACGTTCGCGGGTGGTGCTGCACTGGGTGGTTTTGTTCGTCTATGGCGCCGGCATCGGCCTGGCCTGGTTTCATCGCCAGGCGTTGGCCAACCCCTTCGCCAGCAGCTTCGGCATGCTCCTGACGCTGAAGATCTTGCTGGCGATCGGGGTGTTCTTCACCTTCGGCATGGTCGCAATGCTGCTGCGCTCGGGCCGGATGACCCCGGCGCGCTACCGGCGCATCCACTGGGCGATATTCCTGCAGATGGTTGGCATCGTCCTACTGGCCAAGGGCATGTTCTACCTCCATTGGTGACGGGCGCTGGCGAAGCCATTCCGGCCGTTTGCGAGCGGCATGCTTGGGTAGGGGGAACTGTCGCGTCCGCAGTGCTGCCCTTAGCAGATTTGCCGCGTGTGCCGATGATTTCGATCAAGCAGGGCGTCGTTTGCTGGATGGCTGATGAGCACCGATTCAGCCGCGTTAGGCTCGTTTGCTTGCCCTGGCGCTCGGCTTAAGGTGCAGGCACCAGAGCGGCCATCCACCGAGGTTCACATGCATTTCGCCTATACCCCCCGCGTCCAGGCGCTGCGCCAGGAAATGCTCGCGTTCATGGAGCAGTACATCGTGCCGCGCATCGGCGCCTGGCATGCCGAGGTTGCGGCGGGGCAGTACCCGGTGTCGTTCATGGAAGACCTCAAAGCGTTGGCGCGGGAGGAGGGCCTTTGGAACCTGTTCCTGCCTTCGCTGGGCCAGGACGAGCCGGGCACCGGGCTGAGCAATCTCGAATACGCCCCGCTGGCCGAGATCATGGGCCGGGTGCACTGGGCCTCGGAGGTGTTCAATTGCAACGCTCCGGACACCGGCAATATGGAGTTGCTGCACCTGTTTGCCACGCCTGAGCAGCGCGAGCGCTGGCTCAGGCCGCTTCTCGAAGGGCAGATCCGCTCGGCCTTCGCCATGACCGAGCCGGACGTGCCCTCGTCGGATGCCACCAATATCCAGACGCTGATCCGCCGGGACGGCGACGACTACGTGATCAACGGCCGCAAGTGGTTCATCACCAATGCCTCGCACCCCAACTGCCGATTGCTCATCGTGATGGGCAAGACGGATCCGAATGCCGAGACGCACTGTCAGCAGAGCATGATTCTGGTGCCGTTCGACACGCCCGGTGTGGAGCTGGTGCGCAACATTCCGGTGATGAATCACCTGGCGCCGGAAGGCCACAGCGAGCTGGTCCTGCGTGACGTGCGCGTGCCGGCAAGCAACCTGCTCGGTGCCGAAGGCGATGGCTTCGCGATGGCGCAGGCGCGGCTCGGGCCGGGGCGTATTCATCATTGCATGCGCTCGATCGGCATGGCCGAGCTGGCGCTGGAGCTGATGGTCGAGCGCTGCCAGGAGCGCAAGGCGTTCGGCAAGTATCTGCAGCAGTATTCCAACATTGCCGACTGGATTGCCGAATCGCGCATCGAGATCGAACAGGCGCGCCTGTTGGTACTCAAGACCGCCTGGATGATCGACGAAGTCGGCGCCAAGGGCGCCCGCAAGGAGATCGCCATGATCAAGGCGCTGGTGCCGCGCATGCAGACAACGGTGGTCGATCGTGCGATGCAGGTCTACGGCGCCATGGGCCTTACGCCGGACACGCCACTGGCCGACATGTGGACGGGTGGCCGCGCCCTGCGCTTCGCCGACGGCCCGGATCAGGTGCATCTTCGCAGCATCGCGAAGATGGAGATCAAGGCCAGCGAAGCCAACCGTGGCGCGACGGCCGCCTACCTGACGCCGCCCGGCGGCGATAGGGCGCCACGACGTCGGGTGTGATGTTCGGTGAACGCCGAAGCCCGTCTTATCGCACGATGGCTGCGTTCGTAAGCGCGACTGTTCGCGCTCGTGGGGTCGGCGTGGCGTGGATCGCCAGCAAGCTGGCTCCTACGGATAAGGGGGCTGCTGTGGTTAAGGCTCGCCATCACGGTTTTTGTAGGGGCGGTCTTGCTCGCGATCATGGGGTCGGCGTGGCGCGGATCGCCAGCAAGCTGGCTCCTACGGATAAGGTGGGGCTGCTGGGGGCAAGGCTCGCCATCACGGTATTTCGGTGCGGCTGCTGATCGTCCACAGGGCGCCCATGGCTCGTGTGCTTGGCGGAACGGGTCGCGTTGATTGATATGGCTCAATGGAATCGCCCGCGCGAGGTCGAGCTTGATATCCGTCAAGGAGAGCGAGTAGCGGCGCTCCCTACCATGGCTGCACATTCAGCCGTGAAGTGGGCCGTCCATGAAGCCGCAACCTCATCTCCGCACAGGCCTTATCCGTGCATGGGAGCAAGGCTTCGCCATCGTGCTGGCGCTGCTGCTGATTGCATTTCCGACTCAAGCGCGGGACTACGACGTCGAACAGCAACGCATCGAGCACTTCTTCCCTCAGGCCGAGGTCTCCGAGCCCGAGGGTGAATACCAGCTACGAACCCTGCGCAAGGGTGACGAAGTCCTCGGCTATGCCTTCCAGACCCTCAATGTGGTCGACATCCCTGCCTATTCCGGCAAGCCGATCAACCTGCAGGTGCTGCTCGATCGCGAAGGTGCGATCGTCGATGCCTATGTGCTCGAGCACCATGAGCCGATCCTGCTGGTCGGCATCCCCGAGCAGAAGCTGCACGACTTCACTGCCAAGTATCAGGGCGTGAAGGCCGACCAACGCGTGGTGGTCGGCCATTCGGGCGACAGCAATGCGGTGACCATCGATGCCGTAACCGGCGCCACCGTGACGGTCATGGTGGTCAACGAGATCGTCATGCGCGCCGCCCATGAAGTGGCCGTCTCGCTCGAGCTCGTCGAACCGGCCGCGGGTGGGCGCAGCAAGCCGGCGACGATCCGCAACGATGTCTACGCGCCGGCGAGTTGGGCCGATTTGACCGGTAACGGCGCAATCCGCCGCCTGCTCCTGACCTACGGGCAGATAGATGACGCGTTCAAGGGCACCGAAGCCGAGGGCATCGACGAGGCGGCGCCGGAGGAGAAGGGTGACACCTTCATCGATCTGTACGCGACCGAACTCAATCCACCGACCATCGGCCGCAACCTGCTCGGCGACGTTCAGTACGCCGACCTGATGAGCACCCTCAAGCCTGGTGAGCACGCGATCGCCGTGCTCGGCAGCGGTGACTACTCCTTCAAGGGCTCGGGCTACGTGCGCGGCGGCATCTTCGATCGGGTGCAGCTGCGTCAGTTCGGCAACATCATCAGCTTCCGCGACCTGGACTTCATTCGCCTGTCGGACGTCTACGCCGACGGCATCCCGGAATTCCGCGAGATGGCGATCTTTATCGTCCGCGAACACGTGGCTTTCGATCCAGGCTCACCGTGGACGCTAGAGCTGCTGGTACGCCGTCAGACCGGCCCGGTATCAGGGGTGTTCACCAGCTTCGAGCTGCCCTACCAGATGCCCGAGCAGTACATCGAGCGGCCGCAGCCGACCGCCGAGGAGTTGGCCGCAGCGGAGGAGGCCAACCGGCCAATGTGGCTGAACATCTGGTACCAGAAGAGCTTCCAGATCGGCGTGATCGTTGCGGCGCTCCTGCTGCTGACCGTAATCCTCTTCTTGCAGGATTCGCTCACCCAACGCCCGCGCTTCCTGCACTGGCTGCGTCGCGGCTACCTGATCTTCACTGTGGTGTTCATTGGCTGGTACGCGTTGGGGCAGCTGTCTGTGGTCAACGTGCTGACCTTCGTCCATGCGCTGTTCCAGGACTTCCGCTGGGAGCTGTTCCTCACCGACCCGGTGATCTTCATTCTCTGGACGTTCACCGCCGCCAGCATCCTGCTCTGGGGTCGCGGTGTGTTCTGCGGCTGGCTGTGCCCCTTCGGCGCGCTGCAGGAGCTGATCAACGAGGCCGCGCGCAAGCTCCGTATCCCGCAATACGAGCTGCCCTTCGCTGTGCATGAACGGCTTTGGGCGATCAAGTACATCGTCCTGCTCGTGCTGTTCGGCATCTCGCTCGAGTCGATGATGGCGGCTGAACAGGCCGCTGAGGTCGAGCCGTTCAAGACCGCTATCACCCTCAAGTTCGACCGCCAGTGGTGGTTCGTCGCCTACGCCGTGTTCCTGCTGGTGATCAACGTGTTCACCCGCAAGGTTTACTGCCGCTACGTCTGCCCGCTGGGCGCGGCGCTGTCGATCAGCAGCAAGGTCCGCCTGTTCGACTGGCTCAAGCGCCGGCCGGAGTGCGGCAGCCCCTGCCAGCTGTGCGCCAAGGAATGTGAAATCCAGGCCATCCATCCGGACGGGCACATCAACCACAACGAGTGCCACTACTGCCTGGATTGCCAGATGACCTACCACAACGAAAACAAATGCCCGCCGCTGATCCTGAAGAACAAGCGCAACACGCGTGGAAAGAAGGCACCAGCCGCGCCGCAGTTGATTCCTGTGCATGTGGTGGAACCCGAGTGAGCGCGCATAGCGAATCGCTCGAAATCGGTTGTTAGAAATCGGTTGTTAGAGATGTCCCAAAGGAGCAGAACCCATGAGCGACAAAGAGGTTAAGAGCAATCCGAATGCGCTGGAAAAGACCGGCCTGAGCCGCCGCAATTTCCTCGGCGCCAGCGCCCTGACCGGCGCGGCGGTGGCAGCAACGGCGTTCGGCGGCGCAGTCATGAGCCGCGAGACCTGGGCAGCAGCGGTCAAGGACGCACAGCAGAAGATCCACGTCGCACCAGGCGAGCTGGACGAGTATTACGGCTTCTGGAGTGGCGGCCACCAGGGCGAGGTTCGGGTAATCGGTATTCCGTCGATGCGTGAGTTGATGCGCATCCCGGTGTTCAACGTCGATTCGGCCACCGGCTGGGGCCTGACCAACGAAAGCCGCCACATCATGGGCGACAGCGCCAAGTTCCTGAACGGCGACTGCCACCATCCGCACATCTCGATGACCGACGGCAAGTACGACGGCAAGTACCTGTTCATCAACGACAAGGCCAACAGCCGCGTTGCGCGCATCCGCCTGGACATCATGAAGTGCGACAAGATGCTGACCGTGCCGAACGTCCAGGCCATCCACGGCCTGCGTCTGCAGAAGGTGCCGCACACCAAGTACGTGTTCGCCAACGCCGAGTTCGTGATTCCGCACCCCAACGATGGCAGCTCCTACGACCTGCAGGCGGAAAACGCCTACACCATGTTCAACGTCATCGATGCCGAGAAGATGGAGATGGCTTTCCAGGTCATCGTCGACGGCAACCTGGACAACACCGACGCCGACTACACCGGCAAGTACGCCGCGTCCACCTGCTACAACTCGGAGAAGGCCTACGACCTGGGCGGCATGATGCGTAACGAGCGCGACTGGGTGGTGGTCTACAACATCCCGCGCATCGAGGCGGCGATCAAGGCCGGCAAGTTCAGCACCATTGGCGACTCGAAAGTGCCGGTGGTCGATGGCCGCGCCGGTTCGGAATTCACCCGCTACATTCCGGTGCCAAAAAACCCCCACGGCTGCAACACCTCATCCGACGGCAAGTACTTCATCGCCGCCGGCAAGCTGTCGCCAACCGTGACCATGATCGAAATCGCCAAGCTCGATGACCTGTTCGACGACAAGCTGAAAGACCCGCGCGACGTGGTCGCCGCCGAGCCTGAACTGGGCCTCGGCCCGCTGCACACCACCTTCGACGGCCGCGGCAACGCCTACACCACGCTGTTCATCGACAGCCAGGTGGTCAAGTGGAACATGGCCGACGCGGTGCGCGCCTACAAGGGCGAGAAGGTCAACTACATCAAGCAGAAGCTCGACGTGCAGTACCAGCCGGGCCACCTGCATGCCTCGCTGACCGAAACCAGCGAAGCCGATGGCAAGTGGTTGGTGGCCCTGTGCAAATTCTCCAAGGACCGTTTCCTGCCGACCGGCCCGCTGCACCCCGAAAACGACCAGCTGATCGACATCTCCGGCGAGGAAATGAAGCTGGTGCATGACGGCCCGACCTACGCCGAGCCGCACGACTGCATCCTGGCCCGTCGCGACCAGATCAAGCCGCAGAAGATCTGGAAGCGCGATGACCCCTTCTTCGCACCGACGGTGGAAATGGCGAAGAAGGACGGCATCAATCTGGAAACCGACAACAAGGTCATTCGAGACGGCAAGAAAGTGCGTGTCTACATGACGTCCATGGCGCCGACCTATGGCTTGACCGAATTCACCGTCAAGCAGGGCGACGAAGTCACCGTGACCATCACCAACATCGACCAGATCGAGGACGTGTCCCACGGGTTCGTCATGACCAACCACGGCGCCAGCATGGAGATCAGCCCGCAGCAGACCTCATCCATCACCTTCACGGCTGATAAGCCTGGCCTGCACTGGTACTACTGCAGCTGGTTCTGCCATGCGCTGCACATGGAAATGGTCGGCCGCATGATGGTCGAGCCGGCCTGACGCGCTTGGGGGGAGCAGAGGTTGGCTCCCCCATTTCACCTGCCTGGAAGCTGAAGAGGAATAATGCAGTGCTCAGATCTCAGGCGTCACCTTCATATTCAACGCTGGCAGCGCTGCTGCCGGCCATCTTCTGCGGTGCGGCCCTGGCGGCACCGCAATCGATCACCACCTTGCCGCTCGAGCCGCAGGGGGAAAATGTCTGGACATTGCCGGCGGGCGATTATCACGGTCAGTTCATCATCGACCAGCCGATGACGCTCACCTGCGCTTCAGGCGCCGTGCTGCACGGTGACGGCGAGGGCAACGGGCTGCTCGTCACCGCCGAGGATGTCCGCATCAAGGGCTGCACCCTGGTCGACTGGGGCCGCGACCTGACCGCGATGAACGCGGCAGTCTTCATCCAGCGCCAGGCGCATCGCGCCCGTGTGGAGAACAATGACCTGCGCGGTGCAGGCTTCGGTATCTGGGTCGATAGCGCACGCGATGTGAGCCTGATCGGCAACCGCATCGAGGGCGACGCGAACATACGCTCGCAGGACCGAGGCAACGGCATCCACCTCTACGCTGTGACCGGCGCGCGGATCATCGACAACCAGGTGCGCCATACCCGCGACGGCATCTACATCGACACCTCCAACGGCAACCACATCGAAGGCAACGTGCTGGAGGATCTGCGCTACGGCGTGCATTACATGTTCGCCAACGACAACCGCGTGATCGGCAATGTCACCCGCCGCACCCGCACCGGTTATGCCCTGATGCAGAGCCGCAAGCTGGAGGTCATCGGCAACCGCTCCGAGGGGGATGAGAACTACGGCATCCTGATGAACTACATCACCTACTCGACCATCCGCGACAACCGGGTCAGCGACGTGCGCAGCGGTTCGACGGGCGACAGCATGATCTCGGGCGCCGAAGGCAAGGCGTTGTTCATCTACAACTCGCTGTTCAACACCATCGAAGGCAACCGTTTCGAGAACAGCGCGCTGGGCATTCACCTGACGGCGGGCTCCGAAGACAACCGTATCGCAGGCAACGCCTTCATCGGCAACCAGCAGCAGGTCAAGTACGTCGCCAACCGCACCCAGGAGTGGTCGCAGGCCGGGCGCGGCAACTACTGGAGCGACTATCTGGGCTGGGACCGCAACAGCGATGGCCTGGGCGACGTCCCCTACGAGCCGAACGACAACGTAGACCGCTTGCTGTGGATGTACCCGCAGGTGCGCCTGCTGATGAACAGCCCGAGCATCGAGGTGCTGCGCTGGGTGCAGCGCGCGTTCCCGGTCATCAAGTCCCCCGGGGTGCAGGACAGCCATCCGCTGATGCAGCTACCGGCCAGAGCCGCCCCACTGTTGAGCCAGACGCAGGAGCAGACGCCATGAACGTCGTTGAAATCGAAGGCGTGAGCCAGCGTTACGGCAGCATGACCGTGCTGCACGGGTTGAACCTGAGCCTCGCCGAAGGCGAGGTGCTGGGCCTGTTCGGCCACAACGGCGCCGGCAAGACCACCAGCATGAAGTTGATTCTCGGCCTGCTCGCGCCAAGCGAAGGCCAGGTCCGGGTGCTCGGCCGCCAGCCCGCGGATCCAGGGGTACGCCGTCAGCTCGGCTACCTGCCGGAGAACGTCACCTTCTATCCACAGCTCAGCGGTCGCGAAACGCTGCGTCATTTCGCCCGTCTCAAGGGCGCAGCGCTGGGCCAGGTGGATGACCTGCTCGAACAGGTCGGGCTTGCGCAGGCCGCCGAGCGCAGGGTGAAGACCTATTCCAAGGGCATGCGCCAACGCCTCGGGCTGGCCCAGGCGCTGCTCGGCGAGCCGCGTCTGCTTTTGCTCGACGAGCCCACCGTAGGCCTCGACCCCATCGCCACGGGCGACCTGTATCAGGTCATCGATCGGCTGCGACAGGGTGGCTGCAGCATCATTCTCTGCTCGCACGTCTTGCCAGGCGTCGAAGCGCACATCAACCGTGCCGCCATCCTCGCCAGAGGCGAATTGCAAGCGATCGGCAGCCTGGCGCAACTGCGCCGCGACGCTGGCCTGCCGACGCGCATCCGTGCCAGCGGCATCGGTGACAGCGCCGGCTGGTTGCAACGTTGGGATGCCGCCGGGCATGCCGCTCGAGCTCTGGGCGAGCGCAGCGTCGAGGTGTCGGCCATCAATGGCCACAAGCTGCCGCTGCTGCGCGAATTGCTCGGCGAGGGCGAGCCGGACGACATCGAGATCCACCAGCCCTCGCTGGAAGACCTCTACCGACACTACATGACACGCGCCGGCGATCCTGGCGCCTCGGAGGGCCGGCCATGAACGCCATCTGGAACATTGCCCGCAAGGAATTCAGCGATGGCCTGCGTAACCGTTGGCTGCTCGCCATCAGCCTGCTGTTCGCGGTACTGGCGGTAGGCATCGCCTGGCTCGGCGCAGCGGCGTCCGGCCAACTGGGCTTCACGTCCATTCCGGCGACCATCGCCAGCCTGGCGAGCCTGGCCACGTTCCTGATGCCGCTCATCGCGCTGCTGCTGGCCTACGACGCCATTGTCGGCGAGGACGAGGGCGGCACCCTGATGTTGCTGCTGACCTACCCCTTGGGCCGGGGGCAGATCCTGCTCGGCAAGTTTCTTGGTCACGGGTTGATCCTCGCGCTGGCGGTACTGATTGGCTTCGGTTGCGCGATGCTGGCCATTGCGCTTCTGGTCGAGGACATCGAACTGGGCTTGCTGCTCTGGGCCTTCGGCCGCTTCATGCTGTCCTCGACGCTGCTCGGCTGGGTGTTTCTCGCCATGGCCTACGTGCTGAGCAGCAAGGTCAGTGAGAAATCCAGCGCGGCGGGGCTGGCGCTCGGCGTCTGGTTTCTCTTCGTTCTGGTGTTTGACCTGGTTCTGCTGGCGCTGCTGGTTTTCAGCGAAGGCCAGTTCAGCCCGCAGCTCTTACCGTGGCTACTGCTCCTTAATCCCGCTGATCTTTACCGCTTGGTGAACCTTGCCGGCTTCGACGGCACGGGTGCGATGGGCGTGCTGTCGCTGGGGGCCGAGCTGCCGATGCCGGTGGCCGCGCTCTGGGGTTGCCTGCTGCTCTGGGTCGCCGCGTCGCTTTCTCTGGCCTACGGCGTATTCCGCCGCCGGCCCGCCTGATCCTCTGATTAAAGGAACTGCAATGATGAATGGGTTATACAAGCAGGCTTCGCGGGTGCTGGCCGCAGTACTGCTCGTGGGCCTGGCCGGCTGCAACGAGGCCGAACAGACCGAGCGGGTACTTGAACCGGTTGCCTTCCACGCCAGCGATGAGTGCCACGTGTGCGGGATGGCCATCGGTGATTTCCCTGGACCTAAGGGCCAGGCGGTCGGGAAGGGCGGGGTGAAGAAGTTTTGCTCTACGGCGGAGCTGCTGGGCTGGTGGCTGCAACCGGAGAATCGCGTGGGCGACGCCAAGCTCTACGTGCACGACATGGGGCGCAGCACCTGGGAGCAGCCGGACGACCACTATCTGATCGACGCGACCACCGCCTACTATGTCGCTGGCACTGATCTCAAGGGGGCGATGGGTGCGGTGCTGGCGACCTTCGCCGACGAATCCGCGGCCAAGGCACTGGCAACGATGCACGGTGGCAGGGTTTTGCGTTTCGATGACATCGACCAGTCGGTCCTGCAACAGACACAAGGCATGCATGACATGCACGGCCAACATCAGGCGCACGCCGGTCACTAGACCGGCAGCCTACACACGACGAGGTAACGAACGATGATGGGCATCAGTATCTGGCAACTCCTGATCATTCTGCTGATCGTGGTCATGCTCTTCGGCACCAAGCGCCTGCGCGGCCTGGGCTCGGACCTGGGCGGGGCGATCAGCGGCTTCCGTAAGTCCATGCATGACGGTGAGAAAGCCGAACCGGTGAAGCAGGAGCTGAAGTAAGGCGCTTCTGTAGGCGCGCACCGCCCCCCATCGCTTTCCGTAGGAGCGAGCTTGCCCGCGATCCGGTCGTGACCGCTGAGTCGGCGGGTGTTGGGATCGCCAGCAAGCTGGCTCCTACGTTCGGCGTGGCCCATCCGGCAATGTGCATCGGCGCGTACCGCTCTTCGTAGGAGCGAGCTTGCTCGCGATCCGGTGGTGATTGCTGAGTTGGCGGGGTGTCAGGATCGCCAGCAAGCTGGCTCCTACAGTTGACATGGCCCACCCGATTGCGCGCACCGGCCCGCATCGCTCTTCGTAGGAGCGAGCTTGCTCGCGATCCGGTGGTGATTGCTGAGTTGGCGGGGTGTCAGGATCGCCAGCAAGCTGGCTCCTACAGTTGACATGGCCCACCCGGCAGTCTGCACCGGCACGCATCGCTTTTCGTAGGAGCGAGCTTGCTCGCGATCGGGTGGTGCGGCTGCTGAGTTGGCGGGTGTCGGTATCGCCAACAAACCCGGTGCGGTTAAGAGTCTCTAGCGGCTACCGGTCGTCGCCCGCCACCCGGCTCCTGATAAACCTGATTGCAATCAAGTCTGTGCTGCCGGCCTACCCTGTAAAAAGTAGGCCTGGCTCACGAAATCTCTCGGAGCCCCGGTTTTCGGCCCGCCTGGTAAGGGCAGGCCGTCGCAGTAAGTGTCAGGAGGCCTCGTGCAAGTCATCGACCGGCGAAAAGCCCTCAGTATCCCGCCCATCTGGCGCCTCGCGTTTCGCCCGTTCTTTCTCGCCGGGAGCCTTTTCGCGCTGCTGGCAATCCCGCTCTGGGTCGCCGCCTGGACCGGTCTATGGCCGGGCTTCCAGCCCACCGGCGGCTGGCTCGCGTGGCACCGTCACGAAATGCTGTTCGGTTTCGCCATGGCGATCGTCGCGGGTTTTCTGCTGACTGCCGGCCAGACCTGGACCGGTCAGCCGGGCGTCTCAGGCAATCGATTGGCGGCGTTGGCGCTGGTCTGGTTGCTGGCCCGGCTGGGCTGGTTGCTCGGTGCGCCGCTCTGGCTGCTGGTGATCACCGAGCTGCTGTTCATGTTCGGCGTGGCCCGGCTCATGGGTCGCATGCTCTGGGCCGTCCGACAAAAGCGCAACTACCCGGTGATTGCGGTGCTGGCATTGATGACAGCTGCCGATATTCAGGTGCTCTGGGGCGTGGGCCTGGCCGATGACGGGCTGCAGCGGCAGGGCGTACTGGCCGCGCTCTGGCTGGTCGCGGCGCTGATGGCACTCATTGGTGGGCGTGTGATTCCCTTCTTCACCCAGCGCGGCTTGGGGCGCACCGAACAGGTGAAGGCTTGGGCCTGGCTGGACGTCGCGCTGCTGGTCGGCTCCGCGCTGGTCGCCGTGCTCTATGCGGTGGGCGTCGCGCTGCTGCCCAACCCGCTGCTCGGCGTGCTCTTCTTTGCCATCGCGCTCGGCCATCTGGTACGCCTGGTGCGCTGGTACGACAAAGGTATCTGGGGTGTACCGCTGCTGTGGTCGCTGCACCTGGCCATGCTCTGGCTGGTCGTGGCCGCGGGTGGTCTGGCGCTGTGGCACATCGGTCTACTGGGCACTCCCAGCCCTTCGCTGCATGCCCTCTCGGTCGGCTCGATGAGCGGCCTGATCCTGGCGATGATCGCTCGCGTCACCCTCGGGCATACCGGGCGGCCGCTGCAGTTGCCGTCGGGCATCGCGGGCGCGTTCGTGCTATTCAACCTGGGCGCTGGGGCACGCGTGTTCCTCGCCACCGCGTTGCCAGTGGCCGGGCTATGGCTCGCAGCGACCTGTTGGGCGCTGGCATTCGCGCTCTATGCGTGGCGCTACGCTCCCATGTTGCTGAGCCCCCGCGTAGATGGCCATCCCGGCTGATTGACGCCTACCGCCTCCTTCTCGTGTTTCAACCACCTGCCTGCCCGCTCCGGGACGGGCAGCCAGCGGCTCGGCGATCGCCGGCATCGGAGATGAAGATGAAAAACGAATTCACGGACCGCCTCGCAGTGGTCACCGGCGCAAGCTCCGGCATTGGCCTTGCGCTTTGCTCCGCGCTGCTGCAGCGCGGCGCGAGGGTGCTGGCGATGTCGCGCAACCTTGGCGCGCTTGGCCAGTTGCTGGAAAGCTACCCCGAGACGCTGCACTGGATCGCCGGCGACGTCACCTCGGCGGACGACCTGCAGGCATTGAGCCGGCAGGCCGCGCTGCTCGGCCCGGTGGACTACCTCGTGCCCAATGCCGGCATCGCCGAGCTGGGGGACAGCCTGGACATGGCCTGCTTCGATCGCCAGTGGGCCGTCAACGGGGCGGGCGCCCTGGGCACGTTGGCCGCACTGCGCGGAGGGCTGGCGACTCCGGCCTCGGTGGTTTTCGTCGGCACCTTCCTGACGCGCACGACCTTCCCCGGATTGGCGGCGTACATCGCCAGCAAGGCTGCGCTGGTTGCCCAGGCTCGCACGCTGGCGGTGGAGTTTGCACCGCTGGAGGTGCGGATCAACGTCGTTTCGCCGGGGCCGACCGCCACGTCGATCTGGGGCACGTTAGGACTGGCCGACGATCAACTCGAGCAGGTCGCCGAAGGTGTCAGTAAACGCTTGCTGCCGGGGCGCTTCCTCGATGCAGCGGCGGTGGCCAATGTCATCCTCTTCCAGCTTTCCCAAGGCGCGCGGGGAGTGTTCGGGCAGGATTGGGTGGTCGATAACGGCTACACGATTACCTGATCGGCCACCGTTGGGCTGGCGCACCTGCCGGCCATCGCCAGGTTTGCATCAGAAATATTGCAGCCAGACAGCAATAGCATTCATTAGCCGCTTCTGAAGCGTGCACTGATAATGTGCGCCCTTGCCGTCGACGCGACATTTTGGCGCGTCGCCTGGTCAAAGCCTTGTCGGGTTTGCACAAGGCCCCCGACCAAACGAATCTCAGAAACGGAACCTATGCAAGAACGCCTCTTCGACTGGTGCCGCTCCTTCGTGCCCGCGCCACTATCGGCGCCACCTGCTGAATGGCTGCGCGTGGCGCTGGGCGTCGCGCTGGCGATGCTGTTAGTGCTGCCTGCCTGCGCCTGGGTCTTCGGTGCCGCGCTTACCCTGCCGCTCGCCGCGCCAGCGGCAGCTTCGGCAGTGCTGGTCTTTGCTGCACCTTCAAGCCCGTTTGCCCAGCCTTGGTCAGTGCTGGCTGGCAACGTGTTGGCGACGCTGATCGGTGTGGCGCTTGGGGCCAGTGGGCTGCCCGTGCTGTTGGCCGCTGGGATCGCGGGTGGGCTGGTGATCATCTGCCTACTGGGTGCGCGCTGCCTGCATCCGCCGGGCGCCGCGCTGGCGTTGGTGGCGGTGGTCGGTAATGCGCAGATCCACGCGCTCGGCTACGGGTTGCTCTATCCGGTGACGTTCAACTCGGCACTCCTGGTGGCGGTCGCGCTGCTCTATAACAACCTCACCGGGCATGCATACCCGAAGCCGCGCACGCCGCGCGGCAACAGTCACCATACCCGCGATGCATTGCCCAGCGACCGGATGAGCTTCAGTGAAGATGACGTCGCCAGAGCCCTGTCGGAATTCGGCGAGTATGTCGACGTAACGCGCGACGACCTCGCCCAACTGATCAAGCAGACCGAAAAACATGCGCTGCGGCGCAGCATGGGCGAGGTGACCGCGGCGGACATCATGTCCCGCGACCTCTACTGGGCTACGTCCGACTGCACCACTCAAACCGCCTGGCGAACGCTGCGCGAACATCGCCTGCATTCTCTGCCGGTCGTCACCGGCGACACGCGCGAGCTGGTCGGCATCGTGACCTTGGTAGACCTGCTCAAGTATCTGCGTTCGACACCGGCGCGCATTCGCATCGGCCAATTCAAGCGCGAGGGTGGGCAGCGCCTGGGCTCGATCATGACGTCGCCGGTCGTCACGGTCAGCGCCGACACCCACATGGTGGACTTGGTGTACCTGCTGTCCGACCGCGGCCTGCACTGCCTGCCAGTGGTCGACAGTGAGCAGCGACTAGTGGGCATGATTACCCAGACCGACCTGATCGCCGCGCTTTACCAGAACTGGCTGAAACACCTGCCGGATTGACACAGGCCGCTCCGATCGCGCCGCCAGCGCAATGAGGGGCTGGGAAGGGCTGGAACCTGTGGCATAGTCCAGTGCCTGAACGCTTGACCCCCTTCCAAGCCGAGCCCATGCCTGACCCTCTGAATAACTGGCTGCGATCCTTTCTTCCGATGCCGCTCAGCGTGGGGCCGCGGGAATGGTTGCGCGCCGTGCTCGGCGTCGGGCTGGTGGTGCTGCCGATGGTCTCGCTGGGCCTGTGGCTTTTCGGTAGCCAGGTCACGCTGCATATCGTTGCGCCGGCCGGTGCTTCGGCAGTCATCCTCTTCAGCGCCTCGTCGAGCCCCTTCGCACAGCCTTGGTCGGTGATCGGCGGCAACCTCATCGCGGCGACCATCGGCATCTACCTCGGCACCAGCGGCTTGCCGACGGTCGCCGCAGCGGTGCTGGCGGTCTGCTTGGCGATTGCCTGCCTGTTCTCGCTGCGTTGTATGCATCCGCCCAGCTGCGCCTTGGCGATGGTCGCCGCAATCGGCGGGCCGGGGCTCAGCGAGCTCGGCTACGGGCTACTGCTACCGGTAGGCTTCAACTCCGTGCTTCTGGTTGCCGTGGCACTGGTCTACAACAATCTCACGCGGCATCCCTATCCCAAGCCGCGCGCAGCGATCGGCGGCGTCAAGAACGCTAGCGTGCCCCTGGGCGACGAGCATCTGAGCTTCACCAACGACGATGTCACCCATGCGCTGGAAGAGTTCGGTGAATACGTCGATGTGTCCCACGATGACCTGCTGGACCTGATCAAACGCACCGAAAAGCACGCCATCCGTCGCAGCATGGGGGCGGTCGCAGCAGCCGATATCATGTGCCGCGACCTGCATGGGATCGCGCCTTCCGCGCGCATCCGGCAGGCCTGGGAACTGGTTCGCCAGCACCGCCTGCATTCGCTTGCCGTCGTCGAGCCGGTTAGTGAAAGACTGGTTGGAATCGTCACGCTGACCGACCTTTTACAGCACTTCGAACCGAGCCCCTCTCGGCTCAACCTGCGGCGCCTGACATTTAATCGCGACGTCAGGGTCGAGCGTGTCATGACGGCGCCCGTGGTCTCCGTACGGGAGGATGCGCACCTCAGCGACCTTGTTTTCTTGCTGGCGGACCGTCGGATGTCCTGCCTGCCCGTGATCGATGCCGAGCAACGGCTGGTGGGTATGATCACCCAGGGCGATCTCGTTGCCGGGCTTTACCAGAACTGGATGAAGCGCCTGAGCGACTAGGCCAGCCGGGCAGTGGGGGTTTCAGATTTCATAATTCCAGCGCGACCAGTCGTACTCATCTTCCGCGACTTCACGCAGCAGAGCGATCGCCTGCGCCAGCGCAGGGGATTCGGCCGCTCGCGAGTAGACGAGGTAAACCGGGTAGCTGAACTCCGGGGTCTGCTCGACGCGCTTGAGTAGACCCTCGTCGAGGTAGCGCTGGACCACGCGCGTGCGGAAGTAACCGCGGCCGCCATGCTGCACGAGGTACTGCAGGGCCAGTGGACCGAGGCTGAACGAGAGCGCGGCGCGGATGTGCTCGGGCAAGGCAAGGTCATGCTGGCTACGAAACGCCGGCCCCCAGTCAATGTACAGATAAGGCTCGGGGACTCGTGCATGCACGACCTGGATCAGCTTCTCCTCCAGCAGCTGCTCGACCTGCAGGCCGGGCAGGTACTCGGGCTGATGCACCAGCGCGGCGTCGAGCACGCCGAGGTCGAGCTTGTGTTGCAACTCGGTGTCGGTGGCTACTTCACTGCGCAACGCATGGTCGGGCAGCGCCTGCCGTAACCGCTTGACCCAGGCGAGCATCAGCGGATTGCACAGGCTGACCTCAGCACCGAGTGAAAGCAGCTTGTCGTAGCCCTTGGGCAACGGTAGATCACGGCGCGCCGCCTCCCAGGTCTGCACCAGTTGGTTGGCGTAGGCGACGAAGCGCTCGCCATCGCTGGTCAACCTCGCCCCGGCCCGGTTGCGCACGAACAGCCGGCAGCCCAGTTGCGCTTCCAGGCTACGAACCCGCGCTGTTACAGCAGTCTGCGTGATGTGCAAGCGATCGGCGGTGGCGATGAAGCTGCCGCTGCGAATGATCTCGAGAAATGTGCGGGCGAGATCAATATCCATGGCGGGCGGGGCTCATATCAAAGGGAGTGATATGAAATCAGGTTGGGATGAAAGATAAAAGCCGACAGATGACGGCGGCTGGAGGGTCGGCTGGCTTGGCGTGGTTTGCAGGCTCTGGGAGAGCCGGTCAGCTGAAGAGCGGCCCCGTTGCAGCTTCCCAGCCCGCCGGCCCTTCAGGTCTCTCCCTCAGTGCGACGTGCCTTCGGCGAACTCGATCTTGTTACCGACGTTGTACTTGCCGGACGGCTTGTTCATCGGGATGCGCTTGATCTCTTCCAGCGTGTTGGCGTCGTAGACGATCAGCGCGCCTTCCGTGTCCCAGACGCTGAGCAGTGCATAGCGGCCGTCGTTGGTGAATTCGACGTGAGCGGCATTCTTGCCGGGCATCGGGCGTAGGGTGTGGGCGATCTCCAGGGTTTGCTTGTCGATCAGGTGGACGGCGTCGTTGTTGGGTCCAAAGAACACGTCGGTCCAGGCGTAGGGTGAGTTTTGCTGGCTGCGCATGAAGAAGCCGGGCCCTTCGGTGGGGATTTCCTTGATCAGCTTCCAGGTATCGAGGTCCAGCACCGAGATCAGGCCTTTGCTGACGTTTGGCGTGGCGAAGACCCACTTGCCGCCGCGCTTCCAATAGATGCCAGAGCCCAGGTGCGGCATGCCCGGCAGCGGTATGTCGGTCACCGACTTGCCGGTGTCCAGGTCGATCACCTGGCCGCCGAGGGCCTTGCGCGAGGTGGCGAGCAGGTAGCGGTAGTCGGGCGTGAAGGAGAAGTCGTCAAGGAAGTCGGCGGCCTCGATGCGCCGCGGTTGGAAGTCTGGCTCGCCCGCGTAGGACAGCTCCCAAGCCTCCTTCACGTCCTTGAGCGCGACCACGAAACTGTTGCGCGGCGGTGCGGTGTAGACGGCGCTGACGCGCGATGGCGTGCCATCGGCCGCCACCGCCGGGATGTGCTTGACTAGCGACAGGTCACGCGCATCGAGCAGCACCAGGTTGCCAGGCAGGTAGTTGCCCACCAACACCCAGCGGCCGTCGTTGCTGACAGCCAGGTTGCGCGTGTTCAGCCCCGCGCGGACCTCGGCGATCATGGTCAGGTTGTGCAGGTCATAGACGCTGATCCAACCGTCACGCGAGGCGAAATAGACGAAGCGGCCGTCCGGCGAGAACTTCGGCCCACCATGCAGGGCGAAGTGCGAGGGGAAGTTGGCCAGTTCCTCGAAGCGATCGCCATCGAGCACGCGCACGTGGTGGTTGCCTGCCTCGACCACGACGAACAGGTTGAGCGGATCGGCGCCATGCTGCGGGGTATCGGGCAGCTTTGAGACGTCATTGAGGATGCGATGACTGGCGCGGATGTCGGCGTCGCTCCAGGTCGGCGGCGTCGCAGCGGGTTGATAGAGGTAGCTGACCAGCCCGTCGATTTGCGCGCCGGAGAGGCGGTCACCGAAGGCGGCCATCTGACTGGCAGGGCGGCCGTCGCGGATTACCTTGCGCGCTTCGTCCGGCTTGATGCGGCTGAGGCTTTCGGGCAGCAATGCCGGGCCGGCACCGCCGAGGCGCCCGGCGCCATGGCAGCTCTGGCAATACTGCTCGTAAAGCTGCCCGGCCTGCTCGAGGCCAACTGGTTGCTCGGCGGCTTCGACCGCGCCGGCCAGCGCCAGCAAGATGAAGGGGATGGCTACTCGCATAGGGCCTCCGCGACGGCTGGTTGCCCGGTGTGCGGGGTGAACAAGCGGGCCGGGTATTCCATGCGGCGGTCAGCGAACAGGCCGACGACCTGGCCGATCACCGTGAGCGTCGGTGGGACTAGCCGCTCCTGGTCGGCGACGGTGGGCAACTGCCGGAGCGAGCAGCGCACTACACGCTGCTCGGGTCGGGTGCCGCTGCTGATCAGCGCCGCCGGGGTGTCCACAGGCAGGCCTGCGGCGATCAGGTTGCGCGAAATCTCGCCAAGGCTGGCCAGGCCCATGTAGAAGACCAGCGTCTGCTTGCCTTCTACGAGGGCGCGCCAGGGCAGCTGCAGCGCACCGTCTTCCTGCAGGTGGCCAGTGATGAACTGGCAGGAGTGCGCCAGGTCACGGTGCGTCAGCGGAATGCCCGCATAGGCGCTGCAGCCGGCGGCGGCGGTGACACCCGGGACCACCTGACCGTTGATGCCGTGTGCCAGCAGGTATTCCAGCTCTTCGGCGCCGCGGCCGAAGATGAAGGGGTCGCCGCCCTTGAGCCGTACCACGCGCAGGTTTTGCCGGGCGAGGTCGACCAGCAATTGGTTGATCTGCGGCTGCGGGAGGCTGTGATAACCACTCGTTTTGCCGACGTAGTGGCGCGCGCAGCTGGCCGGCAGCAAGTCCATCAGGCTGGTGCTGACGAGGCGGTCGTAAACGACGGCGTCGGCCTGTTGCAGGAGGCTCCAGGCGCGCAGGGTGAGTAAGCCGGGGTCGCCGGGGCCGGCACCGACCAGGGCGACTTCGCCCGCGGCCAGGGTCGCGCCGAGCGAGGCGGGGAGGGTGAGTGGCTGGTCCATGCGAACTCCTGAATTCTCATCGGGCTGGCGGTAGGTCCGGGGCGGCTTCGGGGCCGCTCTCGATATCAAATGGCGACGCTGGGGATGCGTTGTGGTTGGGCGAGGCCGATCTCCTGATCGCTGAGGTAGCAGCCAGGGTCTTCGCCCCAGAGATTGCCTTCGGCCCAGGCGCGGGTGCGGGTGTTGCCGTTGCAGATCGACAGCCAGCGGCACTCGGCGCAGCGGCCCTGTACGGCCCGCGGGTGCTGGCGCAGTTCGGCCAGCAGCGGCTCGGGGCGCTCCAGCCACAGCTCGCGAAAAGGCTGCCGGCGCACGTTGCCAACGGTGTGCTGCCACCAGTAGGTGTCCGGGTGAACGTCGCCGATATTGTCGATATTGGCGATGCCGCTGCCCGATGCATTACCTCCCCAGGCGCGCAGCATGCGCTCCAGACGATCACGGTGCTGCGGCAGGTTCTGCTCGGCCCACTGCAGCAGCAGAATCGCGTCGGCATCGTTATTGCCGCTGACGAAATCGGTTTCGCGGTCGTGCTGTACATCGTCCCAAGCTTGTTCGAACAGCTGGTACATGGCGTCGCGCGTCATCTGGTGGTGCGCATCGGCGCCGCGACTGCGTTTGCCACGGCCGCTGTAGTTGAGATGCGAGAGGTAGAACTTCTGCACGTCATGTTCACGCATCAGTTCCAGTAGCGCAGGTAACTGCGGGTAGTTGTGCTGGGTGAGCGTGGTGCGCAGGCCGACGCGTATGCCGTGCTGGCGGCACAGGTCGATGGCATGCATGGACGCAGCGAAGCTGCCCTTGAGCTGCCGCCAATGATCGTGGACCGCTTCCAGGCCATCGATGCTGATGCCGACGTAGTCGTACTGAGCGGCGGCGATCTGCTCGATGTTCTGCTCGTCGATCAGCGTGCCGTTGGTGGACAGTGCAACGAAAAAACCGCGCTGGCGGGCATAGCTGGACAGCTCGAAGATGTCATCGCGCAGCAACGGTTCGCCGCCGGAAAGGATGAGCACGCGCACCCCGGCGTCATGCAGGTCGTCGATGACCTTGAGCGCCTCGCCCGTATCCAGCTCGTCGCGGAAGACGCTGTCGGCGGAGGTGGCATAGCAGTGCCGGCAGGTCAGGTTGCAGCGGCGCAGCAGATTCCAGATCACCACCGGAGGGCGGGCGGCGCCGGTGCTGCGGGCGCCGAGAACCGGCATCTCAGGCCGGGCAAGCGCGCGCAGGTAATGGCTGATTCTCAACATGAGCGTCTCCTCGGAGCGGGCCCCTGTCACGCCGTGTGGCGTGGTTCGATGGGCGCAGCATCTCCGAGCGGTGGCAGCCCATCCTTGACCGGAAACAATAAAAGCCTTGGTTTGGGTAAGGTCATCGCCGAGTGGTACAGGTCGCGTTGCCGATCTGATCCTTGTCACAAATGGCGGGGTTGAGCGCGGCGTGCGATAGACGCTGGTGATCTGGGCGGCTACTGTCGCGAACGCACCGTTTCCAGTGGCGAACCACGGGCGGGATGCCCGTTTACAGTGATCTGCATGCAAAGGGATTTGAGAATGGAAGGTTCAGAAGCGGTAAAGGTCGATATCGACTATTCGCAGGTGCCGTTATTTCGGCGGCGCTGGTTCATTTTCGTGCTAGTGGTGGTCTGCATGCCGGCGGCACTAATCGTCGCGCTGACGGGTGATGTCTATCTCAAGTGCAAAGGCGCGGTTTACCGGCTGCCGCCCAACCGGCTCAATCATCTGGTGCTGTTCGCCTACGTGATGATCGTGATCGGCTTGGTGCGGCTGTCGCTCGGTTAGCGAACATGATGTCGACGACCAAGTTCGTCCTGCTTTACCTGCTCAATAGCCTGTTCTGGAAGTGGATCATCAGCTGGGGTG
Source organism: Pseudomonas sp. SA195 (assembly GCF_054131565.1). Taxonomy (NCBI): domain Bacteria; kingdom Pseudomonadati; phylum Pseudomonadota; class Gammaproteobacteria; order Pseudomonadales; family Pseudomonadaceae; genus Pseudomonas; species Pseudomonas sp. SA195. The sequence goes on along the minus strand of NZ_CP096392.1, from coordinate 3,661,563 downwards.
GCGCGCAGTTTCTGGAAGGCTGGAAGAGTTTTTTCATCATCGACTGGTTCACCTGGGGCTGGACGGCCGAGCAGATTCGCTTGTACGCACTCGTCGTCTGGGTGTTCTCCACACTGTTTTTCCTGGTCGGGTTGTTCAGGCCCGAGTGGCGGTTCTAGCCGCCGCGCCCGCCCCAACACGCAACCCGGTTTTCTTCAGAATGCGGCTGCTGACGAGCATGTCGTCGCTGCGGCAGGCAACGCCAAGCAGGCGGCGGATCTCGGCGCGGTAGGCTTCGATCTCTTCGGCGCTGCGGCCGTGCACCATTGCGAACAGGTTGTAATGCCAGCCCGGCCGGCGTGGGCGACGATAGCAATGGCTGACGAAGGGCTGCCCGCCGATCAGCGGGCCGAGCCGGGCGATCTCGGTGTCATCCACTTCCCAGACCGTCATGCCGTTGTGCCGATAGCCCAGGCGATAGTGATTGGGCACTGCAGCGATACGCCGAATGGCGCCTTCGGCCTGCAATCGCTGCAAGAGGCCAAGCGTGGCCTCGACGCTGATCTCCAGCCGTTCGGCTACCCAGGCCCACGGATCATCGACCAACGGCAGACCCGCTTCGGTCAGCGCGACCAGCCGCGTCTCCAGCGTGGCGATGCCAGGATCAGACGGGTCGCAAGGCTCAGACGGCAAAGTGCAGGCCGACATGGTAGGTCTCCTCCTTGGGCAGGTTGAGCACCGGCAGGCCCGTCTCGGACTCGATGCGAGCAATGGTCTCGGTAATACCTTCGGGCGTTGCGCAACCGAGCACGAACCACATGTTCCAGGCGTGTTCGCGGCGGTAGTTATGCGCGACCTCCGGCATGGCCGCGAGCTGTTCGGCGACCTCGTCGAAGCGCGCCTCGGGCACCGAAAGCGCGGCAAGGGTAAAGGCGCCGCCGAGCCGCTCGATATCGAACATCGGGCCGAAGCGGGTCAGGGTGCCGTCGTCGAGCAGCGCCTGGACGCGCTCACGCAGCTGTTCCGGCGCGGCGCCGAGCTCATCGGCCAGCGCCTGCCAGGGGTAGCGAACCAGCGGCAGGCCGTGCTGCAGGCGATTGATCAGGCGGCGGTCGAACTCATCCATGGGCGGACTCCGGCGCGGGCGGCGGTGCGTAGCGGCCACCGCACTGCTTGAATGCACGGGTGCTGAACAGCAATTGATGCGGGACCTGGCTCAGCCCGTGCTCGGCCAGCAGCGCCTCGATCAGCACGATGACCTGCTGGCGCTCGCGCCCGTGGACCATGCAGAACAGGTTATAGGGCCAGTCGGGCAGGCGCCGTGGACGCTGGTAGCAAAGGTTGATGCCGCGGGCCTGGCCGAGTGCGCCACCGACCTCGTCGACGCGATCATCGGGGATATCCATCACCAGCATGGCGTTGGCACGAAAGCCCAGGGCGCGGTGCTTGAGTACCAGCCCGACACGGCGAAACAGCCCGCCCTCGCTCCAACGCCTGACTTGTTCAAGCACGGCCTCTTCGGTCGCACCGACGCGCTCGGCCAGCACCTGGTAGGGGCGCGCGGCCAGCGGCAGGCCGGCTTCGAGAAGGCGCCGCAGCTGCAGGGCCTGAAAATCGTCGAGGAGGGCGTTCATGATGCGTCTCCGATCGGAAAACCAAGATCGATGCGGTAGGCCGCCTGCATGGGCAGGTCGAGGGGGCTCAGCCCGGTCTGACGCTCGATCCGCGCAAGCAGTGCGTCGATATGTGGGCGATCCGGCCCGGTGAGCACGAACCAAAGGTTGTAGACGTGCTCGCGAAGGTAGTTGTGGTTGACCTCCGGCAGCTGGTTGATCTGCTCGGCGACGTCCTCAAGCCGATCCTCCGGCACGGCCAGGGCTACCAGGGTGCTGGCGCCGGCGCGGCTGTGCTCGAACACCGGACCGATGCGCGACAGGCCGCCGTCGTGCTCCAGGCTTTCGAGGCAGGCGAGCACGTCCGCTTCGCTGCAATCGAGCGCTTCGGCCATGGCACGATAGGGCTCGGCGCACAGCGGCATGCCGTGTTGGAAGCGGTCGATCAGGCGGCGGCTGAGGGTATCGATGTGCATGTCATAGCCCTGTCTCGTGTGCGCGGCTACTGAAAAAGATGCCGCTCGGGCTCTCGGCCGGCAGCCGCTTGATCTGCTTCAAGGTGTAGGGGTCCCAGACCTGCAGCTCGTTGCCGTCGCGAACCGACAGCCAGAGCTGGTCGCCGCGCGCCGTAAATTCCATGTGCAACACGGCCGGACCGGGTTCGAGCGTGGCGATGATTTCGTGGGTCTCGCTGTCGATGACCTGCACCTTGCCGTTATTCGGGTGCGCAAAGTTGACCCAGATTTGCCGTGCATCCGGTCGCGCCATGACGAACACCGGTTGGCCGGCGACATCGATGGCGTCGGTCTGCTTCCAGTTTTTTGAATCCATCACCAGCACACGGTGCTGGCCGATCGCTGGGACAAACGTCTGGTCGCCCGCGACCGTCCAGCCCTCCAGGTGCGGCATCTTGTAGACCGGTAGCTTCTCCTGGCCACGGCCGTAACCGTCGAGGATGCGCTCGACGCCGCGCGCTGTGTGCCAGAGGTCGATCTTGGCCATGCCGTCCTCGCCGAACAGGCCAGCGATGTAATAGCGGCCTTCGGGCGTGAGCAGGGCATCGTAGGGCTGCTTGCCGATGTTCTCGAAGCGCGTGACCTTTGGTGTGTTGCCTTCGCTGAAGTCCAGCAGCCACGTCTCGTCTGTGTCGAACAGGCTATAGATGAACCGTCGCCCCGGGGCGTCGATCACGCCGACGACACGTGAGTTGCGACTACCGTCAGCGAGCGGCGTGGCGGGCACGTCCGCTACGAGCTCCAGCGTTTGGGCGTCGAAAACTTTCACGCCGCCCGGCTCGTAGTTGCCGACGGCGATCAGCTTGCCGTCCTGGCTGATGGCGCCGCCGATGCTGTTGCCGCCCTGTACGACGCGCTTGTCGATGCGTTGCTCGAGCAGGTCGACTTTGGTCAACCCGCCGTCACGGCCGAAGACATAGGCGAAACGCTCGTCGCGGGAGAACACCACCGAGGCGTGGGACAGGTCGCCCAGCCCCTCGATGCGCGCCAGGCGCGTCTGGCCGCTGGTTTCGACGATCTGCAGGGTGCCACTCGCGCGTTCGACCACCACGCCCAGGTCGCCGGTGCCACGCAGGGGTTGTTGGGCGCAGGCGCCGAGCAGGCTTGCCGCGGCGAGCAGCAGGATCGGGCGAATCATGGCTGTGGATATCCTTGCAGAAGTTGATCGACCAGCCAGGCGATGTCCTGCTCGTTGAGCAGCGCATTCCAGCCGGGCATGGCGGTGCCTGGCCGCCCGTGGGTCACGGTGGCAATCAGGCTTTCTCGGGGTTTGCCGGCAAGCGCCTCGCGGGTCAGTGCGGGGCCGAGGCCGCCGGTCATGCGCAGGCCGTGGCAGGAACCGCAGTCCTGCAAGAGCAGGTTGCCTAGCTGAGCCTGGCGTTCGGCGGTAGGGCCGTTGGCCAGGGCAGCGGAATGAGGAAGGAGGGACACCAGGGTGAGCCCCAAACCGATAACTGCATGTCGGGACCGGATCATGATGTCCTCCTGGGGATTACTTCAGGCTCAAAACCCACTCAGCGAGGGCTTTGGCTTCTTCGTCGGTGACTGGGTTTGGCGGCATCGGGATCGGGCCCCAGTTGCCTTGGGTGCCGTTCTTGATGTGGCCGGCGAGCAGGTCGGCAGCGCCATCCTGGCCGGCGTACTTGGCGGCAACTTCCTTCAGTGCCGGACCAACCAGCTTCGCGTCGATGCTGTGGCAGGCGGCGCAAGGCTTGCTCTTGAACAGCGCTTCACCGTCCTGCGCCACGGCGGGCTGCAGAACCACGGCGCCGCCCAGGGCAAGCAGTGGGATTAGAAACTTCTTCATGAGTTACTTCCTCAAGGCTAATTGGGGGGATCTTGGCGTCCCCCCGGTTTGCACTCAGTACACGTCGTGCTGAGTGTTATGGACGTTAAATTTACCGGTCGGGGTAATCAATCTTTTGTCCTTGATCACCTTTTTCAGCTTTAACGTCTTGTCATCGACCACGACGATGGCCGATTGCTCCTCCTGGCCGCTCCATACCGAGAACCAGACTTCGTCACCCGCCTCGTTGTATTCCGGCTGCACGACGCGCTTGGCACCGTCCTTCAGGCCGGACCATTCGCCGATCGGCAGCACGGTGTAGCCGGCGCCCAGGTCGTTGATATTGAACACGGCGGCCGACTGGCTGATCTTGGCGTCCGGGTTGAAGGTGGTGTCCAGGTAGATGTGGTTGGATTTCGGGTGGGTCTTGATGAACAGCGAGCCACCGCCCTGGCCTTTGAGCGTCTCGACGACTTTCCAGGCCTGGTCGGGATGCTTGTCCGGGTCGGTGCCGATTAGCGAGATGGTTTCGTCGCCCAGGTGGCTGGTCGCCCAGACCGGACCGTAGGTCGGGTGAACGAAGTTGGCGCCGCGGCCGGGGTGCGGGATCTTGCCTACGTCGACCAGCGCAGCGAGTTTGCGGTCCTTGGAATCGATCACCGCCACCTTGTTCGAGTTGTTGGCCGCCGTCATGAAGTAACGGTGAGTCACGTCCCAGCCGCCGTCATGCAGGAAGGGCGCGGTGCCGATGATGGTGGTCGAAATGTTTTCGATGTCCTCGTAGTTGACCAGCATGACCTTGCCGGTTTCCTTGACGTTGACGATGAACTCCGGGTGCTCGTGCGAGGCGATTATCGCGGCTACGCGGGGCTCCGGGTGGTATTCCTGCGTGCCGACGGTCATGCCGCGGGTCGAGACGATCTGCAGCGGCTCGAGGGTCTCGCCGTCCATGATCGTGTACTGCGGCGGCCAGTAGTCGCCGGCGATCACGTACTTGTCCTCGTAGCCCTTGTACTTCGACGTCTCGACCGAACGGGCTTCGATACCGACCTTGATTTCGGCAACCTTGGTTGGCTCCTTGGCCCAGAGGTCGATCATGTCGATCTTGGCGTCGCGACCGATCACGAACAGGTAGCGGCCGGAGGCGGACATGCGCGAGATGTGTACCGCGTAGCCGGTGTCGATGGTTTTGACGATTTCCTTGGTGTTGCCATCGATCAGCGCGATCTTGCCGTCGTCACGCAGGGTGACCGAGAACAGATTCGGCAGATCCAGCTTGTTCATTTGCTTGGTCGGCCGGTCTTCAGGTTTGACCAGCACGTGCCAGGTGTCCTTCATCTGGGCCATGCCCCACTCGGGCGGGGTCGGCGGGGTGTGCTGGATGAATTTCGCCATGAGCGTGATTTCATCTTTGGTCAGCGCGTTGGACGTTCCCCAGTTCGGCATGCCCGCCGGCGAGCCGTAGGTAATCAGGGCTTCGAGGAACTGCTGGCCGCGTTCCTGCGTGATGTCGGGCGTCAGCGGCTTGCCGGTCGCGCCCTTGCGCAGCACGCCGTGGCAGCCAGCGCAGCGCTGGAAGTAGATTTCCTTGGCCTTTTCGAATTCGGCTGCGTTCAGGTCCGGTGCACCGGGCGTATGGACGACCTGGGCACTGGCCGGATCGATGGTGGTCGCTTCGCCCTTGAGCGCCGCGTTGGCGTTTTCCGCGTTCACCGCAGCCTGGGCGACGGCCAGACCAAGAAGTGAAAGGCCGGCGAGTACGCCTGCCAGTAATGGTTTGCTCATACCTTTTCTCCTCTGACCGCGTCGTGCGGTTCCTGCTAATGGCAACGGTGTGGCAGTTCCTGGATTTCGCTGTGTGCGGGTGCATCCTATGGCGAGGCCGTTGGCGGAGCGCTTGATGACAATCAAGAGTCGATTCGTGATCCCCCGGGCGTGACGCCGTGTCGCGGGGCGCACGGTTGCAGATCCGTACTGGGAAGCCCGGCCAGCGGCTATTTCGCCTCGGGCTTGACCGTAATCAAGCTTCGCCGGCGGATGGCTTGAGGCAGGGGCGGGGCAGGGCTAGCGTGGCGGCATCCGATTTTTCCAACCGCTGCAGTGAGGTATTGCCCATGAACGCGCCCGAGACGCTCTTCGGCCCGGCAGGTGCTCCGTTCTATCAGTCACTAGGTAACGAAGAGGCGCTCTTCGAGCAGGCCTGGCGCCATGGCATGCCGGTGCTGATCAAGGGGCCGACCGGCTGCGGCAAGACCCGCTTCGTGCAATACATGGCGCACCGGCTGAACCTGCCGCTGTACACCGTCGCCTGCCATGACGACCTCAGCGCCACCGACCTGGTCGGCCGCCATCTGATCGGTGCCGAGGGCACCTGGTGGCAAGACGGCCCGCTGACCCGCGCGGTGCGCGAGGGCGGCATCTGCTACCTGGACGAAGTGGTCGAGGCTCGCCAGGACACCGCTGTGGTACTGCACCCACTGGCCGACGACCGCCGCGAGCTGTTCATCGAGCGCACTGGCGAGACGCTCAAGGCGCCGCCGGGCTTCATGCTGGTGGTCAGTTACAACCCCGGTTACCAGAACCTGCTCAAGGGCATGAAGCCAAGCACGCGCCAGCGTTTCGTGGCGATGCGCTTCGACTACCCGCCGGCTGAAGAGGAAGTGCGCATCGTCGCCAACGAGGCCCAGGTGGACGTGCAGTTGGCCGCGCAGGTGGTCAAGCTCGGCCAGGCCCTGCGCCGGCTCGAACAACATGATCTGGAAGAGGTCGCCTCGACCCGCCTGCTGATCTTTACCGCGCGCATGATCGGAGCCGGGATGAACCCGCGCGAGGCCTGCCTGGCGTGCCTGGCAGAGCCTCTGTCGGATGATGCGCAGACCGTCGCGGCGCTGATGGATGTGGTCGATGTCCACTTCGCTTGAGGTCTCGCATGGCCGTCGCCTGCCCGGCGACCTGGCGATGTGGTTCTTCATCCTCGCCGAGCTGACCGTCTTCGCGATCCTGATCCTTGCTTTTGCCGTGGCGCAGTGGCTCGATCCCGCACTGTTCCGCGAAAGCCGGGCCGCATTGGATACGTCCATGGGCCTGGCGCTGACGCTGAGCCTGCTGACGTCCGGGCTGCTCGCCGCGCTGGCGGTCGAGCAGGTGCGCGGGGGGCGCGGACGACGAGCCGGCCTGCTGCTGGGCGCCGCACTGGCTTCGTCCTGCATCTACGTCGTGCTCAAGCTCGGTGAGTATGCGCACCTGGCTTCACTCGGCCTGGGGCTCGAGCACGACACCTTCTTCACCCTGTACTGGATCCTGACGGGCTTCCACTTCCTGCACGTGCTGCTCGGAATGGTCATCCTCGGCTGGATGGCGCTGCGCAGTTATCGCGGCCAGTACCGGCTGGACGACTGCGCCGGGCTCGAATCCGGAGTGCTCTACTGGCACATGGTGGACATGGTCTGGGTGGTGCTGTTTCCGCTTGTATACGTAATCGACTGACGAGGTCGCGATGTCCGCTTCGAAGGTGCTGGTCGGCTGCTGGCTGGCGCTGGCGCTACTCTCGACCGCAACGGTGGTGCTCGGCAATGCCGGCTCGACCCTGCTGCTCGCCGGTGCGGTGCTTGCCGTCGCGCTGGTCAAGGCCTGGGTCATCACCGAAGGCTTCATGGAACTGCGCCACGCCCCCGTGATGTGGCGCCTGCTGCTGCTCGGCTGGCCACTGGCGATGGCGGGCGGGGTTTTGCTGGTGATGAGCCTGTAACGCATACGCCAAAGCGTCGGCACGGTCGCAGGCAGAGCCTGCTCCTACAGGGGGCGACGTCGGCGAACGGTGAACCCACGCCGAGCCGTGTAGGAGCCAGCTTGCTGGCGATCAGTGCTTCGGTATGGCTTTCGCCTTCATCAATCTGCGCGGCGAGTGACCAAATCTTCGGATCGCGAGCAAGCTCGCTCCTACGAAAAGCGTCCGGCTGGGCAGGCGATCCGTACTTGCATGATCTGAAACAGGCCTCCCGGACCTGTAGGAGCGGGCTCTGCCCGCGACCTGGTGTGTACAACACGCACACGGTCGCAGGCAGAGCCTGCTCCTACAGGGGCGACGTCGGCGAACGGTGACCTCACGCCGAGCCATGTAAGACCCAGCTTGCTGGCGATCAGTGCTTCGGTATGGAATTCGCTCTCATCAATCAGCGCAGTGAGTGACCGAATCTTCGGGTCGCGAGCCAGCTCACTGGCGATCCGTATCCGTCGCTAAAACCCGACCTTCACGTTCAGGTTTTTCTTGATTGTCATCAAGCAGGTTTCGATAGCTCCCTTCTTAAACTGGCCTCGCCAAGCCATGAGGAGGCGACCATGTCCGAGACCTTCACCAAAGGAATGGCCAGGAACATCTACTTCGGAGGAAGCGTCTTTTTCCTCCTCGTATTCCTGGGCCTGACCTATCACACAGAGCAGACCTTTCCAGATCGATCCAACGAGTCGGAGATTTCCGAAGCGGTGGTTCGCGGTAAAGCGATCTGGGAAAACAACAACTGCATCGGCTGCCACAGCCTGCTCGGTGAAGGTGCCTACTTCGCGCCGGAGCTGGGGAACGTGTTCGAACGACGTGGTGGCGATGCGGCCTTCAAGCCGTTCCTGCAAGCCTGGATGAAAGCCCAGCCGCTGGGTGCACCGGGTCGCCGCGCGATGCCGCAGTTCCACCTCAGTGACCAGGAAGTCGACGATATGGCCGAGTTCCTCAAGTGGACCTCCAAGGTCAACACCAACGGCTGGCCGCCAAACAAGGAAGGCTGATCGTGGGCAATTCTGAATTCGATTCCACCCTAGGAGGGCCACGAGATGGGCATTCTTAATCCGCATCTCAAATTCCAATCGCAGGCCGTCGCCAAACCCTACTTCGTGTTTGCGCTGATCCTGTTTGTCGGGCAAATCCTGTTCGGTCTGATCATGGGTTTGCAGTATGTAGTCGGTGACTTTCTGTTCCCGCTGCTGCCATTCAACGTGGCGCGCATGGTGCACACCAACCTGCTGATCGTCTGGTTGCTGTTCGGCTTCATGGGCGCGGCCTACTACCTCATCCCCGAGGAAGCGGACCGCGAACTTCACAGCCCGAAGCTGGCCGTCATCCTGTTCTGGGTGTTCGCCGCCGCCGGCGTGCTGACCATCCTCGGCTACCTGTTCCTGCCTTATGCGGGGCTGGCCGCGCTCACCGGCAACGACCTGCTGCCGACCATGGGCCGCGAGTTCCTCGAGCAGCCGACAATCACTAAGGCCGGCATCGTCGTGGTGGCCTTGGGCTTCCTCTACAACGTCGGCATGACCATGCTCAAAGGCCGCAAGACCACGATCAGCATGGTCATGATGACGGGCCTGATCGGCCTGGCGGTGTTCTTCCTGTTCTCCTTCTACAACCCGGAAAACCTGGTGCGCGACAAGTACTACTGGTGGTTCGTGGTGCACCTGTGGGTTGAAGGCGTGTGGGAACTGATCATGGGTTCGATGCTGGCCTTCGTCCTGATCAAGATCACCGGCGTGGACCGTGAAGTGATAGAGAAGTGGCTCTACGTGATCATCGCCATGGCCCTGATCACCGGCATCATCGGCACTGGCCACCACTTCTTCTGGATCGGTGCGCCTGAAGTCTGGTTGTGGCTGGGTTCGATCTTCTCCGCCCTGGAACCGCTGCCCTTCTTCGCCATGGTGCTGTTCTCCCTGAACATGGTGAGCCGCCGTCGTCGCCAGCACCCCAACAAGGCTGCGTCCTACTGGGCCATCGGCACGACCGTGACTGCATTCTTCGGCGCTGGCGTGTGGGGCTTCCTGCACACCCTGGCTCCGGTGAACTACTACACCCACGGCTCGCAAATCACCGCCGCCCACGGCCACCTGGCCTTCTACGGTGCCTACGCGATGATCGTCATGACCATGATCAGCTACGCCATGCCACGGTTGCGCGGCCTGGGTGAAGCACCCGATGCCCGTGCTCAGCGCGTCGAGATCTGGGGCTTCTGGCTGATGACCATGTCGATGGTGGCGATCACCCTGTTCCTCACCGCCGCCGGCGTGGTGCAGGTCTGGCTGCAGCGGATCCCGGCCGATGGCGCTGCGATGTCCTTCATGAACACCGCTGACCAATTGGCCATCTTCTTCTGGCTGCGGCTGATCGCCGGGGTGGTCTTCCTGATTGGGCTGGTCTGCTACCTGTACAGCTTCAAGCAGCGTGGCCGGGTGCCGGCCGACATCACCGCCGCCGTTGCTGCGGCCTGAGGCGAGACGCTGATGTAACCGACGGCCCGGCTGACCCAGCGGGCCGTTTCTGTTTTCGAATTGCGCTACGGAGTGATTGCCATGGCCTTTACCATCGAAGTCGAAGAGTGGGTCGGCAGCGTCTGGCACCGCTTCATCACCCGTCGCGCCAGCCCGGATTTCCCCGAGGCAGCCGTCACTCTCGACAGCATGCAACGCCCGCTCTCGGTGCTGTTTCGCGCCATGGGCGGCGCCAGCGGGGTGGATGTCGGCGCCGCCAACGCGCGTGACCTGATGCTGCGTCGCAACCTGCTGCAACAGGTCGCCGGAACCTGCAAGCAATTGCCGGTCGCCTGGTGTGATGCCAGCAACTTGCGCCTGCCGCAAAGCCTGGCCGTCTATCCTGAGCGATCCCTCAACGAAGACCTCTACCGCTGGCTCGCGCTGCTCGCCGCCCAAGCCGGTGAAATGCGCCACTGGGCGCGTGACAACCAACGCTGGACTCAGGCCATCCTCGAGCGCTTCCCTGCCATGCGGCCGCGCTATCGCCGGCTGGTCGAGGCGCACCTGCAACTGCGGCCCGACCCGGCCAGCCTGCCCAAGGCCGAAGGCGCGCTGGAGCAGGCGCTGTGCCAGGCCCTGCGCGAGCCGGGCAGTGTCGTGCAATTCCCGCGTAGCGAGGTCGCACCTTGGCCGCTGCCGATGTGGCTGTACCCGGCCGAGAATCTCGGTGCGCCCCAGGCCACCGACCTTGGCGAGGAGGATCAGGACAACCACCTCAGGGCACCGTCTGCCGAACAGAAGAGCATGCGCAAGCGGGCCAAGCGCGTCGAGGAGACGACCAGTAAGAGCGGGCTGATGATCTTCCGTTTGGAAAACCTGTTCAGCTGGTCCGAACACATCGAACTGGACCGCCAGGGCGACGACAGCGAGGACGAGGATGCGGCGCGCGTCGCCGATGACCTAGACGAGATTGCGCTGTCGCGCCAGCGCATGCGCAAGGGCGGCGGCCTGAAATTGCATCTGGATCTGCCGCCGAGCGATGTCGACGACATCCCGCTGGGCGAGGGCATCAAGCTGCCCGAGTGGGATTACCGCAAGCAGCGGCTGCAAGACGATTTCGTCAACCTGCAGATGATGTTGCCGCGCGGCTCGGAGCCCAAGGGCCTGCCGCTGCATCTCAGCCCGCTCGCCCGCAAGCTGCGCCGCCAGTTCGAGCATTTGCGCAGCGACCGCCAATGGCTGCGTGCGCAACCCCAGGGCTCGGAGCTGGACATGCAGGCCTGGCTGGATTTTCACGTCGAGCGGCAGCACGGCCAGTGCGCCGAGCGCGGGCTGTTCATGGAACAGCGGCAAAACCGTCGCGATCTGGCCTGCCTGCTGCTGGCCGACCTGTCCATGTCAACCGACGCGCACCTGGACGATGAGCACAAGGTGATCGACGTCATTACCGACAGCCTGCTGCTGTTCGGCGAGGCGCTGTCGGCGGTGGGGGACGACTTCGCGCTGTATGGTTTTTCCTCGCTGCGCCGGCAACAAGTGCGCATGCAGGAGCTCAAGCGTTTCGGCCAACGCTACGGCGATGACACCCGCGGTCGCATCCAGGCCATGCGCCCGGGTTATTACACCCGCATGGGCGCGGCCATTCGCCAGGCCACCGAGCTGCTGGGTAAATGCAAGCAGCGGCGTAAGCTGCTGTTGCTGGTGACCGACGGCAAGCCTAACGACCTTGACCTCTACGAAGGCCGCTACGGCGTCGAGGACACCCGCCAGGCGGTGCTCGAAGCACGGCGCCAGGGGCTCGTGCCGTTCTGCATCACCATCGACCGCGAGGCCGGCGACTACCTGCCGCACATGTTCGGCGCCAACGGCTTCACCCTGATCAAAGACCCGCAACAGCTGCCGTTCCGCTTGCCGCAGCTGTACCGGCAGTTGACGAAGGAATAGGTGCGTGGAGCTCAGAGCCTAACGCTGCTCGTGTTCTAGCGGCATGTCCGTTCACCTGTAGGAGCCAGCTTGCTGGCGATCCGGGAGGCTTCGGAGTTAGTCGGATCGCCAGCAAGCTGGCTCCTACGAAAGGCGATCGTTGTGGCGCGCTGGCGTGCAGGCAGTCGTCCATCGAGTTGAGCGCGATGGGGAGACAGGTTCGGCTTTGGAGGCAGATGTCTCCGTGGTTACCGCAGAACTACGCCAAACGCCCCAATCGGGGTAAAGCACTCACCTGCAGGAGCCAGCTTGCTGGCGATCCGGGGCTTCGGAGGTGAGCCGATCGCCAGCAAGCTGGCTCCTACGGAACATGCGCGGTGTGGCGCGCTTAGCGTGTAGGCAGTCGTCCATCGATTTGAGCGCGATGGGGAGACAGGTTCGGCATTTGGATGCATTCGCCTCCATGGTTACCGCAGAACTACGCCATACGCCCCAATCGGGGTAAAGCACTCACCTGTAGGAGCCAGCTTGCTGGCGATCCGGGTGGCATCGGAGGTGAGCGGATCGCCAGCAAGCTGGCTCCTACGAAAGGCGTTCGGTTTGGTGCGCCAGTGTGCAGGCTTTGGCAAAGCGCGAAGCGGCCGGCCGCTTCAGCGCGGCAACCACAGGATCATCACCGCGCAGAAGATCGTCAGGGCGATGCAGAAGAGAAGAAACTTGCGCTGCCGGCGAGCGCTGGCCGTGTCGGCAAGGGCGGGGAGGGGCATGCCGCAGTTTTGGCACTCGGCTTCCTGAGGGGGATTTTCGTCTTGGCAGTACAGGCACTTGGGCATGGCAACTTCCTCTTTACTGAAATCAGCTTGCCACGCCCCGTGCTCGTTCCCGGTTGACTGCGATCAACCGTCGCAGAAAGCCCTGGGCTGACTTGCCGTCATTCGAATTGCTCGAGGCGTTCCCGGTCGAGGATGGTGATCTGACGGCCGTCCTGGTCGATGATGTGTTCGTCGATCAGGCGCCGCATGATGCGCGAGAAGGTCTCCGGCTGGATCGATAAATGCCCGGCGATCAGCTGTTTGGCCATGGGCAATTCGAAACTGCTTCCCTCACGTACACGGGACAGTTGGGTCATCAGGTAGCGCACCACACGGTGGGTCGCGTTCTTCAACGACAGGGTCTCGATCTCGTTGATGCGCTGATGCAGGCGCACGCTGAGCTTGCCGAGCAACGCGAAGGACAGGCGTTGGTTGGCCTCGAGCAGGCGCATGTACGCCGCGTTGGAAAACCGGTAGGCCTGCGTCGGGCAAACGGCCTGCGCTGAGGCGACGTAATTGGGCGTGTCCATCAGCATCATGGCTTCGGCGAACGTCTGCCGATTGCCGATGACCTCGAAGACCTTCTCCTGCCCGTCGGGTGTCAGGCGGTAGATCTTCACTGCGCCGGAAATGACGAAATAGAACGAGTGCGCCGGCTCGCCCTGGTGAAAGAGGTTGTCGCCCTTGTCCAGGTTGAGCAATTGGCTGGCACCCATCAGCTCGTCCATCTGCTCGTCGTTCAGCGGCTCGAACAGGTGGTGGCTGCGGAGGATCTGGTTGTGTACGCGGTGAAGCACCATGCAAGGCATCCTGTTTTCTAGGTATGGACGAGGCGATCGTGCGGCGCGGGCGGCGACATCGATCGTCGGGATAGAGCCTAGCCCAGCACACCGGCCGGTTCATTGACGCAGGCCGGTGTCGTGGGCTGGGTAGCGGACGCTAGCGCGGCGTGAGCGGCGCCTCCTGGGGCGCTGTAGGGTTCGCGTGCACCGCCATGTCCAATGCGACGCCGCTGGCCAGCGCCAGGATGGTCGCCATCGCCAATCCCCAGGCCAAAGGTTGGATAACTGCTTTCATATCGCCTCCGCATGTTGCCAGGCGCGCCGGCGGGCGCGCGATGCTCGTCGGGTTACTGGGAAGCCTTGACGAACAGGATGTTGTTTTCAAGGTGAATGTGCTGCATCAGGTCGTCGCGCAGCGCTTCGAGGCCGCGGTAGAGCGCCCGCCAGGTGTTGCAGGCGTTGGCCGGCGGCACGATGTCGTTGGTCAGCGCGGCCAGGCGATCCAGCGCGGCGCCGTGCTGCTCGTGCTCCAAGCGCATCACCGCGATAGGGCCTTGCTCCTGCGGTACGCGCAGGCCGCGGCGGATCATCGGGAAGAGGATCTGCTCCTCCTTGAGCATGTGGCTCTCCAGCTCTTGCTGCATGCTCCACAGGTGCTCGGCGAGCCCGAGCGGGCAGTCCGGCTTGTTGCCGTGGACGTGCTCCACGCGGGTTGCCAGCTGGATCAGCTCGGGGAACTGCTCGCGGTGGCCTTCGTGGTAGCGTTCGAGGATATGGTCGATCAGCTCGCCGGCCGGTGCCTCTCGCCAGTCGGCCTGGGCGTCGGTTTCGCTGCCCAGGGCGGCCAGTTCACTGGCGATCAGCTGAGCGTCCAGCGCGTGATGCGCGGCGGCGTCGAGCAGGCGGGTATTGCCGCCGCAGCAGAAGTCGAGCTTGTACTGGCGGAACACCCGGGTCGCCCCGGGAATCTGGCAGGCGAGGCTGCCCAGCGTCTGTTCGGTCAACGCACTTGTCATGATGAGCGTCCTGATAGGGTGATGTGCCTGGTCCATCGCAAGCGGTGTGCCATCCCTAACTCGTTGATTCTCAGGGGCTAAAAATTAGCTGTGGTTGAAACGACCCGAACGGTTTAGGGTTTAAAAAACCTCGAAGGTAAGAACGACCATGATGGAAGAAGCCCTGCTGGCGGACCTGATCACCGAACTGCCCAATGCGGTGCGTCTGCAGCGCCTCGTGCATACGCTGCACCAGCGCTTTCGCTGCGGTGCCGTGGTGTTGCTGCGTCTGGATGAAGACACCCTGCGCCCGCTGGCCGCGGTGGGGCTGGTGCGCGAAGCCCTGGGGCGGCGCTTCGTGGTGGCGCAGCACCCGCGGCTGGCTGCGATCCTTTCGCAGCGCGAGCCGACCTGGTTCGAGCCGGACAGCCGCCTGCCGGACCCCTATGATGGCTTGCTCGACGAGCGCGTCGGCGAGCCCCTGCCGGTGCATGACTGCATGGGCGTGAGCCTCTACGTGGAGGGCAAGCTATGGGGCGCGCTGACGCTCGATGCGCTGCATGCCGGCACTTTCGATGACGACGCCCGGCGTGATCTGCAGCGCTACACGTTGGTGATCGAGGCGGCGATCCGTATCACGCGTTTGGAGCACGAAAACCGCAGCCTGCGCCTGGCCCGCAGCGACGTGCTCGAAGCCAGCCAGATGCCGCGCGACGGGGAAATCCTCGGCCAGAGCTCGGTGATTCGCGAACTGCTGCGCGAGTTGCAAGTGGTGGCGGATTCCGAGTTGCCCGTGCTGCTGCTGGGCGAGACTGGCGTCGGCAAGGAACTGTTCGCGCGCTGGTTGCACCGCCATTCGCGGCGACGCAACAAGCCGCTGGTGCTGGTCAATTGCGCCGCGTTGCCTGAGTCGCTGGCCGAAAGCGAACTGTTCGGCCACGTCAAAGGCGCGTTTTCCGGGGCGACCACCGATCGCCCGGGGCGGTTCGATGCGGCCAATGGCGGCACCCTGCTGCTCGACGAGGTCGGCGAGCTGCCGCTGGTGGTCCAGGCCAAGCTTCTGCGCACGCTGCAGAACGGCGAAATCCAGCGGTTGGGCGCGGACAAGCCACGGCAGGTCGATGTCCGCATCATCGCGGCGACCAACCGTAACCTGCGCGAGAGCGTACGCGACGGCCATTTTCGGGCGGACCTTTACCACCGGCTGTCCGTGTACCCGGCGCCGATCCCGCCGCTGCGTGAACGCGGCAATGACGTGTTGATCCTCGCCGGTTACTTCCTGGAGCTGAACCGCGCACGCCTGGGGCTGCGCAGCATGCGCCTGTCGCCGGCGGCTGAGCGCGCTCTACTGGGCTATGCCTGGCCGGGCAACGTCCGCGAGCTGGAGCACGTGATCAGCCGCGCCGCGCTGCGACTGCTTAGCCGCGGTGCGGCGCGCAGCGACATCCTCACCCTGGAACCGGACATGCTCGACCTGGACGCCTCAGCCTCCCTGGCGCCGGGCACCGCGGTCGAGGAAACGGCTGCGCCGGAGCCGGGCGAGATCCTTTCCCTACGCGAAACGGTCGATGCCTGCCAGCGACAGGCGATCATCCATGCGCTGGAGGCGAGCGGTGAGAATTGGGCGCAGGCGGCGCGCTTGCTGGATGTCGACCCAAGCAACCTGCACAAGCTGGCGCGGCGGTTGCGGCTCAAGTGACGGGCGCCGCCCGCCGGCTCGAATCAACCGCAAGGGGCGGTGGTCTACTCTGAAATCAATGCAACGGAGGAAACGCCCATGGCTCTCGACCACGACCAGTTCCATGCACTTTTGAACGAGGCGCAGGCGCACGCCGACCGCGCCGCCAGCGAGAGCGATCCGCAACACTACCGGCAGGCCTTCGAGGCGAGCCTCAAGGCCATGCGCCTGCTAGCAGAGGAATCTGGCGCGTGGCGGCAGATGGTGGCGCGTGCGACCGAGGAGTTCGAGGGCGACGAGGGCATCTAGCAGGCCGCATCGCCCCGCATTTAAGTGCTGTGCGCCTTGGCTTTTGTGGTTACAAGCCTGCGGGGCGCCTTGACCTTCATCAATGCCAAGCCGCAAGTGGCTACCTAGACTGCCCGCTTTGCGCCTACTCATGGGCGGCCGCCGGGCTCGCCCGGTGGGCATGAATCGAATGTCTAGGAGTAGCCATGCACCTGGTCTGTCCGGCAGGAAGCCTGCCCGCGCTCAAGGCCGCCGTCCAGCAGGGCGCCGATGCCATCTATGTCGGTTTTCGCGACGACACCAATGCCCGCCATTTCGCCGGGCTGAACCTCGATGAAAAGCAGCTCGACAAGGGCCTGCAGCTGATCCGCGAAAAGCGTCGCCAGCTCTATATCGCCGTCAACACCTACGCGCAGCCCGATGGCTGGTCGCGCTGGCAGCGGGCCGTGGACCAGGCCGCGGACATGGGTGTCGATGCGTTGATTGCGGCAGATCCCGGCGTGCTGGGCTATGCCGCTCGGCGCCATCCGCAGCTCAATCTGCACCTGTCGGTACAGGGCTCGGCGACCAATGCCGAGGCGCTGGCCTTCTATCAGGATCGCTACAACATCAAGCGCGCAGTGCTGCCACGCGTGCTTTCGCTCAAACAGGTCAAGCAAGTGGCAGTGAGCAGCCCGGTGCCGATCGAGGTATTCGCCTTCGGTAGCCTGTGCATCATGGCAGAAGGGCGTTGCCACCTGTCTTCCTACCTCACCGGCGAGTCGCCAAACCTTTGCGGCGTCTGCTCGCCAGCCAAGGCGGTGCGCTGGAGCGAAGAACCTGAAGGCCTGACTTCGCGGCTGAACAACGTGCTGATCGACCGCTACGCCGAAGGTGAGTCAGCCGGTTACCCAACGCTGTGCAAAGGCCGGTTCGTCGTTAATGGCGAGCGCTTTCACGCCCTGGAAGAACCGACCAGCCTGAACACCCTGGACCTGATCCCCGAACTCGCCGCCATTGGCGTGACGGCGATGAAAATCGAAGGGCGGCAACGCAGCCCCGCCTATGTCGAACAGGTGACTCGGGTCTGGCGCGCAGCGCTGGATGCCTACCTGCAGGCACCACAGCGTTACGCCGTGCAGCCGGGGTGGCGCGCCGTACTCGACGGCCTTTCCGAGGGCTCGCAGACCACCCTGGGTGCCTATCACCGCGCCTGGCAATAGAGGAGCCCGACCATGAAACTCAGCCTCGGCCCGATACTGTTCTACTGGGATCGGCAAAAGACCTTAGACTTCTACGCCGACATGGCCAGCCAGCCGCTGGATGTCATCTACCTGGGTGAAACCGTCTGCTCTAAACGCCGCAGCATGGGGCTCGACGACTGGATCGGCCTGGCCCGCGACCTGTCCGGCATCAGCAAGGCGCAGATTGTGCTGTCCGGGTTGACGCTGGTCGAAGCGGCGTCGGAGCTGTCTGCCTTGCGACGCTTGTGCGACAACGGCGAGCTGCTGGTCGAGGCCAACGATATGGGCGCTGTGCATTACCTGTCCCAGAAGCGTTTGCCCTTCGTGGGCGGCCCGGCGCTCAACCTTTATAACGGCCATGCCCTGGCGCAGCTGGTCGAAAGCGGCATGTGCCGCTGGGTACCGCCGGTGGAAATGTCCGGCGGGATGATCCGCAGCGCGCGCGACCAGCTCGAGCGGCTCGACGCTGCGGTGCCGGAAATCGAAATCTTCGCTTACGGCCATCTGCCGCTGGCCTATTCGGCGCGCTGCTTTACCGCACGCGCCGAGAACCGCCCCAAGGACGATTGCCAGTTCTGCTGCCAGAACTACCCCGAGGGCATCCCACTGCTCAGTCAGGAAGGCGAGGCGCTATTCACCATCAATGGCATCCAGACCCTGTCCGCATCGGTCAGCAACCTGCTCGCCGACTACCCCGCGCTGCAGGCCAGCGGCGCTGAGCTGCTGCGGTTGAGCCCGCGTGCGGCGGGCATGGCCGAAGTGATCGCCGCTTTCGACGCGGTCCGCAACGGCGCGTTGCCACCGCTCGCGGTGGAAGGCTGCAACGGCTACTGGCATGGCCAACCCGGCATGCTGCGTGCGGAGGAGGCCGGCCTGTGCTGAACCCCCGTGAGCATTTGTTGAAAGTGGGCGAGCGGCTATTGCCGTTGGCCGCCCGTACACCCTTCGCTCTGCAGCGCCTGGCACTCGAACGCAGCCTCAACCAGCTGTTCGCCGAGCCCCTGGCCGATGATGCCTTCGAGGCGCTCGAAGGCCACTGGCTGCGCCTCGAAGTGGCGGACCTGAAGCTGGCCTGGTGCCTGACCTGTGAGCGACAGCGTCTGCGGGTCGCCGAGCAGACGCCGGTCGCGGTGACCATTCGCGGCAACTGGCGCGAGTTCCTGCTGTTGGCCAGCCGCCAGGAAGACCCGGATACGCTGTTCTTCCGCCGCCGCCTGGTGATCGAAGGGGACACCGAGCTGGGCCTGGCGATCAAGAACCTGATCGACAGCCTCGACCCCGACCTGCTGCCGCCCTGGCTGTGGGCGCTGCTGCAATGCGCCGGCGCGGGTGTCGCCGAGGCGGGGCGGGCACAGCCGGCGCCCGGCTGATCACACCGGGCGCAACGGCTGGCGCGCCTGCATGCGGTCGCTGGCGATGATCCGGCGCATGTCCTCGAACAGCGCGTCGGCTTCGGCCTGGCTGCAGTCCTCTCGGTAGCGCTTGCGCAGCCCGTAGCGGCTCAAGGTGATGTGCACGTTCGCCGTGACGCCGTGTTGTGCCAGGCAGGCGCGGGCGCAGTGCAGCGGGCAACCGTCGATGGCGAGGATGGCGCGCCCGGAGTTGGCCTTGTTGACCAGTGAACCGACCCGCCCGCCAACCCCGGCGATGCACGACATCTCCGCCAGCCCGGCGCGGTCGAGGCGCACCGCGAGCGTGTTGGCCAGCTGCGCCACGTTGGAGCAGCCGGAGCAGGAATAGACCAGCGGGAGGTGGGTGGCACTGGGCATCATCATTCTCCGGTCGGTGCGAGGGAAGAGGGGTGGGCGAAATCACTCCTGATAGGCGGCCAGGCCCTGACTGTCGAGAATCTCGATGCGCCGGCGCTGCACGCTGATCATTCCCGACTCGATCAGCCGGTGCAGGATGCGCGAGAAGGTCTCCGGCTGGATGCCAAGCTTGGAGGCGATCAGCCGTTTTGGTACATCCAGGGTCACCACGCCGCTGTCGTCTTCCTGCGACTGGTAGAGGAAGCGCACCACCCGATGGCTGGCGTTGGCCAGCGTCAGGGTGTCGATCTCGTTCATGCGTTGATGCAGGCGGATGCTCAGGGTGGCGAGGATGTCCAGGCAGATGCTCGGGTGCTCCTCAAGCATGCGCCGGTAGTGTGGCCCATGCAGGCTCGCCACCAGGCTCGCTTTGAGCGCCGTGGCGCTGACCGGGTAGTGCGGCGTGCCGGTGAACAGCAGCGCTTCGGCGAAGGATTCGCGCGGACGGATGATTTCCACGAGCTTCTCCTGCCCGTCGCACACCACGCGGTGCAGCTTCACCTGGCCGCTGAACAGGAAATAGAAGCGCTCGGCGCGGTCGCCCTGGTGAAACAGCGCGGCGCCAGCGGGCACGCGCTTGAGGTTGGCCGACATGCAGACTTCCTGCAGCGCGGCCTCCGGCAAGCGGCTGAACAGGTGGTGTCGGCGCAACTCCGCAACGAGTGAAGGTTCGGTGAGCATGGTTCCTCCGCTGCGCGCGTCCGGGATGGTTCGAGCCTGCATCCTAAGAGCCGCCAGGCGCCGGTTTCCTTGATCGCGGACAAGATCGCCGGCCGCGACGGCGCGACCTCACGTTCGTGAAAACAGCCTCCTCGACTTGACGATGGTCAATTCATCGCAGCGCTCGATCTCCTACATTGCACCGCATCTTGTGTGTTTTATTTATCTGGTATCAACATATTGTGGTGGAGGTTGTGATGGACGGGCTCGCCGAGGGGCAACGACCGGTATCGTTACGCAAGCGCGACGGCCGGCTGCTGGCATTCGAACCGGGCAAGATCGAGCGGGCTATCACCGCCGCTGGCCTGGCGACCGGTGAGTTCGATGCCGCGATTGCATGCGCGCTGGTCGACCAGGTGTTGCGGCGGTTGCCATCGCGCATCGTTGAAGTGGAGCGCGTGCAGGACACCGTCGAACGGGTGCTCATGGAGGCGGGCCACTACGACACGGCACGCGCCTACATCCTCTACCGCGAGTGCCACGGGCGGTTGCGGCGCGATCGCAAGTCGCTGGTCGATGTCGCCGCTTCGATGAACGAATACCTGTCGCGCGAGGACTGGCGCGTGCGCGCCAACGCCAACCAGGGCTATTCGCTGGGTGGCTTGATCCTCAACGTGGCCGGCAAGGTGACGGCCAACTACTGGCTGGACGAGGTCTACAGCCCGGATATCGGCACCGCGCACCGCGAGGGCGACCTGCACATCCATGACTTGGACATGCTTGCCGGCTATTGCGCCGGCTGGTCGCTACGCTCGTTGCTCAACGAAGGCTTCAACGGCATCCCCGGGCGGGTCGAGGCGGGGCCGCCAAAGCACCTTTCCAGCGCGCTGGGGCAGATGGTCAATTTTCTCGGCACCTTGCAGAACGAGTGGGCCGGCGCCCAGGCGTTCAGCAGTTTCGATACCTACCTTGCGCCGTTCGTGCGTAAGGACGGTTTGGGCTACGACGAGGTGCGCCAGGCAATCCAGGAGTTCATCTACAACCTCAACGTGCCGTCGCGCTGGGGCACGCAGACGCCCTTTACCAACCTGACCTTCGACTGGGTCTGCCCCGAAGACTTGCGCGAGCAGATTCCCTACATCGGCGGCGAGGAGATGCCCTTCGCTTACGGTGAACTCGAGGCCGAGATGGCGTTGATCAACCGCGCCTACATCGAGGTGATGATGGCCGGCGATGGGCTCGGGCGGGTGTTCACCTTCCCAATTCCGACCTACAACATCACGCATGACTTCCCCTGGGATAGCGACAACGCCGAGCGGCTGTTCGAAATGACCGCGCGCTACGGTCTGCCGTACTTCCAGAACTTCCTCAACTCGGACATGAAGCCCAACCAGGTGCGCTCGATGTGCTGCCGCCTGCAGCTCGACGTACGTGAGCTGCTCAAGCGCGGCGGCGGCCTGTTCGGTTCGGCCGAGCAAACCGGCTCGCTGGGTGTGGTGACGGTCAATTGTGCGCGGCTGGGCTACCTGCACGCCGGCGATTGGGGCGGGCTGATCGACCATCTCGATGCGTTGTTGGAGCTGGCGCGACAGAGCCTTGAGGTCAAGCGCAAAGTCATTCAGCACCACATGGATGCCGGGCTGTATCCCTATACGAAGCGATACCTGGGCACGCTGCGCAATCACTTCTCAACCATCGGTGTGAACGGCCTGCACGAGATGGTGCGCAACTTCACCGAGGATGCCGCTGGGCTGCATACCGAGGCGGGGCGGCGCCTGGCGGTCGACCTGCTCGATCACGTGCGGGCGCGGCTAGTCCAGTTCCAGGAGGAGACCGGCCATCTTTATAACCTCGAGGCGACGCCAGCCGAGGGCACCACTTACCGCTTCGCCAAGGAAGACCGCAAACGCTTCCCGGACATCCTCCAGGCCGGTTCGGCGGCGGCGCCGTACTACACCAATTCGTCGCAATTGCCGGTGGGTTTCACGGATGACCCGTTCGAAGCCCTGCTGCTGCAGGACGAACTGCAATGCAAGTACACCGGCGGCACCGTGTTGCACCTGTATATGGCCGAGCAGATTTCCTCAGCGCAGGCCTGCAAGAACCTGGTCCGCACGGCGCTTGGCCGGTTCCGCCTGCCTTACTTGACGGTCACTCCGACGTTCTCGATCTGCCCGGTGCATGGCTATCTCGCCGGCGAGCACGAGTTCTGCCCGAAGTGCGACGAGGCGTTGATCGCCAAGCAAGAGGGCTGCTGCGCCTGAGCGCGCAGCGACTGCGGCCCAGTCGTTGCGCATTCCGGCGTAAGTGCAACCGGACCAACCTGTAGGAGCCAGCTTGCTGGCGATCACCGTTGCTGATGCG
This sequence comes from Pseudomonas sp. SA195, assembly GCF_054131565.1. Taxonomy (NCBI): domain Bacteria; kingdom Pseudomonadati; phylum Pseudomonadota; class Gammaproteobacteria; order Pseudomonadales; family Pseudomonadaceae; genus Pseudomonas; species Pseudomonas sp. SA195. Next base: position 3,638,903 of record NZ_CP096392.1, on the reverse strand, counting down.
TCAACTGGCGCATCGGCCTGAACGGTGGAGGGACCTCGTTCGCAAAAGGGGTCGCCTCCGCATTCGCGAGCAAGCTCGCTCCTACAACAAATCGTTTTCACCACTGAAGGAGCGACACATGACCCAGTCCACTCAACTACCCGAAGCCCAACGCCAGCGCTGCGAAGTCTGGACCCGTGTGATGGGCTATCACCGTCCCGTTACGGCATTCAACCCGGGCAAACAGTCCGAGCACCGCGAGCGGAGGCACTTTACCGAGCAGGCGGCGGGGCTGGCTCGATAAGATGGGCGCTGCGCTCCGTGTCGGGGGGCTGGTGCCCCTGACCACGCTCGACTTCCCCGATCACCTGGCGTGCGTATTGTTCTGCCAAGGTTGTGGCTGGCGCTGCCGCTATTGCCACAACCCGCAGCTGATCCCGACGTGCGGCGCCGAGGAGCGCAGTTGGGGCAACATCCTCAGCTTCCTCGACCAGCGTGTCGGCTTGCTCGAAGCAGTCGTGTTCAGCGGCGGCGAGCCGACCTTGCAGCTGGCGTTGCCGGAGGCCATCGCCGAGGTACGCGCCAAGGGCTTCAAGGTTGGCCTGCACAGTGCCGGCATCAAACCGAAGCTGTTCCGCCAGGTATTGCCGCTGGTGGATTGGGTAGGCTTCGACGTCAAAGCCTTGCCTGAGCATGGTCGGCTTATCACGGGCGTCGAGGGCAGTGGCGTCGCGAACTGGAACAGTCTCGAAGCGCTCGTTAAAAGCGGTGTCGACTACGAATGCCGGACCACCGTGCACTGGCAGCTGTTCGATGCTGAGCGATTATGGGAAATGGCCCAGCGCCTGCGTCGGCTGGGCGTGGAGCGTTTCGCCGTGCAATGCGTTCGCACCGCCCGAATGCTCGACGACACGCTCGCCGACAGCCGCGCGCCATACGATCAGCAAAAGCTGTGGGATCGCATGGGCCGGCTGTTTCCGTCGTTCGTACTGCGGGGCTGACGCCCGCGCTCCGAAAGGTCGTTTTTTAAGCTGACTGTGGCTACGAGCCGGGCGCTGCGTGGCTACGGGTCGCAAGCAGAGCTTGCTCCTACATAGAGCGTGGTGCAGTGGTGGAGGCCGTTGCTCGTGTAGGAGCGGCCTCTGGCCGCGACCTGGGGTCTGCGCGGCTGCGGGTCGCAAGCAGAGCTTGCTCCTACATAGAGCGTGGTGCAGTGGTGGAGGCCGTTGCTCGTGTAGGAGCGGCCTTTGGGCGCGACCCGGGTTTGCGTGGCTGCGGTCGCAAGCAGAGCTTGCTCCTACAGAAAAGCATGGTGCGGTAATCGACGCCGCTGCTCTTGTAGAAGTGGCCTCTGGCCGCGATCCGGGATTTGCTTAGCTGCGGTCGCAAGCAGAGCTTGCTCCTACAGAAAAGCGTGGTGCAGTAATGGACGCCGTTGCTCTTGTAGGAGTGGCCTCTGGCCGCGACCCGGGGGCTCCGCGTGGCTGCGGTCGCCAGCAGAGCTTGCTCCTACAGAAAAGCATGGTGCAGTAATCGACGCCGTTGCTCGTGTAGGAGCGGCCTCTGGCCGCGACCCGGGATTTGCGTGGCTGCGGGTCGCAAGCAGAGCTTGCTCCTACAGAAAAGCGTGGTGCAGTGGTGGAGGCCGTTGCTCTTGTAGGAGTGGCCTCTGCCGCGACCCGGGGTTTGCGTGGCTGCGGTCGCAAGCAGAGCTTGCTCCTACAGAAAAGCGTGGTGCAGTAATGGACGCCGTTGCTCTTGTAGGAGCGGCCTCTGGCCGCGACCCGGGGCTCCGCGTAGCTGCGGTCGCAAGCAGAGCTTGCTCCTACAGGTGCGGGCTGGGGCTGGGGTTCTGCGGCAAGAGGGGCTTCAGTCCACCATCGAGTGAGAGCGAATCAGCTCCAGCCCCAGAACTGCAGGTACCAACCGTACCCGACCACCGCCGTTGCCAGGCAGACGCAGGCGAACGCCATCAGGCGGCGCAGCCCGTTAGCGCCATGACGTGTGATCACCTTCCATGCCAGCGTCAGGCTCCAGCCAATCGCACCGGCCAGCAGCAGGGCGCGTGTCGGTTGCGCCCAGGCGAGGATGAAGCCTTCGTAGCGCAGCAGCTTGATAGTGGTCGCCGACAGGCCCAGGAAAAGCCCGGCCCCGCCCAGCGGCGTGAACGACAACGCCAGATGATGAAACACGTTATCGCCCCGGTTCATCAGCCGCACGGCACCTTGCAGCAGGAGCCACAGCGCGCCGCCGATCACCAACGCGCTGGCGCCGATGTAGGTGAGAATCGCCGCGCCATCGAGCCAGGTGAAGGCATCGTTGTTCTGCGGGTAATGGGTCAACAGCCACCAGGGCGCATTGGCCTCCAGTGGCCAGAAGATGTCACGGTCGACCAGCCACTCGGCGGCGGTCTGCTTGAGCGTGATGAACCACGGGCTGACCGTCCACTGGAACGCACCCATGGCGAGCCCGATCATGCCGAACAGCAGCAACGTGCTGTCCCAGTGACCGTGCTGCGCCTGGTTGCCGACGATAAGGATTTCCTCGTTTGGCGAGCGAGCGGCGAGGGCGACGGCGCCGCGCTGGCCGCTGCAGCGTCCGCAGGCATGGCATTCGCTGTTGCCCTGCATGCGGCGGATGTCGATCAGTGGAGCACAGTTGGGTGTGGCGAGCTTCGGTGCCTGGTTGGCTTGCCAGCGCTCCTCGTCGACCTTGTAGTGCATCGGTGCCAGACGCGCCAGCAGGCCGAACACGCCACTGACCGGGCAAAGATGCCGGCACCAGACCCGCTTGCCGCGACCGTAGAGAAAGCCGACGAGCATCGCCGCCACCGTCGAGCCGCCGAGAATCAGCGCCGCGGCGCGGCCATAATCGTAAACGCTGATCAGCTGGCCATAGATGGTTGTCAGCACGAAGGCGACCGTCGGCCAGCCGCTCCAGCGAATCCATTGCGGGGTCCGCTTGTTCAGCCCGCGCCAGCTGATCCACTCACTGAGCGAACCTTCCGGGCAGAGCACACCGCACCAGAGCCGCCCGAACAAGACCATCGACAGCAACACGAACGGCCACCAGAGCCCCCAGAACAGGAACTGGGCGAACACCGTGATGTTGTCGAGCATGCGCGCTTCGGAGGGCGGCAGCGAGAGGAACGCCGGCACCAGCAGCAACACCAGATAGAAACCCACGACCGCCCATTGAATCAGGCGGATGGTCTTTGCGTGCTGGCGTAACAGATCGCCCGCGCGCGCCAGCCAGGGAGCGGTGCTGATCATGCAGTGCGAGCCTCCAGACGGGCCTCCGACCGGGGGCGCAGCCAGAGCCAGACGGCGAGCCAGTACAGCCCCATCAGCACGACAGCGGCCGTCGACGGCATCGCGCGGTAGCCGGTCAATCCCGCGACAGTGCTGCCCAGGGTGCTGCCATCATCGAGCAGCGCGGAGGTATCCCACAGCGGATCGCCGAAAACGGTATAGAGCACTTCGGGCACGTTCATGCCCATCAACTGACCGCTGAAACGGTCGAGCCCGGCCATCAGCAGGGCGGCGCCGAGCAACAGCAGCAGGGCTTCGCTGACCTTGAAGAAACGTTTCCAGGAGAACAGTCGGCTGCCGGCCTGCAGGGCTGCGTAGCTGATCAAGGCCAGAGCGAAGCCGAGCACTCCGCCGGTAACGAAACCGGCCAGGCTGGTGCCCTCCTGCTGATGGCCGATGCCGTAGAGAAACACGACGGTCTCGCTGCCTTCGCGTGCCACGGCAAGCATCGCCAGCACCAGCAGGCCTACGCCGCTACCCTGGCTCAGGTGCGTGGCGGCGCTATCGACCAGGTTGCGCTTAAGGTCGCGCCCGTGGTGATGCATCCAGCCCACCATCTGCAGGATTAGCAACGCGGCGACTACCAGCATTGCGCACTGGAACCATTCGCCCGCGGGGCCGGCCAGCCAGTCGCCGGCGCTGAGGATGCCCCAGGCCAGCAGCGAAGCCAGGCCGAGCCCCGCCACCACGCCACCCCAGAGCATGCGCAGCGCGTGGCGGTTACCGGGTTGCTGGCTGAGCCAGGCGTGCAGGATGCCGATGACGAGCAATGCCTCGACGCTTTCGCGCCAGACAATGAACATTGATTGGCCCATGTCGCGTCTCCTGTGACGGTACTACTTGGCGATGATTTCCCCTTCCGGGAGGTCCATGTGGAACTCGTCGAAGAAGGGGTAGCGGCCGGGTTTGAGCGGGTGGATCACGACGAACGAGGTGACGCCGGGCGAAAGCACCTTTTCAACCCGTAGGGGCGTGCTTTCGAATTCGGTGGGGCCGCTGCCCGCGTTGATCACTACGATCTTGAAGCGTTGGCGAGCCGGTACCTCGATGGTCGCGGGTTCGAAATGGCCGTCGCGGATGGTCAGTTCATACGTCGGCAGCCCCGCCTGCGCACTGCCAGCAAAGCCGGCAGCGAGCAGGGCGAGGGCCGGGAACAGGATGCGTCGCATGCCGGCCTCCGGATCAATAACCGCCTTTCTTGCCGATACCGGCATAGGTGAACTCGTATTTCAGCTCGCAGGTCTTGAACCAAGGCGCGACGCCGGTTTCCTTGTCGACGTGGCGGCCGAACATGGCGTGATCACCGCCCGGTGGCGAGACGGTAAAGGTCAGCTGATACTTACCCGGGCCCATCAGCTTGACGTTGTCCCCGTAGTGCGGGCCGTCGTTGGCGACCATCGGGTGAAACTCGCCCTCGATCTTCTCGTCCGAGCCTTTCTTGCTTAGCGCGTAGTGGATGTTCAGGTAGGAAACGAAGCTGCCTTCCTGCCAGCCGTTAGGGTTGCCCTCGGTGGCGGCGATGTCGGCTTCCAAGTGAACGTCCGCCTTGGCGGCGTCGAGCATCATGCCGGCTGGCTCCATTTCCACCGGCTGCAGGTAGACGGCACCGACCTCCATGCCGCCGCACTGTTGCGGTTCACCGATGGGGTATTCCTTGGCTTGGGCGAGGGGAGCGAGCAGCAATGACGCGACGGCGAGTGTGACGGGGATACGCATGAAGCCTCCGAAACGGAAAACAAGGTGTGGTCAGAAGATTCGCACCTGCGATGTTTAACGATAATGATTCGCGTCAATTCTGAACGAAATACTTTGTTACGTGTAGCCAGGCCTGACCGCTAGCCGATATCTACGCACCGGTTGGATGCAGCATTGGCGCGGCTTGTGCGCATAGGGTGCGTTGTGTTGTCACAGGAAGGAGCCTCGCGGGACGCGCCTTCGGTAGATGGGCATGGCGCATCGCGATTAAGGCTGCGGTCGTGATCGATAGCGGCCTAACATAGGGCTTTCATTTCAGCTGGGGATATCCATGCCGCACACCGCCGTGCTGGACGCCCGAACTGCCCGGGTACTGCCTTGGCTAGTCGCGATCGCGTTCTTCATGCAGACCCTCGATGGCACCATCCTCAACACTGCACTTCCGGCCATGGCGCGTGACCTGGCCGAAGACCCACTGCGCATGCAAGGCGTGGTGATCGCATACATGCTCACCGTGGCGCTGCTGATTCTGGCATCTGGGTGGATCGCCGACCGCTTCGGCACCCGGCGTATCTTCTTTGCCGCCATTGCGCTGTTCACCCTGGGTTCGCTCTTCTGCGCCCTGAGCGCCACTTTCAACCAGCTCGTGATATCGCGAGTGGTCCAGGCAGTCGGCGGCGCACTCATGCTGCCGGTAGGGCGGCTGGTGGTTCTGCGGGCTTATCCGCGCAGTGAGTTCGTGCGGGTGATGACCTTCATCGCGCTGCCGGGGATGGTTGGCCCGCTGCTCGGCCCGACGCTAGGCGGCTGGCTGGTCGAGGTTGCCTCATGGCATTGGATATTCCTGATCAACCTGCCAGTTGGCCTGGTTGGCTGCCTTGCCGCACTGCGCTTCATGCCGGATCTCAAAAGCGAGGCGCGTACCCGCTTCGATACCCTGGGGTTTCTACTGTTTGGCGGCGCGATGGTGCTCATCACCATTTCGCTTGAAGGGCTTGGCGAGATGCAGATGCCGCATGCTCGCGTGCTCTTGCTGATGGTGATCGGCAGCGCCTGCCTGGCGGCGTACTGGCTGCGTGCTGGGCATGTCGAGACGCCGTTGTTCAGCCCCTCTCTGTTTCATACTCGCAGCTTCGCGGTCGGCATCTTCGGCAACCTGTTCGCGCGCCTGGGTAGCGGTGCGTTGCCATTCCTGCTGCCGCTGCTGCTGCAGGTCGCGCTGGGATACTCCCCGGCTGAGGCCGGCATGAGCATGATTCCGCTGGCTGCTGGTGCGATGTTGATCAAGCCGCTGGCCAAGCCACTGATCGACCGATTCGGTTACCGGCGCATCCTCGTCGTCAACACGCTACTGCTGGGCAGTCTGATCGCCAGTCTGGCAACCATAGACGGGCAGACGCCGAATGCTTTACTGCTTCTGCATCTGGGCCTGATCGGCATGGTCAATTCGATGCAGTTCACAGCGATGAATACCGTCACCCTGGTTGGCCTGAGCAACAGAGACGCCAGTAGCGGTAACAGCTTGCTGTCGGTGGTGGTGCAGTTGTCGATGAGCCTGGGAGTGGCATCAGCGGGTGCGCTGCTTGGGGGCTTCACAGTGCCGGGCGCCGAAGGGGAGGAGGTGCTGCAAGCGTTTCACCTGACGTTCCTGTGCATCGGCGCAATGGCGATGTTGGCCGCGACGCTGTTTTTCCAGCTGGACAGCAAGCGGGTCATGGCTGCCCGGCTGGTGGACGAAGAATGAACGGCGGCGGCCGACCTGCTCGTAAGCGAGATCAGCCGAGGCAGATCTCGGCTTCTTCTTCCTCTTCTTCGGGCATTTCGTCGGTGACGATGACGCGCGCGTGGTAATCGGTGTCTTCCTCCATGCGGAGGCCGAAATACCGCGTGTCATACGCATCCCAGAACGCCTCGACCTGCGCCATGGTGGCGGCCTCAAGGAGGACCTCCAGGCTATGTTCCAGGACGATCGTGTAGAGTTTTTCGGCAGACATGGTTGGCAGGCTCGTGCTCGATTCAGGGCAGCCACTGCGGTCGTGCAGCGGTGATGTCATTCTGACAGTCGGCGACCCGGATACGGTGCCCACTCATCGCCTGCTCCGTGTCATCCGCTGAACGGTTGGTTCGACCTGCTGTCTACGTCGCGCTGTCTTGAGCCGCTTTGGCCGTCTCGCTATGTAAGCTTTCATGACAGGTCAACGCAGCCTCGTATCTCACCCCTATCGGTGAGCGTCCGCCATTGTGCGGGGCGTGTTCTCTGCGCCGCTGACTCACCTGCTTCGTTTGTTTACCTGTTCAAGTAAACATTATCGACCCGTAACTTACAGCGACATATCGTTTCGCTGGCTGGTATTTGGCCAGCGTGCAGAAAGGAATCGATATGAGTGGGTTGGGCGTGGCGTGGCTGATGATGGGCGTTTCGTTGTGTGCGGTACTGGTACTGATAATCCTGCAGTGGTTGCAGTGGCTCAATACACAGCAACACAAGGTGGAACTCACGGTGCTGCGCTCCTTGCTGCAGAGCCTGGGTGACGTCATCCAGCGGCTGGAACGCGAGAACGCCGAGCTGGCCGCTGCGCTGCGGGTTGAGCGCAGGCAGGCCGAGCAGCGCAAAGCAGGGCGCTAGTTTTCCAGTTCGGCCTGTTCCTGAATCTCGTCTACCGAGAGTTCAAGGCGATAGGCCAGTGCGATGAACAGCGCCTGGCACAGGCACAGCGTCGCACTCAGCGAGCGGAAGGCGAATGCGCTGCCTTCGTTGACCAGCAGCATCGCGTTGGCGCGCTTGGCCAGAGGCGAAAGCGGGCTGTCTGTGATGATCAGCGACTTGGCGCCGTTGTGTTGCGCGATGCGCACGCACTGCTGGCTCTCCTTGCCGTAGGGGCTGAAGCTGATCGCAATGATCAGGTCATTGGCGCGGATGCTACGCATCTGCTCGCGGTAGCTGCCGCCAAGGCCCGACACCAGATGAATGCGCTTGTTGGTGTGCTGCAGGTTGTAGACGAGGTAATCGGCCACTGCGAACGAGCGCCGCACACCTACCACATAGATGTTGTCCGCATTGACCAGCAGGCCCACGGCTTTGTCGAAGGCCTCGTCGTCCAGTTCGTTGCCCAGGCGTTCAAGCCCCGACAGGGTGGCATCGACGCACTCGCGCGCGAGGTCCGCGCTAGAGGCCTTGTGCGATTTGTCTGCAATCAGCTTGCGGATGCGCTGCTGATAGTTCTGCACCGGGGTCGCCTTCAGCGTGTAGGCCTCGCGGAACAGCCCCTGCATCTCGCTGAATCCTGAAAACCCGAAGCGCTGGCAAAACCGCACGATGGCCGAAGGGTGCACCTCGCACTGGCTGGCAATGTCGCTGATGCGGTCGACCATCACCCGGTCGGTCTGCTCGCTCATGTAGGTCGCAACCCGCTTGAGCTGTCGCGGCAGGCTTTCGAATTCCGCAGTGATGCGTTGCAGCAACTGATCAACGCTGGCTGGCGTCTGCCCGGCCTCGGCAGGGGTCGATTCGATCTCGGACATGCAGGTGTCATCCCTCCATTTTTCGACCAGCCTACGCGATCCGGTGCCGTAAGCGGAAGCCGCTCAGCGCGTCGTATCGATAGCAGCCGCATCTCAGTAAATGGAACTGAAATTCCACAAAATAAAAATATAGAAAAAAAGTTGATAAGGGCGAAGTGCCGCAGTAGGCTTCAGTCATCCCGATCGCACGCGCTGCGATGAAAGCAGGCCACAAGAACAATAGGAGCCGCCATGGGCGACATGACTTTTGCAAGTGACCGTCAGCTGGATCTGATCTGTCTCGGGCGCCTCGGCGTCGACCTTTACGCGCAGCAGGTCGGTGCGCGCCTGGAAGATGTCAGCAGCTTCGCCAAATACCTCGGCGGTTCCTCCGCCAACATCGCCTTCGGTTCCGCACGGCTGGGTCTCAAGTCGGCGATGCTGACGCGTGTCGGTGACGACCACATGGGGCGCTTCCTGGTCGAGTCGCTCAGGCGCGAAGGCTGCGACACCCGCGCGATCAAGGTCGACCCGCAGCGGCTGACCGCAATGGTGCTGCTCGGCATCAAGGACCGCGACACCTTTCCCCTGGTCTTTTACCGCGAGAACTGCGCCGACATGGCGCTGCGCGAAGAAGACATCGACGAAGCGTTCATCGCGTCCAGCAAGGCGCTGCTGATCACCGGCACGCACTTCTCTATCGAGGGCGTCTACAAGGCCAGCAGCCGTGCACTGGACTACGCCGAGAAGCACGGCGTGCAGCGTGTACTGGACATCGACTACCGCCCGGTGCTCTGGGGCCTGACCGGCAAGGCTGACGGCGAAACGCGCTTCATCGCCAGCGCCGAGGTGACCGCCCACGTTCAACGCATCCTGCCGCGCTTCGATCTGATCGTCGGCACGGAGGAAGAATTCCTCATCGCCGGTGGCTCGGATGACCTGCTCACCGCGCTGCGCAATGTGCGCGGTGTGACGGACGCGGCGCTGGTGGTCAAGCTCGGCGCCTTGGGCTGCACCGTGATTCGCGGCGCCATTCCGGCCCACCTGGAAGAGGGCGAGATCCACCGTGGCATCCGCGTCGAAGTGCTCAACGTGCTGGGCGCCGGCGATGCTTTCATGTCCGGCTTTTTGCGCGGATGGCTGACCGGCGCCGACGACGCGCGCTGCTGCCAGCTGGCCAATGCCTGTGGCGGGCTGGTGGTGTCGCGCCATGCGTGCGCCCCGGCGATGCCGACCATGGCAGAGCTGGACTACCTGTTCAGTCGCCCTGAGCCGCTCACCCGTCCGGATCAGGATGCCGAGCTCAATCGCCTGCACCGCGTCAGCGTGGCGCGCAAGTCGTGGAAGCAGCTGTTCGTCTTCGCGTTCGATCATCGCAGCCAGTTCGCCGACCTGGCGCAGCAGGTCGGTGGCGATGCGCGCGATATCCCGCGGCTCAAGCAACTCTTCGTCCAGGCCATCGAGCGGGTCGAGTCGGACCTGGTCAAGCAGGGCGTGACGTGCAACGTCGGGCTGCTGGCTGACGACCGCTTCGGTCAGGACGCCTTGAATGCCGCCACCGGCCGCGGCTGGTGGGTGGCGCGGCCGGTAGAGCTGCAATTCTCCCGGCCGCTGGCGTTCGAGCATGGCCGCTCCATCGGCACGCAACTGGTGAGCTGGCCGCGCGAGCAGATCGTCAAATGCCTGGTGCAGTATCACCCGGATGACGAACCGCTTTTGCGCCTGGAGCAGGAAGCACAGATCCGAGCTCTGTACGAGGCAACCCAGGCAAGTGGGCACGAGCTGCTGCTGGAGATCATTCCGCCAAAAAATCTTCCCGGCGAGCATCCCGATGTGCTGGTTCGGGCACTCAAGCGGCTCTACAACCTCGGCATTTACCCCGATTGGTGGAAGATCGAGGCGCAACCTGCGCCGGTCTGGCGACAACTGGATGAATTGATTCAGGCGCGCGATCCCTATTGCCGCGGCGTGGTGGTGCTCGGCCTCAACGCGCCGGTAGACGAACTCGCTGAGGGCTTCCGCCAGGCCGGTGATAGCGCCGTCTGCCGGGGTTTCGCCGTGGGCCGCACCATCTTCCAGGAGCCGAGCCGCGCCTGGCTTGCCGGCGAGTTGGACGACGAAGCGCTCATCGCTCGTGTGCAGGCCACCTTCGAACAGCTGATCGGTGCCTGGCGCGACGCGCGCCCGCAGGCCTGAACCGCCATTCCAATCGCCGAACAAGAATAAACAGGTGAGTAGATGAACAATTCCCCGATCCGGATAGGTATCAACCCGATCTCCTGGAGCAACGACGACCTGCCGTCGCTGGGTGGCGAAACCCCATTGGAAACCGCTCTGAGCGAGGGCAAGGCGATCGGCTACGAAGGCTTCGAGCTCAACGGCAAGTTTCCCAAGACCCCTGAAGGCGTGCGTGACGTCCTCGCTGCCCATGATCTGGCGCTGGTGTCCGGCTGGTATTCCAGCGGCCTGGCGCACCGCAGCGCCGAAGAGGAGATCGAGGCCATCGCTGGGCATTGCCGGCTGCTGGCCGAGAATGGCGCGACCGTGATGGTCTATGGCGAGGTCGCCGGTTCCATTCAGGGCAAGCGCGTGCCGCTGCTCGAGCGCCCGCGCTTCCACAGCCATGCGCAGTGGCAGGCCTATGGCGAGAAGCTCACCCGCGTCGCCGCCTTCACGCAGTCGCAGGGCGTGCGGCTGGCCTATCACCATCACATGGGCGCCTACGTCGAAACACCCGAAGACATCGACCAGCTGATGGCAGTCACCGGAAGTGAGGTCGGCCTGCTGTTCGACTCCGGCCACTGCTACATGGGCGGTGGCGACCCGCTGGCGGTGCTCGACCGCCATATCGAACGCATCTGTCACGTGCATTTCAAGGATGTGCGCCACGCCGTGATGCAACTGGCGCGCAACAACCAATGGAGCTTCCCCGACTGCATCGTCAACGGCGCGTTCACCGTGCCGGGCGATGGCAATCTGGATTTCGCACCGATGCTCGACCGGCTTTACCAGGCCGACTATCACGGCTGGATCGTGGTCGAGGCCGAGCAAGACCCCGCCGTCGCACCCAGCTACGCCTATGCCAAGAAGGGCTACGACACCCTGCGTGCACTGGTGGCCGTGACCGACGCCCGCCATCGCGCCCACGCCTGAGAGGAGGCCCTATGAATCTGCTCGTCAAAGGCCGCCAGGACCGTACCCTGGTCGAGGTACCCAGCAACGCATTGGAATACGTCGGCTTTGCCGCCTACCGCCTGGCTGACGGCGAGACCCTGCCGGTCGCCGGGCAGGATCGCGAAGTCTGCATCGTGTTGCTCAGCGGCCACGCCAGCATCCAGGGCCGCCATGCCCAGCACGGCGCGTTCGCCTGGCCGAAGCTTGGCGATCGCCAGAGTGTGTTCGAGGATAAGTCGCCCTATGCGGCATACCTGCCTGCGCATAGCGAAGCCCAGATCACGGCGCACGTTGCCGCTGAAGTAGCCATCTGCCTGGCGCCGGGCGAGACCGGCGAGAGCCTGCCGCCGCGTCTGATCGAGCCCGCTTCGATGAAGCGCTCGGTGCGCGGCAAGGACGCCAACACGCGCTACGTCTGCGACATCTTGCCCGACACCGAGCCGGCGCAGTCGCTATTGGTCGTCGAGGTCATCACTCCGTCGGGGCATTCGTCCAGCTACCCGCCGCACAAGCACGACACCGATGATCTGCCCGCGCAGAGCTTTCTCGAGGAGAGCTACTACCACCGCCTCGACCCGGAGCAGGGCTTCGTCTTCCAGCGCGTCTACACCGATGATCGCAGCATCGACCAGGCACTGGCGGTGGAGAACAACGACGTGGTGCTGGTGCCGCGCGGCTATCACCCGGTGTGCGTGCCTTACGGCTATCGCTCCTACTACCTCAACGTGATGGCCGGGCCGAAGCGCGTCTGGAAATTTCACAACGACCCGGCGCACGAGTGGATGTTGCAGGGCTGAGTCACCGACACAGGACAGTTCCCAGGCTCCAGGAGTGAGCCATCTGTACTGAAGCTGTAAGCAGTAGCTGACGTCTGGAACCCAATAACAAGAGCCAGAGAAGCGAACGATATGTCTGAATTCCATGACTCCACCCGAGGCCACGACGTGGCCTACGTGCTGCGCATCTGTGCGGTCGCTGCCCTGGGCGGCATTCTATTCGGCTATGACACGGCGGTAATTTCCGGCGCCGTGGATTCGTTGAAGCAGTACTTCGGTCTCACCGCGGCTGAAACCGGCTGGGCCGTTTCCAACGTGGTGATCGGCTGCATCATTGGCGCGTTGAGCGCCGGTTGGGTCGCCGGTCGCCTCGGTCGCAAGAAGGCCCTGGTGATCGCCGCGCTGCTGTTCACTGTTTCGGCCATCGGCTCGGCTGTCGCCGAGAGTTTCACCTGGTTCGTGCTCTACCGCATGATCGGCGGGCTCGCCGTTGGCCTCGCCGCTACGGTATCGCCGATGTACATGTCCGAGGTGTCGCCCAAGGGCATGCGTGGCCGTGCGCTGGGCATGCAGTCGATGGCGATCGTCTTTGGCCAGGTGGTTGTGTTCATCGTCAACTACCAGATCGCCAAGGGCGTCGCCGATCAGTGGCTGGTCGAGTACGGCTGGCGCTGGATGATCGGCTCGGAAGTGGTGCCCTGCGCGCTCTTCTGCCTGGTGGTCTTCGCCATCCCCGAGTCGCCGCGCTGGCAGGTCATGGTCGGCCAGGAAAAAGCGGCGCTGCGCACCCTGACGCGCATTTCCAACCGCGAGCACGCCACCGAGCTGCTCGGTGAGATCAAGGCTTCGCTCAAGCAGGACCGCCAGACCTGCCCCGGCAAGCTGGAATTGCGCCAGTCGGGCCTGATGCTGATCCTCATGGTCGGCTGCCTGTTGGCCATGATCCAACAGGTCACGGGCGTCAACGTAATGATGTACTACGCGCCCATGGTGCTTAAAAGCGTCACCGGCAGCACCGAGTCGGCGCTCTACCAGACCATCTGGATCGGCGTCATGCAGCTGGTCGGCACCATGATCGGCGCCTACCTGATCGACCGCGTCGGCCGCCTGGCGCTGATGCGCGTCGGCACCATCGGCGCCATCGCTGGCCTGCTGATCACCTCGTATGCGCTGTATCACCAGCAGACCGGCTATCTGGCGCTGTTCGGCATGCTGCTGTTCATGGTGCTGTACGCGCTGTCCTGGGGGATCGGCACCTGGGTATTGATCTCAGAGATCTTCCCCAACCGCCTGCGTTCGCTGGGCATGAGCGTCGCCGTCTGCGCCATGTGGACCGCCAACTTCCTGGTCACCCAGACCTTCCCGATGATCAACGAGAACCCTTACCTGCTCGAGCGCTACCACGGCGCCTTCCCGATGTGGCTGTTCGCTGGCTGCTGTGCCTTCGGCTACTGGTTCGTCACCCGCTTCGTCCCGGAAACCCGTGGCGTGGCGCTGGAGAAGATCGAAGGCGTGATGCTCGACAAGCTGCGCCCCGGCAAGCGCAAGGTGCGCGCCGAACATCGCCAGCCGGCCTATCAGGCGGTACGCCAGCAGCGCTGAACCCCACCCTCAACGGAGCCGCGGGGCGGCTTCAGGATCCCAGGCAATGCCGCACGAGGCGGCGAGAGGAAGCACGAAATGAGTCAGATCACCACCGTCGGCCACTACATCAATGGAGCCGTACAGGAGCAGGGCGAGCGTTTCGGTGAGGTGTTCAACCCGGCCACCGGCGAGGTCGGCGCGCGGGTCGCGCTGGCCAGCCGCATGACGGTCGACGAAGCGGTCGCTGCCGCCAAGGCCGCGTTTCCGGCCTGGTCCGAGCAATCGGCATTGCGCCGCGCGCGCATCCTGTTCAAGTTCAAGGAACTGCTCGACCAGCATCACGAGGCGCTGGCGCGCCTCATCACCCGCGAGCATGGGAAGGTGCTGTCCGATGCGATGGGCGAGGTCACCCGCGGCCTCGAGATCGTCGAGTTCGCCTGCGGCGCGCCGCACCTGATGAAGACTGCCTTTACCGACAACATCGGCGGCGGCATCGATAACTGGAACATGCGTCAGGCGCTGGGCGTCTGCGCCGGCATCACCCCGTTCAACTTTCCGGTCATGGTGCCGCTGTGGATGATTCCCATGGCACTGGCCACCGGTAATACCTTCATCCTCAAGCCGTCCGAGCGCGACCCCTCGGCCAGCCTGCTGATCGCTGACCTGCTCCAGCAGGCCGGGCTGCCGGCTGGCGTATTCAACGTGGTGCAGGGCGACAAGGAAGCGGTCGATGCGCTGCTCGAGCATCCCGACGTCGAGGCGGTGTCCTTCGTCGGCTCTACCCCGATCGCCGAGTACATCTACCAGGAAGGCACTCGTCGCGGTAAGCGTGTGCAGGCGCTGGGCGGTGCCAAGAACCACATGATCGTCATGCCCGATGCCGACCTCGACCAGGCGGCCGACGCGCTGATCGGTGCGGGCTACGGCTCGGCAGGCGAGCGCTGCATGGCCATCTCGCTGGCCGTCGCGGTAGGCGATGTTGGCGACCGGCTGATCGAAAAGCTGCGCCCGCGCATCGACTCGCTGCGTGTGCGCAACGGCATCGAGGCCGATGCCGACATGGGCCCGCTGGTTACGGCGCAGCACAAGGCCAAGGTCGAGGGCTATATCGGCAAGGGTGTGGAAGAGGGCGCGCAACTGCTTGTCGATGGCCGTGATTTCAAGGTGCCAGGCGCCGAAAACGGCTTCTTCGTCGGCCCGACCCTGTTCGACCGGGTCACGCCAGAGATGACCATCTACAAGGAAGAGATCTTCGGCCCGGTGCTGGGCATCGTCCGCGTGCCGGATTTCGCCGCCGCGGTCGAGCTGATCAACGCCCATGAGTTCGGCAATGGCGTCTCCTGCTTTACCAGCGACGGCGGCATCGCCCGCGCGTTTGCCCGCTCCATTCAAGTCGGCATGGTCGGCATCAACGTGCCGATCCCGGTGCCCATGGCCTGGCATTCCTTTGGTGGCTGGAAGCGCTCGCTGTTCGGCGACCACCACGCCTACGGCGAGGAAGGCCTGCGTTTCTACACCCGCTACAAGAGCGTCATGCAGCGTTGGCCCGACAGCATCGCCAAGGGCGCCGAATTCAGCATGCCGACCGCCAAATAACCTGCGTTTATCGATACGGAGAAAAAAGATGAGCCAGACCCTACGTTTTGCCCTCAACCGCATGTCCGCCCCACGTCTGCCGCTGGATCAGTTCATCGACATGGCCCTGGCACTAGGTACCGATGCGATCGAGATCCGCAACGATCTCAAGGGCGTCGAGATGGAAGACGGCACGCCGCCTGAGCGTGTCCGCGAGTTGTGCCAGCAGAAGGGTGTCCGCGTGTTGTCGATCAACGCCCTTTACCCCTTTGATGTGTGGAACGAGGAACGTCGTGCCCAGACGCTGAAGCTGGCCGCCTATGCCCGCGACTGCGGCGCCGAGGCGCTGGTGATGTGCCCGCTCAACGACCGCAACGACCCGCGCGACGAGGCTGAGCGTGCACGAAACCTGCGCACCGCCCTGAGCGAGATCGCGCCGATCCTGCGTGAGCACGGCATCCTCGGCTTCGTCGAGCCGCTGGGCTTCGAGGAATGCTCGTTGCGCCACAAGCGCAAGGCGGTCGAGGCGATCAAGTCGGTTGGCGGCCTGGACGTGTTCCGTCTGATCCATGACACCTTTCACCACCATCTGGCGGCCGAGCAGGAGTTCTTCCCCGAGCTGACTGGCCTGGTGCACATCTCGGGCGTCGAGGACGGCGAGCTGCCGATGGCAGATATCCGCGATGGCCACCGCGTGCTGGTCGGCGATGCCGACATCCTCGGCAACGCGCCGCAACTGCGTGAACTGCTGGCTCAGGGCTATACGGGTCACTGCTCGTTCGAGCCATTCGCCGAGACCGTGCATGCGCTGGACGATGCCGCGGCGGCACTCAAGGAAAGCATGGACTACCTGCGTGAGCGGGTGTTGGTAGCGGATGGGCGCGCGGCCTGAGGCGCGCCGACGGCAGGGCGCCGTGACCGCGACGCCTTGCCGGTTTCAAACCAAAGCGGCGATTGAACGATAGAAGGTGGTGTCGCTATGAATACGATCCGACTGACCATGGCCCAGGCCCTGGTGCGGTTTCTCGACAACCAGTACGTCAGCGTCGACGGTGTTGAGAGCAAGTTCGTGAAGGGAATCTTCACCATCTTTGGCCACGGCAATGTGCTCGGCCTCGGCCAGGCGCTGGAGGAGGACGCTGGCGAACTGGTCGTCCACCAGGGTCGCAACGAGCAGGGCATGGTGCATGCCGCCATCGGCTATGCCAAACAGAAGCGCCGCCGGCAGATCTATGCCTGCACCTCCTCGGTCGGCCCAGGCGCGGCCAACATGATCACCGGCGCGGCGACCGCAACAGCCAACCGCATTCCCGTCCTGCTGCTGCCTGGCGACGTCTACGCCAGCCGCCAGCCTGACCCGGTGCTGCAGCAGATCGAGCAGCCGCATGATCTGTCGATCAGCACCAACGACGCCTTCAGGGCCGTCAGTAAATATTGGGACCGCATCACTCGCCCCGAGCAGCTGATGAGCGCCGCGATCAACGCCATGCGGGTGCTCACCGATCCGGCCGAGACCGGCGCGGTCACCCTGGCGCTGCCGCAGGATGTGCAGGGAGAGGCCTATGACTACCCCGAGTATTTCTTCGCCCGCCGTGTGTATAGGCTCGACCGCCGCCTGCCCACCGAGGCGATGCTCGATGACGCCGTTGCGCTGCTCAAGGCCAAGCGCAAGCCGCTGCTGATCTGCGGCGGCGGGGTGAAATATTCCGATGCGGCCGACGCACTGCAACGCTTCGCCGAGCGCTTCGACATTCCGTTCGCCGAAACTCAGGCGGGCAAGAGCGCCATCGTCTCGGCCCACGAGCTGAACGTTGGCGGTATCGGCGAGACTGGCTGCCTGGCCGCCAACCTCGTGGCCAAGGAAGCGGACCTGGTGATCGGTGTTGGCACTCGCTACACCGATTTCACCACCTCGTCCAAATGGCTGTTCCAGAACCCGGACGTGCGCTTCATCAACCTCAACGTCAGCGCCTTCGACGCCTGGAAGCTGGACGCCGTGCAGCTGGTGGCCGACGCCCAGGTAGGCCTCGATGCGCTGGGCAACGCGCTTGGCCGTAGCGGCTACAAGGCGCAGTGGGGTGGTGCGGTGGCCGACGCTCGCGCGCAGCTGAAGGCCGAGGTCGACCGCGTCTACGCCGTCGAATATGGCACCGACGGCTTCGTCCCGGAGATCGACGATCACCTGCCACGACAGGTGCTGGAAGAGTTCATCGAACTGACCGGTTCGAGCCTGACGCAGAGCGCCGTTGTCGGCACGCTCAACGCCGAGTTGGCCGACAGCGATGTCATCGTCGCCGCCGCCGGCAGCCTGCCTGGCGACCTGCAGCGCGCCTGGCGCAGCAAGGGGCCGCACACCTACCACCTCGAATACGGTTATTCGTGCATGGGCTACGAGGTGAACGCGGCGCTGGGCGTCAAGCTCGCCGAACCTGGGCGCGAGGTCTTCGCGCTGGTCGGCGACGGTTCCTACCTGATGCTGCATTCGGAGTTGGTCACCGCCATCCAGGAGCGGCAGAAGGTCAATGTGATTTTGCTGGACAACATGACCTTCGGCTGCATCAACAACCTGCAGATGGAACACGGGATGGACAGCTTCGGCACCGAGTTTCGCTACCGCAACCCGGAGACCGGCAAGCTCGACGGCGATTTCATTCCGGTGGACTTCGCCATGAGCGCGGCGGCCTACGGCTGCAAGACCTACAAGGTGCGCACGCTCGACGAGCTGCGCGCGGCGCTGGCCGACGCGCGCCAGCAGCGCGTCTCGACCCTTATCGACATCAAGGTGCTACCCAAGACCATGATCCACAAGTACCTGTCCTGGTGGCGGGTCGGTGGGGCTGAGGTGTCGCAGAGCGAGCGCATCGCAGCCGTGTCGCGGATGCTCAAGGCCAACACGGCCAAGGCACGTCAGTACTGAGTTCCCAAACAGCGTTGCAAAACAAGAACCCTACGAATTGGAGACACGCATCATGACAGTCAGACTCGGAGTCATCGGCACTGGCGCCATCGGCCAGGACCACATCCGCCGCTGCAGTTTCGCCCTGGCGGGTTCGCAGGTCGTCGCGGTCAACGACATCAACGCCGACGCGGCGCGCAAGGTCGTCGAAGGGCTGGGCATTCAGGCCGAGGTCTATGCCAGTGGGCATGAGCTGATCAACGCCGACAACGTCGATGCCATCCTCGTCACCTCCTGGGGGCCGAGCCACGAAGAATTCGTACTGGCCGCCATTGCCGCCGGCAAGCCGGTGTTCTGCGAAAAGCCGCTGGCAGTTACCGCTGACGGCTGCCGCAAGATCGTCGAAGCGGAGATGGCGCATGGCAAGCGGTTGGTCCAGGTTGGCTTCATGCGCCCCTACGACCCGGGCTACCGCGCACTGAAAAAAGTCATCGATGAGAACGGCATCGGTGCGCCGCTGATGATCCACGCGGCGCACCGCAACCCCTCGGTGGGCGAGTCCTACAACACCGACATGGCGATCACCGACACGCTGATCCACGAGCTCAACGTCTTCACCTGGCTGCTTGACGATCACTTCGTCTCCGCGCAGGTGCTCTACCCGCGCAAGACGACCAACGCGCTGCCGCACCTGAAGGACCCGCAGATCGTTCTGTTGGAAACCGCCAAGGGCACGCGCATCGACGTCGAGATTTTCGTCAACTGCCAGTACGGCTACGACATCCAGTGCGAAGTGGTCGGCGAGACCGGCATCGCCAAACTTCCGGAGCCTGCCTCGGTGCAGATGCGCAGCGCGGCGAAACTCTCCAACACCATCCTGACCGACTGGAAGCAGCGCTTCATCGACGCCTACGACGTGGAGCTGCAGGATTTCATCAACGCCGTACGCGACGGCCAGATCGGTGGCCCTTCCGCCTGGGACGGCTACACCGCGGCGGTCAGCGGCGATGCCTGTGTGCTGGCGCAAACCAGTGGCAAGGTCGAGCCGATCGAGCTGCCCGAGAAGCCGGCGTTCTACGCCTGATTGCAATGCTGGGCGCGGGCTCGCTGGCAGGCCGGCCCGCTCTTGCGAAAGACACAAGAACAAGAGGACATGAACATGCGTATCGCCCTTGATCCCTACATGTACCGCCACTTGCCCATTGCGCAGATGGTCGACAAGGCCGCCGAGCTTGGCTACGAGTACATCGAACTGTCGCCGCGTGAGGACTTTTTCCCTTTCTACAAATACCCGCGTGTCGACAAGGCGCGCATCTGCGAATTCAAGAAGGCGCTGAGCGACACCGGCGTGAAGCTGTCCTCGCTGCTGCCGCTTTACCACTGGGCCGGCCCGGACGAGGAAATGCGTCAGGCCGCCATGCGCAACTGGAAGCGCGCCATCCAGGTTGCGGTGGAGATGGACTGCGAACTGATGAACACCGAGTTCGCCGGTCAGGCCGACAACGCGCTGGTCTGCGAGCAGCAGTTCATGAAGTCGATGGACGAACTGCTGCCGATCTTCGAGCGTGAGGGCATCAAGCTCGACATCCAGGCCCACCCCTACGACTTCTGTGAGCGCAACAATGAGGGCGTCGACCTGATCCGCGGATTGGACGTGGATTTCGTCAACTACCTGTACGCCGCACCGCACACCTTCTTCTATGACGACGGCAAAGGTGACATCGCGCCGATGCTCAGGTACGCCGGTGACAAGCTCACCCACGTGATCATCGCGGACACCTACAACCACCGCGCTTCGTCCAACCTGCGCTACATCGTCAACCCGCCCGGCGTCACTGCCACCGTGCACCAGCATCTGGACATCGGCCAGGGCGAAGTGAACTGGGACGTCTTTTTCACCACCCTGCGCGAAATGAAGTTCGACGGTGTCGCCACGGTCGCCGTCTTCGCCTGGGAAGACCGTGCCGACGAGTCCAGCCGCTTCATGCTCGAGCGTGTGAAGCACGAGCTGATGCGCTAACGGCTATGCGAACGGCCGCCCGCTGCGGGCGGCCTCTATCGATTCTGCGAGATGCTTGGGTCTGCTTTGCGCAGCGCCCCGGCCTCGCTTTGCCTTGAGGAAATGCCATGCGTATCGGTCTGGTGGGCTACGGCCTCGGCGGGCGGCTGTTTCATGCGCCTTTCATCGTTTCTACGCCGGGCTGCGAACTGGCCGGCGTCGTCACCCGCTCATCCGAGCGGCGCGCTGAGGTCGAGCGCGATCACCCGGGCGTACCGGTCTTCGATTCGCTGGAGGAGCTTGCGGCGGCAGGCGTCGATGCGGTGGTCATCTCAACGCCGCCAACGGTACGCCCGACACAGGTGCGAGAAGCCATCGAGCGGCGCATTCCGGTACTCAGCGACAAGCCTTTCGCGCTCAACGTCGCCGAAGCCTGCGACCTGACCAAGCGCGCCCGCGAGGCTGGCGTGCCGCTGTGTGTCTATCAGAACCGGCGCTGGGATTCGGAATTTCTTACCGTGCGCAAGCTGCTCGACAGCGGCGCGCTGGGTCAGGTCCACCGGTTCGAGTCGCGCATCGAGGGCTGGCAGGACGACGATCAGGGCAAGGCCACCGGTGGGGGCGCGCTGCGCGACATCGGCAGCCACCAGGTCGACCAGGCGTTGCTGCTGTTCGGCCCGGTGCGCTCGATCTATGCCGAGATGACCTATGTCGACGACACGCTCGACTGCGACTATTTCATTTCCCTGCGCCACCAGAGCGGCGTGCGCTCGCACCTGTGGGGCAGTGCCATCCAGCATGCACCGGGGCCGCGCTTTCGCGTCAACGGCACCGAGGGCTGCTACCGCGTCGAGCAGTTGGATGGTCAGGCACAGGCGCTGTTTCAAGGGCAGCTGCCGGGTCAGTTAGGTGAACGTTGGGGCGCCGAGGAGCACCTGCGCTGGGGCTGGCTGCAGCGCGGCGAAGACCGCGAGCTGATTCCCTCCGAGCACGGGCAGTGGCCTGCGTTCTACCGCCAATGGGTCGCTGCGCTGAAGGGCGAGGCCGAGATGCCGGTAGCGATGGACGAGGTGCTGGCGACCCAGCGTGTGCTCGACGCGGCCCGGCAAAGCGCGGCACAGGGGCGCGTGCTGACGCTGATGTAAAGGGGCGTCAAAGCGCGTTTGTAGACCCGCTCCGCATCACCTTTCCAGCAAGTGCAAACCGCCTGCCGGTTCTCGCCGCGCGGGCGCTTGCCGTTTCGTTTGATGCTTTGGAATGACCAAAAAATAAATTCCAAATAAAGTTGTAATAGAAAAAACATTCCACTACATTTCATCTCGCAGTTGACGTTTCACCGTCCACTTCGCCCAGCCGTATCAGTGTCGAGTCGGACGAGCCCCAACAACAATAAAGGTGCCGTCAATGAACACCGCTCGTAGTGTTGCGCTCCATCCTCCCTCCCGCCTGTGCCACCTGCGCCAAGCCCCACCCGGCATGGCGCGCCGCTGATTTGCACCCTGCATTCCATCGAATAAGAACAAACGGAGTTACCCATCATGCGGATCAAGACACGCATCGCCACGCTGGCGCTTTCCCTGCTCGTGACCGGCACCGCCATGGCCGAGATGAAATTCGGCGTGAGCATGTCGCAGTTCGACGACAACTGGCTGACCTACCTGCGCGAGTCCATGGCCAACAAGGCCAAGGAGGAAGGCGTGCAGCTGCAGTTCGAAGACGCTCGCAGTGACGTCGTCAAACAGCTCAACCAGGTGCAGAGCTTCGTCAGCCAGGGTGTAGACGCCATCATCGTCAACCCGGTGGACACTGCCGCGACGCGCAACATCACCCAGTCGGCGGTCAAGGCCGGCATTCCGCTGATCTACGTCAATCGCCGGCCGGATGATTCCAAGCTGCCCGAGGGCGTCGTTACCGTCGCCTCCAATGATCTGGAGGCCGGCCGTCTACAAATGGAATACTTGGCCCAGAAATTGGGCGGCAAGGGCAATGTCGTGATCATGCTCGGCGACCTGGCGAACAACTCGACGCACAACCGCACCAAGGGCATGAAGGAAGTGCTGGCCAAGTACCCGGATATCCAGGTCGTCGAAGAGCAGACGGCCAACTACATGCGTGACAAGGGCATGGACCTGATGAGCAACTGGCTGCTCTCCGGCCGCGAGTTCGATGCGGTCGCCTCCAACAATGACGAGATGGGTATCGGCGCGGCCATGGCCCTGCAGCAGGCCGGGCGCGGCAAGGGCTCGGTGCTGATCGGCGGCGTTGACGGCACCCCGGACGGTCTCGCGGCGGTCAAGCGCGGCATGCTCACCGCCTCGGTGTTCCAGGACGCACGCGGCCAGGCGCGCGGCGCCATCGAGGCGGCGATCAAAATGGCCAAAGGCGAAAAGGTCGAGCAGAGCGTATGGATTCCCTACGAGCTGATCACGCCTGAAAACGTCGAGTCTTTCCAGGCGCGCCTCAAGCAGTGACGCCAGTGGCGGCCCCGCATTCGCGCCGGGCCGCCTGATAACACCCCATTCGTTTCTCCGCCCGTGTGCGACACGCCTGGGTTCGCGGGCGTCGCTCGCCCCGAGGAAAGGGCACGGGCCACACGAGACCTAAGGAACAGACAGCATGAAAACAATAAAAACCGTCACCGCCCCGATTTGCCTCGCCGCCGCGTTCAGTGCTCCCGCGGCCATGGCGTTGGAAACCGAGGGCTACTTCCGCATCGGCGCCGGTGGATCGTCCGGCTCCGATTCGCAGCAATGCTTTCTGCTGCCGGGCGCGGCGTCCAAGTACCGCCTGGGCAACGAGTGCGAACAACTGATCGAGCTAGGCGCCTGGCAAGATTTCTTCCGCCTCGATGACGGCTCGCGCGTCGGCGTATACGGCATGGCGCAGCTGTTCAATGAGTACGACCACACGCCGCACTTCATGGGCGATCACGGCCGTGCGCGGATGGTCCAGGCCTACGCCTACTGGAACGACATCGCCGCACTCAACGGCGGATCGCTCTGGGCTGGGCGCCGTTACTACAAGCGAAACTCCATCGACATTTCCGACTTTTTTTACTGGAACCAGAGCGCGACCGGCGGCGGCATCGAGGACGTCGAGATCGGTGGGTTGCGCTACAGCTACGCCTTTTCGCGCAAGGACAACCTCGACCAGGAGCGCTACGTCAACCGGCACGATTTCAACGTCGCCGGTTTCGAAACCAACCCCGGCGGCGAGCTAGAGCTTGGGGCGAGCTACATCGACAAACCGAGCTGGCAGGACGATGCCCACAGCGGCTGGGCGCTGACCGCGCAGCACAAGCAGGCCGATTTCCTCGGCCTCGGCGGCACCAATACCCTGGCCCTGCAGTACGGCGCGGGACCCGGTATCGCATTGGGTTCGACCGGTGACGTGGGGCTCGACAGCGACAACACCAGCTACCGAATCGTCGAGTTCTTCGACTGGCAAACCACGCCGCGCTGGGGCGGGCAGTTCCAGGTCGTCTACCAGAAGGACGAGCGGCGCGACGGTGACGACCAGCATTGGCTGTCGGTCGGCGCGCGCACCGTCTACGGCTTCACCGAGCAGTTCAAGTTCGCCACCGAGCTGGGCCATGACCGGGTCCGCGCGCCTGGCGGCACCCGCACGCTCAGCAAACTCACCCTTGCACCGACCTGGTCGCCCAGCGGCCCGACCTTCAAGGGCGCGCACCCGGAGGTGCGGTTCTACGTGACCTACGCAGTGTGGAACCGCGCGGCTCAGAAGGCTGCCAGCGAGCTGATGGCCGGCTCGGCGCTGTCGGACACCGGCAGTTTCGGTAACGACCGCCACGGTGCCAACTTCGGCATCCAGGTCGAACATTCTTGGTAAGTGAGATATGGAAAATAAATTTCAATCATTCATTGAAATGGAATTTATAGTCCACTAGAGTCAAGTCAGGTTGACGACCAGGCGGGTGCTTCAACAGGGCGCCCGCCACGACAAGAACAAGACCAAAAACAGGTACTGTCGATGAATATCTTCTCCAGCCACCGGGGCGCCCCGTCTCCTGTGTCGCCTCAGCGCAACGCGTTTTCGCGTGCCCGCGCCCTGATTCGCCAGCTCGATCGCCTACACACTGCCTGCGTCTGCCAGCGGCATGGCGGGCGGCTCCTGTGCGGGCTACCCGCGGCCGGCTTCGTCCGCCTTCACTGACTCCACCACTCCGGAGACCGACATGCCTCTACGCATCCTCCTGGCCATCGGCGTATGCCTTTGGCTTCTCGGTACCCACGCCTATGCCGAGCTGCGCATCGGCGTGGCCGTCGCTCAATACGACAACTACATCGCTAACCTCGTCCGCGCCATGCAGGACCGCGCCGCCGATATTCCGGGCGGCGCGACGCTCAACCTCGAGGACGCCGGCGGCGATGTGGTGCGCCAGATCGGCCACGTCGAAAACTTCATCAGCCAGGGCGTCGACACCATCATCGTCAACCCGGCCGATACCGCAGCGACCGCGAAGATCACCGAACGCGTGGTCACTGCAGGCATCCCGCTGGTCTACCTCAACAGCCGCCCGGAGGTGGATAGCTTTCCGAAGGGCGTGGTGTTCGTCGGCACCGACGAGCGCGCCATTGGTGAAATGCAGATGCGTGCCTTGGCCGAGCGCACGCAGGGCAAGGGTAACCTGGCGATCCTGCTCGGGCGGCTGGCGCATGACGACACCCGCAAGCGCACCGAGGGCGTCAAGCGCGTGCTGGCCGATTACCCGGACATCCGCGTAGTCGAGGAGCAGTCCGGTGACTGGCAACGTGACCAGGGCATGAACTTGATGAACAACTGGTTGCTGTCGGGCGAAGAAATCGATGCGGTCGCAGCCAACAATGATGAAATGGGCATCGGCGCCGCGATGGCGCTGCGCCAGGCTGGCAGCGAGCTGCCGGTCGCCGGCATCGATGGCACCCCGGACGGCCTCGCCGCAATCGGCCGCGACCAGCTCGCCCTGAGCGTATTGCGCGATCCGGTGGCCATGGGCAAACAGGCACTGGATGCCGCCGTCGACCTGGCCGGAGGCAAGGCGCTCTCCGGCGACATCTGGATCGATGTGCATCTAGTGACCCGCGACAACTTCCAAAATTACCAACGCTAACGCGAAGACCGCAGCCGTCGGCGCGGGCGCCGGCGGTGCCCCATTGGAGACGCACCATGCTCAGTTCCGCTGCCATGACCCGTTCCGCCGAACCATCGATGCTGCAAGGCTCGGACTATCTGCTCGAAATCATCAACGTACATAAAGGGTTTCCCGGCGTTGTCGCGCTGGACGACGTGCAGCTGCGCCTGCGCCCCGGCACCGTGCTGGCGCTGATGGGCGAAAACGGCGCCGGCAAGTCCACGCTGATGAAGATCATCGCTGGCATCTACCAGCCCGACGCCGGCGAGTTGCGCCTGCGTGGCCAGCGCATGGAGTTCCAGACGCCATTGCAGGCGCTGCAGGCCGGCATCGCGATGATCCACCAGGAACTCAACCTGATGCCGCACATGACGATCGCTGAAAATATCTGGCTCGGTCGCGAGCCGCTCAATGCGTTGCATTTGGTCGACCACGGCGAGATGCGCCGGCGCACCCAAGACCTGCTCGACCGCCTGCGCATCCGCCTCGACCCGGATGAACCGGTGGGCGAACTCAGCATTGCCGCACGGCAGATGGTGGAGATCGCCAAGGCGGTGTCCTACGACAGCGACGTGCTGATCATGGACGAGCCAACCTCAGCGATCACCGAGACCGAGGTGGCGCACCTGTTCGAGATCATCGCGGACCTCAAGGCGCAGGGTAAGGGCATCATCTACATCACCCACAAGATGGACGAGGTGTTCAATATCGCCGACGAGGTCGCGGTGTTCCGCGACGGAGCCTACATCGGCCTGCAACGCGCCGACGCCATGGACGGCGACAGCCTGATCTCGATGATGGTCGGCCGCGAGCTGAACCAGCTCTTTCCCGAGCGTAAGGCGCCGATCGGCGAGCGCGTCCTGGCGGTACGCAACCTGACGCTCGACGGTGTGTTCCAGAACGTCTCCTTCGACCTTCGCTCGGGCGAGATCCTGGGCATCGCCGGGTTGATGGGCTCGGGGCGCACGAACGTCGCCGAGACGCTGTTCGGCGTTACGCCGGCCACCAGTGGTGAAGTCATCCTCGGTGGCGAAACGATCCGCATCACCGACCCTTGCCAGGCCATCGGCCGCGGCATGGCGCTACTCACCGAGGACCGCAAGGACACCGGCATATTTCCGTGCCTCAGCGTGCAGGAAAACATGGAGGTCGCCGTGCTGCCCAAGCACACCGGTGGCGGCTTCGTGAATGAAAAGGCGCTGCACGAGCTCTGCGAGGAAATGCGCCGGACCCTGCGGGTGAAGACGCCCTCGCTCGAGCAATGCATCGCCAACCTCTCCGGCGGCAACCAGCAGAAGGCGCTGCTGGCGCGCTGGCTGATGACCAACCCGCGCATTCTCATCCTTGACGAGCCCACGCGTGGCATCGATGTCGGCGCCAAGGCCGAGATTTATCACCTGATCGCCAAGCTCGCCGAGCAGGGCATGGCGGTGATCATGATCTCCTCCGAGCTGCCCGAGGTGCTCGGCATGAGCGACCGCATCATGGTCATGCACGAAGGCGAGGTGACCGGCTTTCTCGACCGCGCCGAAGCGACTCAGGAGAAGGTCATGCATCTGGCCTCGGGCCTGAACACCCTGCACTGACGGATTGAACGGATGGCCGTGCCCGTCCGGGGTGCGGCCCGCAAGCGAGGATAAGAACAATGAGCGCGATTTCCGAAAACAAGCCCCTCGAAACCCCGGCGCGTTCGCGTCGGCGCATGCCGACCGAGGTCAGCATCCTGTTGGTGCTGATCGGTATCGGCCTGATTTTTGAAGCCTTTGGCTGGGTGGTTCGTGACCAAAGCTTCCTGATGAATTCCCAGCGTTTGGTGCTGATGATCCTGCAGGTTTCGATCATTGGCCTGCTGGCCATCGGCGTGACCCAGGTCATTATCACCACAGGCATCGACCTTTCTTCCGGCTCGGTGCTCGCCCTCTCGGCGATGGTCGCCGCGAGCCTGGCGCAGACCTCCGATTTCGGCCGCGCGGTATTCCCGTCGCTCACCGACATGCCGGTCTGGGTGCCGGTCATGGCGGGGCTCGGGGTCGGGTTGCTGGCGGGCGTTATCAACGGCAGCATCATCGCCATCACCGGCATCCCACCGTTCATCGCGACGCTCGGCATGATGGTCTCTGCCCGTGGCCTGGCGCGTTACTACACCGAAGGCCAGCCGGTGAGCATGCTCAGCGAGTCCTATACGGCGATCGGCAGTGGCGCGATGCCGGTGATCATCTTCCTGGTCGTTGCAGTGGTCTTCCATATCGCCCTGCGCTACACCAAATACGGCAAGTACACCTACGCCATCGGCGGCAACATGCAGGCCGCACGCATCTCAGGCATCAACGTCAAGCGCCACCTAGTGATTGTCTACAGCATCGCCGGGCTGCTGGCCGGGCTGGCCGGCGTGGTTGCCTCGGCCCGCGCCGCAACCGGGCAGGCCGGCATGGGCATGTCGTACGAACTGGACGCGATCGCTGCCGCCGTGATTGGCGGAACCAGTCTTGCTGGTGGGGTAGGAAAGATCACCGGTACGGTAATCGGTGCGCTGATCCTCGGCGTTATGGCCTCGGGCTTCACCTTTCTCGGCGTCGACGCCTACCTGCAGGACATCATTAAGGGCGTGATCATCGTTGTTGCAGTCGTGCTGGACCAGTACCGCAACAAGAAAAAAGCCAAGCGCTGATGGCGGGAGAGGAAGCTGACAAAGCGAGGCCATGCCTCGCTTTTGTTGTTCGATCCAGTCACCGACCCATCAGGCTCGCCGAGTGCTCACGGTAGGTACGCCCAATTGAGTCCGAGCGTGTAAGAAGGGCGGTACAAGAGCCAGTATTGCATCCAGAACGGCGCAAACCGCTTCACTCTTGACCCAGGGCCATTCGAGCCAGGTCACGGATGATTAGGCATTGATGCCGGATGACCTTGTAGACGCCATTAAACTAGGCTCTCCGCACGCTGTCGGCAATGAATAAGAGACGTTCTTCCCGCTCTCCTTCACATATCCGTGTTGCCGCAGCGTGGCATAGATGCTCTCGACTTTCTCGATGGGAGTCGATTTACCAACCTTTGAATGAATGGTGCTAAGCAGAGTCTTGATCGTCTTGGGTTTGGATGCCTTCCGGCCTATAAGATCAGCGATGACAGCCTTGACCACCAGATCGTTGGAGACCGGTTCTTTAATCAGCGTTTTCTGAACAGGCTGAGGTTTCGGCTCGTGTGTAACGGCGACCAGCGCTCGGTCCGGTTGGACAGAGGCTTTGCAAAGCGCCTTGAAGCAAGGCATATCCTCGATCGATGCTGAACGTAACGCAGAAATGCCCCTGTTTTTAAGATGCTTTAAAAGCGGATCAAATCCCTTGTCCCGCGAAATGATATGGAAAAAGCCGGTAGGGTCTGCACTGGCTAGTTGTCCAAGGTAATACGCGATGTGGAAGTCCAAAGCATTCGCACCAGGGGTGTCGAGCAGAATATAGTCAGCTCTTTCACGTAGCCGATGGACAGCTACTGCCAGCTCCGTAGGAAGTCTGGTGTTATTGGGGCCAAGAAAAACCCTCAGGTGGAAATGAGGCTCAATGAGCCGTTCGAGGGATGACGCCTGAACGTTCTCGTAATCAATCAAAACGTAGTTGGCACGCATCCTTCGCTCCTGGCTCTCTTCCTTGACCGCATTCTGCTGAAGCGGTCCCACTGTGGAGTGTCGGGCTTGGCAATACCGATACTTGTACTGAAATCGATAGGCCTATAAGCAAAAACCCCTGATTCCTCAAGAATCAGGGGTTCCGAATTTGGTGGGCCGGGGCCACCCTGTTTCGTTGAATAACTTAATGATATATAAGAGTTTTTCTTTCTTATAAAAAAGTAGGGATACATGTAGGGATACATTTTCACGGCCGCTGTGTCTGTTTTCAACTTTCCAAGCCGCTGAAGAAACCGTCCGTCTATGGCTTCTGATGCTTGGCTGGATGCGCTAGTTTCCCAAGCTGAGTCAATCCATCGTCCAGTTTTGATTCGGACGTTCGTACGTCGGGTGCCTGTTTCGGCGGGTCCATCATGAAGCCGGGGCGACAAGTTCCGTCAGTCAGCATGATGCAGTAGAAATTTTCAGCATACGCCCGATCCTCCGCGGTAACTGTTTCGCCCCTATTCGGCTGCTCTTGATCTATCGCGGCGCCGCGGTGCTGTTTAGTGCGTTGCCTGAAATACAGCAGCAGGCCGAGTGAGATGAAGCTGAGAGCCATGACGCTTGCGAGCGTGAGAGTGTCCATAATGTCTCCGGCGATTCCATGCGACGTTTATGGGTGCATCGGGTTCTACCTAAGCCAGTCTATACCTGCTGACCTCAGTTGCCTGCACGTCCGAGTCGGGTATGACTGCTGTCGAGGCATCTGAACCGGCGTCGAACATTACGCAGTGAAAATGGATGCATTCTTGCCTTTACAGCCGGTTGCGGACTTTGTCGCCCTGTCCAGCCTGGTAGGCGGAGTAGCTGTCGCAAGTAGTCTCGAAATGAGTACATGATGCCCTCATTGCCCTCATTGCCCTCATTGCCCTAGCCAATGCTAGATATACACACTTAAACCTTCGAAATTTGCTGGTTTGGGTGGATACCAGCTTGGATACCGCTCTTTGGATACCATTGCGTTACTAACGCTAAGGGTTGAGAAAGCTGACCCGTCGAAGGTGCGCAAAGACATGGTACGCAAGCTGGTACGCACGGAAATGTACGTTTCAACGTTGCGTACCATGTTCTACGAACCTCTCACCCTGGGCCTGCAGCTGCCTGGTCAGCGTGTGCCAGCTCCGTAGGGTAGCGTTTACCATGTAACGTGATCCTGCACTTATTTGGGGCTGCCCTTCGAGCATAGAGGGGGGCACCTTCCGGCTATGCTGCCTAGCTCGCAGCAAGCTGTGACCGGAAATAATCCCGTCCGTAAACTTTACCTGTATGAGTAGCCAGACTAGATGTGTCTTCTCAATGGACATACCGTGTGAGCAGATCACCCAACTGAACTGTTCGACATTCGACTGAACGACGATCCGTTTGACGATAGCAGTGCAGGGCTGACCAACGCGGTAGCAAGGGACAAATACAGATGAAAAAACCGGCAACGGTGGCCGCCCTAGAGGATCTGGGACGCGTCAGGCTCTCCAAAAACTTCTTCATGCGAGACTTTCTGTACTCAGAAATCTCTCAGATCGAAGGCATACCTAACGTTCCGGATTACCCAGATCGCGCAGTCGAGGCTGGCCGCCAGCTTAGCGAGCAGTTGCTCGAGCCGCTCCAGGATCGTTTTGGTCGGATTTGCATTCGCTCCGCTTATCGTGCTCCGGCAGTGAATGCGAAAGGCGCTGAAAACGGAAACCAATATAGTTGTGCCTCGAATGAGAGCAACTATGGCGGACATATTTGGGACTACCTGGGCGCCGATGGCTACCTTGGCGCCACAGCCTGTCTCGTCGTGCCGGCTTTGTTGCCTTGGTACGAGGAACACCAAGATTGGACGCCGTTGGCTTGGTGGATTCACGACAACTTGCCGTACGCTAGCCAGTTCTGGTTTCCGAAAATGGCGGCGTTCAACTTGCGGTGGAGCAGCAATCCGAACTCGCTCCCGAGCATAAATACTCATGTGGTCAACCCGCATACCAGAGACAAGAAGGCGTTGGTGAAGGAGGGTGTCGCCACGCTTAGCCTGGATGAGCGTAAGGCCATTATTCGCCCTTGGTTAGCCAGCTTGGCATGATCAAACCATTTGATGCAGGAAGCCCCTCAGCCTCGTTCGATACTGGCAGAAGAGGATCGCCCAATGGCTCCGTTTGGCGGACTGTTCAGGTTGTAGCTTTACCCGGTGATGGCACAAAGATATTGTGGCCATCGCTGCACACCCAGGCGGTGCTACAGCGCCTCAAGGACGGCTTTAGGCGCGTTCTTCAAGTGCTTTATCTGTGATCCGGCTCGACTGTGAATTGCCTTGGCTAGGGCATCCGTATTGGTATCGTTTTTAGGACTGGTGCATGGACAAGAAGTCTTTATCCGAGCGGGACATCTGCAGCAAGTACATTTCTCCAGCCGTTGCGATGGCGGGATGGGACATGCAGAAACAAGTCCGTGAGGAAGTCAGCTTCACCAAAGGGCGCATCATCGTGCGCGGCAAGCTGCACAGCCGCGGTGAGTCACGCCGAGCTGACTATATTCTTTACCACCAGACCAACCTCCCGATCGCTGTCATTGAGGCGAAGGACAACAAGCACTCCCTGGGCTCGGGTATGCAGCAGGCGCTGGGATATGCCGAAGCGCTGGACGTGCCCTTCGTGTTCTCCAGTAACGGCGATGGTTTTTTGTTCCATGACCGCAGCGGCACGGGCGATCAGGTCGAAACGGAGCTGAGCCTCGGCCAATTCCCGAGTCCCGCCGAACTATGGCTGCGTTATTGCCGGTGGAAGGGGCTTGAAGGCGATGCCCGACAAAAGGCCGAGGCGCCCTATTTCGACGATGGCTCAGGGCGCTTGCCGCGCTACTACCAGACCAATGCCATCAACCGCACCGTTGAGGCCGTCGCTCGTGGGCAGGATCGCATCCTGCTGGTCATGGCTACCGGCACCGGCAAGACCTACACCGCCTTCCAGATTATTTGGAGGCTGTGGAAGTCGAAGCAGAAAAAACGCATCCTCTTTCTGGCCGACCGCAACATTCTCGTCGACCAGACCAAGAACAACGACTTCAAGCCCTTTGGCCAGGCGATGACCAAGATCGCCAAACGCCAGATCGACACTTCCTACGAGATCTACCTGTCGCTCTATCAGGCCGTGACCGGCGCCGAGGAAGAGCAGAACGTCTACAAGCAGTTCTCCCGCGACTTCTTCGATCTAATTGTGATCGACGAATGCCACCGCGGCAGCGCAGCGGAGGATTCGGCCTGGCGCGAGATTCTCGACTATTTCTCGGGTGCTACTCACATCGGCCTCACCGCCACGCCGAAGGAAACCAAAGAGGTTTCCAGCATCACCTACTTCGGTGACCCGGTGTACAGCTACACCTTGAAGCAAGGTATCGAAGACGGCTTTCTCGCACCGTACAAGGTAGTTCGCATCGACTTTGATAAGGACCTGCAAGGCTGGCGGCCGCTCAATGGCATGCTCGACAAGAATGGCGAGCTGATCGAAGACCGCATCTACAACCTCAAGGACATGGACCGCACCCTGGTCATCGAGGCGCGTACCCAGCTGGTCGCGCAGAAGGTCACCGAGTTCCTCAAGGCCACCGATCCGTTCCAGAAAACCATCGTCTTCTGCGACGACATCAACCACGCCGAGCGTATGCGCCAGGCCCTGGTCAACCTCAATCCCGAGCGCGTGGCAGAGAACCGCAAGTACATCATGCGCATCACCGGCGATGATCAGGAAGGCAAGGCCGAGCTGGATAACTTCATCAACCCGGAAGAGCGCTACCCGGTGATTGCCACCACCAGCAAGCTAATGACCACCGGCGTCGATGCGCAAACCTGCAAGCTGATCGTGCTCGACCAGCACATCAAATCGATGACCGAGTTCAAGCAGATCATCGGCCGTGGCACCCGCATCAACGAAGACTTCGGCAAATACTGGTTCACCATCATGGACTTCAAAAAGGCCACCGAACTGTTTGCCGACCCGGCCTTTGACGGTGATCCGGTGGTGATCTATGCACCTGAAGGCAGCGAGCCGCCCGTACCGCCTGACGACTTAGTTGAAGGTGACAGCATCAGCGCAGGCAGCGGTGCCGAAGGCGATGACCTAGAGTTTACCGGCGAGGAAGACGGCACAAAGCGCATCAAGTACGTCATCGACAGCATTCCTATCTACGTCATCGCCGAGCGCGTTCAGTACTACGGACCGGACGGCCGGCTCATCACCGAGTCGTTGAACGACTACACCCGCACCTGCGTGAAAAAGCAGTTCGCCTCGCTGGATGACTTCCTGCGCCGCTGGAGTGATGCCGAGCAGAAGAAAGCCATCATCGATGAGATGGCCGCCCAGGGCGTGATGTGGGAAGCCCTGGCCGAAGAAGTGGAAAAGAAGCAGGGCAAGCTGTTGGATCCGTTTGACCTGATATGCCACGTTGCCTTCGATCAGCCGCCCTTGTCGCGTCGCGAGCGTGCCGAGCAGGTCAAAAAGCGCAACTATTTCGCCAGATATTCCGGCGCTGCGCGTCAGGTGCTTGAGGCATTGCTCGACAAGTACGCCGATACGGGAATCGAGCACATCGAAGACATCAAGATCTTGCAGCTTGATCCTTTCAGTCAGTTAGGTGCGCCAGTGGAGCTTGTGAGGGCATTTGGTGGGAAGCCTGGCTATCAACAAGCCATTCAAGAATTGGAGTCCGAGCTTTACGCCTCGTGATTCCATTCCGTTTCTATTAACACGCGAGAATATTCATGGAGCTTCAAAACAAGGATCAAGTGCGGGCGCTAATTGAAAAAGCGATGAAAAATGCGCCTCCTGTACTAGATGCGCGTGCAATTCGGCCGGTTAGCGTGGGGGAATATGTACACGCCCTGCGCATCATCGAGCCGAACATGACCGATAATCAACGGTGCATGCTGGTGGGCCATGCGCAGGCGCCGGGGTTGGTCCTTACGATGTCAGAGCTTGCCGCTCTGGCCGGCTTTCCTAGCTACAGCGCTGCGAATCTGCAATACGGCCTGTTCGCAGGAAAATTGCTGGAAATCCTAGGCGTACCTCGCCCGAAATATCTTGTGTATGGGTTAGCACATTTCGATTCTGACCCAGACACAGCCCATAGCCGGGCGCATATGTACCCGCAATTGCACGAGGCCCTTCAGCAGCTTGGTTGGATCCCGCGGGCGACGCTCGGCCCGGCTGAAGACGCTCATGCAATCTCGACGCTTACCCAAACCGAGCGTCAATCCCTGTTAAATGTGCGTGTAGGGCAAACGCAATTTCGTTTAGCGTTGGTCGAGCGTTGGAATGGTCGGTGCGCTCTTACTGGCTGCGATTTGCTGCCTACGTTGGTTGCAAGTCATATTCGGCCCTGGGCGATGAGCAGTGATGAACAGAGGCTGGACCCTTTCAATGGGTTGCTGTTGTCCGCCAATGCGGACCGGTTGTTCGACCTGGGATTGATGAGTTTTGATAGCGCGGGCCGGGTATTGCTCAAGCCCATGGTTACAGATCAACACCTTGCATCACTCGGTCTGTCTCGCGAACTGTCGATAACCTCGCTTTCCGAAGAACACCTACCGTACCTGGCTGCTCACCGTTCGATTTACGGTTTCTGATTCACCGCAATCGGCAGTATAAGCGCGCTCAACATACAGACCTGCAGCCCTCCACATGCTTAGCATTCAAGAAATCATTACGACGCTGACACGCACCGGCTTCATGCGTCCCGAACAATCCGGATTGAAGGTCTTACGCTTCGAACATGCTCGGCTGCCTGCGCCGGTTTACGTCAAGCAAAGCAGCAGTATCCACGCTCGCCTGCAAGCGCCTCTCGTGCTTCATCCCCAGTACGAGGCTGACGTACGAGACCTACTATCGCTGCCCGGTATCGAAAGGGGGCATACGCGCTACTACCACAACAGCAATCTGCGCGGCTTTCCTAAGCGGCGCAACGGAGGGGCAAGCGACATTGCCTATGGTGTGGATGTAGGGTTCCACAACAGCGCGGCCTTGGTGATGCTGGTCGACCAGCTACTAGGCGAGCCGCGGACGCTGGTTTCCAACTCGGATCGCTCCGCCGAGCTAGCTCAGGTTCTACCAGAAGACATCGCTCTGACAGACACCGAACGCGAAGCCTTGATCAAGGCGCGTGTCGGTCAGAGCGGCTACCGCGATGAACTGCTTGGGTATTGGGGCGGCTGTGCCGTCACCGACTGCTGCGTGCCGATGCTGCTGCGCGCCTCACACATTAAACCCTGGCGCGTCGCCAGTGGGGCAGAGCGGCTCGATCCGTTCAACGGCCTTTTGCTGACACCAAACCTCGACCTGGCTTTCGACCAGGGCCTGATCAGCTTCGACGACCACGGGCAGATTCTCCTTGGCGAGGATCTGGACCCAAACAGCGCTCGAGCGCTCAATATCACCCCCGACCTTCGCCTGCGCCAGATCGACCCGCGTCATCGTGGTTACTTGGCCTGGCATCGTGACAATCTGTTTAGGAAGTAAGCATGTCCATCAGCTCCACCATCAAATCCATCCAAGACATCATGCGCAAAGACGTGGGTGTCGACGGCGACGCCCAGCGCATCGGCCAGCTGGTCTGGCTGCTGTTCCTCAAGATCTTCGATGACCGCGAGCTGGAATGGGAGCTGATGGATGACAACTACCGCTCGCCCATCCCCGAAAGCTGCCGCTGGCGCACCTGGGCTGCCGACCCGGAAGGCATGACCGGTGATGCACTGAAAGACTTCATCGACAACAACCTGTTCCCGCAGCTGCAGAACCTGCACGAATACAGCAATACGCCATCGGCCTTCGTAGTGCGCAGCGTGTTTGAAGATGCCTACAACTACATGAAGTCCGGCCAGCTGCTGCGCCAGGTGATCAACAAAATTCAGCAGGGCGTGGACTTCAACAAGGCGCAGGAGCGCCACGAGTTCGGCAACCTCTACGAACAGCTGCTGCGTGACCTGCAGAACGCCGGCAACGCCGGTGAGTTCTACACGCCGCGCCCGGTCACCGAGTTCATGGTGCGCATGGTCGATCCCAAGCTGGACGAGAAGGTGATGGACCCGGCCTGCGGCACCGGCGGCTTTCTCACCTGCACCATCGAGCACAAGCGCAGCCGCTATGTGAAAACCGCTGAGGATGAGCGCACCCTGCAGGCGAGCATCTACGGTGTGGAGAAGAAGCCGCTGCCGCACCTGCTGGCCACCACCAACATGATCCTCCACGGCATCGAAGTGCCGAACCAGATCCGCCACGACAACACCCTGGCGCGTCCGCTGATCAGTTGGGGGCCGAAGGAGCGGGTCGACTGCATCGTCGCTAACCCGCCGTTCGGTGGCATGGAAGAGGACGGTATCGAAACCAACTTCCCGGCTGCCTTCCGTACCCGCGAAACCGCCGACCTGTTCCTCGTATTGATCATGCACCTGCTGAAAGATGGCGGCCGCGCTGCGGTGGTGCTGCCCGATGGCTTCCTGTTCGGCGAAGGCATCAAGAGCCGCATCAAGGAAAAGCTGCTCACCGAGTGCAATCTGCACACCATTGTTCGCCTGCCCAACGGCGTGTTCAACCCCTACACCGGCATCAAGACCAACCTGCTGTTCTTCACCAAAGGCACACCGACCAAAGAGGTGTGGTTCTACGAGCACCAGTACCCAGCCGGCGTGAAGAACTACTCCAAGACGCGCCCCATGCGCATCGAAGAGTTCGCCGTGGAAGAGGCCTGGTGGGGCAGTGAGGCCGATGGCTTTGCCGCACGCGTGGAAAGCGAGTTCGCCTGGAAGGTCAGCCTGGATGAACTGAAAGCTCGCAACTGGAACCTCGACTGCAAGAACCCCCATGTCGGCGAGCAGATCAGCCACGACCCGGACCAGCTGCTGCGTGACTACGCGCAGCTGCAAGGCGAAATCAGCCAGCTGCGCGACCAGCTCAAGGCCGTGCTGGCCGAGGCGCTGGAGCGGCCATGAGCGACGTCGCCATCTACGAAAGTGCCAGCGGCCAGATCGCCGTCACCGTCGAGCACGACAGCGTATGGTTACGCCAGGAGCAACTGGCCGAGCTGTTCGGCCGTGACCGCACCGTGATCGGCCGGCACATCCGCAACGTCTTTGCCGAGGGCGAGCTGGAACGTGAAAGCAATGTGCAAAATCTGCACATTGCTGGCTCCGACAAGCCGGTGGCCTTCTACAACCTCGACGTGATCATCTCCCTCGGCTACCGGGTGAAGTCCCGTGAAGGCACGCGCTTTCGCCAGTGGGCCAATCAGGTACTCAAACAGCACCTGACCCGCGGCTATACGCTCAACCGCGCGCGCTTCGAGGCCAACGCCCGCGAGCTGGAGGCGGCGCTGGAGCTGGTGCGCAAGGCCGCTCGCACGCCCGAACTGGGCGAAGCCGGCGGGCGTGGGCTGGTGGAAATCGTCAGCCGCTACACCCAGACCTTCCTCTGGCTGCAACGCTACGACGAAGGTTTGCTCACCGAACCCACCGGCAGTCCCGGTGGTGAATTGCTTGATGCTACCCAGGCGCGCCGGCAACTGGCCGAGCTCAAAGCCCAGCTGATGGCCCGTGGCGAAGCCAGCGACCTGTTCGCCCGCGAACGCGGCGATGGCCTGGCTGCGCTGCTCGGCAACCTCGAGCAAAGCGTCTTCGGCGAACCGGCCTACCCGAGCCTGGAGAGCAAAGCCGCGCATCTGCTGTATTTCGTGGTCAAGAATCATCCCTTCGCCGATGGCAACAAACGCAGCGGCGCCTATCTCTTCGTCGACTTCCTGCACCGCAACGGCCGCCTGTTCGATGCCGACGGTAACGCCGTGATCAATGACACCGGTCTGGCGGCGCTGACCTTGCTGGTTGCCGAATCCGCCCCCGCACAGAAAGACACCCTGATCCGCCTGATCATGAACATGCTTGCCCCGGAAACCCGCCCATGACCGCTCTGCTGACCGATAACCTGCCGCTGCTGACCGGCGCGCCCAATGGCATCAAAAAGCTGCGTGAGCTGATTCTGGAACTGGCGGTGCGCGGCAAGTTGGTGCCGCAAGATCCCAGTGATGAGCCGGCCAGTGAGTTGCTGAAGCGCATTGCCGAGGAAAAGACGCGGTTGGTTGATGAGGGGAAGATTAAGAAGCAGAAGCCACTGGCTGAAATTGGCGAAGAAGAGAAGCCGTTTGACGTACCTACCAACTGGGAGTGGGTTCGTCTCGGGGAAATTGCAGAGATTATTCGTGGAGTCACCTACAACAAATCGGATGCCAGTGATGCTCCGTTACCCGAGCACGCCCCCTTGCTCCGAGGGAACAATATTAATCGGACGTTGAACTTTGATCGCCCGGTTTATGTTCCCCAAAAGATAATTTCGGAGCATCAGTACATCAAAGCTGGCGATATTGTTATTGCAATGTCGAGCGGAAGTGCTGACTTGGTCGGTAAGGCAGCGCAGGCTACAGCTAGCTTTGATGGTTCATTTGGAGCTTTTTGCGGCGTGGTTCGCTCACGTACGAGCGACCTTTTTCAGTTTTTTGGATGTTTCTTCCAGACACCGCTCTACAGGTCAAGGGCGGCGGGACATGGCAAAGGGATTGGTATAAACAATCTTCAAAAGTCGGCGTTGGAAAAACTGGAAATACCTATTCCCCCATTAGCCGAACAACACCGCATCGTCGCTAAAGTCGATGAACTGATGGCCCTATGCGACCGCCTGGAAGCCCAGCAGGCCGACGCCGAAAGCGCTCACGCCCAACTGGTGCAAGCGCTGCTCGGCAGCCTGACCCAGGCCGCCGATGCCAAGGACTTCGCCGCCAACTGGCAACGCCTGGCCGAACACTTTCACACCCTGTTCACCACCGAATCCAGCATCGACGCTCTCAAGCAGACCCTGCTGCAACTGGCTGTGATTGGCAAACTGGTACCGCAAGATCCCAACGACGAACCGGCCACCGAGCTTCTCAATCGTATTATCGAAGAAAAAACTCGTGCTGCCTCTCTGAACCGGAAGCGGCAAGTTAAAGAAGTAGTTGATAGCAGTGGTGATGTTGCTGGTCTGCTTGTGCCTAGAGGATGGGTTAAATCGACAGTTGGGGCAGTAACTATTTGCCGCGATGGCGAGCGCGTTCCGGTCGCTCAAGCTGAGCGGGAGGGGCGGGCAAAAACTTACGATTACTATGGTGCGTCCGGTGTCATCGATAAGATTGATGGTTATTTATTTGACAAGCCACTGCTTTTGGTTGGTGAGGATGGCGCGAATCTAATTAATCGCAGTACTCCAATTGCGTACATGGCTCGAGGTAAATATTGGGTTAATAATCATGCCCATGTCTTGGATGGGATAAGCGAGTCTCTGCTTCTGTACGTCTGCCTCTATTTTAACGCCATTGATCTAAAGCCCTACGTGACGGGCACGGCTCAGCCCAAAATGAACCAGGCAAAAATGAATGCAATTCCATTGTTGCTGCCTCCGGAGGCCGAACAACACCGCATCGTCGCCAAAGTCGATCAAATGATGGCGCTCTGCGATCAACTCAAAACCCGCCTGACCCAGGCTCGCCAACTCAATGAACAGCTGGCTACCGCATTGGTCGAGCAGGCCGTGGCCTAAACGCAGGAGTGCAGGGATGCCTATACGCACGCAAGTCTGGACCGTCGGAGCGCAACCCGTAGCCCTCAAGGCGGCGCGGTTAGTCAGCGAGCAGTTGCTCGAGAATATGATTGTCGCGGCGCCGGCACTACTGTCGGACGACTGGCTGCTGATCGGCCAGCAGGAAAGCACCGGCTATGGTGGTCGCATCGACCTGCTGGCGCTGGCTCCAGACGCCTCGCTGGTGCTGATTGAACTCAAACGCGACCGCACCCCGCGCGAAGTGGTGGCGCAGGCGCTGGACTATGCCGCCTGGGTGGAGCGGCTGGAGGCGGACGAGATTGCCGCCATCTATCAGCGCTTCAAGCCGCAGGGCGATCTGGCTGCTGATTTCCAGGCGCGTTTCGGTGCGCCGCTGGATATCGAGTCGCTCAATCAAAACCATCAGATCGTCATCGTTGCCGCCGAGCTGGATGCCAGCAGCGAGCGCATCGTCAGCTACCTCAGCGAGCGCGATATCGCGATCAATGTGCTGTGTTTTCAGGTGTTCCAACTCGGTGAGCAGCAACTGATCAGCCGCGCTTGGCTGCTAGACCCAGCCGAAACGCCGCAACCCACCGCCGTCGCCAAGCCCGGCACGCCCAGCGAGCCCTGGAACGGCGAGTTCTACTGCTCCTTCGGCCACGGCCTCAGCCGCTCTTGGCCCGAGGCACGGCAGTTTGGCTTCATCTGCGGCGGTGGTGGCAGCTGGTACAGCAACAGCCTGAAGGTGCTCAGCCCTGGCGACCGAATCTGGGTCAACGTACCCGGCTCCGGCTATGTCGGCGTGGCGCGAGTTACCAGCTATGCCACCCCAGCCATCGAGTTTCGTATTTCCTATCAGGGCAACGAGGTCCCGGCGCTGGAGCTGCTCAACGGCGCTAATTATCACCGCGATTTGGCCGATGACCCGGAACGCTGCGAGTACTTCGTGTCGGTCGACTGGCTGCTCAGCCTGCCGCTGAACGAAGCCATCAGGGAAGTTGGCCTGTTCGGCAACCAGAACACCATCTGT
Source organism: Pseudomonas sp. SA195 (assembly GCF_054131565.1). NCBI lineage: Bacteria > Pseudomonadati > Pseudomonadota > Gammaproteobacteria > Pseudomonadales > Pseudomonadaceae > Pseudomonas > Pseudomonas sp. SA195. Next base: position 3,598,005 of record NZ_CP096392.1, on the reverse strand, counting down.
CGCCCGACAACCCCGAAGTGGCGCTGGACGGTCGACCGATTGAAAGAACGCTTCGGCGTGAAAGCCTGATTCGCTAATTGCTTTGATCCCCTGCTTTAAACGGACGCTTTGGTCATGATGGATTTGCTGCAACACCTGATCCCCGATTTCGCCCATATGTTCAGCGCCAACCCTAACGGCATCAGTGCCTGGTTCTGGTTGGTCACTGCACTGATCTTCGGGTTTTCGCTGTTCTTCCTGATGCTGCATTTCCGGCACTTCAAAATGCGCATGCGTGCACTGCGCTCGCTGCTGGACGGCCAGAGCAAGGACACCCTGGCTGCCAGCCGAAGAGAAACGCTACACAAGGCGCAGGAGCTGAAGGCATCCAATGTCGGCATGCTCTGGCGCGAGTTCGATGAAAGTCTCGTGCATTCGTCCGACCAGCAAAAGCTGTTCAACACTCTGGATGCCGAGCATTTCTTCAATGCGCGCACACTGGCGAGTGGTCTGACTGCCAGCCGTCTGCTGGCCGCAGCACCCAGTTTCCTGGTGGCGGTCGGTGTGTTGGGTACCTTCGTGGGTTTGACCGTCGGGCTTGAGGGGCTGGTGGGTACGTCCGACGAGATCGAGGCGCTGAAGGGCGGCATCAACAAGCTGATCTCCGGCGCTGCTGTGGCGTTCATGACATCGGTCTGGGGCGTTGCCTTTAGCCTGCTGCTGAACATCATCGAGAAGATGTTCGAACGTAGTGCGCTGATTGATATCCAGCGGCTGCAGCACGATATCGACTTCCTCTACCCGCGCATTCCAGCCGAGCAGTCGCTGGTGCATATCGCGGAATACGGGAAGGAGAGCAAGGAGGCGCTGCAGGAATTGCACGAGCGCATTGGGGATCGGCTGCAGGAAACCCTCAATGGCATGAATGAGGCCATGCAGACAGCGTTTACCGATGCGCTGAACAACATCATGGCGCCCGCTATTCAGACCTTGGTCAGTACCACCAGCCAGCAATCGACCCAGGTGCTGGAGACCCTGGTTGGAAGCTTCATGGACGGCATGACGTCGGTTGGCCGGGAGCAGGGCAGCCAGATGCAACAGGCCGCTGCCGACGTGAACGCGGCCGTAAGCGGCATGAGTGAGCGCCTGAACCAGCTGTTTACCAGTTTGAGCGAGCAACAGGGACGGCAAATGGAGGTTGCGCAGCAGCAGAGCAGCCAGTTCGAAGCTCAATTGCAACGCATTGCTGGCTCTGCAGATCAGCGGCAGGAACAGCTGGAGCAGCGTTTCAGCGAGCTGATGGCCGGACTGTCGAGCCAGTTGCAGGGGCAGTTGGGCTCTGCGCAGCGCCGCGATGAAGAGAGGCAGGCGATGTTCGAGCGTTTGCTGAGTGAGTCCAGTGCCAATCAGGCGGCGCTTCTGGAGAAGTTCTCCAGTTCCACTCAGGACCAGATGCGAGTGATGGCCGAGGCGGGCAATGAGCGGCATAACAACCTGGAGAAAGTGTTCTCCCGGTTGATGATGAACCTGAACACGCAGCTCGATACGCAGATGGGGGCCGCCGAGCAGCGTGAGCAGGCCAGGGCGCAGCGCCACGAGGAGCAGCAAGCGGCGGCACTGGCGCAACAGCAGCAGCTGATCGGCAATCTGGGCCAGACCAGCCAACAGCAGATTGGCGCCATTGCCGAAGCCGCGGCGACGCAACAGCGCAATCTCGAGGAAACGGTCAGCAAGCTGCTCGGCAGTTTCAATGAGCAGGTCAGCGGGTACGGCGTGCAGGCGGAGCAGCGTGAACAGAGCCGCCAGCAGCGCTTTAACGAACAACTGGAAAACATGGCTGCGCAGCAGCAGCAATTGCTGGCAGGTATCGCGTCCGCCGTTCAGGTTACGCAGCAGCAGAGCAGGCAAATGGCTGAGCAGCACCAGCAGCTGATGACGCGCCTGCAACAAGCTACCGAAGCGTCCGCGACCAGCAGCAAGCACTTGGATAGCAGCGCCAATCAGTTGGGCCTGCTTTCTGCCAACCTTCGCCAGGCCGCTGATGCGCTGGGCCAGCGCCTGGAGGCAGTAACCCAGAGCGTGGAAGCTGCGAGCACACAGAATGCCGCGTTGGCTGCACAACTGCAGGGCCAGGCAAGTTCGCTGTCGCAGCTGCAGGCAGCACTACTCGAGGGCGCGCAGCGCTTCGAGCAGGCCGCAAGCGAAGCGCGCACTGGCTTTGGCGACATGAAACAGACGCAGCAGGAATTCCTATCCGGCGTAAGGCATGAATTTACAACGCTGGGTGAGACGCTGCGTGCCCAGGTAGAGGCAATTGAAAAGCAAGCTGAAGAGTGGCTGCGTAGCTACGCCTCCGAAGTGCGTACGCAGACTGAGGACCGCATGAATAAGTGGAACGAGGTCTCGCTTGCCTATGCCGATCAGATGCATCGCAACGTCCAGGCGGTGAGCGGGATTCTGGATGAGCTGGAGGCACGCTGATGCGCTTTCGCAAGTCGCATGACGTGGCCGTCGATGAGGAAAACCCGTACTGGATGTCCTTCTCGGACATTATGTCGGCGCTGCTGGTGATCTTCATTCTGGCCTCGGTGATCCTGATCCTGCAGCTGATGGACATTCAGCAGAAGCTGGAGGAGCGGCAGGTCCAGTTCGAACAGGAAATCGAAGAGCTGAAAAAGGCGGAGCAAGTGCGCCGCACCATCCTCGATGAGGCTGTTGAGGCACTACGCAGGCGCGGCATCAAGGTGGAGGTCAGCGAGAATCACACGGTGCTGAGTATTCCCAACGATCTTCTTGGCTTCGATACCGGTGCCTATGAAATCCATTCGGCCTATCAGGCGCGAGCGCTTGAGATCGGCAAGGTCATCAAGGAGGTGATCTCGCGTGATGACCGGGTGGAATTCCTGGACACGATTTTTATCGAGGGCCACACGGATAACCGTCCATTGCAGGGATTTATGGGCAAAGGCAACTGGGGGCTTTCCACCTTTCGTGCTATTTCGCTCTGGCAGTTCTGGGGGGACGCCTTGGCGCGCGAGGAGCAGTTGTCGCGCCTGAACAACAAGGACGGAAAACCGCTGTTCTCGGTCAGCGGGTATGGCGAAACACGTCCGGCCGTGGCCGATCAGGTCACGGAGGAAGACTTCAAACGTAATCGCCGAATCGACATTCGTTTCACCATCCGTCGTCCGGATAGCGCGCAGTACGAGCAAGTCAAGGAACGTCTGGGGGAGGCCAAGCCATGAGGCTGCCTCCCGTAGAGTTTCCTGCGGCCAGCTGGGGCGCTCAGATGCTCGAGCGCTGGACTGTACTGGCAAAAAAGGCTGCCACTCTGGAGGCGGAGACCGGGAACAATGATGCGTTTGAGCGCATGCTCGCAGTGCTGCGTGGCATGGCCAGCTCGGGGCGATTCGATGGTCTGCCTGAGCTGCTGCGGCGGCGTATTACGGCTCGGGCGTTGAGCTGGCTGTGGCTCAATGACGAGGTGATTGCCAGCCGCCTGCTAAATACGCGCTTGTTGGCTGCCTTGCTGGACGCTCAGCAGCCACGTCTAACGCGTATGACGCTGCAGCAGTTGGCACAGCTGTATTTCCGGCGATTCGATCGGCTGGATGAAAAGGAAGGGGTGCGCGAGCTTCTGGAGCGAAGCCTGTTACAGCAGCTTGACCTGATACCGCCGTCGAAGATCCAGACATCAAGGGCCGATCCGCTGGTTACACTCAAGCGCGAGGGGCATTGGTTGCTTAGCCTCGATGGTCCACGTCATCTCGCTGAACGAGTGCGTCAAGGCGGACGTGAGCTTGGCGAGACGTTCATGGAACTCGGTCTGCACGGCTTTGATGATGGCCGTTATGGCGATATCTGCCGGGCGCACTTTTATCTCGAGACGTTGCGACAGTTACATCCAGGCGAGTCCGATCCGGTGCTGGATGAGTTGCTCAAGCCTGCAGTGGCCAAGGCGCCCTTCGAAGGCGCACGGCGTATCGGCCATGTTGCGCTTGAGATCCTCATTGATCGTGCCGGCCAGGAAGCCGGCGAAGTCTGGCAGAACTTTATCCTTAACATGGCAGGGGACCCACGTATCTCCAGCTCAGCGGTGAACTTCCGGGAGTGGTGGAAGCCGCTGGGTGAGGAGCGCATTCAAAAGGTTCGGGGCTGGTTGTCCAAAGAGGACCTGCGGCTGTTCCTGCAGGCCGTTGAGCAATACGGGCTTGAAACAGCCAATACGGAAATGCAGCGGATGTTCCCCGCCCGCAAGCGATTCCTTGAAGGGCTCTTCAAGCTGAAGTTAATTCGTAACACTCGCCTCCTACTGGGCGGCAAGGCTCAACAATCGGTCAAGCGGATCTTGGGTAAGGACGTTAAGACCAGCTTCGCGCGGATGGATGGGCAGATGACGGACAAGGCTGTCATTTATCTGGACTGCGGTGACTTCCATCTGGTCGAGGGCTCACATAGTTTCAAAATCTGGGTCTACTTGGCCGCGCCTGGTGAAGCCCTAAGAACATATGAGCGAAATACCTTCAGTCATCAAGACCTGACCACCACGGTCCCCGGAACTTACAAGAAACTCTACCCCGGGTTGCCTTACGACGCTTTCGTGCATACCCCATACACCTGGCAGAACAAGGTCTTCACCTTCCTGGCCGAGAATGGCATTGCCATCGATGTCGAGCAGCTCCTGAGCCCTGAAGATTATCGTCTCCAACTGCGCAAATTCGGAATCCCTGCCGTAAGTCCCAAGCGCACGGTGGTTCCCGCTCCGGCGAAAGAAGGGGCCAAAGCGGTAACGCGATCGCCGACGGCTGCTCAACAAGGAACTGAACACGCTGCGGCGCCGATGTCACGCAACGCCGATGTGCCAATCCCAGCACGGCGTTCAGCTGATGTTGCAGCTGCGGCCGCAAATGGTGCAGTGAAATCAGGCGCCGTTGCCTCCGGTCGCGACGACCCGGCTCTGCAACGAACGAAGCAGCCGTCCTTCAGCTCGCTCCAGCTAGCGGCCCTGCGCTATCTCGAGATTCATCCGCATTGCGGTTTCGGGGCGTTACTCGAAGCTGTAAGCAATCAGGGCGGCAATGTGTTGAACGTGAAGACGATGTTGGAAAGCAGCCTTTCGCAATACGTCCAGCAGGATGGAGAAGGGCGTTGGCTGCTGTCGGTGCATGGTGAGCAATTGGTAGCCGAGCTGACCCGGCCGGAGCCATCAAACGCAACTCAGAGCGTGCCTGATGCCGTAAGCGCAGGTTCGGGATTCGCTACGCTCGATCCGTTTGCGCTTGCCGTATTGCATTATTTCGCTGCCAACCCAGGCGATAAGGTTCGTTATGCGGCGAATGTTCTAGAGGTCGACGCGAGGCTGGTCAATCAGGCTCTATACGGCCCATTGAAAGGGCTTTGTATGCAGGATGATAAGTACGGTTGGCAGCTGACAGGCGCCGCTCAACGCGAGCTGGAAGCGTTCGAGGCTGAGGGGAGAGAGCAGTAATGAGCCTTTTAGATGTTCTGAAATCCCTGATTGGCGAGCGTGATGTGGCGGTCGGTAGTCAGGAGGGGTTTGCGTCGAGTGCAGACTCCAACGGAGCCAATTTTTATCTTCCCGTCCACACGTTCAAGGCGTTGCAGGAAGGTAAAGGCAACGCACTGCAGAAGGTTCAGCTGATTGTCCTGAACATGCTCGCAGAGCAGGGCATCGCAGAGCACACGGCCAACGGCTTTCATATCGGTGCTGAAGATATTGCCGGTATGGACAATGAGCAGGCCGACATTCTACGGCTGCCACGGCGATTCGCCGGTCGCTTTCAGGCCTTCATCAGCGGGCGTACAGGTAATAGCGCCTTCCGCGTTGGGATTGCGGTTGAAGTGGCTGAGGGCGTCACACCTTTCTCGCGCAAAGGCCCGTATTTATACCTGACGAGTACCGAACGCTATTGGCTTACGCCAGCTGAGTTGATGGGGCTGATGGCTTGGGAAAAGCACGAGTCGCTCGATCCAGCACAGCGAGGGGAGGCGGCTAACCTTCGCTTGATGGCTGAGCTACAGACAGCTGCCCGAAGCGGTATGCGCATCGATTTGAGTCATTTCGATCGACTCGATGTGGTCGTTCCGGAAAATGTTGGCGTTATTGCGACCCGACTGCCAGATGGCAGCCTGATGCTGTGCCCGAGTCTGGGGGATGGATCGACGCCCGATCAGCTGGAGAAGCGCTGGTCACAGCTCGACATGAGCGCTGACGGGGGTGTGCTGCGAATCGACAATCGTGTGGTGTTGCTCGATCAGGCGAAGATGGACGGCATTCGCAATGTGCTGGCCAACAAACGAATCCCGCCAGATAAGGTCGCTGAGTTTATCGCCTCGCCTACGGCCTTTTTGGATGCTGCACTGGTCAATCTCGAGGTCGGTTTCTCGGTCCGCGTAGCTGGTATTGGCAAGCTGCAGCATATGGACTTCGGCGCGTTGGATGCGGCCAAGAATGACTGGTTTGCCCTGGATAAGCGCCCCGCGCCAGCAGAGATCATCCCGAAGTTAGTTCAGACGCCAGAGGAGTTGGAGCGTTTTGAGGAGGTGCTGCGGTCCGCGATAGAGCAGGGTGCAACGAGTCTGAGCTTTGCTGGTGAGGTCATCGACATTTCAGACGCGCCGCTTGTGGCGCGTCAATTGGAACGGGTGAAAGAGACGCTCGAGAAGCCCGAGTTGTCGGAGCCGCCGGCCGCAGCTGAAGACCTTTTTGACGAGCCCAAGGAGAAGGTTGCCGTCATTCTTAAGGATGCCGGCGAAATCAACTCGACACTACTGGCAAAAGCCAGCAACGCTCGCTTACTGGAAGCACCAGACTGGTCCGCTTATGCGCGGCAGCCATTCCCGCATCAGGTCGAAGGTATTGAGTGGATGCTCAGGCTGATGAACGCCGCGTTATCTGACGATCATGATGACCTCTATCGCCTACAGGGCAGCCTGCTCGCCGACGATATGGGGCTGGGCAAAACATACATGTCGCTGGTCGCAATCGGTGAATACCTGGCAGCCCAGCGCCGAAGCGAAAAGCCGCAAAAACCAGTCCTGGTAGTCGCACCACTTAGCCTGTTGGAAAACTGGGAAGACGAAGTTGGAAAGACCTTTCTAAGCATTCCGTTCCGCGATCTCGTGGTGCTGCAAGCTGGACGAGACTTAAACCGCTACCGCGTCAAGGGCGCCGAGCGAGAGTCTGTTCAATTGGCTGCCCTGGCCGATGATGACGGCATGATGGATGCCCAGAGCATTCGTTATGCGTTGACCATTGGCCCGGAGGCGGGTGCTCAACGTCTGGATATGGACCGTCGTTTGGTTCTAACAACGTACCAGACGCTGCGTGACTACCAGTTTTCGCTGTGCAGGATCGACTGGGGCATGGTCATTTTCGACGAGGCGCAGAACATCAAGAACCCTAACGCACTGCAAACCCGTGCGGCAAAGGGGTTAAAGGCTGACTTCAAATTGTTGGCCACCGGCACGCCCGTGGAGAACAGCCTCGGCGACTTCTGGTGCTTGATGGATACGGCTCAGCCAGGGTTGTTTGGCAGCTGGGAAAACTACCGAGACACTTGGATCAAGCCGATTCTCTCGGCCGGGGAGGAGGAGCGCGACGAGGTCCGTGTTCGTCTGGGTGAGCAACTGCGCAAGGCGGTCGGGCCGTTCATGCTGCGTCGCGTGAAGGAAGACCAGCTTAAAGGGCTGCCTAGCAAAACGATCCGTAGTGGAGTAGAGCAGGTAGATCGAGGCATCCAGCGTTATGCGCCTGAGTTGGGCGCATCTATGCGCGGGATTCAGCTGCAGGTGTATGACGATGTGCTAGATGGATACCGTGCTCGACGCGCCAGCGCAGATGACATGCGTGGTTCGGCTCTAGCGGCGCTTACACAGTTGCGTTCTGTCTCGCTGCATCCTCGCTTGGATGACGAAACGTCGCTGTACAGCCGTGATGGACAGCATGCCCGTCAGTTAATGTCCGAGTCAGGCAAGCTGGCAGTGACGCTCAAGCTGCTGGACCAGATACGCGACAAGGGTGAAAAGGTCATCCTGTTCATGATGACCAAGCGCCTGCAGAGGGTTTTGAAGCTGTGGCTTGATCAGATCTACGGCCTGGACATTGCCGTTATCAACGGCGATACAAAAGCGGTAGCTACCAAAGCGGAAGACATGACCCGTAAGAAGCTCATATCAGCATTCGAAGCGAAGTCCGGCTTCAACCTCTTGATCATGTCGCCGGTCGCAGCGGGCGTAGGTTTGACCGTTGTCGGAGCTAACCACGTTGTTCACCTAGAACGGCACTGGAACCCCGCAAAAGAGGCGCAGGCCTCTGACCGCGTCTATCGGATTGGGCAGCAGAAGGAAGTGTTTATCCATCTGCCTGCCGTAACGCATCCGCAGTTCGATTCATTCGATGTGCATCTGGATCGGCTGCTGCGCGGCAAGTTGATGCTCAAGGACGCGGTGGTGACGCCCGAAGCGGTCAGTGAGAGCGAGATGATTTACTCGATGGGGCTTTAGCCTATAACCGACGTGACCGACGCGCGGATAATCTATGACCTAGATCGCTGGCCGTCAGGACGCTCGGCCCGCTGCGTGGCAGCTTTTCCGTGTTAACCAAGCTGTTAACCGATGTTTTGTTAACCACCAACCCTCGGAGCACTAATCTCAACAGGCCGAAACCGAGGGCGCGCCAATAATCATCATAGTCGCCGCCATTGATGCTTTGCTATTGCAGCAAAGAACACCCAGCGGCAGCGATTGGCGGGGCATCAAAGGTTACAGCCCGCGTGGCTCTCGATCGAGTAGACCGGTCGGTCGGGCGGCGGTAGATTGCGCACGGAGGGGATTACTGTGTACGAGGTCGGTTTAATGCTTGGTCTGCCAGTCTTCTGTGCCGCCTGGTCGGCTTTCGTTTGATTCATACCGGTTAGCCTTCAGGTCTTCGGGCGTCGGGTTTAATGTTTTGAGCCTGAGAAACTGCTGCGACCACCGAGGTTCAGCTCAGTGGTAGATCCTTCTCGAAACTTCAGGTGTAGATGTAGCCACGCAGATGTGCTTATCGGGCTTTCCTCGCTTCCAGATCGGCCAGCTCCCTAGTGGCCTCTGCCTTCCTCCTTTTCAGATCCTCGCCCTTGGCGGCGCGTTCGGCTTCCTGCTTGGCCTTGGCCGCCTCGGCGTTGCGCTCGAGCTGCGCCTTGATGGCCGCGCAGTGTTCGCGTACCTTGGCGCTGGCAAACGGAGCCACATTACCGGTGATTAGGCAGGCGATGGTGCTGCCCTCGGCGGTGACCGGCGCATGGGTCAGCTGAGCCAGGTGCCCGGCAACTTGCGGTGCCGGCAGACGGCCAAGGCGTCCTGCCTCCTCGGCGGCGGCTACGCGGCGCTGGGGTCTGTACCGAGGCTCAGCGTCCACTTGACCGGCTTGGCCTCGCGACGGGCTGCGTCCACTACTCGCACGTAGGCGGCCTTGAACGCCATCCGGGCGCCGATTTTGTCGCCGCGCTCCAGCGCTAAGCGGGCGGCGGATAGTGCGATGTGGAGCTCCTCGGTCTTCACCACGCTGTCAGCCTAGTCGTAGGCGCGTAGGCAATGCCCCAGGCCTCGACCGGTTCCGGCCCCCGTCGCGGTCCTGCAAGCGCTCAATGATGGAGGCCAGGGTCAGCTTTCCGGTCAGGTCGCGGCGGCAGGCCTGCTGCGCATCGGTGATCAACTCAGTCGGGTAGCCGGTCAGGTCGGATGCAATCAGTTCGGCAGCGCTCGCGCTCAGGGTCTGCCCGAGCGACTCCGCAGTGGCGCAGTTAGAGGCGGCCAGTTGGGCCTGTTGCTCAAAGGAAACGATTGGCATTGATACATCCCTCGCTACTAGCGCTGAAGAGCGCTACCAGCTCTTGTGCTGCGTTGATGTTCGCCTGAGTGGCCTCGATCTGGCGGGCGGTGGTCGCGTTCATCTGGCGGCCGGTGGCCCACTGGGTGTGGAAGGCCTCGCACTTAGCGAGCAGATTGTTCAGGCTGTGGCAGTCATTGACCAAGCGCGCGTCGTTGACGGTGACGTAGAACGCCGCGACGTGGTGCGCCTCATCGGCGCCCAGGCGGTCAACAAGTTGGCTGATCTGCCCGGCGGCCTTGGCGTTCCACTTCGGCCAGACGCTGTAGCGCTTGCGGTAGGCGAAGGCGTAGTTGGCCCACGCCTTGAAAGTCTTCGAGCTCGGGTCCTTCGGGCCGGGTATGTCTGCCTGGATCTCGACGCGAGGCGATGCGTCCACGACAACCGGCAAGGCCGCGTCAGCGGGCTGGCCCGGAAAGGTGTCTGTCGTAGTCTCTGCAGTAATCTCTGCTGTAGTCTCTGTAATAGCGAGCGGCTTTCCTGCAGGCTTGCTTGCAGCTTTTCTGCAGCCTTGTTTGCAGGAATCCTGCAGACTGGAATGCGGGTTTTCTGCAATCAAGCTTGTGCGGATCGCATCCATGTTTACCCGGTAGAACAGGCGGCACGGGACGCCCTTCTTTTTCTCCTCAAGCACGCCGGCACTCACCAGCTTCTTGCGCGCGCTCTCCTGCTCGGAGCGGGTCATTCCGGTTTCGGACGCCCATTCCTCCATGGTCTTGTAAAACCAGCCGTCAGCGTTGTCGGTGCGTTTCGACCAGTAGATCGCCTGGCTCAGCATCAGGGCACCAGTGATGCCGGCACCGAGGGAGACGAAGGCGCGCTGAAAGGCAATCGGACGGTCGAGAAGGTCATGCAGGCTCACTCTGCCACCTCCGGCTGATGCACAGCCCACAGGCCGGCGATCCACTGCACGCCCTTCGGGGTGAACTTGGAGGCGTTGAAGACATGACCGTTGTCTGCCTGACCGGTCTTCACCGAGAAGCGGCCGGCGTCAATGTGCTCGGCGAACGGCACCCACTCGCCGCTCAGGCGGTACATAACGCGCTTGTCTTGCAGGAAGGCGCGGAAGTCGTTCTCCTTTGCATGCAGCAGCTTGGCCACCTCGCGGAAGCCCTTCAGTCCGGTGCCGTCGACGTAGCGGTCGACAAACTCGGCCTTCGGCACGGCGATGGCAAGTAATGCTTGCTGCTTCTCGATCTGCTCGGCTTGGTCGGCAGCGAGGCGCAACGCTTCGGGGAAAGTCTCCGGAATATGCGGAGTCTGATGGGCCTCCAGCGACTGCCAGCGGTCCACCAGTGCCGCAGTGAACTCCGGCGAGAGCTGGGCGACAACAATAATGCTGTCGCGTTTGCCGCGTTCACCGGCGAAGACGTATTCGATAGCCGGGCGGCCTGCAGTGGGCTTTTCCTGCATTGCAGGTAAAGCGATCACGCCGCGCTCGGCCAATCGCTCAATAGCAACGCGCACATTGTCGTGACGCGACCCAACCAGCTCCGCAACCTCGCGGCTAGACATTGTCACTTTGCTTACGCCGGAGATGGAGTTCTGGCAATGCGCCCAGCTGCTCAGACTTTCGGGACGGATGGACGTTTTCATTTACCACCTCGCCTTTTCATACTGAGTCTCGCCATCCGCGCTAGACGCCACTCCTTGCGCCGCCAGGATCTCACACGACGCCAGCTCATCACGTCCATGCAGCGGCGAGCCGCCACCTTGAAGCGGAAGGCATTCAACTTTCGTGCGAGTTGCGATGCGAGAACGTACCCACTGTTGGACTTCAGCCAAAACGAAGCCAACTGGAGCTCCGCGGGCAGTGCTGTCACTCAGCGGAACAGGCTTAGGAAAGGTCGGGTCGTCCTTGAGGCGCTTGTAGATGGTCGGTCGCTTGAGGCTAGTGATCTTCTCGACTTCGGGGATCCGGATGATGACCAGAGAGGGGTCGAAACGCTGGATGCTCGCGGCATCTGGGATAACATGAGGAGACGGCATGAACATTTTGGGCACCACATTGGCTTATGTCGCCCCCAACGCTATGTGACTCTCTTTGTGTGTAAACAAGTAGAAGCAAGATTTTTATGCCTCCATAGCGCCTCACTGTTCCTCTCTAGTTCACCAGTCTTTTGCTTGAGAGAACCGTTGGGACCACCGTCTTTACAGACGGCACCCTCGGTTCCCAGTTACCTTAAGAAATCCCAACACAAGGGCACGTAGCACCGATGCCCTTCACGCCTGACGTTTGAGCTCAACCACATTGCCACCTGCCAGCATGTCCAGATGATCGGCATACCACTGCATCATGACCTTGCGCTGTTCTAGGTAGGTGCTCTTGTCATAGACGCCCCTCACCCCTTCCTTGACATGGGATAGCTGGGCTTCCACATGCTGCGAGTCGAAGCCGTTTTCGTTGAGGATGGTGCTTGCCAGGTGGCGGAACCCGTGACCAGTCTGCCGCCCCTCATAACCCAGACGGCGAAGTGCCATCAAGAATACGGTGTTGCTGCGTGCCTTAGTGGTGTTGCCGCGACCTGGGAACAGCAGCGGATATGCTCCGGTCAGGAAATGTAGGTCGCGTAGGAGCTGAACTGCTTGAGTTGGCAGCGGAACCAAGTGCTCGCGACGGCGTTTCATTCTTGCCGCGGGGATTAGCCAAAGCCCTGCATCCAGGTCAAATTCGTCCCAACGAGCCTCGCGTAGCTCGGATGGGCGGCAGGCAAGCATGCTCAACAGCTGCAAACCAATTCGTACATCTATAGTGCCGTAAGCGCGCATTGCTCGAAGCAGCGCCGGAAGTTCAGCGACAGGCACGTGCGCATAGTTTTCAGCTGGACGGGTCTGGAGAAACTTATGCAGTCCCTCGAGCGGGTTGTATTGCGCTCGCCCCGTTACTCGAGCCAGATCATAGATTTCCCGACACATGCCACGGACTCTGCTGGTCTGCTCAACGATTCCTTTTTGCTCCATGCCACGGAGCAGCTCCATCCACTCCATCGGTAAGATAGCTGTATAGGGACGCTTACCGAACGTGGGAAATACGTGCAGCTCAAGTGCGCCAATGGTCCGGACAGCCGTTCCCTCACTCCATCCCTTGCGCTTGGTGGCGTACCACTCCCGAGCGAGATACTCGAATGTGTTGTTCGCAGCTTCCACCTCTGCGGCTTTTCGTGCTCGTTTCGTTGCGAGTGGGTTGCTGCCCTCGGCTGCGTCGTCGCGCAGCTTCGCGGCTTCCTTCCGCGCTTGTTCTCCGGTCAGCTGATGGCTGCCTTTGCCATAGGCACCCAGTCCAATCCAGGACCATTTGCCGTCCGGCTTTTTGTAGCGGAACTGCCAAGACTTCGAGCCGTCTGGCCGAACGCGAAGGTAGAGTCCGTTTCCATCGTTCTCTCGATACTCTTTCTCCTCCGCCTCTAAGCTTGCCAGTACCGTATCCGCCATAGGACGCTTCTTGATGTCCTTGCGCTTCATGTCTGTATCCCTCAGATTCAATATTTACCGAAGATACACGAGAGGATACACGGCGGGAAGGTATAGGCGTAATCAAGGGGAGATAGCCAGAAACAAGAAAGCCCGCACAGCGCGGGCTTTTCAGGGAGATCGTAGACTGTTAGAGACAGGTCTAGATGAGTATTTGGTGGAGCCGGGGGGAATTGAACCCCCGTCCGCCAGCTCTCCACTGTCGGTACTACATGCTTAGCCAAATCTATTGAGTTAACTCCGCGCCGCCCGATTGGCAGGGTGCTTGGAGCGAGCTGCATGAGATTTAGCCGTTACGTCTGCAGCGAACTTGGCGGCGATCCTGTTCTATCTGACAGTCATTTCGGGTTTACAGGCATCCCCTAGTGACCGCTGGCGCCGAAGCGACCAGATGAAGGTTAGGCGGCTAGCGCGTACCCTTCGTAGTTGTCGTCGTTGGCAACTATAAGTTTGCAACAGTGGATTTACGAGTTCTGTTACCAACTCGGCATGCACCTAGAGTTTTGTTACCGGCGTCGAATCCTAATCGGCCCCATGAGACGCATCGCGTGCTCATGTGCGGCGCAGTGTACGCCAGAGGATGAGCTACGTCGAACGCTTGATGGATTAGATGGAGGTGATCTGTCGGATTTCAAGGGGTAGCGAGGCCGCCGAGTGCGGCGGCCTTGCCCAGGCCACTCAGTTGCCAGCGCCCGAGGCGGAGCCGGCGGTGCCGTTCGAGTCGGAGCTGCCAGGTCCTTTGAGTTCCTGCAGGGCCTTGGTGGTATGGGCGATGCAGGTTTCGGTATCGCCGGCTTGTTGAGCCTGGCGAGCCTGGCCGACCAGCTCCTCTGCTTCGCTGCGTGCGGGCTCGCCGAGTGTGGCCTGGTTGGTGGCCATCAGGTCGTCGATCTCTTGCAGGTTGAGCTGGCAGAGGTCTTTGTCGGCAGCAAACGCAGCGGGACTGGCGATAAGGGCTGCGGCGGCAAGTAGGGCAAATTTTTTCATGAGCATCCTCCAGGGAGTTAACTTCCCGGCGGGCCTGCCTGATTCTGCAATTGCACGCCGGCGCCGAGGCGGGTTTTCGGCCCAGTGTGTCGCCTGGGCTCTATTTGTCCGACTGCGGTTGCGCTCAAGCGTTTCATCCGTGCGTGTCAGCTGGCTGCCGGCTGCTCGCTAGCTGACCGCCGCAGCGGCTCTGGCGCGGCTGTTTCGGTTCACCAGATAAACGAGCCCGTGATAATCGATACCGCCATGCTGCGACAGGCCGATCTCGCAGGTGCGGCTGGTGGAGATGCCTTCCTCGCAGACCTGCACCGCCTCCTTGAGGCTGCGCAAGGCGTGTGCGTTGAGCTCGGGCGTGGTGAAGCCCTTGTCGCCGGCGAACCCGCAGCAATGGATGCCTTCGGGCACCACGACCTGCTTGGCGCAGCGACGGGCTATGTCGATCAGCGCCTGGGCTTCGCCGAGGTGTTGGGTGCTGCAGGTCACGTGGACGGCGATTGGGCTGTCCTGGGGTTCGAAGTCCAGCTTGTCGAGCAGGTGTGTGCGGATGAAACGCACGGGGTCGTACACCTGCAGGCGGGGTTCGCTCAGCTCTTGCACCAACCTTAGGGTGCAAGGGCTGGTGTCGCAATAGATTGGGTCAAGGCCGCCACGACTGGCCTTGAGCAGTGCACCCAGCGTTTCCTGCCGTTTGCGTTCGGCCTGTTCCGCGTAACCTTTGGAGGCGAAGGGCTGCCCGCAGCAGAGGTTGTTGAGGTCGTCGGGAAAGACGACCTGGTAACCGGCCTTTTCCAGCAGCGCGCGGGTGGTGTCCAGCAGTGGCTCCTGCTCCTGGTCGCGCGCCGCTGGGCCAGTGGCGCGCGAGACGCAGGCGGCGAGATAAACGACGCGGGGACGCTCGTCCTGATCCGCCGGTTTGGGCACATGCAGGCGCTGCAGGGGCTGCGGCATGGCTGGCGTCCACTGCGAGACGCGGCCCTGGCTGGCTCGGGCGAGTGCCGCGGATGTCTTGCTCAACAGGCGCGTGCCCATCATGAGGTGCGCGCCGTTGGCAACATGCAACATGAAGCGCATGCCTTGCACGGCCGTGCTGAAATGGTCGGCCAGCCAGTTCGCCGCGCGGATATGGTCGGCTTGCTCCCCGCGAAGCTTGCGCACCAGATCGCCCGTATTGATGCCGACTGGGCAGCGCTGGGCGCACAGGCCGGTCGCGGCGCAGGTCTCGATGCCGTGATAAGCGTACAGGCGCTCCAGCTCGGTGGTCTCGATGCCGGCACGCTTGCGCGCCTGGATGTCGCGCCAGACCACGATGCGTTGCCGCGGCGTCAGGGTGAGGCCGTTTGACGGGCAGACCGGTTCGCAGAAACCGCATTCGATGCACTTGTCGACGATCTCGTCGGCGGCTGGCATCGGCTTGAGGTGTTTCAGATGAATCTGCGGGTCTTCGCTCAACACCACGTCCGGGTTGAGGATGCCCTGTGGGTCCAGCAGCCGCTTGATCCGCCACATCAGCTCGTAGGCCTCCGGCCCCCACTCCAGCTCGACGAAGGGCGCCATGTTGCGTCCGGTGCCGTGTTCGGCCTTGAGGGCGCCGCCGAACTCGACGGCGACCAGCTGGGTCACGTCCTGCATGAAGGCTTCATAACGCGCGACTTGCTGCGGGTCGTCGAACCCTTGGGTGAAGACGAAATGCAGGTTGCCCTCCAGCGCATGGCCGAAGAGGATCGCCTCGTGGTAGGCGTGTTTATCGAACAGCTGGACAAGGCGATTGACGCCCTCGGCCAGCCGCTCGAGGGGGAAGGTGACATCTTCGATGATCACGGTGGTGCCGGTCTGACGCACGGCCCCTACCGCGGGAAACGTGTCCTTGCGGATCTTCCAGAGCTGGTTGTAGACGGCCGGGTCCTCGCTGAAATCGACCTGCTTCTCCACCGGAAAATGCGCAATCGACCTCATGATCTGGTTGATCTGCTCCTGCAGCAGCGTCTGGCTCGCCGCGCGCGACTCGATCAGGAGTGCACAGGCGTTAGCCGATAGCGTCTTGACCCATTCGGGCATGCCAGCCTTGTTCTCCACCGAGCGCAGGCTGCGGCGATCAAGCAGTTCGACGGCCGATACCGGTTGCTGTTTGAGGATCGGTACGGCGAGGCAGCAGGTCTCCACATCCGGGAAAACGACCAGCGCGCTGGCCTTGTGCGGGTGGTCCGGCACGGTGTGGTAGGTCACCGCGCTGATGAAACCGAGCGTACCTTCGGAGCCGACCATCAGGTGATTGAGGATGTCGAGCGGGTCGTCGAAGTCGATCAGGGCGTTGAGCGAAAAGCCCGTGGTGTTCTTCAGCCGGTACTTATGGCGAATCTTTTCCGCAAGCGCGGTGTTGGCGCGGGTGGCGCGGCCGAGGTCGGCGAGCTGGTCGAGCAGTTCGCTGTGGCTCTGGCGGAACGCCGCGACGCTCGCCGCATCTTCGCTGTCGACCAGGGTGCCGTCGGCCAGCACCAGGCGCAGGCCAGCGAGCGTCTGGTAGCTGTTCTGCGCCGTGCCGCAGCACATGCCGCTGGAGTTGTTGGCGAGGATGCCGCCGATTTTGGCGGCGTTGATCGAGGCTGGGTCTGGACCGATCTTGCGCTGCAGCGGGGCAAGGATGGCGTTGGCGTTGGCGCCGATGACGCCGGGCTGTAGGCGGATCTGCTCGCCGCCGTTGCGCAGTTCACGGCCGTTCCAGTTATCGCCCAGCACGATCAGCACCGAATCGGAAATCGCCTGCCCCGAGAGGCTCGTGCCCGCAGCGCGGAACGTTACGGGAATGCGAGCGCCTTGGGCCAGCTTCAGCAGGTCGATCACCTCGGCCTCCGACTCGACCCGCACCACCAGCTTGGGAATCAGCCGATAGAAGCTGGCATCGGTACCGAAGGCCAAGGTCGAGAGCGGGTCATCGAATAGCCGCTCCGACGGGATGAGGCGTTCGACGGCGGCGAGAATTTCGCCCGGTAGGGTGGCAGACGCGTTCATGCGGGCTCCGGTAGCAGGCAGGCCGCGTCGATGATCGCGCGGCGTCTCGGTGTAAGCGGTCAGGCCGGGTCGACGTGGCGACTGGTCTGGTAGTGGTCCACCTCGCGCACCAGCGAATCGGTCGTTATTTCGCTGATGGACTTGGCGCCGGTGAGCACCATCGCTACACGCATTTCCTTCTCGATCAGGTTGAGCAAGTTGGTCACGCCCGCCTCGCCATCGGCAGCCAGGGCATAGGCGAAGGCGCGGCCGAGCAGCACGGTGTCGGCGCCCAGGGCGATCATGCGGACCACGTCGAGGCCGTTGCGGATGCCGGAATCGGCGAGGATTTTCAGGTCGCCCTTGACCGCATCGGCGATGGCCGGCATGGCGCGCGCGCTGGACAGTACGCCGTCGAGCTGACGCCCGCCGTGGTTGGACACGATGATGCCATCGGCCCCGAAGGTCACCGCGTCACGTGCGTCCTCGGCATCGAGGATGCCCTTGATCACCATGGGGCCGTCCCAGAACTCGCGGATCCATTCCAGATCCTTCCAGGAGATCGAGGGGTCGAAGTTCGCCGCCAGCCAGCCGATGTAGTCTTCGAGTCCCGTCGGGTGACCGCGGTAGGTGGAAATGTTGCCGAGGTCGTGGGGCTTGCCGTGCAGACCGACGTCCCACGCCCAGAAGGGGTGCGTCATGGCTTGTAGCATGCGCCGCACATTGGCGTTCGGGCCGCTCATGCCTGAATGCGCATCGCGGTACCGGGCGCCGGGGGTGGGCATGTCCACAGTGAAGACGAGGGTGGTCACGCCGGCGGCCTTGGCGCGCTCGAGCGCGTTCTTCATGAAACCGCGGTCCTTGAGCACGTAGAGCTGGAACCACATGGGGCGCTTGATAGCCGGGGCGACTTCCTCGATGGGGCAGACTGACACCGTGGACAGCGTGAAGGGGATGCCCTTCTTGTCCGCGGCGCGAGCGGCCTGCACTTCACCGCGGCGGGCAAGCATGCCGGTCAGGCCGACAGGTGCCAGGGCGACGGGCATCGATAGGGTCTCGCCGAACAGTTGGGTTTCCAGGCTCAGTTCCGACATGTTGCGCAACACGCGCTGACGCAGGGCAATGCTGGCCAGGTCATCGACGTTGCGGCGCAAGGTGTATTCCGCGTAGGCACCGCCGTCGACGTAGTGAAACAGGAAAGGCGGAAGTTTGCGTTTCGCGGCGGCGCGGTAATCCGTAGAGGCAGAGATGATCATCGTGTGTTCTCACCGAGTGAACAAAGCCGGTCGGGACCCGATCTTCCCGGGTCATGCTCGAACCGAAGAGGCCCTGGACGCACACGGCGGCCGGGGCCAGTGTCGAACGCCACGGCCCGAGATGTTCGGGGCCGTGGATGCAATTTGTCAGACGCCGACCAGCGGGTCCGTCACGCCTAGCACGTAGATCGCCAGCAGACCGATCAGGCCGGTAGCCAGCACGTAGTACAGGGTAGGCCAAACGGTCTTGCGCAGCGTGATACCTTCGCGGCCCAACAAGCCGACGGTGGCGGACGCAGCGACCACGTTGTGGATCGCCACCATATTGCCTGCTGCGGCGCCGACCGCCTGGATGGCAACGATCATCGCACCGGAAATGCCAAGGGACTGTGCCACACCGAATTGGAACTGGCTGAACATCATGTTGCTGACAGTGTTCGAACCGGCCAGGAAGGCGCCCAACGCGCCGACCGACGGGGCGAGCAGCGGGTAGATGCCGCCTACGCTGTCGGCGACGTAGCGTGCCATCGCGATCGGCATGCTCGGCAGGTCGCCGGCGTTCACGCCCGAATTGATCAGAATGCGCACCATCGGCACGGTAAACAGCAGCACGAAACCGGCACTGAGCAACACGCTGCTCGATTCCTTGATTGCGGCCTTCAGCTCCGACGCGCGCATTCCGTGCAGGAAGTACGTGATCAACACGACCGCAACGAGGATCCCGCCCGGCAGGTAGAGCGGCTCGATGCTGGCGCTGACACCCGTCTCACCGAGGATGTTGGCGAAGGCGATGGACAGGGATTTCAGTGCAGCGGACACCTGCGGGAAGACGCGGCTGATCACCAGGATCGCGCCCACCAGCACATAAGGCAGCCAAGCCCGCAGGGCGCTCATCGGGCGCGCGGCGAGGTCGTCGAGCTTCATCTCGATGGTGCCGACCCATTCGGCCGGCCAGTCGCGCGCATCAGCGAAATCCCAGTGGCTCTTCGGTACAAGGAAATTGAAACGCGCCGCCGTGGTGACGATGGCCAGGCCGACCAGTCCGCCCAACAGTGAGGGGAATTCAGGGCCCAGGAACACGCCGGTAGCGACGTAGGGAAGGGTAAAGGCCAAGCCCGCGAACAGCGCAAACGGCAACACTTCGAACCCGGCTTTCCAACTCCGCTCTTTACCGAAGAAGCGCGTCAGCATCAGTACCATGATCAGCGGCATCACCGTGCCGACCAGGGCGTGGGTGACCGCGACGCTGCTGGTGATTTGCTGCAGGAACATCGGCCAGCTGGAGCCTTGTGCCACCAGTTGGGCGCCAAGCGTAGCCGTGTCCAGCCCGCTATTCACACCGACCACGATAGGTGTGCCGACCGCGCCGAAGGATACCGGCGTGCTTTGCACCAGCATTCCCATCAACACGGCGGCCATGGCCGGGAAGCCGACCGCGACCAGCAGCGGGGCGGCGATCGCCGCAGGCGTGCCGAACCCGGAGGCGCCTTCTATGAAACAGCCGAACAGCCAGGCGATGATGATCGCTTGGATACGGCGGTCGGGGTTGACGGTGGTGAAACCTGCGCGAATCGCCGTGATGCCGCCAGAATGCTTCAGCGTGTTCAGCAGTAGGATCGCGCCGAAGATGATCCATAGCAGGCCGAGCGTGATGACCAGGCCTTGTAGGGTCGAGGCGATGATGCGCGTCAGGCTCATGTTCCAGATGAACAGGCCGATCGCTGCGGTGAAGAGGAATACGACGGGCATGGCGCGGCTAGCCGGCCAGCGCAGGCCGATCAGCAGAACCGCCGCAAGCAAGATCGGGGTGAAAGCGAAGAGGGCAAGCAGTCCGTTGGACATGTCAGGCTCCCCGTCGCGAGTTGAGCAGGGAAATGGCCTGATAGGCCAGTGGCGAACCGGAAGTTGGAGACCGCATGAATAGCCCTCTTCTTGTTGGATGCCTTCGATGTAAATTGGTAATACCAATTGTCCGAAGGGTTTCGCCAGCGTAAGAGTTAGTCATTGCAGACGTCAATTCGGTCCATTTTAGACTTTGGTCGCAGCATCCCAAATTGCGCAAGTGAATCTGGATGGTTACGCTTGCTCCAACATAAAGTGGTAATACCAGTTGAGGGCGTCATGGAAGTAGGGGTGGTGCGCCAGCGGAAGCTGGCAGACAACATTATCGAGCAGCTTGAGGCCATGATTCTCGAGGGTACGCTCAAGGCCGGCGAGCGGCTGCCATCCGAGCGTGTGTTGGCGGAGCAGTTCGGCGTGTCGCGGCCTTCCCTGCGCGAGGCGATCCAGAAGCTGGTTGCCAAAGGCTTGATCGTCAGCCGGCACGGTGGGGGTAATTTCGTCGCCGAATCGCTGGGGTCTACCTTCAGCGACCCGCTGTTGCACCTTTTGGAAAACAGCGTCGATGCGCAACGCGATCTGCTTGAGTTTCGTCACACGCTAGAAGGCAGCTGTGCCTACTACGCGGCGCTCCGCGCAACTGACGTCGACCGTCAGCGGCTGGGTGACGCATTCGCTGCGTTGCAGGCCTGCTATGCGCGCGATGGCGCCGTGAGTCGTGCAGAAGAGGGGGCGGCCGATGCGCGCTTCCATTTGGCGATCGCGGAGGCCAGCCATAACGCGGTGTTGTTGCACACCATTCGTGGGCTGTTCGATCTGTTGCGTCGCAACGTGGTGACCAACATTGGTGGCATGTATGCGTTGCGCAACGAGACGCGCGACATGCTCATGGCGCAGCATCAGGAACTCTATGACGCGATCATGGCGCGCCGCGCGGTCGAGGCGCGGGACGTCATTCATCGGCACATTGCCTATGTGCAAGAAGTGCTGGCAGAAGGGCAGCAAGAGGCGCAGCGCTTGGCGCGTGCGCAGCGCCGCCAGCGGCAGGTGGGGAAGCCCGCACAGATGAATTGAGACGGCGGCTCGCCGGGGGGATTAGTCTTCCTTGCCCTTGGTGCGCATCGCCCGTTGGATCTCGCGGTCCGAGTCGCGCTCTTTTTCGGTGTGACGCTTGTCGAATTCTTTCTTGCCCTTGGCCAGTGCGATGTCGCACTTGATCAGGTGCTTCTTCCAGTAGATCGACAGGGCAACACAGGCATAGCCTTTTTGCTGGACGCCGCCGAACAGCTTGCCGAGCTCGCGCTTGTTCAACAGTAGCTTGCGGGTGCGTGTGGGGTCGGCGACGACGTGAGTGCTTGCAGAGGTCAGCGGCGTGATGTGGCAGCCCATGAGCCAGGCTTCACCGTCCTTAAGCAGCACATAGCTATCGACCAGCTGGGCCTTGCCGGCCCGCAGGCTTTTAACTTCCCAGCCGGCCAGAACGAGGCCCGCCTCGAATTTCTGCTCGACGAAATAATCGTGTAGCGCCTTCTTGTTCAGCGCGATGGTCCCGGGGGACTGTTTCTTCTGTTTGGCCATAGGCTGCGCATTATAGGGAGTCGCGTGGCGGCTGGCGATAACCTGCACCCTGCGACGGCATGAAACTTGAGAGGGGCGTGCTTATCCCAGACAATGACTTGTCCACCAGGGCTCGTGAAGGTGCGTCTGCCCGCCCTGGTCTCATCCGCGCCGTCGGCGAGGGCCGCTGACGAAGAAGTAGAAGGTCTTGATGACGACACATATCCAACGCTCGGCGTTGCTGCCATATCCGGCGCAGGCGCTGTTCGACATGGTCAACGATGTGGCCAGCTATCCCCAGTTCCTGCCCTGGTGTTCGGCGACCGAGGTCATTTCCAGCAGCGATTCGGAAATGCACGCGAGCATGACTGTGGCCAAAGCCGGTATCAGCCAGCGTTTCCTGACGCGCAACGAACTCCAGCCGGGCAAGCGCATCGAGATGAAGTTAGAGGAGGGGCCGTTCAGCCACCTCCACGGCATCTGGGAATTCAAAGCGCTTGGGGAAAAGGCCTGCAAGATCAGTCTTGATCTGACGTTCGACTACGCCGGGCCGCTGGTCAAGGCCACCTTGGGCCCGCTGTTCACCCAGGCCGCCAATACGTTGGTAGATGCGTTCTGTGATCGTGCTAAGCAGTTGTATGGATAGCGGAGTTATTGCCGTCGAGGTGGTGTACGCGCTGGCCGACAGGCAGAAGCTGCTGCAGCTGACCGTGCCGGCAGGCACGACGGCTCGGCAGGCTGCGCTGCAGTCGGGGATCGATGCTTATTTCCCCGGGCTCGATGTATCGTCTGCGCCGCTGGGTATCTTCGGCAAGGCCGTTCCGAAGCCGGATGAGCGTGTGCTGGAAGCGGGCGAGCGGGTGGAGATCTATCGGCCGCTCATCGCCGATCCGAAGGAGGTGCGTAAGCAGCGAGCTGCAAAGGCCGCGCGGAACAAGGCGGAAGGGGCGGTCGACTAGAGTATGCGCCAGCTATAAAAAAGCCCGGCAAGCCGGGCTTTTTTATGTCAGTCCGTTTCGATGCGTTCGGGGCTAGGAACCGGGACGGGCTCGGCGGCATCGACGTCGCGCTGGATCTCATCGAGCAGCGAGCCCGGCGCTGCCGGTTGTTCAGGCGTTGCAGCCGGTTGGGCGGGATTGGCCGCCTCACCAGCGGGGCGCTGTGTTCCAAGAATCGCTTCGTCGCGGCTTACGCCGGGTTTGAAGTCGCCTGCCAAGCCGGCCAGTTGATCATTGCCGTTGAAGACCAGGCTGACCCTCTCCTGTTGGCGCGGCCCGCCGCCCGGCTTGATGCTGTACAGATAATCCCAGCGGTTGGCGTGGAAGGTGTCGGTGATCAGCGGGTTGCCCATGATAAACCGCACTTGCGAGCGGGTCATTCCGGGGCGCAACTGGTCTATCATGTCCTGCGTGACGACATTGCCCTGTTGAATGTCGACCTTGTAAACCCCGGGGAATGAACAACCGGCGAGTGCGAACAGACCCACCAGGGTGAGGCTGGACAGCAGGAGCTTGGTCTTTTGCATCGGTAGGTGACTTCCACTATCTTGGCTGGGCAAAGACCCGGATCATACCCGCATTGAAGGAGGCTGCGAAACAGCAGCAGCGAGAAAGCCAACCATGGTTGAAAATAGCGAATTACGCAAAGCTGGGCTCAAGGTGACCCTGCCACGGGTCAAAATCCTGCAGATGTTGGACACTGCCGATCGGCGCCACATGAGTGCCGAAGACGTCTACAAGGCGTTGATGGAGGCCGGTGAAGATGTCGGGCTCGCGACGGTCTATCGCGTGCTGACCCAATTCGAAGCAGCCGGGCTGGTGGTGCGGCACAATTTCGACGGTGGCCACGCAGTCTTCGAATTGGCCGATAGCGGGCATCACGACCACATGGTGTGCGTGGACACGGGCGACGTCATCGAGTTCTTCGATTCGGATATCGAGAAGCTGCAGAAGGAGATCGTCAAGCGGCACGGCTACGAGCTGGTTGACCATAACCTGGTCCTCTATGTTCGCAAGAAGGAAAGCTGATAGGCCTTGCGTTATTGATGTAACGACTCCGGTGCCGTCTGAACGAAAACCCCGCTTTTGCGGGGTTTTCCGTTCAGTACATGCGTATGCCAGCATGGCCGTGTTGGCGCCGGTTCGTTATAGCGGGCGCGGCTGCGGTAGGCCCTCGGTCTATGAGAACGCGTGCTTGTTCGGCTAACCCTCTGTCCGCGTCTGGATGTTGGCTTACGCCTGGGCAGAGCCGATCATCTGCCGCGCATGGGCTAGGGCCTGTTCGGTCAGGTCGACGCCGCCGAGCATGCGCGCGATTTCCTCCACCCGCTCACTGCCTTCCAGTGCCGCTACCGCCGTGTGGGTTTCATCGCGGCCGCGCGCCTTGTGCACGAAGAGGTGATGATGCCCTTGGGCGGCAACCTGAGGCAGATGGGTGACGGTCAGCACCTGGCCACGCTCGCCGAGCCTACGCAGCAGTTGCCCGACCACTTCCGCGGTAGGTCCACCGATTCCGACGTCCACTTCATCGAAGACCAGCGTGGGGATGCGAGACGTCTGAGCGGTGATGACTTGGATCGCCAGGCTGATCCGAGATAGTTCACCGCCCGAGGCGACTTTCGCCAATGGCCGCAGTGGTTGTCCGGGGTTGGCGCTGACGAGGAATTCAACCTGCTCCATGCCGTGCGGCACGGGGTCGCCATCAGCCATAGGTTTAAGGGTGACGCTGAAACGGCCGCCGGGCATGCCCAGGCGCTGGATCTCGCTTTCGACGGCTCTGCCGAGCGATTCGGCTGCCTGCTGCCGCGCCTCGCTGAGCGCCTGTGCTTTCTCGCTGTAATGACGAGCATAAGCGGCCAATTCCTCGGCAAGCTGTTCCACCGCATCGTCGTCCGCATTAAGGCTTTCCAGTTCCTCCAGCAAACGCTGCTGCAGCGTGGGCAAGTCTGCTGGTTGGACGCGATGCTTGCGTGCAAGGGTGTAGATGCTGTCCAGGCGCTCTTCGAGCCATTGCTGGCGCTGCGGGTCGGAGTCGAAGTGATCGAGGAAACGGTTTAGCTCCCCGACGGCTTCTTCGACCTGGATTTGCGCGCTGGAGAGCAAGTTAACCGCTTCGCCGAGTGCGCCGGGCTGATGTTGAAACGCCGTCAAACGGTTGAGGCTGGCCGTTAACGCCGAGAGCACATTACCCGCGTCGCTTTCGCTGCACATGTCCAGCACCTGGCGACAGGCGCCGAGCAGTTGCTCGGCATTGGCGAGGTTTTTGTGCTCCTGTTCGAGCTGCTCCAGCTCATCCTCACCGAGGGCCAGGGTTTCCAACTCTTCGAGTTGATAGCTGAGCAGCTGGTGCCGTGCTCGCTGTTCGTCACTGCTATCACTCAATCGTTCCAGACTCTGGCGTGTCTGCCGCCAGCGCTGCGCGGCCAACTGCACCTGTCGAGCCAGTTCCTGGCTGCCGCTGTATTCGTCGAGCAAGCGCCGGTGGGTATCGAGCTTGAGCAGTGATTGATGCTCATGCTGGCTATGGATGTCTATGAGCAGCTCCCCCAGCGCCTTCAGGTCACCTTGCGGACAGGGGGTGCCATTGATGTAGCCGCGCGAGCGACCTTCGGCAGTGATCACTCGACGCAGGATGCATGGGCCGTCGTTGTCGAGGTCGCGCTCGGCCAGCCAGGCGCGGGCGTCGGGGATGTCGTCCAGGTCGAAGCTGGCGAGGATGTCGGCCTTGTCCGCGCCGATGCGTACCACGCTGCTGTCAGCGCGGTCGCCCAATGTAAGGCCGAGCGCGTCTAGCATGATCGACTTGCCGGCACCGGTTTCGCCGCTGATGACGCTCATGCCGCGTTTCAGCTCGAGATCCAGGTGTTCGACAATGGCGTAATTGTGGACGGACAGATGAACCAGCATGACGGGCTCCCGGTTTGGCGTGGCTGGCTATTTATACAGTGGTTCGGCTGGCCGCTACAAGCTGGCCTTCCCAGTGGCCTGTAAATAAATCAAGCGGGTCGGGTAGGAGTGATTCGTCGAACCCTACGACGCGCTGGAGTACTTATTCGCCCTTGAAGCCTGAGTCATCGTCCCCATATAGCGGCACAAGCGCGGGCGACGCCCGCTGATGTCTCGATGAGGAGGACCGCATGGCCGACGAGCAGAACCTGGACAACCAGATCCCGGAAGAGAACGAGCAAGAGCAGGCCGAGGTGGCTGAAGACCTGGCTGCTCGAGTGCAGTCGCTTGAAGAGCAGTTAGCGGCGGCGCAGGACCAGTCTTTGCGTGTCGCGGCCGAGCTGCAAAATATCCGTCGCCGCGCAGAGCAAGACGTCGAAAAGGCCCACAAGTTTGCCTTGGAGAAGTTTGCCGGTGACCTGCTGGCCGTCGCCGACAGCCTGGAGCGTGGGCTTGAGCTGTCGAATCCGGATGACGATGCCGTCAAGCCGATGCGCGAAGGCGTCGAGCTGACCCTCAAGCTGCTGCTCGACACCCTGGCTCGTCACCATCTGGAGCCGGTCAACCCCCAAGGCGAGCCGTTCAATCCCGAGCATCACCAGGCGATGGCAATGGAAGAGAGCACTCACGCCGAGCCTGGCAGCGTGCTCAAGGTGTTCCAGAAGGGCTACCTGCTCAACGGGCGTCTGCTGCGGCCAGCGATGGTCGTGGTGAGCAAGGCGCCAGCGCAAACCCCGCCTTCGATCGACGAGAAGGCTTGAATTTCGGCGACAGACCCCCATCTGGTAGCCAAGCGTTTTTGTTACCCGCAGCCGGTGAACAGGCGCGGACCAATCAAAAGTTCGGAGAGAAACAATGGGCAAGATCATCGGTATCGACTTGGGAACGACCAACTCCTGCGTCTCCATTCTGGAAAACGGCAAGGCCAAGGTCATCGAGAACGCCGAAGGCGGCCGCACGACCCCGTCGATCATCGCGTACGCCAGCGATGGTGAGACCTTGGTCGGCCAGTCCGCCAAGCGTCAGGCGGTAACCAATCCGCAGAACACCCTTTATGCGGTTAAGCGCCTCATCGGCCGCCGTTTCGAAGAAGATGTCGTCCAGAAGGACATCAAGATGGTGCCCTACAGCATCGTCAAAGCCGATAACGGTGACGCCTGGGTGGAAGTGAAGGGTCAGAAGATGGCCCCGCCGCAGATCAGTGCCGAAGTGCTGAAGAAGATGAAGAAAACCGCCGAAGACTATCTCGGCGAGCCTGTGACCGAGGCGGTGATTACGGTTCCGGCCTACTTCAATGACAGCCAGCGCCAGGCTACCAAGGATGCGGGCCGCATTGCCGGGCTGGAAGTCAAGCGCATCATCAATGAGCCGACCGCAGCCGCACTGGCCTATGGCATGGATAAGGCCAAGGGCGATCACACCGTGATCGTCTATGACCTGGGCGGCGGTACGTTCGACGTATCGGTCATCGAGATCGCCGAAGTGGACGGCGAGCACCAGTTCGAAGTGTTGGCCACCAATGGCGACACCTTCCTCGGTGGTGAGGACTTCGACATTCGCCTGATCGACTACCTCGTCGACGAGTTCAAGAAAGAGTCCGGCATGAACCTCAAGGGCGACCCGCTGGCTATGCAGCGCCTGAAAGAGGCGGCCGAGAAGGCGAAGATCGAGCTGTCCTCCAGTCAGCAGACCGATGTCAACCTGCCATATATCACGGCCGACGCGACCGGTCCGAAGCACCTGAACGTGAAGATTTCTCGTGCCAAGCTCGAGGCGCTGGTTGAGGACCTGGTGCAGCGCACCATCGAGCCGTGCCGTCTGGCCATGAAAGATGCCGGCATCGACGCCTCCAAGATCGACGACGTCATCCTGGTCGGTGGCCAGACTCGCATGCCGCTGGTGCAGCAGAAGGTGGCCGAATTCTTCGGCAAGGAAGCGCGCAAGGACGTCAACCCGGACGAAGCTGTTGCCATGGGTGCCGCCATTCAGGGTGCCGTTCTGGCGGGCGACGTCAAGGACGTACTGCTGCTCGACGTATCCCCGCTGACCCTGGGTATCGAAACCATGGGTGGCGTGATGACCGCGCTGATCGAAAAGAACACCACTATCCCGACCAAGAAGTCGCAAGTGTTCTCCACGGCAGACGACAACCAGAGCGCCGTGACCATTCACGTGCTGCAAGGCGAGCGCAAGCAGGCGGCGCAGAACAAGTCGCTGGGTCGTTTCGACCTGGCCGAGATTCCGCCGGCGCCGCGTGGCGTGCCGCAGATCGAGGTTACCTTCGACATCGACGCCAACGGCATCCTGCACGTGTCGGCGAAGGACAAGGCGACCGGTAAGCATCAGTCCATCGTGATCAAGGCCAACTCCGGTCTGTCCGAGGAGGAAATCGAGCAGATGGTGCGTGACGCCGAGGCCAACGCCGAGGAAGACCGTAAGTTCGAGGAACTGGTCACCGTGCGCAACCAGGGCGATCAGCTGGTCCATGCGACCCGCAAGATGCTGACCGAGGCCGGCGACAAGGCGTCCGAGGAAGACAAGGCCACCATCGAGAAGGCCATCGGCGAACTGGAAGTTGCGATCAAAGGCGACGACAAAGCCGAGATCGAGGCGAAGATCGCTGCGGTCTCCCAGGCGTCCACGCCTTTGGCGCAGAAGATGTACGCCGAGCAGCCGCAGGGCGGCGAAGGCGAGCAGGCCGGCAACAACGGTCAGGCCGGCGACGATGTCGTCGACGCTGAGTTCGAAGAGGTCAAGGACAACAAGTAAGCTGCGGCTTGTGTCCCCCTTGAGCGGGGGCATGGCGGCGTCCGTCGACGATGCCGCCTTTCGCTCCAGCCCGTCTCGTTCGAAGCGGGCCTGATCGCCGCGCGGGGGCTTGCTCCCGCGTCGGCGTGTCTGGAGGGTACGAATTGAAGGTTCAGGATATCTATGGCCAAACGTGATTATTACGAAGTGCTGGGCGTCGAGCGTGGCGCCAGCGAGGCGGAGCTGAAGAAGGCTTATCGTCGTCTCGCGATGAAGCACCATCCGGACCGTAATCCCGGAGACAAAGCCGCTGAAGAAGCGTTCAAGGAGGCCAACGAGGCTTACGAAGTGCTGTCCGATGCGAGCAAGCGTCAGGCCTACGACCAATACGGTCATGCCGGCGTCGATCCGCAGATGGGGGCGGGCGCTGGGGCTGCTTATGGCGGGGCGAATTTCTCCGACATCTTCGGTGATGTCTTCAGCGATTTCTTTGCCGGTGGACGTGGCAGTTCCCGTGGCGGCGCCCAGCGTGGCAGCGACCTGCGCTACACCTTGGAGCTCGATCTTGAAGAGGCCGTGCGCGGTACGACGGTAACTATCCGCGTGCCTACGTTGGTCGAGTGCAAGACCTGCGACGGCTCCGGTGCGAAGAAGGGCACCAGCCCAGTGACCTGTACCACCTGCGGCGGCATTGGCCAGGTGCGCATGCAACAGGGCTTTTTCTCTGTACAGCAGACGTGCCCGCGCTGCCATGGCAGCGGCAAGATGATTTCCGACCCTTGCGGCAGTTGCCATGGCCAGGGCCGTGTCGAAGAGCAAAAGACCCTATCGGTCAAGGTGCCGCCGGGTGTCGATACGGGTGACCGCATTCGGCTGACCGGCGAGGGCGAGGCTGGTGCGCAGGGCGGGCCAGCCGGCGACCTCTACGTGGTGGTCAATGTACGCGAGCACCCGATTTTTCAGCGCGACGGCAAACATCTCTTCTGCGAGGTGCCCATTAGCTTCGCTGACGCGGCGCTGGGTGGCGAGCTCGAGGTGCCGACCCTCGACGGTCGCGTCAAGCTGAAGATTCCGGAAGGAACCCAGACCGGCAAACAGTTCCGCCTGCGCGGCAAAGGCGTTGCCCCTGTACGCGGGGGCGCCGCAGGCGACCTGCTCTGTCGCGTTGCGGTGGAGACGCCGGTCAATCTCAGCAAGCGCCAGCGTGAGATGCTCGAAGAGTTCCGTGGGACCCTGCAGGGCGACACCTCTCATTCACCGAAGGCCAGTGGCTGGTTCGAAGGTGTGAAGCGATTTTTCGGCGATGTTTGAGTAGGGAGCTGGATGTCAATCGGCAGCCTGTAGTGCGCCGGAGTGGCTTCCATCTTCCGGCTTCCAGCTTGGAGCGATGAGATATGCGACGTATAGCAGTGACGGGCGCCGCCGGGCGCATGGGCAAGACGCTCGTGGAAGCGGTGCAGCAGACCGGCGGCGCAGCGGGCCTGACGGCGGCGATCGATCGTCCCGACAGCACACTGGTCGGTGCTGATGCCGGCGAGCTTGCTGCCATCGGGCGGCTCGGGGTGCCCCTGATTGGCGACGTAGCGAAAGTTGTCGAAGAGTTCGACGTGCTGATCGACTTCACCCATCCATCGGTCACCCTGAAGAACCTCGAAGTGTGTCGGCGCGCAGGTAAGGCCATGGTGATTGGTACTACCGGGTTCACCGAGGATGAGAAGGAGCGGCTCGCGGTCGCTGCGCAGGACATTCCGATCGTCTTCGCCGCGAATTTCAGCGTCGGCGTCAACCTCTGCCTCAAGTTGCTCGACACGGCGGCGCGTGTCCTGGCTGATGAAGTGGACATCGAGATCATCGAGGCGCATCACCGTCATAAGCTCGATGCACCTTCTGGCACGGCGCTACGCATGGGTGAAGTGGTCGCCGGTGCGCTCGGGCGTGAGTTGCGAGACGTGGCTGTCTACGGGCGGGAGGGTCAAACCGGTGCGCGTGATCGTTCCACCATTGGCTTCGCTACCGTGCGCGCGGGCGATATTGTCGGTGACCACACTGTGCTGTTCGCGGCCGAAGGCGAGCGCGTCGAGATCACACACAAGGCGTCCAGTCGCATGACCTTCGCCAAGGGGGCGGTGCGTGCTGCGCTCTGGCTCGAGCAGCGGCCGGCCGGCTTGTATGACATGCAGGACGTGCTCGGACTGCGCTGAGTGGGCCGCTGGGCGGATTTCGTCTGGACCTGAAAGGGCCGTTTCTGTAAGCTTTCCGTTTTAGTGTGTCCACTAAAAGTTGCGCAGAAATGACTCAAACAAAAAGCGGGATGACCTTCACACGTCATCCCGCTTTTTTACAATCTGCGCCTGCTTCAGCCTAGATCTTAGGGAGGTCTCTTGACTAAGCCAGCTCCTACGCCAGCCATACTGGCCCTTGCCGACGGCAGCATTTTCCGCGGTGAATCCATTGGCGCCGACGGGCAGACCATCGGAGAGGTGGTATTCAATACCGCCATGACCGGCTATCAGGAAATCCTTACCGATCCTTCCTACGCCAAGCAAATCGTCACTCTGACCTACCCGCATGTGGGCAACACCGGTACCACGCCGGAAGATGCCGAGTCATGGAAGGTATGGGCTGCGGGCTTGGTCATTCGTGATCTGCCATTGACCTCAAGCAACTGGCGTGAAAAACAGACACTGCCTGAATATCTGAAAGCCAACGGCACCGTCGCCATTGCCGGTATTGATACCCGCCGCCTGACCCGCATCCTCCGCGAGAAGGGCGCTCAAGACGGCTGCATCCTGGCAGGTCCTGACGCGACCGAAGAAAAGGCGCTGGAGCTTGCGCGCAGCTTCCCGGGTCTCAAGGGCATGGACCTGGCCAAGGAGGTCAGTGTCAAGGATCGCTACGAGTGGCGCTCGACGGTCTGGAACCTGAAGGATGACGGCCACGCCGAAATCCCGGCCAGCGAGCTGCCGTACCATGTCGTCGCCTTCGACTACGGCGTGAAGTACAACATCCTGCGCATGCTGGTTGCGCGCGGCTGCCGCGTCACCGTGCTGCCTGCGCAGACGCCTGCCAGCGAGGCTCTGGCGCTGAATCCTGATGGCATCTTCCTGGCCAACGGCCCTGGCGATCCGGAGCCCTGTGACTACGCCATCAAGGCGATACAGGAGGTCCTGGAAACCGATATTCCAGTGTTCGGCATCTGCCTGGGTCACCAACTGCTGGCCCTTGCATCGGGCGCCAAGACAGTGAAGATGCCGAGCGGCCATCACGGCGCCAACCATCCGGTTCAGGATCTGGATACCGGCGTGGTGATGATTACCAGCCAGAACCACGGTTTCGCCGTGGAAGAGTCCAGTTTGCCGAGCAATCTGCGTGCGACGCACAAGTCGCTGTTCGATGGCACGCTGCAAGGTATCGAGCGCACCGACAAGGTGGCCTTCAGTTTCCAGGGGCACCCTGAGGCGAGTCCCGGCCCACATGACGTGGCGCCGCTGTTCGACCGCTTCATCGATGCCATGGCCAAGCGCCACTAAGCCCGCCGAGCACAGAATTCGAGAGAGACCATGCCAAAACGTACAGATATCAAAAGCATCCTGATCCTTGGCGCCGGCCCGATCGTTATCGGCCAGGCGTGCGAGTTCGATTACTCCGGTGCACAGGCGTGCAAGGCGCTGCGCGAAGAAGGTTTCCGCGTCATTCTGGTGAACTCCAACCCGGCCACCATCATGACCGACCCGGCCATGGCCGACGCGACCTACATCGAGCCGATCAAGTGGGCCACCGTAGCCAAGATCATCGAGAAGGAGCGTCCCGACGCGCTGCTGCCGACCATGGGCGGCCAGACCGCGCTGAACTGCGCGCTGGATCTGGAAAAGCATGGTGTGCTGGAAAAATTCGGCGTCGAGATGATCGGTGCCAATGCCGACACTATCGACAAGGCCGAAGATCGCTCACGCTTCGACAAGGCGATGAAGAACATCGGCCTGGCCTGCCCGGTTTCCGGAATCGCCCACAACATGGACGAAGCCTACGGCGTCCTCGAAAAGGTCGGATTCCCTTGCATCATCCGTCCGTCATTCACCATGGGTGGCACCGGCGGCGGCATTGCCTACAACCGTGAAGAGTTCGAAGAGATCTGCGCGCGCGGCCTCGACCTGTCGCCGACAAGCGAGCTGCTTATCGACGAATCGCTGATCGGCTGGAAGGAATACGAGATGGAGGTGGTCCGCGACAAAAAGGACAACTGCATCATCGTCTGCGCCATCGAGAACTTCGATCCGATGGGTGTCCACACCGGCGACTCCATCACCGTCGCCCCGGCCCAGACCCTGACCGACAAGGAATACCAGATCCTGCGCAACGCCTCGCTGGCGGTGCTGCGTGAGATCGGCGTGGAAACCGGCGGCTCCAACGTGCAGTTCGGTATCTGCCCGAACACGGGCCGCATGGTCGTGATCGAGATGAACCCACGTGTGTCGCGCTCCTCCGCGCTGGCTTCCAAGGCTACCGGCTTCCCGATCGCCAAGATCGCGGCGAAGCTGGCCGTCGGTTATACCCTCGACGAGCTGCAGAACGACATCACCGGCGGTCGCACCCCGGCATCCTTCGAGCCGGCGATCGACTACGTCGTCACCAAAATCCCGCGTTTTGCCTTCGAAAAGTTTCCCAAGGCGGATGCTCGCCTGACCACCCAGATGAAGTCCGTCGGCGAAGTCATGGCCATCGGTCGTACCTTCCAGGAGTCCGTGCAGAAAGCGCTGCGCGGTCTGGAAGTGGGTGTGTCCGGCTTCGATCCGAAGCTCGATCTGGCCGATCCCGAGAGCGAAAGCACGCTCAAGCGCGAGCTGACCGTGCCGGGCGCGGACCGCATCTGGTATGTCGCCGATGCCTTCCGTGCCGGCAAGTCCGTCGCGGAAGTCTTCGACCTGACGCGCATCGATGAGTGGTTCCTGGTGCAGATCGAGGATCTGATCAAGGAAGAAGAGCAGATCAAGACACTGGGTCTGTCCAGCATCGATCGTGACGTGATGTACAAGCTCAAGCGCAAAGGCTTCTCCGACGCGCGCCTGGCCAAGCTGCTCGGCGTGACCGAAAAGAACCTGCGTGCTCATCGGCACAAGCTGAAGGTCCTGCCGGTCTACAAGCGCGTTGACACCTGCGCGGCCGAGTTCGCGACCGATACCGCCTACATGTACTCGACCTACGAGGAAGAGTGCGAGGCCAACCCGTCGAGCCGCGACAAGATCATGATCCTCGGTGGCGGCCCCAACCGCATCGGCCAGGGCATCGAGTTCGACTACTGCTGCGTGCACGCGGCACTGGCGATGCGTGACGACGGTTACGAGACCATCATGGTCAACTGCAACCCGGAAACCGTCTCCACCGACTATGACACCTCGGATCGGCTCTACTTCGAGCCGGTGACCCTGGAAGACGTGCTGGAAATCGTGCGTGTCGAGCAGCCCAAGGGCGTCATCGTGCAGTATGGTGGCCAGACGCCGCTGAAACTGGCGCGTGCGCTTGAAGAAGCGGGCGTGCCGATCATCGGCACCAGCCCGGACGCCATCGACCGTGCCGAGGACCGCGAGCGTTTCCAGCAGATGGTCGAGCGCCTGAATCTGCGCCAACCGCCGAACGCGACTGCACGCAGCGAAGAAGAGGCCCTGGCGGCGTCCAAGGTCATCGGTTATCCGCTGGTGGTGCGTCCGTCCTACGTGTTGGGCGGTCGGGCGATGGAAATCGTCTACCAGGAAGAAGAACTCAAGCGTTACATGCGCGAGGCGGTGAAGGTTTCCAATGACAGTCCTGTGCTGCTGGACCACTTCCTAAACTGTGCCATTGAAGTCGACATCGATGCGGTCTGCGATGGCGAGCACGTGGTGATCGGCGCGATCATGCAGCATATTGAGCAGGCTGGTGTGCATTCCGGTGACTCGGCTTGCTCGCTGCCGCCGTATTCGCTGCCGGCGCACATACAGGACGAGATTCGCGACCAGGTCAAAAAGATGGCCCTGGAGCTTGGTGTCGTCGGCCTGATGAACGTGCAGATGGCAGTGCAGGGCGAGGACATCTTTGTTATCGAAGTGAACCCACGCGCCTCGCGGACCGTACCGTTCGTGTCCAAATGCATTGGTGTTTCGCTGGCGATGATTGCGGCTCGCGTCATGGCCGGCAAAACGTTAGCCGAAGTCGGGTTGACCGAAGAAATTATCCCGAACTTCTACAGCGTCAAGGAAGCGGTGTTCCCGTTCGCCAAGTTCCCGGGTGTCGACCCGATCCTCGGCCCGGAGATGAAGTCCACCGGCGAGGTGATGGGTGTGGGCGACAGCTTTGCCGAGGCGTTCGCCAAGGCACAGTTGGGCGCGAGTGAGATTTTGCCCAACAGCGGTTGCGCCTTTATCAGCGTGCGCGACGACGACAAGCCGGACGTCGCCGACGTTGCGCGCGCCCTTGTCGGCCTTGGCTTCGATGTCGTCGCTACGGCCGGGACCGCGAAGATCATCGAAGCGGCCGGTCTGCCGGTGCGTCGGGTCAATAAGGTGACCGAAGGTCGGCCTCATGTGGTCGACATGATCAAGAACGATGAGGTCACACTGATCATCAATACCACCGAGGGGCGTCAGTCCATCGCTGACTCCTACTCGATCCGTCGAAATGCCCTGCAGCACAAGATCTGCTGCACCACTACGTTGGCTGGTGGTCAGGCGATCTGTGAGGCGCTGAAGTTCGGTCCCGAGAAGACCGTGCGCCGCTTGCAGGATCTCCATGCAGGAATCAACGCATGACAACGAAATTCCCGATGACTGTCCAGGGCGCGCGCGCCCTGGAAGACGAACTCAAACACCTCAAGACCGAGCTGCGGCCTCAGATCACTCAGGCAATCGCGGAAGCGCGGGAGCTGGGTGACCTCAAGGAGAACGCCGAGTATCACGCTGCGCGTGAGCAGCAAGGCATGGTTGAGGCACGCATTCGCGATATCGAGGGCCGCCTGCAGAATGCTCAGGTCATCGATATTGCCAACATCCCACATACCGGCAAGGTGATCTTCGGAACGACGGTAGAAATCGCCAATGTTGAAACCGACGAGAGCGTGACCTACCAGATCGTTGGTGACGATGAAGCCGACATCAAGGCTGGAAAAATATCCGTCAGCTCACCGATTGCTCGTGCGCTGGTGGGCAAGGAAGAGGGCGACGTTGTGGTGGTGAAAACACCAAGTGGCGTAGTCGAGTACGAAATCGTCGAGGTCCGCCATCTCTGACCTTCGCCCTATGCGAGCTGCTGCGATCAGCTGGCAGCTGGCTCAGACGTTCTGGGTTGGCGGCCTTTGGCTGCTGCAGTTCGTCGTGCTTCCTGCCCTTGCTAAGTTCGGTCTGGCGCCGCTCTTGATTGAGGAAATTGGCGCGAGCCTCAGGCCGTTGCTGGTAGGCTTCGCCGCGTTTTGTGTCATGTTGCAGGCGCTGGTGCTTGTTCAGTGCCGTGGTTTCGCGAGCCTCTTGCAGGATGTGCGAGGGCAGTTGTTGGTAGCCGTTCTGCTGTTGGCGGCAAGTTTCTTCGCAGTCCGTGCGGGCGTGTTCCAGTCGGCCTATTGGCTGGTGTTCAGCTATCTGGTGATTGGATTGTGCGGGCTGTTGCTAGTGATTCAGTCCGCTCCCGGACGGGAGCGGTAGGACGGCTTCAGGCCTGATAGCGGTGCACGTTGGAGAGCTGCTTGTTGACCTTGGGGTTCTTGCGGTAAACCAGCGCCATCTTGCCGATTGTCTGGATCAACTCGCAACCGCCGAGCTGGCACAGCTCCTCGATTACGGCGTGACGCTCATCGCGCTCACTGAGGCGCAGCTGCACCTTGATCAGTTCATGATCATTCAATGCACGTTCCAGTTCGGCCTGTACGCCTTCGGTCAAGCCGTTTTCGGAAACGATCAGAACCGGCTTCAGATGGTGGCCGATGGATTTGTACTGTTTCTTCTGCTCGTTTGTGAGCGGCATAATTCGACCCTTGCGTCAGAACCCTGAAAAACGGCGACCAGTGTACCTGACACGCCCTGAGCCGCACAGATGAGGTAACAGCTTGGCACGCTCCAAGACCAGCCAACGTTGGCTGAAAGAACATTTCGACGACCCCTACGTGAAAATGGCGCAGCGCGACGGCTACCGTTCGCGTGCTAGCTACAAGCTGCTCGAAATTCAGGAAAAGGACCGTCTGCTTCGACCTGGCATGACCGTCGTGGATCTCGGCGCGGCGCCTGGCGGCTGGTCGCAGGTCGCTAGCCGCGTGATCGGTGACCGGGGTCGGCTGATCGCGTCTGACATTCTCCCGATGGACAGCATTGCCGATGTAGCCTTCGTGCTTGGCGACTTCACCGAAGACGCTGTGTTCGAGCAGATCCTTGAAGCTGTTGGGGATTCGCAAGTCGACCTTGTGATTTCCGACATGGCCCCCAACATGAGCGGTGTGAAGGTCGCAGACCAGGCGCGTGCCATGTTCCTATGCGAGTTGGCGCTGGATTTGGCCATGAAGGTACTCGCTCCAGGGGGTGACTTCCTGATCAAGATTTTCCAGGGTGAGGGCTTCGATGCATACCTGAAGGAGGTTCGCCAGAACTTCGACAAGGTCCAGATGCGCAAGCCACTGTCTTCGCGTGACCGCTCACGGGAGCAATACCTCCTGGCGCGTGGCTTTCGAGGGCTGGGTAACGAGGCTTGAGTGGCGTTGTCGTATCTGACAGCGGATTCCGGGCGCGACCGGTAGCCGATTTGCGGCTAGGATGTTTCATATAGGGTTACAGACCAGGCTGCCTGCTTCGCGGCGTTGTGTAGTAAGTTAAGCGAGCGAACCATAGGCCGTCCTGCAGGTTCCGAACAGTGGGCCCGCTCCAGAGGGTAGTGAATTGAACGACATGGCAAAAAACCTGATTCTTTGGTTGATCATCGCCGCAGTCCTTGTGACGGTGATGAACAACTTTTCGAGCCCGACCGAGCCCCAGACGCTCAACTATTCGGACTTCATCGAGCAGGTGAAGGAAGGTCGGGTCGAGCGTGTCACCGTCGACGGCTTCGTCATCACCGGCAAGCGCAGCGACGGCGACACCTTCAAGACGATCCGACCCGCTATTCAGGACAACGGCCTGATCGGCGACCTGATCAACAACAATGTGGTGATCGAGGGCAAGCAGCCGGAGCAGCAGAGCATTTGGACGCAGTTGCTGGTCGCCAGCTTCCCCATTTTGGTAATCATCGCGGTGTTCATGTTCTTCATGCGCCAGATGCAGGGGGGCGCTGGCGGTAAGGGTGGGCCGATGAGTTTCGGCAAAAGCAAGGCCCGGCTACTCTCGGAAGATCAGGTCAAGACCACTTTCGCGGACGTCGCGGGCTGTGACGAGGCGAAGGAAGAGGTTACCGAGCTGGTCGAGTTTCTACGTGATCCGGGCAAGTTCCAGCGTCTTGGTGGTCGCATCCCGCGTGGCGTGCTCATGGTCGGCTCTCCCGGTACCGGTAAGACGTTGTTGGCCAAGGCCGTCGCTGGCGAGGCCAAGGTGCCCTTCTTCACCATTTCAGGTTCGGACTTCGTCGAGATGTTCGTTGGTGTCGGCGCCAGTCGCGTCCGTGACATGTTCGAACAGGCGAAGAAGCACGCGCCTTGCATCATTTTCATTGACGAAATCGACGCCGTAGGTAGGCACCGTGGTGCGGGCCTCGGTGGCGGTCACGATGAGCGTGAGCAGACTCTCAACCAATTGTTGGTCGAGATGGATGGCTTCGAGATGAACGATGGCATCATCGTGATCGCCGCGACCAACCGCCCCGACGTACTGGACCCGGCTCTGCTTCGTCCGGGCCGCTTCGATCGCCAGGTTGTCGTCGGGCTGCCAGATATTCGGGGTCGTGAGCAGATTCTTAAAGTGCACATGCGCAAGGTGCCGCTGGGTGATAGCGTCGAGCCTGCTCTTATCGCTCGTGGCACGCCCGGATTCTCCGGCGCGGATTTGGCGAACCTCGTTAACGAGGCGTCCCTGTTCGCCGCTCGTGCTGGCAAGCGCTTGGTCGAGATGAAGGAATTTGAGTTGGCGAAGGACAAGATCATGATGGGCGCCGAGCGCAAGTCCATGGTGATGTCCGAAAAAGAGCGCCTCAATACGGCTTATCACGAGGCAGGTCATGCCATCGTGGGTCGCGTGGTACCCGAGCACGACCCGGTCTACAAGGTGTCGATCATTCCTCGCGGACGTGCACTTGGCGTCACAATGTTTCTTCCCGAGGAGGACCGCTACAGCTTGTCCAAGCGCGCGCTCATTAGTCAGATCTGTTCGCTGTTCGGTGGCCGCATTGCCGAAGAAATGACTCTTGGCTTCGATGGCGTTACGACGGGCGCGTCGAACGACATCATGCGCGCCACGCAATTGGCGCGGAACATGGTGACCAAGTGGGGCTTGTCAGAGAAGCTTGGTCCGTTGATGTATGCGGAGGAAGAAGGCGAGGTATTCCTGGGGCGCAGTGCCGGTAGCCAGCACGCTAATGTCTCAGGAGACACGGCGAAGCTCATCGACCTTGAGGTGCGTAGCATCATTGATCATTGTTACGGCACGGCGAAGCAAATCCTGGCCGATAACCGCGACAAACTCGATCTCATGGCCGAGACACTGATGAAGTATGAAACCATCGACTCTGACCAGATTGACGACATCATGGCTGGCCGCACGCCTCGCGAGCCGAGGGATTGGCAAGGCGGTGCGGGGCCGAGTGGAACGCCGATCCAGCCGGAGCCGGGTCGTCCGCAGACCCCCATCGGTGGCCCTGCTGGCGAGCATTGATCGAGCTTTTTTAGATGGCTGATGCGTTTCACCCAACC
The DNA here is from genome assembly GCF_054131565.1 of Pseudomonas sp. SA195. NCBI lineage: Bacteria > Pseudomonadati > Pseudomonadota > Gammaproteobacteria > Pseudomonadales > Pseudomonadaceae > Pseudomonas > Pseudomonas sp. SA195. Next base: position 3,558,501 of record NZ_CP096392.1, on the reverse strand, counting down.
CGGCTGCCTTGTGGCAGCCGGGTTCTTGATTTATCTCGCCCGCACGTGATGGGTATCCTCAACGTAACGCCAGATTCGTTTTCCGATGGCGGACTGCATGCCGGCGTCGACGCCGCGTTGCATCATGCTCAGGAGATGGTCGCCGCTGGCGCTACGCTGATTGACGTCGGCGGTGAGTCGACCCGGCCTGGTGCGAAGGTCGTGTCGCCAGTCGAAGAGCTCGAGCGAGTCGCGCCGGTTGTGGAGGCGATTGCAAGTGAGCTGGATGTCATTATCTCCGTGGACACCTCGAGGCCTTCCGTCATGCAGGAAGTGGCGCGGCTAGGAGCAGGGATGATCAATGACGTTCGTTCTCTTTCGCGTGAGGGGGCGCTGGATGCGGCGCTGAACACTGGGCTGCCGGTTTGCCTCATGCACATGCGTGGCGAGCCGTCCGACATGCAGAACGATCCTCGATACGACGACATCGTTGCTGAGGTCGAGTGCTTTCTTGCGCAACGAATGCAGGCCTGTGTGGCTGCTGGGTTCGCTTCCGATCGGATCATTCTTGACCCTGGTTTCGGGTTCGCGAAGACGCTCGCGCATAACTTAAGCCTGTTTAACCAAATGGAGCGACTGCATCTGTTTGGGCGGCCGCTTCTGGTTGGGGTGTCGCGAAAAAGCATGATCGGTGGCGTACTGGGTCGCCCCGTAGGCGAGCGTCTGTACGGAAGCCTCGCGCTGGCGGCATTGGCCGTTGCCAAAGGTGCGAAGATCTTGCGGGTTCATGACGTGGCGGAGACCGTCGACGTAGTAAGAATGATTGCTGCAGTTCAGGCGGCAGACTAGGAATAGACATGAGCAGAAAATATTTTGGAACCGACGGCATTCGTGGGCACGTTGGTCAGTTTCCGATCACGCCTGATTTTATGCTCAAGCTGGGATGGGCGGCGGGTATGGCGTTCCGCAAGCAGGGGAAGTGCCGGATTTTGATCGGTAAGGACACGCGAATATCCGGCTATATGTTCGAGTCGGCGTTGCAAGCGGGGCTCTCGGCTGCCGGTGCCGACGTGCTGCTTCTCGGCCCGATGCCGACGCCTGCGGTCGCTTACCTGACCCGGACCTTCCATGCGGATGCAGGGATTGTGATCAGTGCGTCCCACAACCCTCATCACGACAATGGCATCAAGTTCTTTTCCGGACGCGGGACCAAGTTGCCCGATGAAGTCGAACTGATGATCGAGGAGCTGCTGGATGCGCCGATGACTGTCGTGGATTCCGCGCAGTTGGGCAAGGCGTCGCGTATCAACGACGCCGCCGGGCGCTACATTGAGTTTTGTAAGAGCAGCGTCCCGACCAGTACTGACTTTGCGGGCCTTAAAGTCGTCTTGGACTGCGCGCACGGCGCAACCTACAAAGTTGCGCCCAGTGTATTCCGGGAGCTGGGGGCTGACGTGGTTGTAACGGCGGCACAGCCCGATGGCTTGAACATCAATGCAGGCGTTGGTTCGACCCACGTCGAGCAGTTGCAGAAGGCGGTCGTCGAGCATGGGGCTGACTTGGGTATCGCGTTCGATGGTGATGGCGACCGCGTAATGATGGTCGATCATACCGGCGCCCAGGTCGACGGTGACGAGCTGCTATACATCATCGCTTCAGATCTACAGGATCGAGGTCGACTGAAGGGCGGCGTCGTCGGCACGCTTATGAGCAATCTAGGGCTTGAGCTGGCACTCAAGGACCGTGAGATTCCCTTCACGCGCGCCAAGGTCGGAGATCGATACGTCATGGCCGAGATGCTGGATCGTCAGTGGGTGCTTGGTGGCGAGAATTCAGGGCATATCGTGTGTGCTCAGCACGTTACTACAGGCGACGCCATTATCGCCGCGCTGCAGGTCCTCCTGGCGCTGCGGCACCGCGATCAAAGCTTGGCGCAGGCTCGTCTCGCATTGAAGAAATGCCCGCAAGTGTTGATCAACGTCCGTCTCGCCGGCTCGCATGATCCTATTGGTGACCCAAAGGTTCAGTCTGCTTGCGACAGTGTTACACAGCGAATGGCTGGGCGCGGTCGGGTGCTTCTCCGCAAGTCCGGCACTGAGCCGCTGGTGCGCGTGATGGTGGAGGGCGATGATGAGGCTCAGGTGCGTGGCTACGCTCAGGAGCTGGCAGATGTCGTCAAAAAAGTTTGTGCGTGATCGCGCTTGCCAGACGGTTTTTCCTTGAGTACCATCTGCGCCCACTTTGACCGACGAGGTAAACGATGCGTCGCCCATTGGTAGCTGGTAACTGGAAAATGAACGGTACCCGCGCCAGCGTCGCTGAGTTGATGGTCTCGTTGAGTGAGCAGGAGCTTCCTGCTTCGGTAGAGGTTGTGGTATTTCCCTCTTGCGTGCATATCGCGCAGGTGGTCGCCGGGCTGAGCGGTCGGCCGATTGCCGTAGGTGCGCAGAATTGCGCTGGGCAAATTGGGTTTGGTGCGTTGACCGGCGAGGTATCGCCTGAGCAGTTGGTGGATGCTGGCTGCAAATGGGTTCTGGTAGGTCACTCCGAGCGACGCCTGGTTCTGGGCGAAAGCGACGAGGCGGTAGGTCGGAAGTTTGTGGCATCACTTGATTGCGGCCTGACCCCTGTGTTGTGTCTGGGTGAAACGCTGGAAGAGCGTGAATCCGGTAAGACGCTTGATGTGGTGGACCGACAGCTGACAAAGGTCCTGGATGTCGCAGGTATCGAGGCTTTCGCAGGTGCGGTTGTGGCGTATGAGCCTGTATGGGCTATCGGTTCGGGGCTGACGGCTACACCGGCTCAGGCCCAAGAGGTGCATGCCGCCATTCGTGAGCGGCTGGCTCGTGAAGATCGCGGGGTCGCCGCTGGTATCCGGCTTTTGTACGGCGGGAGCGTCAAGGCCGAAAACGCCGGAGAGCTTTTCGGTATGGCGGATATCGATGGGGGGCTGATCGGTGGCGCCTCGTTGAAAGCGAACGAATTCGGCTCGATTTGTCGGGCTGCTGGGGGCTGATCAGATGTTGCAGACTGTTGTGATTGTGGTGCATCTGCTGGTTGCCATCGGTGTGGTTGCGTTGGTGTTGCTGCAGCAAGGAAAGGGCGCAGATGCAGGTGCTTCTTTTGGTTCGGGTGCTTCTGCAACCGTTTTTGGAAGCCAAGGTTCTGCTACCTTTCTTAGTCGGTTTACTGCTATACTGGCGGGCGTTTTTTTTATGACCAGTCTTGGGCTTGGCTTCTTCGCTGCACAGCAAGCAGGTCGTCTGTCTCAGGAAGGTTTGCCGGATCCTGCGGTTCTTGAGGTTCCGGCTAATAAAGCGGAAGAGGGTGATGTACCTGTCCTCGAGTCCGCGCCGTCTACTTCTCCTGCTGACGAAGTTCCGCAGATTGAGGAGCAGAAGTAAGGTTTTTGCCGAGGTGGTGGAATTGGTAGACACGCTACCTTGAGGTGGTAGTGGCCATAGGCTGTAGGGGTTCGAGTCCCCTCCTCGGTACCAAACAAGCAGGCCCGCAGATGCGGGCTTTCTTGTTTCTAATGTTATTGGTTGACCTTTGGTCAAGTGCGGTCGTATAATTCGTGCCCAGTTTGACGCGGGGTGGAGCAGTCTGGTAGCTCGTCGGGCTCATAACCCGAAGGTCGTTGGTTCAAATCCAGCCCCCGCAACCAGTGATGAGAAGCCCCTATCGAGGGGCTTTTTATTGTTTCGAGCCAGGTCGCCGGCATTTCTACAGGCGGTCAATAGGGATGGGCGTTTCGCCCATTTTTCATTTTTACGGCATGCACGAGGGACTTCGATGTCGAGCAAGCTAGAACAGTTGCAGGCCTTGTTGGCCCCAGTGGTCGAGGCGCTCGATTACCAGTGCTGGGGTATCGAGTTCATCTCGCAAGGTCGTCATTCGCTGCTGCGGATTTATATCGATCACCCAAACGGCATTCAGGTCGATGACTGCGAGAAGGTCAGCCGGCAATTGAGCGGCGTCCTCGATGTAGAGGACCCTATCAGCACGGATTACACGCTTGAAGTTTCGTCTCCCGGGATGGACCGGCCGTTGTTCACGCTCGAGCAGTACGCGGCGCATGTCGGCGACCAGGTGAAAATCAAGCTACGGTCGCCTTTCGAAGGGCGACGTAATTTTCAGGGCTTGCTCCGTGGGGTCGAGGAGCAGGACGTGGTGGTGCTGGTCGATGATCACGAGTATCTCCTGCCTGTCGATTTGATCGACAAGGCCAACATCATTCCCCGATTCGATTGAGCGCGGATCCGCGGACCCCAATGGATTGCGAAAGGCGAGGCGTACGATGAGCAAAGAAGTACTGCTGGTTGTGGAGTCGGTCTCCAACGAAAAAGGCGTACCGGCTGGTGTGATTTTCGAAGCATTGGAGCTGGCATTGGCCACTGCTACCAAGAAGCGGTTCGAAGACGAGGTAGACCTGCGTGTCGAGATCAATCGGCACAACGGCAGTTACGAGACGTTCCGGCGCTGGACGGTTGTCGAGGAAGAAGAGTTCGACGATCCGGCGCACCAACTCACGGAAGATATGGAACAAGCCCGTCAGGCCAATGCTAAGGTCGGGGACGTGCTAGAAGAAAAGGTCGAGTCGATCGAATTCGGTCGCATCGCTGCGCAGACCGCCAAGCAGGTCATCGTTCAGAAGGTCCGTGAAGCTGAGCGTGCTCAGGTGGTCGAGGCTTACCGCGATCGTCTTGGTGAAATCATCTCCGGGACAGTAAAGAAGGTGACCCGCGACAGTGTCATTGTCGACCTGGGCAATAACGCCGAAGCCTTGCTTGCTCGCGAAGACATCATTTCCCGCGAAACCTTCCGGGTAGGCGCTCGGGTTCGGGCATTGCTCAATGAAATTCGTACTGAGAACCGTGGCCCGCAGTTGATTCTTTCGCGCACCGCGCCTCAGATGTTGATTGAGCTGTTCCGCATTGAAGTGCCGGAAATCGCTGAAGGCCTCATTGAAGTCATGGGCGCTTCGCGTGATCCGGGTTCGCGGGCGAAAATCGCAGTCCGTTCCAAGGACAAGCGTATCGATCCGCAAGGCGCCTGCATCGGTATGCGAGGTTCCCGTGTTCAGGCAGTTTCTGGCGAAATTGGTGGCGAGCGGGTGGATATCGTGCTGTGGGACGAAAATCCCGCGCAGTTCGTTATTAACGCCATGGCTCCAGCTGAAGTCGCTGCGATCATTGTCGATGAGGATGCCCACGCGATGGATATCGCTGTTGGCGAGGACAATCTGGCGCAGGCCATTGGCCGTGGTGGTCAGAACGTGCGACTGGCCAGCCAGTTGACGGGCTGGACGCTGAACGTGATGACCGAGGCGGACATCCAGACCAAGCAGCAGGAAGAAACCGGCGACATCCTACGCAGCTTCATCGAAGAGTTGGATGTCGACGAGGAGCTGGCTCAGGTGCTCGTCGAGGAAGGGTTCACCTCCCTCGAGGAGGTCGCGTACGTCCCGATGGAGGAGATGCTCGGCATCGAAGGCTTTGACGAAGACATCGTCAATGAATTGCGGACCCGCGCCAAGGATCGCTTGCTTACCAAGGCGATCGCGACGGAGGAGAAACTGGCAGACGCCCAACCGGCCGATGATCTACTCGAGCTGGACGGCATGAACAAGGAACTGGCGGTCGAGTTGGCAATGCGGGGCGTCATTACCCGCGAAGACCTGGCCGAGCAGTCGATTGACGACCTGCTCGACATAGACGGCATCGATGAAGAACGTGCCGGCAAGCTGATCATGGCCGCCCGAGCCCATTGGTTCGAGTAAGTATTCCAGCGGCCTGAGGAGAGAGATGCATGACGCAAGTCACGGTGAAAGAACTGGCCCAGGTGGTCGACACACCGGTCGAGCGCCTGCTGCAGCAGATGCGTGAGGCAGGACTGTCGCACACCAGCGCCGAGCAAGTAGTGACCGATAACGAGAAACAAGCCCTGTTGGCGCACCTCAAGAGCAGCCACGGCGCCAAGGTGGACGAGCCGCGCAAGATCACCTTGCAGCGCAAGACCACCACCAAGCTGAAGGTCGGCGGTAGCAAGACCATTAGCGTCGAAGTTCGCAAGAAGAAGACCTTCGTCAAGCGTAGCCCTGACGAGATCGAAGCAGAGAAGCAGCGGGAACTCGAGGAGCAGCGCGCAGCTGAAGAGGCTGCACGGCAGAAAGCCGCTGAGGAAGCACGTTTGCTTGCCGAGGAAGAGGCACGTCGAGAAGCTGAGCGTCGGGCGAAGGAAGACGCAGCTGCCGCAACCGCAGCGCCTGCTGCTCCTGCGCCTACGCCGGTGGCGGAGCCCGTCACGCCCGCGGCGCCTGTCGAAGAGCGCAAGAAAGAAGAGCCACGTCGCAGCGAGAAGTCCCGTAGCGATGACGACGAGCGCCGCGACCGCAAGCAGGCCCAGCATCGTCCTTCGCTCAAGAGCAAGGCGCCGTTGTCGCGCTCCGTTCGCAGTGGCGAAGACGACGCCGACGGTTTCCGTCGGGGTGGGCGCGGCAAGTCGAAGCTGAAGAAGCGCAACGCGCATGGTTTCCAGAGCCCGACCGGACCTATCGTTCGCGACGTGGCAATCGGCGAAACCATCACGGTCGCAGATCTCGCGCAGCAAATGGCGATCAAGGCTGCTGAAATCATCAAATTCATGTTCAAGATGGGCAGCCCGGTCACCATCAACCAGGTGCTGGATCAGGAAACCGCCCAGCTGATCGCTGAAGAGTTCGGTCACAAGGTCAAGCTCGTCAGCGACAACGCGCTGGAAGAACAGCTCGCCGAAATGCTGAAGTTCGAAGGTGAGGCGATCACCCGGGCGCCGGTTGTGACCGTAATGGGCCACGTCGACCACGGTAAGACCTCGCTGCTCGACTACATCCGCCGCGCCAAGGTTGCTGCGGGCGAAGCGGGTGGCATCACCCAGCACATCGGTGCCTACCACGTCGAGACCGATCGGGGCATGGTTACCTTCCTGGATACTCCTGGCCACGCGGCGTTTACCGCCATGCGCGCACGGGGAGCCCAGGCCACCGACATCGTGATCTTGGTGGTCGCTGCGGACGATGGCGTGATGCCGCAAACCATCGAGGCCATTCAGCATGCCAAGGCTGCTGGCGTGCCGCTGGTGGTTGCGGTGAACAAGATCGATAAGCCCGGTGCGGATCTCGACCGAATCCGTAGCGAGCTGTCAGTCCACGAAGTGACGTCTGAAGAGTGGGGTGGCGACACGCCGTTCGTCTCGGTCTCTGCGAAGATGGGTACTGGTGTCGACGAGTTGCTCGAAGCCGTACTGCTCCAGGCGGAAATACTCGAGCTGACTGCAACACCATCCGCACCTGGCCGCGGGGTCGTCGTCGAGTCTCGCCTGGATAAAGGTCGTGGCCCGGTGGCAACTGTGCTCGTGCAGGACGGTACGCTGCGCCAAGGCGATATGGCCCTGGTGGGCTCGAACTATGGTCGCATCCGCGCCATGCTCGACGAAAACGGCAAGCCGATCAAAGAAGCCGGTCCGTCTATTCCGGTCGAGATTCTCGGTTTGGACGGTACGCCGGATGCAGGCGATGAGCTGACCGTGCTGGCTGACGAGAAGAAGGCCCGCGAGGTTGCGCTGTTCCGCCAGGGCAAGTTCCGCGAGGTCAAGCTGGCCCGCGCTCATGCCGGCAAGCTGGAGAACATCTTCGAAAGCATGGGGCAGGAAGAGAAGAAGACGCTCAATATCGTGCTCAAAGCCGATGTGCGTGGTTCTCTGGAAGCCCTGCAGGGCTCGCTTGGTGGGCTGGGTAACGACGAAGTACAGGTTCGCGTCATCGGCGGCGGCGTCGGTGGTATCACTGAAAGTGATGCAAACCTGGCGCTAGCATCCAACGCCGTGCTGTTTGGCTTCAACGTGCGTGCCGACGCTGGTGCGCGCAAGATCGTCGAGCAGGAAGGCCTGGATCTGCGTTACTACAACGTGATCTACGACATCATCGAAGATGTCAAGAAGGCGCTCACTGGCATGCTTGGCAGCGATGTCCGGGAAAACATCCTGGGTGTGGCCGAAGTCCGGGACGTGTTCCGTTCGCCGAAATTCGGCGCTGTTGCAGGCTGCATGGTCATCGAGGGCATGGTGCACCGCAACCGTCCGATCCGCGTTCTGCGCGACGATGTGGTCATCTTCGAGGGCGAACTCGAATCGCTGCGTCGCTTCAAGGATGACGTGGCCGAAGTGCGCGCTGGAATGGAGTGCGGTATTGCGGTGAAGAGCTATAACGACGTGAAAGCTGGCGACAAGATCGAGGTGTTCGAGAAAGTCGAAGTGGCACGTTCGCTCTAAACAGCAGTTGCGGGCAGAGGCGGCAAGCGTCGAGGGGAAGCCCTGGTCGCTTGCCGTTTGCCTTTGCAGTGCATCGTTTTTCACCATTCGGCAGCTTGCTGCTCGAGGCAGATTTAATGGCCAAAGAATTCAGCCGTACCCAGCGTATCGGTGACCAGATGCAGCGCGAACTGGCGCTGCTGATTCAACGTGAAGTCAAAGACCCGCGCTTGGGGTTGGTGACGATAACCGCCGTCGAGGTCAGTCGCGACCTGTCTCACGCCAAGATTTTCATCACTGTCATGGGCAAGGATGACGATGAGGACGCGGTGAAGACCAACCTGCGGATACTGAGCGAGGCAGCGGGTTTCCTGCGCATGCAGCTGGGCAAGGCGATGAAGCTGCGCACCGTGCCGCAACTGCACTTTCACTATGACGCCAGTGTTCGTCGCGGTGTTGAACTCGCCTCGTTGATCGAGCGCGCTGTAGCGGAAGATCGCCTGCATGGCGACAAGGGAGACGAGTGAGTGGCGCAGGTCAAGCGTGTTCGCCGCGCCGTCAGCGGCATCATTCTTCTGGACAAGCCTCGCGGGTTCACGTCAAACGCAGCCCTCCAGAAGGTGCGCTGGTTGCTAAACGCCGAGAAGGCGGGGCATACCGGTAGTCTCGATCCATTGGCAACTGGCGTGCTGCCGTTGTGTTTTGGCGAGGCGACCAAGTTTTCCCAGTATTTGCTCGATGCGGACAAGGGGTACGAAACCGTTGCGCAGTTGGGCGTTACGACCACGACGGCCGATGCCGAGGGCGAGGTAATCGAACGCAAGTTGGTCGATGTCAGCGAGCAGTCGATCCAGGCGCTGCTGCCGCGCTTTCGCGGTGAGCTACAGCAAGTGCCGCCAATGTATTCGGCACTCAAGCGCGACGGCCAGCCGCTGTACAAGTTGGCGCGTGCCGGTGAAGTAGTGGAGCGCGAGCCTCGTTCTGTTACTATTGCGCGCCTGGAATTGCTGTCGCTGGACGCCGACAAGGCGCGCCTTGCGGTCACCTGCAGCAAAGGCACCTATATCCGGACTCTGGTCGAGGACATAGGCCGCGAGTTGGGTTGTGGCGCGCATGTCGCTGAGCTGCGGCGTACGCAGGCCGGGCCTTTCGATCTTGCTCAGACTGTCAGTCTCGAGACGCTCGAACAGGCGCATGCCGAGGGCGGAGCGGAGGCGGTGGACGCGTTCCTAAAGCCGGTCGACAGTGGGCTTGAGCATTGGCCGCTGTTGCAGTTCTCGGAGCATAGTGCGTTCTATTGGCTGCACGGGCAGCCGGTGCGGGCGCCAGAGGCGCCGAAGTTCGGCATGTTGCGGGTACAGGATCACAACGGTCGTTTCATCGGCATTGGTGAAGTGATCGAAGACGGGCGTATCGCACCCCGTCGATTGATTCGGTCGGAATGACCGAAGCGTTCGCTGCGTAGTAGCGTACGTCGAGGATGGCTGTTGGCAGGCACGGTCACGCCTCTTTTAAAACACGGGACTTGTCCCGGCCTGTTCAAAGAAGGAGCCCATCATGGCACTTAGCGTTGAAGAAAAAGCCCAGATCGTTAACGAGTACAAGCAAGGTGAAGGCGACACCGGTTCTCCGGAAGTGCAGGTTGCACTGCTGACCGCCAACATCAACAAGCTGCAGGATCACTTCAAGGCCAACGGCAAGGATCACCATTCCCGTCGCGGCCTGATCCGCATGGTTAACCAGCGCCGCAAGCTGCTGGATTACCTGAAAGGTAAGGACACCACTCGTTACAGCACCTTGATCGGTCGCCTGGGTCTGCGTCGCTAAGACGCGCTCGCGCTGGAAGCCGGAAGCTGGAAGCCTGAAGTTGAAAGCCGGGATACTCCCCGCAATCAGCTTCGGTCTTCCAGCTTTCGGCTTTCTTGCAGGTCGTATCGGGCCGATTCCCGAGCGTTCTGCCCATTTCCCCAAAGGCAACAAAGAGAAGGAATAACCGTGAATCCGGTAATCAAGAAATTCCAGTTCGGTCAATCGACCGTAACCCTCGAGACCGGGCGTATCGCCCGCCAGGCATCGGGCGCTGTCCTGGTATCCATCGATGATGACGTGTCTGTGTTGGTCACTGTCGTCGGCGCCAAATCGGCAGACCCAAGCAAGGGGTTCTTCCCGCTCTCGGTCCACTATCAGGAAAAGACCTACGCAGCCGGCAAGATCCCGGGCGGTTTCTTCAAGCGTGAAGCCCGCCCCTCGGAAAAAGAAACCTTGACCTCGCGCCTGATCGATCGCCCGATCCGCCCGTTGTTCCCAGAAGGTTTCCAGAACGAAGTTCAGGTGATCTGCACCGTTGTATCCACCAGTAAGAAGACCGACCCGGACATCGCCGCGATGATCGGGACGTCCGCCGCGCTGGCGATTTCCGGCATCCCGTTCAACGGCCCGATCGGTGCCGCACGCGTCGCCTTCCACCCTGAAACCGGCTACTTGCTGAACCCGACCTACGAGCAGCTCAAGGCGTCCAGCCTGGACATGGTTGTGGCTGGTACCAAGGACGCGGTACTGATGGTCGAATCCGAAGCCAAGGAGCTCACCGAAGACCAGATGCTGGGCGCCGTGCTGTTCGCTCACGACGAGTTCCAGACTGTCATCCAGGCCGTCAACGAGCTGGCCGCCGAAGCGGCGAAGCCGACCTGGGAGTGGGCTCCGAAGGCTGAGAACACCGAGCTTCTGAACTCCATCCGCAGCGAGTTTGGCGAAGCCATTTCCCAGGCTTATACCATCATCGTCAAGCAGGATCGCTACACCCGTCTGGGTGAGCTGCGTGACCAGGTCGTGGCCAAGTTTGCCCGTGAAGAAGGCCAGCCTACGGCCTCCGAGGTCAAGGATGCTTTCGGCGAGATTGAATACCGCACCGTTCGCGAAAACATCGTAAACGGCAAGCCGCGCATCGACGGACGCGACAACCGTACCGTGCGTCCGCTGAACATCGAAGTCGGTGTACTGCCGAAGACCCATGGCTCGGCACTGTTCACCCGTGGCGAAACCCAGGCGCTGGTCGTTGCGACCCTGGGTACCGCTCGGGACGCTCAACTGCTCGACACGCTGGAAGGCGAGAAGAAGGACGCCTTCATGCTGCACTACAATTTCCCGCCCTATTCGGTAGGTGAGTGCGGCCGTATGGGCGCGACCGGTCGTCGTGAAATTGGCCATGGCCGCCTTGCCCGTCGTGGTGTGGCAGCCATGCTGCCGAACGCCAACGATTTCCCGTACACCATTCGCGTAGTGTCCGAAATCACGGAGTCGAACGGCTCTAGCTCCATGGCTTCGGTTTGTGGTGCATCGCTGGCTCTGATGGACGCGGGTGTGCCGATGAAGGCGCCTGTTGCGGGTATCGCTATGGGGCTGGTGAAGGAGGGCGACAAGTTCGCTGTTCTGACCGACATCCTGGGCGACGAAGATCATCTCGGCGATATGGACTTCAAGGTTGCCGGTACCGTCAATGGCGTCACGGCGCTGCAGATGGACATCAAGATTCAGGGCATCACCGAGGAGATCATGGAGATCGCCCTGGGCCAAGCCCTCGAAGCCCGCCAGAACATTCTCGGGCAGATGAACCAAGTCATCGCGCAGTCGCGCAGCGAGCTGTCGGCGAACGCGCCGACAATGATCGCGATGAAGATCGACCAAGACAAGATTCGTGACGTCATCGGCAAGGGTGGCGCAACGATCCGCAGCATCTGCGAGGAAACCAACGCGTCGATCGACATCGAGGACGATGGGTCCATCAAGATCTTTGGTGAAACCAAGGAAGCAGCGGAAGCAGCCAGGCAGCGTGTGCTCGGTATCACCGCTGAAGCCGAAGTCGGCAAGATCTACGTGGGCAAGGTCGAGCGAATCGTCGATTTCGGCGCCTTCGTGAACATTCTGCCGGGCAAGGATGGTCTGGTGCATATCTCGATGCTGAGCGACCAGCGCGTGGAGAAGGTTACCGACGTGTTGAAAGAAGGTCAGGAAGTGAAGGTGCTGGTATTGGACGTGGACAACCGCGGCCGCATCAAGCTGTCCATCAAGGACGTCGCCGCTGCGGAAGCGTCGGGCGCCTAAGCTGTTACGCCTGATCGCCCGCCCACGGCGGGGAACGGTATGAAAGGCCCGCATCGAAAGATGCGGGTTTTTTTTGAGTCAGAAAAGATAGGAGATGGGCGTACCGAACCGAACGGTACCATGCAGAATGCATGCTCTAAATCGCCGTAACTTGCATCATGCTAGTGGCGCATAGCTAGTTATTGTTATTAAGATATTGATTTTGATGGTTTTTTATTTCAGCGAAACGTGGCACGCCGGTTGCGATAAGAAGTATGCAACTGCGGTCGGAGTCAAGCCGCAGCCCATACGAAAACAGGAGTGCCACTATGAAAACGATCCAGAACTCGCTTACCGCCGTCGCTGTTGCCGCTGCTCTGAGCTTGCCATTCGCCGGCGCTGCCCTCGCAGATGAAGCCCCGGCTTGGGATAAGACAGACACCGTTATGCTGGCCGCCAATGACAAGATGGATCAGGCAGCGGACGCAACCTCCGATACCTGGATCACCACCAAAGTGAAGTCGACCCTTCTTGCCGAAGACGCAACTCCCGGCATGGATATCGAAGTGGAAACCAAAAATGGTGTCGTGTCGCTATCCGGCACTGTGGCCACCGAGGCTGAGCGCGAAGCTGCGATCAGCAAAGCCAAGTCTATCGAAGGCGTTCGCGAGGTCGCTGCTGACGGCCTCAAAGCGGCCGACTAAGTTCTAGCGGTGCCTTCCAGAACCCCACCTTGCGTGGGGTTCTTCGTTTCTGCTCAGCGCCCGCGCTGGCTTTCGATGTCCTGCAGGCGATTTCCTTCGAAGCGTAGGTAGTGATACATCCCGTTGCTCGGCCCGTAGGTCCATTCCTCAACCTGCACCTCTTGGCGGAATCCCTGTTCGTCGACGCGTTCCTTGAGGCCGATGATGGCAGCATCCGCTGGGTTGCCACACTTGCTCCGAACCTCACTGGTCGAGGCGCCCACGCTGACCAAGGTGCTGTTGCAGCGGTAGGTGGATGACGCCAGCGCCGGCTCGGCGAGCAATAGCGTGCCCAGCAGGGCGAGTGTGTATCCAGGTTTCATGTGGGTTCCTTCTCAGCGCGAGCGGCGCGATTCAATGTTAGTGAGGCGGTTGCCCTGGAACGTCAGGATCTTCAGCGCCCCATTACGCGGTCCATATACCCATTCCTCGATCAACAGCTCCTCCCGGCCATGCGGCCCCAGGGTGTAGCCGAGGACATCGCGTTGAACGGGAGGGCCGCATCGGCGTTCGACTTCGAAGGCGCGGTCACCGGTGTTAACCAGTTGACTACCGCAGCGTAGCGTCTCGGCCGAGGCCATCGGGAGGGCCAGTATGCAGCAGGCTGGCCAGGCGTAGCGAGTAGTCCATCTCATCTCATTCCGCTCCAAGATGCAGGGTGGTGGGAACCATGCCGTTATCCCCGGCTTCAGTGATGCCCGTGTCGAGCAGGTACAACCGGGCATCTGCGAGCCCAGCCTGGTCGACCAAATAATCCTTGATTGCGCTGGCGCGTTCACGGCTCAGGCGGCGTAGCAGGGCTGGGCTGTCAGCCCGGCTAGCCAGTATCGCTTCGCGCATACGAGCGCTGCGGGCCGCTTCGTCGAGTTCGGCCCATTCTGCCGGCGGCTGCTGTTTCAAACGGCTTCGGTAGATTCCTTCGAGCAGCGCCGGTTTGCTGTCTTCGCTGACTTGGAGTTCGGCGGGGTCGGCAGGCACGGTTTCGCCGCTGCGCTGCAGCATGTTGTATTGGGTTTGCTGGTATTCGCGCGTCAGCCATTGCTCGGCCAGTAGCGGTCCATCCATCTCCGGTGAGCTCTGACCTTCGATCTCCAGGCGCAATACAGGGCGTTCGTTAAGTGCCCGGCCAAGCGTGTCCAGGTTCGAGCGGGCTTCTTGGCTCAGTTCGCTACTGCCGGGTGCGAAACGCACCTTGTCCAGATCGGCCTGCTTACCGCCGACAAGGCCGCCGAGAAACCTGAAGGGTGCCTTCGCTGCACGGGTGACCAGATTGCGTAGCGTCTGCCAGACGATCGGCATGACATCGAATTCGGGGTTGTTGAGGTTGCCCTGCACCGGTAGCTCCAGCGCGATCGTGCCTTTGCTGTCTTTCAGCAACGCCACTGCGAGGCGTATTGGCAGGTCCACGGCCTGTGGGCTGTCGACCTTTTCCCCTAGCTGCAGCTGCTGCAGCACGACTTTGTTTTCCGCATTCAGTTGACCTTGGTTGATCCGGTAATGCAGATCCAGATCCATGCGGCCCTTGCGGATGCGGTAGCCGGCGAACTTGCTGGAATAGGGTGACAGCGTGGTCAGCTCGACCTGCCGGAAGCTGGTGGCCAGATCCAGGCTCTGCAAGGGGTCAAAGGGCGTAAGGCTGCCCTTGATGGTGACCGGTGCGTAACGGTCGACCTTTCCGTTGACGTTCACCGAGGCCGGCTGTTGTTGCCGGTTGTCCAGCGTGCCGACCGAGCCATTGAGTTGCTGGACGGCAGTGATGAAGGGCGGTCGCAGGCTCAGATCGGAAAAGTTGGCTGACCCGTCTTCGATGCTGATGCCGCCGATACGGATCGCCAACGGAGCGGTGTCGCCTTCGCGGGCATCGCTGCCGGCGCCATTGGCAGCTGGTTTGTCGACGAGCAGATCATTGATGTTGGTCGTCAGGTCGGGGTTGATGATGAAGCGCGCGTAAGGCTGGGCCAGTGCAACCTGGCCTATTTCCAGCCTCTGGGGGTGGCGGTAGTGAATCCCGTCAAGATGCAGCCGTTGCCACTTCAGCAGGTCACGGTTGTTGATGGTGTCGAGGGCGTGCAGTTGGGTCACGTCAGCACTGCCGCTGGCTTCGAACGTAAGCGGGTCGGTACTCGAGAGCGCCAGGTCGAGTTGGCTGGACAGGAGCCCGCTTCGCAGTTCGAGGTGGACGAAGGGACTGAGATAGGCCTGGGCAGTCCTCAGGTCGATATCTTGCGTTTCGATCGAAAGGGTCCCGCTGGCGGGCGACAGTTGGAGGCGGCCCTCGGCCAACAGCGTTCCACGGTTTCCAACGCCCGCTTCGAGCCGAAGGCCGAAAGGCTGCTTGCCCAGGCTGTCGAAGTTGTAAATGTGGAGGCCAAGCGGACCCACGTCGAGCGTTACGGCTTGCTCAGGCACCTTATCCGTCAGGTGAAGGCGATAGTCGCGCAGTTCGCCGTCCCTGACCACGACTTGCCATGGTTGGGCTTGTGCGGCGCCGGGCTCCGCAGCTGTTGCGTCGCTTGGCGTATCTTCGGCCGGTGAGGCGAAGAGCTCGAGCCAGTCTATGCGTCCATTCTCGTTCCGGCTCGCCCAGGCTTCCAGGTTGCGGCTGCGCAGTGTACCGATCACTGCGCGTCGGGCCGCCAGATCAAGCGAGGCTTCGCTGATGCTCAGCGCGTCGAGCGTCATCAGTGGATCGCCAGCCTGTGTGGCGAACTCGAGAGAGCCGAGTTGCAATTCCAGGTTGCTCAGCATCAGCTCGGTGCCCTGGGAAAGGTCGAGCTGATAGTCGCTCCCGATGCTAGCGCGGCCTTGCTGGAGTTTCAGCGGTACGGCGTTTTGCGCGTAGGCCCAGAGATCCTTCAAAGCCAAGTTGTGGATTTCCAGATGCCCCGATGAGCTGATCGGAGCCGGATTGAGCTGCCCTTTCCATTCGATGCGCGCCCCGCTGGGGCCGGCAGCAACGAGGGTGGCGTTCGCGGCGGCGTCGCTACGCGTGGCGAAATTACGCAGCTCGAAGTCCAGCGAGTCGAGCAGGATATCCACCGGTTCGTCCGGCCTGGCGTCGGCAAAGTGGAGCCGGCCTTGCATCAGAACGAGCCGATCGACCTGCAGTGCAAACGGCTCCTGGTCATCGCGGGGCGGCGAATCAGATGGGGGTATGTCGAATAAGGTGCTGAGGTTGAGCGTGCCGTTTTCGTCGAAGCGCACCTCGCTCTGCAGCCCGGTCAGCTCGGTGTCGGCGATTTGCAGGGCGCGACGCCACAGGCTGCTCCACATGACGTCGAGGTATAGATGATCGAAGCCGATCTGCTCTTTTCCCTGCTCGCCGATGCGAAGGCCGAACAACCACAGCTCTAGGCTGAACGGGTTCAATTCGATTCGCTGTAGGTGCGCCGGAACTGTCGCGTATTGCCCCAGCTGTTGGTTGGCCACGCGCTGTGCGACGCCGGGCAGAATGAGAAAGCCGAGCAGGCAGTAACAGACCAGTGCCATGACCGCGCCGAGGAGGGCGCGTTTCAGTCCTTTGGGCATACGATGCGGATTTCCAGGCAGTTGACTGGCCTTGGAGTATGTCACGAGTGCCGGGTTCCTCCGCATCGTCATCCGCCACGCTTTGCTTGAGAGGTCGATGGGCGTGTCCGACAGGACCGTCAGTGGCGAGCGTCGGAGGAGGTTCCAGGCTTAGCTGGTCGCGGTTAGCGGCCTGGCTTTCGGTCATTAGTGGGCAGGCCGTTCCATGCGCCTGCGCGCCCGATGCGCTGAGCCGTTGCGCACCGCCCAGCGCAGAACCGGGGCCGTGCTCCGCACGCCTACCCGGATCGCCTGGCGGGTGACGGGGTGCTGATGCAAGCCAAGCATTTCACGGGCCCAGTCGGGCAGCAGCTCCACGCCGGCGCGCATCATCAGCGCACCGAAGGGACGGGCCAGGGCACTGGGCGCTGGTGCCGTGAATAGAATCCGCACGATCTCTCGGGAGCGGTCATCGCAACGGAGGCTAGGCCGTATGTCCTGTAGGTACCGTGCGACGGCATCGCGCGAACGCGGCACGTTCCGTGCGCCCAGCGCCTCGGCGACCTGCGCGACTTCGCTGTAGTAGCGGTCCTGTTCATCGCCCGGCAGCGCCGGGTTGAGGTAGCGCAGGTGTGCCTCGAGAAAGTTGCTCACTTCGGCGACATGGACCCAAGTGAGCAGGTCCGGATCGTACGCTGCGTAAGGGCGGCCATCCGGCGCTTGCCCGATGACCTTGAGGTGAATCGTCCGCACACGCTCGATCAGGCGCTGTGCGTCGGCCCGGCTGCCAAAGGTCGTGCCTGAAATGAACTGCCCGGTTCGACGCAGCCGCCCGAGCAGGTCCTCCCGAAAATTCGAGTGGTCCCAGACGCCGGCCAACGCCAGCGGGTGCAGGGCCTGCAGCAACAGCGCGGCGATACCACCGACCATCATCGACGTGAAGTCCCCATGGACGCGCCAGCATACCGAATCAGGCCCGAACAAGCCGGGGTCGCCCGGTGGGTTCTCGTAGTCCACGCCACCGATCGCCAGGCCAGTGAGGCTCATGACCTGGGCTTCGATGGTGCGGCGTAGGGCTTCCATAGCGGGAAAGGGCTGCGTTAGGCCAGCGATGCCGACCTGTCCGGTTGGCAGGTCGGATATGCTCAAGCGGCCAAAGCGTCAGCCGCGATGACGGCCACGGAAGAAGTCGATGAGCCCTTGGGTCGAAGCGTCCTCGGCTGGCGGCGCATCGAAGCTGGTCATCTGACCATAGACGGCCTTGCCAAGCTCTTTGCCGAGCTCCACACCCCACTGGTCGAACGAATTGATGCCCCAGATAACGCCTTGCACGAATACCTTGTGTTCGTAGAGCGCAATCAGCGCCCCGAGGCGGCCGGGGCTGATGGTTTCCATGACGAGCGTGTTGCTGGGGCGGTTCCCCGGGATCACCTTGTGCGGTGCCAGGCGCTCGATTTCGGGTTCGCTCAGGCCTTTGGCGCGCAGCTCGGCCTCGGCTTCGCTGCGGGTCTTGCCCAGCATCAGTGCCTGGCTCTGCGACAGGCAATTGGCATAGAGCCACTCGTGGTGATCGGCGACGGGATTATGGCTGACCACTGGCACGATGAAGTCGGCAGGGATCAGCGGGGTGCCCTGGTGCAGCAACTGGTGGTAGGCATGCTGGCCGTTGGCGCCGACCCCGCCCCAGATCACCGGGCCGGTGTTGCAGGACACGGGCGTACCGTCCTGGCGGACGCTCTTGCCGTTGGACTCCATGTCCATCTGCTGCAGGTGTTTGACGAAGTTGCGCAGGTAGTGGTCATAGGGCAGGAAGGCGTAGCTCTGCGCGCCCCAAAAATTGTGGTACCAGACCCCAAGCATGGCCAGCAGGACGGGCATGTTGCTTTCGAAGGGCTCGCTCAGAAAGTGCTGGTCCATGCTGTAGGCGCCGGATAGCAGGTCCTTGAAGTTGGACATGCCGATGGCCAGGGCGATGGGCAGGCCGATCGCCGACCACAGCGAGTAGCGTCCGCCGACCCAGTCCCACATGGGGAATATGTTTTTCTCGCGGATCCCAAACTCGATCGCGGCCTGCTTGTTGCTGGTCACCGCGATGAAGTGGCGGTAGAGCTTCTCTTCGGTGCCGCCCTTGCCGAGGTACCAGTTGCGCGCGGCCTGTGCATTCTTCAGCGTCTCAAGCGTGCCGAAGGTCTTGCTGGAGATGATGAACAGCGTGGTCTCGACGTTGAGCTTGGCGGTCACCTCGCGGAACTCGCTGCCGTCGATATTCGCCAGGTAGTGCGTCCGCACGCCGTGCTGGGTAAAGGGCAGCAGTGCCTCGGAGACCAGCTGCGGGCCGAGAAACGAACCACCGATGCCGATGTTCACGACGTCGGTAATGGTTTTGTCGCTGAAGCCTCGCCAGAGGTTGTTATGGATCCGGGTAACGATGTCCGTCATCTGCGCCAGCGCAGCGTGCACGTCGCGCATGACGTTTTGCCCATCGACGAGCACAGAATCACCCATCGGCCTGCGCAGCGCGGTGTGCAGCACAGGGCGCTTCTCTGAAGCATTGATTTGTTCGCCCTCGAACATCGCGCGGGCAGCCTGCTCGACACCGGCCTCGCGCGCGAGGTTGACCAGCAGGGTACGGGTCTCGGCGGTGATCAGGTTCTTGGAGTAGTCAAGGAACAGGCCGCAGCAGGACGCCGACAGTTCGTCGAAGCGTTTCGGGTCGGCTTTGAAGGCTTCGCGCATGCTGAAATTCTGCATGCTCAGGCGATGTTCTTCTAAGGCCTTCCAGGACGACAGGCCGGTAGCATCGAGAGGGGTCTGGTAATAGCTCATGGTGGTGCGGCTTCCTTTGCTTGGCGGACTGGCTATGGCGCGCATGCGCACGGGTGGCATGGCAACTGGATGCAGTCACCGACAATCATTCGATCTTGCTGGCACGCTGGCGTTCTTCCTGAAGCGGCAGGCACGTACCGCTGCGGTGAGACCGAAGCGGCCGCGGCGCATCCAGCGCCGCCGAACTGGTCAGACTGGAAAAACGCCGGGGTGTTCCGAAGCGCAAGCGCGGCGTTCGAGCCTGGTCAGGGCGCAGGGTGGGACCATTGCAGATTTGCCCGGCTCCTGGGAAGCCCGCAGGGACAAAAAAGCCCGCGACACGGTGGTGTGGCGGGCTTGGGTATTTCTCTATACCGGTCAGGCGACCTGCACCGGGATGGCGTTACTGGTATGGCTGAGCTCGCCGTCGGCCCCCATATAAAGGACGTGTGGCTTGAAGTTTGCCAGTTCCGCCTCGCTGTAATGTGCGTAGGCGCAGATGATCAAGCGATGCCCGACACCAGCCTTGTGGGCCGCGGCGCCGTTGACGGAGATGATTCGGGAGCCTTCCTCGCCGCGGATGGCGTAGGTGGTGAAGCGTTCGCCGTTATCGACGTTGTAGATCTGGATCTGCTCGTACTCGCGAATGCCGGCGAGGTCGAGCCAGTCACCGTCGATGGCGCATGAGCCCTCGTAATCCAGCACCGAGTGGGTCACCTGGGCGCGGTGCAGTTTGGCCTTGAGCATGATGGCGTGCATGGCGGGGTCCTCCGGGTGCGCAAGCGGCGCAGAGTGTGCCCGAACCCCGGGGTGCGATCAATACCGGGGTCGGACAGTCTGGTACCGGTTTTACCGCAGTTCAGGGCGTCGCCGATGGCGCCTCGACCAGCAGGTTATCGATCAGTCGGGTCTTGCCCAGGAAGGCAGCCGCCAGGATCACCAGCTCGCCGTGGCTGCCGTCTGCAGGTTGCAGGTCCAGCGCATTGCGAATTTCCAGGTAATCGGGCCGCAGACCTGCCGCCAATAGGCCATCCGTGCCGGACGCCAGTAGCGCGGCGAAATCGCGCTCGCCCTGTCGGATGGCGTCGGCGATCGTTACCAGTGTGCGGTGCAGCGTCGGCGCAACGGCCCGCTCCTGAGTGCTCAGGTAGCCGTTACGTGAGGAGAGTGCGAGACCGTCCTCGGCCCTTACGATGGGCTCGCCGATGATCTGGATCGGCATGTTCAGGTCGCGCACCATGGTGCGGATGACGGCCAGTTGCTGGAAATCCTTCTCGCCAAACACGGCAAGGTCCGGCAATACCATGTTGAACAGCTTGCTGACGACCGTGGAGACACCGTCGAAGTGGCCCGGGCGGCTGCCGCCGCAAAGCCCTTCGGACACGCCGGGTACGCGAACAATGGTCTGCAGCGCCTGGCCGTTGGGGTACATCTCCTCGACACTTGGCGCGAACAGTAGGTGGCAACCGGCTTCGACGAGCTTTTCCTGATCGGCCGCGAGGGTGCGCGGGTAGCTTGCCAGGTCTTCGTTGGGCCCGAACTGCAGTGGGTTGACGAAGATGCTCGCGACGACGAACTCGGCACGCTGGCCGGCCTTTTTCACCAGGGCGATATGCCCGGCGTGCAGGTTGCCCATTGTCGGCACGAAGCCGATGCGCTTTCCTTCCCTGCGCGCGCGCGATACCGCCGCGCGCAGGTCAGCTATTGTCCTGACCACGTTCATGCTGAAAATCCGTGTTCGACCGCAGGGAATTCGACGGCCTTGACCGCCTTGACGTAGGCCGCGATGGCTGAGGGAATGTCACCGTGCTCGGACATGAAGTTCTTGACGAACTTGGGCGCGCGGCCGGTCAGTGAAAGGCCGAGCATGTCGTGCAGGACCAGCACCTGGCCATCCGTAGCGCTACCGGCACCAATGCCGATCACCGGCACGCTGACAGCCTGGGTGAGGCGCTCGGCCAGCTCGCTGGGCACGCATTCGAGCAGCAGCATGGCGGCGCCGGCTGCTTCGAGCGCCTTAGCATCTTCGATCATACGTTGTGCCTGCGCTTCCTGGCGGCCCTGCACCTTGTATCCGCCGAACAGGTTGACTGCCTGTGGCGTTAACCCCATGTGCGCGCAGACGGGGATGCCGCGCTCGGCCAGCAGCGAGATCGACTCGGCCAGCCAGGCAGCGCCTTCCACCTTGATCATGTGGGCC
This sequence comes from Pseudomonas sp. SA195, assembly GCF_054131565.1. Lineage (NCBI taxonomy): Bacteria > Pseudomonadati > Pseudomonadota > Gammaproteobacteria > Pseudomonadales > Pseudomonadaceae > Pseudomonas > Pseudomonas sp. SA195. The sequence continues at coordinate 3,536,898 of NZ_CP096392.1, read as the reverse complement.
CCGGCTTTCATGAGCTGAGCCGAGTTGTCCAATGTTTGCTCGACTGTCGCGTTCGCCATGAATGGCAGGTCGGCGACAATCATGGCGCCGCGATTGCCGCGTTTGACGCAGGCCGTGTGGTAGGCCATTTCGTCGACCGAAACGGGAAGCGTGCTGTCATGGCCCTGCAGCACCATGCCGAGGGAGTCGCCGATCAGCAGCATTTCTACACCGGCTTCGCTGGCGGTTTTGGCAAAGGTGGCGTCATAGCAGGTGAGCATGACGATTTTCTCGCCCTTTTGCTTGAGGCCTTGCAGGGTTGTCAGGGTTACGTCTGGCATGAATGCCGTCCTCCTAGAGCCTCTCGAGTAGCCATGCTGCACCGGCAGCGGGCGGCTTGCCCTATTTGAATGCGTGCCGGCGGCGGGCCGCTATAGTCCCGATGGCGGCAGGCTAAGTCAATCGGCAGTGTTACCGGCAGGTGACGCCTGTTACCCAAGCGTTACAGCGGCGTCTCGAGTCGCTCGAGCCCAGTGAATGGGCAATTGGCGAGCAGGTCTGCCAGAAGCCGACCGTCCGCCAGGCGCAAGTCAGGCGGCGCGATTTCGGCGAGTGGATACAGGACGAACGCGCGAGCCTGAATATGGTAGTGCGGCACCTTCAGACGAGATTCATCGATCAGACGGTCGCCGAACAGCAGGATGTCCAGATCCAACGTGCGCGGCCCCCAGCGCTCGGCCTTGCGCTGACGTCCTTGCGTGGCTTCGATGGCTTGCAGGGCATCCAGCAGTTCAATCGGCTGCAATGTCGTGTCGAGCGCGGCCGCAGCATTGTTGTAGCGTGGTTGGTCAGGTGGGCCCAGCGGATCGCTTAGGTATAGCGACGAGACGGCCGCTAGCCTCGTTCGGGGGAGCAGGGTCAGGGCCTCGAGCGCGGCGCGCAATTGCTGGCGGGGCTCGGCCAGATTGCTGCCAAGACCGATGTAGGCGCGCTCCATTCAGTCAGCAGGCGCCGGCGCGCCGTCGTTCGGGCCGGACTTACGGCGGTTGTTGCGGCGGCGCTTGCGCGGAGCTGCACCACCTTCCTTGTTACCCAGCCCGCGGATCATCGCGCGGCGTTCACTTTCGTTGGCCTCCTGGTAATCGGTCCACCAGTCGCCAAGCCCTCCGGTTTCTTCGCCTGCGCTTTCGCGCAACAGCAGAAAGTCGTAGCCAGCACGGAACCTGGGGTTATCCAGCAATTGGTCGGCCCTGCGCCCTTGGCGACGCGGGAGGCGCTCTTGCATGTCCCATATCTCGCGCATCGGCATGCTGAATCGCTTGGGGATTGCGGTGCGCTGGCACTGCTCCCACACGATGTCGTGTGCAGCTTCCTGCATGGCCGGAATCGGCGGCAGGCCGCGCGCCTGGATTTCGGCAGCCCGAGCCGGTAGTGCCGGCCACAGCAGCGCGGCGAAGAGAAACGCCGGGGTGACTGGTTTGCCCTGGGCGATCCGCTGGTCGGTATTGGCCAGGGCGTTGCGGATCAGCGTGCCGGCGTAGTCTGGATCATCTTCCAGCGCGGCGGCGCTGGCGGGAAATAACGGAGCGAAGAGATCGAACTCCATCAAGAGGTCGAACGTGCGCTCCGCCTTGCCGGACAAGAACAACTTGATGACCTCGTCGAACAGCCGTGCGGCGGGAACATCATCAAGCAGGTCTGCCAGGTCGGCGATCGGTTCGGCGCTGTGCTTCTCGATCTCGAAATCGAGTTTGGCAGCGAAGCGCACCGCCCTGAGCATGCGCACCGGGTCTTCCTGATAGCGTTGCTCGGGGTCGCCGATCAGGCGGATCAAGCGGTTGCGAATGTCATGGACGCCATGGGTATGGTCCAGCACGCGTTCGGTCGAGGGATCGTAATAAAGCGCGTTGATGGTGAAGTCGCGGCGCTGGGCATCGTCTTCAAGCGTGCCGTAGACGTTGTCGCGCAGGATGCGGCCGCTCTCGTTGCGTGCCGACAGGTGGCTGTCCTCGTCCTCGTCGCTTTCTGGGTGGTTTGCACGGAAGGTCGCCACCTCGATGATTTCTCGTCCGAAGTGCACATGGACCAGTTTGAAACGGCGCCCGATCACCCGTGCATTACGGAACTCGGCACGAACCTGCTCAGGTGTGGCGCTGGTCGCTACGTCGTAATCCTTGGGTTCGAGGTCGAGCATCAAGTCGCGTACACAGCCACCGACGACGTAAGCCTGGTAGCCGGCCTGCTGAAGTCGCTCGACAACGCTGACGGCGTGCCGGCTGAAATCGTTGCGGTGCAGCGAATGCTGCCGGCTGGACAGTATTTCGGGTGTGCGGCGAGGATGCGGGAAGCGGCGCAGGGGAGAACGAAAAGACTGGAACAGCTTTTTCAGCATGAGAGGCACTGTGTGGCGAAAGGTGATGTGATGCAGCGAAAAGCCACGAAACGAGCGAGGATTCTAGCACCGGGTGCCGGGATGGTGAACGAAGCGCGGGGAGGTGTCAAAACGACAGCGGCCATATAGCACAAGGGGGAGCCGAAGCTCCCCCTTTCAAATGATGTCGCGTGCTTTTTTGTTATTAGTATTTCGGGCGTGTTGTTTTTGTTTGATCACCCGTTCCCGTCAGCCATCGCTTCGGGGAATCGCTCCTACGTTGGGAGCAAAGAGCAAACGGATTTCTTTGGTCGCTGATCTGCCTCGTTCCATCCAGTACAGGCACTGCTCTAGCAGCTTTTATTGTTCTCGGCCTGGTGGTGGGGCAAAACACCCCGTTGGGCACATCCTCTCCAAAAGAATCAGTTAGCTACGCCTCCGCCTTCTTGTCGTTGTTTTGCTGGAGCCGGTACGTCTTGTTCTTATTGTGGGTCTGCTTGTTATTGTTGTTGTGCCAGATATAAAGCACTTGCCGTGCCAGGTTTTAAATATCGTTATTTTTCAAGTGTTTATGGTTTTGTACCAATCAGCTGCCCATAAAAAACCGGGTTCCCGTTACCGATGAACCCGGTTTTTGTTACGGCTGGGTAGTGAAGGTAACAACTCACTACCCAGCCGCGCTCGACTTGCGCCGTGGGATACCCAGGCGCTGGCGGCGCTCCCACAGGCATTTGCGGCTGATGCCGAGCTTGCGGGCCAGCTCGGTTTCCGTCATGTGGTCCTGATGCTCCAATACGAAGTGCTGGAAATAGTCTTCCAGCGAGAGATCCTCGGTGGGTTCATTGCCGCTCGACACGACCCCAGGCGGCGTGCAGTTATCGTCGAAGTCGTCCTCCAGCTCATCGAGTTCCACATCGATACCGAGCAGGTCCGCACTGATTTCGGCGCTGTCGCTGAGGATTGCGGCGCGCTCGATGGCGTTTTCCAATTCACGCACGTTACCGGGCCAGGCATACAGGCGAACGGCTTGCTCGGCTTCGCGGGAAAAGTGCAGCGGCTCGCCACCGATGCGCTCGCACTGGCGTGCCAGAAAGGCCCGTGCGATCTCGAGTACATCGCTGCCACGCTCGCGCAGCGGCGGCAGTTTCAGCGCAATGACGTGGAGACGGTAATAGAGGTCTTCGCGAAATTGGCCAGTCTTGGCCAACGTTTTCAGGTCCCGGTGCGTCGCGGCGATGAGTCGGACATCGACCTTTTGTGATTGCGTCGAACCCACTCGGCGTATTTCGCCTTCCTGCAGAACGCGAAGCAGTCGGGCCTGGGCTTCGAGGGGCAGCTCGCCGATCTCATCGAGGAAGAGGGTGCCGCCGTCGGCCGCTTCGACAAGTCCGGCGCGGCCGGCATTGGCACCGGTAAAGGCGCCTTTTTCGTGGCCGAACAGCTCGGATTCGATCAGGGTTTCCGGGATTGCTGCGCAGTTGACCGAAATCATCGGCGCCTTGGCGCGCCGGGACAGGTTATGCAGCGCGCGCGCGACGAGTTCCTTGCCCGTCCCGGATTCGCCCTGGATGAGCACGTTCGAATCGGTCGGTGCGACCTTGCGAATCTTGCCGAACAGCTCCTGCATGGGGGCGCACTGGCCGATGATACCGATCCCGGTGTCACTGTTACCGGGTATTGCGGGGCTGGTGTTACCGGTCACGCGGGGCGTGGCTGCCGGCGTTGTCACAGCCTGCTCGTGGTCGCTGATGATGCGTGCCACCGTCTGCAGCATCTCGTCATGGTCGAAGGGCTTGGCGATGTAGTCCACCGCGCCGAGCTTCATCGAGTCCACTGCCGAGCGCAGGCTGGCATAGCTGGTCATGATCAACACCGGCGTGCCCTCGGCGAGCTTGATTAGCTCGGTGCCGGGCGCGCCGGGCAGGCGCAGGTCGCTGACGATGAGGTCGAAGCCCTGAATGCTGAAACGCTCCTGCGCTTCCTGAACGGAACCGGCCTCGCTGACCTGGTACTGGTTTCGTTCGAGGAGACGGCGCAGGGCTGAACGGATGATGGTTTCGTCTTCGACGATCAGAATGTGTGGCATCTGTACTCTCTCGACGGGTTGAGGCTGCTGCGGGCAGTGGCGGGCAGTGCGCCTGCTCGGCAGCGGTCGTGCATCGGCATGGCAGTCGCCCGGTGGGGGCGCCGGGTGCGCTGGCCAGGGTGGAACGCCTGGGTGCACGCCTCTTTAAACAATCGCATCGCTCGCCTCGACATGCCGGGGCAAGGTGATGCGGAAACGGGTACCGCGCTGGGTTTCCGGATTGGCGGGGCTGTCGATATCGATCCGGCCATAATGCTCTTCCACGATCGAATAGACCAGCGCGAGGCCGAGCCCAGTGCCTTCGCCGGGGTCTTTGGTGGTGAAGAAGGGCTCGAATAGCCGGTCCTGGATGGCTTTCGGAATACCAGTGCCTTCGTCCTCAACGATCAGGTAGACGGTCTGTTCCGACACCTCGCTGCGCACGCGGATCGGGTCGCCGGGACTGGAGGCGTCGCGTGCGTTGGCCAGCAAGTTGATCAGCACCTGCGCCAAGCGTTGCGGGTCGCCTTCGGCCACATGGGCAGGGTCGCACTGGTTGAAGAAACGCACCTCGGTACCCTGACGGTTGAGCGAGAGCAGGGCGATGGCGTCCTGCGTGACGTCGGCTAGGTTCACTGGGTACAGGTTCTGTTGCCGGCCGCCAGCATGGGCGAAGCTCATCAGCGACTGCACGATCCGCGACACCCGTTTGGTCTGCTCGACGATCTGGTTGCTGATCTCGATAATCTCGGGGTCGGCCTCGCGCTCTTCGCGAAGATTCTGCGCCAGGCAGGCGATCCCGGTGATGGGGTTGCCAATTTCGTGAGCGACCCCGGCGGCCAGGCGGCCAATGCTCGCCAGGCGCTCGGAATGCACCAGACGATCTTCGAGTTGCTGAGTCTCGGTAAGGTCTTCGATGAGCAGTACCAGGCCACTATTGGCCGGCGCCAGCGGTTCGGCAATCGCCGCCTTGTGCAGGTTCAGGCAGCGGCTGTGGCCATCGAGCTGCAGCCGTTGCTTATGCAGATGCTCGTCGTTCTGCTTGATGAAGCCGGCAAGCAAGCTGCGCCAGGGTTCGGCGATGGTCGATAGGCGCGACCCGACCACGTGCAGCGCCGGGATCTCGGTCAACTCTTCCAATGCGCGATTCCACATCAGGATTTCCTGATCCTTGGCCAGCGAGCAGACACCCATCGGGAGTTCCTGCAGCGTCTGGCGATGGTAGCGGCGCAGGGCATCCAGCTCGGCGGCGAGGCCGGTCAGGCGCGAGTGGTATTCCTCGAGGCGGCTTTCGATGAAGTGGATGTCCTCCGTGACATAGCCATCGGCGCCATTCTTGTAGGAGAGGAAGTTTTCTACGATGTCCTGCGCGACGCTCGGGCCCATCAGGCCCGACAGATTGGCCTCGATGCGATCACGCAGGCGCCGAAGGGCGTACGGGCGATGTTCGTCGAAGGGTAGCTGCAGATCACGCAGCGCCTGCTCGACCTCGCGCTGGGCGGTCTTGGCGCCTAGCGGTTTGGCCAATTGGGTGGCGAACTCCTGCGGCGAGGCGGCGATCAGCTCACGGCGTTGCGGGCGGCGGACGTTCTCGACGGCGCAGGCTTCGGCTGCGGCCTGTTCCTCGGGGCTGGTTTCGGTGAACAGCGAGAACAGCGAAAACGCCAGCACGTTGACCGCCAGCGAGGCGATCGCCGCCAGATGCCAACTGGTGTCGTCAAGCACGTACACCACGTTCAGCAGCGGGATGTAGAAACCGTCCAGGTTGCCGACCAGCGGCAGCAACATGGTCACGACCCACACGGCGATGCCGGCGAGCAGGCCGATGATGTAGCCGCGGCGATTGGCGGTCGGCCAGTACAACACCGAGAGCACGCCAGGCAGGAACTGCAACGTGGCGACGAAGGCAACGATGCCGAGATTGGACAGGTCCTGCTCGGCGCCGAGCAGCAGGTAAAAGCCGTAGCCGGCCATGATGATCGTCAGGATCAGGCTACGGCGGGTCCATTTCAGCCATCGATAGATATTGCCCTCGGCCGGCGGCTGGTACAGCGGCAATACCAGATGATTCAGCGCCATGCCTGATAGCGCCAGGGTGCTGACGATGATCAGCCCGCTGGAGGCGGAAAGGCCGCCGACGAACGCGAGCAGGGTAAGCGCCTCGCTCTGTGCGGTGATGCCGAGGCCTAGGGTGAAATATTCAGGATTGGTGCTGACGCCGAGCTTCAGGCCGGCCCACAGAATCAGCGGCACGGCCAGGCTCATTAGCAGGAGATACAGCGGCAAGCCCCAACTGGCACTGACCAGCGCGCGTGGGTTGAGATTTTCGGTAAAGGTCATGTGGTACATGTGCGGCATCACGATCGCCGAGGCGAAGAACACCAGCAGCAGGGTGCGCCAGGGGCCTTCCTGCAAAGGTGTATGCAGGGCCTGTAGCGCCGACTGGTTCTGCAGCAGCCAGATCTCCAGCTGGTGCGGCCCGCCGAAGACCACATAGAGCGCATACAGCCCGACGCCGGCGAACATCACCAGCTTGACCACGGATTCGAATGCGATCGCGAACACCAACCCCTCGTGCTTCTCCCGCGTCGCGATGTGCTTGGCGCCAAAGAGGATGGTGAACAGCATGATCATCACGCAGTAGCCCAGCGCGACGCGTTCCTGCAGCGGCTCCAGGGTGAGAATGCCGATGGCGTCCGCTACCGCCTGGATCTGCAGGGCGAGCAACGGCAGCATGCCGATCAGCATTACCACGGTGGTCAGCGCGCCACTCCAGGTGCTGCGAAAGCGAAAGGCGAAGAGGTCGGCCAGCGATGCCAGCTGGTACGTGCGTGTGATCCGCAAGATGGGATAGAGCAGCACCGGTGCCAGCAGGAAAGCCCCGCAGACGCCGAGGTACGTCGCCAGAAACCCGTACCCGTACTGGTAGGCGAGGCCCACGGTGCCATAGAAGGCCCAAGCGCTGGCATACACGCCCAGCGACAGCGTGTAGGTCAAGGGATGGCGGATCATCCAGCGCGGTATCAAGCCGCGCTCGCTGACCCAGGCGACGCCGAACAGCACAAGCAGGTAGGCGACGCTGATGAGGATCAGATGGCTGAGGCTAAAGCTCGTCGGCATCGCGCTGGCTCTGAAGAATGAACGTCACCACGATCAGGATCAGCCACAACAGGTAGGGCCGGTACCAGGCGCCGTTGGGGTCGATCCACCAATCCATGATCGCGGGGGAGAACAAATAGATCCCCACGACCAGGAGCAGCACCAGTCGGTAGATGTACATGCCGGAACTCGTGTCGAATGTGCGGGGGATGGTAATGGATGGAGGGTGAAGCTTGAAGCGCGAAGCGAGTTCACGGCTATGCGCGCCTCGGTCGGCCTGGGTGGCATGATCGAATGCCGATCCGGTCCAGGGCCTAGGGCGCCGCGCCTGCTGCTTTCGGCGGCGGGCTTCAAATTAGCTGCGCCTCGGCCAATGTGCGAACGCGCGGGATGCGGTCGGCATTCCAGTGGCGGATCGCCCATTCGAGTATCTCGTAGGGTAGCGCGTCGGCGAGCGGTTCCGGAGTCGGCTGGCCGAGGGCACGCAAGGCGCGCAGCAGCATCGGGGTGGCTTCGTTGGCCTGCAGGGGTGGCGACCGGTAGCGCTTGCCGAGCTTGTGTCCGTCCGGCTGGATGATCAGCGGGACATGCAGGTAGCGCGGGCATGGCAGGCCAAGTAGCTCCTGCAAATAGAGCTGGCGGGGCGTGGAATCGAGCAGATCGGCGCCGCGCACGATGTCGGTCACACCCTGCCAGGCGTCATCGAGCACCACGGCGAGCTGATAGGCGACCAAACCGTCGCGCCGGCGGATGACGAAGTCACCCACGTCGGTGGATAGGTGCTGACCGAACTCGCCCTGGACGCGATCAATGAAACGGAAGGTACGCTCCGGCACCAGCAGGCGGATGGCAGCATCTGCCGCATCGCGGCCAGCGCCTCGGCAGAAGCCTGGGTACAACCCGGCGAACGGTTCCAATTGCTTGCGCGAACAAGTGCAGGCGTAGGCGTGCCCCTGCGCCCGGAGTTGTTCGATCACGGCGGCGTAAACATCCAGCCGGCTGCTCTGGCGTTCCATCGGACCGTCCCATTCGAAGCCATAGGCTTCCAGCGCCTGGACGATTGCGGCTTGGGCACCGGGCATTTCGCGTGGCGGGTCGAGATCTTCCATGCGCAGCAACCATCGGCCGCCCGCAGCACGTGCGTCGAGGTAGGACGCCAGGGCCGCCATCAGCGAGCCGAAGTGCAGGTAACCGCTGGGTGTAGGGGCGAAGCGACCAACGTAGGGTGTGGCGAGTGACATGGGCCGGCTCGGAGCAGTGAACGGCGCGGCGGATGGTGCAGGGCGTGCAGGTGCCGCAAATGAAACGGGGCGCCGTAGCGCCCCGTTCGGGATCAGGAACCGATCTGCTTTTCCTTGATCTCCGCCAGCGTCTTGCAATCGATGCAGAGCGTAGCGGTGGGGCGTGCTTCAAGGCGGCGGATGCCAATCTCGACGCCACAGGAGTCACACCAGCCGTATTCGTTGTCTTCGATCAGTTGCAGCGTCTCGTCGATCTTCTTGATCAGCTTGCGTTCGCGATCGCGTGCACGCAGTTCCAGGCTGAACTCTTCTTCCTGGCTGGCGCGGTCTGCCGGATCGGGGAAGTTGGCAGCCTCGTCCTGCATGTGGTGAACGGTGCGATCGACTTCCTCCATCAGCTCCAGCTTCCATTTGTTCAGGATGCCGGTGAAATGAGCGCGCATGTTGTCGCTCATGTACTCCTCACCCTTGGACTCCTTGTAGGGCACGAAGGCGCGAATCAGTTGGTTGCTGGGTGTCGTTTTGGTAATGGGCATGGATGAACGCCTCTCGCTATGTCCATTGCGCAGGATAATGAGTCCCTCTGCCGGCCCGTGCCGGCCCTGCGGCTGCAAGCGGGCGAACTTACCAGAACGAATCGGGGTGCGCTACTCCCGAATCTTATGGTGGCTGCGGCGTCAGTGGGACCTTGGGTAGAATTCACGTTTTGTTCCTGTCAGGAAGGTCAGATGACCTCGTCATATAGCGCGCGTAGCCGTGCAATCGAACCCTTTCATGTCATGGCGCTGCTGGCGCGAGCCAACGAGCTGCAGGCGTTGGGGCGTGATGTCATCCACCTGGAAATCGGTGAGCCGGACTTCACTACCCCGGCGCCCATCGTCGCGGCGGGGCAGGCTGCCCTGGCCGCTGGGCAGACTCGCTACACCGCCGCCCGCGGGCTGCCGCAGCTGCGCGAGGCGATTGCCGGTTTCTACGCCGAGCGATATCAACTGTCTATTGACCCCGAACGGGTGCTGATTACTCCCGGTGGGTCCGGTGCGCTGTTACTGACCAGCAGCCTGCTGGTCGATCCGGGCCGGCACTGGCTGTTGGCCGACCCCGGCTATCCCTGTAACCGCCACTTCCTGCGGCTTGTCGAGGGAGCTGCGCAATTGGTGCCGGTGGGGCCGGACGTTCGTTATCAACTGACCCCCGAACTGATCGACCGTTACTGGGATCGGGACAGTGTCGGTGCGCTGGTTGCATCCCCGGCGAATCCGACCGGGACGCTACTTGAACGCGATGAGCTGGCCGCGCTGTCCGTTGCGCTTAGGGCGCGGGGTGGCCATTTGGTCGTCGACGAGATCTACCACGGGCTGACCTACGGCACCGATGCGGCCAGTGTGCTGCAGGTCGATGACGAAGCGTTCGTACTCAACAGTTTCTCCAAGTATTTCGGTATGACCGGCTGGCGCCTGGGTTGGCTGGTGGCGCCTCCGGCTGCCGTCCCCGAGCTCGAGAAGCTGGCGCAGAATCTTTACATCAGCGCGCCGACCGTGGCCCAGCACGCCGCGCTGGCCTGCTTCGAGCCGGGCACCATCGAGATTCTCGAAGCGCGCCGTGCCGAATTTGCGCGGCGTCGAGACTTCCTTCTGCCAGCGCTGCGTGAATTGGGCTTCGGCATCGCCGTCGAGCCGCAGGGCGCCTTTTACCTGTATGCCGATATCGCCGCGTTCGGCGGCGATGCCTACCGCTTCTGCCAGCACATGCTCGAAACGCAGTCCGTAGCGATCACTCCGGGGCTGGACTTCGGTCGGCATCAAGCCGGTCATCACGTGCGCTTCGCCTACACGCAGAACCTGCCACGCCTGGAGCAAGCGGTCGAGCGCATTGCGCTGGGCCTGCAGAGCTGGGCCGGCTGATGCGTTACGCGACGGCACTCGAAGAAGGGCGGCTGGTGCGGCGGTACAAGCGATTCTTCGCCGACATCCTGACCGAGACGGGCGAACCGCTATGCATTCACTGCCCGAACACCGGTTCGATGCTCAACTGCATGAGCGAGGGCGCGCGGGTGTGGTTTCAGCGCAACAACGACCCCAAGCGCAAGCTGCCCGGCACCTGGGAACTGGTCGAAACGCCCCAGGGGCGGCTGGCCTGCGTGAATACGGCGCGTGCCAATCGGCTCGTGGAGGAAGCGCTGCTGGGCGGGGTGATCGAGCCGCTGGCTGGCTTTACCGAGCTCAAGCGTGAAGTGGCCTATGGCATCGAAAACAGCCGTGTGGATTTTCGTCTCGATTACCCGGCGGGGCCGGCCTTCGTCGAGGTGAAAAGTGTCACCTTGGGCTACGGCGATACGGCCGTAGCGGCGTTTCCGGACGCCGTGACCAGCCGTGGCGCCCGTCACCTGCGCGAGTTGGCAGCGCTTGCCCGCGACGGTGTTCGGGCCGTGCAGTTGTATTGCGTCAACCTCAGCGGGATCGAGGCAGTGCGCCCGGCGGAGGAAGTCGATCCGCGCTACGCGGCCGCGCTGCGTGAGGCGGTGGAGGCGGGCGTCGAGGTGCTGGCCTATGGCGTGACGATCACACCCGAGGAAATTTGCCTAAGCCGTCGGCTCCCGGTAGTGCTCTAGCCGCGGCCGGCACGGATCAGTCGCGTGGCGTGACCCGCCAGATCACATCGCCCACATCGTCCGCGACCAGCAGGGCACCCATGGCGTCCACCGCGACGCCCACGGGCCGGCCCATGGCCTGCTCGTTGTCGTCGACGAATCCAGTCAGGATGTCCTCGGGTTGACCGGCCGGCTGGCCGTTTTCGAAGGGAACGAAGATCACCTTGTAGCCGCTGCGCGGCTTGCGGTTCCACGAGCCGTGTTGCCCGATGAAAGCGCCGTGGCGATAGCGCGTCGGGAATCGTTCGCCCTCGTAGAAAACCAGGCCCAGCGATGCGGTATGCGCACCTAATGCGTAGTCGGGCACAAGTGCTTGGGCGACAAGATCCGGCCGCTGCGGCTCGACGCGCGTATCCAGATGCTGACCGTAGTAGCTGTAAGGCCATCCATAGAAGCCGCCACGCTGAACGGACGTCATGTAGTCAGGCACCAGGTCACTGCCGATCTCGTCGCGCTCATTGACCGTCGTCCACAGCGCACCGCTGTCCGGTTGCCAAGCCAGCCCGTTGGGGTTGCGAAGGCCCCAGGCGAAGCGTTGCAGCGTCTTGCGCTCAGGATCGACTTCCAGAATTGCGGCGCGGTTTTCCTCTGCGTCCATGCCATTTTCCGCGACGTTGCTGTTCGACCCGCTGGTGACGTAGAGGTGCGCGCCGTCCTGGCTGGCGATGACGTTCTTGGTCCAGTGGTGGTTGATCGGGCCGGCCGGCAGATCGACGATCTTCTCGCCGGAGGCCTCGATGCGCGTGGCGCCGTCGCGGTAAGGGAAGCGCAGCAACGCATCCGTGTTGGCAACATACAAGTCGTCATCGACCAGGGCCATCCCGAACGGCGAATTGAGGCCGTCGAGAAAAAGACTACGTTCGTCCGGCAAGCCGTCGCCATCCGTGTCTCGAAACAGGGTAATGCGGTTGGCACTGGGGCTACCGGAGCCGGCGCGTGCCATGATTTTCCCGGCGATCCAGCCGCGTAGCCCGCCGCTATCTTCTTTGGGCGGTGCGGCGCTTTCGGCGACCAGCACATCGCCGTTGGGCAGCACATATAGCCAGCGCGGATGATCCAAATCACGCGCAAAAGCCTGAACCTGAAATCCATCTGCCGCGACGGGCGTCGTGCCCTCTGGCCAGCCAGTCGCTGTAGCGATATTCACCGTCGGTAGCAGCGAGGTGACCGGTTCCGGCAAGGTCGGGTCCGGGCCGTAGCCGGCATCGACCGGCAGGCGAGCGCGGTCGCCACAGCCGGCCAGAACCAGGCCAAGCGCGGCCGTAACGGCGAGAGAAATGCGCATCAGGAGCTCCTGCTCGGTTCAGTCGTTTTCCCCCTGGCGCTTGCGTGGCGACACGCGTGCCACGTGCTTCTCCAGATGGGGCATCAACCTCAGAATAGCCAACGCGAACACTGTAGTAAGAACAGCGGTGCTTTCGTGCCCCAGCCCGGCGGCGACGCCAATAGCGGCGGTCAGCCAGATACCGGCAGCAGTGGTCAGGCCCTTGACGTCCTGCAGCGAGTCGCCCTTCAGGATGGTGCCTGCACCGAGAAAGCCGACGCCGGTAATGATCCCCTGCATCACCCGCGACAAGTCCTCGACCTTCATGCCGGCTTCCAGCGGCACCAATACGAAAAGTGCCGCGCCCAGTGAGACCAGCATATGGGTGCGCAAGCCAGCGGCCTTACCCTTATATTCGCGCTCGTAGCCTAGGGCACCCCCCAGAAAGGCCGCGACGAGCAGGCGCACCGATACGCGCACGGCATGCTCCAGGTCCGGCAGGTCAGAAAACTCCGAGGCGACAACGCGGCACAGCATTTCCCACCATTCCATAGATCCTCCAGCGAACTGTGCCTGCCACTCATAGCGTTTTGGAGTCGTCACCCACCGCTGCGTTCATTCATGCACCTCGAAGCGCAGCATGCCGATCATCTGCCCGGCCTCGGTCACGACGCGTACTCGCCAACGGCCTGCGGCGGCCTGGGGGAAGTTGCGCTTGTGGCTCCAGGCCCGATAACCGGCGTCCCGACCACCACTGATCTCCAATGAGATACGGTCGACCTGACGGCCATTGTGGGTCCACTCGTGGAAGATGCGCTCTTTCAGGCCGCGCGGCGCATTGATCGCGGTAAAGGCATAGAGGCCATTGGCGTGCAGCTGTGCCAGGCTCAGCGAGCGCAGCCGCTCGCCCGGTTTGCGCGAGCGGTTATCGAGCGAAGTGCTGATCGCCACGTCGGTCAGCCACAGCGTTGCCGGCGGCACCCAGGTTCGTCCCATCCAGCCGGCAAAGCCGACCACACCGGCGAGTACCAGCACACCGAGCACGCTGCGCCAGTTCCAGGCTGGAAACAGGCCGCCCAGGCTGGGCAGCGCCAGCAGCACGGCGATGCCCAGCGACCAGGCATAGCTCTGCGGCGTGGAGAGATGAAAGATGATCGGGAGGGCCGTGAGCAGCACGGCGAACAGCGTCAGTGCGTGGAACGCGAGGTAAATCCAGCGTCGCGGCGCAAGCCATTTGTAGTAGAGGGGGTCGACGAGCGACACCAGCGCGGCGAGCCCGAGCAGGATGGTGAACACCGCCTGACCGCTGTTCCAGGTGGTGGTGATGAAGAAGAACGGAATGATGAAGAACAGGCTTTCCTGATGAACAATCTGCGTGACGTAGCGCAACAGCGGCGCAGGCACCTTCCAGCCGAACCTACGCTCCAGGCCGCGGCGCAGATTGCGCTCGAGCATCAGCCAGAGCCAACTGAGCAGCATGACGGCTGCGACCACCTTGGCCAGCCCTGCCTGGCGTTCGACGAGTACGAAACTGGCGACACCAGAGCAGAAACCAAAGAGCGCCACCACGCCCGGGTAGCGCTGTATCAGGCGGGAGACGATCTGGACGAGGGCGGTGATCCGCGATTTTAACGGCATGGTGCGTTCAGACCTGAACGTGGGCAGGTGGGATAAGGGTTAGGGCCGCTGAGGGTAGCGGTCGCAGCACGCGGTGGCCAGGCTCGGGGAAGGACGGTTCGATCACTGGGACTAATGGCTTGGGCGCATCACGCCTGGGGCAGGGTAGTGGTGCCGGCGGCGACCGCCTGTTCGATCGCGGCCTTGACGCGGTCATAGCTGCGAGCAGTTTCCGCGGGTAAGCGGACCATCGGAAGGCCGATGGTTTGGCAGAGTTCATCCATAAAGGCATTGGCTGGTGTGCCGGCCTCCATTTCAATCGCGCAAACGGGTGCTAGCGACGCCGGGTCGCACAGCAGAAAGTCGAAACGCGACGCCGAGATCCGATTGTGAGCTTGGTACCAGGGCGCACGCCTGGGCACGGCGGTCACGTCGACCACATCGGCCAGACGAACCTTGGCGAACACACGGTACTGCTCGCCTACAGCCTGCTCGAGTAGAGTCAGCAAGGCACGTTCTTCAGGCGCGAACAGTGGGGTATGCAACTGGTACGGCATGCGCAGCGCGGGGTGGTTGTACTGCCGCTGCTTGATGAAAAACACCAGGGCAAAACAAACGAAGGCAGCCAGCACCATTCCGAGAAATACCATCATGGCGTGTACGCTCGTAGCGAGGGGCACGCATTCAGGCGATTGTGACGTTGACGCATGTACGACTCTTCTGGAGGTGGCTGTAACGGGTTGGAGCGGGGCGTTGTCGGAGAGTTCGCCGACATCGTGTGCCAGCCTAGGCATTCTGAAGCCGGCCAATAGTTATCCATGATTACTGTGCAAGGCATTGTGGATAACCTTGGGGTTGAAACGGCAACGCCGCGCTGTTCTTGACGTTGCGCGATATGATCAACATTTGACCAGCCCGGGAGGTAAGGCTCCAACGCTGCTTTGGCTCTCTGAAAAACCGTTTTCCACGTTTCCTTTTTGGCGAAATATCGTCAGGCGGATCTTATCCACGGTTGCTGTGGGTGCCGCTGTGGATAACGCGAGGAAAACCCGCTGCAGCGGGCACCGGCCGTGGCTCACCATACAGTGTTCGTTTTTTGATCAGCTCACGATTGCTTAGCTAACGGTGCGTTCTTGCCAACGTACATCGGCGGTGGGCGCCCAGTGTTCGAGCATGGCTAGGAGGGTTTGTGGAGAGTCGCTGCGCTGTAGCATGTCGCGATGCGGCGCTTTGACGAAGCCTTGTTCCACCAGATGGTCCAGAAAGTGGCTGAGCTTGCTGTAGAAGTGCTTGATGTCCAGCAGGCCGAGCGGTTTACGGTGGTAGCCAAGCTGCCCCCAGGTCCAGACTTCGAATAGCTCTTCCAGAGTTCCAAGCCCGCCCGGCAGCGCAATGAAAGCGTCCGCCAATTCCGCCATGCGAGCCTTGCGTGCATGCATGCCGTCCACGACTTCCAGTCGGGTCAGTCCGGTATGGCCGACTTCCGCATTTTTCAAACTCTGCGGAATGATCCCGATGACCTCGCCGCCGGCTGCTAACGCCGCGTCGGCAACCACGCCCATCAGGCCAACCGCTCCGCCACCGTACACCAAGGTTATGCCCTGCCTGGCCAGCGCCTGGCCCAGCGCTATGGCCGCTTCTTTATACGCCGGGTCGTGGCCCGTGCTGGCGCCGCAAAATACGCAAATCGAACGCATGGTCATGGTCTGCTCCGTCAATGAGAGGCGGGCAGCGTAGCGCCTGTTCGCTGGCTTCACCAAGCCTCAGCGGTCGCTAAGGCAACCTCCACTGGTGCCCGAGGCGTAATTGGCGAAGAGCTTCTGAATGAAATCAAGGCTGAGCATGGCATGGCTCCTCTGGTTCGACGTTTGCAGCCTAGGCGCTACTGACAACGATGGCCCGTTAGTTTTTCGAATCGCGGCCATAGGGGCGCCCCGATGAGTTATCCCCTCTCGTTGTGGAGCGCTCAGTGGATAACCTATTTATTTTTCTGCCGAAGCGGCGAGCGACGTGGCCTCGACAGTTCTGTTCAGAAACTGATCAAGCGCTGGGCCGATGCCATAACTCGCTGTCCGAAAAGATAAATTACCGATGATGCGTTTGGTTATGGCGCTCGCTACCCTACCCATGAGTTGTTAAGGATATCTGTGGGACGCTCTGTGGATAACGTGGGGGCACTTTGCGGGAAGCCTAATGCGCTGCGGGCTTGCAGCGTACGATCAAAGAATGAACAGCGTTGCGCTGCGTCATCCCAGCCCTTTATGCATGCCCATTCATTCGCAGCGCTTTGATTGCCGGGCCCGGCGGCGTCACCGACACTCCAGTCGTCACATGACAACAGAACAGCCGCAGGAGGAAACGCGATGAACGAATCCATTCGCTTCGAAGACAAGGTGGTCATTGTGACCGGTGCTGGGGGTGGACTGGGCCGTGCGCATGCCTTGCTATTCGCCCGCCATGGCGCGCGCGTGGTGGTCAATGATCTGGGCGGCAGTGCCCAAGGCGAAGGCGCCAGTGCATCGGCCGCCGACCGGGTCGTCGCTGAAATCCAGCAAGCCGGGGGAACGGCGGTAGCCAACCATGACTCGGTGACCGAGGGCGACCGGATCGTCCAGCAGGCGCTGGACAGCTTCGGCCGTATCGACGTCGTGGTGAACAACGCCGGCATCCTGCGCGACAAGACCTTTCACAAGATGGAGGACGCGGATTGGGACCTGGTCTACCGCGTGCACGTCGAGGGCGCCTACAAGGTGACCCGCGCCGCCTGGCCGCACATGCGCGAGCAGGGCTATGGCCGGGTGATCTTCACCGCGTCGACGTCCGGCATCTACGGCAACTTCGGCCAGTCCAACTATGGCATGGCCAAGCTGGGGCTTTACGGCCTGACCCGCACCCTGGCCCTCGAAGGGCGCAAGAACAACATCCTGGTCAATGCCATCGCGCCCACCGGCGGCACGCGCATGACCGAGGGGCTGATCCCGCCGCAGGTCTTCGAACAGCTCAAGCCCGAGCTGGTGAGCCCGCTGGTGGTGTTCCTGGGGAGCGAGCAATGTCAGGAAACTTCCGGACTGTTCGAAGTGGGCGGTGGCTGGATGGGCAAGGTGCGCTGGGAGCGCAGCCTGGGGGTCGGCTTCGATCCCAAGGCCGGCTTCGATGTCGAAGACGTGGCCGCCAATTGGCAGCAGATCTGTAACTTCGACAACGCGGCGCATCCGGCCGACAACCTCGAGGCGCTCAAGGAAATGATGGCCAACCTGCAAAAGCACGCGGGTTGACCCACACCCGTCAGGCCTGCGGTGACGCGGCGGTTATCAGGTCGAGCGCCTTAGCACGGGCCTGTTCGCGGTCACGCACGTAGTGAAGCTGGCCGGGCTGGCGATGAATGCCAGCCCGGCGCAGCTTGAGCCGCACCGACGCGCTGGTGCCACAGAGAATCAGCGCGATGCCGTGCCTGCGATAATCGAGTAGCAAATCCTCGAGCGCGGCGAGGGCGGTCATGTCCATCAGCGGGACCTCACGGATGTCGACGATGACCACGCGGATGCCCGGGTTGAAACGGCGCAGCGCTCCGAGGGCTTTGTCTACCGCGCCAAAGAACAGGGGGCCGCGGATTGCATAGGCGGCGACGTGCGCCGGCAGGTCTGAGAAGCCGTCCGTGCGACCGTGGCGCAGGCTGGTGGTGCCGGTGAGTTCGCTCATGCGCTTGATGAACAGCCCTGCCGCGAGCAGCAGGCCGACGCCCACTGCGAGGACCATGTCGAACAGCACGGTCAGCACCAAGCAGGTCAGCAGGACGAGCACGTCGCCGCGCGGCGCGATGCGCAGCGTTCTCATGACATGCGGTGCCTCGCTCATGTTCCACGCCACCAGCAGCAGCAGCGCCGCGAGTGCCGCCATTGGCAGATAGCTGAACAGCGGCGCGAGCCAGAGGATCGCCACCAGTACGACCACCGCATGGGTGATGGCCGCCAGGGGTGAAAATGCACCGGCCCGTACGTTGGCAGCAGTGCGGGCAATGGCTGCGGTCGCTGTGATGCCACCAAACAGGGGCGCGACGAGGTTGCCTATGCCCTGCCCGAGCAGTTCGGCATTGGGGTCGTGGTCGCTGCCGGTCATGCCATCGGCGACCACGGCGCAAAGCAGCGATTCGATTGCGCCCAGCATGGCAATGGCAAAGGCCGGGGCCAGCAGTTGGCGAAGCAGCTCGAAGCTCAGCACCAGGGGCTCGCCGTCTGGGCCAGGCAGCCGCCAGGGCCAGTCAAATGTCGGTAGCAGAGGTGGAATACCAGGATGGGTCGCACCGTCGAGGCTGTAGCTGAACCGCTCGCCCAGGGTGGCGACCGGCAGGCCCAGCGCTTCGAGTGCCAGTCCGGCCAATGCGCCCGCAGTGAGCGCAACCAGATGCCCTGGAACCTTCGGCACCAGGCGCGGCCAGACGATCAGCACCGCGAGGCACGCCGCGGCAACCAGGCCGTCGCCCGGCTGTACGCTTGGCAGCGCCTGGGCCAGCAGGCGCAGCTGATCAAGGTAATGCTGCGGGCTGGCCTCGAGCGATAGGCCGAGCAGGTCCTTAACCTGCAGGGTCGCAATGACGATCCCAATGCCGGCTGTGAACCCCAGGGTGACCGGGTAGGGCACGTAGGCGATCAGGCGACCTGCGCGCAGCAGGCCAAAGGTGATCAGGATGAGACCGGCCAGCATGGTGCAGAGCAGCAGGCCGCCAAGGCCGAACGCCTGCGTGATCGGGAGCAGGATGACCACGAAGGCCGCGGTGGGGCCGGACACGTTGAAGCGCGAACCGCCGGTCAATGCGATCAGCGGAGCAGCGACCAGCACGGTATAGAGCCCGTGTTGCGGCGCGACGCCCACGGCGATCGCCAGCGCCATGGCCAGCGGGATAGCGATAACCCCCACCGTCAGCCCCGCCGCGATGTCCCCGCGCAGCGCCCGACTGTCATAACCCGAGAGCACGGCCAGGCGCCAGGCGGCAAACAAGGGGAAAGGTTTCATGCCAGGCACTCCGTTGCGGCGAAAAGGCCAGTATAGGGTCGGGTGTATGCCCCGTCCGGGTTCGTTCCAGACATTGCCGGCATATCCGCCATTCTCATGTACGACCTTGGTCGCAAGCGGCCCTGGCGCGTTGAGTGCAGGGTTGCCGCGGAGTAAACTGCCGCCCCCGTAAGACTCGTCGACTGGAGTAGGCATGCGTAAAGACAAGAAGCAGGTGATCGGTGAAGAGATCTCCGACGAGTCGATCAAGTTGTTTCTCGAGCCTGAGCCTGCTGACGATACGCCGCCTTCGCTGCATAAGCTGATCAAGGCGTACCGTGGCTTGCGAGTCGACGATTTCGAACGCTTTCTGGGCTTTTTCGTCGAAGCCGGCTATGACCTGAACGCGAAGGATGCCAACGGGCAGGATTTCGTCGCACTGATCGCGGACCAGCGCCAGGCCGAGCCCTACATCGAGCTGATCCAGGCCGCCCGCGGCTGATCCAGGCCTGGCTGCGCTGCAGCCGATGCCTTGCGACACGCTAGACCTTGGCTGAGCGGCTGGCGGCCATTATCGATTCAATCGCTGCGAGTAGCCCGTCGAGCTCTGGCCATTGCCGCTCCGGGAGGCTCCGCAGCGAAAGGGAGACGGCCAAAAGCCTCGCTCCCGACAGCGGACGGGCGTGCCCGTCTCCGGGCACAAGCCCGGGCAGCGATCTGGTGGGCCCTCCGCTTCCAGTCGCTTGGCTGGTGGTTCTACATGATCGCGTACTGCGGTCATGACAGTTTAATGCTGTGATTCTGGAGAACGCGTTGATGACGCAACACGATAGCGAAGCCGTGGATATGGTGCTGGTGGGAGCCGGCATCATGAGTGCGACACTGGCGGTCCTGCTCAAGGAGCTCGATCCCGACATCAAGCTGGAAATCGTCGAGTTGCAGGAGTCTGGAGCCGTCGAAAGCTCGAACCCCTGGAACAACGCCGGTACCGGCCACGCCGGGCTCTGCGAGCTGAACTACACGCCAGACAGCAAAGACGGCACCATCGACATCAAGAAGGCTGTCACCATCAACACTCAGTTCGAAGTATCGAAGCAATTCTGGGCCTATCTTGCGGGCCGTGAGGGCTTCGGTAACCCGCGCGACTATCTCAATCCCGTGCCGCACCTGAGCTTCGTGCGCGGTACCAAGAACATCGACTACCTCAAGCGCCGCTTCGACGCACTGAAGACTCATCACGCCTTCGAAAACATGGTCTACACCGAAGACCGGGCGACGATGGAAGCGTGGATGCCGCTGATGATGCCGGGCCGTCCGGTGGACGAGCCGATCGCCGCCACCCGCGCAATGAACGGCACGGACGTCAATTTCGGTGAATTGACCCGGCAGATGCTCGCGTACCTGGCAAGCAAGCCGGGCGTGAAGATGTCGTATTTCCAGAAGGTCACCGGGCTCGGCCGCGAGGGCAAGGGCTGGCGCGTACAGATCAAGAACACCCGTGACGGTAGCAACCGTGACATCCATGCCGGTTTCGTCTTCCTCGGCGCGGGCGGGGCGGCGTTGCCGCTGCTGCAAATGTCCGACATCGAGGAAGGCAAGGGCTACGGCGGTTTCCCGGTCAGCGGCCAGTGGCTGCGCTGCGACAATCCGGAGATCGTCAAGCAGCACCAGGCCAAGGTTTACAGCCTGGCGGCCGTCGGTGCCCCGCCGATGTCGGTTCCCCACCTCGACACGCGCGTGGTCGATGGCAAGAAGTCGCTGCTCTTCGGGCCCTATGCCGGCTTTACCACCAAGTTCCTCAAGCACGGCTCTCCACTCGACCTGCCGATGTCCATCCGCCCCGGCAACCTCAAGCCGATGCTGGCGGTTGCGCGCGACAACATGGACCTGACTCGCTACCTGATCAAGGAAGTGCGCCAGTCCATGGAGGATCGCCTGGAAACCTTGCGTGGCTTCTACCCCGAGGCCAAGGCCGAGGACTGGCGCCTGGAGATCGCAGGTCAGCGCGTCCAGATCATCAAAAAGGATCCGAAGAAGGGCGGAATCTTGCAGTTCGGCACCGAGCTGGTGTCGGCAAAGGACGGTTCCATTGCGGCATTGCTGGGCGCCTCGCCCGGTGCGTCTGTGACCGTATCGATCATGCTCGACCTGATCGAGCGCTGCTTCCCCGAGCAGGCCCGCAGCGAGGCCTGGAGCAACAAACTCTGCGAAATGTTCCCGGCGCGTGAGAAGGTGCTGCAGTCCGATGCGACGGCGTACCGGGAAGTGGTCGCGATGGTCGACAAGCGACTGGGCCTGGCCGAGTAACCCGAACCGGTGTACACCGAGCCGCCGCCCCCTTGGGAGCCGGCGGCTTTTTCATGTCTGGGCCGTGAGGCCTGGTACCCTTCGACCTATCAGTGCCAGTCGAGGCTCGGCGATTTCCACCCAGCGTGGGCCCACTGGTGGCTCCGCTGCGGTCAGTAGCATGCAGCAGCGGCTGGCATTATCGAGTAGTGCGAAATGGCGATGCGTGGGCGGTGGAACAGGCGTGGCAGTCTGAACATGGCGGCTCCTGTGAGGCCGCTGGGTTATCGCAGAGTTGTATGACTGTTCGATGAAGGCGCCTCCGCTGGCCGGGGCGGCGGTCACTGTTGGCCTGCGGCGACGCTGGGTATACTGCGCGCCACTGACCACCCTTACTTGGAGAAAGACAGCATGCTGCCACGCCTGTTGTTCAGTCTGTTCGTCGTGTCCGCTGTGGCGCTCACGGGCTGCGCTCATAGCCCGCAACAGCTCGATCCCAACCCGAAGATCACCGAAAGCATCAGCCCGGTGGGGCAGGGGCAGCCCGTCGTGGTGCGCGTTGTCGATGGCCGCGCGTCAGCCACTTTGGGAACCCGGGGCGGGTTGTACCCAGAAACCAGCGCGGTGATCGTGCCTAAGGAGCGCGTGGTGCCCAAGCTGCAGGCCCAAGCCGAAGCTGCGGTGCGCCTGCTGGGCTTCACGCCCTCACCTAACGCCTACAACGCGCCCCAGCTGACGCTGACGTTGGCGGAGCTGAAATACCAGTCGCCAAAAGAAGGGCTGTACGTGACAGAGGCGAAGATCGGCGCGACCTTCCGGGTCGAGGTACAAAACGGCGGGCGACGTTATACCGGTCGCTACGGCGCTTCGCTTGACCAGCGCTTCGGCATGGCGCCCAACGAGCAGACCAATACCAAACTCGTGACCGACGTGCTGAGCGATGCGCTGACCCGTGTGTTCCGCGATCAGAACATCGGCCAGGTGCTGTCGCAGTAACCGGCCTAACCCGCCAACGCAAACGCCCCGACTCGAATCGGGGCGTTTTTGTTTCAGGCCTAGACCTGGGTGATCAGCGCACGCCGGAATTGCGCAGCGCCGCTGGTGTGTACTGGTTCGAGTTGGCCTTGTAGTTGTAGGTGTAGGGGTTCTTTTCCTCGTTCTTCATGCCCATCACCAGGTAGCGGCCGGACACCAGGTCGTACAGCGTTTCCATGGCATACAGCGGGACCTGGGCGTTGTAGATGTACTCGGCATGTGCCTCGGCAACCCGCCAGAGGGTATTACGGCCGTCGTAGTGGTCGATGACCGCAGCTTGCCATGTGTCTTCGTCGATGAAGAAGTGGCGCTTGGCGTAGATGTGGCGCTCGCCTGGCTTCAAGGTCGCCTCGACTTCCCACACGCGATGCAACTCGTAGCGGGTCAGGTCCTGGTTGATGTGCCCGGGCTGGATGATGTCGCTGTACTTGAGCTGCGGCGAGTCGAGTCGGTAGGCGTTGTAAGGGATGTACATTTCCTTCTTACCGACCAGCTTCCACTCGTAGCGGTCCGGCGCGCCGTTGAACATGTCCAGGTTATCCGAGGTGCGCAGGCCGTCGGACGCAGTGCCAGGGCCATCGTAGGCGACCTGCGGGGCGCGGCGCACGCGGCGTTGACCAGCGTTGTAGATCCACGCCATGCGCGGCTCCTTAACCTGGTCGAGCGTCTCGTGCACGAGCAATACGTTACCGGCCAGGCGGGAGGGTTCAGTGACCTGCTGCTTGAAGTAGAAGAGCACGTTGCCGTGCTTTTCCGGGTTGTAGTCGGTCAGGGTGTCCGTATAGACCACCTCGTCGACGAATTTCACCAGACTGTAGCTGCCGTTTACCTGCGGGGTTGCCTGGGCAACGGTGCGGCGCGCCGAACCGCCACGGTAGCGAGTGATGTGGTTCCAGACGACTTCCAGCCCGTCCTTGGGTATCGGGAAGGCGACGGCGGTATCGAAGTTTTCCAGCCCGTTGCCGCCGCGTACCAGTTGGGCCTGGGTGGCGTTCTTCGCCGCAGCATCGTAGATGCGCTGCGGCATTGCAGCGCTGCGGCGTGTTTCATACACCGGGAGACGATAGGTGTCGGGGTAGCGCTTGAGCATGGCGATCTGGCCGGGGCTCAGGTTGTCTTTGTATTGCTCGTAGTTCTGCGCCGTGATGGTGAACTTCGGCTTGTCGTCCGGGTAGGGGTCGCTGACGAACCCGTCGGCCGTGACCGGCGCGGCGTCGCTCGCAAGCCCGCCGGTCCAGGCAGGGATGGTGCCCGCCGCGTTTCCCGCCATTTCTGCCCCGATGGGCGTCAAGCTCTTGCCGAGCTTCGCGGCATCGGCCTCGGGAACGGCCGCCATGGCTGGACTTGCCAGCAGTGCGCTGGCCAGCAGGGAGAGTGAGAGAGCCCCCGTCTTCACGAAATTCTTGTTCATTGTTCTGTCCTGTTTGTGCGGTGCCGCTCATGCGCGAATGCATGCCTGCGGTGTGCGGAGCTGTGTCTCGCCGGCGCTGCATCATCATTTAAGATGGCGAGGCCGTGCCCGATCGTGGCAGTCCCGCCTGGCATTGAGTCAGGCGCATGCTCTATTTCGGCTATTTCGGGCAAATCGAGGGTGGAGCCGGAACCGAATATATGTCAATCGCAGCCAGGCGACCTACAGGCATAAACGGCGTAAATACCCGACAAATTGCCAGCTCGGGCGTCATGGGTGTTTGGTCGGGAAAAAAGCCGGCTGCTGCCGGGCTCCGGTAGACTCTCGCGCCGCCCTGGCACCGCCGGGGCCTGAATACCCGTTTTGTGCGGTGGAGGTTCGGTTGTCACTGCAGATCGACATGTCCGGGTTAGCGAGCCTTGCCTGGCTGCTCAACTCGATGGCCTTGCTCATTGCCCTGGCCGGGAGCTGGCTGCTCGTGGCCACTCGCTGGCGGCGACAGTTGTCCGGCGCGCGGCTGCACCTGGCGGAGAGCCGCGTCGAGACCTCGACCGACCCTCAGCGGCTAGGGACCGGGCGAGTGGACCGCTTCTTCTATGCCTTCGGCTTTGCCAGCCTTGGCCTGGCATGGCTATTGTCCACGGCGACCCGGCTGGTCTAGCCGACCCGCCGGGACCAGGCGTCAGAGGCTGAGGCCTGCCTTGATGCGGTGCTGGTTGCGCACTGGCGTGGCGTACTGCTGGATGAGGTAGGGTTGCTGCACGCTTGGGCAGGCCGCGAGGCGCCTGCCCCACTCGGCCTCGGCTCGGGCGATTTCCGCCGCGCCAAACAGGTCACCTACAGCCGGCACCGGCAGGTCGGGATCGCGACCGTCCCAGAGCTGATACGCCAGGTAGTTGACCGGGAACAGCCGGTAGTCGCACAGAATCTGGCGGTCGATATCGGCCGCCAGCTGTTTGGGATCGTCCGGTACATCAGTGATAGGCGTACCGAAACTGACATGCACACGGCCCTTGTAGCCAGTGATGCCGAGCGCGATGCTGGTGTCATCCTCGCCTGCGGCTTTGGTGTAGCCTCCGGTGGTAGCGCGGATGTAGAGCTCGCGCGCCTTGGCCTGATCGCAGGGGTCGTACTCGTAGCTAATCGAGACCGGGGTCGGGCGCAGGGCCGATAGAGCCTCGGAGAACGGCTCCTCCTTGCGGCTCATATGCAGCATCTTGAGGATCGCCGAATCGGTGCGATCATCGCCATCCTTGGCGCGCCCCTCGGCCTGAGCGATCCAGATGGACTCGCCGTCGTTGCGGATCGAGTGGTTGATGTAGGCCGATAGCACCTGGTAAGCCGCGAGTTTTTCACGTCGGGCGGTGATCGACCGGCGGACGATGAAGCTCTTGTTCAGACGCATCAGGTCGCTGACGAAAGGCCGCTGGAGCAGGTTGTCACCAATGGCGATGCGCGGTGTGCGCATGCGTGCCTGGAACACGGCATAGTTCACGAAGGCCGGGTCCATGACGATATCGCGATGATTGGCCAGGAACAGATAGGCGCAGCCAGGCTTGAGTTTTTCGACCCCCGAGTAAGTCACGCCGTCGGTAGCACGCTCGATGGTGCGATCCAGGTACATCTCGATGCGTGCTTGCAGCGTGTCCACCGAATCGATACCGGCGAATTCGCGCCGCAGCCGTTGCGCTATAAGCGGTTTGAGGGCCCAGCCCATGGGGCCGGCCAGCCGCGGGAAGCGAAAGTGGGCCAGAATGTCGAGGAACTCCCGGTCGGCGAACAGTCGCGCCATCACGGCAGGGACTTCGGCGTCGGCATAGGGTCGGATGGCTTCGAATTCGTCCATCATGCTCTCTGAAAGGAAACGACTGGATAGCCCCAAGGGACTTGAGGCAGGACGGCGATTATAGCGGCAACTCAGGCAGGAGACGCTGATGCTCGAGACACAGAACTACCAATGCCCCTATTGCGGCGAAGGCGTCGAGGCCGTGCTCGACCTGAGCGGTGGCGACCAGCATTACATCGAAGACTGCGCGGTGTGTTGCAGGCCCATCGTCTTCGACCTGCGGACCGATGGCAACGACTGGCATCTCGAGGTGTTCAGGGAGGACGAGTGATGCAGCGCATCTATGAGCCGCGGGATTTGCTGGAGGCGCAGATGCTCAGCGGCATGCTGGCAGCTGAGGGTATCGACGTCTTTCTCGCCGGCAGCCACCTCATCGGCGCGATGGGAGAGCTTCCGGCGACGGGGTTGTTGGCGCTGATGGCGGCTGACGAGGAGGCCGAGCGGGCGCGGCACCTGATCGCCGAGTACAATGGCGCCGAACCGCTGCCCGGTGACGAACCCGAAAGCTATCCGGGCGAGTTGATCTGCTAGTTGTCGACGGGGCGCTGTCCCGCTCGACTTGATGACGAGTCCTGCCCATGTGCGGCCGCTTTGCCCTGTTTCGCTGGAGTCCAGCTTTCGCCGCCTTGCCTGGCTGTCCTGCGGACCTGACGCCGCACTGGAGCCTGGCGCCGGGTGCTTCCGTTTTGTTGCTGCGCCAGGAAAAAGGCGACCTGAGCCTGGCCCGCGCACGCTGGGGACTGACGCCGGCCTGGATGACCGACTTCTCGCGAACGCCCGCGCAGGCGCGTGCCGAAACGCTTGCCGAGCAGCCCCTGTTTCGCGAGGCCTTTCGCCAGCGACGGGGTGCGTTGCCGGCGAATGGTTTTTACGAATGGCGCGGTACGGCGCGCAAGCGCCCTTATTGGATGACCGCTGAAGGATCGCTGATGTATTTCGCGGCCGTCTGGGAAGCCTATCCGGTCCAGGGCCATACCTACCTGAGTACTGCGGTCGTTACCCTGCCGGCGGCCAACCAGCGCCGTCCGCTGCTGCTGGATGAGGCGAGCCTGGCCGCCTGGCTCGATCCCGAGACGCCCATCGATACGTTGCAACAGCTGTTCAGCGCTCCTCAGATGCCGTTGCGCGAACGGCCCCTGGCGACTCTGGTCAACGATCCGAAACTGGATGCGCCGGAGTGCCTGACCCCAGCGAACTGATGTGCGTGGCGTCACCGTTTGGGTCAGCGGGTTATCGGCAGCTGCGGTTGCCGGGCGTCGGGCGTCGCTCTAGCATACGGCGCAGATTCCCATGGAGACGCGACATGCTCAGGTTGCACTCAGCCCCCGTTTGCCTCGCAGCGGCGCTGCTCGTCGGCTGCCAGGCCGTCAATACCACCAGCGGTGGCGCCGTTGGCGTCGATCGCAAGCAGTACATGTTCAGCATGCTGTCGACCGATCAGGTCAACCAGATGTATGCCCAGTCCTATCAGCAAACCTTGAGCGAAGCGTCGCAAAAGGGCGTCTTGGAAAAGAACAGTGCGATCACCAAGCGCGTCAATACCATTGCGCAGCGGCTTATCGCGGAAGTGCGGGCCTTCAGGCCCGATGCCGCGCAGTGGAACTGGGAGGTCAACGTCATCGACAGCCCCGAGCTCAACGCCAACTGCGGGCCGGGTGGGAAGATCATCTTCTATACCGGTTTGATCGAGAAACTCGATCTGACCGACGATGAAATCGCCGCAGTCATGGGCCATGAGATCGCCCATGCACTGCGCGAGCACGGCCGTGAGGCGATGTCCAAGGCTTACGGCGTGCAGATGGCGACGCAGATCGGTTCGGCTATGGGCGTCGGGGACGGCAGCTTGCAGCTGGCCAATGTGGGTGTGCAGTACCTGATGACCCTGCCCAACAGCCGCAGCAACGAGAACGAGGCCGACCTGATCGGCCTGGAACTGGCCGCCCGTGCCGGCTACAACCCGAATGCCGCGGTCAGCCTGTGGAAGAAGATGGCTGCCGCGGGCGGCTCCGCACCGCCGGAATTTCTCAGCACTCACCCGTCGTCGAGCAGCCGGACCCAGGCATTGCAGTCGACCATTCCAAAAGTGATGCCGCTTTACGAGCAGAACCGCAAGCGTTGAGCCAGTAGCCCGCCAATCCGATCAGATTGGCGGGAGCTTGAAGGGGACGGGGCTCTCCATGCCCAACAACGCGCGCGCGCCCTCGAGGTCGAAGAGCGTGCTCAGTTCGTCGATATCGCCGTTCGGGTTGAGCGTCCAGATGGACATGGCGGCTACGGAGAGAATCTTGCCATTGGGTTCGTGCCCGAACACAGGCTTGGCCAGCGTGCCGAACAAGGTGCTCGAAGTCACCACCCGGTTGCCTTCGCTCAGGCATTCGTCGACGACCACCTCAAGATCCGGTATCGCCAGGCGGACCTCGCGCACGATCATCGCGAAGCCGGCGCTGTTGGCCGGCTGCGCGATGAATGAACTCTTGTAGATGAAGTAACGGCTTTGCAGCTGTTCAGCCAATGCCAGGCGACCTTTGCTCCAGCTGAGGTCGATGTGCTGGCGAACCCTCCGTTTTCGTTCTTCTGGTGACATTCCGCCCGTTCTCCCCTCTGCCGCCAGGTGCGGCGAACGCGCACTCTAGCAGCAGTGTGGGCCGCGGCGACTTGCGCTGAGTATCAGACTGGAAGCGTGCCGCTCAGGGTAAGGGCCTCGTACGCGGCATAGCCTGCCAGAGCGGCGAAGCCAATTGCCGCAATGCGACGAATCAGCGTCAACGGCATCCGGTCGGCCGCGAAATTGCCAGCCAGCACCACCGGTACGTTGGCGATCAGCATGCCCAGCGTGGTGCCGATGATCACCAGCCAGAAGTCCGGATATTGTGCGGCGAGCATGACGGTCGCGACCTGGGTCTTGTCGCCCATCTCCGCCAGGAAGAAGGCGATCAGTGTCGCCATGAACGGTCCGAACCGAACCCCGCGCGAGGCCTCGTCGTCTTCCAGTTTGTCCGGTACTAGCGTCCACAGCGCGACCGCCGCGAAGGAGGCGGCGAGAATCCAGCTCAGCATTACCGGGGAGAGCGCGGACGATACCCAGTTGCCGATTGCGCCGGCGGCGGCATGATTGGCGAGGGTTGCGACAACGATGCCCCAGATGATCGGCCACGGTCGCCGATAGCGGGCGGCCAACAGCAACGCGAGCAACTGCGTCTTGTCGCCGATTTCGGCGAGCGCAACGATCAGCGTGGGGATATAGAAGGATTCCAACGAGACTTCCTTGCAGGGGCGGGTCGACTAAAAACACCATGACACGCACAGCCTGCCCGCCCCGGGTCAGGTATACGTGTCATGGGTCTTGTCAAACCGCGCGCGGTCGTAGAGCCGCGCGGGTCGCATGCGCCATGGTCTGCGGACCAAGTATGTTGACGCATGCCGGGCGAGCGGAGGGCTCGCCGGAGACTACTCCCCCTGGACGGGCGCGAGTGTGCCGAACGGTGACCCGTTGTGCAAGTGCCGCAGGCTAGTGCTCGCGGCGGGCACTGTAGATGCGGAACCCGCTCGCCTCGGTCACTGTGTCACAACGGCCTAGGCTGGCCTCGATCAAAGGCGGGTATTTGAGGAAGGCATTGGCGACCAGGCGCAGTTCGCCGCCGAGGCGCAGGTGGCTGGCAGCGCGACGCAGCAGGTTTTCAGTGGCTTGGTAGTGTGTATGCACCCCTTGGTGAAAAGGCGGGTTGCTGATGATTGCGCTGCAATCGCTCGGCGCGGCATCGATGCCATCCCCTGCGATCACGTGGCCTTGCAAACCATTGGCGGCCAGCGTCTGGCGGCTGCTCTCGATTGCAAAGGCGTCAACGTCCAGCAGGACCAGCTCGCTATCAGGATAGCGGCGCTTGAGACAGGCACCGACGATGCCTGCGCCGCAGCCGAAGTCCAGCAGGCGGCCATCAGGCAAGCCGTCCAGGTGATCGAGCAGCAGGGCGGTGCCGCGATCCAGTCGACCATGGCTGAACACACCCGGCAGGCTGACGACGTCCAGGGAACCGTCGGCCAGCGGCAGGCTAAACCGTTGGGCCAGCCGTAGCAGATCGGGCGGGGCAGGGCAGTTCGTCACTCGGACCTGCCAGAGCTGGCAATGACGCGCACTGTCGAGCTTGCGTGCCTGGCCGAACGCCCCGAGCTGCTTGGCTGCGCGCTCAATGCCAGCGCGCTTTTCGCCGACCAGATAGAGCATTTGCCCGTCAAGCCTGGCCGCCAATGCCTGGAGCAGGTAATCGGTCAGCTCGCGTGATTTAGGGAGAAAGAGAACTGCTGTCTCGAACGGGCTTGATGGCGCGTCGACGCCGAACACGCAGCGATCGGCAAAGCGCGCCTGCAATTGCTGATGCTCGCCGGCATGCCAAGACCAGCCGTGCGCCTGAGGTAGCTGGCCGAGCAGGTCGTCGGCTGGCAGTCCGGCCAGGAGCAAATGCCCTGTGAACAGCTCGGCCTGGCGCAGCAACACTTCGCTTCGCGGATCCATGGATGCCTCCGGCAAAAGCGGCCGAGCTTAGCAGTCAGCCCGCAGCGACAGAAGGTCCGTTAATTGACTTGGCGCTTCGGCGAGCCGGAGAAGAACGCCTGTGCGTTGTCGCTCAGCTGACCGACGATCCGCTGGCGCGCCTCGCGACTGCCCCAGGCGCTGTGCGGCGTCACGATCAGGCGCGGCACGTCCGCGGCGAGCAGCGGGTTGTCGTTGCTGGGTGGCTCGCTGGTCAGCACGTCGGTGGCGGCCCCGCCCAGGTGACCTCGGCGGAGCGTATCGGCCAGGGCCTGCTCGTCGATTAGACCGCCCCGTGCGGTGTTGATGACGAAGGCCGTGGGTTTCATCGCTTGTAACTGCTGGGCGCCGATCAGGTTGCGCGTATGCTCGGTCAGCGGACAGTGAAGCGTCAGCGCGTCGACCTGCGGCAGGAGCTCCTCAAGCGAGAGGCGATCCGCACGCGGCGGCCGGCCGGGCAGGTTACCGACCAGTACGCGCATGCCCAAGGCTTCGGCCAAGCGGGCAACAGCGCTCCCCAGCTCACCATGGCCGAGCACGCCTAGCGTCTTGTCCGCAAGCTCGACGATGGGAAAGTCGAGCAGGCAAAATTGTCCACTCTCCTGCCAGCGGCCGCGAGCCACGGCGGCCTGGTAATCTGGCAGGCGAGTCGCCAACGCCAGCAGCAGGGTCAAGGTGTGCTGGGCGACGGTCGCCGTGCCGTACGCCTGGCAATTGCAGACCGACACGCCGTGTTGCCGCGCGGCGTCGAGATCGACGTTGTTGACGCCAGTGGCGGCGACGAGCACCAGCTTCAGCTCAGGGCAGGCAGCGAACACCGCTGCGTTCAGGTTGACCTTGTTGATGATTGCCACCTGGGCGCCCTGCAGGCGTTCGATGACATCCTCTTCGGCAGTCTGTGCGTGGCAGGTCAATGCGTCGAAAGCCGCCTGCAGCGGAGCCAGGTCGAGGTCGCCCTGGTCGAGCGGGGAAAGGTCGAGAAAAACGGCGCGGCGGTTGCTCATGAACTTTACTCGTATGAAATCAGCGGGCTGATGGCCCGCTCCGAAATTGACGGAGTCGATCGATGTACTGGACCGAGTTTCTCACAGTTGCCCTGGTGCACTTGCTGGCAGTGGCCAGCCCCGGGCCCGACTTTGCCGTGGTGGTGCGCGAAAGCGTGACGCGCGGGCAGCGAAGCGGCACTTGGATGGCCATGGGCGTGGGCAGCGGCATCCTCGTTCACGTTGGGTATTCGCTGCTCGGGATTGGTCTGATCGTCTCGCAGTCCATCGTCCTGTTCAACTTGTTCAAATGGCTGGCGGCCGGCTACCTGTTCTGGCTCGGCTTCCAGGCCCTGCGGTCCAAGCCAATGCCAGCGGCCGAAGCGTTGGACGGCGGTGTTCCGGTTGAGCCGCGCCCGGCGCGGCGGGCGTTCATGGTCGGCTTCGTCACCAACGGGCTGAACCCCAAGGCGACGCTGTTTTTCCTCTCTCTATTCACGGTGGTTATCGACCCTCATACCCCCCTCGCGGTTCAGGCTGGCTATGGGTTATACCTGGCTTGCGCTACAGCCGTGTGGTTCAGCGTGGTGGCCTGGCTGTTCAGCCGCGCACGCATTCGCGCCGGGTTTGCTCGTATGGGGCACTGGTTCGACCGGGTGACCGGGGTCGTGCTGGTCGGATTGGGGATTCGCCTGGCTGCCAGCGAACTGACCTGAACGCCGCGAGCGAGTCACGGCGGTTCGAATGCATGCCGGCGACGCCTGCATGGCAAACGCGAGTACTTCATAACATCTATAACAGGAAGCCCTCATGCTGCAGACCCGAGTGATCAAGCCCGCCGAGAATGCCTACCAGTACCCGCTGCTGATCAAGCGCCTCCTCATGTCCGGGCAGCGGTACGAGCGCAGCCGCGAGATCGTCTACCGCGACCGGTTGCGCTTCGACTATCGCGAGCTCAACCGGCGCGTTGCGCGCCTGGCCAACGTCCTGACCAGCATCGGAGTAAAGCCGGGCGACACGGTCGCGGTGATGGATTGGGACAGCCATCGCTATCTCGAGTGCATGTTTGCCATTCCGATGATTGGTGCTGTGGTGCATACCATCAACGTGCGCCTGTCGCCCGAACAGATTCTGTACACCATGAATCATGCCGAGGACCGGTTCGTCCTCGTCAACAGCGAGTTCGCACCGCTTTATCAGGCAATCGCCGGGCAACTGACCACCGTTGAAAAAACGCTGCTGATCACTGACTCGGATGAGGCAGGGAGCGAGCTGCCTGACTGCGTAGGTGAATACGAACGTCTGCTGGCGGCGGCCTCGTCCGAGTACGACTTCCCAGACTTCGACGAAGACTCGGTGGCCACCACCTTCTATACAACCGGCACCACGGGCGACCCCAAGGGCGTCTACTTCACTCATCGCCAGCTTGTCCTGCACACGCTGGCGGCCGCGGTGACAGTCGGTTGCCGCGAGAACCCGACGTTGATGAGCAGCGGCGACGTTTACATGCCGATAACGCCGATGTTTCACGTCCACGCCTGGGGCCTGCCCTACGTCGCGACGATGATGGGCCTCAAGCAGGTCTATCCCGGACGTTACGATCCTGAGCTGCTGATCGAGCTGTGGCGCCGCGAGCAGGTGACCTTCTCTCACTGCGTGCCGACGATCGTGCAGATGCTGCTCAACGCCAAGGCGGCGCAGGGTGTCGACTTCGAGGGGTGGAAAATTACCATCGGCGGCAGCGCCCTGACGCGTGGCCTGTACGAGGCGGCACGTGGCTGCGGCATGCAGCTGATCGCCGCTTACGGGATGTCAGAAACCTGCCCGTTGATTTCCGGTGCGCATATCAATGACGAGTTGCTCGCCGCGAGCGATGACGAGCAGGTGACCTACCGGTTGAAGGCAGGCGTGCCGGTGGTGCTCGTCGACGCAGCGATCCAGGCCCCAGATGGCAGCTTCTTGCCCGCCGATGGCACCTCGCAGGGCGAACTGGTACTGCGCGCACCGTGGCTCACGCAGTGCTACGCCGGCAACCCGCAGAAAAGCGAAGAGCTGTGGGCCGGGGGCTGGCTGCATACCGGCGACGTCGCGACGCTGGATGACATGGGCAACATTGATATTCGTGACCGCATCAAGGATGTCATCAAGACCGGCGGGGAGTGGATATCGTCGTTGTCCCTGGAGGGTCTGATCAGCCGACATGAAGCCGTGCGCGACGTGGCCGTCGTCGGCGTCCCGGATGACCGCTGGGGCGAACGGCCTTTCGCGCTGCTGGTGCTGTGCCCTGGACAGTCGCTGGACGCACGTGCACTGCAGGCTTTTCTCGAGCCTGCCGTGGCGCAGGGGCACATCAACAAATGGGCGATCCCGCAGCAAATTGCTGTGGTCGACGACATCCCCAAGACCAGCGTCGGCAAGTTGGACAAAAAGCGCATTCGTGTGGATATCGCGCGCTGGCTGGCGGAGGGGCACAGCGCGATCTCCTCGGTCTAGCGTCCGCGCCCTGCATCGTTGGGGTGCGTCATTTCCAGGTGTTGCCTTACGGGTAGCGCTAATGGCGGCTTCGTCGGCCCGTTCCGGTTATTGCGCCGGGACGGGTGTTAACCTAGCCGCGCTTTTAAGCCGGCCGGTGCCGCTTCGCGCCCCGGCAGACGTCTCGGAGATGAAGGAAGTACCCATGAAGAAGTTCAGCAATCTCACCGCAATCGCCGCCACGCTCGCCCTGCTGGTCGGCTGCACCAACAACCCGTACACCAACGAGCGTGAAGCCGGCAAGGCGGGCATTTATGGCGGGATCGGCGCGGTCAGTGGCGCCGTCATCGGCGCGGCGACCTCCAGCAAAAAGGACCGCGCCAAGGGTGCCTTGATTGGTGCTGCGGTGGGTGGAGCAGCAGGCGGCGGTTATGGTTACTACGTCGATACCCAGGAAGCCAAGCTGCGCCAGACGCTGCAGGGCACTGGCGTCCAGGTGCAGCGCAACGGCGACAACCTAACGCTGATCATGCCCGGCAATATCACTTTCGCCAGCAATTCGGCTGACATTTCCAGCAGCTTCTATCCGACGCTCAATTCGCTGGTTCAGGTGTTCAAGGAGTTCAACAAGAACGGCGTGGACATCGTAGGCCATACTGATAGCACCGGCTCGCAGCAACTTAACCAGGACCTTTCGAACCGACGTGCGCGCAGCGTGGCGGCGTACCTCGAAGGTAACGGTGTAGCTGCATCGCGCATTACCGCTTATGGCGCTGCTTCCAGCCAGCCGATCGCAAGCAACGATAGCGCGGCCGGCCGTGCGCAGAACCGCCGCGTCGAGATCAATTTGCGTCCGCTGTAAGCATTCAAACAAAGCGAGATCAGCAAACGATTTCGCTTTGTCATTTTAGTGACGTCAGTTTTACATCCATCTTTCCGTCTTACGGAACCTCTCGGCGATTAACGACTCTGAAGCTCGTGACAGCGAGCCATGTAGTGGCACTGAGGAGGTCGAATGGAAGATCGTTCCGCTCTCCATTCTCGCAAGCCTTGGCTGCCATTAATGGTGACGTTGGCCTTGATGGCAGGGCTCGGAGGATGGGTCGGCTGGCAATGGCATGTTCAAGAATCGCGCATTCGCAACGAACAGGTGCAGCGCTTCAATCTTGCAGTCAATGACATCGAAAGCACGCTGCGCGAGCGCATGCGCGCCTACGAGATGGTCATGCGTGGCATGGCGGGCCTGTTCATCGGCAGTGACGAGGTGTCGCTCGATGACTGGAACCGCGCCTCCGACCAGCTTCAATTGCAGGATTTCTACCCTGGCATACAGGCGCTAGCCCTCTCGCGTTACGCGCGCCCCGATACCTTTGCCGATGTGTTGCGGCGCATCCGTGCAAATGGGCGTGAAAGCTTTCGCATGTTTCCTGCGGGGCAGCGCGACGAATATCTGATCACCGATTACATTCACCCGCTCGACTGGCGCAATCGCCGGGTAGTGGGATTCGACTTGATGAGCGAGGAAACTCGACGCGAGGCGATCACCGCTGCACGAAACATCGGTTCGCCCATGTTGACCGGACCTATCCGGCTCAAACAGGAAACAGAGGAAAACGCTCAGGTCGGCATGCTGCTTTTCATGCCGCTGTACCGGGCCGGCGCGCCCGTGACCACTCTGGAGGAGCGCCAAGCGGCGTTCGCTGGAGCTTTGCATAGCGCGTTCCGGCTGACTGACCTGATGGAGGGCGTTGTTGGATCGCGCAGCAAGCTGTTCCAGATGCAGCTGTTCGATGCCGGTGCTCCCGATGAGCCGCTGTTGGTCGGCCGCGCACCGGTGAGCCGTGATGCCGGTTTTCATCGAATTCGCAATATCTACATGTATGGCCGTAGCTGGCAGCTTGAAGTTGCCAGCACGCCGGAATACGAGGCGATCCTACGCAGCTCCGGCCGCGCGTTCAGCCTGCTCGCCGCGATGACCGCGGCGTTGCTGTTCTCCCTGCTGATCGGCGGCTATCTGTTCGTGCGCGAACGCGCCCTGCGCAGCAGCCAGATGCTCAGCGAGCAACTGCAGGAGCGCGAGGCGCGCTTTCGCCAGTTGATCGAACAACTGCCCGTGGCGACCCTGCTGTGCAATGCCAACGGCCGCATCGAGCTTGCCAACCAGAGCGCGGCCACACTTCTCGGTAGCACCGCCGGTCTGCTCGCCGGCGAGCGCCTCAATCGCTACGTACCGGGCGCGCTGGAGTCGCCGGAGCAGGCAGATGCGGGGCAACATGAACGCCAGGCACTGCGTGAGGATGGCAATGCCGTCCCGGTGTCGTTGAGCCTGACGAGCTTCAAGCGCGACGACGGGCTGCACCATTTGCTCAACCTCGTCGACCTGCAGCAGCGCAAGCGCGACGAAGAGCGCTTCCGCAACGTGGTCGAGGCGTCGCCAAACGCCTTCCTGCTGTTCGACCACGACGGCCGGATCGTCATGGTCAACCGCCAGACTGAGCTGCTGTTCGGGTACGAGCGCCAGCAACTGCTCGGGCAGCCGGTCGAGCTGCTGATCCCCGAGTCGATGCGCAAGACCTATTTCGAGATCCGCCATCGCCTGGTTCAGGAGCACGAGGCGCGCCTGGGCGACAATCGCGAGCTGTTCGGGCGCCACCGTGACGGGCGGCTGGTGCCGGTTGAGGTGGGCTTGTCGCCGCTGCGCAGCGGCGACGAGCAACTGATTCAGGCCGTGGTCATCGACATCAGCCACCGCAAGGCCGCCGAGCGGCGCCTGCGGGACCAGGCCAACGAACTGATGATTGCCAACCGCTACAAGTCGGAATTCCTCGCCAACATGTCGCATGAGTTGCGCACGCCGCTCAATAGCATCCTCATCCTCAGCGATCAGCTGCGGCAGAACGCGTCGAGCAACCTCAGCGAAAAGCAGGTCCGTCACGCCGACATCATCCATCGCGCCGGGCACGATCTCCTGCAGTTGATCAACGATGTGCTCGACCTGGCCAAGATCGAAGCCGGGCACATGCAGATCAAGGCCGAGCCGTTGAGCCTGGCCGAGCTGATGGTGGAGCTGACGTCGACGGTCGAGGCGCTGGCCGAGCAGAAAGGCCTGGTGCTGGAAACGGCCATCGCGCCGGATGTGCCAGCGGCCGTAATCAGCGACCGGACACGGTTGCATCAGATTTTGCGCAACCTGCTGACCAATGCTCTCAAGTTCACCGAGCAAGGCCGCGTCGACATCCTGGTCGAGCGCCAGGCCGGCGAGGAAGGGGCGGGCGATCGGTTGTTGTTTCGTGTCATCGACACGGGAATCGGCATCGCTGCCGAGGAGCATGAGCGGATCTTTCAGGCGTTTCAGCAGATCGACGGCTCGATCAGCCGGCAATACGGCGGTACGGGCCTGGGGCTGTCGATTGCCAAGCAGTTGGCCGAGGTGCTGGGCGGGGGTATCAGCTTGCAGAGCGAGCCCGGCAAGGGAGCCTGCTTCACGGTTGAATTGCCGCTGGTATCGGCCTCCGCACCGCAGGCCAGATCGGCGCCGCCGGCAGCGCGCCGGGGGCAGGGGCCGGGGCTGCTGATCGTCGAAGACGACGCCGACTTCGCCTCGGTGGTGGCCGAGGTGGGGCAGTCGCACGGTTTCCCCAGCGTCATCTGCGGGACTGGCCAGGACGGCCTTGAGGCGCTCGACCGTCAGCGATTCGCCGGCGTCATCCTCGACATCCTGTTGCCGGACATCAGCGGTTGGCAGGTCTACCGGACCTTGCGCGCCGATACTCGTCATCAGGGTATGCCGGTGTACGTTATCTCCTGCGTACCGCAGCCGCACAGCTGGAGCGACGACGATGCACGCTACCTGATCAAGCCAGTGGCGCAGGCCGAACTGGAGCGCCTGTTCATCGAGCTGGCCATGCAGGAGGCCAACCCGACGCGCCTTTTGTTGGTCGAGACCGACCCGGAGCGCCGTCGCCAGTTACGCGAGCATTTCGAGGCCATGGGCTACCGGGTCACCGATTGCGAGCGCAGCGAGGATGCGCGCCTGGCCTATGCACAGCAGCCGTTTGCGGTGCTGATCATCGATTTCGACCTGCCCGACGAAGACGGCCTGGACCTGCTCGACGCGCTCGACCGGCTGCGTTCGCTGAAGGATGTTCGGGTCGTCCTGAACAGCAAGAATCCACTATCCGAGCGAAATCTCGGAAGACTCCGACGCTATTCGTCGGTCGCCTTGTCAAAAACAGAAGGACTGGAGCATATGGACGATGCATTGAAGCCCCCCAAGGATTCGGCCTCGTTGGCCATCAATGAAATGGAACACCCTTTGCTTGGGCAGCGTGTGCTGCTGGTAGATCCCGACGTGCGGTCGATCTATGCCTTGAGCGGCCTGCTCGATGAGCAAGGATTGCAGGTGGTGCCCGCCACGGCAGGGGACGAGGCGCTGGAACGGTTCGAGGAAGATGCCTTCGATCTGGTTATCGTCGACCTGGCATTGCCCGAGGGTGGCGGCGCGGAGCTGATCGAGCGGCTTAGAAGCGACTATGGTTGTCAGGTGCCGATCGTGGCGCTCGCGATTGAGGCGGATCGTACGGAAGGTAGCGGCGGTACCCTGCCTGGTGTGGACGAGTGCCTGTCCAAGCCGGTCGATCGTAGCGAATTGGTGGCATTGCTGCGCCGTTGCCTCGGGGGCGACGGCGCTCCCCAGGAATCATGAGGAGACGCGTGTGACGCATCGTTCATGCCGGGCCAGGGCCTTGATCGGCCGGGCCGAAGTCGGAGGTAAACGCATGCCCAGCAGGGGAGACGAGTGATGCCGCGCGTGCAAGCCCAATCACAACCACGTACCCGCACGCTGCTGGTAGTCGATGATCGCGAGGCGAATCTGGTCGCGATGGAGGCGCTGCTAGGCGATGGGGACTGGCAGGTGCATACGGTCAATTCCGGCGAAGCCGCGCTTCAGGCCCTACTGGATTTGGACGTCGAATTGGTGCTGCTGGACGTGCAGATGCCGGGTATGGACGGTTTCGAGGTGGCGCGGCTGATGCGCAGCAACCCGCACACGCGCTACACGCCGATCATCTTCGTCTCGGCCATCGCCCACACGCGCGAGTCGGTGCTGCGCGGCTACGCCACAGGCGCGGTGGATTTCATCCTCAAACCGTTCGATCCCCAAGTGCTCAAGCACAAGATCAATACGCTGCTCAGCCATGAGCACAACCGGCGCGACCTTCAACTGCTCAGCCAACAACTCGACAGTGCTCGGGCGTTCAATGCGTCAGTGCTGAACAATGCCGCCGAAGGCATCCTCGTGGTGGGTGAGGACGGCTACATCAGCTTCGCCAATCCAGCCATCGCGCAAATGCTGCACTCGCACGTCGAGGACCTGCAGGGTACGGCGTTGGTCGATCACCTGGCCTCACCGGACATGCCAGAAGCCTGGCGCGATACCGAGTTCTACAAACACTGGCGCAGCGGCAATACCTACCGCCTGCACGAAGCCCAGCTGCACACCGCCCGCGGGACCCGCCTGCCGGTGGCGCTGTCGTCGTCCCCGCTGCCGCGTCAGCAGCGCTCGATGGTGGTCATCGCACTGGACATGTCGGTCGTGCGCAACCTGCACATGCAGCTGGAAACGCAGGCCGTTACCGATTCGCTGACTGGCCTGCTCAACCGCCGCGGGTTTCACCAGGCGCTCGACTCGGCGCTGGCGCGGATCGACCGCAACGGCAAGCGCATGGCGATCCTTTACATCGACCTGGACGGTTTCAAGCGCATCAACGACTCGCTCGGGCACGATGCGGGCGACGAGATTCTCTGCCGTGTCGCGCGGCTGCTCGAAACCTGCATGCGCCCCTACGACATCATCGCGCGCATGGGCGGTGACGAATTCACTGCGCTGCTCGACTCGCTCGACCATCCAGAAGACGCCGCTAAAGTGGCTGAAAAGCTCATCGAACTGATCTCGGTGCGACACAGCATCGACGGAACCGAGGTCACGCTCGGCGCCAGCATCGGCATCGCGCACTTTCCCGACTGTGGGCGAAGTGTCGAGGAGCTGCTGCGTTCAGCCGACATGGCAATGTACGAAGCCAAGCGGGCAGGGCGGCAGCAGTATCGTTTCTTCTCGCGCGAGATGAATGGGCGGGCTCACGCCCGGCTGATGATGGAGGAGAACCTGCGCAGCACCATCGAGCGCAACGGCTTCGCGTTGGCCTACCAGCCGCAGGTCGTGCTGGAGTCCGGCGAGCTTAGGGGCTTCGAGGCGCTGCTGCGCTGGGATTTTGCCGGGCGTGGCGCTGTCGAGCCGAATGTCTTCATCCCGTTGCTGGAGGAGACGCGGCTGATCGATCGCGTTGGCGAATGGGCGTTGCGCGAGGGATTGGCACAATGCCGGGACTGGCGCGAACGCTTCGGCGACAAGCTGATCCTGAGCTTCAACGTCAGCCCGGTGCAGTTTGCCCGGGCAGGCCTGCTCGACGAACTGCGGCGCCTACTCGATGAGTATCAGCTCGACCCTGGCCAGCTTGAACTGGAGGTCACCGAGGGTGCGCTGATGCAAGATCTGGAACAGAGCTGCGACAAGCTCCGGCAGCTTCGCGAACTGGGCGTGCGCGTTGCCGTGGACGATTTTGGCACCGGCTACTCGTCCCTGGCATACCTGCGGCATTTCGAGCTGGATACGCTGAAGATCGACCGCCTGTTCATCGCTAACATGCTGGATTCACCGCGTGACGCTGCCGTGGTCAGCACCATCATCGACCTCGGGCGCAACCTGGGGCTTGAGGTGATCGCGGAGGGGGTCGAGACCCTGGCGCAGCGCGAGTGGCTGGTGCGGCACGACTGCCAGGTGATGCAGGGCTTTCTGGTCGCGCCGGGCCTGACAGTCGACGATGCCCTATCATTCCCGCATTCGGTCGACTGGGAGGCGCTGGAGCGAACGCTGGACTGACCTGCGCCGGGCTTAGCGAGGCGGAAATTCGCGGCGAAGGGCGTCGAGCTTTTCGTCCTTGTCATTCCAGAGCTCGTTGACCCATTCCTGAAAACCCAGGCGGTAGCGTTCGTCCTGGTCGTAGCTGCGCCCGAGAAACTCCGGCGGGAGGGGTTGCGAATCGATGCGCATCACCACCCGGCTGATCCGGCCACAGAGCAGGTCCCAGAAATCCGGTCGGCCGTCGGGGTAGTGAATGGTCACGTTGATCAATGCGGCCAGCTGCTCGCCCATCGCGTCGATCACGAAGGCAATGCCGCCGGCCCTCGGCTTGAGCAGGTAGCGATAGGGCGCACCCTGCTCGATGTGCTTGTCCTCGGTGAAGCGCGTGCCTTCCAGGAAGTTGAACACCGACACCGGGTTGGACCGATAACGCGCGCAGGCACGGCGAGTAGTTGCCAGATCCTCGCCGCGTTTCTCAGGATGCTTGGCAAGGTATTCCTTGCTAAAGCGCTTCATGAAAGGAAATTCCAGCGCCCACCAACACAGGCCAATCACCGGCACCCAGATCAGCTCTTGCTTGAGGAAAAACTTGAGGAACGGCATGCGGCGATTGAACTGGTACTGCAGCACCAGGATGTCGGCCCAGCTTTGGTGGTTGCTGGTGACCAGATAGGAATGGTGCATGTCGACCTTGTCCAGACCCTGCACATCCCACTCGGTGCGCCTGACCAGATCCATCCAG
Organism: Pseudomonas sp. SA195; assembly: GCF_054131565.1. Taxonomy (NCBI): domain Bacteria; kingdom Pseudomonadati; phylum Pseudomonadota; class Gammaproteobacteria; order Pseudomonadales; family Pseudomonadaceae; genus Pseudomonas; species Pseudomonas sp. SA195. The sequence goes on along the minus strand of NZ_CP096392.1, from coordinate 3,495,401 downwards.
AAGCTGTTGACGGCTATCCAGGATTCGGCGATCCAATGCATGCCGAAGCGCAGCGCACGCTGAACGCGCGGTATGGGCAACAACAGCTTGAGCAGCGACAGCATGAAAAGTGGCCAACACCAGAACAGGGTGTTGAGCGCCAGGAATAGCCCGGCAAGGACGCCCCGAAGCGGGGCGGGCAGGAAACTCAGCATCAAGGGTCTCGTTCGTACTACAAATCTGGCGCAAGAGTAACGATTGCGCGCCGAACTGCAAGCAAACGATCGATTCGGGATAGGGCTTGCTCCGGCGGGGGCCGGAGCAAGCCGGTGTTGCGGTCAGGCCTTCTGGCTGTCGGCCTGCAGTGCGGTCAGGGCGATGGTAAAGACGATGTCGTCGACCAGGGCGCCGCGAGAGAGATCATTGACCGGCTTGCGCAGGCCCTGGAGCATCGGTCCGACGCTGATCACGTTGGCGCTGCGCTGCACGGCCTTGTAGGTCGTGTTGCCGGTGTTCAAGTCCGGGAAGATGAATACGGTCGCTTGGCCGGCCACGAGGCTGTTCGGCGCCTTCTGCTTGCCGACGCTGGCGACCGAGGCAGCATCGTATTGCAACGGCCCGTCGATCGGCAGGTTCGGTGCGCGCTCCTGGGCGATGCGTGTCGCTTCGGCAACCTTTTCTACCTCGGCGCCGCTGCCGGACGTGCCGGTCGAATAGCTGATCATCGCCACCCGCGGCGTTACGCCGAGTGCAACGGCGGACTCAGCGCTCTGCAGGGCGATTTCCGCGAGTTCCGTCGCGCTTGGGTTCGGATTCACCGCGCAGTCGCCGTATACCAGTACCTGATCGGGCAGCAGCATGAAGAACACCGAGGACACCAGGCTGTAACCGGGGGCCGTCTTGATCAGCTGCAAGGCTGGGCGGATGGTGTTGGCAGTGGTGTGCACGGCACCGGAGACCAGCCCGTCAACCTCATCGAGCGCCAGCATCATGGTGCCGAGCACCACCGTGTCCTTCAGCTGCTCGCGCGCATCGTCCGGGGTCAATCCCTTGGCCTTGCGCATCTCGCACATGGGCTCGACGTAATGGTTGACGATCAGCTCGGGGTCGAGGATTTCCAGACTGGCCGGCAGGTTGATGCCTTGCTCGCGAGCTACGGCCTGGACTTCTTCAGGCTTGGCCAGCAGCACGCAACGGGCAATGCCGCGCTCCTGGCAGATGGCAGCCGCGCGGATGGTGCGTGGCTCGTTGCCTTCGGGCAGCACAATGCGCTTGTTCGCCTGCTGAGCGCGCTTGACCAGCTGGTAGCGGAAGGCCGGTGGCGAAAGGCGTAGTTCCGTACGCGGCACGCTCAAGCGCGTGTGCAGAAGGTCGGGCAGCAGGTGCTGAGCGATGAAATCGGTGACCTGGGTGGCACGCTCGATGTCGTCCGCCGGGGTTTCCTTGTTCAGCCCGAAGAGGTTGGTCGCGGTGTCGTAGGAGCCGGTCTGCACGGTCATGACCGGCAGGCCGCCGTCCAGCGCCGCCTTGCACAGTTCGAGGATGCGCGGGTCCGGTTCGAAATCGCTGCATAGCAGCAGACCGGCGAGCTTCACGCCATTGAGCGAGGCCAGGCTGGCGGCAAGGATGATGTCGTCGCGGTCGCCTGGGGTAACCACCAGCACACCGGGCTGAAGCAGTTGCACGGTGTTGGGGACGGCGCGGGCGCACAGCACGATCTTGCCGACGCGGCGCTGCTCGGACTCGCCGGCGTGCAGCACTTTGGCGCCGAGCAGCTCGGCGATGTCGCGGGTGCGCAGCGCATTCAGTTCCTCGGCGAAAGGGATAGCGCCGAGCAGCTGGAAGTCAGGGCTGCCGAGCAGCGGCAGTTGTTCCCTGAGGCGCTCGACGAAAGCCGGGACGCCGTCTTCACTTTTGATCTTGTTGAGGATCACGCCCAGCACCTTCGGGTCCTTGGCGCCGCCGAACAGCTGCGCCTGGATCTCGATGCGCTCGGCCATGCGCTTGAGCGTGTCGCCGCCCTGTGCCGAGATCAGAATGACCTCCGCATCGAGGCTCTTGGCCAGCTGGGTATTGATCCGCGAGGTGTGGTTGAACTCGCGCGTCGGCACCATGCCTTCAACGATCACCACGTCCTTGCCGGCAGCGACTTCCTGGAAGCGGCTGACCACATCCTCCAACAGCAAATCGAGTTCGCCGTCGGCCAGTTGGCGCTCTACCTGCTCGAGGGTGAGCGGTTCGGGCGATGTGATGGCGAGGGTGCTTTCCACCAGCAGGCGCGAGCGTTCACGGCCCTGGTCGAGTGGAAACGGCTGCGCGATCGGCTTGAAGAAACCGACCTTGAGCCCGGCGCGTTCGAGCGACCGGATCAGGCCGAGGCTGATGGAATTGAGGCCGCCACCGAAACCGCAGGGGGCGAGAAAGAGTGTGTGCATGGGGATCTCCTGTCGAGCGGCATGGTCGAGCATGGCTGTGCGAGCAAGGCGATACCCGACGGCGGTGCCGTCGGGTCGTGCGGCTGGCGCTGCGTGGGCCGGTCAGGCGTCCAGCAGGGCCAGCGTGTCCAGTGCGATCTGGCGTTCTTCATTGGTGGGGACGACCAGGACGCGCGGGCTGCCCTCGGCCTGGATCTCACCACCGACGCCGCGGGTGCAGCGCTCGTTGGCTTGTTCGTCGAGCTTGAAGTTGAACAGCTTCAGGTGTTCCAAAGTCCGGCTGCGGACAGCGACGGAGTTTTCACCGATGCCGCCGGTGAAGATCAGGCCGTCGAGCTTGGGTAGCGCGCAGGCCATCGCGGCGAGCGACTTGGCCAGGCGGTAGCAGAACACTTCCAGTGCGAGATTCGCGCCGGCATGCCCGGCAACCCGCGCTTCGTGCAGGGTGCGCAGGTCGTTGGACAGGCCCGACAGCCCTTTCAGGCCGCTATCGTGGTTCAGCATGCGGTCGATCTGTTCGAGGCTCCAGCCCAGCGTGCGGTGCAGGTAGCTGTGCAGGTTGGGGTCGACGTCGCCACTACGCGTGCCCATGACCAGGCCTTCGAGCGGGGTCAGGCCCATGCTGGTGTCGCGGCTTTCACCGTTGACGATGGCGCACGTCGAACAGCCGTTACCCAGGTGCGCGGTCAGCCAACAGCTGTCCTCCACCGGCAGCTTCGTCATCTCCGCGGCGCGTTTGCTGACGTAATTGTGGCTGGTGCCGTGGAAACCATAGCGGCGGACGCTGTGTTCCTTGTAGAGAAACTCCGGCACGGCGTAGCGGAACGCGTGCTCGGGCATGGTCTGGTGGAAGGCGGTGTCGAATACGCTCACCTGCGGCAGGCCGGGGAACAGGGTCATGGCTGCATCGATGCCGACCAGGTTAGCGGGGTTGTGCAGTGGCGCCAGCTGTGCGCTGTCTCGAATCGCTTTCAACACGTCTTCGTTGATCAGGCTGGAGCCGGTGAAGTGCTCACCGCCATGTACGACGCGATGCCCGATGCCGTCCAGCTGGCCGCCCGCGGCCTCCTGGGCCACCGGCAGCAGCCGCTCGAGCGCGGCGCGGTGATCGGCACCCGGGATGTTCAGGCTCTGCTTGGTGTCTCCCTGTTGCCAGTGCAGAACGGCCTCGGGGCTCCCGAGACGCTCGGCCAGCCCTTGCAGCGGGAAGGTTGCCTGGGCTTCGTTGACCAGCGCGAACTTGATCGACGAACTGCCGCAGTTAATCACCAGGATGTTTCGAGCGGACATCGGTGCTCCTTTGGATGCGAGAAATAATTGTTGAAATGATCGCCTACGCTTACTGGTCAGGATTCTTGCACAACGCTGGCGGTCGGGATGCTCTCCAAAGGTTGTATTCGGGGCAGCCGGTGGCAGGAGTTGATCTGGCTCAAGCGCGGCCGCCGGTAGTCCTCGTTTTGCCGCACCGGTTCGCATTCACTGCAGGTCGCGGTTAGACTTTGTCGTCACATTCCCAAGCAAAGGTTTCGTCCCATGCAGATCGCCGCTAACAAGGCTGTGTCAATCGACTACACCCTCACCAACGATGCCGGTGAAGTGATAGACAGCTCGGCCGGCGGCGCGCCGCTGGTCTACCTGCACGGTGCAGGCAATATCATCGCGGGCCTGGAGAAGGCGCTGGAAGGCAAGCAGGGCGGTGATGAGGTCAAAGTCGCTATCGAGCCGCAGGATGCCTACGGCGAATACAGCCCGGAGCTGGTCGCGACACTCAATCGTGCGATGTTCGAAGGCGTCGATGAGCTGGAAGTGGGCATGCAGTTCCATGCCTCGGGTCCGGACGGCGGCATGCAGATCGTCACCATCCGTGACGTGGAAGGTGACGACGTGATCGTCGACGGCAACCACCCCCTGGCTGGCCAGCGCCTGAACTTCGAAGTGAAGATCGTTGACGTGCGTGATGCCAGCGAAGAAGAAATCGCTCATGGCCACGTCCATGGCGAAGGTGGTCACCACCACTGACCCTTTCGTGATCCGTGACGAGGCCCGGTGACGTACACCGGGCCAGGGAAGCGCTCTGGTTCTGCCGGAGCGCTTTTTTGCCCTCTGGAGAAGAGAGAAATGAGCGCGTTCCATGAGTTGGTACTGCCTGGGCTGCGTGGCGAGCAGCTGCCCTTGGCGGAGATGAAGAACCAGGTGACGTTGGTGGTGAACGTCGCCTCGCAGTGCGGGCTGACGCCTCAATACGCGGGCCTGCAGGCGCTGCATGAGCGCTACCAAGCGCGCGGTTTTGGTGTGCTCGGCATTCCCTGCAACCAGTTCGCTGCGCAGGAGCCGGGCAGCGAGGCCGAGATTCTCAGCTTTTGCGACCAGCAGTACGGAATCAGCTTCCCCATGAGCAGCAAGCTGGACGTCAACGGCCCGCAGCGCCATCCGCTGTACCGCCTGTTGGCAGGTGAGGGGGCCGATTTCCCGGGTGACATCACTTGGAATTTCGAGAAATTCCTGGTCGGCCCGGATGGTCGCGTGCTGGCGCGCTTCTCGCCGCGTACCGCGCCGGATGACCCGGCATTGATCCAGGCGATCGAAAACGCTCTGGACTGAGCGCTCCTAAAACAGTCTTTACCTCATCGAGGTCGCCTGCCCGCGGGCGGCCGTCAGCCCCCATCATCCTTGCTACGGTTGTGGCTCGATAAGCCCGATGGATGATGCTGTCGGGCCGAGACGACCGGTCATATGCTCGGCTCTATGAACAGCCGAGCCCGAATCGACAAGCGTGCCTTGATCCTCGCCAAAGGCGCCGACGTGATGACCCGACGGGGTTACCACGGCACCGGCGTGCTGGAAATCGTCCAGGCGGCGGGAATCCCCAAGGGCTCCTTCTATCACTACTTCGCCAGCAAGGAAGACTTCGCCTTGCAAGCGCTCGACCATCTCTATATCCCGCGCCTGGAACGCTATCGTCTCGCGCTGCAGGACCCGGCGCGCGCGCCACGCGATCGCATACTGGCGTACTACGGCGACCTGGTTGCCCATTTCTCTCGCCAGACGAGCCCGGAATACCACTGCTTTATTGGCAGCCTGAGCTTCGAGATGGCCGAGCTGTCGCAGCCGATCGGCCAGCGGGTCGATGCGATCCTGCAAGCGTCCGTCGCCGTGCTCGCCGATTGCCTGGAACAGGCCCGTAAAGACGGGATCATCGACACGACAGTGGATTGCCTCGCCCTGGCCGAATTCATCGGCAATGCCTGGGAGGGCGCCTTGATGCGCATGAAGGTGGGCCGTAGCAGCGCCCCGCTGGCCATTTTTCTAACGCAGCTGGAACGGTTGCTCATGCGGCCCTGATTTTTTATTTGCCTGGCGACGAGACGACCGGTCGCCTGCACACGATTCGTAACGAACCCTGAACGGAGACTCACCCATGACCGCAGCCGTAAACGCCTTATTCCAACCTTTCCAGCTTGGTGCCCTGCAATTGCCGACGCGTGTGGTGATGGCCCCAATGACGCGTTCTTTCTCGCCCAACGGCGTGCCTACCGAGCAGGTGGTGGAATACTACCGACGCCGCGCGGCGTCGGGCGTCGGCCTGATCATCACCGAAGGCACTACGGTCGGGCATGCGGCCGCCAACGGCTATCCCCAGGTGCCGCGCTTTTATGGTGAGGACGCGCTTGCGGGCTGGAAGGCGGTAGTCGACGCGGTGCACGCGGCTGGCGGCAAGATCGTCCCGCAGCTCTGGCACGTCGGTAATGTTCGGCGCAAGGGCACCGAGCCAGAGCCTGAGGTGCCGGGATACGGGCCGATGGAAAAACTCAAGGACGGCCAGGTCATCGTCCATGGCATGAGCCACGAAGACATCCAGGCTGTAATAGCGGCGTTCGCCCAGGCCGCGCGCGATGCCAAGGCGATCGGTATGGACGGCGTGGAAATTCATGGGGCGCATGGCTACCTGATCGACCAGTTCTTCTGGGAAGGCAGCAACCAGCGCACAGATGAATATGGCGGCAGCCTGGCCAACCGTTCGCGCTTCGCCATCGAGCTGATCCAGGCGGTGCGCGCTGCGGTGGGGCCGGACTTTCCGATCATCTTCCGTTTCTCGCAGTGGAAGCAGCAGGACTACACGGCGCGGCTCGTCACCACGCCGGAAGCACTCGGCGAGTTTCTCGAGCCGCTGTCTGCGGCCGGCGTGGACATCTTCCATTGCTCGACCCGCCGGTTCTGGGAGCCGGAATTCGAAGGCTCGGACCTGAACCTGGCAGGCTGGACGCGGCAATTGACTGGCAAGCCGACCATCACCGTCGGCAGCGTTGGGCTTGACGGCGAGTTTCTACAGTTCATGGTCAAGACCGACAAGGTCGCCCAGCCGGCCAACATCGAAGGGTTGCTGGAGCGGTTGAACAAGCAAGAGTTCGACCTAGTCGCGGTTGGCCGCGCGCTCATCTGCGACCCGGATTGGGCAGTGAAAGTACGGGACGGGCGGATGGATGAGATCCTGCCGTTTAGCCGAGATGCGTTGAAAACGCTTGCCTGATGCAGCTAGGCGCCGCTCCGGCGGCGCCCCTCATTGAGACGCGCCGGGATAGCCTGAGTCTTTGAGCAGTTGCGCCAGGTGCACGGCATTTCGGGCCAGCATCTCATTCGTCTTGGTAATTTTCTCGCTGGGTTCCTCGAGGTCCTTGTAGTCGGTCGAACCCATCGCCTGGCCGACCCAGTAGGTGCAGCCGTTCGCCGGAATGCTGAAGCCTACGTCATTGAGCCCCTGGAAAAGCTCCGCGACGACGTGGTGCGCACCATCCTCGTTACCAACTACGGCAACACAGGCCACTCGGCCATATGAAACCATGCGTTGTTCGTCATCCACCTCGCCAATGAAGGCATCGAGCCGCTCCAATACTCGTTGGCAGACGCTGGCGGGATGGCCGAGCCAGATGGGTGTACCGAGGAGCAGGATGTCGGCCGCGAGTACCTTCTCGCGGATCATCGGCCAGTCGTCCCCTTCGCCCTCGTCGGACGTCACGCCGGGCTTGATGTTGTAGTCCACGGCCCTGATCTGCTCGCCGGTTACGCCTAAGCGGGAGAGCGCCTGGAGCGTCTGGTTCAGCAGCAATTCGCAGGAAGACGGCTCAGGAGACGCCTTGAGGGTGCAGTTGATCGCGAGGGCCGATAGCGCCATGTGAAGGTCTCCGGAGTTGGGCTGTCAGAGCTGGGTTGTCCAGATCTAGACAGTCGACTCGCAGGCAGTTCACCTCGATCTGACAGGCAGGTGCGGGTTCAGGCCGCCCTCACGCACCCAGAACACGGTTGCCCCGGCTACCGCAGCGGGCATTATCAGCAGGTTGAGCCCCGGCACCAGCAAGGCCGCATAGGTCACCGCGCCAAAGCTCAAGCTTTTCCAGCGGCGTTGGCGCAGCCAGACCATCATCTCTGCCCAGCTCATCTTGTTGTTGTCAGCTGGGTAGTCGATGTACTGGACGGCCATCATCCAGATCCCGAATAGCAACCACAGCGGTGCCGCCACGATGTTCACCACGGGAATGAAGGAAAGCACCAGCAGGCCCAGCGCACGCGGCGCGAAATAAGCCAATTTTCGTGCCTCGCGGCCAAGGGTACGCGGCAGCATGGCGATCAGCTCTGCCCAGCTGAACGGCGGCGAGCTGTCTTCGCCACGCGCCACCGTTTCGACCTTCTCAGCCAGGAAGCCGTTGAACGGGGCGGCGATGATGTTCGCCAGCATCGTGAAGGTGAAGAACACCATGAGCACCACTAGCGCGACGAACAGCGGCCAGAGGAGGTATTCCAGGAAGCTCAGCCAATCCGGCAGGCTGGGCATGAAGGTGTCGACCCAGGTGCCGAACCGGCTCAGCGCGAAGTAGATCAAACCCGCGAACAGCAACAGGTTCACCGTCACGGGCAGGATTACGAACAGGCGCAGCCCAGGGCTGAGGATCATCCTGAGACCTTCGCGCAGGTATTGGGGGCCGGAAAGGGCGGTGATGGGCATGAGGCGGCGCACTCTGGCTAGGAAACGGCCCGGACCTTACCGGCTTTGGCAAGGCTGGGAAAGACCCGGCAAACGCAGCGATAGGCATCGCCTATACATCCCATCAAATCAAGCCAATGGCCGGCGCCAGACGCTGGCCTTAGTCTTGCCGCCGAGTCTCTCCTTTTGGTTTTCAGGGCCGTCCGTTTTCAAGCCTTCCCCAAGTGCCTGGACGGCCCTTTTTTTTACGATTTGCGCGTCAGCGGCTGTTGGTCGAAGCGGACGCCTTGTAGGCCGCTTTGCATCAGGGCGCGAATGTTGCGGTGGTCGTCGCCGGCTGGGTTGTCCAGCACCGAGCGGTAGTGTTCACCAAACGCCAGCAACGCTTCCTCCTCGGAAAATGCCTCGAGGATGGCCATCCCCAGCACTTTGCACGATCCCTCGTTTTCACCCGCCGGGCTTTCAACGTCGCCGTTGATGAAGCGTGTCGGCCGGTAATCGTATGTATTGGCGATGTACGCCAGGGTATCGCTGAATGGGTGGTTCTCTTCGCGCAGACGGGCGCGAAACTGCCGTAGGTCACTCATGGCTTTGACTCTTCTCGAAGGCGGCCTGTTGTTCAGGTGTCGCCTCTTTCTGGTAGCGCTTCTTCCATTCGGCGTAGGGCATGCCGTACACCTCTTCACGAGCCTGGTCGATGCTGACCTCGATTTCCAGGTCGTCGGCCGCGGCCTTGTACCACTTCGACAGGCAGTTGCGGCAGAAACCGGCCAGGTTCATCAGGTCGATATTCTGGGCATCCGGGCGGTTGCGCAGGTGCTGGACCAGCCGCCGGAATGCCGCGGCTTCGAGTTCTGTGCGTTCTTGATCGTTCATGGCGTGGGGTCTCAGGCGTTGCAGACGTGGCCGGATCATACCCTTCGCCCGTGACCGACTGCCAGCCGTCGCTAGCGATGTGCGGTCGGAGGCGGACCTCAGTCCCGGTGCGCAGCCAGGGTGATAGAGACCGACTCTGCGAAACGCAGCGCATGTGGCTTGTCGACCTCGACCTCAGCGTAGCGGACCTCGGGGTGGCGCATCACCAGATCGAGGATCTCCTGGGTAAGGCGTTCGAGCAGCGCAAAGCGATTGTCCTCGACGTGCTGGATGATCGCCTTGGTGATGGTGCGGTAGTTCAGCGCGTGCTCGATATCGTTATCACGCACGGCTTCCGCCGCGGGGTAGAGCATGGTCAGGTTGATGAGAATGTCCTGTTTGTTGCGGATCTCGTCTTCCTTGATGCCGATGAAGGTGCGCAGGCGCAGGTCCTTGACGCGGATGCGCGCCATGGCCGGTTCGAGTCGAGGCATGGGGTTCCCTCTGGTCAGACAAGGTGGCGGCCGCCGTTGACGGCCAGGGTGGTTCCGGTGACGTACGGATTATCGAGCAGGTAGCGCAGGCTCTGGTAGATCACCTCGGCACCCGGCTCGATGCCCAGAGCCGACTTCGCCAAAGCCTTGCGGCGGTAGGCCTCGTCGTCACCTTCGTTGAACTGTATCAACGCGGGTGCGATGCCGTTGACCTTGATCGCCGGCGCCAGGCTGGCGGCGAAGGACTGGGTGAGGTTATCCAGCCCCGCCTTGCTTGCTGCATAGGCAATGTGTTTGCGGCTGCCAACCCGGGTAACGTCGTCGCTGATGTGCACGATATCCGCCGGCCCGCCATGACGCAGCAGGTCGGCGCAGTGCAGGTTGATCAAGTACGGGGCGAGCATGTGCACCTCGAACATGCGCTGGAATACTTCGGCTTCCCGTCCCGCGTCTTCGCGATGCCAGTCGGAGGCGTTGTGGACGATGGCGCGCAGAACCTGAGTCCGCTCGCGCAGCGCCTGGATGAACGCCATGATGCCGTCGACGCCGGAGAAGTCGGCCGGCAGGGCAGTCGCGCCGCGTTCGCGTAGCCGGTCCACGCCGGGGCGGAGGGTGCGATAGGTGATGATGACTGGCTGGCCGGCGTCGAGTAGCCGTTCGGCGCAATGCAGGCCGATGCGCTGGCCGGCGCCGGTAATGAGGATGGGGGCGTTGGCTTGGCTCATGGTGGTCCGCTGGTTACCGATGACGCCCGGACGGGCCGGGCGATGAACGCCGACAGCTTACATCAGTCTCCACGGCGCCGCGGTCAACCGTCCTTGGGCGGGAGTGTCGGCAGCTCGGGTTGCAGGTCGGGATGGAGCCGTTGATGCTGCTCGTAGAGGTACGAGCGGAGGCGCTCGGCATCTTTGTCCCTGGGATATTGCACCTCGTAGGCGGTCATGCCGTCCTCGGTGTCGCGGATACGCCAGCCGTCGACCTCGAGGGGCTCGTTGCCGGGGAGCTCCAAGCGCAGGTGCAGGTGGCTGGGTGCCTGTTTCGGCCCGGTATCGACCACCAACCCCTTGGGGGATAACTCGTGCACGCTCAGCGTGGTCTTGTCGCCGTTGGTCGACAACAGCGGCAGGGGCTCGTCCAGGTGCAGGCGCCAGGCGCGCAGCACTGGGCCGCGCTCGTAAATGGTCGGGGGCGCAAGTTGCAGCGTGATGCTTTGGAATTCGTCCTGTTTCAGCTGCAGCGGGAAGGACATGCAGTAGTCCTCCAGCTCGGCCTCGAGTGTCAGGTTGGCCTTCGCCGCCAGTTGTAGGAGCAGCGCGTTGGCGCGATCACCCCCGTCGACCTGGAATCCGGCGCGCGTTTCGCCAGGCTCGCTGCGAGCGCGCGAGCTGTTGACCAGCTCATTGATGTACGCCAGTTCGGCGCTGCTCAGCTCGATTTTTTCCGCCATTTCGATATCCCTTTTCAGGCGGCAGGTCATGCCCGTCGCACCGTTGCCGCTCCGGTGCTTCTGGTTCAGTAGGCTGACACTTGGAGTATTGCCGACGGGGGCTGCGACAGCCAGTTGGCGCGCAGGTTCCGTAGCGCCCAGCGGACGCGGGGCTGAGCGAGTGTAATACCGCGCCCGACAGGCAAACGTGTCGAATGCGGCATAATGCGCGGCTGAATTCGCAAGGGAGCTCGCCATGAAAATCGCCATTTTGTCCGGTACGGTCTACGGCACCGCCGAAGACGTTGCCCATCATGCTGCTGAAACACTCAAGGCCGCGGGATTCGAGGCCTGGCACGCACCTCGCGCTCAGCTTGAGCACGTCCTCGACTTCGCGCCCGAGGCGCTGCTCGTAGTGACCGCGACCACCGGTATGGGCGAGCTGCCGGACAATTTCGTGCCGCTCTACTCGGCGATTCGCGACCAGTTTCCAGCCTGGCATGGTCTGCCTGGCGGCGTCATTGCACTGGGCGATGCCAGTTATGGCGATACCTTCTGCGGCGCCGGCGAGCTGATCCGCGAGCTGTACGCCGAGCTTGGCGTGCGCGAAGTGGTGGAAATGCTGCGCCTCGATGCCAGCGAGACGGTAACGCCGCAGACCGATGCCGAGCCGTGGCTGGAGCGCTTCGCCCAGGCGTTGCGCGGCTGAGCCTGTCTTCTGGGGCCATCAGCCTGGCTGGAAAGGCAACTCCCGGCGCGCAGTAGCCTCGCTAGACTCGATTGAGTCGACAACAACAATAAGAGGTGCCGCGTGACCGCTCTGCAATCGATTCCCTCGCTCAAGCACCAGGTCAGCGCTGCCGAATGGCAGGCGCGTGTGGACCTGGCCGCCTGTTACCGGTTGGTCGCCCTGCATGGCTGGGACGACCTGATCTTCACCCATATCTCGGCAAAGATTCCCGACACCGATGAGTTCCTTATCAATCCCTACGGGCTGATGTTCCACGAGATCACCGCGTCCAGCCTGGTGAAGATCGACCTCGCCGGCAATAAGCTGATGGATTCGCCCTACGACATCAACCCGGCCGGCTACACCATTCACAGCGCCGTCCATGAGGTTCGCCACGATGTCGCCTGTGTGATGCACACGCACACGGCCGCCGGCGTCGCGGTTTCAGCGCAGACGCAGGGGGTACTGCCGATCAGCCAGCAGTCGCTATTCGTCCTTGCCAGCCTGTCAACCCATGCCTATGAAGGCGTTGCGCTAAACCATGAGGAAAAGGCACGGCTACAAGCCGACCTCGGCGATACCGGCTTCATGCTGCTGCACAACCATGGGTTGATGACCTGCGGTCCCAGCGTCGCCGACACCTTCCTGATGATGTTTACCTTTCAGCGTGCTTGCGAGGTGCAGGTGATGGCGCAGGCGGGCGGGGCAGAGCTGATACCGATCCCGCAACAGATCCTGGCGGGTGCCAAGGCGATGGCCGCGGGCGTCACGCGGAGCAAGGGCGGGATGGGCGGCGCGCTGGCGTGGCCGGCGCTGTTGCGAAAGCTCGATCAACAGAGCCCCGGCTACGACAGCTGACTGGCCTGCCGGGCATGTGCTGCATAGGCGATGAGCTCGGGGTAGAACGCGCGGAAGTCTGCCTGGAGCGGTTCGTATAGCTGCTCCAGGTCGGCCGCGCCACCCGCCAGCCCTTCGGGGCGCGACAGGCGGCGGCTCATGTTGGCGACGACGCGCTCCATCACACTGAACTCGCGATAGCTGCCGAGCCAGTCCTGCGCAGCCATGCGCGGGGCGATCAGCGCGAGCGTCCCGGGCAGCTCGGCCTCGGCGCCCAGCGCCTCGTACACTCGCGCGGTGAAGCGCGGCAGTGGTTCATCAGCGTAGTCGTGCCAGTGGGCGGCGAGACAGTGATCGAAGAACAGGTCGACCAGGATGCCGGCGTAGCGGCGGCGCTCGCGAGCGAAGCGCTGCTTGGCCTGGAGTACCCGTGGATGAGCGTCGGTATAGGCGTCGATCTGCCGGTGCAAGCGGATGCCGGCTTCGATATCCGCCGGCCAGAGGCCCTGCAACGGTCCTTTGACGAAGTCACCGTAGAGGCTGCCCAGCAGCTCGCCGGGTTGCGAGCCGCCAAGGTGGAGATGCGCGAGATAGTTCATGTGGGCCAGTCTAGCAGCGCTTCCTTGCGCGGGGCTTGCATCAGGCCGCCCGACGCAAGCTGGGTGGTTCGCCGAACAGGGCTTGGTGAATCGAGGCATGGCACAGCCGGCCGAGGCGGCTGCGCTCCATGTCAGCGGTGTCGATGGGCCGCAGCAGCTGGATGTCGACGGTCGCACGGTCTTCCATCATCAGCCGGAACAGGTGCGAGAGCAGGTCATCATCGCCGATGAAGGGCGCGATCGGGTCGGTGCACCCGTTGCGGCTGTAGCGGATGGCGACCGGTTGAATGGGCGTGGCGGTGTCCACCGCACAGCTCAGCAGGCGAGGGTGGAAAGGCCGAAGGGTCGTACCATCGGTGGTCGTGCCTTCGGGAAAGATCAGCAAATCCCGCCCCTGGCGCAAATGCTCGCTTAGCTGGCGCCCGAGCTGCAGCGTGTCGCCCTGGCCTCGCTGGATGAAGCGCGTGCCGGCTTGCGCCGCGAGCCAGCCGAACACCGGCCACAGACGGACCTCGGACTTGGCCAGGAACGTCATGGGCACCAGCATGCCGAGCAGCGGGATGTCGCTCCAGGATTGGTGGTTGGCAAGCCACAGCATCGGGCGCCCAGGCGGCTCGCCGGACAGCTTGACGTCGAACGGCAGTGCGCTGGCCAGCCGGGCGAGAAACCACTGGCACAGCCGCTGGCGTGCCGCGATAGAGGCGGGGCGACCGATCCCGTCGAGTACGCTAAGTCCGCAGGCAAGCAGCAGCCCTACCAGTATCACGCCGGCTAGCCTGGTTAGGCGGGCCAGGAACCTCAGCCGGCGCATCACACGGCCGCCTTGAAATGCCGGGCGTAACGTGGGCACAGCTCGTCACGCTTGAGCAGGATGAACACGTCCGCTACCTGGAAATCCGGGTCCCAGCAGGGTTCGCCGCAGATCTTCGCGCCGAGGCGCATGTAGGCTTTGAGCAGGGCCGGTACTTCGGCCGTGACGTTGTCAGGCAGATCGAGCGGCGGCAGCGGGTTTCTGGGTTGTGCGTGCAGCAGATCGGTCGATAGGTAGCGTTCGCGCAGGCGTTGCATGATCGCCTGGGCCTGGATGCCGCCATCCTGCATGGGAATGCTGGCGCACCCCATCAAGTAACGGTAACCACCCTGGTTCATCGCCTCGGCCAGCTCGCCCCAGAGCACGGCAATGGTCGCTCCGTTGCGGTAGGCCGGGTGAACGCAGGTCCGGCCGATCTCGAGGATGGGTGCGTCCAAGTCCGCTAGGCCTTGCAGGCTGAACTCGCCTTCGCTGTAGAAACGCCCGAGGCGTGCCGCGGTGGGGCTGTCGAGCAGTCGGGTGGTCGCGACCAGCGCGCCGCTGTCCATGTCGCGAACGCCGATGTGATGGCAATAGGGATCGAAATCATCGTGGTCCAGGCCTGATTCGGCCCCTTCGAGTCGCGCACCGAATTCGTTGCTGAAGACTTGGTAGCGCAGCGCCTGGGCTTCGCGCAGCGCGTCCTGACCGTATAAACGTTCGCCCTGAAGGCGCCGGGTCGTGCGAGGGAAAGCGAGGGTGGTCATGCTCTGTCTCCTGGTCAGCCATTGGCGGGCAATGCATTCGGAGCGCGTGATTGTTATGTTGGGCGTTCCGTCAATCGGGTGATTGCCGGCTCAGGCTAGGCAGAGGCAATGTCACGCCGGTTACCGAACGGTGATGCTTGGGTGACGGAAATGTGCCCGGCAGGTTGCTGGCTCATCTTTTTCCCAGAGGTCAAAAACATGGAGTGGCTACGGTTGGTGGGTCCGCTGGAACATTTACCGATGCCGCCCTCGCTGGCGCTTTGGTTCGATGAGGTGCAGCGGCAGTGCGCCGGTTGCGGCACGCTGGAGTCGGCCTTGCTCGGCGGGCGCCTTGCGGCGACTCCCGGGCTGGCTTTTTTGGCTGGATATCAGGCGGCGCTGCGCGGGCTCTGGGCATCCGCGCCTGCGGGCATTGGAGCCTTTTGTGCCACTGAGCAACGTTCCCTGCGTCCGGCTGAGATGCGCACGCGCCTCGTTGGTGGGCGGCTCAATGGAACCAAGGATTATGTGACCGCCGGGCCGGCCGCGCGCTGGCTGTTGGTTGCAGCGCGTGATGAGGGTGAGCGCGAGGCGCCTCGCCTGCGCTTATGCCTGGTCGACAGCCTCGCGACGGGCGTCACGATCGAGCCGGGCCCCCCGTTGCCGTTGATACCGGACATCCCCCACGGCCGTCTGCGCCTTGTAGATGTGCAAGCCGAGCCGCTCGCTGGCGACGGTTGGGACGGCTACGTCAAACTCTTCCGCACGCTGGAAGATCTGCACGTGCTCGCCGCGCTCGTCAGTTGGCTGCAGGGTATCGGTCTGACGTGCCAGTGGCCGCAAAGCCTCCTGCTGCGATTGCTGGGGCTTATGCCAGCCGCCGCGGAAGTAGCCCGGCTCGCTCCCGCAGCGCCTGCCACTCACCTGCTTCTGGCGGGGCTGTTGGCGCAGTTTGAAACGCTCCAGCCTGAAGTCGACGCGGCGTTTGCAGGCGGCCCGTCACACTGGGCGAACCTTTGGCAGCGCGACCGGCGTGTACTCGACCTGGCACGCAGCGCCCAGGCGCGACGGCAGGCGCGGGCGAGCGAGGCCGTTGGCTGGCCGGCAACAGCGCCACTGGTTTGAAACAGGCACGAGGAACTCCACTCCCGGTTCGTGCGCCTAACGGGCGTGCCCGGCGGCGCTGGGCCACAGGCCGACGCCTGACCAACGTATCGCTGAATGAGTCCCGTCGGGACAAGGATCCAGATGTCTTCTCGTTTCACGCCCCTCTCGCTCGAGCCGCAGCATGCCGCGCTACCTGCGGTCATGCCGCTGATGAAGCATGGCGAAGTCTTCCCCTGGCAGCAGGGCAATGACTTTCGCCTGCTGATCGACGGGCCGCGGTTCTTTCCGCAGATTCTGCAGCGCATCGATGGCGCCGAGCGTCGCGTCGACGTCGAACTCTATCTGGTCGAAGACGGCCAATGCGCCGATCGGCTGATCGATGCACTGGTCGCCGCGGCGGAGCGGGGCGTGCAGGTGCGCTGCCTGTTCGATGGATTTGGCTGCCTGAAGCTGGGCCAGCGGTCGCGCCAGCGCCTTTGCGACGCGGGCGTCGACCTGCGTCAATACAATCCGCTGCGGCTGCGGCTCAAGTTTCGCAACCTGCACCGCGACCACCGCAAGCTGATCCTCGTTGACGACAGCTGCTGTTTCGTAGGTGGCGCCGGTGCGACTGACGAGTTCTGGGACCCGCAACGGCCCGACCACCACTGGCACGAGGCGATGGTGGAGGTTCGCGGGCCCTTGGTCGCGGATTGGCGCCGCCTGTTCGAAACGCAGTGGGCGCAATGCTTGAGGCGCCGCGTCTGGCAGATGCCGTTGCCGCGGCGCCTGCCAAAGATCCCGGCCAGCCCCGACGTACGCGACGGTGCCGGGCGCGTTGCCTACGCCGCCGCCCGCCAGCATCGCGACATTCTCTTCAGTTTGGTGCGCCAGCTGCGCCGTGCTGAGCGGCGCATTTTTCTGGCTACGCCCTATTTCCTTCCGACGGGCCGGGTCCGCCGCGAGCTGATGCGTGCGGCGCGGCGCGGTGTCGAGGTGCGTTTGCTGCTCACCAGCCGCAATACCGACCATCCCTCGATCCGCTACGCCGGCCAACGCTACTACCCGCGCCTGCTGCGTGCGGGCGTGCGGATCTACGAATATCAGCCACACTTCCTGCACCTGAAAATGGTGTTGATCGACGACTGGGTCAGCGTCGGGTCGTGCAACTTCGATCACTGGAACCTGCGCTGGAATCTGGAAGCGAATCTCGAGGCGATCGACACGCGACTGAGTGCCGAGGTCGCACGTAGCTTCGAACAGGACTTCGAGCAGAGTCTGGAGATCGACTTGCAGCGCTGGCACTCGCGCCCGCTGCGCCAGCGCGTCTACCAACGGCTCTGGGCGTCGCTTGATCGCCTGGTGATCAATATCTTCAACCGAAGCGGTTAGCCTGACGGCGACCGCCAAATCCACACCTTAACCGGGAGCGTTCCAAATGGCTGCGAAGAAAATCCTGATGCTGGTCGGCGATTACGTCGAAGATTACGAAACCATGGTGCCGTTTCAGGCGCTGCAGATGGTCGGGCATGTCGTTCATGCCGTATGCCCTGAAAAGAAAGCCGGCGACACGGTGCGAACGGCGATTCACGATTTCGAAGGCGACCAGACCTACAGCGAGAAACCGGGTCACCATTTCGCGCTCAATTTCGATTTCGATGCCGTCCGCGCCGAGGATTACGACGCCCTGGTCGTTCCGGGCGGGCGTTCGCCGGAATACCTGCGGCTCAATGAGCGCGTCATCGGGTTGGTCCGCGCCTTCGGCGAGGCGAAGAAGCCGATCGCTGCCGTCTGCCATGGCCCACAGCTGCTAGCGGCGGCCGGTGTGCTCCAAGGGCGCGCCTGCAGCGCGTATCCCGCCTGCGCGCCGGAGGTGCGGCTGGCGGGCGGCGATTTCGTCGAGATTGGCGTCGACAAGGCGCATACCGATGGCAACCTCGTCACCGCCCCGGCCTGGCCCGCTCACCCGTCCTGGCTGGCCGCGTTCCTCGAAGTACTGGGCACGCGCATCAGCCTGTAAGATGCGCCACCTCGCTCGCGCGTCAGGCATCGTTGGCCTGGGGCGCGGGCGCCCATATTCTGAGGACGACCATGGCGCTGCCCAACGACCCCCTTCACGGCATCACCCTCGAGGCCATTCTTGTCGACCTGCACGCGCGCTACGGCTGGGATGGGCTTGCCGAACGAATCGACGTGCGCTGCTTTCGCAACGAGCCCAGCGTCAAGTCCAGCCTGAAATTTCTGCGCAAGACCCCCTGGGCACGATCGAAGGTCGAGGCGCTCTATCTCGAGGCCCAGCGCGCCAAACGCTGATGACATGACGCCGACTTGCGCCCGGTTTCGCTGCGTATGGCCTGCTGCGATTCGTCTGGCGCTAATGAATTTCCCGTTCGGCGACTCAAGTTAGGTCCGTTTCGTCCGACTCTTGTAACAGTTTGATTCGTCATGACCGACGAGTCTGTTAAGAGTCAAATCGCCATCACGGAGATCGCGAGGATGAGAAACAACGGTCCGGTTAGCAACACAGAACGGAGTTTTCCGGCGCATCAGCGACTGATCTCTGCAACCGACACGCACGGCAAGATTCTGTATTGCAACGACGAGTTCGTCGCCGTCAGTGGCTACTCGCGAGACGAGCTGGTGGGCAGCCCGCACAACCTGGTGCGTCACCCGGACATGCCGCCCGCCGTCTTCGAAGCCATGTGGGGCTACCTGAAGGCGGGCAAGAGCTGGATGGGGGTGGTCAAGAACCGGTGCAAGAACGGCGACTTCTATTGGGTCAGCGCGTACGTCACACCAATTCTGGAGGACGGCAAGCTCACCGGCTTCGAATCCGTGAGGGTCAAGCCGACCGCCGAGCAGGTCGCCCAGGCCAGTGCCCTTTACGAACGGCTGCGTGCCGGCAAGCCTGCTGTACCTGTGAGTCGCCGAGCCAAGGGCTGGGCGAAAATGCTGGCGCTGCCGGTCGGAGCCTCGTTGCTCGGCGCCGCCGGCATGCTCTGGCTCCCGCCCGCCCTCGAGTTCTTCGCCTTGCTCGGGCTGTTCTTCGCGCTTGGCTTGAGCTGCCATTCCGCGGCGGAGCGGCGCCTCCAGGGCATTCTCGACCGGGTACCCGACGCCTTTACCGACCCAGTCGTCGCGCTGACCTACACCAGTGGCTACGGCAACGCAGCACGCCTTGAGATGGCTCTGGTCAGTGAGGATGCACGGTTGCGCACCGCACTGACGCGGCTGTCGGATCTTGCCGGCCAGGTCGCCAGCGCATCGGCCGAAACTTACACCCTGGCCAGCCAGACCGAGAACGATCTGCGCCAGCAGCGCGGCGAGACCGACATGACCGCCACGGCCGTGACCGAGATGACCGCCTCGATCACCGAAGTGGCCAGCCATGTCCAGCAGACCGCCGAGGAAGCCACCACGGCCAACGCCTTGGCCGACGACGGCGATCGGGTCGCATCCAGTTCGCGCCAGGCCATGGAGATGCTGGCCCGGACAGTGAGCAACATCGGCAACGCGGTCAATGAACTGGCGGGTGAGACCCAGCAGATCATGTCCGCGGCGGGGATGATCCAGAGCATCGCGGAGCAGACCAACCTGTTGGCGCTCAACGCCGCGATCGAAGCAGCGCGTGCCGGCGAGCAGGGCAGGGGGTTCGCCGTCGTCGCTGATGAGGTACGTGCGCTGGCCAGCAAGACCCGAGATTCGACCCAGCAGATCCAGGCCATCATCCAGTCCCTGACGAGCAAGGCCGATGAAGCGGTCTCCATCGCTCAGGTCGGTGACAAGGAGGCCACCCAGGGATTGGCTCAGGTCATCGAGGCGCAGCAGGCATTGCAGGGCATACGCGACGCGGTCAACCGCATCACCGGGATGAGCCAGCAGATGGCCGCGGCGGCCGATGAGCAGGCTCATGTAGCAGAAGACATCGCCCGTCAGGTCACCAGCATTGCAGTGACCACCGACAGCAACGTGACCAAGGCTGAGTTGACCATGCAGCGAGGGCGGGAACTGGAAGGTACGGCGCGTGGGCTGCGTGCGCTGGTGGAGCGGTTCAACCGCTGACGGATGCGCCGTTAGCAAAAAGCCCGGCCAATGGCCGGGCTTTCTTTTGCGCTACCGTTTTGCAACGTGCGTTTACTGCACTTCGACGGCCAAGCTCTCAGCGATCTTCTTCTGCCAGATCTGAGGGCCGGTGGTATGCACCGATTCGCCCTGCGTGTCGACCGCTACGGTCACCGGCATATCCTTCACGTCGAACTCGTAAATGGCTTCCATACCGAGCTCCGGGAATGCGATGGTCTTCGAAGCCTTGATCGCCTGGGCAACCAGGTAAGCGGCACCGCCGACGGCCATTAGGTAAACGGCCTTGTTGTCCTTGATCGCCTCGATGGCGATCGGGCCGCGCTCGGACTTGCCGATCATGCCCAGCAGGCCCGTACTTTCCAGGATCTGGCGGGTGAACTTGTCCATGCGGGTAGCGGTGGTGGGGCCGGCCGGGCCGACCACCTCATCGCCGACCGGATCGACCGGGCCGACGTAATAGATGAAGCGGCCCTTGAGGTCCACCGGCAGCGCTTCACCCTTGTTCAGCATGTCGACGATGCGCTTGTGAGCAGCATCGCGGCCGGTCAGCATCTTGCCGTTCAACAGGAGGGTTTCGCCCGGCTTCCAGCTCTGGACTTCTTCTGGGGTGACTGTGTCGAGGTTGACGCGGCGCGCGCTTGGGCCAGCTTCCCAGACGATTTCCGGGTAGGCATCCAGCGGTGGCGCCTCGAGGCTGGCGGGGCCGGTGCCGTCGAGCACGAAGTGCGCGTGGCGGGTCGCGGCGCAGTTGGGGATCATGCACACCGGCAGCGAGGCGGCGTGGGTCGGGTAATCCATGATCTTCACGTCGAGCACGGTGGTCAGGCCGCCCAGGCCCTGGGCGCCGATGCCCAGCTGGTTGACCTTCTCGAACAGCTCCAAGCGCATTTCCTCGATGCGGTTCTGCGGGCCGCGCGCCTTCAGTTCATGGATGTCGATCGGGTCCATCAGGACTTCCTTCGCCATCACCGCTGCCTTCTCGGCGGTGCCGCCGATGCCGATGCCGAGCATGCCCGGCGGGCACCAGCCAGCGCCCATGGTCGGCACGGTCTTCAGCACCCAGTCGACGATGGAGTCGGACGGGTTGAGCATGGCCATCTTGGACTTGTTCTCGGAGCCGCCGCCCTTTGCCGCGACGTCCACCTCGACCTTGTCACCCGGAACGATGGAGTAATGGATGACGGCGGGGGTGTTGTCCTTGGTGTTCTTGCGGGAACCTGCCGGGTCGGCCAGGATCGAAGCACGCAGCACGTTCTCAGGCAGGTTGTAGGCGCGACGCACGCCTTCGTTGATCATGTCGTCCAGGCTCATGGTGGCGCCATCCCAGCGCACGTCCATGCCCACGCGAACGAAAACAGTAACGATGCCGGTGTCCTGACAGATCGGGCGATGACCGGTGGCGCACATGCGCGAGTTGATCAGGATCTGCGCCATGGAGTCGCGGGCAGCCGGGGATTCTTCCCGCAGGTAGGCCTCGTGCATCGCCTGGATGAAATCCACGGGGTGGTAGTAAGAAATGAACTGCAAAGCGTCAGCGACGCTTTGAATCAGGTCGTCTTGCTTGATCACGGTCATGCAGCGCGTCCTCTTGGCGGGGCGGAGACAGGCATGTCGAAACAATCAACCGACACGCTCAGGTAAAAAAATGCGCGGCAGTATAACCTGCTGCTGCGCAGGGTAGACAGACGGACCAAAGGTGAAGGGATGCACGAGGCAGGAAGCTGGTGGCGGGCTGCGATGGCCGCCGCAATGGTAAGGCGGCAGTGCCTGACGCAGGCGCGCAAGGCAGGTGGGGCGCCGCTGACCATTCAAACGCTGCCGCTTGTCGAGATCGGCGGCGATCACGGTCAGTTCGATAGGTTTTTTTCGATGCCGAGCGTAAAGTGTGTCGGATTGCCACTATGGGAAGGACTCCATGCGCGCGATTCCTGAAGACTCCGAACAGCAAGCGCTTCAGCTGCTGGTGCTCAAGCGTTTCGGCATGGCGGCCGGCACCTATGCGCTGGCCTTGCTGCTGACCTGGATCACGGTTTTCGGTGGTTATTACCAGGCGCCAAAGGACACGGCGATCGTCGGCTCGCTGATGATTCTCGTCAGCCAACTGGTGTTCTTCTGGATTTTTTACCGTGGCCATAACCTGCGTTTTCGCGATCCCAGCCTGACCGAGCCACAGGTGCTGGTCGGCCTCGCCTGGCTGACATTTTTTCTGCACAACCTTGGCAGCCAGCGCGGTTCGCTCATGGTGCTCTACGTGCTGGTGCTGATGTTCGCGGTATTTCTGCCGCCGAAAGTGTTCGCGCGTTATGCGGTTCTGGCCTTTTGCAGCTTCGTTGGCGTGTCGCTCGGTGACCTCTCATTCGAAGGCGGCGACGAGCCGCAAGTGGTGGTGTTGCAGGCGTCCGTTCTGCTCGTGACGCTGGTTTGGATGTGCCTGTTCGTCAGCTATGTCTACAAGCTGCGTCAACGGATGCGCCAGCGGCGCTACGCCTTGCAGGCGCACCAGGAAACCCTGCGCGGGATGATGCGCCAGTTGGAAGACCTGGCGTCGACGGATGAACTGACCGGCCTCTACAACCGGCGTCATTTCATCACCAAGGCCGAGGCGGAGCTCAAGCGCCTGCGCCCTGGGCATCAGTCCGGTCTCGCGCTGATCGACCTGGACCACTTCAAGCGCATCAATGACCTCTACGGTCATGCAACCGGCGACCGGGTCTTGCAAACGTTCGCCTCGGTGGCGCGCTCGTGTTTGCGGGACGACGATGTGCTGGCGCGCTATGGCGGCGAAGAGTTCGTTCTGCTGCTGCCGGGTACCGATGCCGAGCGCTTCCACGCCTGTTGCGAGCGTCTGCGTGAGGCCTTCGCCAACGCACAGCCGCTCGACGTGGAGCTGCAGGCCGGGCAGTTGAGCTTGTCGGTCGGGTTGACGCTGCTCAGCGCCGGCGACAGCCTCGACGAGTCGCTGCAGCGGGCCGACGACGCGCTTTATCGCGCCAAGCACAACGGCCGCAACCGCTGCGAGGCCAGTTGGGCGACGGTCGATGCCTGACCTGATCTGCCACGGCCGCCGCTGGACGGTGCCTGAGGGCAGCAACCTGCTCGATGCGTTGAACACAGCGGGATTCGGTGTGCCGTTCAGCTGTCGGGCGGGCAGTTGCCAGGCTTGCCTGGTCCGTTGCCTCGATGGGGAACCATTGGATTCGCGGCCCGAGGCGCTGTCGGCGGTGCGCCGCGCGCAGGGCTGGCGGCTGGCTTGCCAGTGTCGAGTCATCTCCGACCTTCAGGTCGCGACGTTCGACCCGGCCCGCGAAGGGATTCCAGCCGAGGTGCGGTCGCTGGAATGGCTGGCAGGGCAGGTGTTGCGCGTGCAGCTCATGCCCGAGCGGCCGATTCGTTATCGCGCCGGACAGCATCTGCTGTTGTGGAACGCAGCCGGGGTGGCGCGGCCCTATTCGCTGGCCAGCCTGCCAGGAGAGGACACTTGGCTGGAGGTCCACATCGACTGCGCGCACCCCGGCGCGTTCGTCGATTCAGCCCGTGGGCTGGTCGTCGGCGCCCGGTTACTACTGGGGCAGCTGCATGAGGGCGGGTTGCGCTACGAGCCGGACTGGCAGGCGCGCCCGCTGCTTTTGCTAGCGTCCGGTACAGGCCTGGCGCCACTCTGGGCCTTGTTGCGCGAAGCCTTGCGGCAGGGGCACGAAGGGCCGATCCGGCTGGTTCATGTCTCGTCCGGCGACTGCTACCTTCGCGGCCCGTTGGAGGCCCTGGCGGCCGAGCACGGCCATCTCGATATCGATCTGGTAAACGGGCGGGAGAGCATGGAAGTGTGGCTGCGCAGCCTGCGTATTCGCTCACGTCGGGACGTGGCGCTGGTCTGCGGCGGGGAGGGCTTCGTCGAGGCGACGACGCGGCGGTTGTACCTGGCGGGCCTGCCGAGAGGTCAGATCCTGAGCGACACCTTCGTCAGCCGCCGGCACGGCGACTGACGAACGGGGCACGCTTCAGACTCAGGTCAGCGAGTCGCCAACCCGCAGGATCTTCATGGTGTTGGTGCCGCCGGTGCCGTGGTAGGTGTCGCCCTTGGTCAGGATCACCCAGTCGCCGATGCTGACGATGTTGCGTTGCAGCAGTTCGTCGACGGCCGCCTGGCTGACCTTGTCTGCCGGCAGCGCGGCCGGGTCGAAGGGGATGGTCTGCACGCCTCGGAACATGGCGACGCGCGCCTGGGTTTCGCGATGCGGCGAGAACGCGAAAATCGGCACCGAGGAGCGAATGCGCGACATGATCAGCGGGGTGTAGCCACTTTCGGTCAGG
The DNA here is from genome assembly GCF_054131565.1 of Pseudomonas sp. SA195. Taxonomy (NCBI): domain Bacteria; kingdom Pseudomonadati; phylum Pseudomonadota; class Gammaproteobacteria; order Pseudomonadales; family Pseudomonadaceae; genus Pseudomonas; species Pseudomonas sp. SA195. Next base: position 3,471,053 of record NZ_CP096392.1, on the reverse strand, counting down.
CTGATGATCGCCTTGACGCCCGGGAAGTGGTTGGCGGTGTACATCGCTGCCAGCGCAGTGCTCTCATCGCTGCGCTCGAAGCGCTGGCCGAGTCGGTGGCCGGATTTGATGCTCGTCGGGTGTTTCTCGGCGCCGCAGCACACGCGTGCCATCGCCTTGATCGCTTCGACCGGGTACTCGCCGGCGGCGCTTTCAGCCGACAGCATCACCGCGTCGGTGTAGTCGAGCACCGCGTTGGCTACATCGGAGACCTCGGCGCGCGTCGGCATGGGGTTTTGGATCATCGACTCCATCATCTGCGTTGCGGTGATCACCACCTTGTTGTTGCGACGCGCGTGCAGAATGATCTTCTTCTGGATACCTACCAGCTCCGCGTCACCGATCTCGACGCCCAGATCACCGCGCGCGACCATTACGCCATCACTGGCGCGGATTAGCCCATCCAGGGCTTCGTCGTCGGCGACCGCCTCGGCGCGTTCGATCTTGGCGATCAGCCAGGCGTTGGAGCCAGCTTCGTCGCGTAGCCGACGGGCCAGCTCCATGTCGGCCGCATCGCGCGGAAAGGAGACGGCCAGGTAATCCAGGTTCATGTCCGCGGCGAGCTTGATGTCGGCCTTGTCCTTGGCGGTCAATGCGGGGGCCGTCAGGCCGCCCCCGCGGCGGTTGATACCCTTGTTGTCCGACAGCGGGCCGCCGATCAGCACGGTGCAATGCAGTTCGTCGGCGGTGGCGTTGTCCACGCGCATGACCACGCGGCCATCGTCGAGCAGCAGTTCGTCACCGATGCTGCAATCTTTGACCAAGTCGGGGTAGTCGATGCCGACGATTTCTTGGGTGCCGGCGTCGCGCGGGTGGGTGACCGAGAAACGAAAACTGTCCCCTTCGGCCAACTCGATGCGCTTATTTGTGAATTTGGCGATGCGGATCTTCGGGCCCTGCAGATCGCCCAGCAGTGCGACGAAGCGCCCGTGCTTGGCGGCGATGTCCCGTACCAGTTGCGCTCGGGCGCGGTGCTCGTCGGGACCGCCGTGGGAGAAGTTCAGCCGGGCAACGTCGAGCCCGGCAAGGATCATCTTTTCCAGCACTTCCGGCGAGCTACTGGCCGGGCCCAGGGTGGCGACGATTTTGGTACGGCGCGAGATCATGCAAAGGCTCCTGTTCGAGAATGGGCCGGAGGCTACTATGCCGGGCGGCTGTAGTCATCGTCGGCCTTCACTACTCTTTGCCCGCTGCGCATCGGTGAAACTGGCCAGCCAGGCGCTCAGCGGCGTTGGAGTTTTCCAACTGCCGGTCGATACACGGCCATCGGAGGATCTACCCATGCGCACTCTTTTCATACTCGTTCTCGCCACCCTGAGCGTCGGTTGCAGCAGCCGAAGTGCGCTCGATCGGCATCTCGACAGCGCCTACAAGCAATACGAGCTCGGCAACTGCGACCAGGTCATGCTCGAACTGTCCCAGGCCGAACGGCGCAGCCGTCCGCGGGACAATCTGCAGCCGGAAATATCGCTCTTGCGCGGCCAGTGCCTGGAGCGCCAGGGACTGTTCGTCGATGCGGTGGAGACCTATCGCTTCATCAGTTCGCGTTACCCGGCGAGCGAATATGCCTTTCGGGGGCGCGCCAGGCTGGAGACGTTGCGCCAGTTGGGGCACTATCAGCCCGAGGAGCGAGTGGTCACCACCGCCGTGAAACCCTGAAGCGGATCGGCCGTACGGCCGGTCGGGAAGGAACCCATGCACCGATTGCTGATCCTGTTCGCGGGACTGTCGTTTTCATCGTTATCCAGCGCTGAGATCTATCGCTGGGTCGACCCGCAGGGAAACGTGCATTTCGAGTCCCGGCCTCGCCCGGGCGCCGAGCAGGTCGAAGTACGTCCCCAGGTCATCGAGCGCGATGACGCGACCCGCGAGCGCGAGGCCCGCACCGAGCGTTTTTTTCGATGCCAGACGGGAGGAACAGGCCGCGGCCGAGCGCCAGGCGGGAGAACAGCAGCGCAAGCGCCGTCAGGCGTGTGATCGGTTGCGTCACGAGCTGGCGCAGCTGAGTCACGGCGGGCGCTACTTCCGCCTCGATGCAAAGGGTGAGCGTGTCTACTACAGTGAGGATGAGGTAGGGGCGGCACGGCGGCAGTTGGCCAGTCGTATAAGTCAGAACTGCGGCTGAGTGGCCGGAACGGCGGCAGCGTACACACTTGGTGGCAGGCCCGGAACGATGAACATGCTCAACCAGCGCAGCATCCAGCGACACCAGTTGCCCTATTACCTGAACGTTTTCAATCGCTACACGGACAAGCCGCTGGGCTTCATCGGCAACCTGTCCGAAGGCGGCCTGATGCTCATCAGCCCCTATCCAATGATGACCGATGTACGGTTCGACATGCGCCTGAAGATCCCAGGCCAGCACGGCCAGCTGCGCTGCGTCGATTTCAGCGCGACTTGCATGTGGTCGCGCGAAGACGTCACCCCCGGGAGTTTCGACTCGGGCTTTGCGCTGATCTCGCCGCCAGCGGAGATCCGCGACATGATCGATGCGCTGCATCACTACTTCAGCTTTCGCCCGATCCAACACATTCCACCAGCGCGCCTGCCGCGTAGCGAGCCGCCGGCCAGCCGGGTCGATCAGGATCGCTGCCACGGAACCTGACGGCCTAGAGCACCCCGCCTTTTTTCCAGGCCAGATAGCGGCTGATCAGCGCTGGCCCAAGCTCCTGCGGGCGGGCGTCGAGCACCGGCACGCCTTGCCCGGCCAATCGCTCATGCAGACGGTTGCGAGCCGCCAGGTATTCCATCGCACCGCAGTAGTCCAACGCGTCGTTGAAGCCGGCCACTGGTTGTTGACGCAGATCGTCCAGTACTTGCTCGCGCAGGCTCACCACCAGGACTCGGTGGCGCCTTGAAAGCTGGCGAACGGCGGCCAGCAGGCTGTCATCGTCCTCGTCGCGCAGATTGCTGATCATCACGACCAGCGCACGGCGTTTCTGCCGGCTCAGCACATCGGCCGCGGCCTGCTCGTAGTCCGCCGGTAACTGGCTGTTTTCCAGATCGTAAACACCGTTGAGTAAGGCATTCAGCTGCGCTTGCCCATTGGCCGGGGCGATGTGGCGCTGTCGTGGAGCGGCAAAAGTATGGCAACCGATGGCGTCGCCCTGCCGCAGCGCGACGTAGCTGAGCAGCAGGGCGGCGTTCAGAGCATGGTCGAAGTGCGACAGGACGTCGTCCTGGCTGCGCATGCGGCGGCCGCAATCGAGCAGCAGCAGGATCTGCTGGTCGCGTTCGTCTTGGTACTCGCGCGCGATAGGGATGCGTTTGCGCGCCGTGGCCTTCCAGTCGATCTGCCGTGTGGTGTCGCCTTCGCGAAACTCGCGCAACTGGTGGAAATCCATGCCCAGCCCTCGGCGCTGTCGCTGGCGCACGCCCAGCCGGCTCAGCCAGCTGTCGACAGCCATTAACGGCGCCCCGTGAAGGCGTGTGAAATCGGGGTAGACACGCGCCTGCGAAGGCAGCGGCACGTGGCGGCGCTGGCGCCAGAGCCGCCATCCGCTGTCGAGGCGTATTTCGCAGCGGTCAAACGGATGCTGGCCTCGGCGTTCAGGACAGACCTGGTAGACCATTCGTGCGTGCTGCCCCGGCTGCAGCACGAGGCGCTGTGGCAGTGCCTGGGTGCGAAAGGTGGCCGGCGGATGGTCGAATACGTCCAGCCTCAGCAGATGCTCGCCCCCACCGAGAAGCAGTTCTACGTCGTGCCAGCGGCCTAGCGCCAGGTTGGTTGGAAGGGCGCGTTGAACCTCGGGCGATGGCAGCCGGCGCAGGGCTCGCCAATCAAAGGCGGCAACCAGTGCCAGGCATAGCAGCAGACCCCACCAGGCAGCGTTGACTGCGCGGGGCAGCGTGTAGCCGAGGGCGTTCGGCACGCCGATCACAACGCCGAGTGCCAATAAGAACGCAACCGCCCGAAGCAAATGTCTGGAGGGGGTCATCGTGGCGTCTGAATGGGTGAGGTGTTCACAGGCGGGGCGCCGCGATCTGGTCAAGCAACTGCAGCAGGACCTGATCCACCGAGGTGCCCTCGATCTCCAGTTCTGGCGATAGCCTGACGCGATGCCTCAGCACGGCCAGGGCGCACCCCTTGATGTCATCGGGGATGACGAAGTCACCGCCGCGCAGCAGCGCACGTGCTCGTCCGCAGCGGACCAGAGCAATGGAAGCGCGTGGTCCAGCGCCAAGCGACAGGCCTGGCCAGTCGCGCGTAGCCCTGGCGAGGCGCACGGCGTAGTCGAGTACTTGATCATCGATTGGCAGGTCACTGGCGATCTTCTGGAGCGCCTGTACGTCTTTTGCCTGGAGCATGACCCGCAAGCCGCTGACTTCGATGATGTCGGCGCGCGCCGAGCGAGTCGCCTGGCGGACCAGTTGCTGTTCTTCGTCGGCGTGCGGGTAGTCCATGCGCAGCATCAGCATGAAGCGGTCCAGCTCAGCCTCCGGTAGGGGGTAGGTGCCTTCCTGCTCGATCGGGTTCTGCGTCGCCATGACGAGAAAAGGTTGCGGTGCCGCCAGCGCGCGCCCTTCGAGCGTCACCTGACGCTCCTGCATCACTTCGAGCAGCGCGGCCTGGGTTTTTGCAGGGGCGCGGTTGATTTCATCGGCCAGCAACAGGTTGGTGAATACCGGCCCTTTACGCAGCTTGAACTGCTCGGTCGCCAAGTCGTAGACCGCATGCCCGGTGATGTCGCTGGGCATCAGATCCGGCGTGAACTGTATGCGCGCGAAATCGCCCCCGAAGCAGCGCGCCAGCGCCCGAACCAGCAGGGTCTTGCCCAGCCCCGGCACGCCTTCGACAAGCACGTGGCCGGCTGCGACGAGTGCGGTCAGGACGCCGTCGACGACCTCGTGCTGTCCAATAACGGCCTTGTGGAGTTCCTGGCGCAGCGCTTGTACCAGTTGGCTGGCACGCTCTCGCTGACTGCTCGGATTGAGGGAGGCTTGTGGTTCGCCTGTGGCTTCGCTCATAGGGAGTTCCTGATGCGTTGCAGGTACGCGACCTGACGGGTGAATTCAGCGGCGCTGACTGCTTTGGCGGGGCGGGTCAGGGCCTGCTCGATAAGGTGGTCGGGCAGTTGGGTGAGCGACGCCAGACGGCGGCACTGTTCGTCGTGCGGCAGATGCTCGAAGTTAGGATGGCCCGCGCGGATCAGTCGGCGGATGTCGCTTTGCAGCGTGTCGAGCAGGTGGCGCTGGCCGGCGCGACGGTAAAGGAAATCTGCGCCGGCACGCAGATGTTCGTGAAGGCGCCGCCGGCTGCGTTCGTGCGTTTCGATCAACGGGCCGTGACGCTGGCCGACATGCCAGGCACCCAACAGGATCAACAGCAGTAATGCCGCCAGCACCTCGGGAAAATGGCGGAGCAACTGCTGAACGAGGCCGTCGTGCTGCGTGTCGTAGGCGAGCTGGACGTCGCGGTTCTGGGTCAGATACCAGAGCAGCCAGGCGTGGTCGTAGCGGCCGATGTTCGCGTTTTGCCAGAGCCAGGCGTCGGTGAGCGCGGTGACCAGCCCCTGGCCATGAGCCAACTGCAGCATGTGCGTCGCATCATCGCTGTTGGCCCAGGCGTGGGCACGATGACCGGCATCGTACAGGTGGAAGCGAGTATCGAAGGCGAGGAAGGCGGGTGCGTCCTCGTTTTCCAGAAACAGGCGAGTCAGCCGTGGCTGTTGTGGGTGTTCTTCGGTGGCGGTGCCGCCCTCGGCAGGCTCGGTCGACGCCTCGTGCTGCTGCAGTTCCAGCGCATCGAGCAGGAGGTCGCCGCTGCGTTCGGTCGTTTCCTCCCAGAGCTGCTCGGCGACGAAGATCAGATGCCCGCCTTGCTCGACCCATGCAAGCAGGCGCCTGGTCTGTGCGGGTGTCATCTTGCTGCGGTCGCCAAGCAGGAGCAGCACTTGGCCGGCCGGCGGCTGCTCGGTCAAACCATCGAGGCCAACGGAGCGCGCGACGGGACGGCCCTGACTCTCGAGGAACAGGCGGGCTGCCAGATAGGGGTCGGCCGCCGCTTCGGGTGCAGGCCCGTGCTCGACCACTTCCTCATACGGGGTGGCTTTGCTCACCAGATAGGCCAGTCCTGCGCCGATCAGCAGGGCCGCCGCAATTATGACCAGTACCGTGCGCCGGCTCATGGCGTGGCTCCCTGAAACAACTCTCGCCAGCGCTGGCAAAGCTGAGCGGCGGTTTCGTCTGGGGGCAGGCGGTGGCCGTAGGCAATGCCGAGCCAATGCCCGGTCACGGTTTCGACGTAATGCTGAAGTGCCGGCGGTTCATGGCGCGTCAGCGTCAACACCTCACCCTCCGTGTGCGCCGCCAGTAGCGGGATTCGATGGTGATGCAACAGGCGGCTGAGCAGTGCGCGATAGAGCAGCCCTAGCGCTTCGCGCGGATGTTCGTTCCAGAGCCGTTCCACGGCATCAGGGACGTCGTCGGGCAGGCGCTCGGGCGCGAGGTCTAGGCCGAATAACTGCGGCGGATGCATTCGATGCGGCTTGGCAGGGCGCGGCAGGCGCCGGACGTGCAGGGCGATCCAGCTACGGTAACGCCAGAGCACGAAAGCAATCAGCGCGAACAGTGCGCACCACAGCAAGGCCTCGATGACCAATGCGAGGCTGTCGAAGCCAGCGCCTGGACCATCGGTCCGTAGCAGAGACTCAATCAGCCGTTGCAGCCAGTCGGGCGCCTGCTCCGTGTCGTCTTCGCCGAAACGCCAGCGGGTCACCGTTTCGCGGTTACGAAAGGGTGGTTGGTCCAGCAATGCTGTGATCTGCTGACGTGCCGCCTGGCTTGTCAGCGGTTGCTTGAGCAAGCGGTCGTCCTCGGGGCTGGCTTCGGGCAACGACTGCTGCACGGCGGTACGTGGGGCCGGCGCGGCATCAGCGTGGGCCGGTTCGGCGGGAATCAGCAGCGCCAGGCTGAAACCGATCACCAGCAGTGCAGCGATTGGCTGCAGGCGCTCGCGCAGACGTCGGAAGCTCAACTCGATGTCCCAGGCCTCGAGCACGGTGCGTCGGTTGAGGTAAAGGCTAAAGCCGCAGGCGATGTAGATCGGTTCCCAGACGATGAGCACCAGCGCATAGAGCAGGTTGGACAGATGCTCGGCCCACAGCCATTCGTCGCTCAGGCCGATCAGGTCCTGCCAGTTCCAGTCGGCCAGCACCTGTGCCGGAATCAACAGGTAGAGCAGCGCCAGCAGGCCCAGCCACAGCGCGCCTTCCAGATGCATGCCGACGAGCGTCAACCCGCTTGCGGTGCCGCTGTTACGCTGCCCGAGCACGGCCAGCCGTCGCGCACGCACGGTACCGGACAGGCCTTCGAGCTGGATCACCGGCAGGTCGAAGCTGCGCGTCAGGCTGAAGCGCCGCCAGATGAGGCTGGAAAACCATTGCGGCCGCAGCAGGCCCGGCAATGCCTTGGCACATTGGCGCAAGGTCGGTGTGTCGCCGAACAACGAGCTGGACAGGATGAATAGCGGTAGGCGCTCGAACAGCGGCTTGAGCCACCAGAACAGCAGCAGCGAGAGCGACGGATGTTGCCAGAGTACGAGGCTTAAGAGGGCGAACACCGGCAGGGTGAGTAGCGCCCAACTGAGTACCAGTAACCCTAGCTGGCGACGCGCCATGAGGACGCCGAGGTCGAGCGCCTCCCAGGCGCTGCGTGGGCGGACTGCCAGGTTGATATCACTCAGGCGCATGTCGCGTCCTGCCGCTCAAGATCAGATAGAAACCAACCGCTAGCCAGAGCAGCGCTCCAACAGCGTATTTGACGGCAGGGCTGGCGAAGGTCATCGACGACCAATAGGCCTCGATGAAGGCCGCGATTAGGAGGAAGAGCGTCGCACCGGCGATCATCCGGACGGCCCGGTTCGCCGCTTGCCGCAGCGCTTCGGCGCGACGCAGGCGGCCCGGTGCGATCAGCGCGGCGCCTAATCTCAGGCCCGCTGCGCCGGCGAGCGTGATAGCGGTCAACTCGAAGGCGCCATGGCCGATGACGAATGACCAGAACGGTTGGTGATAGCCGATTCCGGTGAGATGGCCGGCGACCGCGCCGATCACCAGGCCGTTGAAAATAAGGTAGAACAGGCTGCCCAGGCCGAACAGCAGGCCGCCAGCAAAGGTCTGGAACGCGATGCCGATGTTGTTCATCACGTAATAGCCGAACATTACCCAGTCATCGCCGGAACTGCGCTCGCCGAAACGACCGAGGCGACTGGCGTCCGGGTCGTACATTGCCTCCATTTCACGGACTTGGTCGGGGCTGATCAGGCTGTAGACGAGGTCAGGGAAGGCCAGCACCAGCGTGCCCATCCCGAACAGGCAGAGATAGAACGCCAGGCTGGCCGTCAGAACATATCGCCACTCGCTACGTACCAGCCTGCCGAAGCCGCCCAACACAAAGCCCAGCAGCCGACCAGCCAGCGGGCTGCGATGTCGGTAAAGCTGCTGATGCCCACGTTGCGCCAGCTGCTGCAGGTATTCCATGGCATGCGGGCTGTAACCGCGTGCCTGGGCCAGCGCCAAGTGCTGGCAGATGCGTCGATAGGCGGCAGGAAAACCGGCGAGGCCGTTGGCCTGCCGGGCTTTGCCGTGTTCCAGCGCGCGCAGGCTGTCATCGAACGCCTGCCATTCGCGCTGATGCTGCTGTTCGAACAGGCTCTGTTTCATGGCTGCCCCATCAGGCCGCGCGCAATGCCGTTGATCCGGGCCTCGGCCTGGTCAGGCCGTACAGCGAGCGGTTCGGCAATCAGGCCAGCCAGCTCCTGGCGTCGCTCAGCGGACAGGCTGCCCTGCCGTTCGGCGAAGCCGACCAAGGCCTGCTGCTCCGCCTGGCTCAGCGGGAACGGGGCAGTGCAGCTCGTTGCTTCTGGTAGCTGCGGGCGTTCAAGTGGGCGTTCGCTATAGACAACCAAGGTGCCGGCCGCCAGGTCGCCCAGGCGCTTGAAGGCGGGGTGCCACAGGCACGACAGCGCGCCGAGGAAATAGCCGAAAGGCAGCAGATCGACAAAGCGCAGCAAGTTGCGTGTCAGGGACGATGCCCAGCCGACCGGGGTACCGTCATCATGTATTACCCGCAGCCCAAGCCAGCGCTTGCCCGGCGTTCGACCCTGGTAGAGCACTTCGAACAGGACCATGTACCACCACTGCACGAGAAACAGCAGCAGGGCGCCGACGCCCAGGCCGAACTTGCCAAGCGCCCCGAGCCCTAATCCCATGATCAGCACGATCACCGCACGGATCACCAGATCCACGGCGAACGCAAGTGCGCGCGGGACCAGCCCCGCGGGCCGAAGCAGCAGGTCGACGCCCTCCGGGGTTTCGACCCGGAAGCGGTTGTCCAGCAGTGGCTGGGAGTCGGTGGCGACCTGCACTAAAGGTACTCGCGAGCGGTGTGGCGCAGATGCTATGCGGTGCATGAGGGGTTGAGCAACGTTCCAGATGCAATCGCGGGCCTGCGGGGGTAGATGAGGGCGAAACTTGTGAAGCGCGCCCGTCCCGGATGGATTCACAAGCAGGTGGCGGCGCTGGAACCCCTGTCAGGAGTCGGGCGCGCTAGACTGGGCCCCCGTTCGACAAGGAGTCTTTCGTGACGCCGAGCATTTTTTGGTACGACTTCGAAACCACCGGCATTTCACCGCGTTGCGATCGCCCGCTGCAGGTCGCCGGGATACGCACCAACGAGGCGCTCGAGGAAGTCGGTGAGCCGCTGAATCTGTACTGTCGGCTCAGTGACGACATACTGCCTCACCCCGCGGCCTGCCAGGTCACCGGCATTACGCCGAAAATCCTGGAAGAGAAGGGGCTGGCGGAAGCGGAGTTCATCGAGCGCCTGCATGCCCAACTGGCCCGCCCTGGAACCTGCGGCGCGGGCTACAACACGCTGCGCTTCGATGACGAGGTGCTGCGCTACAGCCTGTATCGCAACTTTCACGATCCTTATGCTCGCGAATGGCAGGGCGGCAATAGCCGTTGGGACCTGATCGACCTAGTGCGCACCGCGTATGCGCTGCGCCCAGAAGGTTTGCATTGGCCTGAAGAGGAGGGCCGGGTCACGCTGAAACTGGAGCGGCTGAGCGAGGCTAACGGGCTCGAACATCTTCAAGCACACGACGCGCTGTCCGATGTGCGCGCCACTATCGGTCTGGCCCGATTGATTCGTGACCGCCAACCGCGCCTCTACGAATACCTTTACCGCCTGCGTCGCAAGACAGCCGTGGTAGACCAGGTGCGGCTGCTCGAGCCGATGGTCCACGTCTCGGGGCGTTTTTCCGCCGCCCGGCATTATCTGTCGGTCGTGCTTCCTATGGCCTGGCATCCACGCAATCGCAACGCCTTGATCGTCTGCGATCTGAATTCGGAGTGCGGCCCATTATGGGAAGAAAGCGGAGACGCGCTGCGTGAGCGGCTTTATACGCGACGTGCTGACCTGGGTTCCGAGCACCCTGTGCCATTGAAGCTGCTGCACGTCAATCGCTGTCCGGTTATCGCGCCCATGAGCGTATTGCGGCCATCGGATATCGAACGGCTCGGTATCGAATTGTCATGTTGTGAAGAGCGGGCCGAAGAACTCCGCCGTCGGCAGGTCGACTGGCTGCCAAAACTCGCCGACATTTATCGGGATGACCCGTTCGATGGACTGGATGATCCGGAGCAACAACTTTATGACGGATTTATCGGTGATCGAGACAAGGGCCTGTGCGAGCAGGTTAGAACGTTGGCCGAGCATTGTTCGTCCTCGTTGCCGTTCGACGATCCGCGTTTGCCGGAACTGCACTTTCGCTACCGGGCTCGCAACTTTCCGAACAGCCTTTCCAGCGAAGAAGCTCGTCGCTGGGCGGACTTCTGTCGCCACCGGTTGACCCTACCGGAGTTCGGGGCGCCCAATACGCTGGCGCAATTCGAGCGGAACCTGAGAGAGGCGCTTGGGGCGGTAACGAGCGATCAAGCGAAAGTGCTGGAACAATGGGCCGTACATGCCCAACAGTTGCGGCAGCGATTCGGTTTGCCGTTGAACGATGCTTGAAATAAAAAAGCCATCCGACTTGCATCGGATGGCTTTTGGGTGAGGCTGGGTTCGTTAACCGAGCAGCGTTGCCCAGCTTTCGACCTCATCGGAGCCCCACTGGGCTTTCCATTCTTTAAGCGTCTTGTGATTGCCGCCTTTGGTTTCAATCACTTCGCCATTGTGCGGATTCTTGTATTGCTTGACGCGGCGAGCGCGCTTGGCCGCTGCCGGCGCTTTGGCCGCGCGGGAGGGCTTGTTGTTGCGGGCATCTGGATCCAGCAGCGCAATGATGTCGCGAAGAGACTTCTGGTACTCGCCCATCAGTTCACGCAGCTTGCCCTCGAACTCGAGTTCTTTTTTAAGTTTTTCGTCTGCGGAGAGCGATTTCAGGCGTTCCTGAAGTTCCTTGATGGCTTCTTCAGTGGCGCGGTATTCATTGATCAGCGACATGTCACTTCCTTGGAATAGGTTGGAACGCAAGTGTTGGCAATGATAGACAGGCATCCGGTACAAGTAAATATAGTTTGCCTGGAGAATTTGTTTCTGGTTTAAAACCCGGCGTGGACGTTTTCGAAAGTTTGCACGCTGTGCCAATCCCAGTTCCGGCTGTTTAATATTTTCGATTTTGAGAGGAATCGCCGGGCCTGAAGTTCGCAGCGAGCGTTTCGCACCGCCTCGATTCCCCCATTGTTCTTGTGGTCGAGCGATTGGAGCGCGATGCCCTTGGGTGCGGCCGATCCATGGAGTGGCTGAATAATATGGTGGCGCTTTTCCGCGCTGCGTTAGAATGCGGCCTCTTTTTTACAGGTCGGAGTTTCCGTTAATGCGCACTTTCAGGCTGGTTATCGCCTGCCCCGATGGCGTTGGCATTGTGGCCAAGGTCAGTAACTTTTTGGCGACCTATAACGGCTGGATCACCGAAGCCAACCACCACTCCGACCACCAAAGCGGTTGGTTTTTCATGCGCCATGAAATTCGCGCGGATTCGCTGCCATTTGATCTCGACGGTTTTCGCCAGGCGTTCTCACCCATCGCCCGTGAGTTTTCCATGGAATGGCGCATTACCGATTCCGAGCAGCGCAAGCGTGTCGTGTTAATGGCCAGCCGCGAGTCGCATTGCCTGGCGGACCTGCTCCATCGTTGGCATAGCGGCGAGCTGGACTGTGACATCCCTTGCGTCATTTCCAACCATGACGACCTGCGAAGCATGGTCGAGTGGCATGGCATCCCCTATTTCCACGTGCCGGTCGAGCCGGGGCGCAAGCAGGAGGCGTTCGCGGAAGTCACGCGCCTGGTTCGTGAACAACGGGCCGACGTCATCGTGCTTGCCCGTTACATGCAAATCCTCCCCGCCGAGCTTTGCGGCGAGTTCGCGCAGCGGGTGATCAACATCCACCACAGTTTTCTGCCGTCCTTCGTCGGGGCGAAGCCTTATCACCAAGCGTCGTTGCGAGGCGTCAAGCTGATCGGCGCGACCTGCCACTACGTCACCGAGGAGCTGGACGCCGGCCCGATCATCGAGCAGGACGTAGTGCGTGTCAGCCACCGCGACAGCATCGAAGACATGGTGCGTCTGGGCAAGGACGTGGAAAAAATGGTGCTGTCGCGGGGTTTGCGCTATCACCTTGAAGAGCGCGTGCTGGTGCACAGCAACAAAACCATGGTGTTCAACTGATAACGACCGGAGCCGGAGATGAGCGATCCACTGGACAAGGCCTCGGCCGTCGCGCCGCCGATCATCGGCAGCGGCTGCACGCAGCGCTACGATCCGAATGCTATGGACGGGGCTACCGGCACCACCTTTCCTGACGCTCGCCAGCTCTGGCAGCGCATGCATGGTGGCCGCCCGGCTGGCGATGCTAATGCACACGAGGGGCGGCCTGAGTCGCCTTGCGGGGTTGGCGAAACGCATTCCGCAGTTCGCTCGGAGGTAACCGATGGAAGGTAAAGACACGCTGGTACTTGGGGCGGATATGAGGGGCGATGCCGTCGGCCACCCGCTCCGCCTCGCCAATCGCCATGGATTGATTGCCGGCGCAACAGGCACGGGCAAGACCGTCACCCTGCAGCGCCTGGCCGAAGCGTTCAGTGACGCCGGCGTCGCAGTCTTCGCTGCCGACATCAAGGGAGACCTGTGCGGGCTGGCCGCGGCCGGTGTGCCGCAGGGCAAGATCGCCGAGCGCATCGCCAGCATGCCGTGGCTGAACCATCGCCCCCAGGCTTATCCCGTTACGCTCTGGGACATCGAGGGCGCTGCCGGCCATCCGCTGCGCACTACGCTGACCGAGATGGGGCCGCTGTTGTTGGGCAACCTGCTCGAACTGACCGATAGCCAGCAGGCCGCGTTGTATGCCGCGTTCAAGGTGGCCGATCGCGAAGCGTTGCTGTTGCTCGATCTGAAAGATTTGAAGGCGTTGCTCAACCATTTGCGGTCACACCCCGAATGGCTCGGCGATGATGCCGCTCTACTCAATGCCGGCTCGGTGCAGGCACTGCTCCGGCGCCTTGCAACGCTCGAGCAGCAGGGCGCCGAAGCGCTCTTCGGCGAGCCGGCACTGGAGCTGGGCGACATCCTGCGCCCCGATGCTGACGGGCGAGGGCGCATCCATCTGCTCGACGCCACCCGCCTTGTCCACGATTCGCCCAAGGTCTACGCCACTTTCCTGCTATGGCTGCTAGCCGAGTTGTTCGAGCAGCTGCCGGAGCGAGGGGACGCGGATCGGCCGCTGTTGGCGCTGTTCTTCGACGAGGCGCATCTGCTGTTCAATGACACGCCGAAAGCGCTTCAGGAGCGGCTCATTCAGGTCGTAAGGCTGATCCGTTCCAAAGGGGTTGGTGTGTACTTCGTCACCCAGTCACCGTCCGATTTGCCTGATGAGGTATTGGCGCAGCTCGGTTTGCGCGTCCAGCATGGCCTGCGTGCCTACACCGTGCGCGAGCAGAAGGCGCTGCGTGCTGTGGCGGATGGGTTTCGGGCAAACCCGGCATTTTCTTCACTCGATGTACTGGTCGACCTGGGGATTGGCGAGGCGCTGCTCGGTGGTCTGGAGAGCAACGGGACGCCGGCGATGGTCGAGCGTGTGGCGATTGCTCCGCCGCAATCGCGCGTAGGGCCGCTCAGTGATCAGGAGCGCAAGGCCATCATCTTGGCTTCGCCGTTGCGAGCACGTTATGAAAAGGCCGTCGACCGCGAGTCGGCGTATGAAATCCTTACGGAGCGCGCAGCCCAGGCGGCACGTGAAGGCGAGGCGACAAGTACGAAAACGCAGACCGCAAGCAGCAAGGCTGGCGATGCGCTAGGTGACCTGGCCGGGCGGGTGCTCAAGAGTGCCGTCCAGCAGGCAGCCAACCAATTCGGGCGGCAACTGGTCAGAGGGCTAATGGGCTCATTGCTCGGAAAGCGGCGCTGATCTGATTAGATATGTCTGTCCGGCACAAGATGTATGCCGGGCCATTGCATTAAGGCTTTTCGGCATCCGCGATTGGCGCCGCCAACTCTTTTTCCATCTTTTCCAACTCTTGCTGGAACACCTGGTCCTGTACGGTGGGTTTTTTGCGCCAGCGTTTGCGCTCCGGCTCGGGTTGTGCGGCATAGGTGGTAATTTCGCCACCGTAAATCGCCTGGAAGCGAGTGGCCTGACGTTCGAGTTCTGCGCGAAGTTCGTCTTTCGTCACGTAACGATATTTCCTTTGTAACCATCAATTGGATAGGCGGCGTTTGCCGACAACAGTCGCCTCGTTATTTAAGGGATGGGCGACTTTATTTCAAGTTGGTAATGCGCAGAATCCCTATCGCAAGTGGTGAGACCGCTTCGGCAGTCGTTTTACAAACGTGCTTGCCTGGCATGCCAGGTTTAGGCGGGGCGATGACTTTGCTCGCCTGGATTTAAGCATGGCGCATAAAAAACGCGCCGGTGCGGCGCGTTTTTTCGAGCGGTAAAGTGATTAGCGAGCGGATTGCTTTTCTGATTCCGGAGCGCGTCCGTAAACGTCGTCGAGTCGCTCGATGTCATCCTCGCCGAGGTAGCTGCCGGACTGCACTTCGATGATTTCCAGCGGAATCTTGCCGGGATTAGCCAGGCGGTGGATGGACGTGATTGGAATGTAAGTCGATTGGTTCTCGGTCAGTAGGAACGTTTTGTCGTTACAAGTGACCTGCGCGGTACCCGAGACCACGATCCAGTGTTCCGCACGGTGGTGGTGCATCTGCAAGGACAGCTGTGCGCCTGGATTGACGCAGATGCGCTTGACCTGGAAGCGACCGCCCATGTCGACCGAGTCGTACCAGCCCCACGGGCGATAGACGGCGCAGTGGTTTTGAGTTTCGGAGCGCTTCATGGCGTCGAGCTTGTTCACCAGCTTCTTGACGTCCTGAACCTTATCTTTATGCGCGATCATGGTCGCGTCCTTGGTCTCGACGACGACGATATTGTCCAGGCCGACCACGGTGACGAGCTTGCCATTGCCATGGACCAGGCAGTTGCGGCTGTCTTCGACGATGACGTCGCCGCGGGTCACGTTGCCGTTTTCGTCTTTCTCCAGCACATCCCAGAGCGAGGACCAGGAACCCACATCGCTCCAGCCTGCAGACATCGGGACGACGCAGGCCAGGTCGGTTTTCTCCATCACGGCGTAGTCAATGGAGTTGTCTGGGCAGCAGGCGAAGGTGGCCGGATCGATCAGTACTTCCTGGCCATTCTTGGCGCTGCGCTCCAGCGCAACCCAGCAGGTATCGTAGATGTCCGGGTCGTGCTTCTTCAGTTCATCGAGGAAGACGCTGGCACGGAACAGGAACATGCCGCTGTTCCAGAAGTAATTGCCTGAATCGACGTACTCCTGGGCGCGCACCTCGTCGGGCTTCTCCACGAACTGGGCGACGCGGCTGACGCCTTCCGGTAGCCCGTTGCGTTCCGCCGTGTCGCACTTGATGTAGCCATAGCCGGTTTCCGGGCTGGTCGCAGGTATGCCGAACAGCACCATGCCGCCGTTCTCGGCGGCATTGGTCGCCAATGCCAGCGAACGCTGGAAGGCTTTGTGATCTTCGATGACATGATCTGCCGGCAGCACCAGCAGTAATTCGTCGCGCCCATCGGCAAGTAGTTTCATGGCCGCCATAGCGATGGCCGGCGCGGTGTTGCGGCCAAAGGGCTCGAGCATGAGGCCTTGGGTCTCGAGTTTGCGAGCGGCCAGTTGCTCCTTGACGATGAACCGGTGTTCCTTGTTGCAGACCAGCAGCGGCGGCTGCATGCCCTCGAAGGCAAGGCGTTCGATGGTTTGCTGGAAAAGGGTCTGCTCGGCGGTAAGCGCGAGGAATTGCTTGGGGAACGCCTTGCGCGAAAGGGGCCAGAGCCGTGAGCCGCTACCGCCTGAAAGAATGACCGGAATCATGTCGTATCTCCTGAATCGTTTGAGAAGGGTAAGTTCTTCTTGTCCATTACAGCGCCCCATCGAAGGGCTACCGGATGCGTCTTGGTCGGGCCTTCAGGTGCCGCGCGCCATCGATTTGCTTTCCCTTGAACGGAAAACACCTTCGGTGCGAACTGCTTGCTCCGAGCCTGAATGTCTGGATGCCTTGCGCCTCACCGCCGTGCTCGGCAGGTTGACGTCGAGGTGAATGGCGCGGCCCGGTGTGATCGCTGCGCATCTGGCGCCGCAACACCCCTGGGCGATGGTTTGGGTCGATATCCTGCTGCGTTCGATTCGGGTGGCCAGAGACCGTGCTACCCGGACGGGATGGCTGTCTGGCCGGTGTTTCCGATCCCTTGGCATGCTCATGAGCGACGTCCCTTTGCGTCCGCAATGTCGATACGCGCTTATGAACCCGAAGGCGGTGGGATAGTTCCCTAGAGGCTTACCGCTGATCGGCAAGATGAATGGGGACGGGAAACGGGTCACTCAAATGAAGGTGGCCGGGCTGCAGGTGGGGAGGACGGAGAGATTGCCCGCGCCGGGCGGCGCGAGCAGGCGGGTACGACGATCAGGCCGGAGCGTCTCGCAGGAACACAAGGTGGTCCGCTCGGGATTGCTCGGGGCTGTAGCGATAACCGTCATAGTCGAACGCGAGCAATTGGTCCGGGCGTTCGATGCGCTCCTTGATCACGAAGCGCGTCATGAGTCCGCGTGCTTTCTTCGCATAAAACGAGATGATCTTGTACTGGCCGTTCTTCAGGTCCTTGAAATCGACGTCGATCACGCGCGCCGACAAGGCACTGCGCTTCACCGCTCCGAAATACTCGTTCGACGCCAGGTTCAGCAGCACATCGTCACCTTGTTCGAGCAGGGCCTGGTTGAGCCATTCGCTGATACGCTCGCCCCAAAAGGCGTAGAGGTCCTTGCCACGAGGATTGGCCAGCTTCGTGCCCATCTCGAGCCGGTAAGGCTGCATGAGATCAAGCGGGCGCAGCACACCATAGAGCCCGGAGAGCATCCGCAGGTGCTTCTGTGCGAAGTCGAAGTCCACTTCGCTGAAGTCGTTAGCGTTGAGGCCGGTGTAGACGTCGCCCTTGAAGGCGAGCAGGGCCTGCTTGGCGTTGTCCTGCGTGAACGAGGGCGTCCAGCTGCCGTAGCGTGCGACGTTGAGCGCGGCAAGCTTGTCGGACAGGTGCATCAGTTCGCCGATCTGGGCAGGCGTCATGTCGCGAAGCTGCTCGATGAGAACCTGAGCATCGTCGAGATGCTCGGGCTGGGTAAAGCGGTGGGTGGTGGGCGGGGTGTCGTAATTCAGGGTCTTGGCCGGCGAAATCACCATCAGCATGCGTCGGTCTCCTTGCAAGAGCGACGATTCTAGGCGCTATGACCTCTACGGCTCCAGCTATGGTGTCGATTGAGCCAGGGTTGACGGCTGCCCTGGTACAACGCGCAAGCTAGATGCAACTAAACGGAGTGCTTCATGACTGATTGTGACCATTCGAGCTGGGCACCTTCCCATCATTACCGGCCGCTGGAGCGCCGGGCGGAACGGCGTACTTGGGCGGTGGTTGCGCTGACCGGTGTGACCATGGTGGCAGAGATCGTTGCGGGCTACCTGTTCAACTCCATGGCGCTGTTGGCCGATGGCTGGCACATGGCATCTCACATGGTCGCCATTGGCATGGCGGCATTCGCTTATGCGCTCGCGCGGCGCTATGCCAGCGATCGACGATTTGCTTTTGGAACATGGAAGATCGAGGTGCTTGCCGGGTTCTCCAGTGCCGTGCTGCTGGTGTTGGTGGCGCTGATGATGATCGGCGAGTCGGTGTCGCGACTATGGGCGCCAGCGACAATTGGTTTCGATGAAGCCTTGTGGGTCGCGGCGTTAGGTCTACTGGTCAACCTGGCCTCGGCCTGGTTGCTCCGGGACGAACACGGACATGATCATGGACACGCTGCGCATGATCACCACGACCACGACCACGACCACGACCACGACTCGGGTTCAGCCCATGGGCGGGATCTCAACCGTCACGCAGCCTTCATCCATGTTCTGACCGACGCTTTTACGTCCGTCGCAGCGATCGCCGCCCTGCTTGGCGGCAAGTATCTGGGCTGGGGCTGGCTGGACCCGCTGATGGGCATCATCGGCGCACTGGTGATTCTGGTGTGGGCCAAGGGCCTGTTGCGTGATACCGCCAAAGCGTTGCTGGACCGGGAGATGGACGATCCGATCGTCGAGCGCGTTCGTCAGCGTCTCGAGGCCGTTCACGACACGGAGGTGACCGATCTACACCTATGGAGGGTAGGGCGGGCGCAGTACAGCTGCATTGTCAGCGTGGTGACTCACGAGCCGCACGCGCCGGACCATTACAAGGCAGTGCTGGCAGGTATGCCGGAGTTGGTACACGTGACCGCCGAGGTGAATCGGTGCGAAAAGGCGCACCGGGTTGATCCGTCAGCCTAGTCGGCTGCCAAGTGGTCGCCAAGGCCTATTCGTCGCGCTGTAAAAAAAATCTCATCTGGCTGAAAAAGACTTTTTCCTGTCATCTGTTTTGCGGTATTACCGAATCAAGACCGCCGGAACCTGCACCTCAGGTGGCGGCCTCTGGGTGGCCCCAATCCGCTGCCACTCAAGTCCGCTCACCTCGGCGCACGGCGGTTTCTCTTCGGCGGAGCGCATTCGGCTCTCCGTCGGCAGGCTCCGAAAAGGTGATCGCGTATGGATGACTACGGCAGACCCCGCGCTACTCAGCCCACCCTCTATGTTCTCGATACCAACGTCCTGATCCACGACCCCAACGCGTTGCTGAACTTCCAGGAGCATCAAGTCGCCATCCCAATGACCGTTCTTGAAGAGCTCGACCAGCTCAAGACCGGCAAACATTCGGTGGCGGCCGAGTGTCGCCAGGCTATCCGCCTGATCGACAAGGTGCTGGGCAACGCCACGCCCGAGGAAGTAGAGCTCGGCGTACCGATCCAGAGGGAAAAGAGCGGACCGTGCGGGAGCTTGTCGATCCTGATGAGCAAGGGCGCCGATTCCAGTGCATTACCGGAAGACCTGAACGACAACAAAATCATCAACCAGGTCGTCGACCTGCAACGTCGCAGCGGCGGCGTCCCGGTGGTACTCGTTACCAACGATATCAACATGCGCCTGAAAGCCCGGGCGTGCGGTGTCGCCGCCGAGGATTACCAGACCGACAAGTTGGTCGATGATGTGGGTCAACTGTCGCGGGGTTACCACAGCCTGACCGGTTCCTTCTGGGATCGCGTGAGCAAGGTCGACACCCACCAGGGACATGGTCGCACCTGGCACCGCGTTCAACTGATCGACAACTTGCCGGCAGTCCATGTCAACGAGTTCATCCTGGACGAGCAGGGCTTCGTTGGTTGGATCAAGGGCATTAAGGCCGACGAGTTGCTGCTGCTCGATATGCACCAGGAGCCGTTGCTGCATCAGGAAGCCTGGGGCTTGCGCCCGCGCGACATTCACCAGGCACTCGCGTTGTTTGCCCTGCTGGATCCAGACATCCACTTGGTGAATCTCTCGGGCGCCGCGGGTTCAGGCAAGACCATCCTGGCGCTGGCTGCTGCGATCGAACAGACCGTAGTCAGCAAGCGCTACCGCCGCATCATCGCCACGCGCAGCGTGCAGGGGCTCGACGAAGACATCGGCTTTCTGCCGGGTACCGAGGCCGAGAAGATGGAGCCCTGGCTCGGCGCGATCACCGATAACCTCGAAGCGCTGCACATGGATGATGAAAGCACGCACGGCAGCGTCGACTACATCCTGCAGAAGGTGCCCCTGCAGTTCAAATCGCTGAACTACATCCGCGGGCGCAGCTTCCAGCAGAGCCTGATTCTCATCGACGAATGCCAGAACCTGACGCCGCACCAGATGAAGACCATCATCACCCGTGCGGGCAACGGCTCGAAGGTGGTATGCCTCGGCAATCTGGCGCAGATCGACACGCCTTATCTGTCGGCAACCAGTTCGGGCCTGACCTACCTGACCGAGCGCTTCAAGGACTTTCCGCACGGCATGCACATCACGCTGCAAGGCGTGCCGCGTTCAGTGCTCGCCGAGTACGCCGAAGCGCATATGTAGCGCAGCAGGCCACACGCTGGGACCCTGGGCTGAGATCGAGGGCTTCCAGCGTCCGGCTGGGTTAACATCGCTCCTTCGATTTTCAAGGAGCCTTCCATGCTCACCCATCTCGATTCCCAGGGGCGCGCCAATATGATCGACGTCACCGCCAAGGCCGTCACGGCCCGTGAGGCGGTGGCCGAAGCCAGGGTTCGTATGCAGCCTGAAACGCTGCAGATGATTCAGGAGGGCGGCCACCCCAAGGGCGACGTGTTCGCCGTGGCCCGCATCGCCGGCATCCAGGCGGCGAAAAAAACCCATGACCTCATCCCGCTGTGTCATCCACTGATGCTCACCAGCATCAAACTGGACCTGCAGGCCGAAGGCGCCGATTGTGTGCGTATCGAGGCGAGGTGCAAGCTGGCCGGTCAGACCGGTGTGGAAATGGAAGCGCTGACAGCGGCGAGCATCGCAGCCTTGACCATCTATGACATGTGCAAGGCCGTCGACAAGGGCATGGTGATCGAGTCGGTTCGCCTGCTAGAAAAGGTGGGCGGCAAAAGCGGACATTGGCAGGTGCGTGCATGATCTCGATTCAATATTTCGCCCGCTATCGGGAAGCGCTCGGCAGCGACGGCGAGGCGCTGGAGTGGGATCCGTCGCTGCGCCGGCTCGACGATGTCCGTCAGCGATTGGTGGCGCGCGGTGGCGAATGGTCGGTGCTCGCCGAGCAGAACCTGATGTGCGCGCGTAACCAGGAACTCTGCGATGTGCAGGAGCCAGTGGTCGATGGCGACGAGATTGCGTTCTTTCCAACCGTGACCGGGGGCTGACCATGGGCGTACGCATCCAGGAGGATCCCTTTGATCCTGGGGCTGAACTTAATGCCATGCATTCTGCCAATCACGGAGTCGGCGCTGTGGCTGGGTTCGTTGGCTATGTGCGCGATTTCAACGATGGCGAGGATGTCGCGGGCATGTTTCTCGAGCATGCGCCGGGCATGACCGAGAAGGCGCTGCAGAAGATCATCGATGAGGCCAATGAACGCTGGCCACTGCTCAGGCTAGACATCCTGCACCGTGTCGGCATGCTCGAACCGGGCGAACCGATCGTCTTCGTCGCTGCGGCAAGTGCGCATCGCGAGGCAGCGTTCGATGGGTGCCGTTTCGTCATGGACTATCTGAAGACACGCGCGCCGTTCTGGAAAAAAGAGCAGACGCCGTCTGGCCCACGCTGGGTTGAGGGTCGCAGCAGCGATCAGGATGCCGCGCAGCGCTGGAAGCGCTGATCAACCGAAGGCGATCTGAAGTTTGTAGAGCAGCGTGGACGGCATCGACATGATGCCGAGCGCCAGCAGGGCAACGCCCCAGTTCCGCTCGCGGAAGTTGAAGCCCGTGCCCATCAGCACGAAGCTGGTCAAGATGAGCAGCAACATCAGGTGGGTAGTGTTCATGTGCCGACCTCCTGCCACCGGTACTCATGTCACTTTAGGCGCTTTGCCCAAGTGCGGCATGACCCCGATCAGTGGAGCAGGCAGGAAGTGCAAAAAAAGCGAAGCTGCCAGGCTTCGCTTTTTTTGCCGTTCAACGGCGCGGTGGAACGGGCGCTAGCAACTCGGCCGGAGGCATCTCGCAACTGATCTTTCGCCCAAGCAGCGCTTCGATGGCTGGCAGCGCGAAGGCGTCATCTTCGCCGGCGAAGCTGATTGACGTGCCGCTCGCGCCGGCGCGGCCGGTACGGCCAATACGGTGGACGTAATCGTCCGGCACTTCCGGCAGGGTGAAGTTGATGACGTGACTGATACCGTCGACATGGATGCCGCGGCCGGCCACGTCGGTCGCGACCATGACCCTGATCTTCCCCTCTCGAAAGCCTTCCAGCGCACGGATGCGTTTGTGTTGCGGAACGTCGCCGGACATCTGTACTGCGCTGATACCGTCACGGGTCAACCGTTCCTCGATGCGGCGTACTTCGTCCTTGCGGTTGGCGAAGACCATTACGCGCGTCCAGTCGTTACGAGTGATGAGGTTGTAGAGCAGCTTGTACTTGTCGCTGCCTGCCACGGCGTAAACGTGTTGTTCGACGGTATCGCTGGCGACATGTTCGGCTTCGATTTCGACGATGGCCGGGTCGGTCGTCCACTGCTTGGCGAGGTTCATCACGTCGTCGGTGAAGGTGGCAGAGAACAGCAGCGTCTGGCGCTCACTCTTAGGCGGGGTCTGTCGGATGATCTGGCGCACCTGCGGGATGAAGCCCATGTCGAGCATGCGGTCGGCTTCGTCGAGCACCAGAACCTCGACCATGTCCAGATGAACTTCGCCACGCTGGTGGAAGTCCAGCAGGCGGCCCGGGGTGGCCACTAGAATGTCGCAGTAGCGGGACTCGAGCGCCTTGAGCTGCTTGTCGAAGTCCATCCCGCCAACGAAGTTCATGACGTTGAGCCCGGTGTACTTGGTCAGGTTCTCCGCGTCCTTGGCGATCTGGACGACGAGCTCACGGGTCGGTGCGATGATCAGCGCGCGCGGCTCGCCCATGTAGCGGTCGCTGGGTGGCGGCGTCTGCAGCAGCTGGGTAATGGTCGAGATAAGAAAGGCCGCCGTCTTGCCGGTCCCGGTCTGCGCACGGCCGATGGCATCGCGGCCCTTGAGCGTGAAGCCCAGCACCTGCGCTTGAATTGGCGTGCAGTAGGGAAACCCCAGGTCATGGATGGCATGCATCAGGTCCGGGGCCAAGTTGAAGTCGTGAAACCGCGTTTTGCCTTCGGCAGGTTCCACGGCGAAATCTTCGATTTTCCAAGGCGCCACGGGCGGTACCGCGGGTTTACGGTTTTTCTGCCGGCGCGGCCTGGACGGCGCTTGTGCCTCGCTCGCAGGCTCGGCTACCTCGGGCTCGGCCTCGATTGCCTGGGCATGCGCGTCTTGAACCGGCTGCAGGGGCTGTTCTGGTTGGTCGGCTGTCTTGCCTTTGCCGAACATGTTCTTGAGTGCTTTGAGCACGGTCGTCTCATCTATTAATGTCGAAGGTCCGCCGGGCAGTGTAATGCAATAAGCACATACGGCGAAGCATTGCGCTGAGCGCTGACGATAGCAGCGGCGGCTTAGCCGCAGACGCGGTTTCGCCCGCCTGCCTTGGCCTGGTACAGCGCACTGTCTGCGATTTGGATCAGCGCGTCGAGGCTATCGCTCGGCTGCATGGGTGCGACGCCGATCGAGATGGTGACCCCAGGCAGCGTGCCGATAGGCGACGGGAAGGTACTGACCTGCTCGAGGCTTGAACGAAGCCGTTCGCCAACATTACGCGCATCGGCAAGGGCCATATCCGGAAGCAGGATGACGAACTCTTCGCCGCCGTATCGCACCAGGCTGTCGGCGGGGCGCAACTGCTTGGTTAGGGTGTCGACGACGAGGCAAAGCGCATGGTCTCCCGCCAGGTGGCCATGCCGGTCGTTGTATTCCTTGAAATTGTCGACGTCCAGCATCAGCAGCGACAGGGGTTGGAAGTTGAACGCGCAGCGGGTGCTTTCGCGGCTGTAGATGTGCTCAAGCCAGCGCCGGTTGAACGAGCCGGTGAGGGTGTCGACATTGGCATTCTGCTCGCTATTGATGATCAGCCGGTCGCTCAGGCGTACACGCTGGCAGAGCAGTTGAGCCAGGTTCTGCATCAGTTGCGGCGAGCGCGTGAGTAGCTCGATGGACCGACGATGCAGGCGCAGCACCGTAGTGGGCTCCAGCGCGACGACGTAGGCCGAGGGCGGCAGGTCGTCCATGAAGCTGATCTCACCGGCGCAGTCCCCGGCCTCGATGGCGCGTACCTGATGGCCGTCCAGCGAATCGAGGTGGACGCCGAGGCGACCGTTCAATACGAGATAAAGGTGGTGGTTGTGCTCGTGCGGCGACAACAGAACATCGCCCGTATCGACCAGGCAGGCTTCGAAGACTTCTTGCAATAGGCGCAAGCATGGTTCATCGACGCCTTTCAACAGATGGATCCGCTCTAGGTGGCCCAGCTCGGCTCTCCACGGCGCAAGCTTCATGACCCAGCACTCGGTTCGGGTGGTGTCGTCATGATGTCGATATCGCTCCGTGACCTAGAAAGGCGATGGCCGGACGACGAACGTTTCGGCCTATGCACCTGAATCGCAAGCGTAGCCGGTCTCAGGCGATCGAGCAGGCGTGCGCCGTCACATTTTCCACCGGCACTCTAACCGAGCCTTGCGGCAAGCCAGTCGCCGATGTCGCGGATTTCCTCGGGCAGAACCTCGTGGCCCATCGGGTATTCCTTCCATTCGGCCTGTACCTCGTTAGCTAGCAGGCAGTCGTAAGCCGCGCGCCCCATGGCGTTGGGTACGACCTCGTCCTGCGAGCCGTGCAGGCTCAATACCCGCCGGCCGGCATGCGTCGGGGACAGCTGCAGGTCGGTGGCAAAGGTCGGCGCGTAGGTCGACAACGCAATGACGCCCCCGAGCGGGCCAGCCCAGCGAAGGAAAGCGGTGTGATAGACGACCGCGCCGCCTTGGGAGAACCCAGCCAGCAGGATGCGCTTTGGATCGATGCCTGCATTGCGCTGCGCTTCGATCAGGTCGATCACGGTTTGGGCCGACTGCTCGAGCTGAGCTTGGTCGATCGCGCGCGCTGGGCTCATGGCCATGATGTCGTACCAGCTCGGCATGGCCCAGCCACCGTTTATGGTTACCGCTCGGGTCGGTGCCTGTGGCAGAACGAAACGGGTGTTAACCAATCGCTGCTGCAAAAGCTCTGCAACCGGGAGGAAATCGTAACGGTCCGCTCCAAGCCCGTGCAGCCAGATGACGCAGGAATCGGGGGCGCTTGCGGGTTCGATGATCAATGGATCGCTCATTTTGGGGCTCCGTATGAGGTGTGCGCGCCATGTTGGGGCGCGCGAAGTAGACGGTGTGCGTGATAGACGTGAGGTTACCCGGGCGAGCATTCGGTATGAAGCGCCCAGCTGTATCTACCGTCGTTCTTGGCAAATGTGGTACGCCGCTTGCTTTGTCTGGTTCCACCCAGCGCGTCGATGGCTTCGGCAAGCCCGCATGCCAGCGTGCTGGGAAAGTTGCCGATAACCAATCGGCAGCTAGACTCAGGGCTGGTCTTCCGCCGCTTCGCTCGATTCCTGTCGGGCGGGCAGCCTGCGATCCAGGCAGGAAGGCCAGACCCAGCAGAATAAAAGCAAACTGGAGGTTTCGATGATAAGGGTTAAAACCACACTGGCCGTGCTTGGTGCCGCCACCATTTTAGGCACCAGCGGCTTGGCACAAGCGGGGGCGACTCTCGACGCGGTCAAGAGCAAAGGGTTTGTGCAGTGCGGCGTCAGTGATGGCCTGCCCGGCTTCTCCTACACCGATGCCAAGGGCGAATACAAAGGTATCGACGTGGATGTCTGCCGTGCGGTAGCGGCGGCAGTCTTTGGGGACGCTAGCAAGGTCAAGTACAGTCCGCTGACGGCAAAGGAGCGCTTCACCGCGCTGCAATCCGGAGAAGTGGACATGCTGTCTCGAAACACCACGTGGACCAGTTCGCGTGACGCGGCCATGGGCCTGAACTTCACTGGCGTAACCTATTACGACGGCCAGGGCTTCTTGGTGAACAAGTCGCTGGGCGTATCCAGCGCCAAGGAACTCGACGGTGCAACGGTGTGCATCCAGGCAGGAACCACCACCGAGCTGAACCTCTCCGACTACTTCCGCGCCAACAACCTCAAGTACACGCCGATCACTTATGACACCTCCGACGAGAGCGCCAAGTCGCTGGAATCCGGGCGTTGCGACGTGCTCACGTCCGATCAGTCCCAGCTGTACGCGCAGCGTATCAAGCTGGCCAAGCCGGACGACTACGTCGTGCTGCCGGAGGTCATCTCCAAGGAGCCACTTGGCCCGGCTGTGCGTCAGGGCGATGAAGAATGGTTCGATATCGTGCGCTGGTCGCTGTTGGCCATGGTTAACGCCGAGGAGCTGGGCGTGACGGCGGCGAACGTCGAGGAAACCGCGAAGAGCACCAAGAATCCCGACGTGGCCCGCTTGCTGGGCGCCGAGGGTGAGTACGGCAAGGATCTGAAACTACCCAAGGACTGGGCTGTGCAGATCGTCAAGCAAGTTGGCAACTACGGCGAAATGTTCGAACGCAACATTGGCTCCGGCAGCGACCTGAAGATCGAACGGGGTCTGAACGCGCTCTGGACCAATGGCGGTCTGCAATACGCACCTCCCGTGCGTTGACCGAGCTGGGTCGGCCATCGCGGCTGGCCCTGTTTCAAGGATGAGCCTCGCCGGTGCCTATGCGCCGGCGATGCCGTATGAGGTTTCTTGATGCGAACCATCGCCAAAGCGGGGGTAGCGCGCGGCTCGCTACTCACGGATCCGCAGGCGCGTGCCTGGTTTTTCCAGGTCGTTGCCGTCATAACAGTCGTAGCTATCGGCTGGTTTCTGTTCAACAACACCCAGACCAATCTCGCTAACCGAGGCATCAACTCAGGCTTCGGCTTTCTCGATAACGCTGCCGGCTTCGGCATTCCCCAACATCTGATCGACTATCAGGAGAGCGACTCCTATGGGCGCGTATTTTGGGTGGGGCTGCTTAACACGTTGCTCGTCAGTGTTGTCGGAATCATCCTGGCCACGATTATCGGTTTCATCCTCGGTGTGGCGCGGCTGTCGCCGAACTGGCTGATCCGGCAAATCGCCACGGTCTATATCGAGATATTCCGCAACATCCCGCCGCTGCTGCAGATTTTCTTCGTGTACTTCGCGGTGCTGAGCCCCTTACCCGGCCCCCGGGAGAGCCTGAGCCTGTGGGACATGGTCTTTATCAACAACCGCGGCGTGCAGATGCCGGCACCCAGCGCGGGAGAGGGCTTCTGGTCGTTCTGGGTGGCGCTGTTCGTCGCGCTGGTGGCAATCGTCGCGCTCAACCGCTGGGCGCGGGCCCGGCGCCATGCCACGGGAGAATCCTTCCCGGTGTTCTGGGCGAGCCTGGCGCTGTTCATTGCGATACCGGGCGCATGCTCGCTGTTCTTCGGCGCGCCTTTCCTGTGGGAAATCCCAGAGCTGCAGCGTTTCAATATACGGGGCGGCTGGGTCGTCATCCCTGAACTCGTCTCGATTGTCCTGGCGTTGTCGATCTACACCGCGGCGTTCATCGGTGAAACCGTGCGTGCCGGCATCCAGTCGGTCAGCCACGGCCAGACGGAGGCGGCCGCTTCGCTGGGGCTGCGTCCTGGTCGCGTGTTGCGCCTGGTGATCATCCCGCAGGCGTTGCGGGTGATTATTCCGCCGCTGACCAGCCAGTATCTGAATCTGGCGAAGAACTCGTCCCTGGCAGCCGCGATCGGCTATCCCGACATGGTGTCGCTGTTCGCCGGAACGGTGCTGAACCAAACCGGGCAGGCCATCGAAACCATGGCTATTACCATGAGCGTGTACCTCGCAATCAGCATCAGCATTTCGCTGTTGATGAACTGGTACAACAAGCGCATTGCGCTGATCGAGCGGTAAGGACGAGCGCATGACTTCCCATACTTTCAAACCGGACCTTCCAGCTCCGTCGACCAATATCGGCGTTCTGGGCTGGATGCGTGCCAATCTGTTTTCGAGTTGGCTCAACACGCTGCTGACGCTGCTGGGGTTGTACCTCATCTGGCTGGTCGTGCCGCCCATCATCGAGTGGGCCATCATCAAAGCCGACTGGAGCGGGACCACTCGCGCTGACTGCACACGCGAGGGCGCATGCTGGGTCTTCATACAGACTCGTTTCGCCCAGTTCATGTACGGCTACTACCCGCCGGAACTGCGTTGGCGCGTTGATGCCACGGCATGGTTGGCAATCATCGGCGCAGCGCCGCTGTTCCTGCGGCAAATGCCGCACAAGGCACGGTATGGCATTGCCTTCCTGCTGATCTACCCGCTGCTGGCCTTCTGGCTGTTGCACGGTGGCTTCCTAGGTCTGGAAACAGTCCCAACGAGCCGATGGGGCGGGCTGATGCTGACCATCGTCATCGCGGCGGTCGGCATCGCCGGTGCTCTTCCGCTGGGCATCCTGCTGGCGCTGGGGCGACGCTCGAACTTGCCGGCAATCCGCGTGCTGTGCGTCACCTTCATCGAGTTCTGGCGGGGCGTGCCACTGATCACGGTGCTGTTCATGTCATCGGTCATGTTGCCGCTGTTCCTGCCCGAGGGGATGAACCTCGACAAGCTGATGCGGGCGATGGTGATGGTGGTGTTCTTCGAGGCCGCTTACATCGCTGAGGTGGTACGCGGCGGGCTGCAGGCGATTCCCAAGGGGCAGTACGAAGCTGCCGCGGCGATGGGCCTGGGCTATTGGCGCAGCATGGTGCTGGTGGTCTTGCCGCAGGCGCTGAAGATGGTGATCCCGGGGATCGTCAACACGTTCATCGCTCTGTTCAAGGACACCAGCCTGGTGATCATCATCGGCCTGTTCGACTTTCTCAATAGCATCAAGCGCGCCACCTCGGACCCTGCCTGGCTGGGCATGTCGACCGAGGGTTACGTCTTCGCCGCGCTCGTTTACTGGATTTTCTGTTTTGGCATGTCGCGCTATTCCATGCATCTGGAGCGCAAGCTCGACACCGGCCATCGGCACTAGGAGCCACTCATGAACGACATTTCTTCCAACCCGCAGCACCCGGCCCAGTCCGACGAAGCCGTCATCCAAATGCAGGGCGTGCACAAGTGGTACGGCCAGTTCCATGTGCTCAAGGACATCAACCTGAACGTCACCCAGGGCGAGCGTATCGTCCTCTGTGGCCCGTCCGGTTCCGGCAAGTCGACGACCATCCGCTGTTTAAATCGGCTGGAGGAGCATCAGCAGGGGCGTATCGTGATCCACGGCGTCGAGCTGACCAACGACCTCAAGCAGATCGAGGCGATCCGCAGCGAGGTCGGCATGGTGTTTCAGCACTTCAATCTGTTTCCGCACCTGACCGTTCTGCAAAACTGCACGTTGGCCCCCATGTGGGTGCGCAAGATGCCGCGCCGCCAGGCTGAGGAAATTGCGATGCACTACCTCGAACGCGTGCGCATTCCAGAGCAGGCAGACAAATACCCGGGGCAGCTCTCTGGTGGCCAGCAGCAGCGGGTCGCCATCGCGCGGGCGTTGTGTATGAAGCCCAAGATCATGCTGTTCGACGAGCCCACCTCGGCCCTGGATCCGGAAATGGTCAAGGAAGTGCTCGATACCATGGTCGGGTTGGCCGAAAGCGGCATGACCATGCTTTGTGTGACCCATGAGATGGGTTTTGCGCGCACTGTCGCCGACCGGGTGATCTTCATGGACAAGGGGGAGATCGTCGAAGAGGCCGACCCGGAGGTGTTCTTCACCAACCCCACCAACGAGCGCACCAAGCTTTTCCTCAGCCAGATCCTGCATTGAGGTAGTGGCGCCAAAGCGGGCGCGAGGATCTGCTTTTTGCCAGCGCCTTGCGTTCGGGGCATGGGTCGTCGGAACCCATGCCCTGCAGTTCCAGGGGTGCATTTGTTCGTTGCGGCGCTGAGCTGGCTTCCAGCTGCCGCAGCTTTCGCCTTCCCTTAGCCTCGAACGTCGTCATGGGCTAGAATACGCGGCCCGACTGCTCCCCCTTTCCGAGGCTGTTCCGACGATGTTGATCCTGCGCGGCGCTCCCGCTCTTTCCGCCTTCCGTCACGGTAAGCTCCTGGCGCAATTGACCGAAAAGGTCCCCGCTGTGAGCGGGCTGTACGCCGAGTTCGCCCATTTCGCAGACGTCACCGGCGCCCTGAGCGCGGATGAACAGCAGGTACTTGGCCGGTTGCTCGAGTACGGGCCGAGCGTTCCCGTGCAGGAGCCCAGTGGGCGTCTGTTTCTGGTTATTCCCCGGTTCGGCACCATTTCGCCCTGGTCGAGCAAGGCCAGCGATATTGCACGCAATTGCGGTCTCGCCAAGATTCAGCGTTTGGAGCGCGGAATCGCCTATTACATTGCCGGTGAGCTGTCCGATGCGGATGCCGCCGCGGTCGCTGCCAGCCTGCACGATCGCATGACGCAGGCGGTGCTCGACCGTTTCGAGGCGGCCGAGCCGCTGTTCAGCCACGCCCAGCCCAAGCCGCTGCAGGCTGTGGATGTACTGGGTGGCGGGCGCGCCGCGCTGGAGAAAGCCAACGCTGAGCTTGGCCTGGCGCTGGCTGAAGACGAGATCGATTACCTCGTAACCAGTTTTACCGGGCTGGGTCGCAACCCGCATGACATCGAGTTGATGATGTTCGCCCAGGCCAACTCCGAGCACTGCCGACACAAGATCTTCAACGCCAGCTGGGACATCAATGGCGAGAGCCAGGAAAAGTCGCTGTTCGGCATGATTAAAAACACCTACCAGATGCATGGCGAAGGTGTGCTGTCGGCGTACAAGGACAACGCGGCGGTTATTGTCGGCCATCGCGCCGGCCGTTTTTACCCCAATTCTGAAACCGGCGAGTACGCGGCCAACCAGCAGCCCGTGCATATCTTGATGAAGGTGGAGACCCACAACCACCCGACCGCCATCGCGCCGTTCCCAGGCGCCGCCACCGGCTCGGGCGGTGAGATCCGCGACGAGGGAGCGACTGGCCGCGGCGCCAAGCCCAAGGCTGGCCTGACCGGTTTTACCGTGTCGAACCTCAACATCCCGGGTTTCGAGCAGCCTTGGGAAGTCCCTTACGGCAAGCCCGAGCGTATCGTCACGCCGCTGGACATCATGATCGAGGGCCCGCTGGGTGGTGCGGCGTTCAACAACGAATTCGGCCGGCCGGCGCTGAATGGCTATTTCCGCACCTTCGAGCAGGCGATCGCTACGCCGCGTGGTGAGGAAGTGCGGGGCTACCACAAGCCGATCATGCTGGCAGGCGGCATGGGTAACATCCGTGAAGATCACGTACAGAAGGGCGAGATTTCCGTAGGGGGCAAGCTGATCGTGCTCGGCGGCCCTGCGATGCTCATTGGCCTTGGCGGCGGCGCGGCCTCGTCGATGGCGACTGGCAGCAGCTCGGCGGATCTGGATTTTGCCTCCGTGCAGCGCGACAACCCCGAGATGGAACGTCGATGCCAGGAAGTTATCGATCGTTGCTGGCAGCTCGGCGAAAAGAACCCGATCAAGTTCATTCACGATGTGGGCGCCGGCGGCTTGTCCAACGCCTTCCCTGAATTGGTCAACGATGGCGGCCGGGGCGGCCGTTTCGAGCTGCGTCAGGTGCCCAACGATGAGCCGGGCATGGCGCCGCTGGAAATCTGGTGCAACGAATCCCAGGAACGCTACGTGCTGTCCGTTGATGCGGCCGATCTGGCTCGTTTCGAGGAAATCTGTCGCCGGGAGCGTTGCCCCTTCGCAGTGGTTGGTGAGGCTACCGCCGAGCCGCATCTGACGGTTGCTGACAGCCATTTCGGCAACAACCCGGTGGATATGCCCCTCAACGTACTGCTCGGCAAAGCCCCTCGCATGCATCGCAGTGCGACTCGCGAAGCCGAGCTGGGTGATGACTTCGCCGCCGAGCAGGTGGACTTGGCTGACGCCATTGAGCGTGTCCTGCACCACCCGGCCGTGGCGAGCAAAAGCTTCCTGATCACTATCGGTGACCGCAGCATCACCGGCATGGTCGCGCGTGACCAGATGGTCGGCCCCTGGCAGGTGCCGGTCGCGGATTGTGCAGTGACCACTACGAGCTTTGATGTTTACACCGGTGAAGCCATGGCGATGGGTGAGCGCACCCCGGTTGCGCTGCTCGACGCGCCCGCGTCGGGCCGCATGGCGATCGGCGAAACCCTGACCAACCTGGCCGCGGCAAACATCGACAAACTCTCCGACATCAAGCTCTCGGCTAACTGGATGGCCGCTGCCGGCCATCCGGGCGAAGACGCGCGGCTGTACGACACTGTTCGTGCCGTGGGCATGGAGCTATGCCCCGCGCTGGGCATCACCATTCCGGTGGGCAAGGACTCGATGTCCATGAAGACGCGCTGGAGCGAGGAGGGTGCGGACAAGAGCGTGACCTCGCCGCTGTCGCTGGTTGTGTCCGGCTTCGCGCCGGTGGTGGACGTGCGCAAAACGCTCACTCCGCAACTGCGCCTGGACAAGGGCGAGACCGACCTGATCCTTATTGACCTGGGGCGTGGGCAGAATCGGATCGGCGGGTCCATCCTGGCGCAGGTGTATGGCCGCTTGGGCCGTACCGCGCCTGACGTGGACGATGCCGAGGACTTGCAAGCGTTTTTCGCGGTCGTCCAGGGTCTAAATGCCGATGGCCTGCTGCTCGCCTATCACGATCGGTCCGATGGCGGCTTGCTTACCACGGCGCTCGAGATGGCTTTTGCCGGTCATTGTGGCCTGGACCTGAACCTCGAAGCCCTGGTCGATCATGCCGCCGATATCCCGGCTGCGTTGTTCAACGAAGAGCTCGGTGCGCTGATCCAGGTGCGCCAGGGCGATACCGAGGTGGTGCTGGCGCAGTTCAGTGCCGCTGGGCTTGGCGACTGCGTTTCGGTGGTCGGCAAGCCGGTGAACAACGGGCACGTGGCGATTCGGTTCGAGGGGCAGGACGTGTTCAGCGGTGATCGTCGCCTGCTGCAGCGCCAGTGGTCCGAAACCAGCTATCGAATTCAGCGCTTGCGTGATAACGCGGACTGCGCCGATCAGGAGTTCGATGCGCTCCTTGAAGAAGACAATCCGGGGCTGAGCGTCAGCCTCGGCTTCGATGTCAACGAAGACATCGCAGCGCCCTACATCAAGCGCGGCGTGCGACCAGAGGTGGCGATCCTGCGCGAGCAGGGCGTCAACGGTCAGACCGAAATGGCGGCGGCGTTCGACCGCGCTGGCTTTGCCGCGGTCGATGTTCACATGAGCGATATCCTTTCGGGGCGGATCAGCCTGGAGCGCTTCAAAGGGCTCGTCGCTTGCGGAGGCTTCTCGTACGGCGACGTGCTGGGGGCCGGCGAGGGGTGGGCCAAGTCCATCCTGTTCAATACCAAGGCCCGTGACGATTTCAGTGCCTTCTTCGAGCGTAAGGACAGCTTCGCGCTTGGCGTGTGCAACGGCTGCCAGATGCTTTCCAACCTGCACGAGCTGGTGCCGGGCAGCGAGTCCTGGCCACACTTCGTACGCAACCGCTCCGAGCAGTTCGAGGCACGCGTCGCCATGGTGCAAGTGCAGGATTCGCCGTCCATCTTCCTGCAAGGTATGGCAGGCTCCCGGCTGCCGATCGCTATCGCTCACGGCGAAGGGCATTCGGAGTTCGAGAGCGAGGAAGCACTGCTCGAGGCTGACCTGTCTGGCACCGTCGCGCTGCGTTATGTCGACAACCACGGCAAGGTGACCGAGCGCTACCCGTTCAACCCGGGCGGCTCACCGCGCGGCATCACAGGACTGACGACACGTGACGGCCGGGTGACCATCATGATGCCGCACCCTGAGCGCGTATTCCGGGCAGTGACGAACTCCTGGCGCCCGGATGACTGGAAAGAGGATGGTGGTTGGATGAGGATGTTCCGCAATGCTCGGGTCTGGGTCGACTGAGTATTGAGGTGACGGATGAAGCTCGGAGCGCCTGTCGTTCCGAGCTTTTTTTCGTATTTGGAGGGCTGTCAGCCTGTCGCTGAACCAAGCCATACGGGCTGCGTCTGATGAACACCTAAGCCATTGGCGGGGCTTTAGCCGTTGTCCGGTCCGCCTGTATCTGTACGGAGAGGCTGATGTACAAACTGTGTTTCTATGTTCCGGAAAGCCATCTGGACGCTGTCAAGAAAGCGGTTTTTGCAGCGGGTGCTGGGCGCATCGGTGCGTATGACAACTGCTGCTGGCAGGTGCTGGGCCACGGACAGTTCCGTCCGCTGGAGGGAAGCCAGCCATTCGTGGGGCAGCAAGGTCATGTGCAGATGATGCCCGAGTGGAAAATAGAGCTCGTCGTTGCGGACGAAGCGATCCACGATTGCGTGAGGGCGCTCAAGGGTGCGCACCCCTACGAGACGCCAGCGTTCGAGGTGTGGCGGCTGTCCGATATGCAGTTCTAACGCATCCAGCACACAGAACCCCGGGTCACGAAGGTGGCTCGGGGTTTTTTGTTTCTGCCTCGATCAGACGCTGACGCTCAAGCGCACGTCG
The DNA here is from genome assembly GCF_054131565.1 of Pseudomonas sp. SA195. Classification (NCBI taxonomy): domain Bacteria; kingdom Pseudomonadati; phylum Pseudomonadota; class Gammaproteobacteria; order Pseudomonadales; family Pseudomonadaceae; genus Pseudomonas; species Pseudomonas sp. SA195. Next base: position 3,436,405 of record NZ_CP096392.1, on the reverse strand, counting down.
ATATTGCCGCGGGTCGCATTGGAGTAGGGGCATACCTGGTGCGCCGCTTCTACCAGTTGCTCGGCTTGTGCCTGTTCCAGGCCTGGAAGCTGGATCGTTAACTCGACTTCCAAACCGAAACCGCCCGGAATTTGCCCGATGCCGACCTTGCCGGTAACCGACAGATCGTTCGGCAGGGTGACTTTGCGTTGTTGCGCAGTGAATTTCAGCGCGCCGATGAAGCAGGCCGAATAGCCGGCCGCGAACATCTACTCGGGGTTGGTGCCTTCGCCTCCCGCACCACCGAGTTCGCGTGGGGTGGACAGTTTGACGTCCAGTAGACCGTCAGATGAACGTGCACGGCCGTCGCGGCCGCCGGTGGCTGTAGCGGTCGCGGTATACAGGGCTTTGATGGTTTGCATGGGGCGGTCCTCATGTCTGGAAAGGGTTGGGTTAAGTTATCGCCATGTTATTTATCGCGCAAGATAAATTTCGATATGGCGTTCAGTCGGTTGGCCACGGGACTGCATCAACGTGTCTGGGTTAGGGCGTTGCGCAGCGCTACCAATTGCGCATGCAAGTTGCGTAACGCTTCGGCTGATTGGCCGGTGCATTCGAGCATGCAGCCAGGGAAGGCAGAGGCACGCTGCTTGAGGGCTTTCCCTTCTGGGGTCAGATGCAGCTCAACGACACGTTCATCTTGCTTGCTGCGAATACGGTTGAGCAGTCCCTCGGCTTCCAGCCGCTTGAGCAAAGGCGTCAGAGAGCCAGGTTCCGTAAGCAGGCGCGCGCTGATTTCACCGACGGTTTGCCCGTCGTGCTCCCAAAGGGCCAGCATTGCCAGATACTGCGGGTAGGTCAGCCCGATTTCCTGCAGCAGTGGCTTGTAGGCCTTGGTCATCTGCAGGGAGGCGGAATAGAGCGCGAAACAGAGCTGGTTATCGAGGTGAAGTAATTCGTCGGACGAGGCGTCGTTCATAGGCAGCCGGGGTAACGGGTAGTGAGGCGAACGTTACCCTTCGCAGGGCGCGCGTGCAAAAAAGACGGTCAGGGGCGAATCTCGATCAGGGTGCCGTTTTTAACCAGGCCCCAGATTTCGCGCATGTCATCGTTCTTCAGCGCGATGCACCCTTCGGTCCAGTCCAGGGTATGGAAGAACCACTCGGGATACTCTTCGTCGAGCGGTGTGCCGTGCAGCATGATCATGCTGCCGGGCCGGTCGCCCGTCTTGCTGGCGCGGGCGAGGTCCTGCGCGTTCGGATAGGAAATGTGCATCGCCAAGTTGTATTTTTCCGACGCCTTGCGCCAGTCGATCCAGTAGAAGCCTTCCGGTGTTCTCTGGTCGCCTTCGCGCTCCTTGGGGCCCGGCTGCTTGCCGAGCGAGACGCGGTAGCTTTTCATCGTCACGCCACGACTGATCAAGTGGAGCCTGCGCTCGGACTTGACCACCAGCACCTTGTCGATAAAGGCATCGTCGAATACGGGGGCGGCGTTGGCATGAGAAAGGGTGGTGAAAGTAAAGCAGACTAAAGCGAGCAGCCAGCGCATCGAGGCACGTCCTGAAACTACGACATCAGGCCTGTTTTCGTGCCACGCGCATTGCGCCCATGGCTTCGTTTCGTACCGGGAAGGCCTGCTGGACCCGGTCGGCGAAAAAGTATTCTAGGGTACGGTCGATGGTGGGGAAAGCCAGCTCTGACCAAGGGATATCGGTTTGCGCGAACAACCTGACCTCCAGGCTCTCGTCGCCTGCGCAATAGGCCTGATCGAGCAGTTCCGCGCGAAAGAACATGTAAACCTGATTGATATGCGGCAGGTCGAACAGCGTGTAAAGCTGCAAGCCGGTGACACGTGCATTCGCCTCTTCCAGCGTTTCCCGCTCAGCGGCTTGCTGGACGGTCTCGCCGTTTTCCATAAAGCCGGCCGGCAACGTCCAATAGCCGCGGCGCGGCTCGATCGCTCGGCGGCAAAGCAGGACCTGATCGTGCCAGACAGGTAGACAGCCCGCGACAATCCGCGGATTCAGATAGTGAACGGTCTGGCAGGCGTCGCAGACGAATCGGGGGCGGTTGTCACCCGCAGGCACGAACTCGCTGACCGATCCGCCGCACTGACTACAGAATTTCATCACACGTCCTTTTTCCGATGCTGCACTCGACGGTCGTCGCCGAGCCGCGGCCACCATGAGAGTGGCTGCGGCTCGGGAAGTTTTCAAGCCAGTCTGCGACGTTCGATGGCGTATCGGTGTCGCCCGGCCGGGCTGCGTATTGGGCACCTCGGTGATTCGTGCCATGATGCCCGGCAAAGTCAAACAGAGTAGATCGATGCTGGACAGGATTCTCCAACGGGTGCGCGATTACGCTCCGCATCTCCTGGAGCCGGAGGCGCGAATGCCCGAGGCGGCGGTGCTGATGCCCGTCACCCGAAGCGATTCGCCGGAGCTGGTGCTGACATTGCGCGCCAGCGGGCTGTCGACCCACGGGGGGGAGGTCGCGTTTCCGGGTGGTCGCCGGGATCCCGAAGATGCGGATCTCATCCAAACCGCTTTGCGTGAGGCGGAAGAGGAGGTGGGCTTGGCACCGGGGATGGTCGAAGTCGTCGGCCCCCTGAGCAGTCTGGTGTCGCTTCACGGTATCCACGTCACGCCTTTCGTCGGCATCGTGCCCGACTACGTCGAATACCGCGCCAATGACGCCGAAATCGCCTCGGTCTTTTCCGTGCCGTTGGATTTCTTCTGCCAGGACGTGCGCGAGGTTACCCACCGGATCGATTATGAGGGTGGCGTCTGGTACATCCCTTCCTATCGCTACGGTGAGTACCGGATCTGGGGGCTGACGGCCATCATGGTCGTCGAGCTCGTGAACCTCATCTATGACGCCGGCATCGAGATGCGTCGCCCGCCGGCCAGCTATGTGGATCTGCAGAGGAAACCATGACCATGAAATACCGCCTGGGAGACGCCCGTGTCGACGCGGACCCGCAAAGCTGGGTAGCGCCCAACGCCACGCTAGTTGGAAAGATCCGTCTGGAGGCTGGCGCCAGCGTTTGGTTCGGCGCCGTCTTGCGCGGAGACAACGAACTGATCCACATCGGCCCCAACAGCAACGTGCAGGACGGTAGCGTGATGCATACCGACATGGGGCATCCGTTGACGCTCGGCACCGGCGTGACGGTCGGCCATAACGCGATGCTGCACGGTTGCACCGTGGGCGACTACAGCCTAGTCGGCATCAATGCGGTCATTCTCAACGGGGCGAGGATCGGCAAGCACTGCATCATCGGCGCCAACACGCTGATCGCCGAAGGCAAGGAGATTCCGGATGGCTCGCTGGTGGTCGGGTCTCCCGGCAAGGTCGTCCGCGAGCTGACCGAGCAACAAAAGAAGATGCTCGAGGCCAGTGCCGCCCACTATGTCCATAATGCCCAGCGCTACGCGCGTGATCTGGCGGAGCAGAACGATTGAGCCAGCAAGAGAAACCCGTCTCCTCGCCCTGCGTAAGTATCTGCGCGCTGGACGAGGAGGATGTCTGCACCGGTTGCCAGCGCAGCGTCGACGAGATTCGCCGCTGGCGTGGTATGGACAATGCCGAGCGGCGCGCGGTGCTGCTGCGGTGTCATGAGCGTGCCCGCGCCAGCGGCATGCTGCTCTAACTCGCCGCGTTCTCGCGGCTTCTTCCTGAACGATCAACGAGGCAAATCATGCTCCGAATTGGCACTCCGATGTCTGCCAGCGCTACCCGGGTGCTGCTCTGCGGCTCAGGTGAACTGGGCAAAGAACTCGTTATTGAGCTTCAGCGTCTGGGTGTGGAGGTCATCGCGGTAGATCGCTATGCCAATGCGCCAGCCATGCAGGTCGCCCACCGGCATTACGTCATCGACATGCTCGACGGCGAGGCATTGCGCGGCGTCATCGAGCAGGAAAGGCCGCACTACATCGTTCCCGAGATCGAGGCGATTGCCACCGCGACGCTGGTCGAGCTGGAGGCCGAGGGTTACTGCGTGATACCGACGGCGCGAGCCGCGCAGCTGACGATGAATCGCGAAGGCATCCGTCGGCTGGCGGCCGAGGAACTGGGGCTTCCCACCTCTGCGTACCGTTTCGCGGATTCGCTCGAAGCATGCCGGGCGGCAGCTCTTGATCTCGGCTTCCCCTGTTTGGTGAAGCCGGTCATGAGTTCCTCCGGTAAAGGCCAGTCCGTGCTGCGCAGCGAGCAGGATGTCGATCACGCCTGGGCTTATGCTCAGGCTGGCGGTCGAGCCGGCAAGGGCCGGGTGATCGTCGAGGGCTTTGTCGATTTCGAATACGAAATCACCCTGCTGACCGTTCGCCACGCGGGCGGCACCTCATTTTGTCAACCGGTTGGGCACCGTCAGGAAAAAGGCGATTACCAAGAGTCCTGGCAGCCGCAACCGATGTCGGCGAGGGCTATGGCCGAAGCCGAGCGCATCGCGCTGGCCGTAACCGACGCTCTGGGTGGTCGCGGCATCTTTGGCGTCGAGCTGTTCGTCAAAGGCGATCAGGTGTGGTTTTGTGAGGTCTCGCCGCGCCCGCACGACACCGGGCTGGTAACGCTGGTTTCGCAAGATCTGTCCGAGTTCGCCTTGCATGCGCGTGCCATTCTGGGCCTGCCCGTCCCGGCCATCCGCCAGCTCGGTCCGAGCGCTTCGGCTGTGGTGTTGGTCGAGGGCGAGTCGGCGCAAGTCAGCTTTGGGAACCTGGCGGCAGCGCTGGCTGAACCCGACACTGCGCTGCGGCTGTTTGGCAAGCCGGAGGTCAGGGGGCAGCGGCGTATGGGTGTCGCGCTGGCTCGCGACGAATCGATCGAAGCCGCGCGTGCCAAAGCGCTGCGTGCGGCCTCGGCTGTAGACGTCCAGCTTTGAGGGGTCAGGGCTCGTCGTGGTGGCTGGGCACGCCATCGTCGATCAACCAGGCCCGTACACTCTTTACGCGATTGTCCGCCGCCTGAAGGATCTCGAAGCGGTACCGGTCGACCTGCACGCAGGTGCCGCTGTCGGGGATGTGCTCGAGGGCTTCGGTGATCAGGCCGTTGATGGTCTTAGGGCCGCCGCAGGGGAGCTCCCAGCCCAGCGCGCGGTTGATTTCACGGAGGTAGGCGGCGCCGTCGATCACCAGCGTGCCGTCGTCCTGGGCATGCACGTCGGGGCTGCGTAGCGCGTCCTGGTTACTGAATTCTCCTACGATTTCCTCGAGGATGTCTTCGAGCGTCACGATGCCGAGCACATCACCATATTCGTCGACAACGATACCGATGCGGCGCTTTTGCTTCTGAAAGTTGAGCAGCTGGATCGAAAGCGGCGTGTTTTCCGGCACGAAGTAGGGCTCGTTGCAGGCTTCCAGCAGGCTTTCTCGCGTCAGTTGGTCATGGCTGAGCAGTCGTGCGATCTGCCGCATGTGGACGATGCCTTCGATCTGGTTGATGTCCTTTCGAAAGACCGGCAGACGAGTGTGGGGCGTGGTGCGCAGCTGGGTAACGATGGATTCGAAGTCGTCCTCTATGTCGATGCCGGCCACTTCGTTGCGAGGAATCATGATGTCGTCCACCGTGACCTTTTCTAGGTCGAGGATGCTTAGCAGCATGCTCTGGCGGTTCATTGACATGTCGCTGCCCGACTCGCGGACAACGCTGCGGAGCTCTTCGGTCGACAGGCTTTCGTCGCCCTTGTTGTTCAGGTCAACGCCGAGTAGCCGCAGCAAGCCGTTGCTGATTCCACTCAGGAGGGCGACCAGCGGATACAGCACCTTCTGTAGCAGCAGTAACGGTAGGCTGACGGGGTAGGCGACCACTTCAGGGCGTAGCGCGGCAAGCGTCTTAGGTGTGATTTCGCCAAAGATGAGCAGGATGATGGTCAGGCCAATCGTGGCGATGGCGATGCCAGCCTCGCCCCAGAGCTTGATTGCCAGCACCGTGGCAATTGACGAGGCGAGAATGTTGACGAAGTTATTGCCGACCAGAATGGTGCCGAGCAGCCGGTCGGGCCGGGCCAGCAGGGTACTGGCCCGTTTTGCCCCGCGATGCCCCTCCTTGGCCTGGTGGCGGAGGCGGTAGCGGTTGAGGCTGAGCATCCCTGTCTCCGAGCTGGAGAAGAAGGCCGAGCAAAGGAGCAGGAAAACCAGCAAGCCGACTAGAAAGCCAGGGTGTAGATGTTCCACGTGGCTGCCTTAAATGTGCAGGATGAATTCGCGGACGAGCTTGCTGCCGAAGTACGCCAGCATCAGGAGGCAAAAGCCCGCCAGCGTCCAGCGGATAGCCTTGTAACCGCGCCATCCAAGCTGATGGCGGCCCCAAAGCAACAGGCCGAAGACGACCCAGGCGACGACGGACAGCAGGGTTTTGTGCACCAAGTGTTGGGCGAACAGGTTGTCCAGAAAGATCCAGCCGGAAATTAGCGAAGCCGAGAGCAGCAGCCAGCCGGCCAAAAGAAAGCCGAACAACAGACTCTCCATTGTCTGCAGGGGCGGGAAGTTCTTGATCAACCCCGATGGGTGCTTGTGCTTGAGATGATGATCCTGCAGCAATAGGAGCAGCGATTGAAATACGGCAATCGTCAGCATTCCGTAGGCGAGTATCGAAAACAGGATATGCGCGAGAATGCCGGGCTGCTCGCTGATCGCGGGTGCGGTGCCGGACGGTGCGAATTGGGCGAAGAGAACCGTCAGGCAACCCAGCGGGAAAAGCAGCAGCAGAAGGTTCTCGACTGGCATGCGATAGAGCGCCAGCAGGATCAGCAGGATCACAGCTGCAGCGATCAGGCTGGACGCGTTGAAGAAGTCGAGATGTAGGCCGCTGGGCGATAACAGCTGTATGAACAGGCTGACGCCATGGGCGACCAGAGCGAGCGTGCCCAAGAGCAGCAGGAGGCGTTTGTCCGGCATGGCGCGCTGTACCAGGCGCAGACCCTGGTATCCCGTGACGCCCGCATACAGGCAGGCGGCAGCTAGGCTCGGTAACAAAGGATGCATAGGTGTTCTAAGCAGCTCGGAAAGGCGTTGAGTGTGGCACAAACGTCAAGTCCGCAAAAGCGCGTGGATATCTACGTTCTTTACTTTTGGCAACGCGATCGAAGGGCTTGCGCTTGCAGGACGCTGTGTTCGGTTGCGTGATGATCGTTCGCGATGAAAAGGCAGTCGATGGGGTACCGACGCAGGGTGCGCACCTTCTATAATCGCCGGCTTCACCACACTCAAGCGTGGAACGGCTCATGTTCGAAAATCTAACCGATCGCCTCTCGCAGACGCTTCGCCATGTCACCGGCAAGGCCAAGCTGACCGAAGAGAATATCAAGGACACTCTGCGCGAAGTTCGCATGGCGCTGCTGGAGGCCGACGTTGCGCTGCCGGTGGTCAAGGATTTCGTCGCTCGGGTCAAGGACCGTGCGGTTGGTACCGAAGTATCCAAGAGCCTGACGCCGGGCCAGGCGTTCGTGAAGATCGTGCGTGCCGAACTCGAGGAGTTGATGGGTGCGGCCAACGAAGACCTTGCGCTGAACGTGACACCGCCGGCCGTGGTGCTGATGGCGGGCCTGCAAGGTGCGGGCAAGACCACGACGGTAGGCAAGCTGGCCCGCTTCCTGAAAGAGCGGAAGAAGAAGTCGGTATTGGTGGTGTCGGCAGACGTCTACCGGCCGGCAGCGATCAAGCAGCTGGAAACCCTGGCGGGTGAAGTCGGTGTGATCTTCTTTCCATCGGATACCAGCCAGAAGCCCGTTGAGATTGCTCAGGCGGCGATCCGCGAAGCCAAGCTCAAGTTCATCGATGTGGTGCTGGTCGATACCGCGGGTCGCCTTGCCATCGATGCCGAGATGATGGCTGAAATCCAGGCCGTGCATGGTGCCATCAAGCCGGCCGAGACACTGTTTGTCGTCGATGCGATGACTGGTCAGGATGCGGCCAACACGGCGCGGGCCTTTGGCGAGGCGTTGCCGCTGACTGGGGTGGTCCTGACAAAGGTCGATGGTGACGCACGTGGCGGCGCGGCGCTGTCTGTGCGGCATGTCACCGGCAAACCCATCAAGTTCATCGGTATGGGTGAAAAAAGCGATGCGCTTGAGCCCTTTCATCCCGACCGCATCGCGTCTCGTATCCTCGGCATGGGTGATGTGCTCAGCCTGATCGAGCAGGCCGAGCAGACCCTGGACCGTGAGAAGGCTGAGAAACTCACCAAAAAGCTGAAGAAAGGCAAGGGCTTCGACCTCGAGGATTTCCGCGACCAGCTTCAACAGATGAAGAATATGGGTGGTCTGGGTGGCCTTATGGATAAGCTGCCAGCCATTGGCGGAATGAACCTGTCTCAGATGGGTAATGCTCAGGGGGCTGCGGAAAAACAGTTCAAGCAGATGGAGGCAATCATCAACTCCATGACCCCAGCGGAACGCCGCAATCCCGATCTCATCAGTGGCTCGCGCAAGCGGCGCATTGCCGTGGGGTCGGGTACTCAGGTGCAGGACATCGGTCGCCTCATCAAGCAGCATAAGCAGATGCAGAAGATGATGAAAAAGGTCACCGGCAAGGGCGGCATGGCAAAGATGATGCGCGGCATGGGTGGCATGTTTCCCGGCGGCGGGATGCCCAAGTTCTGATGATGTTCGCGCCTGCCTGGGCATGGCGTTGGCCCGCTTGGTGCGGGCCTCACCCACGTTTCAAAAAAGCCATTTGCAAAAGTTCGGATAATCCTTAGAATATGCGGCCTTTCGGGCCTTGGGCCCTGCATTCAGATTTGCTGTACCGACTACAGGAACGATGTTCACATGGTAACTATTCGTCTGGCCCGTGGCGGCTCCAAGAAGCGCCCTTTCTACCACCTGACCGTGACCAACAGCCGTAACCCGCGCGATGGTCGCTTCGTTGAGCGTATCGGTTTCTTCAATCCGATCGCCTCGGGTGCGGAAGTGAAGCTCTCTGTCAATCAGGAGCGCGCTGCTTACTGGCTGAGCCAGGGCGCGCAGCCGTCTGAGCGTGTTGCTCAGCTGCTGAAGGAAGCTGCTAAGGCCGCTGCCTAAGTTCATGAGCGCAGCGTCTGCTCCGGCCGAAGATCTACTCGTCATTGGCAAGATCGTATCGGTGCATGGCGTGCGCGGTGACGTGAAGGTGTATTCCTTCACTGATCCGATCGATAACCTACTCGATTACCCGCGCTGGACGCTCAGGCGAGGCGAGGAAATCAAGCAGGTCGAGCTGGTCAAGGGTCGCGTCCAGGGCAATATCCTGGTAGCCACGCTGAACGGGCTGACAGATCGTGAAATTGCGCGTACCTACGCCGATTTCGAGATTTGCATCTCGCGTAGCGAATTACCCGATCTGGCTGGCGATGAGTATTACTGGTACCAGCTTCAAGGGCTCGTGGTCATCAATGGGGTCGGGCAAGTGCTCGGTCGCGTGGATCACCTCCTCGAAACCGGTGCCAACGATGTTCTGGTGGTCAAGCCATTCGCTGACAGCCTGGATGATCGTGAGCGGTTGTTGCCCTATACGGACCCTTGCGTGCTGAAGGTCGATTTGGCTGCGGGTGAAATGCACGTCGAGTGGGATGCGGACTTCTGAGCGACATGACGACTATGCGTGTCGACGTGATCAGTCTGTTCCCGGACATGTTCGCGGCTATTTGTAACTATGGCATCAGCAGTCGTGCAGTAAAGCAGGGCTTGCTTCACCTCCGATGCTGGAACCCTCGCACCTATACCGAGGACCGGCATCAGACCGTGGACGACCGTCCCTTTGGGGGCGGGCCCGGCATGGTCATGAAGATCAAGCCGCTCGAACTCGCCTTGGCGGATGCTAGGCAGGCTGCTGGCGAAAAGGCGAAGGTGATCTATCTCTCGCCGCAGGGGCGTCAGCTGAAACAAGCTGATGTGCGTGATCTGGCGAAAGAAGAGGCTTTGATCCTCATCGCCGGGCGCTACGAGGGCGTCGATGAGCGTTTCATCGAAGCTCATGTCGACGAAGAATGGTCGATTGGCGATTACGTGCTGTCCGGTGGCGAGCTGCCGGCCATGGTTCTGATCGATGCAGTGACTCGCTTGCTCCCCGGAGCGCTGGGTCATGCTGATTCTGCCGAGGAGGATTCGTTTACCGACGGCCTGCTCGACTGCCCGCACTACACCCGACCGGAGGTGTATGCGGATAAACGTGTTCCTGATGTGCTGCTCAGCGGCAATCATGAACACATCCGGCGCTGGCGTTTGCAACAGTCCCTTGGCAGGACTTGGGAACGGCGCGCTGATCTTCTGGATGGCCGCTCGCTTTCTGGAGAAGAACAAAAGCTGTTGGCGGAATATATTCGCCAGCGGAACGATAGTTAACGTATCGATGGCAGCCTAATAGGTTTGCCTCAGGAGCACAGCATGACCAACAAGATTATTCAGGCGCTCGAAGCTGAGCAGATGACCAAAGAATTGCCACCGTTCGCCCCAGGCGACACCGTTGTGGTTCAGGTCAAGGTCAAGGAAGGCGATCGTCAGCGCCTCCAGGCCTTCGAAGGCGTCGTGATCGGCAAGCGTAACCGCGGTCTGAACAGCGCTTTTACCGTCCGCAAGATCTCTAATGGTGTTGGTGTCGAGCGTACCTTCCAGAGCTACAGCCCGATGGTCGACAGCATCAGCGTCAAGCGCCGCGGCGACGTACGCAAGGCTAAGCTGTACTACCTCCGCGCGCTGTCCGGCAAGGCGGCCCGCATCAAGGAAAAGCTTTCCTGATCAAGCGGTTTCAGAAAAAGCAGCCTTCGGGCTGCTTTTTTTATGCCTGGGTGTCGGCGGCTGACGTCTGGAGCGTGTTGTGAAAAACTGGCGCGCCGCCGCTGCGATGAATGCACATGCCTACTCGAGATGACCCGCTGATCGACCGTTTCCTGGACGCCCTATGGTTAGAAAAGGGCCTGTCGGGCAATACGCGTCAGGCTTATCGCAGCGATCTAGCCTTGTTCAATGGCTGGCTCGAGGAACGGGGCGTGGGACTGGCTGATGCAGGACGCGACGTCATTCTCGATCATCTTGCTTGGCGCCTGCACCACGCCTACAAGGCCCGCTCGACGGCGCGGTTACTGTCCGGCTTGCGCGGTTTCTATCGCTTCCTGCTGCGCGAGGGCGTGATCGCAACCGATCCAACTCTTCAGGTCGAGCTGCCGCGACTTGGGCTTCCGCTTCCAAAGGCCTTGTCTGAGGCAGATGTCGAGGCGCTATTGGCTGCACCGGAGCTCCGCGACCCGCTGGGGCTTCGGGATCGCGCCATGCTGGAGGTTCTGTATGCCTGCGGCTTGCGCATCACCGAGCTAATCAGCCTGACGCTGGAGCAGGTCAACCTGCGTCAAGGGGTGCTGCGCACGGTCGGCAAGGGCAGCAAGGAGCGCTTGGTGCCATTGGGCGAGGAGGCGAACCATTGGCTGGAGCGTTACCTGCGCGATGCAAGGCGCGAATTGCTGGGGGCGAAGGTTGGCGACGTGGTGTTTCTCAGCCAGCGCGGCGACCAAATGACTCGGCAGGCGTTCTGGTATCGCATCAAGCTGCATGCGAAAGCGGCAGGCATCAACGCTTCGATTTCACCGCATAACCTGCGGCATGCATTCGCCACGCACCTGCTCAACCACGGCGCCGACCTTCGTACTGTGCAGATGCTGCTAGGTCATAGCGACCTGTCGACAACGCAGATTTACACCCATGTCGCGCGTGCACGCCTGCAAGCCCTACATGCGCAACATCACCCGCGCGGCTAGGTGTCGTCCGGATCTTATACGCCGCGGGTGCGCTGCGTCTGATCGAGGCCCCTGTGGTAGGCTGCATCCTTTCCGCTTGATCGATGTCGCCAGGAGATCCCATGCGCGTGACTCGTCTTTTTGCCGCCCTGAGCTTCGGGCTGGCCAGTTCCATAGTGCTCGCCGCTGATGCGGAACAGGCGATTCGTGACTCGCTGAACGCTATTCAGCCCGGCATGCCTGTCGAGGCGATCGCTGAAAGCCCGATGCCCGGCGTTTATCAGGTTCAGCTCAAAGGAGGCCGTCAGCTGTACGCCAGTGCTGATGGTCAGTTTCTGATTCAAGGCTACATGTATCAATTCAAGGACGGTCAGGCGACCAATCTGACCGAGCAGGCGCAGAGCCGGTCGGTCGCGAAAGCCATCGATGCCGTACCGACAAGCGAGATGGTGGTGTTTGCCCCCGAACACCCGAAGACGCATGTCACGGTATTTACCGATACCGATTGCGGCTACTGCCAGAAGCTGCACAGCGAAGTGGCGGAGCTAAACCGGTTGGGCGTAGAGGTGCGTTACATGGCGTTCCCACGCCAGGGCATGGGCAGCCATGGCGCCAACACGCTGACTAGCGTCTGGTGCGCGAAGGATCGCCAGGCAGCTATGAACAAGGCCAAGGCGCGCGAGGAGGTGCCGGCCGCGTCCTGCAACAGCCCGGTGGCCGAGCAGTATGAGCTGGGCCAGCTGATCGGCGTTCAAGGCACGCCAGCCATTATCCTGGCCGATGGCCAGATGATCCCCGGCTACCAGCCCGCACCGCAGTTGGCGGAGTTAGCGCTCAAGGCGAAGTGATTCCGCCTGACCATCGATAGTGACGCCTCCGTCCCGGCGGGAACTGTCGCGTTCGCTGTGTTCAAAGCAGTGAACTAGACAGCGGAGGCGATCATGAAGCTCGAAGGATCCTGTCATTGCAAGGCCGTGCGTTTTTCCCTCGAATCGGCCGAGCCCTATCCATTCATGCGCTGCTACTGCTCGATCTGTCGCAAAACGGCCGGCGGTGGTGGGTATGCGATCAACCTGGGCGGTGATGCGCGCACCCTGCAGGTCGAGGGTCGCGACCAGCTCGGTATCTACCGGGCCAAGATCACCGACGACGCGGGCAAGATGCAGCTCAGCGACGGCCAGCGCCACTTCTGCAAACAGTGCGGCAGCGCGCTCTGGCTATGGGATCCAAACTGGCCTGAACTGGTCCATCCCCATGCATCTGCAATCGATACCGATCTGCCGGAGCCGCCTGAATCTACCCACCTCATGCTCGGTTCCAAGGCGTCTTGGGTAACGCCTCAGGTCGGGCCAGATGATCGTTGCTTCGACGGTTATCCGGATGAATCGCTTGCGCAGTGGCATCAGCGGCTCGGGTTGCGGCAATAGGCGATCTGAGGAGATGGTCAGCGCGCTCCTGACTGGATTTGACTAAATCCCATGCGCTTCGTAATGTGCGACTCTTTTGTTCGGCCGCTGTGTCCGGTCGTTCGCTGGAAGAGGGAGTGCAGCTTGAAACCGGTGAAAGTTGGCATCTGTGGGTTGGGAACCGTCGGTGGCGGCACTTTCAACGTGCTCAAGCGCAACGCTGCAGAAATTGCCCGCCGCGCTGGTCGTGGGATCGAGGTCGCGCAGATTGCCGCTCGCAGCATCAACCCCAAGTGCGACACCGGTGATATCCCCATTACTGCTGACGTTCTCGACGTTGCCCGCAACCCCGAGATCGATATCGTCGTCGAGCTGATCGGGGGCTACACGCTGGCTCGCGACCTGGTGCTTCAGGCCATCGACAACGGTAAGCACGTCGTGACGGCGAACAAGGCGCTCATCGCTGTGCATGGCAACGAGATTTTCGCCAAAGCGCGTGAAAAAGGTGTGATCGTTGCGTTCGAAGCCTCGGTCGCCGGCGGCATTCCGGTCATCAAGGCCATCCGCGAGGGGCTGGCGGGCAACCAAATCAACTGGCTGGCTGGCATCATCAACGGCACCGGTAATTTCATTCTCACCGAAATGCGTGAGAAGGGCCGCACCTTCGAGGACGTCCTGGCGGAAGCCCAGGCGCTGGGCTACGCCGAGGCCGATCCGACCTTCGACGTAGAGGGCATCGATGCCGCGCACAAACTCACCATCCTCGCGTCCATCGCCTTCGGCATCCCGCTGCAGTTCGACAAGGCCTATACCGAAGGCATTTCACGCCTGACCACTGCGGACGTCAACTATGCCGAGGCGCTGGGCTACCGCATCAAACATTTGGGTGTTGCGCGCAGCACCGACGCCGGGATCGAGTTGCGCGTTCATCCGACGCTCATTCCCGCTGACCGTCTCATCGCCAACGTCAACGGCGTAATGAACGCCGTCATGGTCAATGGCGACGCCGTTGGCTCCACCCTTTACTACGGTGCTGGCGCCGGCATGGAGCCGACCGCTTCCGCCGTGGTAGCCGACCTGGTGGATGTTGCCCGCGCACTGACTACTGACCCGAACAACCGAGTACCGCACCTGGCGTTCCAGCCCGATTCGCTCTCCGCCCATCCGATCTTGCCGATCGGCGCCTGCGAAAGCGCCTATTACCTTCGCATCCAGGCCAAGGATCACCCCGGCGTGCTGGCGCAGGTCGCGACCATCCTGTCGGAGCGCGGCATCAATATCGAGTCGATCATGCAGAAGGAAGTCGAAGAGCACGACGGCCTGGTGCCGGTCATTCTCGTGACTCATCGGGTGGTCGAGCAGCGCATCGACGACGCCATCGCCGCGCTCGAATCGCTTGAGGATGTGGTCGGTAAGGTCGTCCGTATTCGCGTCGAACAACTCGCTTGAGGCTGGCGCTCGATGGCTGAACGACATGCTCGTTTGGCCTTCGGCGTTCGGTACTTCTATCGGCTTTTGAGGCTCTTTCCATGCGCTACATCAGTACCCGCGGCCAGGCACCGGCCCTGAATTTCGAAGACGTGCTATTGGCCGGTCTGGCCAGTGACGGCGGCCTCTATGTGCCGGAGAATCTGCCGCGGTTCACCGTCGAGGAAATCGCTTCCTGGGCCGGGCTGCCGTACCACGAGCTGGCCTTCCGCGTCATGCGCCCCTTCGTCGCCGGAAGCATCGCGGATGCCGACTTCAAGCGAATCCTCGAGGAGACCTACGGGGTCTTCGCCCATAGCGCTGTCGCGCCGCTACGTCAGCTCGACAGCAACGAATGGGTACTCGAGCTATTCCATGGCCCGACCCTTGCGTTCAAGGACTTCGCGCTGCAGTTGCTTGGGCGGCTGCTCGATCATGTCTTGGTCAAGCGCGGCGAGCGGGTAGTCATCATCGGCGCGACCTCCGGTGATACCGGCTCCGCGGCCATCGAGGGCTGCCGGCGCTGCGAGAACGTCGACATCTTCATCCTGCACCCGCATAACCGCGTTTCCGAGGTGCAGCGTCGCCAGATGACCACCATCCTGGGTGACAACATTCACAACATCGCCATCGAAGGCAACTTCGACGATTGCCAGGAGATGGTGAAGGACAGCTTCGCCGATCAGGGCTTCCTGAAGGGCACACGTCTGGTGGCGGTGAACTCGATCAACTGGGCGCGGATCATGGCTCAGATCGTCTACTACTTCCATGCTGCGCTGCAGCTGGGCGGGCCGTCGCGCTCGGTGGCGTTCTCCGTACCCACCGGCAACTTCGGCGATATTTTCGCTGGTTACCTGGCGCGAAACATGGGCTTGCCGATCAGCCAGCTCGTTGTGGCGACCAACCGCAATGACATCCTGCACCGCTTCATGAGTGGCAATCGTTACGACAAGGACACACTGCACGCGTCGCTGTCGCCCTCGATGGACATCATGGTGTCGTCCAACTTCGAGCGTCTGCTATTCGATCTGCATGGCCGCAACGGCGCCGCCGTGGCCGAGCTGATGAGTGCGTTCAAGGCCAGTGGCAAGCTGTCGGTCGAAGAGGAGCGGTGGACCGAGGCGCGCAAACTATTCGACTCCCTGGCGGTGGACGATGCACAAACCTGTCGGACCATCGCCGAGGTGTTCAAGTCCACCGGCGAGCTGCTGGACCCGCACACAGCCATCGGCGTTCATGCTGCCCGCGAGTGCCGTCGAAGCCTGTCCACGCCGATGGTCACGCTGGCTACGGCGCATCCGGTAAAGTTTCCAGACGCGGTCGAGAAGGCTGGCGTCGGCAAGGCGCTGGAACTGCCGGCACATTTGTCCGACCTGTTCGAGCGCCCAGAGCGTTGCACGGTATTGAAGAACGACCTGAAGGCCATGCAGGTGTTCGTCGGCGAGCACGGCAATCGCGGCAAGCCGCTGTAAGCGAACGGTAGACATGAAAAAGGCCAGTCATCTGACTGGCCTTTTCATTTACGGGCGACACCACTACTCGTCGAATTCTTCCCAGCCACCCATTTCCTTCCAGCGGTTGACGATTCCGCAGAAGAGTTCGGCAGTCTTCTCTGTGTCGTATCGGGCTGAGTGGGCTTCGCGTCCGTCGAAATCGATACCGGCAGCCTGGCAGGCTTTCGCAAGCACGGTCTGGCCATAGGCGAGGCCGGCCAACGTTGCGGTGTCGAAGCTCGAAAACGGGTGGAAGGGGTTGCGCTTGATGTCACAGCGGGCGATGGCCGCGTTGAGGAAGCCGAGATCGAAGCTGCTGTTATGCCCGACAAGGATGGCACGCTTGCAGCCGGCTGATTTCACCGCCTTGCGCACGCTACGAATGATCTCATTCATCGCTTGCGATTCGGGGACGGCCATGCGCAGTGGGTGATCCAGCTTGATGCCGGTGAACTCCAGTGCGGCCGGTTCGATGTTGGCGCCAGCGAAGGGCTCGACGCGAAAGAACAGCGTGTCCTGCGGATAGAGCAGGCCTTGCTCGTCCATGCCGATGGTGACTGCGGCGATTTCCAGGAGCGCGTCCGTCGCGCAGTTGAAGCCGCCGCACTCAACGTCGACCACGACGGGCAGAAAGCCTCGAAAGCGATTCGCCATTGGCGAGCGAGGTTTGCCGGAGGCGGTGGGCTCCAGATCGTCGTCGAACTGATCGTCACTCATTGGCTTTGCTCCAGCCGCCACTGCAGGGTTTCGCCGGCACGCAGCGGGACTAGGTCATGGTCACCGAAGGGCAGGCTGGCTGGCACGCTCCAGGGTTCACGTACCAGAGTGATGGTGTCGGTGTTGTGTGGCAGGCCATAGAAGTCTGGCCCGTAGTGACTGGCAAAGGCCTCGAGGCGATTCAGGGCACCACGTTGCTCAAAGGCTTCGGCGTAGAGTTCGATGGCAGCGAAGGCGGTGTAACAACCGGCGCAGCCGCAGGCGTTTTCCTTGGCATGCTTGGCATGGGGTGCCGAATCGGTACCGAGGAAAAACTTCGGGCTACCACTGGTGGCAGCGTCCAGCAGCGCCTCTTGGTGGGTGTTGCGCTTGAGGATCGGCAGGCAGAAAAAATGCGGGCGGATTCCGCCCACTAGCATGTGGTTGCGGTTGTACAGCAAATGGTGCGCGGTGATGGTCGCGGCAACGTTGCTCGCAGCAGCCTGAACGAACTGGACGGCGTCACGCGTGGTGATATGTTCGAACACCACTTTCAACGTCGGGAAGCGTTCGGTGACGCGGCTCAGCTGTTCGTCGATGAAGCACTTCTCGCGGTCGAAAATGTCAATCTCCGAGCGCGTCACTTCGCCATGTACCAACAACGGCAGGCCAACCTCGGCCATGACCTCGAGTACTGCAAAAATGTTGTCGATGCGCGTCACCCCGGAGGCCGAGTTGGTCGTTGCGCCGGCCGGGTAAAGTTTGGCCGCGAACACATGGCCGCTCGCCTTGGCCTCGCGGATATCGTCGGGTTGGGTCGTATCGGTGAGGTAGAGCACCATGAGCGGCTCGAACCGGCTGCTGGTTGGCCGCGCGGCCAGGATGCGCTGACGATAGCCCTGTGCTTCGGTGGCATTGCGAACCGGCGGGACCAGGTTCGGCATGATGATGGCGCGCGCAAATTGGCGTGCGGCGTCGGCGACGGTGTGCGGCAGCGCTGCGCCGTCGCGCAGGTGGATGTGCCAATCATCGGGGCGCAGGAGGGTCAGGCGGTCGGACATGCGGGATTCCAGGGCGTTGAAACGTGCGGGAATGCTACCGGAATCGCAAAAAAAAATCGCCGCGGCGGGGGCTTGGCCCATGGCATGGGGCGGTCGGCGTGCTCTATCGCGGTGCTCGCTAGGTTCAAGTTTCCGCGGCCGGCACCGATACCTCCCTTGAACGTTTTGTCCACCGTGGAGCCTCTCGTGCGCCTGCGCCCTCTTTTTTTGGCTTGCCTGCTGGCCCCATCGGCCAATGCCATCACCTTCCAGACTCGTCTGGAGCATGTGCAGTGGCAGGTCGAGGGTGATCAATTCGAGTGCCGGCTAAGCCAAGCCATTGCCGGTTTCGGCAAAGGCGAGTTCGTGCGCCGCGCGGGTGAACAGCCAACCTTTCGCCTGCAATCGACCGATCGCTGGTTCGGCACCGGATCGGCGACGCTGCTAGCGGCGGCTGCGCCCTGGCAACCCGGGCGCAGCGATTTGAATCTCGGTGTGGTTTCGGTGGCTGGCGGGGACATTCCGTTCAACAGCTCGCAGCTGCAGGCCGGGCGCTTGCTGACGGGCCTGCTCGACGGGCGCAGCCCGGTCATTCGCCATCACACCTTGCAGGGTGCTGATGCGCTCGAGGTGCGCCTGCTGCCGGCCCGTTTCAGCAAAGCCTACGAAGAATTCCGCACCTGCACGGCGAAGCTTTTGCCGGTCAACTTCGACCAGATTCGCCAGTCGCAGATTGGTTTTCCGGCCGGTGATATCGAGCTGGATGCGCTGGGCCAGGCTAAGCTCGACATCATTCTGGCGTTCCTCAAGGCAGATCCGAGCGTCAACGTCATCCAGCTCGATGGCCATTCGGACAACAGCGGCAACCGCTTGACCAACCGTGACCTTTCGCGGCGGCGCGCATTGGCCGTCGAGGCGTACCTGATCGCCCAAGGGGTGCCGAAGGAGCAGATCACCGTGCGCTTCCACGGCGAGCGTTATCCGATTGTGCCGAACAGCAGCGAGGCCAATCGCGCCAAAAACCGACGTGTCACCCTGCGCCTCGAGCGAGGCCCGGCGGCCGTGTCGGCCGCAGCCGGGGCCGCTACGCCGGCAACCTGAGCCCGGCGGGCCCGTGCCCCTGTAAAAGGGGCGTCGCGACCAGTAGAATTGCCGCTTTCCTTCAATCCCGGGAGTGGATGGCAATGGCCGACGTAAAGAAGGTAGTCCTGGCGTATTCCGGTGGCCTGGACACCTCCGTGATCCTCAAGTGGCTGCAAGACACCTATAATTGCGAAGTAGTGACCTTCACCGCTGACCTCGGCCAGGGCGAGGAAGTCGAGCCAGCCCGTGCCAAGGCGCAGGCCATGGGCGTCAAGGAAATCTACATCGACGATCTGCGCGAGGAGTTCGTTCGCGATTTCGTCTTCCCGATGTTTCGCGCCAACACCATCTACGAAGGCGAGTACCTGCTGGGTACGTCCATCGCCCGCCCGCTGATTGCCAAACGCCTGATCGAGATTGCCAACGAGACCGGCGCCGATGCCATCTCCCATGGCGCCACGGGCAAAGGTAACGACCAGGTGCGCTTCGAGCTGGGCGCTTATGCACTCAAGCCGGGCGTCAAGGTCATCGCACCCTGGCGCGAGTGGGACCTGCTCTCGCGCGAGAAGCTGATGGACTACGCGGAGAAGCACGCCATCCCAATCGAGCGTCATGGCAAGAAGAAGTCCCCTTACTCCATGGACGCCAACCTGTTGCACATCTCCTATGAAGGTGGCGTGCTGGAAGACACCTGGACCGAGCACGAAGAAGACATGTGGCGCTGGACCAAGTCGCCGGAAGCCGCACCGGATACCCCGACCTACATCGAGCTGACGTACCGCAAGGGCGACATCGTCGCCATCGACGGCAAGGACATGTCGCCAGCCCAGCTGCTGGCCTACCTGAACAAGGTCGGTGGCGAGAACGGCATCGGTCGCCTGGACATCGTCGAGAACCGCTATGTCGGCATGAAGTCGCGCGGCTGCTACGAAACCCCTGGCGGCACCATCATGCTCAAGGGACATCGCGCCATCGAGTCGATCACGCTGGACCGTGAAGTGGCCCATCTGAAAGACGAGCTGATGCCCAAGTACGCCAGCCTGATCTATAACGGCTACTGGTGGAGCCCGGAGCGCAGCATGCTGCAGCAGATGATCGATGCGTCCCAGGTCAACGTGAACGGTGTGGTGCGCCTGAAGCTCTACAAGGGCAATGTCATCGTTGCGGGCCGCAAATCCGATGATTCGCTGTTCGATGCCAACATCGCCACCTTCGAGGACGACGCCGGTGCCTACGACCAGGCAGATGCCGGTGGCTTCATCAAGCTCAACGCATTGCGCATGCGCATCGCCGCGAACAAGGGCCGGACGCAGTTCTGAGCCGAAGCGCGAGCTTTAGGGCTCGCGGCTTCAGGACTGGCGCCGTGCCGGTCCATCCAGGCCCCGGTCACAAGCCGGGGTTTGTCTTTAGCCAAGAGGAGACCACCGATGAGGCTGCTGCATACCATGCTGCGGGTAGGCGACATGGATCGATCCATCGCCTTTTACACCGAGGTGCTGGGCATGACCCTGTTGCGTCGCAAGGATTACCCCGAAGGCAAATTCACCCTCGCCTTTGTTGGCTATGGCGACGAGGCGCATAACAGTGTGCTCGAACTGACCCACAACTGGGGCGTGGACGCCTACGACCTGGGCAACGGCTACGGCCATATCGCATTGGAAGTCGAGGACGTCTACAAGGCCTGCGAGGACATTCGTTCGCGCGGCGGCAAGATCACCCGTGAGCCGGGCCCGATGAAGCATGGCAGCAGCATCCTAGCGTTCATCGAGGATCCGGATGGCTACAAGGTTGAGTTGTTGTCACCGTCACGCAACGACTGACTCGCCAGAAGAAAAAAGCCCCGGATCAACCGGGGCTTTTCGTATCGGTACCTGACGGCAGAATCAGATATCGAAGTCGAAATCGTTGAGCTGCTTCTGTAGCCTGCGCTCTTCGAGCAGGTTGTCGATGATGCGACGTTTGGTCAGGTTAGTCTTGGCGACTTCCACGGGAGCCTCTGCAGCATCGTCTTCGTCATCGCTGACGAAGTCATCTTCAATTTGAATATCTTCTTTTTCGGACACTTGTCTGTTCTCCACGGCAAAGGCGCGCTAATGGCGCACCTTATAGCGGCAAAAATTCGGGCCGTAAAAAAGATTTTTTCAATCGTGCGATAGCGATCTCCAGTGGCAAGTCAATCATCGGAGGTCTTGTGCTTGTATTCGCACAGGTCCTCGATCCGGCAGCTTCCACACTGCGGTTTGCGGGCCTTGCAGACGTACCGCCCGTGCAGGATCAGCCAGTGGTGAGCGTCGAGCAGATACTCCTTCGGCACGAACTTGACCAACTTGCGCTCGACGTCCAGCACGTTCTTGCCTGGCGCGATGTTGGTGCGGTTGGCGACCCGAAAGATATGGGTGTCGACAGCCATGGTGAATTGGCGGAACGCCGTATTGAGCACGACATTGGCAGTCTTGCGACCGACGCCGGGCAACGCTTCGAGCGCCTCGCGGTTGTCCGGGACCTGGCTGCCGTGACGCTCGACCAGGATGCGGCAGGTCTCCAGCACGTTCTTCGCCTTGCTGGGGTACAGGCCAATGGTCTTGATGTAGCTGCACAGCCCGTCGTAGCCGAGCGCGTAAATGGCTTCGGGCGTATTGGCGACGGGGTAGAGCTTGGCAGTCGCTTTGTTGACTCCGACGTCAGTCGCCTGGGCGGAGAGGATGACGGCGATCAGCAGTTCGAAGGGCGTGCTGTAGGCCAGCTCCGTCTTGGGCTCAGGGTTGTCTTCGTGAAAGCGGCGGAAGATCTCCCGGCGTTTCTCGGCGTTCATCGACGTTGCTCCAGATGAAGGGCGCGGCGGTGACGTGCGTGGCTGAGCGGCGTCACTCGATCACTCCGGTGACCCGCACACGGCGACTCTGCGCCGGCGCTTCCGGCCGGTTGGCCTTGGCCCGCTCGGCGAGGTGTTCGTCGATGCGGTTTTTCAGGGCGATCAGCAGGCCGAGCACGATAAAAGCGCCCGGCGGCAGGATGGCCAGCAGGAAACCCTTGTAATCGCTGACCAGCGTAACCTGCCAGTCGGCTGCAACCGAACCGAATAGCAACTGCATATTGGCGAACAGCGCGCCGGTGCCAATCAGCTCGCGAGCGCCGCCCAGGATCAGCAGGACGAGGGCGAAGCCCAGGCCCATCATCAAGCCATCGAAGCCGGCAACGAGCGGGTTGTGCTTGGCGGCGAAGCCATCGGCGCGGCCAAGAATCACGCAGTTCGTGGTGATCAGCGGGATGAAGATCCCGAGGATCTGGTAAAGCTCGTAGGTATAGGCCTGCATCAGCAGTTCGATGCAGGTGGTGAGCGCGGCGATGATCATGACGAACGCCGGCAAACGCACGGCGGTATTTACCACGCCCCGAACCAGCGAGACAGCGACATTCGAGCAGAGCAGCACCATGGCCGTCGCCAGCCCTAGGCCAAGGGCATTAACGGCCGAGTTGCTGACGCCGAGCAGCGGGCATAGCCCGAGCAACTGAACCAGCGCTGGGTTGTTCTTCCAGAGGCCGTTGACGCTCAACTCGCGGAAACTTGGGCTGCTCATTGGGTGGCGTCTCCTTCAGCGCGCGGCATACCAGGCAAGCCGTCGCTCCGTGTGGCCGCCTCTCCGGCGTGGCTGTGGGTGGTGACTTCGGCGGGCTGGGCCTCATCCCGAAGCGCTTCATCTGCCGAGATGGGGCGAGTCGGTGCGTGGAGCAGGGCCTGCTTGTTGGCTTCGAAATACTGCAGCGCGCGATGCACGGCGCCGACCACCGCGCGCGGGGTGATGGTGGCGCCGGCGAACTGGTCGAAAGCGCCCCGGTCCTTCTTGACTGCCCAACCCGCTTCGTCCGGATCGTTCAACGAGCGATTCTCGAAGCTGCGAATCCAGCTGCTCTTGGCCAGCTCGATCTTGTCGCCCAGCCCTGGGGTTTCCCGGTGTGAAAGAACACGTACACCCGTGATACGCCCATCGGCGCGAATCCCCACCAGCAACTGGATGGCGCCGCTGTAGCCGTCCGGCGCGATGGCCTGGAGGATCACGGCGCTCGGCTGGCCATCCTTCATAGCGATATAGGCTGGCAGCGGTTGGCGGGTGCCCAGCAGTGGGTCGTGCACATTGATGGTGTGGTCCAGCAGCGGGCTGTCGTAGCTTGCGGGCGGCAATACCTCGTTGAGCGCGCGCAGTTGCGCCGTACGTTCGGACGCCTGGATGCGCTCGGCGGTGAATTGCTGCAGCAAGGTAACGCTGCCGACAGTGACGATGGCGAACAGGCCGAGCACCAGGCTGTTCTTGAACATCGAGCGGCTGATTTCCGGAAGGATCATGTCATTCGCCCAGCTTGAAGCCGCGCTCGGCCTTTCGATGGCCGTAGGTGCGCGGGCGGGTGTAGTAGTCGATGGTCGGTGCGGACAGGTTCATCAGCAGCACGGCGAAGGCCACGCCGTCGGGATAACCGCCCCACGCACGGATGACGTAGACCAGAATGCCGACACTGGCACCGAAGATCAGCCGGCCGCGAGGGCTGGTGGCGCCACTGACCGGATCGGTAACGATGAAGAAGGCGCCGAACATGGTGGCGCCGCTGAGCAGGTGAAAGAGGGGTGAACCATGGCTGTCCGAGCCCGAGCCGTTCCAGAACACCAGGCTCATCAATGCCAGCGCGGCAAGCATGCCGACCGGGGCATGCCAGGTGAATAGGCGCTTATGCAGCAGGAAAAGCCCGCCGGCGAGAAACGCGAGATTGACCACTTCCGAGCCGATGCCACCAAAATGGCCGAACGCCGGGTTGGCCCAGAGCTCATCAATGGTCAGGCTGTTGTTGATCTTGAGCGTGTCGAGCGCCGTGGCCTGCGTCCAGCCATCGGGGAGCGAGGCAATGCCAAGGATATGTTGCAGGCCGGCACCCAGCCCGACAGCGTGCGGAATGGGCCAGGTCGTCATCTCCACCGGGAAGGACACCAGCACCACGACGTAGCCGATCATGGCCGGGTTGAACGGGTTCTGCCCGAGCCCGCCGTAGAGTTGCTTGCCCATCAGGATGGCCGAGGCGGTGGCGATCAGCGTCAGCCACCAGGGCGAATAGGGCGGGAGGGCCAGCGCGAGGAGCACGGCCGTAACCAGTGCGCTGCCATCACGCAGGAAGAAACCGACTGGCCGCTGGCGCAGCTTGAGGACGCCAGCTTCACAGGCCAAGGCGGCTGCGCCGGCCCAGAGCAGGTTGATCAGCGTGCCGGCACCGTAGATCCACGTCAGCGCGACGACGCCCGGTAGCGTAGCGGCCAGCACCAGCAACATGACCCGCTGGGTGCGGTTGCTGCCTGTGGTATGCGGTGAGGTGATGCGGGGCAGGGCCATTGGCTCTCCGTTAGTCCTCGATGGGCGCTTTTAACAATTGCGGCGCCTGCGGTGACAGCGTCAGCGACGCTGCGTCTTACGATTGGGTGTGTTCCTGAAGCTTGCGTTCGGCTTCATCGAGCCGGGCCCGGGCGGATTCCAAGGCATCGATTTCGCATCTAGCGTTGCGCTCGAGCTTTCGCAGGTCGGCGCGGGCAAAAGCAAGCTCGGTCTTCAAGGCGCGGGTCTGCTCGTCCACCGGGCGTTTCTCGGTGCGTACCAATTCGGGGGCGGGTTTTCCAGACTGATCCTCGGCCTCGTGCAAGGCCTGCTCCGCGGCCGAAAGGGCCGCGCGCAACCCGGTCAGCTGAGCTTCGTCGGCGCCTGCTTTCTCCGCTTTCTTTAGCTCGGCGCGCTTCATTGCCAGCTCGATCTTGGCTTTTTTCAGTGCTTCGGTGCCGGGAGTGGCGGCGGGTTTGTCGGCGCCTGGTGCCGCTTCGGTGTAGAGGGCTTCGGTAGCGGCCAGCTGCGCCTGCAGGCGGACCCGTTCAGCATTTTGGTCGGCGTCTGGTGCGTCCAGCTTTTCCAGCTTGCGAAGCTGGGCACGCAGCATGGCGGCCTCGATCTTGGCTTTTTTCTGAGCCTCGTCGCGCGCCGGAGCCGGAGCGGCGGGTTGTGCATCGGCAGCCGTTGCGCGCTCCAACGCGGCTTGCGCCTTGGCGGCCACTTCGCGCAGCGCCGCGACTTGGCTTTCGAGTTCGGGTGTGGCGTGCGCTGCCAGCTGCTTTTCCGCTTTCTTCAGCGCGACCTGAGCCATGCTGGCTTCGATCTTGAACTTCTTCTGCTGCTCCGTTAGCCCCGGATTCGGGGCTGGGCGCGCCGGATCGTCCTGGCTGGGCACAGCGCTGGTTTCGGCCTGTGCGGCCTTGGCGCGTGCGGCCCGCTCAGCGCGTGCTTTGCGGTCGGCTTCCTTCTGCTCTTCAGCACGACGCAGACGCTCCTGGCGCAGTTCGAACCGCTGGCGGGAGTGTTCGGCCTTGTGCTGCTTCTGCTCGAGCGTCCGAATTTCGCCTTTCGCCGCGCGGTAGTACTGGACGAGTGGAATGCTCGACGGGCAGACGTAGGCGCAGGCGCCGCATTCGATACAGTCGAACAAGTTGTAGGCCTTGAGCTGGTCGTGCTCCTGGCCCAAGGCGAAGAAATGCAGTTGCTGGGGCAGCAGATTGGCCGGGCAGGCCTCGGCGCATTCTCCGCAGCGGATGCACGGCAGCGCAGGCGGGGGAGGCGGCAACTCTGCGAGCGTGCAGGCGAGCAGGCAGTTGGTGGTCTTGACCAGCGGCACGTCCAGCGACGGCAGCGTAAAGCCCATCATCGGGCCGCCCATGATCAGGCGGTTGAGTTTCGCGCGGTCCAGGCCAGCGAACGCCAGCAGGTCGGCGACGGGCGTACCGATCAACGCCAGGACGTTCATCGGGCGTGCCAGCGCCTCGCCGGTCAAGGTCGTTACACGCGAGATCAGCGGCTTGCCGAGCAGAACCGCATCATGGATGGCGACGCATGTACCCACGTTTTGGCAGAGGATGCCGATGTCGACGGGTAATCCACCGCTCGGTACTTCCTCGCCAGTAAGGATCTGGATCAGCTGCTTTTCGCCGCCGGAGGGGTATTTGGTCGGCATGACCGTGAGGCCATACGAGCGCTCGCCCAGCGCCTCGCGTACCGCGCCGATAGCCTCGGGCTTGTTGTCCTCGATGCCGATCAGCACCTGTTCCGGCTGGATGAGGTGGACAAGGATGTCGATCCCGACCACCAACTCATGGGCCATTTCGCGCATCAGCAGGTCGTCGGAGGTGATGTATGGTTCGCACTCAGCGCCATTGATGAGCAGTGTGCGGATGGGTTGGTTCGTCGCCCCGCCCAGCTTCACCGCCGTCGGGAAGCCCGCACCGCCGAGCCCGCTGATGCCGGCTTCACGGATCAGGTCGAGCAGCTCGGACGCTGCAAGCTGGCGGTAGTCGGGCGTAGGGTGCGGCTCAGCCCACTCATCCTCGCCATCGCTGTCGATGACGATGGCCTCGTGCAGCATGCCGGACACGTGTGGATATGGCTGCGGACCGATGAAACTGACGATACCGGATGTGGGCGCGTGCACCGCTGCGCTGACGTAACCGCTCGCTTCGGCAATCTTCTGCCCTTTCAGGACGCGGTCGCCCTCGCTCACACAGGGCTCGGCCGTGCTGCCCAGGTGCTGGGCGAGTGGCACGACGAGCCGTGCCGGCAGGGGTAGCCGCTGGATCGGTGACCGATTTGACAGCGCTTTGCGCTCAGGCGGATGAATGCCGCCGTGAATGTCCCAGAGCGTCACTGCGGTCATGCGGCCTGCCCCCGGTCGCTTGCGATCAGGCGCCCCGGCGCCAGCGGATGCTCCCATTTCCAGCCTTGCAGCGGCGTGCCCAGTTCGATCATGTCGATACAGTCGACCGGGCAGGGCTCGACACAAAGATCGCAACCCGTGCACTCGGAGACGATCACCGTATGCATCTGCTTGGCTGCGCCGACGATGGCGTCGACCGGGCAGGCCTGGATGCACTTGGTGCAGCCGATGCATTCGGCTTCGCGAATATAGGCGACGCGGGGCGGCAGTTCGCCCTCTGCCGCATCGAGCGGTTCCGGTTCCACATCGAGTAGATCCGCCAGGGCCTGAATCGTGGCTTCGCCGCCCGGCGGGCACTTGTTGATCTTGTCACCGCCGGCGATGGCTTCGGCGTATGGCTTGCACCCTGGATAGCCGCATTGGCCGCATTGCGTCTGCGGCAGCAATGCGTTGATCTGCTCGGCGATAGGATCGCCCTCGACGCGAAAACGCACCGCTGCAAAACCGAGGATCGCGCCGCACACCAGGCACAGCGCCAGCAGCGCAAGCACAGCGATTAACACCGTGCTCATAGCTTGATCAGCCCGGAAAAGCCCATGAACGCCAGGGACATCAGGCCGGCTGTGATCATGCCGATCGCTGCGCCCTGAAATGAGCGCGGCACGTCTGCGATCGCGATGCGCTCGCGCATGGCTGCGAACAGCACGAGCACCAGGGAAAAGCCGAGCCCGGCGGCGAAGCCATTGACCGTTGCGGTCAGGAAGGTGAACTCACCTTTATTGGCATTCAGCAACGCGACGCCCAGTACGATGCAATTGGTCGTAATCAGGGGCAGGAAAATGCCGAGCACGCGATAGAGCAGCGGGCTGGTCTTGTTCACCACCATTTCGGTGAACTGGACCACCACAGCGATCACGAGGATGAAGCTGATGGTGCGCAGGAATTCGAGATCCAGAGGCTGCAGAACGTAGCGTTGCACCAGGTAGCTGCACATCGCTGCGAGCGTCAGTACGAAGGTGGTGGCGAGTGAGAGGCCTATGGCCGTTTCGATCTTCTTGGAAACGCCCATGAACGGGCACAGCCCGAGAAACTGCACGAGCACGAAATTGTTGACCAGAATGGCGCTAACCATGATCAGGGCAAATTCGGTCATCAAAGGGAATTCCTGTGGCGCTCGGTCCGAGCCCTAGGCTAAAAGCCCGCTATTATCAGGAACCGCTGGCGGCCATACAAGCTGAGGCTGCCGGCGGCGGACATATGTGGAAATGAACCGGCCGTCCCCGACCTGCAAGGGGCGCTCCTGGTTGTGGTCTGATAGTTGGAGGTCTTCGCCCGCTGCGACAGGCCATGGGAGGTGTTCGATGTCCATTCGAATGGTGCTGGCTGTGGTCAGCCTTGGGCTGGCTTTTCAGGTATCCGCCGATTCGCGCGGTGGCGTCTGGGTTTATCAGCCGGACGGCGGCAGCTATCGGGTACAGTCCGGGCCCCGGATTTACGATCCTCGCAGCCCTTATTCCAACTTTCCCCAGTACCGGCAGAATCTACCGCCGCGCATGCAGGGCCAGTTACCCCCGCAGTATTACGATCGCCACCGTGGCAATGCCGGGCGCGATTGGGACCGGGGCCGTTATCAGGGCTGGAAGCAGGAACGGCACGGTCGGTTTGAGCGGCCACCCCGTTGGCACCGACATGATGACCGGCGCCACGACCGCCCCCCGGTGCGGGACTATCGCGCCTTGCAGCAGCGCGGCTATGAAAGCCGTGCCTATCGGCGATAGGTGCTAGCGCAACCGGCGCCTAGCGGTTGCGCCATCGGGGCTCGCGTTTCTCCAGAAAGGCGTTGACGCCTTCGCGGGTGTCTTCGGCTTCGAAAAGGTCGACGAAAGCCTCGCGCTCATCTGCGGCCAGCGCGGCGGGCCCTCGCGTCTTCATCGAGTCGATCAGCGGTTTGATGGCCCGGACGGCGACCGGACTCTGCCGCGCCACGCGTGATGCCATGAGCAAAGCATGCCCGCGCGCCTCGCCTGGCTCCACGACTTGCTCGATTAGCCCGATCCGTAATGCGGTATCCGCCGTCAGCCGCTCGCCGCAGAGAATCATGCGCTTGGCCCAGCCTTCGCCGACCAGCCAGGCCAGGGCTTGGGTCCCGCCGGCACAAGGCAGCAGCCCGACCGAGGCTTCAGGCAAGCCCAGTTGGGCGTGCTGCTCGGCGATGCGAATGTCGCAAGCCAGCGCGCACTCGAGCCCGCCGCCCAATGCGTAGCCATTGATGGCAGCGATCGAAACGCCGCGGAATGCGCGAAGCGACTCGAACGCCTCTCCGAAGCGGCGGGCCATCTCCCGTGCGCGGTTGCGGTCGCCATCGGCGAAGAGCTTGAGGTCGGCCCCGGCGCTGAAGAATCGGTCGCCCTGGCCGGTGATCACTAGCGAATAGACATCGTCGTCGTGGTTCAGGTGTTCAATGAGCAGCTTGAGACCGATCAGCGACTCCCGATCCCATGTGTTTGCAGGTGGTTGGTTGATGGTGATGAGCGCAGTGTGCCCGTGCTTTTCCACGGTGAGTTTATGGGTCAGATCGAAGACGCCGGGTTTGTACGGCTCGACTGCGGTAGTGCTCATGAGGGGCCTCCTGAACAGGCGATGCATGCGGAACACAGGGCATCAGAATCCCCGACGGCGCCGCAGGTTGCACTGCGAGACGCCGGTGTACCGACAAACGGTTGCCTTGAGTTAGGGCTCGCCAGGCCACAGTAGGCAGGCGCTTCGAAGCACACCGGTAGGCGTTGGCCTGGGCATATGGGCAGTCGTTCGCTCGGCGTCTCGCTTGTTATTGGAGGGCCAGCTTTTGACCGCTCGCAGTGCGCTCTAGCTGCCACTGCGCCTGGGTAGGGGCGGCTTGTTCGGCGCTGAGGCGATGGACGATCTCGAAGTAGTCCTGCTTGAAGCGGTCCTTGAGCACTTCAGCTCGCTCCTTGACGCGAACTGCGTAGATGGTTTGCACATTCTGATGGTCGAACGCGCGCCATTGCTGTTCGTCCTTCAGCAGGCGGTAGCGATGGCCCTCCAGCGCGGCGATGATCTTTTCGCTGTCGAGGCTGCGGGCCCGAGTCGCGGCGTCTGCCCATTGGTAGACGATGCTGTAGGCCGAAGCGGCCGAACTGGACGGATGGGTCTGATAGCGCTCATCATAGTTAGCGACAAACTGTTGCCCAGCGGCAGAACCCTCCATCTCTGGCACGCGCCAGGTCCAGGGCTCGGTTCCCAGCACGCCGCGC
The DNA here is from genome assembly GCF_054131565.1 of Pseudomonas sp. SA195. NCBI lineage: Bacteria > Pseudomonadati > Pseudomonadota > Gammaproteobacteria > Pseudomonadales > Pseudomonadaceae > Pseudomonas > Pseudomonas sp. SA195. The sequence continues at coordinate 3,406,539 of NZ_CP096392.1, read as the reverse complement.
ATGATGTCGGGTCCCGCGGTCTCGACCATGCTTTGCGTCAGGTTCGGCACGGCGACTTGCATGCGTTTGTTGAGGCCCATTTCATCAGCGATGCGCATCGCACGAACAAGGTCTTCACCAAACAGCACGAGCACCAGCACCTCTGCTTCGCTCGCGGCCGCTCGGGTCAAGGCGTCACGGTAATCGGATAGGCGCGCCCCGGGAAAAGCCGTTTTCAAGCCTGGATGGAGCGTACCGTCTTGGGTGCCGGTGGCCTGGCGAAGTGAGCTTTCGCTGGTGTGGCCCCAGGTGTAGTCGGACGTAATGTAGAAGTAGCGTTTATTCGGCAGGTTCTGGTTCAGGTATTCGCCCAGGACCTTGGCACTCATCCAGGCGTTGTTGCATTCCCTGAACATGTACCTATGGCCGTCCTTGCCGGTGGTGTCGTTCGAGTAGGTGAGCGTACCGAAGTAGAGGAGGCCACGCTCCTTTGCGCGCTTGCCGGCGGCAATGGCTACGGCACTGGACGCACCGCCGAAGAGCATGACGGCACCCTCATCGGCCAGCTTGTCGACGTTGGCAACGGCTTTCTCGGGGCGGGACGCGGAGTTGCGGCTGGACAGGCGTAGCGGTCGGCCGAGCACGCCACCCTTGGCATTGATTTCGTCGATAGCCAGCAGGGCGCCTCGCATCTGCGCTAGGCCTTCCTCCTTGTAACTGCCAGTGCGGGGATAGTTGAGACCAAGGGTAATGGGGTCGGCTGCTTCAGCACTCAGGCAAAAACCTAGCGCCAACGCCAGTAGGGTGGTCCGTTTCATAACAGTGATCCTTGTTGTATTTGTTTTATTGGCGTCGCTTTTTTTACGCGTGTTGCGGCAATTCGTCACCCCTTCAATTAGTCGTAGACGGATCGTCGTTCCGCGCCGTGCGATGCTCCGCAGATTGAGCAAATTCACATGAGCGCAGTGGCGCCACTAACGAGCTGACAGATCTGCCTTGCATTGACTCAGGCGGGGGCATTCCTTAGGGTGCAGCGCTGTCCAGAGAGAGCCATGCCGTGAGTGATGACGACCGCATAAAACTGGAATCGACCTGGAAGGAGGCCCTCCGGGACGAGTTTGCGCAGCCCTATCTGCAGGCGCTCAGCGTGTTCCTGCGGCAAGAAAAGGCGGCGGGGAAAACCATCTATCCGCCTGGTCCCTTGATCTTTCATGCACTGGATTCGACGCCGCTACCCCAGGTGCGTGTGGTCATTCTCGGTCAGGATCCTTATCACGGGCCGGGGCAGGCACACGGGTTGTGTTTCTCGGTGCAACCAGGCGTGCCTGCGCCGCCATCGCTTCAAAACATCTTCAAGGAGCTCAAGCGCGACCTGAACTTGCCAGTACCCAACCATGGCTACCTGCAGCACTGGGCGGACCAGGGCGTGCTGTTACTCAACACATCGCTCACGGTGGAGCGGGGCATCGCGGGGTCGCATGCAAAGGTGGGCTGGCAGCGATTGACGGACCGGATTATCGAGGTCGTCAGCGAGACGCGTCCGAACGTGGTGTTCATGCTCTGGGGGGCGCATGCTCAGGGTAAGGCGAAGCTCATCGACGCGACCAAGCACTTGATGCTTAAGTCGGTTCACCCGTCGCCGTTATCGGCGCATCGTGGATTCATTGGTAACGGTCATTTCAGCCGCGCCAATCAGTTCCTGACGCAGCACGGGGTCGACCCCATCGACTGGCGGTTGCCGGAAACGCTGTGACGAGGCGCCGGTATGCCCGGCGCCGGAGAGAAATTACTGCTTGCTGCCGTGCTTGCCAGCCAGTTCCTTGGCATGTTTCAGGTGCTGTTCGAGTTCTGGCAGCGTCGACTGCGCGAATGCCTTGAGTTGGGCATTCTCACCGTCCTCGACATACTCACGGTAGAGTTCGATGGTTTGCTCGTGGGCCATGACCTGGTTATTGGCATAAGCCTGATCGAAGTTCTCACCGTCGCGCAGCTTGAGGATCATGGCCTTGGCCTTGTCCATTAGCGTGGCTTCGTCGGAAATCTCCAGGTCTTCATGTTGCCCAGCCAATTCGGCCAGCTTCTGGTTTGACTTGGTGTGGTCGTCGATCATCTTCTGGGCAAAGGTTTTCACGTCTTGCGCCGTACCCTTATCCAGCGCCATACGTGCGGTTTCGATTTCCGCTATGCCCTTCGCCGAGGCCTCGTCGACGAAGTTTTCACCGTCAGCGGCAAGGGCGAAATTCGCGGCTACGCCAAATAGAAGGGCCGCAGTGCCGGACCATAGAGTCTTGTTCGCTCGCATCATGTTCGTTCTCCTTCGATTACCTGGCCTGCCCGTGCCGACCCAGGAGGCGGCACGAGCGGTTGCGGCAAGTACGCCGTCTAATTTGTGACTGGACTGCGTTGGGGCGGTTCCAGTACTCCGGCGAGCGGTCGAAGGAGGTGGGTGGGCTACTGCAACATGCTCATGGCGGCATCCATCGCTGCGGACAGATCCTCGTCTTCCTGCAGTAAAGAGTTCGGGTCTAGCCCCAGCCTGTCGAAGGCAGGGATTTCGTTCCAGTCGAGCTGAGTGAAGGGGTGCGAGCTACCGATGTAGCTTTGTAGCGTGGCGACTTGAACGATGTCGACATAGTCGACCTTTTCGGACGCGCGGGTGAAGCTCAGGTGCTGACCTGGAACGACGGCGATTGCTTCCGGGAACTCCCACGTGCGCAGAATCTTCTCCCCCAGGATCGGGTGGATGCGATCGATCACATGGTTGAGGCTGATCGAATCGCTGAGCAGGGCGCTGTGTTCTTCGGCATAAGTCAGGATCGGCAATATCCCGATCTGGTGGACGAGGCCCGCCAGGGTGGCCTGATCAGCAGGCAAGCGTGTGAAGTTGCGGCAGAGCACATGGCTAATCGCCGCGATTTCGGTGCTCTTGTTCCAAACTTCGCGCATCTTCCGGTCGACTACGTCAGTCGTCGCCTGGAACATCTGCTCCATGGCCAGCCCTGTCGCCAAGTTCGACGTGTAGTTGATACCGAGGCGGCTGATCGCCATTTGCAGATCATTGATTTCACGATTGGTGCGCAATAAAGGGCTATTGACCACCTTGATGATCCGGGCTGTTAGCGCGGTGTCGTTGCCGATGACCTTGGCCAGGGTTGGGATGCTCACGTCCGGGTTTTCGGCGGCCTCGCGGACGCGCAGCGCAACTTCTGGAAGGGTGGGCAGGACAAGCTGGTCGTTTTCGATCGCTTGCATCAGCTCCTGCTGAACTTTATCGGCAAGGGTACTCATGTTGTTCCTTAATGAAGTGCAGTGTTGGCAAGTCGTTATCTAGCGCTGGATCTCTTTGTCCGCGTCCAGGGAGTAGGGCAGGTCGAGCCGTTTGAGCGTCGGGCCTTCAGGTGAGCCGAAGTGGATTCGGCCATCATCGATAGCCTCCTGCTGGACCACTGCGAGCAGCTCGATACCCTGTTCTGCGGCGGCCGCGAGCACGACCTCTCCAACGCTCGATCCGTGCACGGGTGAAAAGAGCGCCGTGCCTGGTGCCGGTAGTGCGGTGGTGTCTGCTGCTAGGCGATACATGCGGCGCTTGAGCTTGCCGAGGTATTGCATGCGCGCGACGATCTCCTGCCCGGTGTAGCAGCCTTTCTTGAAGCTGACGCCGCCGAGAGCCTGTAGGTTGATCATCTGGGGAATGAACAGCTCGCTGGTGTCGCTCATGACCTGGCCAACACCCGCGCGGATCTGGGCCAGAAGCCATTTTTCGAGAGGTGCCTCCGTGAGCTGTGCGGCAAGCGTTGCTCGAACGGTTCCGGCTTCAGATTTAGCGCTCCACAGCTCTATACGGACGCCGTCAAGGCGAATCGCTGACAGCCCATGGCCGCTGGTCACGCTTCCGACACCCTGAGGCAGTTCCAGACCCAGGCTTTCGAGCGCGCCATCGCCGCCGACTAGGCCAAAGCGGGCCCATGCTTCGCTATCGTCCGTCAGCTTAGATTTAGAGAACACGGCATAGCGCGACAAATCTGTCAGTTGCGCTTGCAGCAACCCCGCGTCCATGGCCAGAAGGTAACCATCGGCCTGCGGCAGGATACGAAAGCTCGACTGCATGCGACCTTTAGGCGTGCAGCGTGCGCCAAGGCTGGAGTGGTTGGCATCGAGATAGTTGAGGTTGCAGGTCAGTTGGCCCTGCAAAAACGTGTTGGCGTCCGGGCCGCGTACGGCCAGGACGCCTTCGTGCGACAACGCGCAGAAAAAAGCAGTGTCGGTCATGACTGGTCGCGCCGTTAAAATCCGGACGGGCATCATAGCAGGCCGACGGCTGAACACGGCGTGCGCCAGATGACAGAACGCGTCGCCTTTCATCTGCCGAGCCGTGGCGGCAGCCGCTATAATGCCGCGCTTCAACTCAGGAGCTTGTGCATGGTCGATCAAACCGAACTCAACCGTCTGTTCTGGCACAGTCGCCGAGGTATGCTCGAGCTCGACGTATTATTGGTCCCCTTCGTGCAAGAGGTTTATCCGCATTTGGGGGAGCAGGATCAGGCGCGCTATCGCAAACTGCTGAGCTGCGAAGATCAGGATATGTTTGGATGGTTCATGGAGCGCGCCGAGCCAGAAGATGAAGATTTGCGCCTGATCGTTCGCATGATTCTGGATCGTGTCCAGCCCAACTGAAGCCCCCTTCGAGTGTCATTGGCACCCCTCACGGTCGGTACTCGTCGCGTATTTGGCCGTGCAGGGAATGGTAACGTGCGGCCTCTTTCTACTCCCGATGCCGTTTTGGGTCGCGGCAGCTGGTTGGGTCTTCTGCCTGCTGCATGCCTATTGCGTTCTCCCGACTCACATCCTGCTGAAGCACGACGCGGCATGGGTCGGTTTACGGCACGATCATGCCGGTTGGGCTCTGTGGAGCCGGCGTGCCGGCTGGCAACCCATCCAGCTACGCCCCGATAGCATCGCGCTTCCTCTGGCTGTGGTGCTGCGCTTTCGGTTGCCAGGTGAGCGATTCGCCCGTGGGTTGCTCATACCGCGAGATGCCTTGGCGCCGGAACAGCACCGGCGCCTTCGGCTTCGGCTGAAATTCAGCCGGCGAAGGTGGGTGGCACCAGAATAGTGTCCCGGGCTTCAGAAAGCTGCGAGGGATAATCCAGCGTGTAGTGCAGGCCCCGGCTCTCGCGGCGCTCCATAGCCGAGCGGATCATCAGTTCTGCTACCAGCGCAAGGTTACGCAGTTCGATCAGATCGCGGCTCACCTTGTAGTTGCTGTAGAACTCGTCAATTTCGGCAAGCAGTAGGTGCACTCTATGCTGAGCGCGCATCAAGCGTTTGGTGGTACGCACGATTCCGACGTAATCCCACATGAAGCGCCTCAGCTCATCCCAGTTGTGCGCGATGATCACGTCTTCGTCGGAGTCGGTGACGAGGCTGGCATCCCACGCGGGTAGGTCTGTCGGCATCGCCACCTGGTCAAGTTGGCGCTGAATGTCTTTCGCGGCCGCTTGCGCATAGACGAAACACTCGAGCAATGAGTTGCTCGCCATGCGGTTGGCGCCGTGCAGTCCGGTGAAGCTGGTTTCGCCGATGGCGTATAGGCCGGGAATATCGGTTCGGCCGGCTTGGTCGACGACGATGCCGCCGCAGGTGTAGTGAGCAGCAGGCACCACCGGGATCGGCTCGCGAGTGATATCGATACCAAACTCCAGGCACCGCTCGTATACGGTGGGGAAGTGGGCTCGGACGAAGTCAGCGGGCTGATGGCTGATATCGAGGTAGACGCAATCGATGCCGAGGCGCTTCATTTCATGGTCGATGGCGCGCGCAACGACATCTCGCGGCGCCAGTTCGGCACGTTCATCGAAACGCGGCATGAACCGCTCGCCGTTCGGCAGCTTGAGCAAGGCGCCCTCGCCACGCAATGCCTCGGTAATCAAGAAGCTTTTCGCTTGCGGATGGTACAGGCACGTCGGGTGAAACTGGTTGAACTCCAGGTTGCCCACTCTGCATCCGGCGCGCCAGGCGATGGCGATGCCGTCGCCACAAGCGCCGTCCGGGTTGCTGGTGTAGAGGTATACTTTGGCCGCACCGCCTGTCGCCAGAACCACAAACCGCGCGTTAAACGTGTCGACTTCGCCAGTCGACCGGTCCAGCACGTATGCGCCCAAGCAGCGCCGGCCTTGTCGGCCAAGTTTGTGCTCAGTCAAGAGATCGACCGCGACGCGCTGATGCAGCAGGTGGATGTTGGTTCGGTCGCGGGCGTGCGCCAGCAGGGTGCTGAAGATCGCGGCACCAGTGGCGTCTGCCGCATGGATGATACGGCGGTGGCTATGTCCGCCTTCCCGAGTGAGGTGGTATTCGAACGCGCCGTCTTCGCCGCCCGCATCGTCACGAGTAAAGGGCACGCCTTGGGCGATCAGCCATTCAATGGCTTCCCGGCTGTGTTCGACTGTAAAGCGAACCGCCTGCTCTTTGCAGAGACCGCCGCCGGCGACCAACGTGTCGGCCACATGGGACTCTACGGTGTCAGCTGTATCCAGGACGGCTGCCACCCCTCCCTGTGCCCAGTATGTCGATCCGTTAGATAGATCGCCCTTGCTCAGCACTGCGATACGCAGATGATCCGGCAGGTTCAGCGCCAGGGTAAGGCCAGCAGCACCGCTGCCTATGACCAGAACGTCGTATTGATAGTGTCGACTCATGTTCGGACTCATAAGGAAGGCGGGGGTAGTATATCGAGCCCTAATGCCCGCAAAATAGCGGGCCGTTGCGTTAGGTCTTTGAGGGTCTGGAACTTTTCTTGCAAGACCCTCTCTATAGACAGTTGTGGATGCAAGCCGGCTGGCCACCAAGTGGGCGGCGCGGGTTGGGCGTGGGTTATTTAAAGTCCACCTCGAGCCGTCTCGGTCCACCTCGAGCCGTCTCGCGGCGTTGCTCGTTTTTGTCATCGGATGTGTTGCAGGAATGCTTGCTAGGAGGGGGAGAACTTTTGTGTAAAGCCCGGGTCTATTCTGGCAGGTCAGCTCGCAGGCAGCGGCAGCACCCCTTCCAGGTCACGGAGGAGTGCTTATGCTAACGCAGGAGCAGGACCAGCAACTGGTCGAACGAGTACAGCGGGGCGATAAGCGAGCTTTTGATTTGTTGGTTCTCAAGTACCAGCACAAGATTCTTGGGTTGATCGTGCGCTTTGTTCATGACTCTCATGAAGCGCAGGATGTCGCGCAAGAAGCCTTCATCAAGGCATACCGGGCACTGGCTAACTTCCGTGGTGACAGTGCTTTTTATACCTGGCTGTATCGCATCGCCATCAACACGGCGAAGAATCATCTAGTGGCGCGCGGGAGGCGGCCGCCGGACAGCGATGTCAGTTCGGAGGACGCGGAGTTCTATGAGGGCGACCACGCGCTCAAGGACATCGAGTCGCCGGAGCGCTCGCTTCTTAGGGACGAGATCGAAGACACGGTTCACAGAACCATTCAACAGCTTCCAGAAGATTTGCGTACGGCTCTAACACTGCGTGAATTTGATGGTCTTAGTTATGAAGACATTGCAAATGTGATGCAGTGTCCAGTTGGTACAGTCCGCTCCCGGATATTCCGAGCGCGGGAAGCCATCGATAAATCGTTGCAACCCTTGTTGCATGAATCCTGAGACAGCGGCGATAGCCAAGAGAGGAACCGCCATGAGTCGTGAAGCCCTGCATGAATCGCTGTCCGCGGTGATGGATAACGAAGCGGACGAGTTGGAATTACGTCGAGTTCTCGCCGCACATGGCGACTCGGATATGCGATCGACCTGGTCGCGCTACCAGATTGCTCGTGCTGCAATGCACAAAGAATTGGCCGAGCCTCGGCTGGATATCGCCTCGGCGGTGTCGGCTGCACTGGCGGATGAACCAGCGTTGACGCCTGCCAAAGAGCCGCGGTCCACCTGGCGTAATCTGGGTCGTATTGCGGTTGCTGCTTCTGTTACGGTCGCCGTGCTTGCGGGTGTACGCCTGTACAACCAGAGTGAGGTTGTCGGGCCTCAAATGGCGCAGCAGGCGCCGCAGCCGGCGATCGCTGTTCCACAGACAAACCAGGGGCCGGCGGTTCTGGCTGGTTACAGCGAGGGGGCGTCTGCTCCGGAGGCGGAGGTGACGCAGGCACCCACTGAAGGTTGGCATGAGCAGCGCCTACCGGCCTATGTGCGCCAGCATGCTCAGCAGGCTGCATTCGGAAGCGGCTCCGAAGGTGCGTTGCCATATGCACGTGCTGCCAGTATGGAAGACCGTTAAGGAAAGACATGCGTGTAATACCGCTGTGTGTGGTACTCGGAGGCTGGCTATCAATGCCGGCCTTCGCTGCTGATGCCGGGGCTGATTCCTGGCTTCAGCGTCTGATCAGGGCCGAGGAGCGGCAAAGTTATCTCGGCACCTTCGTATACGAACGCAATGGCAGCTTCTCCAGTCACGCGGTATGGCAACTGGCCGACGGTGACCAAGTGCGCGAGCGGCTGTTTCAGCTCGATGGGCCCGCAGCCGAGGTCATGCTTGAAAACGGCAAGATTGCCTGTGCGACGGAAGAGTTAGCCTCGCAGGTAAAGGATGTCCAGCCGTGGCGTCGTCAGCAGCTGGATCCGGCGCGGTTGTCCGAATCATATGAGCTTCACATGATCGGCGAGTCGCGAGTGGCGGGTCGGTCTGCTGTTGCGATTGCAGTGCAACCACGAGATCAGCATCGCTACGGGTTCGAGTTGCATCTAGATGAGGAAACAGCGCTGCCATTGAAATCGCTGATGCTAGGCGAGGGCGGACAGCTGCTGGAGCGTTTCCAGTTTACCCAGTTTTCGTCTGGCCCCGTTCAGCCCGAGGACGTCGAAGCCGGGCAGGCGTGTCAACCAGTTGCGCTCGCCCAGGTAGAAGAGAAATCAGAAACGACCCCATGGCGCTCCGATTGGCTGCCGCCGGGCTTCCAGTTGCTCGACTCCAATGTTCAGCCTAGCCCCGCATCAGATGAGAAGGTGGCTTGGCTTTCCTATGGTGACGGATTGGCCCGTTTTTCGGTTTTTATCGAGCCGCTGAGCGGAACAGTCGTCGAGGATGCACGCAGCCAGATGGGGCCGACCGTTGCCGTATCCAAGCGCATCACGACTGCGGGTGGTGACGTCATGGTGACGGTCGTGGGCGAGATTCCGCTCGGGACGGCCGAGCGGGTGGCGCTGTCCATGCGTTCGGGCTCGGACCAAGCCGCACAATGATCGAGGAGTCGGGCCGGGTTGTAGCGGTCGATAAAGGTGCTGTTTGGGTAGAAACTCATCGCAGCAGTACCTGTTCCGGCTGCTCCGCCCGAAACGGTTGTGGGCAGGCGCTGATGAACAGGCTCGGTGACAGCAGTCGGCAGATTAAGATGCTCCGTGCAATTTCGGGCATCCAGCTCTGTGTTGGGGACTTCGTCATCGTTGGCGTCCATGAGGATGTTCTGTTGCGAGGCGCAGTGCTTGTGTACTTGGTGCCCTTGCTGTCGCTGATGGGTGCCGCTTTTATTGCTTCCTTTTTCTCGCTCGGCGAGCCTTATGTCATTACGGCCGGCCTGGTTGGTTTTCTGTCTGCATGCGCGTTGGTGCGTGCACAGGCTCGGCGTGGTGCCGCTGATCCGCGGATTCAGCCTGTCGTGCTTCGGACGACGCTTGCAACTGGGGCTGGGTTGTTCCAAAGGGGGGATGATGCTCAAGGTTCGATACGATAGCTGCCGTGCCGTTCTGGCTGCTTTGTTTTTGTGGGGTATCACTGCGACGGCAAACGCTCAGCTACCAGATTTCACGGCGTTGGTAGAAAGTGCTTCGCCGGCGGTTGTCAACATCAGCACCAAACAGAAGCCCCCTACGCGAAGCGCCGCTGCGCAAATGCCTGAACTGGAGGGGCTGCCGCCCATCTTTCGGGAGTTCTTCGAGCACGGTATTCCCCGCGCGCCTGGCCAGGGTGCTCCAGGCCAAGGCCGTGAGGCGCAGTCGCTCGGGTCTGGCTTCATCATTTCCGCTGATGGCTACGTGTTGACCAATAATCACGTCGTTGCCGACGCTGACGAAATTATCGTCAGGCTTCCTGATCGCAGTGAGCTCGAAGCTGAGTTGGTCGGTGCTGATCCGCGTACCGATGTGGCGCTTATCAAGGTCAAGGGCGAAGGGTTGCCAACGGTTAAGTTAGGTGACTCCAGTGCGCTGAAGGTGGGTGAATGGGTGCTCGCGATCGGCTCACCGTTCGGTTTCGACCACACCGTGACTGCCGGTATTGTCAGCGCTACGGGACGCAACTTGCCGAGCGAAAGCTACGTGCCGTTCATTCAGACCGACGTCGCAATCAATCCTGGCAACTCCGGCGGGCCGTTATTTAACCTCCAGGGAGAGGTGATCGGTATTAACTCCCAGATATTCACGCGCTCGGGCGGCTTCATGGGGTTATCGTTCGCCATTCCAATCGATGTGGCAATGGACGTTTCAGACCAGTTGCGTACAGAAGGTAAGGTGAGTCGTGGCTGGCTCGGCGTCGTTATTCAGGAGGTTAATCGTGACCTTGCTGAATCGTTCGGACTCGACCGGCCTGCAGGTGCTCTCATCGCGCAGGTGCTCGATGGCGGGCCGGCTGCTAAAGGCGGGCTGCGGGTAGGTGACGTGATCCTCAGCGTCAATGGCGAGTCGATTGACATGTCCGCAGATCTGCCCCATCTCATCGGCTCCATCAAACCGGGCAGCAAGGCTAGTCTCGGCATCGTGCGCGAAGGCGATCGAGAAACCGTTAACCTGTCGGTTGGCACGCTGCCCGATGAGGGTGAAGAGGTTGTCACCAGCAATGACCGCGGGGAAAAAAGTAGCAATCGCCTGGGTGTAAAGGTTTCGGAGTTGACGGCCGAGCAGAAGCGCAGCCTGGATTTGCAGGGTGGCGTGGTGATCACTGAAGTGCTGAGCGGGCCGGCAGCGATGATTGGGCTGCGTCCCGGCGATGTCATCACCCACCTGAACAACCAGGCCATTGAATCCGCATCCACCTTCGGTCGGGTAGCCGAGGCGTTACCTAAGAATCGCTCCGTGTCGATGCGGGTTCTGCGGCAGGGGCGTGCCAGCTTCATTACCTTCAAGCTTGCGGAGTAACCATTCCCTTGCGAAGCGGCCCTGCGGGCCGCTTTTCACATGCGTCACCGAGGCGTCATCGGTCCCTTTGAATCTCGCCGCAGCGCGGCGTGACGCCGAATAGACCTATCGGGTACACTTGGCGGCTATTTTCGGCAGGCAATGTGCTTGCGACGTATTCGAGTGTTGAGCTGTGAGTGACCTGAGTCATATCCGCAATTTTTCCATCATCGCGCACATCGATCATGGCAAGTCGACCCTGGCCGATCGTTTTATCCAGATCTGCGGTGGCCTGACCGAACGTGAGATGAATGCTCAGGTTCTCGATTCCATGGATCTCGAGCGCGAGCGCGGTATTACCATCAAGGCGCACAGCGTCACGCTGTATTACACGGCTCGAGACGGTAAAACCTATCAACTGAACTTCATCGACACGCCCGGCCATGTCGACTTCACCTATGAAGTCAGCCGGTCCCTCGCGGCATGCGAAGGCGCCTTGCTGGTAGTGGACGCCGGTCAGGGCGTAGAGGCGCAGTCGGTGGCGAACTGCTATACCGCGATCGAGCAGGGGCTTGAAGTCATGCCCGTCCTGAACAAAATGGACTTGCCGCAGGCCGATCCGGAAAAGGTAAAGGGCGAGATTGAGCACATCATTGGCATCGACGCGACCGACGCGGTGCCCTGCAGTGCCAAGAGCGGCATGGGCGTGGAAGACGTGCTCGAGCGTCTGGTGGATGTCATCCCGGCACCCACGGGTGAAATCGATGCACCCTTGCAGGCGCTGATCATCGACTCCTGGTTCGATAACTACCTGGGCGTGGTTTCGTTGGTCCGTGTTCGCCACGGCCGAATCAAGAAGGGCGACAAGGTCCTGGTCAAGTCGACGGGCAAGGTCCATCAGGTCGACAGCGTTGGTGTTTTCAACCCCAAGCACACCACGACGGCCGATCTAAAGGCTGGAGAAGTCGGGTTCATCATTGCTGGCATCAAGGACATTCACGGCGCGCCTGTAGGCGATACGCTGACATTGGCGAACACGCCCGATGTCGAGATGCTCCCCGGTTTCAAGCGGGTCAAGCCTCAGGTGTATGCAGGGCTGTTCCCTGTCAGTTCTGATGACTTCGAGGATTTCCGCGAGGCCTTGCAGAAGCTGACGCTCAACGACGCAGCGCTTCAGTATGAGCCCGAGAGTTCCGACGCCCTCGGCTTCGGTTTCCGTATTGGTTTCCTTGGCATGTTGCACATGGAAATCATCCAGGAGCGCCTCGAACGCGAGTACGACCTGGACCTGATCACCACCGCGCCCACCGTGGTCTACGAACTGGCTCTGAAAAGTGGCGAGGTGATCTACGTCGACAGCCCTTCCAAGTTACCCGACCTTTCGTCCATCGAAGACATGCGCGAGCCGATCGTGCGGGCCAACATTCTGGTGCCGCAGGAGCATCTGGGCAGCGTAATCACGCTTTGCGTCGAGAAGCGCGGTATCCAGATCGACTTGCAATTCCTCGGTTCTCAGGTCCAAGTCCGTTATGACCTTCCGATGAGTGAGGTGGTACTGGACTTTTTTGACCGGCTGAAGTCGGTGAGCCGAGGCTATGCCTCTCTGGATTACAGCTTCGAATGTTTCCAGTCAGCCAATCTCACTCGGTTGGATATTCTGATCAATGGCGACAAGGTCGATGCGCTGGCCCTCATCGTGCACCGCGACAATGCTCAGTACAAAGGGCGCATCCTGGTCGAGAAGATGAAGGAGTTGATCCCTCGCCAGATGTTCGACGTGGCGATCCAGGCCGCCCTTGGCGGGCAGATCATCGCGCGTAGTACGGTGAAAGCGCTGCGTAAAAACGTTCTGGCCAAGTGCTACGGTGGCGACGTCAGCCGCAAGCGCAAGCTGCTCGAGAAGCAGAAGGCCGGCAAGAAGCGGATGAAACAGGTCGGCAACGTCGAGATTCCGCAAGAAGCCTTCCTAGCGGTGCTTAAGGTAGATAGCTGATATGTCCATCAATTTCCCGCTGTTGCTGGTGATTGCCGTAGCGGTCTGCGGCTTTCTATCGCTTCTCGACCTGGTGATCTTCGCACCGCGTCGTCGGGCCGCGATAGCGAATTACCAAGGGCGTGCAGGTGAGCCCGATCAGTCCACGCTGGATGCGTTGAGCAAGGAACCGGTGCTGATCGAATACGGCAAGTCGTTCTTCCCGGTACTGGCCATCGTACTGGTGCTGCGCTCGTTCCTGGTCGAACCGTTCCAGATTCCCTCGGGCTCGATGATCCCTACGCTAGAAGTCGGCGACTTCATACTGGTGAACAAGTTTGCCTATGGCATCCGCCTTCCCGTCGTAGACACCAAGATCATCGAAGTCAGTGACCCCAAGCGGGGCGACGTCATGGTGTTTCGCTATCCAAGCGATCCGAATATCAATTACATCAAGCGGGTGATCGGTTTACCCGGCGATGTGGTTCGTTACAGCAGTGACAAACGACTGACCATCAACGGCGATCTGGTTGCTGAGACTCTCATCGGCGAAGAGCCGGGCAGCCTCGGCAGCGCCAAGCTATACGAAGAGCGCCTCGGTGACGTCGAGCACCTGATCCGCAAGGAGATGGGGCGTTACCGGGTCGAGCCCGATCGTGAGTGGACCGTCCCCGCCGGGCACTACTTCATGATGGGCGACAACCGCGACAATTCCAACGACAGCCGCTACTGGCAGGACGTGAATATCCCGGCAGATCTCGTCGGTATGGTTCCGGACCGCAATATCGTCGGCAAGGCGTTTGCCGTATGGATGAGCTGGCCAGACCCGAAATTTAGCAACCTGCCACATTTCTCTCGGGTCGGTTTGATTCACTAAGCTGTGAATCAGGGCCCGGTTCCCGCGGCCCGGCTCGTTATATTTGAGCTGCCCCGCTTCGTGGGTTACGTACGACATAGAGGTCGACATGAGTTTCGCTCGTTCGCAAAAAGGGCTCTCCATGCTGAGCTGGATCATGGTGCTCGCCGTGGTCGCATTTTTTGCCAGTACTGCTTTCAAGATGTTGCCGCACTACTTCGACTATATGTCCATGGACAAGATCATCTCTGGGGTCGAAAGTGAACAGGCGCTTGAGATCCGCACGGTGCGTGATTTCTACAGCCATGTTCGCAAAGGCATGGATGTGAATGGAATTCGCGACCTCAACCTCGACGAGGCGATGACGGTCGTGATTGAAAATAATGAGTTCAAGGTTCACCTGGACTACGAAAAACGCGAGCCGCTGATCCGTAACCTCGATCTGGTGGCGAACTTCGATAAAGAATATCGCCTAAGGATGCCGTGAGCACTTCGCTAGCCCGACTCGAGCGCAAGCTCGGATATCAATTCAAAGACCAGGAGCTAATGCTCCTGGCTCTGACGCACCGCAGCTACGCCGGACGCAATAACGAGCGTCTGGAGTTTCTTGGCGACGCCATCCTCAACTTCATTGCCGGCGAGGCGTTGTTCAATCACTTCCCCCAGGCCAAGGAAGGGCAGCTGTCTCGGCTGCGTGCTCGTCTGGTCAAGGGCGAAACGCTGGCCGTACTGGCTCGGGGGTTCGAGCTGGGCGACCATCTGCGGCTTGGTTCAGGTGAGTTGAAAAGCGGTGGATTTCGCCGCGAGTCAATCCTTGCTGACACGCTGGAAGCCTTGATCGGCGCCATTTACCTCGACGACGGTATTGAAACTGCGCGGGACCGGGTGTTGGCCTGGCTCGCCAACGAGCTCGAAGGTCTGACGTTGGTCGATACCAACAAGGATCCGAAAACCCGCCTGCAGGAGTTTTTGCAATCGCGGGCCTGCGAACTGCCGAAATACGAGGTGGTGGCCATACAGGGGGAGCCGCATTGCCGGACCTTCTTCGTCGAGTGCCAAGTCGCCTTGCTCAATGAGAAAACCCAGGGGCAGGGCGCCAGCCGGCGGATTGCCGAGCAGGTCGCTGCCGCCTCGGCACTGATCGCGCTAGGCGTGGAGAATGGTCATGATTGATGAACATCAGCTGGAAAGCGAAGACGTGAGCCGCTGCGGCTACGTGGCAATCGTTGGTCGTCCCAACGTGGGCAAATCGACTCTGCTCAACCATGTGCTGGGGCAGAAGCTCGCCATCACGTCCCGCAAGCCGCAGACCACACGCCACAACATGCTCGGTATCAAGACCGAAGGTGCCGTTCAGGCCGTCTACGTGGACACGCCCGGCCTGCATAAGAACGGCGAGACGGCGCTGAACCGCTACATGAACCGAACGGCTGCCTCGGCGCTGAAGGATGTCGACGTTGTGGTGTTCGTCGTCGACCGCACACGGTGGACGGATGAGGACCAGCTGGTACTCGAACGGATCCAGTACGTCGAGGGTCCCGTCATCGTTGCTGTGAATAAGACCGACCGTGTTGAGGATAAGGGAGAGCTGCTGCCGCATTTCGAATGGTTGTCGCAGCAGTTGCCCAACGCCGAAATTGTCCCGATTTCCGCCCAGCATGGGCAGAACTTGGACGTCTTCGAAAAGCTGGTTGCTTCGCATCTGCCGGAGGGCGAGCATTTCTTTCCCGAAGATCAGATTACCGACCGCAGCAGCCGATTCCTGGCAGCCGAATTGGTCCGAGAGAAGATCATGCGCCAGCTCGGCGCCGAGGTGCCGTACCAGATCACTGTCGAGATCGAGGATTTCAAGCAGCAAGGGCACGTCCTGCATATTCATGCATTGATCCTCGTCGAGCGTGACGGCCAGAAGAAAATCATCATTGGCGACAAGGGCGAACGCATCAAGCGCATCGGCCAGGAGGCGCGCAAGGACATGGAGGTGCTGTTCGACTCCAAGGTCATGCTCAACCTCTGGGTCAAGGTGAAAGGCGGCTGGTCGGACGACGAGCGTGCGCTGCATTCGCTTGGCTATCAGTAGGCTAAAGGTCTGGCCAGGCACTAGACGCTTGATGACATGAGCGGCGCAGAGCCCGTGGCTTGTAGCGGCGCCCTTGGCCCTAGGGCGACTGATTTCGCCGAGCTACGGTGATCCTGGTGTATTGACGGCGGGCTTCGCTGGTTCTAGGCCCGCTCCGCCCTCCAGTCTAAAGCGCAGGATCCATGACCATCCAATCCGCCTTCGTTCTGCACAGCCGGCCCTATCGTGAAAGCAGTGCGCTGGTGGATTTTTTAACGCCTGCCGGTCGGCTGAGGGCAGTGTTGCGAGGTGCGCGTGGCAAAGCCGGTACGCTCGCGCGACCCTTCGTCCCGTTGGAGGTCGAATTTCGCGGCCGTGCGGATCTCAAGACTGTGGGCCGACTCGACAGCGCTGGCCTGGCCTATTGGCTGGACGGTAATGCGCTGTTCAGCGGCATGTACCTCAACGAGTTGCTGATCCGACTGTTGCCTGCCGAAGATGCACACCCCGCCATGTTCGATCACTATGCTGCCACCTTGCCGGCGCTGGCCGCCAAGCGTCCATTGGAGCCAATTCTTCGCGCATTCGAGTGGCGGCTGCTGACCGAACTCGGCTACGGTTTTTCTCTGGATACCGATATCGCTGGCCAGCCGATCGTGGCGACCGCCGCCTACCGTTTGTTGCCTGACACCGGTCTTGAACCGATCGGCCAGTTCCAGCCGGGCCTGTTCAACGGCGCGGAACTCCTGGCAATGGCCGAAGCCGATTGGACCGTGCCGGGAGCGTTGGCAGCCGCGAAGCGTTTGATGCGCCAGGCCTTGGCGCCCCATCTAGGTGGCCGGCCGTTGGTCAGCCGGGAACTGTTCATGAATACAAAGGAGACTCCGCGTGACTGAAGCCAATCGAATCCTGCTCGGCGTCAATGTCGATCACGTCGCTACGCTGCGCCAGGCCCGCGGTACCCGTTATCCGGACCCGGTCAAGGCCGCGCTGGATGCCGAGGAGGCGGGGGCGGATGGCATCACCGTGCACCTGCGCGAGGATCGCCGCCACATCCAGGAGCGCGACGTGCTCATGATGAAGGATGCCTTGCAGACCCGAATGAATTTCGAGATGGGCGTGACCGAGGCGATGCTGGCATTCGCCGAGCGGCTGCGCCCTGAGCATGTGTGCCTGGTTCCCGAAACCCGGCAGGAACTGACTACCGAGGGCGGGCTGGACGTGGCGGGCCAGGCGTCGCGCATCAAGGAGGCTGTCGACCGGCTTGCGGCCTGTGGTGCGGAGGTCTCTCTGTTCATTGACGCCGACCCGGCGCAGATCGAGGCGGCGGCACGGGTTGGCGCGCCTGCTATCGAACTGCATACCGGGCGCTATGCGGACGCGCACAGCCTGGCAGAGCGCGCGTGCGAGCTAGCCCGTATACGTGACGGGGTGGAGGCGGGGCTTAGCCATGGCTTGATCGTCAACGCCGGGCACGGCTTGCACTACCACAATGCCGAGGCCATCGCGGCGATTCGCGGTGTCAACGAACTGAACATCGGCCATGCGATCGTGGCCCACGCGCTATTCGTCGGCTTCAAGCAGGCCGTAAAGGAAATGAAGCACCTGATTCTGAGCGCCGCTGCGCGTGGTTGACCGGCACCGCGTCAGTGGGTGAAGAGGTTCAGCGGAACCGTCAGTACCAGACTCAGGATGAGTGTCGAGGTCATTGAGTCGAGCGCTCACCCGCGCTCGGACTCGATCCGGATGTCTCGGGGAGCCTGCCAAATTAGGCAAGCAGCCCCGGCGCGCAATGCTGGATGGCGCCGATGGTCAAGGTCACGCCACCGCCAATTCCCTAGTTGAATGGTGCTATTCAGTGATGCGTGGCGAAGGCCGCTACCACATGGCGCGCCAGCACTTCGGCCGGCTCACTGGGTTGCGCGGTGCAGAGCAGCTTGATCTGGTACTGGCCGAGCGGTGGCAGCAGCTCGGTTTCTTCCAAGCGTTTCAACGGGGTGCGGACCAGGCTGAGCGGATAGGGCGCGACGGCCAGGTCTGCAATCATCGCCGCTTCCTGTCCGGCGCATTGCTCGCTTGAGTAGGCAATTCGATACGCACGTCCGGCCCGGTCGAGCGCGTCGAGGGCTTGGCGGCGCCAGGCGCACTCCGGGCTGGCCAGTGCCAGCGGCAGCGGCGTGCGCTCGGCGGCGACACCTCCGGCGCGGCCGGCCCAGACCAGCGGTTCGCTGAAGATCACGTCGCCGCGAGAGTCGTCTTGTCCGAGATTGCCGACGCTGACCAAAGCCACGTCCAGCTCGCCTGCGTCGATGCGCTCGATCATATCCACGCTCCGGCCGACCGACACGTTCACTTCAATACCCGGGTGGGTGCGTGCGAAC
Source organism: Pseudomonas sp. SA195 (assembly GCF_054131565.1). NCBI lineage: Bacteria > Pseudomonadati > Pseudomonadota > Gammaproteobacteria > Pseudomonadales > Pseudomonadaceae > Pseudomonas > Pseudomonas sp. SA195. Next base: position 3,388,195 of record NZ_CP096392.1, on the reverse strand, counting down.
AACGACAGCAAGCCAGGCAGGACATGGGTCCCGATGTCCGCCGGAGTTCCGAAACGAACCTGGCCGCACACGCTGGGTTGGACGAATGCGCTGACCGTTTCTTCGTTGAGCTTGAGCAGGCGGCGCGCATAGCTGAGCAGGCGCTCTCCATCAGGCGTCAGGCTGACTCGCCGGGCTTCGCGGCTGAACAGGGCGCAACCCAGCGTGGTTTCGAGGCGTTTGATCTGCATGCTGACCGCCGAGGTAGTGCGGTATACCTGACCGGCAGTCCGGGTGAAGCTGCCGTTCTCTGCGATGCAGACGAAGGTACGCAACACGTCGATTTCCAGCATGGGCATCGCGGCGTGCGGCAGTGGTTCTGGCATTCCCGGCATAGTGCTTACTCTTCAATTTCACTGAACTGACGTTTCTATTCTAGTCGTTTGTCTGAAACGTCAAGTGCGCCCAATCTGAAGGTGCCGATGCTTTTTCGGCACCAACGGGTGCGACAGGCACCCCCTGCGAGCAGGAGGATGCAATGAAGATGGGTATGAGACTGTATGCACGATCCGCCAAGGTTGGAATAGCGCAGCGTTGCGAGCCGCCACAGCCGGATGTCTACCTGCCAGCGATGTGGCCCGTAGAGCTCCAGCAACGGGTGATCGACTGGCTCAGGGCCTGGCATAAGCGCCGTCTGTATCGGCGCCTGCTCAGGCTGGACGATCGGCAGTTGCGTATGCGCGACCTGAGCCGGCCGCTGTTGCAGGAAAAGGCGCGTATGCCGTTGCGTCAACTCATCGCCGAGCGGCAAGCGGTCGACGTCAGGGCTTGCGGCCGATGAGTACCGCGCGGGTCGGGGCAGGCAGGCCCTCGACCGTCTTGCTGCGGTCGTGTGGGTCGAGGAAGTCGGGGAGCGACTGGTAGCGCATCCAGTCGGTGCTGCGTTGCTCCTCGACGCTGGTGACGCTGACGTCCACGCAACGAACATCAACGAAACCGGCGCGGCGCAGCCAGCACTCCAGCGCTGGCACCGACGGCAGGAACCAGACGTTGCGCATTTGCGCGTAACGGTCTTCGGGTACCAGCGCGGTCTGTTCGTTGCCTTCGACGACAAGCGTCTCGAGCACCAGCTCGCCGCCACGCAGCAGGCAGTCCTTGAGTTCAAGCAAGTGGTCGATGGGGGAGCGCCGGTGGTAGAGCACACCCATGGAAAACACCGTGTCGAAGCCTTCGAGACGAGCGGGCAGGTCTTCCAGGGCCAGCGGCAGGTGCCAGGCCGGCAGTTCGTCGAGGTAGCGCTTCATCGCGTGGAATTGGCAGAAGAACAGCCAGTTGGGGTCGATGCCAACCACCGAATCCGCGCCGGCGCCGAGCATGCGCCACATGTAGTAGCCATTGCCGCAGCCGACGTCGAGCACGCGCTTACCAGCGAGATCGAGGTGGGGTACGACGCGACCCCATTTCCAGTCCGAACGCCATTCCGTGTCGACATGCACGCCAAAGACTTCGAATGGCCCCTTGCGCCAAGGCGACAGGCCGAACAGCGCATCATGAATCGCAGTGCGAGTCTCGTCGCTGCAGTCGCCGCCCAGGCGGAATGCGTCACGCAACTCGACGTGGGCGGGCGTGAGGGCGGGCAAGGCGTCGACGGCACGGCGCCAGCGGGGCAGGTCGCCGTGCCCGATCGCGAGCTTGGCGTCGAGTTGCCGCTGCAGGTCATTGGCCCAGGCGGCCAGCGGGGTTCCGGCCAGGCGCCAGGTCATGGGTGTCAGGTCGAGGTTCATGGCAGGGCGATCAGCGAGGCGAAATTCAGGCATTGGAACCAGGGCACGACCCTGGAGAATCCGGCGGCCAGCAGACGTTGGCGATGCGTCTCGAGGCTGTCGGGCTTCATCACGTTTTCGATGGCGCTGCGCTTCTGCGCGATTTCCAGCTCGCTGTAGCCATTGGCGCGCTTGAAGGCGATGTGCAGGTCGTTTAGCAAGTCATGCTCGACGTCGTCCTCGAAGCGCAGCTTTTCCGACAGGATCAACGCGCCGCCCGGCACCAGCGCTTGGCGGATCGAGGCGAGCAGGGCGGGGCGCTCAGCCGGCGGTATGAATTGCAGGGTGAAGTTCAGCGCGACCAGCGACGTCGGCTGAAATGCCAGCTCGAGCACGTCGGCCTCGATGACGTCGGCCGGCAGCAGCTCTTGAAACATCGAATCTTGGGCATGTAGGTATTCGCGGCAGCGCTCGACCATCGCGGCCGAGTTATCGACGGCCAGCACGCGACAGCCCTCAGCTTTCACATGCCGGCGCAATGCCTGCGTGACCGCCCCGAGCGAGCACCCGAGGTCGTAGAGTCGGGTGTCGGGCTGGGCAAACTGAGCGGCAAGCACGCCTATGTTTTCCACGATCGTTGGATAGCCCGGCACCGAGCGTTTGATCATGTCGGGAAATACGCGCACTACCGCCTCGTTGAAGACGAAATCCTGCGGTTGCGCGAGGGGATGTGCGAACAGGCGGTCGGGTTCGTGGCTCACGGCGGCGTCTGGGGCTGGAAAACAGGGGCGGCATTGTAGCGGAAAGCCGCCCCGATCGCCTTCTGGCGGACGGTCGGCTACTCGACTTCGATCCGGCAGTCGAAAAGGCCGGCTGGCTCGCCGTCGGCCTCCCACGGGCGCTGATAGGTCAGGTACAGGCGGCCTTGGCCCGGCTCGCCGGCCTGGTAACGCCAGGTCGACAGGCCGTCGCCGCCGATCATGCCTTTTTCTGGCGAGCTGAACACTTCCGGCCCGAGGCTCTTAACCTGCGCTTCGGATACCTCCTGGACATTCCAGCGATATCCGGTGGTTGGGTTGCTCGGTAGGCTGACGATCAGCGTCTGGCCGCGTTGCAGCTGCACCGGGCAGTCCGCATCGTCAGTCAGGGTGACACTGCCGGTGGGATGGCTGGCGCAGCCGGCAAGCGCAAGCAATGACGCAAGCGGCAATACGCGGGGCGAAAAGATGGGCATGGGCGAGGTGGCTCCAGACGGCGGGGAAACGGCTGAACCTTAAGGGGCTGGGTGCCTGCTCGTAAAGCCGTTGGCTTGATGGTCATCGGCTGAGTGGGCGGCTGCGGGCAGAGGCGACCTCCGCCCGCGCCCGCGCGCCGGTCAGAACAGCACCTTGACCACCTCGCTGAAGCGCTTGGCGAAGTGCATCGTCAGGCCTTCCTTGAGGTAATCCGGCAGCTCTTCGAAGTCCCCGCGATTCAGCTCAGGGATGATCAGCTCGAACAGCTTCAAACGCCGCGCGGCGATCACCTTTTCCCGCAGCCCGCCTATCGGCAGGACCAGGCCGGTCAAGGTCAGCTCTCCCGTCATCGCCACCCCTTTCTTAGGCGCCTGATTGCGCGCGAGCGACAGCAGGGCACTGGCCATGCTGATACCGGCACTCGGCCCATCCTTCGGCGTAGCGCCTTCCGGCACATGCATATGCACGAAGGCCTGGTCGAAGAACTCCGGGTCGCCCTTGAATTCTTTGAGGTGCGAGTTGATGTAGCTGAAGGCGATCTCCGCCGATTCCTTCATCACGTCGCCGAGCTTGCCGGTGAGCTTGAAACCGCGGTTGAGCGTATGGATGCGCGTCGCCTCGATCGGCAGCGTGGCGCCGCCCATGCTGTTCCAGGCGAGCCCGGTCACCACGCCCACGCCGGTAAGCAGTTGCTCGGGGTGCCAGAACGGCATGCCCAGGTAGCTCTCGATGTCCTTAGGGCCGATCTTGATGTTCGCCTCGGGTTCGTCGAGCAGCTTGACCACCGCTTTGCGCACCACTTTGCCGAGCTGCTTGTCCAGCTGTCGCACCCCGGCCTCGCGCGCATAGCCTTCGATCAGGCTGCGCAGGGCGCTGTCGCTGATCGACAACCGTTTCTTCGGTACACCGGCCCGCTCAAGCTGGCGCGGCCAGAGGTGGCGCTTGGCGATCGCCAGCTTCTCCTCGGTGATGTAGCCGGACAGCCGGATGATCTCCATGCGGTCGAGGAGCGGGCCGGGAATCGAGTACAGGCTGTTGGCCGTACAGACGAACAGCACCTTGGACAGGTCTAGGCGCAGGTCAAGGTAATGGTCGAGAAAGCCAACGTTCTGCTCGGGATCTAGCGTCTCGAGCAGCGCCGAGGCCGGGTCGCCCTGGTGGCTGCTGCCGAGCTTGTCGACTTCGTCGAGCATGATGACGGGGTTCATCACCTCGGCTTCCTTGAGCGCCTGCACCAGCTTGCCCGGCAAGGCGCCAATGTAGGTCCGGCGATGGCCCTTGATCTCCGCCTCGTCGCGCATGCCGCCGACGCTGAATCGATAGAAGGTACGGCCGAGCGATTCGGCGATCGACTTCCCGATGCTCGTTTTGCCGACGCCGGGCGGGCCGACGAGCAGCACGATGGAGCCGGCAATTTCGCCGCGGAAGGCCCCAACGGCCAGAAACTCGAGGATCCGGTCCTTGATGTCGTCGAGGCCTGCGTGATGAGCGTTCAGCACTTTGCGGGCATGGTTCAGGTCGAGCTTGTCCTCGCTGTACAAGCCCCAGGGCATGGAGGTCGCCCAATCGAGGTAATTGCGGGTGACGGCATACTCCGGCGATCCGGTTTCCAGCACCGAGAGCTTCTGCAGCTCGTCGTCGATCCTTTTTTGCGCGGCCGGCGGCACGACTTTGCCTTCCAGACGCGAGCGGAACTCATCGGCGTCCGCGCTGCGGTCGTCCTTGGTGATGCCGAGCTCCTGCTGGATGATCTTCAACTGTTCCTTGAGGAAGAACTCGCGCTGGCGCTCGCCGATCTTGCGGTTCACTTCACCGGTCAGCTCCTTCTGCAGCTTGGCGACCTCGACTTCCTTGCGCAGCAGCGGTAGGACTTTTTCCATGCGCTTGAGCACCGGTACGGTGTCGAGCACTTCCTGCAGTTCGGCACCCGGTGCGGTGGTCAGCGCGGCCGCAAAATCGGTCAGTGGTGACGGTGCATTCGGGCTGAAGCGGTTGAGGTAGTTCTTCAGCTCCTCGCTGTACAGCGGGTTGAGCGGCAGCAGCTCCTTGATCGCGTTGATCAGCGCCATGCCGTAAGCCTTCACCTCGTCACGCGGGTCTTCATCGCTTTGCGGATAATCAACTTCGACCAGATAAGGGGGCTTGCGGCGCAACCAGCCGCGGATTCGCACCCGGGCCATGCCTTGAGCGACAAACTGCAGCTTGCCGCCTTCTTTCGACGCGTGGTGCACGCGCACCATGGTGCCGTGTTCGGGCAGTGCGTCCGGGTCGAAACTGGCGGCATCCGCAGCGGGGGTGTCCATATAGAAGAGGGCGAGGCGCTGATACGGCGTCTTGCTGACCAGCTCCAGCGTTTCCGCCCAGGGCTCGTCATTGACGATTACCGGCAACACCTGTGCCGGGAAGAACGGCCGGTTGTGCACGGGGATGATGTACAGCTTGTCGGGTAGGTTCTGATCCGGCAGAACCAGGCCCGTGGACGATTCGTCTTGCTCGAGTTCTTGATGGATGTCGTCGTTCATGCGGCACCTGTGGCGAGTACGTTCTCTTTAGATGGGTATCGGCCGAATGATTTCAATACGAATCGCAGCCGGCCTCTGGTCGCCGCTGTAAAAAATGCCGGGCCTTCGGTAGAGTGCCTGGACACCTCAGGTATCCCGCCATGCTCAACGCCCGTCTGCTTCGCCTCGATGATCAGGCCCACGAACACGCGCACGACTATCACCAGTTGGTGCTGTCGCTGGCCGGCAGCGCGGAGTTCGAGGTGGACGGAGCGGGTGGGGAGGTCTGCCGCATGCGCGCCTGCCTGGTGCCCGGCCATGCCGAGCACGAATTCGCCGGCAAGGGCGACAACCGCATGCTGATCATCGACCTCGATGATCAGGACATGAGCGAAGACGATCCGCGCTTGCTCGCGCAACTCTTCGAAATCCCGCGCTACCCGGCGCTGGATGCTGATTTCCAGAACCTGCTCAACTATGCCGGTGCCGAGCTGGCGCGCTACGGCAGTGATCCATTGTTGGCGCGCGCGTTGGGCGGCGTGCTTTTGCGCGCACTTCACCTTCGCGTGTTCGGGGATACGACTCACCGCCCGGTCGGCTCGCTCGATATTGCCCGGCTCGATGCGCACATCGAGACCAATCTGGCGCGGCGCATCACCGTGGCGGAGTTGGCGCAAGTGGCTTGCCTGAGTCCCAGTCACTTTCACGCACAGTTCAAGGACTGCGTCGGCCTGACCCCTCACCAATACCTGCTCAAAAGCCGCCTCGATCGCGCCACCCGTCTGCTGCGTGAAAGCCCTCTGCCGCTAGTGCGGATTGCCGAGGAGTGCGGCTTCTCCAGCCAAAGTGCCCTCACTACGGCAACGCGTCGCTACCTCGGGCTGACGCCCAAGCGGTTGCGCACGCGCGACAGCTGAAGATCCGTCATTTCGCACCGAAACGGTGCGTGTGTGGCCTAAAGCCAGTAATCCAGCACCGCTATAGTGAAAGTGGGTGACGGGTAAATGACGGCGCTCAAAAACCCATAGGTTTCTGCAAAAGTTCCGTAGCTTTGCGAAACAACGCCCGTGGCCGCCGCCGTAGATTCGCCTACCCGTTCGGCGAGCGCTGCCAATTTCAAGCCGCAGCGCGCCGAGCCAGTACAACAACACTCCACTAGAGGAGCGGCGCGATGTTCAAAGCCGGTAAAGTCTTGCAGGGCGATTTCGCCAACCTGAAAGCCGCCGAATTTTTCCCCGCCATCAGCGCAAATTATTGCGTAGACGAGGCGGACTACCTCACCGAGCTGCTGCAATTGGCTGACCCTGGCGAGGCAGGCATCGAAGCCATCCGCCAGGAAGCGCGTAGCCTCATCCAGGCCGTGCGTGGGCGTGATAACGCCGTGGACACCCTTGACGCTCTGTTACGCCAGTACAGCCTGGATACCCAGGAAGGCCTGATGCTCATGTGTCTGGCCGAAGCGCTGTTGCGCGTGCCGGACGCCGCCACCGCCGACGCGCTGATCCGCGACAAACTGAACGCGGCCGAATGGGAGCGACATCTCGGTCAGAGCGACAACGTGCTGGTCAACTTCGCCGCCTGGGGTCTGGTCATGACCGGCCGCGTGGTGGACCCGGAAAGCTCCGACGGTCGTCCGAAGAACGTCATCGGCCGCCTCATCAAACGCTCTGGTGAGCCTGTGATTCGCGCTGCGATGAACCAGGCAATGAAGCTGATGGGCAAGCAGTTCGTCCTCGGTCGCACCATCTCCGAAGCCCTGAAGAACGGCCGTCCGGAGCGCGAGAAGGGGTACACCTATTCGTTCGACATGCTCGGTGAAGCTGCGCTGACCGCCGAGGACGCCCGCAAGTACATGGCCGACTACCGTCAGGCTGTCGAAACAGTCGGTGCAGAACCGCAGGTCGGCCCTGGCCCGCGCCCGTCCGTGTCGATCAAGCTGTCTGCATTGCACCCGCGTTATGAAGTGGCCCAACGCGAGCGAGTGCTTACCGAACTGTTCGCCAATGTGCGCGAGCTGGCCATCCTGGCGCGCAAACTGGATGTCGGTATCACGATCGACGCCGAGGAGGCGGACCGCCTCGAACTGTCGCTCGAACTCTACGAAAAGCTCATGCGTGACCCCGCCATTGCCGGCTGGGGCGAGTTCGGCCTGGTGATCCAGGCGTATTCCAAGCGCTGCCTGCCGGTGTTGGTATGGCTGACCTTGCTGGGTAAAGAGCTTGGTGCGCGCATCCCGTTGCGTCTGGTCAAAGGTGCCTACTGGGACAGCGAGATCAAGCAGTGTCAGGTTCAGGGCCTGCCGGGCTACCCGGTTTATACCCGCAAGGAAGGTACCGACACCTCGTACCTCGCCTGCGCACGTTACCTGCTCTCCGAGCAGACCCGCGGCGTGATCTACCCGCAATTTGCCAGCCACAACGCCCATACCGTCAGCTGCATCCTGGCCATGGCCAGCGAGCTGCAAACCCCGCGCGACTTCGAGTTCCAGCGCCTGCACGGCATGGGCGACGCCCTGTACGACACCGTGATCGAGAAGTACCGCAAGAACGTGCGCATCTACGCACCCGTCGGTGCTCACAAGGATCTGTTGCCCTATCTGGTGCGCCGCCTGCTGGAGAACGGTGCCAACTCGTCGTTCGTGCACCAGCTGGTCGACCCGCGTGTGCCGGTTGAGACATTGATCGATCACCCGGTCAGCCAGCTCCGCCAGTTCAAGACTTTCGGCAACCAACGCATCCCGCTCCCGCCGGCGCTGTACGGCAACCGGACCAATTCTCGAGGCATCAACATGAATATCCAGACCCAGTGGAACGAGCTGTCCAGCGCCTACCAGACCTTCCTCGATCGCCAGTGGCAAGCCGCACCCGTCATCGGCGGGCAGAAGCTGACCGGCACCCCGAACAAGGTCCATTGCCCGTACCAGCTCAGCCAAGAAGTGGGCACCGCACAGTTCGCCAGCGCCGAGCAGGCCAAGCAGGCCATCGACGGTCTGGCTGCCTACTGGCCCCGCTGGAACGCAACGCCGGTCGAACAGCGTGCGCAGATCCTCGAGCGCCTGGGTGACCTGCTGGAAGCCAATCGCGCCGAACTGATGGCCCTGTGCACCCTAGAAGCGGGCAAAACCCTGCAGGACGGCATCGACGAAGTGCGCGAAGCGGTCGACTTCTGCCGCTACTACGCGTTGCAGGCCCGTCTGAAACTCGGCCGCGAAGAGCTCAAGGGCCCGACCGGCGAGCGCAACGAGCTGTTCCATGAAGGCCGTGGTGTCTTCGTTTGCGTCAGCCCTTGGAATTTCCCGCTGGCCATTTACCTGGGCCAGATCACCGCGGCGCTGGTCGCCGGCAATACCGTGTTGGCCAAACCGGCCGAGCAGACCAGCCTTATCGCAGCCCGCGCCCTTGAGCTGATGTTTGAAGCTGGCCTGCCGAAAGACGCCATTGCCCTGTTGCCGGGTGACGGCGCCACGCTGGGTGGCGTGTTCTGCCGTGACCCGCGCGTGGTCGGCGTCTGCTTCACCGGTTCGACTGACACGGCGCGCATCATCAATCGCCAGCTGGCCGAGAAGGAGGGCGCCATCGCTACTCTGATCGCCGAAACGGGCGGCCAGAACGCCATGATCGTCGACTCCACCGCGCTGCCTGAGCAGGTGGTCAAGGACGCGGTCGGGTCTGCCTTTACCAGCGCTGGCCAGCGTTGCTCAGCCTTGCGCGTGCTCTACGTTCAACGCGACATCGCGGACCGCGTGATCGAGCTGCTCAAGGGCGCCATGGCCGAGCTGAAGGTCGGCCCGACGCACCTGCGCGAAAACGACCTGGGCCCTGTGATCGACGCTGAAGCCCGCGAAGGCCTGCTGGCGCATATCCAGCAGCTCAAGGCCGAAGGCAAGCTGATCGCCGAAGCCCAGCTCCCGGGCAGCCTCAACGGTCACTTCGTGGCGCCGGTGGCGTTCGAGATCGGCAGCATCCTGGAACTGAAGAAAGAGCAGTTCGGCCCGGTGTTGCATGTCGTGCGTTTCGATGCTGCCGACCTGGAAAAAGTGGTTGGTGACATCAATGCCACTGGCTATGGCCTGACGCTTGGCGTTCACAGCCGTAACGAGGAAACCGCCGCGCGCATCGAAGCCCTGGCGCGGGTTGGCAATCTGTACATCAACCGCAACCAGGTCGGCGCGGTCGTCGGCGTGCAGCCCTTCGGTGGCTGCGGCCTGTCCGGCACGGGCCCGAAAGCAGGTGGCCCAAGCTATCTGCTGCGCTTCGCCAACGAGCGCACCACCTCGACCAACACCACCGCCGTTGGCGGTAATGCCTCGCTGCTGTCGCTGGTCGACGATTGATCGTCACTTAGCAGGAAACGGCTGGCGGCTCGGTTCAGAGACCGCCAGCTCACTACAACAATCAGAACAGTCGGCGGATCGCTCTTCCGCCACTGATGGGTCCGGTTGGGCCCGTCCCGGTGATGGCGCGATCCGCCATCGCCCTCTGCCAGGTGGGATCGGGAATACCCTCGCGCCCATCAACAACAACTAATGAGGGAACAACATGAGCATCAGTACTCCCACTTTGATCACCTTCCTGGTCTACATCGGCGCGATGCTGTTGATCGGCTTCGTCGCTTACCGGGCCACCAAGAACTTTGACGATTACATCCTCGGTGGCCGGAGCCTCGGCAGCTTCGTGACGGCGCTGTCCGCTGGTGCTTCGGACATGAGCGGTTGGTTGCTGATGGGCTTGCCTGGCGCGATCTTCGTCGCCGGTTTGTCGGAAAGCTGGATCGCCATTGGCCTTATCGCAGGCGCCTGGCTGAATTGGTTGTTCGTTGCCGGTCGGCTGCGCGTCCATACCGAGCGCAACCAGAATGCACTGACCCTGCCTGACTATTTCTCGCACCGTTTCGAGGATGACAGCCGCATGCTGCGCATCTTCTCGGCGCTCGTGGTGCTGGTGTTCTTCACGATCTACTGCGCATCTGGCGTAGTGGCCGGCGCCCGCCTGTTCGAGAGCAGCTTCGGCGTGCCGTATGACCTGGCCCTGTGGATCGGTGCCGCAGCGACCATCCTGTACGTGTTCATCGGCGGCTTCCTGGCGGTCAGCTGGACCGACACCGTGCAGGCCACACTGATGATCTTCGCGCTGCTGATCACCCCGGTGTTCGTCATCCTCGCGCTGGGCGACATGGGTGCCGCGATGGATACCATCGCGACCCAGAATCCGGCGGCTTTCGACATGTTCGACGGCCTGTCCTTCGTCGCGATCATTTCGCTGCTGGCATGGGGCCTGGGCTACTTCGGCCAACCGCACATCCTGGTGCGCTTCATGGCCGCCGACTCGGTCAAGACCATCCCCAACGCGCGCCGCATCGGCATGGCGTGGATGATCTTGACCCTTGCTGGCGCCGTGGCAGTGGGCTTCTTTGGTATCGCCTATTTCGCGGGCCATCCTGACCAAGCCGGCCCGGTAACCGAGAACGGCGAGCGCGTGTTCATGGAGTTGGTGAAGATCCTGTTCAACCCCTGGGTGGCCGGTGTGATCCTCTCCGGCGTGCTGGCTGCCGTCATGAGTACGCTCAGTGCTCAGCTGTTGGTCAGCTCCAGCGCCCTGACCCAGGACTTCTACAAGGCTATGCTGCGCAAGAACGCCTCGCAGACCGAGCTGGTCTGGGTCGGCCGTGCGATGGTGCTGCTGATCGCCTTCATCGCCCTGGGTATTGCCTCCAACCCGGACAGCAAGGTGCTGGGCCTGGTGTCCTACGCCTGGGCCGGCTTCGGTGCTGCCTTTGGCCCCGTCGTGTTGATCTCCCTGCTGTGGAAGAACATGTCCCGCAACGGCGCGCTGGCTGGCATGATCGTCGGTGCTGTCACCGTGGTGGTCTGGAAGCAGTTCATTGGTCTCGGCCTGTACGAAATCATCCCGGGCTTTATCCTTGCGAGCATCGCCATCGTTGTCTTCAGTAAAGTCGGCCGTGGCGCTTCGCCGAGCATGGTCAAGCGTTTCGAAGACGCCGAGCAGGAATACCAAGGGCGCTGATTCACGCACGCCCAGATGACGAAACCCCGCTGTCGGTCAGCCCGGCAGCGGGGTTTCGTTTATCTGGGCAAGGTCGACCTCCGGTCGGCGTCGCCTCATGTGGCAGCCTCAATCGTCGACAACTAGGTTCTCGCGATCGTCTTTCGCACCGGCGGCGATCAGGTGTTCGGCCTGGTCTTCGGTGAGGTGGGTGCTGGCGCCATCGACGTGTGCGACCGACATGCGCGCGGCCGGATCGGTGCTGATGCGTACGTCCATGATGGCGCTGCGGTAGGTGGTGCCGTCGATGGTGGTGGAACAGGTGCCCGTGGCGGTATCGATGTCGAGGGTCATGGCAGCCTCCTGGGTGTCGCAGTCGAAGGAGCCGCGCGAAGGATGCGCGGCCATTGCTCTTCAGACCCTTGGCGAGAGGATCCGTTTTGCCGAGGCGGCCGGCCGGTGCAGCGGAGGATCGGCGCAGTGAGGTGAAAAAAAGGCTGATCAGGTAGTGGCAATGGGCTAGCCTGACAGCTAAATGGTTGCCAGGGATGGTTGCAGTCCAACGCATGACGCCACGAAGGCGGGGTCGATCCCTATGTTCAAACACAGTGCAACCCTCGTCCTGACGGGCCTGCTGGGTGCGCTCGCCGCAGCCGCACAGGCTCAGCCGCTACAGGTGCGCATCCTCGATACCGAGGGCAAACCGGTGGTCGGCGCCGTGCTCAGCCTTCGCGGCGCAGCACTGGCAGCAGGCCAGGGCGGGCAGGCCGATATGGACCAGATCGGCAAGCAATTCGTCCCGGCGGTGCTGCCGGTGCGGGTAGGAACCGCAGTGCGCTTTCCCAATCGTGACGACATCCGTCACCAGGTCTATTCCTTTTCCCCGGCCAAGCGGTTCGAGCTGCGCCTCTATGAAGGAACGCCCAGCGCACCGGTGGCCTTCGATGCGCCTGGTCTGGTCGTGCTTGGCTGCAACATCCACGACTGGATGCTGGGGTACATCTACGTCACCGAAGATGAGCTGTTTGCCGTCAGCGATGCAGAGGGCAGGGTGACGCTGGACGTACCGGCCGGTCAGTACCCGGCCACGCTCTGGCATCCTGCCTTAGCCGATATGCAACCGCAGGCCGCGGGCCAGTTGGGGGCCGGCGACGAAACCGTCGACCTGCGCCTGTCGGTGGCCGTGACGGCACCGTTACAACCCGCTCCGCCAGCGCCAAGCGCGTTTGCCGATGCGTTCAGGAATGCCACCCGTGACGCGCGGCCTTAGTTTCCATGCGCGCCTGACCGGCGTGCTCGCGGCCTTCGTGCTGATCGTTATCGGCGCGCTGTACTTCTCCGTGCGGCTGGTCACCGAGTCGGCTGTTAGCCGACAGGCCACCGATCGGCTCGAATCGGGCCTGCGTGTGTTCGAGCAGCTACTGGACATGCGTGGCCGCCAGTTGCGCGACGGGGTCCAAGTGCTGGCCGCGGATTTCGGCTTCAAGGAAGCAGTCGCCAGCGGTGACACCCCTACGCTGCAATCGGTAATGACCAACCAGGCGGCGCGGATCAATGCCAGCGAAGCCATGCTGCTGGGGCTCGACGGCCGTGTGTTGGCCTCCAGCCTGGCAGACGCGATTCCCGGCGAAGCCTTCCGTTATGCCGATGACCTTCGCCAGGCCCGCGAGAGCGGCCGCACGCTCGTGGTCCTCGCCTTGGGTGGCCAGGCTCACCTGCTGGTCGAGGCGGAGGTGCGCGCTCCGCTGCCGATCGCCCGCGTCGTCATGGGTTTCGTCATGGACCGCTCGCTGGCGGAGGAACTCAAAGAGCTGACCGGGCTGGACGTATCCTTTCTGGCCATGGGCAGCGATACCCGTGGCGAGCTGACCAGCACACTCGTGCCCGAGAAACACGAAGATCTGATCGTCGGCTGGAGCCGGCACGTACACGCCGACGGCTTTCAGCCGCTGATGCTTGGCAACGAGCGCTACCTCAACGAGGACGTCGTGCTTTCCCAGGGCACCGATCACGGTGTCATCGCCGTCGTCCACAGTTCACTGGATGATGCGCTGGACGGCTTCCATGAACTCGATTCGCGCATCCTGCTGATTGCGGTCGTTGGCCTGATCGCCTCGTTGGTCGGCGCGCTGCTGCTGGCGCGCAGCCTGGCCGAGCCGGTCAATGCGCTGGCCCGCGCGGCCGATCGGGTCGGGCGTGGTGACTACCAGACGCCGATCGAACTGGATCGCGACGACGAGCTGGGCAGCCTTGCCAAGGCGCTCAATCAGATGCAGCGGGGCATCGCCGAACGCGAGCAACTGATCGCGCACAACATGCTGCATGACGATGTGACCGGGCTACCTAACCGCTCGCTGGTCTCGGAGTTGCTGTCCAACGCACTGGAAGCCGGGCGCGCAACTGCGGTGCTGCACATCGGCATCGGCAACCTCGACGGCCTGCAGGACAGCGCCGGCTCCGAGGGCCTCGACCAGGCCCTGCGGCAGATTGCGCAGCGGCTGCAAGCCAGCCTGCAGCCGGGTGATCACCTGGCACGGCTGTTGTTCGATGAGTTCCTGATGATCGTCAGTGATACCTCGGTCGAACAGGCGTTCAGTGTCGCTGTTGCGGTGCAACAAGTGCTGGTGCAGCCAATGCGCATTGCCGAGTTGGAGGTGCGCCTCGACGCACACATTGGTGTCGCCGCCTACCCGAACGACGCCGCAAGCGTTGACGAGCTTTTGCGCCGCGCGCGCATCGCCATGCAGGACGCCACCCTCATTCCTGATGGTCTGCAGCTCTACCAACAGGGCAGCGACGTTGCACACCAGCGACAGATCACGCTCATTCGCGACCTGCGCCATGCCCCGCAAACCGGCGGGCTGAGTCTGATGTTCCAACCCAAGGTCGACTTGCAGACCGGGCGCGTCTACCAGGCCGAGGCATTGCTGCGATGGCATCACCCGCAGCATGGGCCGATCTCGCCGGGCGAGTTCATTCCGCTGGCCGAGCGTACCGGCAGCATCCAATTGCTGACCGCCTGGGTGATCGAAGCGGCGATTCGTCAATTGCATCACTGGAACGGGCGAGGCTTCCGGATGGAGGTTTCGCTGAATATCTCTGCTGAAGATCTTGTGTCGCTAACGCTCGAAGAGCATGTCGCCGAGTTGCTGGGCCGTTATGCGATCAAGGGCGAGCAGCTGGTCTTCGAGATCACCGAAAGCGCCGTCATGCGCGAGCCGGAGCGGGCATTGGCGATGCTGCATCGTTTGCGCGGGCTCGGTATCCGTCTCTCGGTGGACGACTTCGGCACCGGCTACTCCTCGCTGGCCCAGCTTCGCCGGATGCCGGTACAGGAGTTGAAGATCGACCAGTCCTTCATCCGCGAGCTGGGCGAGACCCGCGGTGACGCGGTGATCGTGCGCTCGACGATCGACATGAGCCATGCGCTCGGGCTGAAGGTCGTGGCCGAAGGCGTCGAACACGACGAAACCCGCGATCTGCTTCAGGCCTGGGGCTGCGACACCTTACAAGGCTATCTCTATAGCCGCCCACTTCCGGCTGAAGCCTTCGAAGCCTGGGTCGCCCAGCAACCGTCTCACATGGCTTCGGCTCGCATGAAGGTGCATTCGTGATGTTCGTTCGGCATCTGTTCATCCTGGCCTGTTGCCTTCCGCTGTTGGCCAATGCGGGCCAGGGCCGCCTGCTGGCGACAGGCGGCGCCACCAGCCTCGAAGGCGCGGCCGGTGGCGGCATCACCCCCTGGGCGGTGCTGGCCGGTTATGGCGAGCGGGGTGAGTGGGGCGGTGACGTCTTCGCGACGCGCGTCGAGACTGGCGACTACCGGCTTGAAGTGGCCGGTGCCGCCGTGGCCTACGGCAATCGGCTGGAGCTTTCCTTCGCCCGCCAGCGCTTCGATCTCGGTACGCTGGCGCGAGACCTGTCCCTGCCCGAAAACAGCCTCAGCCAGGACATTTTCGGCGCCAAGTGGCGGCTGTTCGGCGATCTGGTCTACGACCGCCTGCCGCAGGTGTCGCTGGGCGTGCAGTACAAGCGGCAGAAGGATTTCCTGATTCCCTCGCTGATCGGCGCGCAGCGTGACGAGGATGCCGAGGCTTATCTGACCGCGAGCCGCCTCGTCCTCGGCGGCGCCTTCGGCTACAACCTGTTGCTCAACGGTGGCGTGCGCTACAGCCGGGCCAACGAACTCGGCCTGCTCGGCTTCGGCGGCGATCGGCGCGACAGCCGCAGTCTCTTGAAAGAAGGTTCGGTGGCGGTGCTGTTCAATCCTCGCTGGGCCGTTGGCGTCGAGTACCGCGAGAAACCCGACAACCTTTCGTTCGCCGGGGAAAGCGATTGGGCTGACCTTTTCGTCGGCTACTTCCCAAGCAAGCGTCTGGCCCTCGTGCTCGCCTATGCCCGGCTCGGCGAGATCGCCACGCTACGCAATCAGGACGGCGTCTATCTGTCCGTGCAGGGGAGTTTCTGATGCCGCGGCTGATCCTGCTGGTCTGCCTGTTGCTCGCGGCTTGCGCCCAGCAGCCGGCACGCGACGACATCCTGTATCGCCAACTGGGTGGCGCGCCGGGCATCACCCGCATCGTCGAAGGCATGTTGCTGCGCGTCGCCGCGGACCGGCGGATCGTCGAGCATTTCCAGCGTGTCGACATCCAGCGGGTGCGCGACAAGCTGATCGAGAAACTGTGCGCCGAAGCGGGTGGGCCCTGCGTCTACACCGGTGACAGCATGGAGGAAAGCCACAAGGGCCTGGCCCTGACCCCGGCGGATTTCAACGCCTTGGTGGAAAACCTGCAGGCCGCCATGACCGCCGAAGCAGTGCCGATCCCGGTGCAGAATCGCCTGCTGGCGCGCCTCGCGCCCATGCGCGGTCAGGTGATCGACCGATAACCGGAGGCGGGCGCCTCCTCGTACGACCTGGCGTCCAGGACATCGGAAACCTCCCGGTCACGAGCGGTTTTGCAATCGAAACGCTATCCTTGCGCGCTGACTCGGCCATCCGTTGCCGACGCCCTGCAATGTGTCGTCAGTGGAGGCGGAGCGATGCCTCCGCAGCACAAGGAAATAAATACAAATGAACCTGAGTAACCCGACACTGATCACCTTCGTGATCTACATCGTGGCGATGATCCTCATCGGCTTCATCGCCTATCGCGCCACCAAGAACTTCGACGACTACATCCTCGGCGGCCGCAGCCTGGGCAGTTTCGTCACTGCGCTGTCGGCCGGTGCCTCCGACATGAGTGGCTGGCTGCTGATGGGCCTGCCCGGCGCGATCTTCGTTGCCGGCCTGTCGGAAAGCTGGATCGCCATCGGCCTCATTGCCGGCGCCTGGCTCAACTGGCTGTTCGTCGCCGGCCGCCTACGTGTGCACACCGAGTACAACCACAACGCGCTGACGCTGCCGGACTACTTCTCACATCGCTTCGAAGACGAGAGCCGCCTGCTGCGTATCTTCTCCGCCCTGGTGATCCTGATGTTCTTCACCATCTACTGCGCCTCGGGCGTGGTGGCCGGTGCGCGCCTGTTCGAGTCCACCTTCGGTATGGAATACGGCACCGCGCTGTGGGTTGGCGCCGCGGCGACCATTCTCTACGTGTTCATCGGCGGCTTCCTCGCGGTGAGCTGGACCGACACCGTGCAGGCCACGCTGATGATCTTCGCGCTGCTGATCACGCCGCTGTTCGTCATCTTCTCGCTGGGCGACATGGGCGCCGTCATGGACACCATCGCCGCGCAGGATCCGTCGAACTTCGACATGTTCAAGGGCCTATCCTTCATCGCCATCATCTCCCTGCTCGGCTGGGGGCTGGGCTACTTCGGCCAGCCGCACATCCTGGTGCGCTTCATGGCTGCCGATTCGGTCAAGACCATTCCCAACGCGCGCCGCATCGGCATGGCCTGGATGATCCTGACCCTGGCCGGCGCCGTGACCGTGGGCTTCCTTGGTATCGCCTACTTTGCCGACAACCCGGCCGTGGCCGGCGCGGTGACCGAGAATGGCGAGCGGGTGTTCCTCGAACTGGTCAAGCTGATGTTCAACCCTTGGGTGGCCGGGGTGATTCTCTCCGGCGTGCTCGCGGCCGTCATGAGTACGCTCAGCGCCCAGTTGCTGGTGAGCTCCAGTGCGTTGACCCAGGACTTCTACAAGGCCTTCCTGCGCAAGGGTGCCTCGCAGACCGAACTGGTCTGGGTCGGCCGCGCCATGGTGCTGTTGATCGCCCTGATCGCCATCGGCATCGCCTCGAATCCGGAGAGCAAGGTGCTGGGCCTGGTGTCCTACGCCTGGGCCGGTTTCGGTGCGGCCTTCGGCCCGGTGGTGCTGATCTCCCTGGTATGGAAGCGCATGACCCGCAATGGTGCCTTGGCTGGCATGCTCGTCGGTGCCGTGACCGTGGTTGTCTGGAAGGAATTCATTGGCCTGGGCCTGTACGAAATCATCCCCGGCTTCATTCTGGCCAGCGTCGCGATTTACGTGGTGAGCATGATGGGCAGGGCACCCGCTGACAGCATTCAGCAGCGTTTCGACGCAGCGGATGCGGAGTACCGCGCGGGTTGATCACAGCCTCGTTCGCAGGGCGATGCCTGGATAGGGATCGCCTCGCCCAAAACCAGAATAGGGCGCGGCATGGAGTCCGCTTCTGCAGGCGCCCGCTTGCTGCGATCAGATGGATGCTGCCGCTCGAATGGGCCATAGTTGCAAACGTAACGGCGCCAGCCAGGCGCCTTCAGGAAAGCCGAGGAGTATTCCGATGAAAGCACTGCATAACCTGACCACCCGCACGCTGATTGTGGCCCTCGCGGCCCTGCTGATGACCGGCTGCAGCCTGCGCCTGCCGGGCGTTGCCGTCGACGTCGGCGACCGCGACGGCCACCACGGCGGCACTCATTGCCCCCCTGGCCAGGCCAAGAAGGGCAACTGCTGAGCCCTCCTCGGGGCGGTCCTGCCCCGCTCATGCCGCGCCGTAACGCGGCCGCAATACCAGGCCCGACTGCACGTCGGGCCCTTCCGCTTCACCCACTCCATCGTTGTGCTGATGCGTCCATAAGCGCGGCGGCAGTCGGGACATTTTCGAATGCTGGTTTCGCTGCCAGTCGTCTGCCAAATCCTGGTTGTGTTTGACAGGCCCGTAGCCTCTGCCACGGTTAGCTGAGCGCGCAAGGCATCGGCTCGGCAGGTCTTCGACGCAGTGCTCGCACCGCTAGAACAAGAACAACAATCAGGAGAGTCTCCATGCGTCCAAGCAACCTGGCTTCGGCCTGCGCACGCGCCCTTGCCGGCGTGATGCTCGTCGGTACGATCGGCGTCGCGGCCGATGCCCACGCCCGCCCCAAACCCATCAAGCCGCCGCTGTCCCACAGCGAATCACGTGAGCAGGATTCGCGTACCTTCGTTCCTGTGGTTTCGCCATTGGCTGCGATTCCCGGCCTGCCCAGCGAGCGTTGGACCGGCGTCTACCAGGGTTCGTCCTACCAGATCGAAGTGCCGCCTAACTGGAACGGCATGCTCGTCATGTACGCTCATGGGTTCCGCGGGCAGGGGCCGGAGCTCACCGTCGGTCCGCCAGCCATCCGCCCCTGGTTGCTTCAGCAGGGCTACGCCTGGGCGGCGTCCAGCTACAGCAAGAACTACTACGATGTACGCGCCGGCATCGAAGACACCAACGCCCTGGCCCTGGCCTTCAGTGAGCTGACCGGCAAGGCTGCGCCGAGCAAGACCTATATCACCGGGCATTCCATGGGCGGCCATGTCGCGGCCGCTGCCGTCGAGGCCGAAACCTACGCGACGGCCAACAACCGCGTCGTGTACGACGGCTCGGTGCCCATGTGCGGCGTGACCGGCGACGTCTACGAGTTCGAGTACCTGATGAACTTCACCCTGGCCGCGCAACACCTGGCCGGGCAGGGGCCGACCAGCTTCCCGGCGACCGACTTCCAGGCCAAGCTGCCGCAGATCATCGGTGCGCTGTGGGACAGCTATCCCACCGATCCTTCGCCGCAAGGCGAGAAGCTCGAAGGCATTGTCCGTGAACTCAGCGGTGGCGATCGGCCGATCTTCGCCGAGGGCTTCCGCACCAGCCTGCAGAGCGTCGTGCTCGGCACTGGCGGGCGGGACGGCACCGTTGACGGCATCCTCGCCGATTCGCTGTCCGGCAACCTCTCCACGCGCTATCAGTTCGACACGAACAAGGCGATGTCCCGCGAGGAACGCGAGTTCAACGACTCCATCATCCGCGTCATCGGCTACGCCCCGGCCAACAGCATCCGCCCGGATGGCCTGCGCTGGATTCCGGTGGTCAACGGCCAGTTCAACGTCCCGGTGGTCAGCATTCACACCCTGGGTGACCTCTACGTGCCGTTCAAGCACCAGCAGATCTACCGGCGCAACGCCGAGGCCAACGGCAACGGTGAGCTACTCGTGCAACGCGCGATCCGTGCGCCCAGCCACTGCGACTTCAGCTACCAGGAGCAGGTCGAGGCCATGGCGGACATGCTGCGCTGGGAGCAGGAGGGCATCAAGCCGGCGGGTGACGAAGTGCTGAACCCGCGTGTCGTGGCCGATCCGGCGTACGGTTGCACCTTCACCCGCAACGAAGGCGTACCGACCCGCGGGTTGCTGCCGGCCTGCCCGGAAAGCTGAGACCGGGGCTCGCCAGGGCGAGGCCCACACCTCGCCCTGGCGACCGAATGGTCCGGCGACCGGCCGTAAGCGGGCGATCGCGTTGCCCGCTATTGCTGCACGACGTTGGCCAGGTTGCCGTTGCCGGTCTGGACAATACTGGCCGTATGGCTACCCAGCGACTGCGTCAGAAAGGCCTGGTGGCCTTGCCCCGTCTGGCTGATCATCGCTTCGTTGGCCTCGAAACCCTGCGAGGCCTCGATCCGGTTGTAAGCACCGATCTGCGCGATGTCTAGCTGGTTTCCATCGCCGACCTGCGAGGTCGAGACTCGGTTGTAATCGCCTTCCGAGTACCCGCTCAGGTTGCTGTTCTGCCCGGCCATGTACGCGTCGAGCTCGTTTCCAATACCGCGCTGCGTGTGCGCGAGCGCGCTGTTTCCGTCCCGTGTCTCGATGCGTGCCATGTTAGCCACGCCCGCCTGATCGACGGCCACGTCGGCCGCGGGATAGCGTCCGGATATTTGCAGGATGAATGCTTGGTTGGCAGTGCCGTCCTGCTCGATTTCCGCAGCACCACCGCCCAGACCGCCGCTGTCCTGCTCCAACTGCACCTGGTGGGCCGTGCCGGTCTGTTGAATGCTGGCCGTGCTGAACCCGGATTGATCGATCTGCACGCGATTGTCCTGCCCGCTGGACACCGCCTCGAGCTGGTTGCCCACCCAGGCCTGCCTGGCCTCGAGCTGGTTACCCGTGCCGTCCTGCTCAATGCGCGCCGTGCTGGCCAGCTCACCCAGGTAGGCCTGCTGCTCGAGCACGACGTTGTTCGACGTGCCCGCCTGGTACACCTGCGCGTCCGCCGTGCCTGGCTGGCTGCCGTTCACCTGGTAGATCTCGACCGAATTGAGCGACCCGATCTGCTCGACCCGCGCCTGATCGCTCGCGCTGCTGGTCCCGGACTGGTCCGTGATCGCGCTGTTCGCAACGCCGTCCTGCGCGATGAACGATCGCTGCATGACGCCGCTCTGCGTCTGTTCCGCGCGATTGTCGAGGCCGGTCTGCTCCACCTCGGCCACATGCCCGTTGGCCAGCGCATGGCCGTTTAACGCCAGCCAGATCGCGGCGGACAAAGCGATTGATCTGTTCATTGAACTCTCCTGTTTGCATTGGATGGGCTCCGTACATCACAGGCGAAGCAAAAGGAGTGTTGTCGCGCAATCGCCCTCGCGATATAGGCCGAACGGATCAAGTGATGGGCGGCGCGGGATTAGGTCCTAAGTGGCCGTTCAGCCGCACGGCATGTCCTCGGGGCGAAGCTACTCGTTCGCCCGCAACGAACGCGGAGCGCCTAGCTTCGCTTTAAGGACGCTTCGGAAGTTGTGTGGGCGAGGGAATCGAAGCCTTTTGCTTGGTGTGTCGATTCGGCTCAAAGCGTGTCATTACGGGGTTCGTGACCGACTCGCCTGCTCGTTTCGTGGCAATTCGGCACAGTGATTTCGACACTTTATCGACAGCTAGGTATTCGGATGGATCAGGAACAACTGCGTCGACAGCTACTTGAGGGCGTTCAATCAAAGCTAGTGGAGCCTGCAAACGACTGGTATTTCGAGTCGCTTCGCCAGCGCGTCAAGAGCGCACAGACCGCTAGATGCGGTCAGCCCATCGGTAGTCGATCAACCCGGATGCGATGGTGAGCGTGGCTCGACCTACACCGGCCTGTCGAAAGTAGGTTCGACCCGCTCCGAAGTTGAGCTCGGCTGCATTACCGGCTCGATGGTTGGCGTCGGAACCGCTCCTGGCGTCTGCGGCTCTGGTGCGCGCTTGCACTCCGGGAAAGTAAGGGCGATCTGCTCTACGGACGGCATGATCTCGCAACGCCAGCGCACAACGCGAATGCCCGCTGCGGTTAGAACCTTGTCCTTCTTGGCATCGGCTTTGTGTCGATCCTTGTCCGAGTAGTGCGATTTATCGTCCAGCTCGACAGCCGCAATGGTGTTCAAGAACTCGTCCGCGATCACGAAATCAACGCTCATCTGACTAATGCGGGAGAACCACATCTTGAAGCTGTGGCCTTTCTTGATCGCCACCAGTTGCGATAGCTGAACCTGGGTAAAGATGTAGTGATCCGGCAATGCTTGCCGCAGGCGCTCGAACAGGACTGTCTCCGTTGCGGTTATCAGCTTCCGCTTCTGAAACGGCCATTCGCCGTCTGGGTCGTAGCGAAAACCGTCCGCGGCGATCTTGCGACTCGGTTGGGCTGACTGTGGCGCTTGTTGTGGTTGCTGCGGTTGAGGCTGAGCGCTGGCGGTCCCAGTAAACGTCGGCTCTTGCTTCCTAGCTGGCTCCTTCCATGGTGCGCGCGGTGGCCGCTTGTAACGGTTTGGATTTTGGCTTCTTCTTGACTTGGAAAATGAAGAAGACAATAGCGAAAACGATAATCCACCCGAAAACATCCACTGTTTTTTCCTTAATGCGTTGTATATGCCAAGTGTCCCGCTAAAAGCATTACGGCATGATTTATTTTTTTTGGCTGCTGCGAAAGTCGATTGTCTCGAGCGTGAGTTTGATTATTGAATTAAAGTTTTGAACTTCGATTGGTATAGCCGTCGACGAGTGATTGATGCTCGTCGTCCCTTTCGGAAATGGTTTTGATCGCATCTGCTGGTATTAGGGTTAAGATGACCGTCCAGAGCTGCCATAATGTAAGCGTAACCAGCGTAAAATAGGAAGCGCCGCGTAGTGGCTTACTGTAATCATTCAGTACGTTAATTGTCTGTAAGATTGGAGCAGTAACTCCTATCAATAGGATTATGCATAAGATGGTGGTTGAGTGAACTATAGGGGAAAATAATTGGCTAAGGCCGTTATGGTTGTTTTTTGTCTGAGTGCCTTTTGAAAACGAGAGGCGGAGCCTGTCGGGATAGACAATGGCAATCCAAGCTCCCACAACTGCGAAGATAATTGAAGCCGTGGTACGCAAGGCCTCAAACAAAGGCCATTGTTTATGAAAGGGGATTTCGGAGCCTAGCCAGCCCGCAATGCAGGCCAGCGTTACTGAAGTAATCCAGGCTATGTATTTCAGTGGCTTTCTCATGATAGTAATTTGAGTATGGCTTGCTTTCTCTTGGTAAGTGCGTTTATTAAGGAGTCAGTGTTGATGATCTCGTCGTTGTCTCTCAGGACGTCGAGCTCAAATTCTCCGCGAGCGGTAGCATGGCTGAGCCAATGGACCTTCGAGCTTCCTTTTATGACAAAGCCGTAGTCGTCCCACTGTCGGTCAGTATTGTCTTTCCACTCTTTAATTATTTGCTGCAAATTTGGCTTCGTTATGGTTGCACCAATAATGTAACGAAGATTGATAAAGTCTGCGGGCTTCGCTTGTGGCTGTGAGAT
The DNA here is from genome assembly GCF_054131565.1 of Pseudomonas sp. SA195. NCBI lineage: Bacteria > Pseudomonadati > Pseudomonadota > Gammaproteobacteria > Pseudomonadales > Pseudomonadaceae > Pseudomonas > Pseudomonas sp. SA195. The sequence goes on along the minus strand of NZ_CP096392.1, from coordinate 3,364,708 downwards.
ATTAGTCCATCTTAAGAACTGCTGCCAAATTTGCAGGTCGTCAGTCCTGTTTAGCTGCAGTTTTGTTTTCTTCACTGCCCTTGTTATTTTGTCTACGTTCTGTAGTAGATATATGTGTGGGCCTGGTTTTCTATAAAGGTTCGTATGGAACTTGGGTGATAGATCCTCAGGGTCCGCAGTGTTTTTTGCTCGATACCCTAAGATTTCTATGTCTACTCCCTTTGCTGGCGCTTTAGCATGCACGACATATTTAGAAAAAGCCTGCATGTACGATTCGACATACTGTTGAAATGCTGGTTGGCCTGTTATGAGATGTTGAAATCCGACGCTTGCAAAAATGTTTTCTTTAGGCATGACCCAGAAGTATGTTGCAAATCCAGGAATGCTGCCTTTTGCAATTTTATTTGCAATAACCGTAGGGTTTCCAACATTGGAGGCGCCCATTACGGAATGTACATTGCCTGAGGTTGATGGCGTTTCGTTCCAGATTTTTATGAGCCAGTTGCTTCCCTTGTTCTTTATGTCCAATAGATAGGTTGGGTTGAGTTCTGTATAGTCTTGCTGCTCGTAGGTCTTGGTTGCAACAAGGGGCTTTCCTTTTGCCCATATTGCTAGATCAGCCAAAATATCTTCTATATCGCCAAAGCGCGGTGTTTTTTCACCCCACTCAAAATATCCGCACTTTGATATGTCATAGATGCTGATCCTTGCTTTTTCAGTTGGCATTGACGATCCTGCTTGTCAGTAATGTGAACGTTGGCGTTATATGGCTTTGTGCCTATTTTTATTTGCTTTTAGATTTCAATTTCGGTGGTGGTTTCAGATGCTAGCTTTTAAGCGTTTTAAAGAAAACCACCGCTCGCCTACCGCTTTGGTTAGCATCAAAAAGGGGGCAGATTTATTTTCCGCTAAGCCCACTAATCGCCCCCAGCCGAAACAAGCCAAACCCTAAACGAAAAAGCCCTGCAAGTGCAGGGCTTTTCTGATCTGGAGCGGGCGAAGGGAATCGAACCCTCGTCATGAGCTTGGGAAGCTCAGGTAATGCCATTATACGACGCCCGCGATGGGTGCCTTTTTACCAGAAGCGGGGGCCGAGTTGAAGCGGTTGGCGAGACTATTCGCCGGTTGGCTCAGATGGGGTCGATTTCTGCTGGCGTCAGGCGGCGGTATTGGCCGGGCGCGAGGGTGGGGTCGAGGGTGAGCGGGCCCATGCGTTCGCGGTGCAGGGCGGTGACCTTGTTGTTGAAGTGGCCGAACATGCGTTTGACCTGGTGGTAGCGGCCTTCATGCAGGGTCAGGCGCGCCTGGCGCGAGCCGAGCAGTTGGAGTTCAGCGGGCCGTGTGGTGAGGTTCTCGTAGCCGAAATACAGCCCCTGTGCGAAGCGCTCGACGCAGATCGGGTCGATGGGGTCTTCGGTTTCCACGAGATAGGTTTTGCCCAGCAGGCTTTCCGGCTGAGTCAGGCGGCGGGACCAGAGGCCGTCGTTGGTGAGGATCATCAGGCCCGTGGTGTTGAAGTCCAGCCGGCCGGCGATATGCAGCTCGGCCTTGTCAGGCTCGTTCAACAGGTCGAGCACGGTGGGATGCGCTGGATCGGCGGTGGCGCTGACGCAGCCGGCGGGTTTGTTCAGCATGTAGAAGCGTGCGGGTTTGCCGGCTTGCAACAGCTCGCCGTCCAGCTCGATGCGGTCGAACACACGGATGTCATGGGTGCCGTCGCGTACGGGCTGCCCGTTTACCGAAGCGCGGCCCGACGCCAGCAGCAGGCGCGCCTGGCGATGGCTGCAGGCGGGGAGGTTGGCGAGAAAGCGGTCGAGGCGCATCAGGGTTTTTCAGGCAGCTCACCGCGCGCGCAGCGTGGGCAGATGCAGGCTTTGTTCTGTGCATCTGCCGGAATCCGTTCGCGGGCTTCGGGCACTATCTCGGTGGTGAAGCACCAGCATGCGTGCGTGGCGGTCGCGGGGTTGCTGAGGCTGCATTGATTCGGCTCGCCACAAACCGGACATCGATTAGCAGGAGGCTGAAAAGCAACCTGCGTTGGCGATACGTCGTTGAAAACAGCCCCGGAATGTTCATTTAGAGCACCTGACTTGCAGGCCAGCCCGGTCCGCGTGTCCGGCTGCTTTTGCCTTGTCTTGCCTGCCTCGGCCACGTTCTTCAACGGCCTGCTGGGATCGGGCGTATGGGTCATAACCGGCTCCGGGTGGTGAAGCGGTTGGTTGGAATCGAAAAAGAAGCCCGGCATTGCGCCGGGCTTCTCATGCTACGTCATTACTTGACGCGTTGGCCGGGCTTGGCGCCGCTGTCCGGGCTGAGCAGGTAGATTTCTTCACCACCAGGGCCGGCGGCCAGCACCATACCCTCGGAGACGCCGAACTTCATCTTGCGCGCGGCGAGGTTGGCGACGTACAGGGTCAGGCGACCTTCCAGCATGCTTGGGTCCGGGTAGGCGCTCTTGATACCGGAAAACACGTTGCGCTTGGCATCGCCGATGTCGAGGGTCAGGCGCAGCAGCTTGTCGGCGCCTTCGACGAACTCGCACTTCTCGATCAGCGCGATGCGCAGGTCCACGGCGGCAAAAGCGTCGAAAGCGATCTCGGCAGCCAGCGGCTCCTTCGTCAATTCACCGTTGCCAGCAGGCGCGGTGGTTTCGGTGGCGGCGAGGTCTTCCTTGGAGGCTTCGATCATGGCGTCGATTTTTGCAGGCTCGATACGGGTCAGCAGGGGGGTGAAGGCGTTCAGCTGGTGGTTGGCCAGCGGTGTCCGCAGGTCAGCCCAGCCCAGCGGCTGGACGTTCAAGAAGCGCTCGGCGTCGGCGGCCAGGTTCGGCAGCACCGGCTTGAGGAAAATCACCAGCTGGCGGAACAGGTTGATACCGGTGGCGCAGATCGCCTGCACTTCATCCTGCATGCCTTCCTGCTTGTTCAGGGCCCAGGGTGCCTTGTCGGCGATCCAGGCATTGGCGCGGTCGGCCAGGGCCATGATTTCGCGCATGGCGCGGGCGAAGTCGCGGCTTTCATAGGCTTCGGCGATGGAAGGCGCGGCCGCCAGGAAGGCGTCGCTGAGCTCCGGTGCGGCATTGCGGTCGACCATCAGGCCGCCGTTGCCCTTGTGGATGAAGCCGGCGCAGCGGCTGGCGATGTTGACCACCTTGCCGACCAGGTCGGAATTGACCTTCTGCACGAAGTCCTCGAGGTTCAGGTCCAGGTCGTCCACGCCGCGGCCAAGCTTGGCGGCGTAGTAATAGCGCAGGTACTCCGGGTTCAGGTGTTCCAGGTAGGTGCGCGCCTTGATGAAGGTGCCGCGCGACTTGGACATCTTCTGGCCGTTCACCGTCAGGTAGCCATGCACCGCGACGGCGGTGGGCTTGCGGAAGCCGGTGCCTTCGAGCATGGCGGGCCAGAACAGGGTGTGGAAGTTGATGATGTCCTTGCCGATGAAGTGGTAGAGCTCGGTGGTCGAGTCCTTTTTCCAGAAGGCATCGAAATCCAGCTCCGGGCGGCGCGCGCAGAGGTTCTTGAAGCTGGCCATGTAGCCGATTGGCGCGTCCAGCCAGACGTAGAAGTACTTGCCCGGCTCGCCCGGGATCTCGAAGCCGAAGTAGGGCGCATCGCGGGAGATGTCCCACTCGTGCAGGCCGCCGTCGAGCCATTCGGCGATCTTGTTGGCGACCGATTCCTGCAGGCTGCCGCCGCGGGTCCATTCCTTCAGCATGGCCTCGAAGTCGGGCAGCTTGAAGAAGAAATGCTTGGAATCGCGCAGCACAGGCGTGGCGCCGGAGATGGCCGAGCGCGGATTCTTCAGGTCGGTGGGCTCGTAGGTCGCGCCGCACTTCTCGCAGTTGTCGCCGTACTGGTCTTCGGCGGCGCACTTCGGGCAGGTGCCCTTGATGAAGCGGTCGGCGAGGAACATGCCCTTTTCCGGGTCGAAGTACTGGGTCACCGAGCGGGTGGCGATGTGGCCGGCTTCGTTGAGGCGGGTGTAGATCAATTCGGACAGCTCGCGATTCTCGTCCGAATGGGTCGAATGGAAATTATCGAAGTCGACGAGGAAGTCGGCAAAGTCCTTGCTGTGTTCAGCCTGGACGTTGGCGATGAGCTGTTCCGGCGTGATGCCTTCCTTCTCGGCGCGCAGCATGATGGCCGAGCCATGGGCGTCGTCGGCGCAGACGTAGATGCACTGGTTGCCGCGCAGCTTCTGGAACCGCACCCACATGTCCGTCTGGATGTACTCGAGCATATGGCCAAGGTGGATCGAACCGTTGGCGTAGGGCAGGGCACTGGTAACGAGGATCTGGCGAGCTTCGGACATTGGGAAATCTGCAGTCGGGGTGGCGAAGTGAGCGGGTAACTATAAAGGTGCAGGCGTTATTTTTCATCCGCACTGGCGCGGTACGCGCGGGTCGAATGGCGCAGTTGTTGCCGCCGGATGCCGGTATTGGGCCGCGGCGGGTGCAGCGGGGTAAGATGCCCGTCTGTTTTGGTTGGTTTTTCTTGGGAGCAGTCATGACCGTCACACGCGAAGCGGTGGAAGCCGTATTGGGTCAGTACACCGACCCTAACCTGAACCAGGACCCGGTGAGTGCCGGTTGTATCCGCTCGATCGAGGTCCAGGGGGATCGTGTTAGCGTACAGCTCGAACTCGGCTATGCCGCCGGTTTGTTCCGTAGCGGCTGGGCGCAGATGCTGGCGATGGCCATCGAAGGGCTCGAGGGCGTGACGCGCGCGGACGTGCAGGTCGATTGCGTGATCCGCTCGCACAAAGCGCAGGACCAGGTGCCTGCGCTGAGCAACGTGAAAAACGTGATCGCGGTCGCCTCCGGCAAGGGTGGCGTTGGCAAGTCCACGACGGCAGCGAACCTTGCGCTGGCGTTGGCCCGCGAAGGCGCACGGGTCGGTGTGTTGGATGCCGATATCTATGGGCCCAGCCAGGGCATCATGTTTGGTATTCCCGAGGGTACGCGCCCCGAGATCCGCGACGGCAAAGCGTTCATTCCTCTGCAGGCCCATGGGGTGCAGATCATGTCGATGGCCTTTCTCGCCGACGACAAGACGCCCATGGTCTGGCGTGGCCCGATGGTGTCGGGCGCGCTGCTGCAACTGATCACCCAGACGGCCTGGGACGACCTGGACTATCTCGTCGTCGACATGCCGCCGGGCACCGGCGATATCCAGCTGACGCTAGCGCAAAAGGTCCCGGTGGTCGGCTCCGTCATTGTCACTACGCCGCAGGACCTGGCGTTGCTCGATGCCAAGAAGGGCGTGGAGATGTTCCGCAAGGTGAACATTCCCGTACTGGGCGTGGTGGAGAACATGGCGGTGCACATTTGCTCCAATTGCGGCCACGCTGAGCATCTGTTCGGTGAGGGCGGCGGGGAGAAGCTCGCTGGTCAGTACAATGTCGAGCTGCTGGCCTCGCTGCCGCTGTCGATGGCCATTCGCAGCCAGGCCGATGCAGGCGCGCCGACAACGATTGCTGACCCGGAGAGCCAGATCGCCATGATCTATCAGCAGATGGCCCGCCGGGTCGGCGCGCGAATTGCCCAGAGCGGGCAGATCGTCGCGCAGTCGATGCCGAACATTATGGTGACCGACGACTGACTCGGTCGGTGGGGCGCCTGCCTTGCGTTTCAGCGGGAGGCGGGCCTCCGGTAAGCCGCGAGTCGTTTGGCTGGACGCCAAATCGCAGGCATAAAAAAGCCCCGCCGAAGCGGGGCTTTTCTTAAAGAAGCTTCAGGTTAGATAACCTGAACTTCCTCAGCTTGCATGCCCTTCTGGCCGCGGGTAGCGACGAAGGAAACTTGCTGGCCTTCTTTCAGGCTCTTGAAACCGTCGCCCTGGATGGCGCGGAAGTGTACGAAGAGGTCGTCACCGGATTGCGGAGTGATGAAGCCGAAGCCTTTTTCATCGTTGAACCACTTAACGGTACCGGTTTGGCGATTAGACATTTGAATGTCTCCTTGAACAATGTAGAAGTTTGTTGAACGGGCAAATACCCCGAACGGTGACTGTGTGCAAGGAGTTAAAGGAGTCGTAGCAATGATCGGATCGAAATCTAAACATGTAGCGATTCACGGTGACACATGCAGCAGCAGCCAACGCAAGATACTCCATTTCTGACGCAATGCGAGCATTATTTTCAGTTTCCAGCCAAAGCGTCAGATATGCGGCGCACAGTCCCGGCGCGCGGGCTTTAACCAGCCCCTTTGGCTCGGTAAGATGCGCGCACCTTCATAGACCGCCAAGCAGAGATCAGGACGCCCGCCATGAGCATCAAATCGGATAAGTGGATTCGCCGGATGGCCCAGGAGCACGGCATGATCGAGCCCTACGTGGAGCGCCAGGTGCGCACCGAGGGTAATGAACGACTGATCTCCTACGGCGTGTCCAGCTACGGCTACGACGTGCGCTGTGCGGATGAATTCAAGGTATTCACCAACATCAACTCGGCGACCGTCGATCCGAAGAATTTCGACGAGAAAAGCTTCGTCGACATCAAGAGCGATGTTTGCATCATCCCGCCGAATTCTTTTGCGCTGGCGCGTACCGTCGAGTACTTCCGCATTCCGCGCAACGTGCTGACCATCTGCCTGGGCAAGAGCACTTATGCGCGCTGCGGCATCATCGTCAACGTGACGCCGCTGGAACCCGAGTGGGAAGGCCATGTGACGCTGGAGTTTTCCAACACCACCACGCTGCCGGCAAAAATCTATGCAAACGAAGGCGTGGCGCAGATGCTGTTCCTCGAGTCGGACGAGGAGTGCGAGACCTCTTACCGCGACCGCGGCGGCAAATACCAGGGCCAGCGCGGCGTGACCTTGCCCAAGGCCTGACGCCGTCCCGCCTGGGCGGGTCAGTCTGAAACGGATGATGCGGGTGGTGACGAAAGTTGCCACCCGCATCGTCGTTTACGGGGCTTACCAGGGAAGCCGGGCGCCTTGGTAATCGAGGTAGACATGGCCGCCTTGCCCGATCGCACGGCTGACCTGTTCGACCATGCCCTTGCAGCTGGTTTCAACGTCCAGCGGCGCTTCGTCACCACCCATGTCGGTTTTCACCCAGCCCGGGTGCATCGACAGCACGGTCAAGCGCGTTCCTTCACCGAGCTCAGCGACGAAGGTACGCGTCAGATGGTTCAGTGCCGCCTTGCTTGCGCCATACAGCGGCATGCCCATGCCCGGGCCCGCCTCGACGCTGCCCATCACCGAACTCATGAACGTGATCACGCCGGTTTCGGGGCTCACCAAGGGCAGCAGGCGCTTGGCGAGGCGTACAGGGCTGACGGCATTGGTCAGGAAAAGGTCGCCAACGTCCTCAGCGCCGGCATTGTCAGCGTTGAGGGTCCGTGCCCCTGAGATGCCAGCATTGACGAACAACACGTCGAGGCGCGTGCCTTCCAGTCGAGTGGTCAGCGACGCGACGCTGGCGTCGTCGGTGATTTCCAGCGATTCGATCCGCACGTCCGGCACCGCTTTCAGCGCGTCCGCGCGATTGGGGTTACGTACGGTGGCGATGACCTGCCAGCCCTCGGTGGCGAACTGTCTGGCCAGGCCGAGCCCCAGCCCGCGTGAAGCGCCGATGATGAGTACGGTTTTGGACATTGCTTCGCTCTCCTCTGGATCGGGGAGGGGAGGATAGCCGAACCTTGGCGGTGCCGTGGCGATGCGTGCGGCGCAGATGGGCATCGCGTCGAACCGGAGATGCCCATCCCTGCATCGAAAAGTCTCGCAGTGCCGTCAGTGCCCCGGTTGCCAAGGCTGGCCAAGCGATACTGGTGCGTAGAGGCGTGTGCGGACCGCATCCCTCGACAGGATCACCAGCACCAGAATCGTCGCGACGTAGGGCAGCATTGCCAGCAAGTTGCCGGGGATCGCCAGGCCGATGCCCTGCGCCACCAGGTGCAGGATGCTGGCGAGGCCGAACAGGTAGGCGCCGAGCAGCACGCGGCTGACCCGCCAGCTGGCGAAGACGACGAGCGCGAGCGCGATCCAGCCGCGGCCGGCGGTCATGTTCTCCGCCCACATCGGGGTATAGGCAAGCGACATGTAGCCACCGGCGAGGCCCGCCATGGCGCCGCCGAACATCACCGCGAGCGTGCGCACGCGCAGCACTGGCAGACCCATCGCACTGGCCGCGTTGGGGTTTTCGCCTACCGCCTGGATGATCAGGCCGACGCGGCTCTTCAGCAGCACCCAGGCCACCAGGGCGAACAGGGTGAAGGACAGATAAACCAACAGATCTTGCGCGAACAGCATCCGGCCGATGACCGGAATGTCGGCGAGCAGCGGGATGGCGATTGGCTCGAAGCCTGCCAGCGGCTTGCCTACCCAGCTTGCGCCGACGAAGGAGGATAGCCCCACGCCGAAGATCGTCAGCGCTAGCCCGGTCGCGACCTGGTTGGCGTTGAAGCCGAGCGCGACCATGGCGAACAGCAGCGAGAGCAGCACGCCGGCCAGGCAGGCGAACAACACGCCGAGCCAGAGGTTGCCGGTCGAAAACGCGACCATAAAGCCGATCACCGCACCGAACAGCATCATCCCTTCCTGGCCGAGGTTGAGGACGCCGGTCTTTTCGCAGACGAGTTCGCCGAGCGCGACCAGCAGCAGCGGCGTACCGGTTCGGATCATGGCGTAGAAGATGTTGGTCAGCAGATCAATGTCCATGGATCAGGCCTCACACAGCGAGCGGCAGATGGCTTGGGAGAAGCAGAAATGAAAGCGGCTCACGAAACAGGCTCCTGTGCCAGCGGTGCGGAGTGCGGCGTGCGGCGCCATTTTTTCAGGCGCGGCCTATAAAGAATCAGCACATCGCACGCCAGCAGAAAGAACAGCACCATGCCCTGGAACAGTTGCGTGATCGACTGAGGCAGGTTGGCGGCCATCTGTGCGTTCTCGCCGCCGAGGTAGAGCAACGCCATTAGCAGGCTGGCGAATACGATGCCCAGCGGATGCAGGCGGCCCAGGAAGGCAACGGTGATCGCCGCATAGCCGTAACCTGGCGAAACCTGCGGCACGAGCTGACCGATCGGGCCCGTGACCTCCGCGACCCCCGCCAGACCAGCGAGGCCGCCACTGATCAGCAGGGTAATCCAGACCAGCCACTTGTCGCGAAAACCGACAAAGCCGGCGGCACGCTTGTCCAGGCCCAGCACCTTGATCTGGAAACCCAGAAAGCTGCGCTGCAGCAGGACCCACACCACGACGAACGCCAGCAGCGCGAAATAAAGGCCGCCGTGTACGCGCAGGTCTTCAACGATTTGTGGCAAACGGGTAGCGTCGCCAAACATGGCGGATTCCGGGAAATTGAAGCCTTCCGGGTCCTTCAGCGGACCGTGTACGCAGAACAGCAACAAGTTCAGCGCGATGTAGTTGAGCATGATGCTGGTGAGGATTTCATTGGCGTTGAATGCCGTCTTCAGCCAGGCGCAGAGCGCGCCCCAGGCCGCGCCGCCGAGCGTGCCTGCTAGTAGCGTGATCACCAGTGCCCACTGGCTTTCCCAATCGATGATGTTGACCGCCACGGCGCTGCCAGCGAGCGCACCGATGAGCAGCTGGCCCTCGGCACCGATGTTCCAGATACGTGCGCTGTAGACCACCGCCAGGCCGAGCGCGCAGAGCATGATCGGCAATGCCTTGACCAGCAGTTCCGAGATGCCATACAGGTCGCCCACCGGATCGATGAGCAGCACCTTGAGCGTCTCCAACGGCGGGTGGCCGAGGATGGCGAAGAGCAGGGCGCCGCTGAGTAGCGTCAGCACGGCCGCGAGCAGCGGCGAGAACCAGAGCATGGCGCGCGACTGCTGGCCGCGCGGTTCTAGGGATAACAACATGGGCGGTCTCGTCAGGCTGCGGGGGTGGAGGCAGGAATGCGGGTATCGAACTGGCCGGCCATCCAGCGACCGACTTCAGCGGGTGTGGTACTGGCTGTCGGATATTGGGCCGAAAGCGCGCCATGGCTGAGCGCCGCGATCCGGTCGCTGATCTGGAACAGCTCTTCCAAGTCTTCGGAGACCACCAGAATCGCCGCCCCGGCGTCGCGAAGTTCGATCAGGGCGCGGTGGATTGCTGCTGCTGCGCCGACGTCGACGCCCCAGGTGGGGTGTGCGGCGATGAGCAGCTTGGGTTGCTGGAGAATCTCCCGGCCGAGGATGAATTTCTGCAGGTTGCCGCCCGACAGGCTGGCGGCAGGTGCCTGTGCATCCGGTGTCTTCACTGCAAAGCGCTCGATGATGCTGTCGGCGAACGCCTTGACGCGGCTGCGCTGGATCAGTCCATTGCCGAGCATTCCGCGTTGCTGGGAGGCCGTGAGCAGGGCGTTGTCGGCCAGGCTCATGCTCGGCACCGCGCCGTGACCCAGCCGTTCGGCGGGCACGAACGCCATGCCGTGGCGGCGGCGTGCATCCGGGCGCAGGTGGGCGACCGGGTCGCCGAGGAAGCGGATCGTCTCGCCTTCGTTGGCCGCCAGCGGGCGTTCGCCGCTGAGCAGGGCTAGCAGTTCGTCCTGGCCGTTGCCGGCGACACCGGCAATACCGACGATCTCACCCGCGCGCACCTCGAGGTCGACATCGCGCAGTGAAACGCCGAATGGGTCGGCGTTGTGCCAGGACAGCCGCTCGACCCGCAGGAACGGCGTTGATCCTTCGGCCTTGGGGTATTCCGCTTCGAGGCCTTCGGCGTCGCCGACCATCAGGCGCGCCAGTTCGAGATCAGAGCACTCGGCCGGGATGCAGTCCCCCGATACCTTGCCGCCACGCAGCACGGTGGCCGCCTGGCACAGCGCCCGAACTTCATTGAGTTTGTGGCTAATGAACAGAATGCTGCAGCCCTCGGTCGCCAGGCGTCGCAGGGTCACGAACAGGTCGTCGGCTTCCTGCGGGGTGAGCACCGACGTCGGTTCGTCGAGGATCAGCAGCTTGATGTCCTGCATGAGGCAGCGAACGATCTCCACCCGCTGGCGCTCGCCGATCGACAGGCTGTGTACCAGGCGGTGCGGCTCGAGCGGCATGCCGTAGCGTTTGGACACCTCACGGATCTTTGGCTCCAGCTGCTTGGGTGAGCCAGCGGCGGCGCCCAGCGCGAGCGCGATGTTCTCCGCTACGGTCAGCGTTTCGAACAATGAGAAGTGCTGAAAGACCATGCCGATGCCGCGTTCGCGCGCCTGGGCCGGGTCGCGCATGGTCACGGGCTCGCCCTGCCAAACGATCTGACCGGCATCGGGCTGGGTGACGCCGTAGATGATCTTCATCAGCGTGCTCTTGCCCGCGCCGTTCTCCCCCAACAGGGCGTGAATCTCACCGGGATCGATGGACAGGTCGATGCGGTCGTTGGCCAGGCAGCCGGGATAGCGCTTGGTGATGCCTCGCAGCTGCAGCCGGGCGGTTGGCGAGTCGGACATGAACAGGGTTCCGCTGGGATTCGTTATCGGAGAAAAGCAAAAAGCTGGCCATGCAGTCAGGAAACCATGCGCGACCGCTGGCGCGGCTGGCCGTTAGCCAACCGCCAACCGTGGCGATGATAGTCGCTGCGCCGAAATGGTGCTTCGCCAAGTGAGAGGTTGCCCGGTTGCACCGTGGCGGGGCGCAGCCGCCAACCGGTGTTCTGGCTGTCGCCCAACGAAAAATGCCCGCATCAGACGATGCGGGCATTTCGTGGCATGCAGGCGGTGACCCGTTCGAGCTACCGCGGAGCAGGCCGGACTTAGGCGAAGTTTTTCGCCACGAAGTCCCAGTTCACGACGTTCCAGAACGCCTCGACGAACTTCGGACGAGCATTGCGGTAATCGATGTAGTAGGCGTGTTCCCAGACGTCGCAAGTCAGCAGTGGCTTGTCGCCAGCCGTCATCGGGTTGCCGGCACCAATGGTGCTGGCCAGGCCGACGCTGCCGTCGGACTTCTTCACCAGCCAGGCCCAGCCAGAGCCGAAGGTGCCGATGGCGGTCTTGGTGAATTCTTCCTTGAACTTGTCGAAGGAACCGAAGGCCGCGTTGATGGCGTCAGCCAGGGCGCCGGTCGGCTGGCCGCCCGCGTTCGGGGCCATGCAGTTCCAGAAGAAGGTGTGGTTCCAGACCTGGGCAGCATTGTTGAAGATGCCACCGGAGGAGGTCTTGATGATGGTTTCCAAGTCCTTGCCTTCGAACTCGGTACCTGGGATCAGGTTGTTCAGGTTGGTCACGTAGGCCTGGTGATGCTTGCCATGGTGATACTCGAACGTCTCGGCGGAAATGTGCGGCTCGAGGGCGTTCTTTTCAAACGGAAGCGGGGGCAATTCGAAAGCCATGGTGTATCTCCTGCTCAGGTGTCGAGGATTGATGCGGCCAGCTGGAAGGAGGCAGTTGCGCTGGCGGTCAGCGCCTTGCGCCACGGATGAAACTGCACGAAGTCGTCCGTTTGCGTCTGTCTTTTCCCTTCGCTCGCTGCATGCGTGCGCAATCTCTTGGCCGTTCACGGGCGGCCGTGGTGGCGGGCTGAAGCGTTCCGCTCCATGCCCGCGAACCCGGGATCATAGCACCGGCCCTGCGGCAAAACCACGCGCCAACTGTGTGGGAAAGCCGTGCCAGAGCCTTGTGGCTGATGGCTCTAGGCGAGGGCGGGGCTGGTGGAACCCACAACGTGGACCGTCACCTGTAGCGGTCGTTCCTCACGCGGCGAAGATGAGTTGCGCCGCGACAGCGAACATCATCGCCGCCACGCCGAGGTCGATCAGGCGCCAGGTCAGCGGGCGTGCCAACCATGGGGCGAGCCAGGCGCCACCCAGTGCCAGGATAAGGAACCATATCGTTGAGGCGCTGGCGGCGCCGAGCGTATAGGCACCCGGCTCAGGCTGTTGCGCCCCGAGCGTGCCAATCAGCAGAACGGTATCGAGATACACATGCGGGTTGAGGAGCGTCACCGCGAGGGCCGCCAACAGCACGCGGTGCAGTGGGCGGGTGCCGTTGCGTTCATCTTCGTTGAGTCCTTGCGGGCGCATGGCGCGGCGCAGCGCCACGACGCCGTAGTAAAGCAGGAAGGCCGCACCGCCCCAGCGGGTGACTTCCAGCAACAAGGGGCTCCTGGCGAGCAACGCAGCGAGGCCGAACACGCCAATACTGACAAGAAGGATGTCGCAGACGATGCACAGCGCCGCAACCGGCAGGTGATGCTCGCGGCGCAGACTCTGCGCCAATACGAAAGCGTTCTGCGCACCAATCGCGACGATCAACCCGGCCGTTACCAGTAACCCATTGAAATAGCTCTGCCACATTGCGTTGCTGCCCGCGTTTCGAAGGAATGGCTGGCAGTCTCGATGCAAGCGGCTTATAAGAAAAACGAAAAACCGTTATGCCATATAAGGAAGGCTGATGTTTGACTACAAGCTACTCGCCGCCCTGGCTGCGGTAGTGGAGCAGGCAGGATTCGAACGGGCAGCGCAGCGCCTGGGGCTGTCGCAATCGGCTGTGTCCCAGCGAATCAAGTTGCTTGAAGCACGGCTGGGGCAGCCCGTGCTCCTACGTGCAACGCCGCCGAAGCCGACCGAAGTAGGGCGGCGCCTGCTCAACCACGTCCAGCAGGTTCGCTTGCTGGAGCGTGACCTGCAGGCCCAGGTGCCGCAGCTCGATGACAGCCACCTACCGGAGCGGCTGCGTATTGCCCTCAATTCCGACAGCCTGGCTACCTGGTGGGCGCCGGCCGTTGCGCCCTTTTGCGCGAATCGAGGCGTGGTGCTCGATCACGTACTGGAAGATCAGGATGTTGGCCTCAAGCGCATGCGGGCCGGGGAGGTGGCGGCCTGTGTCTGCGCAGTCGAGCGGCCACTGGGCGGGGCGCGCAGTGAGTTTCTCGGTGCCATGCGCTATCGCGCGCTGGCCAGTCCCGCATTTATTGACCGGCACCTGCGGGGCGCTCTGAGCGCCGAGGCGCTGCTGCGGGCACCGGCTATCGTGTTTGGCCCGGATGATCAGTTGCAGCACCGCTATCTCGCATCGCTGGGGCTGGAGGGCCCCTTCAGCCACCACCTTTGCCCGTCGTCGGAGGGCTTCGTGCGTCTGATCCAGAGTGGTCTAGGGTGGGGGCTGGTGCCCGAGCTGCAAGTACAGGAGCTTTATCGCAGCGGGGCGCTGGTCGATGTGTTCAGCGGCCCGCCCATCGACGTGCGACTGTTCTGGCACCACTGGCGCAACGGCGGCGAGCTGCTGGGTGAGCTGACGCGCCAGTTGCAGCACGTCGCCGGTCAGTGGCTGGTTGAGTAGGGTCAGGCCATGACCCGTTGGCCGCGATAGATGCGCACGGCTGGGACATGAGCCGCATGGGCGGCTAGTTTGACCCCGCTGGGGGAGGGCAGGTCGCTGTAAGCCGCGAGTTGCCGGCCTAGTTCACGCGTCAGTTCGTCGCCGGAGCCAAGGCAGGCGGTCAGCATCGCGGTGACTGCATCCGGCTGGCTCAAGCGTATGTCCAGGTGTTGCTCCTCGCGCAGGCGACGGCGAAGGCTTTGCATGCAGTCGAGAACCGCCTTGTTGAACTCCATGACGTATCACTCCTTTATGAGCACGTCCCGGCTTAGGCATAAGGCCCGACCTCCGTGTCGGAAAACGCTATCCGCTGGCATTGGCTGCAAAGCAATGCGCGTACCAGTTCACGTTTCTCCCAAGGTTTTGGTGCCGAGATCGCAGGCATGGCGGGACCTGTAGCCAGTTACTTCTATGGCTGCGCCCCGGTTCGACGACGTGGCTGCACGCACCTGAGGCTTGGGGTGGCCGCCACGCCTGTTCCTGGTGCGTCGAGTGGGCCGCTGAAGTTGGTGGGTTGAATCGCTATACTGCGCGCTGTTTTCGCTCCGCGCCCTGAAGGTATCCCATGCGCAACGATGCTCACGACGAACTGGAAAACGTACCCAGCCTGACCGCAGCACGCGACCGGGACGGTCCTTACCCAGCGCCCGAGTTGGAGCCTGTTCGTCGCCCGGCGCCAGAGATGCGTGCAGATGAAGGGCGGTCGCGGCAGAAACGTCGCGGCGCCAACACCGCTCCGCTGTGGATCATGATCGTGGTCCTGCTTGCCGCCCTCGGCGCGCTGGGCTGGTGGAGCATGCAGCAGATGGCCCGGCTCGAAGCGCAACTGGTCGCCACGCAAGACAGTTTCGCCCGCATCAGCGAAGAGGCGGCGGGGCGGCTTCAGGACATTTCCGGCAAGGTCGTTGCCACCGAATCGAACGTGACCACCGAAGGCGAGGCGCTCAAGCTGCGCATCAAGCAACTGGAAAAGCAGGCGCTGGAACTTGCCGAACAGCAGCGCGCCATCACCACGCAGCAGCAGAGCCTGGTCGGTAAGCAGGACAACCAGCAGCAGCGGCTTGACGAGCAAGGACGGCGCGTCGAGGCGGTCGCCACCGACGTGCGTGCGCAGCAAGCGAGCACCGCCGAATTGGCCGCTGGCATCAAGGGGCTGAGCGGCGAACAGGCTACGCTCAAAGGCGCGGTCAACGACCTCAAGGGCTCGGTCGATAGCGTGCCGGCGCTGGCGTCACGCGTCGACGGGATGAGCAAGGACATCGCAGCGCTCAAGCAAAAGGGCGACGCCAGCCAGGCGGTCAGCCGGCTTGAGCAGGATCTGCTCGTACTGCGCAGCGAACTGGACAACCGTCCCTCACCCACGCCGGGGGTGAACACTGGAGAGTTCGATGCATTCCGGGCGCAGATGACGCGCAGCATCAATACACTGCAGAGCCAGATAGCGACCTTGCAGCAACAACTAGGGCGGCGATGAGCGAAAGGGGAGTCGGTTTTTCGATTCCCTCCCGTTGAGTCCGCCAGTCGCCACAGCGCGCGCGCTTCATCAATCGCCCCGGATCAGCCGGCTCGCATATGCCGCAAACAAAAAAAAACCGCTACGCAGCGCCACGTAGCGGTTAGGCAATTGCCAAACGAGGATCAGTCCCTACAGATCGACCGCCAGCGAAAGGCCGATGCCATGGTTGCGGTTGTCGTTGCCGACGTAGTGGTAGTTGGCGCGCAGGCTGACGTCCCGCGTCAACTGATGCGCAAGCCCCAGCGTGAAGCGTGTCTGGTCGCCGGTTCGCATCGCGCCGGGCAGTTCGAACTCGTTTCCAGAGACGCTGTTGAGCGACAGGCGAACGTTCTCCCGCTCGTCATCCTTTCGCTCCAGTTCACGGGCCACATCGCCAAACAGCCGGGTGCGCTCGCTTAGCGCATATTCGCCGAATAGCCCGGCCGTCAGCCTCAGCGACTCGAGCGTTTGGTCATCGAAGGTCAGTGCAGTAGCGCTCGTGCCCTCTTCACGGTAGCCATCGACCTCGACCTTCTGGTAGCTGGCGCCGACGAAGGGGCCGAAGGCCAGCTGCTCACCCGGCTGCATCAGGTTAAAACCGGTCTTGCCCGATACGCCCCAGAGCATGCCTTCGGTGCTGCCCTTTTCCGTGCGCTCGGCCACACCCAGCGCTAAGCGGCGGTCCAGCGAGTCGTAGTCCAGATAGCCGGCGCTAAGTGCCAGCTGTGCGAACAGCCGATCCCGCTGATAGCCGGCCAGTAACGTGCCGAGGTAGCTGCGCATGTCAAAGTCCGAGTTGGCGTCGCCGAGCTCCAGCGAACTTTGCGCGAGGCCAAAGCCTGCACCGATGGACCAGGCGTCGGACAGGCGATGGATGTAACCCAAGGTGACGGTCGGGCGGCTGCCGTCACCACCGCCGAAGCCATCATAGTCCGAGCGGCTATAGTCGCCCTGCACAAAGGCGCGCCCGCTGCCCACCTGCTGAGAACTGCTGCGCTGCGCTGCCAGTTCGGTGTCGAGCATCTGCCAGTGGCTGCTCAAGGCTGTGCGGCCCATTTCTGGCAACAGCGACACCTGCGCAGGTGCTTCCAGGATCGAGTAGATGTAATCGGCGCTGATCTGGTGGACGGCCGTGGTTGGATGCACCGCGTCGTTGAACAGCAGGCGGCTCGGATCGGGCGTCGCGCCGCCGACGCCGTAGGTTGGATCGGCGGTGCAACCGTCGCCGCCGAAGCACACCGAGGTCTGGTCGATTGCCGGGTCGAAGCCGAAAAGCGCCAGGTCATTGCGTATTTCTTCGAGCAGCAGACGATTGTTCAGCAGGACGTAGTTCCCGCCCCGGGCCTGTAGCCCGGAGGCAAGTTCTGCGTTGAAGGCATCGCTCAGGCCGTTGAGCACGTCGCCAAGTCCGGGCAGGCTGTTGCCCAAGGGTGTGTCGCCGACGTTGGGCAGATCCGACACCACGATGTATCGCGCGCCTGCTGCCTGCAGCGCTCTGACGGCCTCAACCATGTTGCCCGCCGCCTGCGCCATAGTGACGGGGCGGCCGTTTTGCACGAGTTGGAAGATGTCATTGGCGCCGCCGTTGAGGTAGTACAAACCGTTTGGGTCGACTTGCGGATTCTCGACGAGGTAGCCCGGGCGGCTTCGGGCAAGCCCATTCGCGGCTACCGTCGAGGTGCCGACGAGCGAATCGAGGATCTGGTCCGATCGATAGCCGCCGACAGCGTAGTTAGTGCCGTCGGCGTTTCCGGTCAGAAGTTGTGGCAGTAAAGGTGTAGAGGGCAGCGATTCGAGTCCAAGGCGACCAGCGAGTACCTGGGTAACAACCTGACCGTAATATTCGGTGTTGTTGTCGGCATAGGTTGGCCCGGTGCGATTGGTGAACCGCAGGCCACCGGTGGGATTGCCACCAAGCAACGGGCTGCCCACATCGGGGAAGTTGCCGGCGTCGCTGAGCGAGTCGCCAAAGGTGACGAACTGGCTGTAGGGGCTGGTTTCGGCCACGGCTGCCAGGGGCAGGCTTGCGGCGATGACGAAGGCGAGAGGCGTGAGTGCGTGGGGCACGGGAGGTCTCCATCTGTTGTTTTTGTTGTTCTGCAGGCCGGACGTCTGCGCGCCGACACCCAACGCTAGCGGCGCGGCTGCCCGGTGGTAAGCGCTCTTAAGCGGCATTTGAGCAATGGGCGTATCGCTCCAAAGGGTGAGCTCGCCGTCTGTCGGCGCGCATCTGTACGGCTATGAATATCGAGCCTAGACACTGAGGAAACGACCTGCGCGGTCGCTAACGTGTAGGTCGCGCTTGGGGCTGGGCGGGCCGACGGATGGCGCTGCGTGCGAGGGCGTGGCGGCCGATATCAAAGTGATAGTATTCGCCGATTTCATCGGCGTGGTTGGCCGCATAGTGCGCTTTCAGGTGATAACGACAATGCCTTCACTGATCGAATTTCTGCAACGCCGCCTGGCGATCCTGCTGCCAAGCGAGTTGCGGGCCGAGGAGCTGATCAAGCTGCTGCTGCCCCATCGCCATTCCATGCTGCTGACCCAGCGCCGCGCGACGCTGATCGTCAACCGGGTCCGGTTGTTCGCCTTTCTCTTTGCCGTACTAACCCCGGTTTGGGGCGTGCTCGATCTGATGGTTTTTCCCTATCCGCTGTGGTTGAGCCTGATTACCTTCCGCCTGCTCGCTTGCGCCGCGTTCGCCTGCCTGCTGCTGCTCTACCGGCCGCGTGGCAACCTGTTCGACGCCTATCGAGCAGTAGCGGTCCTGTTCGCCATCCCTACGATTTTTTATATCGCGTCGCACCGGTTACTCGGTGGGTATCAGCTGACGGAGCTGTCGGCGGTCGTTGCAGCCGGATATGCCTTCTTGCCTTTCGTGTTGATGGCCGGCCTGGCCATTTTCCCATTGACGCTCCTCGAGAACGTCGTGCTCGCTGGTGTGCTGCTGGCGGCCCACGCGCTGGCCGGTTACCTGAGCTGGGCGACGCTTAACTGGCCGTCGTTCGCCGGTGCATTCTGGCTGTTGATCCTGATTGCCGGCGTCACCGCGTTGGCCAGCCTGAGCCAGCTGGCATTCATGATCGCATTGGTGCGCCAGGCGATCCGTGATCCGCTGACCGGCACGTTCGCCCGGGGTAGCGGGCAAGAAATCCTGCAGTTGCAGTGGGATACCTCACGTCGGCACGACACTGGCCTGGCCGTGGCCTTCCTCGACCTCGATCATTTCAAGGCGATCAATGACGGGTTCGGCCATGAGGCCGGCGACGGGGTGCTGAGCGACTTCAGCCGACGCCTGCTGGCGACGCTGCGCAGCACCGACAGCCTGCTGCGCTGGGGTGGTGAAGAATTCGTCATCATCATGCCGGACACCGACATGGATCAGGCGCGAATGGTGCTCGACCGGATGCTGCGCCGCGGCTTGGGTATGCGTCCGGACGGTACGCCGCTCACCGCCAGCATTGGGCTGGCCGAGCGTTGCCGCGATTTCGCCGAGTCCCCGACGGAACTGATCGAACTGGCCGACCGGCGTATGTATCTGGCCAAGGCCAGCGGCCGCAATCAGCTGTGCACCGGGGGCGAAGAGAGTCGCTTCGTGCAGTCCGCTTGAGCTCAATTCACGCCAAAGACGTGCTTGAGGTAGGCGACGAAGGCTTCGTCGCGGCACATCGTCTTGCCGGGTGAGTCGGAAATTTTCGCAACCGGCTGGCCGTTGCAACTGGTCATCTTGATAACCATGTTGGTTGGCTCGACACCCGGGATATCGCAGGTCAACTGGGTGCCGATGCCGTAGCTGGTATTGCTGCGCCCGAGTAATGCGCGGTAGATGCCCAGTGCCTTGGGGAAATCGAGCCCGTCGGAGAACACCAACTGGCGTGACATCGGGTCGATACCCAGGCGCTGATAGTGGGCAATGGCCTTTTCCGCCCATTCGACGGGGTCGCCCGAATCGTGGCGCAGGCCGTCGAAGAGCTTGGCCAGATACAGATCGAAGTCAGCCGTGAAGGCGTCCATGGTGATGCAGTCGGTGATGGCGATGCCCAGTGCGCCCCGGTATTCACGCGCCCAGCAATCAAGCGCGGCACTCTGGCTGTCGATCAGACGAGGGCCGAGCTGCTGGTGCGCCATGATCCATTCATGAGCCATGGTGCCCATAGGCTTGAGGTTCAGGGTGCGGGCCAGATGGACGTTGCTGGTGCCTACGAAGTTGCCCGGGAAGCCCGTCTTCAACCGCTCCACGACACGCGCCTGCACGGCAAAGGAAAAGCGCCGCCGGGTGCCGAAGTCGGCCAGGTTGAAACCGGCGAGCTCGGCTTCGGTTGCCTCGCTGCGCAACCAGTCGAGTTTTTCTTCCAGTCGCGTCTCGGCCTGATCCAGCGTCACGTGCGGATAACGCACGCGGTTGCGTACCTCGCTGATGATCGCCAGCAGCGGCACCTCGAACAGAATGACGTGCAGCCAGGGCCCGCGTAGATAAACGACCAACTCCCCGGCTTCGAGCTCGACGCGCACATAGCGCGGATCGAAGCGGAACAGGCCAAGGAAGCGAATGAAGTCCGGCTGCATATAGGGGATGCGTTCGAGGAAGGCCAGCTCGGCCGGTTCGAACCGCAGTTCCGCGAGCGCTTCCAGCTGCTCGCGGATGGCGTTCAGGTAGGGCGACAGGTCTTCTTCGGAGCGGCTGCGGAACGCCCATTCCACCTCAGCGTTGGGGTAGTGGTGCAGCACCGCCTGCATCATGGTCAGCTTGTAGTAATCGGTATCCATCAAGCTCTGGATGATCCGCTCGGAAAACGCGCTGACACTCATTGAGGTGCTCCTGGTCCGTGGCAGGCTTCAGGCGCCGCCGATGCCTTCGACTACCTTACCGGTCCCGCCGCAGTTTTGGCATGCCTGTGAGTCGATGCGGCCACTTCCATGGCAGGCCGGGCAGACGTTTTCGCCGGTTCCCGGCGTTCCGGGCGGCGCCTGGTCGCCCGGGTTGGGTGAAACAGTAGAAGCGTTTCGGTCGTTCATGATGAGGCCCTCGGCAAAAAACTGCGTCAGTTTTAGTTGCTAAGAGAAAAGGAAAAGTGTCGCTGTCGGACATTATCCGACCGGCGGCAAGAGGCAGGTCGTATAAACAAAAGTTGATTAGATTTTATAAGTGGTAAAACGGAAGGCTAATAAAAAAGGCAAAGGACTTGCCTTTGCCTTTTTTACCCGCGACGTAACTCAGCTATTGCTGTTGCGTCCGCCGCCGTGGCTGTTCTGGCCGCCCTTACGGCCAGCTTCGGACGCCTTTTCGCGGTCGTTAGCGAAGTTGCCACCGCTGTTATGGCCGCCTTTCTTGCCTGCTTCAGAGGCTTTCTCGCGGTCGTTTGCAAAGTTGCCAGGGTTTTTATTCGCCATGTCATTTCTCCTCAATGGATACAGACTTCTGCGGGGCTGGACGACTCTCTCAGCCTTCATGATTTCAGATAGGGCTACGCCTGTAGGAGTTTCCATTGAAATGCGAACGGCGGACGAATGGTAAACGGCCGCATTAACGGTATATGGCAATGTGTAATTACAGCGAAACGGCAAACCCATACAGCAAGTTAATTATGTACAACTCTTCGTTCCACTCTGCAGATAAGCAATCAGGCCGGCAGGCTGATCTGCCGCTGCGCGGCGAGGCGCATCACATAGCCGATCTTCAGTGCCGTCGGGCCGAGGATCACAAGCGCGTGGCTGGCGACGACCAGCATCAGGGGGAGCTGTCGGTCGATCAAGTAGGCGCCCGTGACGCCAAGCAGCAGCAGGGCGATACCGGCTGCCATCGTCAGGTTGGCACAGAGCAGCAAGCGGAGAGGTTCGAGCGGTTGAGTGAACATGCGAAATCACCTCGCTGGGTTGGCGGGAGGGCGGGCCCGCGAGTGCAGGCCCGCAGGGTTACTCCAGTGCGGCTGCCGGGCCGAAGAACTCGTACCGCGCCTGCGCATCCGGCACGCCGAGCGCGCGTAGCTGCCGGCGGATCGCAGCCATGAACGGGCGTGGGCCAAGGAAGTAGGCATCCAGGTCGCGGTCGGCGGGAAGCCAGCGGGCCAGCCTCTCCTCGGTCATCAGGCCGACGGCGTCCGGTGGGTTGGCGCCGCCCGCGTGTTCGTCATAGCTATAGAAGCGGTGCAACTGGTCGTGGCGCTCGGCCAGCGCGTCGATGGTCTCGCGGAAGGCGTGCGCGTCCGCGTTTCGCGCGCAGTGGATGAAGTGAATCGGGCGCTCGGTCTGCAGGGCGGCTTCCAGCATCGCCAGGGTCGGCGTGATGCCTACGCCACCGCTGATCAGCACTAGCGGCTTGCCGCCCGGTTGCAGCGTGAATTCACCGGCTGGGGCAAAGAGGTCGAGCGACTCGCCCTCGGCCATATTGTGCAGCGCATTGGAAACCACACCGCCCGGCTCCCGTTTCACGCTGATGCGGTAATCGCGCCCGTTGGCCACCGCAGACAGCGAATAGTTGCGCCGCTGCTCCCGACCATCGACCCAAAGCCGCAGGCCGATGTATTGCCCCGGCTGGTGGCTGACGACCGGTTCGCCATCTTCCGGCTCGAGATAGAACGAGGTGATTTCGCTGCTCTCTACCGCCTTGCGTGCGATCCGAAAGCGACGGGCGCCTCGCCAGCCACCGGGCGCGTCGGCCGTGGTGCTGTAGATCTGCTCTTCGGTTTCGATGAGGATTTTGGCGAGCTGGCCGTAAGCAGCGGCCCAGGCATCAATAACCTCGTCGGTGGCGACGTCCGCGCCTAGTACCTCGCGGATCGCACGTAGCAGGCAGGAGCCGACGATTGGGTAGTGTTCCGGTTGCACCTGCAGGGCGACGTGTTTGTTCACCACCTGCGAGACCAGCCCGCCGAGCTGGTCGAGGCGGTCGATATGTTTGGCATACATCAGCACACCGTTAGCCAGCGCGCGGGGTTGGTCGCCGCTGGCCTGGTGGGCCTGGTTGAACAGCGGACGCACCTCCGGGTGCTCGGCCAGCATCAGTTTGTAGAAGTGATCGGTCAGGGCTTCGCCGCCGGTCTCCAGCAGCGGGACGGTGGCTTTGATCAGGGCACGTTGTTCAGCGCAAAGCATGGATGACTCCGATAATTGATGGGCCTGCCTCTTCTGCATCGCATCAGCGACGCGGGGCGGGTACAGGTCCGTTTCAACAATCGTTCCAGCTTGGAATTGACTGAAATCAAGGGCGGCAAGCGAGGAGTGGTCGGTTTTACCCTCTGAATCCGGGTTTTTATGACCGCGAAAGGTGATCTGTACCGTCCCATCGGTGGAGGATCGAACCGTAGCCGCGCGGCGCGCTCTATAAGGCTAGCTACTTGAACGCCTGAGGAGGCCGCTATGGAGAATTACCACATCACACACGACGACGATCGTTGGGTTCTGCGGGAGGAAGGCGACAAGCGCGCCCTGATCGAGGCCGGAACCAAAGAAGACATCATTGCCGAGACGCGCGATTACATGAAGTTGCGCACCGCTTCGGTGAAGATTCACACCGCCGACGGCAAGATCGAGGAAGAGCGAACCTATCCGCGTGACCAGGATCCGCGTGCGACCAGGGGTTAACCGGGCCTCCCGCTCAAGCCGCCCGGGTTGCCCATCGCGGCGGGCGGCCGTCGTGCCAGCGCATGCCCAACGTCACCGCCCAACTGGCGAGGATGAAGGGCATGGTCAGCGGCGGTAGGCCGAGTCGATCGAACATCACGTTGCCCAGGAGCGCCAGCAGGATTCCCAGCGCAGGCGCCACCGCTGAACGGCTGACCTGGCTCAGCGCCAACGCGGCCAATGCCGGGTTGTAACTGGCCAGCCCCGCCAACGCTTGCGCGTCAGAGCCGCCTACGAGCAACGTCGCGTAGAGGCCGACCGCCGAGCCGCACAAGGCCCAGAGCGCAGCGCTGCGATCCGCCCAGAGCAGGGCCACGAGCAGGCAGAGCCCGGCGCCCGGCGCCGACAGAAACAAAATCTGCCCTAACCCCTGCAGCATCCCGCCCAGCGCACCCATGCCACTCACTGCCGGTTCCGGTAGCCGCGCCGCGACCACCTCATCCATCAATCCGCACAACCCCAGCGCCAGCCAGCCCAGCAACACGAACGCCAGTGTATAGCCCGGCAGACCGGGTCGTGGCCTGACGATGCTCGCCCGGCCTGAACCATCCACCGCTCCATGAGCGCATCTTCCCAACCCATCGCCGCCGCGCAGGCGACCGAGCAGACACCCTTGCAGCGGTACGGACAGCCCGGCGGTCAGCACGATGAGCCCGCCGGCGACGGGTGTGGCGCCGAGCGTCAGGGCGACCAGCAGGCCGAGCAGCGTTGGGTTGTAGCCATACAGGCCAGTCGCGATGTCCTGCTGCGGATAGCCGAGGCGCAACGCCAGCCCGGTGCCGACGCCCAGGCCGAGCAGGGCGCCCGCGAGCAGGGTGAGATCCTGCAGGCCGATCGCGAGCAGAATCAGCAGGCCGCAGCCCGGATGCGATTGCAGCAGAATCTGGCTGACACCGTTGAGCAGCGCCTGCGGCAGGAAGGGCGTCATGGGCTGATGCGGTTCGATGACAGGGTTTAGTTCAGCGTCTCGATCCGCAGCGAGTTGGTGGTGCCGGATTGCCCCAGCGGCACGCCCGCCGTGATCAGAACGGTGTCGCCAGTGCCGGCCATGCCTTGTATCCGGGCGCGTTCCAGTGCGTTGAGGCACACCTGCTCCATGTCGTGCATGCGGGCGTCGATTGCCGAATACACGCCCCAGGCGACGGTCAGCTTGCGCGCAGTGGCAAGATTAGGTGTCAGGCTGAGGATCGGTGCGCTTGGTCGCTCGCGTGAGGCGCGCAGGCTGGAGCGTCCGGACTCGGTGTAGTTGACCAGCACCGCGATGGGCAGGATGCCGCTGATCCGCCGGATCGCGCAGCTGATGGCATCCGGCAACGTCGCTTCGGCGTTCGGTCGGTTGACGTCGAGCTGAGCCTGGAAGTCCGGCCCGCTTTCGACCTGTCGAATGATCTTGCTCATCATGCCCACGGCTTCCAGCGGGTAGTCGCCCGAGGCGGTTTCCGCCGACAGCATCACCGCGTCGGCGCCTTCGGCCACCGCGTTGGCCACGTCGGTGACCTCGGCGCGGGTCGGGGCAGGGGAGAAGCGCATCGATTCGAGCATCTGGGTGGCGACTACCACCGGCCGGCCCAATTGGCGGCAGGTGCGGACGATGTTGCGTTGGATACGCGGCACGTTTTCGGCCGGCACTTCGACGCCCAGGTCGCCGCGCGCCACCATGATGGCGTCGCAAAGCCGGGCAATCTCGCGCAGGTGCTGCACTGCCGAGGGTTTTTCGATCTTGGCCATGAGAAAGGCGCGGTCGCCGATCAGCTCGCGGGCTTCGTGAATGTCCTGTGGGCGTTGCACGAACGACAGCGCCACCCAGTCGACGCCCAGTTCGAGGCCAAAGGCCAGGTCGCGGCGATCCTTTTCAGTCAGCGGGCTCAGCTCCAGCACCGCTTCGGGCACGTTGACGCCCTTGCGGTCGGACAGCTCGCCACCGGCCACCACGCGGGTTTCAATGGCGTCGGCATGCTTCGAGATGACCGTCAGGCGCAGCCGGCCATCGTCCACCAGCAGGCTCATGCCCGGCTGCAGCGCATCGATGATTTCCGGATGCGGCAGGTTGACCCGCGTGCTGTCGCCCGGTGTCGGGTCGAGGTCCAGGCGCAGGGTCTGGCCGCGCATGAGGTTGACCTTGCCCTCGGCGAAACGCCCAACACGCAGCTTCGGCCCCTGAAGATCCATGAGGATGCCGATGGGCTGATTCAACTGGCGCTCCACCTCGCGAATCCAGCCGAAGCGCTGGGCATGGTCGGCGTGCTCGCCATGGCTGAAATTGAGGCGGAACAGGTTCACCCCGGCCTCAACCAGCTCACGTACATCGTCGATGCTGCGGGTGGCGGGGCCCAGGGTAGCGAGGATCTTGACCTTCTTATCAGGTGTCATGGCGGGCTCTATTGGCAGTTATGGTTATGAGCGTTGCCAGCCGCTAGCGGGATGGCGGCAGAATCAGGATGGCGCGGAAATCGTTGACGTTGGTGCGTGTCGGGCCGGTCATCAGGAGGGCGTCGAGGGCCTGGAAATAGCCGTAGCCATTGTTATTCGCCAACTCGTCCGCGGCGCTCAGGCCCAGGGCTTCAGCGCGGGCGAAACTGTCGGGCGTCATCAGCGCGCCGGCATTGTCTTCCGAGCCGTCGATGCCATCGGTGTCGCCGGCCAGCGCGTACACATTGGGCAGGCCTTGCAGGTTTTCCGTGAGGCTGAGGAGGAACTCGGCATTGCGACCGCCGCGGCCCTTGCCGCGTACCGTCACGGTGGTTTCACCGCCGGAGAGGATCACGCAGGGCGCGGCGATCGGCTGGCCGTGCAGGACCACCTGGCGAGCGATGCCGCCGTGCACCTTGGCCACTTCCCGTGATTCGCCTTCCAGGTCACCGAGGATCAACGGCGTGATGCCGGCGTCGCGAGCCTTCTGTGCCGCGGCGTCGAGGGATTGCTGGGGCTTGGCGATCAGCTGGAAATGGCTGCGCGACAGGCACGGATCGTTCGGCTTGACGGTTTCCGAACGCGGATCTTCCAGCCAGGCACGCACGTTCGCGGGAATCTCGATGTTGTAGCGCGCCAGGATCGCCAGCGCTTCGGCCGAGGTGGTCGGGTCGGCCACGGTCGGCCCCGAGGCGATCACCGTGGCCTCGTCACCGGGTACGTCGGAAATTGCGTAGGTGTAGACGCTGGCTGGCCAGCAGGCCTTGGCCAGCCGCCCGCCCTTGATCGCCGAGAGGTGCTTGCGCACGCAGTTCATCTCGCCGATGTGGGCGCCGGAACGCAGCAGCGCCTTGTTGATCGCTTGTTTGTCGGCCAGGCTGATGCCCTCGGCCGGCAGCGCCAGCAAGGACGAGCCGCCACCGGACAGCAGGAAAATCACCCGGTCGCTTTCCTCGAGGTTGCTGACCATCTCCAGCACGCGGCGGGCGACGCGCTCGCCGGCATCGTCCGGCACCGGATGGGCTGCCTCGACGACTTCGATCTTGCGGCAATCGGCGCCATGGCCGTAGCGCGTCACCACCAGGCCGGACAGCTCGCCTTCCCATACCGCTTCGATGGCTTCGGCCATGGCCGCTGCTGCTTTGCCTGCGCCAATGACGATCGCCCGGCCGCTGCGATCCGCCGGTAGGTGATCAGCCAGGACCTGGCGTGGATGGGCGGCATCAATGGCGGCAGCGAACAGGTCGCGCAGAAAAGCTTGCGGATCGAGGTTCATGTACGACTCCATCTGTTAGGTCAGGTGCCCGATTCCAGACCTTAGCGCTCGGCAATGCAAGCGCTAAGGTCTGGAATCGACCCACCCGGCAGTCAGGCCGTGACTCCTCGTGCTAGGCAGGTCGAAAGGGGTGCCGCCCGAGGGCAGCGGTTGGATCGCAGAGGCGTGGGGCCGAGCTCGTGGGGGACGCTGTGATTTCGTCTCCAAGCAACTTCAATCCAACCCTTTGAGCGTCGCTGAGCGAGCCTTACGGTTCCCACCACCTGGTCTGTCTGTCCCTGAAGGTGGGGCGCTTGGCTCGACGCAGCGTGCTCGAAGGCTGACGGCCTGCCTCAGTCCTTGCGGATCGAGAAATTAGCCATGTGTTCCAGACCCTTGATCAGCGCCGAGTGGTCCCAGCCGCTGCCGCCGATCGCCGCGCAGGTGCTGAACACCTGCTGGGCGTTGGCGGTGTTGGGCAGGTTCAGGCCCAGCTCGCGGGCACCGGCCAGGGCGAGGTTGAGGTCCTTCTGGTGCAGGGCAATGCGGAAGCCCGGATCGAAGGTGCCCTTGATCATGCGCTCGCCGTGGACCTCGAGGATCTTCGAGCCGGCGAAGCCGCCCATCAGCGCTTCGCGAACACGGGCCGGGTCGGCGCCGTTCTTCGCGGCGAACAGCAACGCTTCAGCGACCGCCTGGATGTTCAGCGCCACGATGATCTGGTTGGCGACCTTGGCCGTCTGCCCGGCGCCGTTCTCGCCGACCAGGGTGATGTTCTTGCCCATGGCCTGGAAGAGCGGCAGGGCGCGGGCGAAGCTCTCTTCGCTACCGCCGACCATGATCGACAGCGTCGCAGCCTTGGCGCCGACTTCGCCACCGGAAACCGGCGCGTCGAGGTAGCGGGCACCGGTGGCATCTATCTTCTCGGCGAAGCCCTTGGTGGCGCTGGGCGAGATCGAGCTCATGTCGATCACCAGCTTGTTCGGGCCGACGCCCTCGGCGATGCCGTTCTCGCGGAACAGCACGTCTTCGACCTGCGGGGTGTCCGGCACCATGATGATGATGAATTCGGCTTCCTGGGCGACTTCCTTCGGGTTCGCCAGGGCGACGGCGCCCGCCTCGACCAGCGCGGCCGGAGCCGCGTCGTGGTGTTCGGACAGGAAGATGCTGTGCCCGGCTTTCTGAAGGTTCTGAGCCATGGGCAGGCCCATGATGCCGGTGCCGATGAATCCGATCTTAGCCATGTGTGTTCTCCTCGATTCTGTGGGGCAGGCCGCTGCTCGGCCTGCGTTGCGGCGTGAGCGCAAGCGGTCAGATGGCGTTGTGGCTCTTCAGCCAGCCGAGGCCAGCTTCGGTGGTGGTGGCCGGCTTGTATTCGCAGCCGATCCAGCCCTGGTAGCCGATGCGGTCCAGATGCTCGAACAGGAAGTGGTAGTTGATCTCGCCGGTGCCCGGCTCGTTACGCCCGGGGTTGTCGGCCAGCTGCACGTGGTTGATCGCCGCCAGGTTGTTCTCGATGGTGCGCGCCAGGTCTCCCTCCATGATCTGCATGTGGTAGATGTCGTACTGCAGGAACAGGTTGGCGTGGCCGACCTTGCCGCGAATCTCCTGCGCCTGGGAGGTGTTGTTGAGGAAGAAGCGCGGGATGTCGCGGGTGTTGATCATTTCCATGACCAGGCGGATACCCTCGGCTTCCAGCTTCTGCGCGGCGTAGCGCAGGTTTTCGATGAAGGTCATCTCCAGCTTGCCGAGATCGGCGCCCTTCGGGGCGATGCCGGCCAGGCAGTTGACCTGGGTGTTGCCCAGCACCTTGGCGTAGGCGATGGCGCGGTCCACGCCGGCACGGAATTCCTCGATGCGCTCGGGATCGCAGGCGATGCCACGGTCCCCATTCGCCCAATCACCGGCTGGCAGGTTGAACAACACCTGGGTCAGCCCGTTGGCATCCAGGCGCGCCTTGATCTCCTCGGCCGGGTAGTCATAGGGGAACAGGTACTCGACACCGGAAAAGCCGGCCTCGGCGGCAGCGGCGAAGCGGTCCATGAAGTCCAGCTCGGTAAACAGCATGGACAGGTTGGCGGCAAAGCGGGGCATGGGTAACTCCTTGTGATCTGTACGGATCAGTTCGGTGGATGTTCTGCGCGATATCCACCCTTCGGTTTCAGCGGTGTTGCATTTGGTGGATATGCTTCGCGATATCCACCCTACGGGTCCGAAGTGCTCCTGCCCGTAGGGTGGAAGACCGCGAAGCGTCTTCCACGCGTGGGTGGTTCAGTCCAGCAATCCAACCGCGGTCGGAGCGTCTTCCCGGCTTTCGGCCAGCGGCTCGAACTCGTTGATGGCATCGATCTCGGTGCCCATGGCGATGTTGGTGACCCGCTCGAGGATCACCTCGATCACCACCGGCACCTGGTGCTCGGCCATCCAGGCCTGGGCCTGTTCGATGGCCGGGCGCAGGTCTTCCTGCTTGAACACGCGGATCGCCTTGCAGCCGAGGCCCTCGACCACCGCGACGTGATCGACGCCGTAGCCTTCCATGCCGCTCTGGTCGGCATTGATGTTCTCGAAGCCCAGCTGCACGCAGTAATCCATCTCGAAACCGCGCTGCGCCTGGCGGATCAGGCCGAGGTAGGCGTTGTTCACCAGGATGTGCAGGTAGGGCAGCTTGAACTGCGCGCCCACGGCCAGTTCCTCGATCATGAACTGGAAGTCGTAGTCGCCCGAGAGCGCCACCACCTTGCGGGTCGGGTCCGCCGCGACCACGCCGAGCGCCGCCGGGATGGTCCAGCCGAGCGGGCCGGCCTGGCCGCAGTTGATCCAGTGGCGCGGCTTGTAGACGTGCAGGAATTGCGCGGCGGCGATCTGCGACAGGCCGATGGTGCTGACGTAGCAGGCGTCCCGGCCGAACGCGTTGTTCATGCACTGGTACACGCGCTGCGGCTTCATCGGCACCGAGTCGAAGTGCGTCTTGCGCAGCATCGTCCGCTTGCGCTCCTGGCAATCGGCGGCCCAGGCGTTGCGATCCGGCAGCTTGCCCGCGGCCTTGCGCTCCCTGGCCACCTCGACGAACAGTTTCAGCGCGGAGCCGGCATCGGAAGTGATGCCAAAGTCCGGCGAGAACACCCGGCCAATCTGGGTCGGCTCGATGTCCACGTGCACGAATTTGCGGTCCTTGGTGTAGACGTCGACCGAACCGGTGTGGCGGTTGGCCCAGCGGTTGCCGATGCCGAGCACGAAGTCCGAAGCCAGCATGTTGGCGTTGCCGTAGCGGTGGCTGGTCTGCAGCCCGCACATGCCGGCCATCAGCGGATGGTCGTCAGGGATCGAGCCCCAGCCCATCAAGGTCGGGATTACCGGCACGCCAACGGTTTCGGCGAATTCCACCAGCAAAGCTTCGGCACCGGCGTTGTAGATACCACCACCGGCGACGATCAGCGGGCGCTCGGCCGCGCAGAGCATGTCGATGGCTTTCTCGATCTGCTTGCGAGTGGCGGCCGGCTTGTAGACCTGGAGCGGCTCGTAGGTCTCGACGTCGAACTCGATCTCGGCCATCTGCACATCGAACGGCAGGTCGATCAGCACTGGGCCAGGGCGACCCGAGCGCATGACGTGGAAGGCCTGCTGGAATACGCGCGGCACCAGTGCCGGTTCACGCACGGTTACCGCCCACTTGGTGACCGGCTTGGCGATGGATTCGATGTCCACCGCCTGGAAGTCTTCCTTGTACAAGCGGGCCCGCGGCGCCTGACCGGTGATGCAGAGAATCGGGATGGAGTCGGCCCAGGCCGAATACAGACCGGTGATCATGTCGGTACCGGCCGGGCCCGAGGTGCCGATGCACACGCCGATGTTGCCGGCTTTGGTGCGGGTGTAACCCTCAGCCATGTGCGAAGCGCCTTCGACATGGCGAGCCAGGATGTGACGGATGCTGCCATCGGCGCGCAGGGCGGAGTACAGCGGGTTGATCGCGGCACCGGGGATGCCGAAGGCGGTGTCGATGCCTTCCTTGCGCAATACCGCGACGGCGGCGTCGATTGCTCTCATGCGGGCCATGGTCGTTCCTCCTGGCTTGGAGCCTGTGCACGATCGGCTGCGCGTCGTGATGGCTCCTATTCGATAGTTTTTATACGTGGCCCAAGCATGAAGGGCTGGCCGGAACGAAGGAATTGGCCGAGACTTCAGTTCTGTCGATATCAGGAGTATCGAATGGATCGTTATACGACCCTCCATAGCTTCGTACTGGTCGCCGAGCACGGCAGCTTTGCCGCCGCTGCGTTGAAGGAAGGTGTCACGCCCGTCGTCATGGGCCGGCGGCTCGACGCGCTGGAGCGGCACCTGGGCGTCAAGCTGATGCACCGCTCCACGCGCGGGCTGGCGCTGACGGATCTGGGCGAGCAGTACCTGGAGAGAGCTCGCGGGCTGCTCAAGGATTTCGAGGAAGCCGATGCGAGCATCAGCCACCATGGCACTTCGGTCCGCGGCCATCTGGTCGTCTCGGCGCCGGCAGCATTCGGTCGCAAACATATCGGCCCGCACGCGCCGGCGTTTCAGGCGCGCTTCCCGGACCTGCAACTGTCGTTCAACTTCACCGATAGCGTGGTGGACCTGGTGCGCCACGGCTACGACATGGGCATCCGCATCGGCGAGGTGACCGACCCCAATTACGTGGCCATCAAGCTGTTCCCCAACCGTCGAGTGGTGTGCGGCGCGCCGGATTACTTCGAGCGGCAGGGCGTACCGCTCACCCTCGAAGACCTCACGCGGCACAACTGCCTGGCCTTCAACCTGCAGGGCGGCCAGCAGCGTGGCTGGACCTTCCTGCGCGACGGCAAACAGGTGGCGATCCGCGTGGCCGGTAATCTGGACTGCAACGATGGCGAACTCTTGTTCGACTGGGTCAAGCAGGGCCTGGGCATCGGCTGGCGCTCGACCTGGGAGATCCAGGCCGAGCTCAAGCGCGGGGAGTTGGTCACGGTGCTGGACCAATATGCGTTGCCGGCCTACGACATCCAGGCCGTCTACCCGCAGCAGCGCTATCTACCGGCCAAGGTGCGTTTCTTCATCGACTACCTAAAGGGCATCTACAACGCACCGGGGTATTGGGAGGTGCGCTGAGGCATTCAGTTGCCACGGTAGGTTGAGAAGCCGTAGGGGCTGAGCAGCAGTGGGATGTGATAGTGCTCGACGCTGCCGTCGGCTTCGAAGATCACCGGAACTTCAGGAAAAAAGGTGCTGGCCTTGTGTTTGGCGAACCAGTCGCCCGTCATGAAGGTGACGCGGTAAGTGCCTTTTTCCAGCGCCTTGCCTTCCGGGTAGAGCGCGCCGATCCGGCCTTGCTCGTTGGTATCGCCGCTGTTGAGCGCCGTCCAGCTATTGCCTTGCTGCTGTTCCAGTGTGACGTGCACACCCGGTGAAGGCAGGCCACTTTCCAGGTTGAGTACGTGCACGCTAAGCGGGTTGCCAGCGGCGAGGGTCAGGCCCGAGAGGCCGCTCAGCAGAAGACCTGCAGCGATGGATTTCAGCGTTTTCATGATGTTTTCCTTTTTCTTCAGTGGGAGGAGGGCAACAGCTTTTCAATGGCAGCGAGGGCGCAAGCCTCGTCGTTCTTGGCGCCGCCGGCACCCGCCACGCCGATGGCGCCGATCACTTCGTCGCCGACCTTCAGCGGTACGCCGCCGCCGAGCAGCAGCAGTTCATCGAGGGTGTTGAGATTGGCGGCGTCCGGCGTATTGGCGGCGCGTTCGGCGAACAGGCGAGTTGGGGTTTTACTCGACAGCGCGGTATAGGCCTTGCGCTGGGCCGCAAGGGTGTTGTGCGGGCCGACATTGTCGTCACGGCGTAGCGCGACCAGGTTGCCGCCGCGATCGACCACGGCAACCGCCGCGGTGCGGTTCTGGGCATGACAGGTATCCAGTGTCTGCTGGATAAGACCTTCGGCCAGTGCCAGCGAAACGTTTTGCTGGGTGAGCGGTTCCGGTGTGGCGGCGCTGGCGCCGAGGGCCAGCGTCAGCAATGAGAGTGTGGCTACGATGCGCATATCGGTTCCTCTGGTGGCTTGGTTTCGAGGCGCATGCTGCCGCCCAGCGACCGTCAGAACCGTTGCCTGCGCATTACGTTTTTGTAATGGCTGCCTGCTCATCGACTCCCTAACCTAGGCGCATACGAAGAGGCGAACCCATGCGAATCCTGGTGGTGGAAGACGAGGCAAAAACGGCCGACTACCTCAAGCGAGGGCTGGAGGAATCCGGCTATCGCGTGGAGGTCGCGCGCAACGGGATCGATGGCAAATACCTGATCGAGGAAGAACCCTTCGACCTGGTGATCCTCGACGTCATGCTGCCGGGGCTCGATGGCTGGCAGTTGGTGCACGTGGTGCGCCAGCGCTCGGCGCATACACCGGTGCTCTTCCTCACCGCACGCGATGCAGTGGAGGACCGTGTGCGCGGGTTGGAATTGGGCGCCGATGACTATCTGGTCAAGCCTTTCTCCTATGCCGAGTTGCTGGCGCGGGTGCGCACCTTGCTGCGCCGCGGTCCGCCGCGGGAGATCGAGCACTTCCACGTCGCCGGCCTGGAGCTGGATCTGCTGCGCCGCCGCGTCACTCGTCAGGGTGAACGCATTACCCTGACCAACAAGGAGTTCGCCCTGCTGCACCTGTTGCTGAGCCGCCAGGGTGAGGTGCTCTCGCGTGCGCAGATCGCCTCGCAGGTCTGGCATATGAATTTCGACAGCGACACGAATGTTGTCGACGTGGCGATCCGCCGCCTGCGCGCCAAGGTCGACGATCCGTATCCGCTCAAGCTCATCCACACCGTGCGCGGCATGGGTTACGTGCTGGATGCCTCACCATGAGCCTGCTGCCCCGCTCGCTAAGCCTGCGCCTGGCGCTGGCCTTCGCGCTGGTCGCCGTGGTGCTGCTCGGCACCATCGGGCTGTTCCTGTATCGCTCGCTGGAACGCGAGATCAGCTGGCGTGACGACCAGGCGCTGCTCGGGCGGCTTGAGCGCATGCAGGCGCTGCTGGACGACAGCGCCAGCATCGACGCCCTGCGTCAGCGGCCGCAGCTCTACGAGAACATGCTCGGCAACCGCGACAGCCTGCTCTGGCTGCTGGATGCCGAAGGCCGGCCGCTGATCGAAATCAACCCGATCCACCTGGCGATTCCAACGCTGCCTGCCGCCGACTCGATGACGTTGCGCAATGTCGGCGAAGCGCGCCTGGCCTGGCGGCGCTTGCCGGGCGATGCGGGGCTGACGCTCGTGGCCGGGCGTCTGCTGAGCGAGCGCGAGCAAATGCTGACTGCCTATCGCGTCAAGCTGTGGTGGGCGTTGAGTCTCGGCGCGTTGTTGGCGTCCCTGCTTGGCTGGTTGATCAGCCGGCGCGCGCTGCGCCCGGTGCGCGAGTTGACGCGCCAGGCGCTGGCCATCGACGTGCGGCACCTGCACCTGCGTCTGGACGATTCAACCGTACCGAGCGAACTCGAACCGCTGCGTGCGGCACTGAACCAGATGTTGGCCCGGCTGGAACAGGGCTTTGTCCGCCTGTCGCGCTTCAGCGAGGACCTTGCCCATGAGATGCGCACGCCGCTGGGCAACCTCATGGGCCAGACCCAGCAGCTGCTGCACCGTGCACGTTCAGTCGACGACTATCAGGCGCTGCTGGCGTCCAACGAGGAGGAGTACGAGCGCCTGGCGCGGATGATCGACAGCATGCTGTTTCTCGCCCGTGCCGAGCAGCCGGCAACGGCCATCACGCGGCAGGCTTTTTCGTTGCCGGAACTGGTCGAGCAGCTGTGTGAGTACTTCGAGGGTGTCGCCGAAGAGCGCGGCATCCGCCTGGTCGACGAGACCGAGGGCGAGCTGTTCGCCGATTCGCAACTGATCCGCCGCGCATTGGCCAACCTCGTGGCCAATGCGTTGCGTTACGGCGCGGGCGACAGCCCGGTGCGCATTGTCAGCGATGCGCAGGGCAACTGGCGCCGCGTCAGTGTGATCAACCAGGGCCCGCCGATCGACGCCGAGGATCTGCCGCAACTGTTCGATCGCTTCTACCGTTGCGACCCGTCTCGTGCCCAACCGGGTGATTCCGGTGGGCTGGGGCTGGCCATTGTGCGCTCGATCATGCAGTTGCATGGCGGCGAGGTGGAGGTCAGCAGTACCGCGCAGGCGACCGTCTTCACCCTGCTTTTGCCCGTCACACCAGGCTAACAGGACGGATGCCGCCCCCTGCGGTCACAGCTAAGGTGATTTCACCCGCTGAGCGGAGAGGTGCTTGTGAATCGTCTGAAAATCGCCACCTACAACATCAACGGCATCCGCGCACGACGGGCCAATCTGCTTGAGTGGCTGGAGCGCGAGCAGCCCGATGTGGTCTGCCTGCAGGAGTTGAAGGCGCAGGATGCCGACTTTCCCATCGATGACATCCGTGCCGCTGGCTATGGCGCCATCTGGCAGGGGCAGAAGTCCTGGAATGGGGTGGCGATTCTGGCCAAGGGCGACGACCCGCTGGAGATTCGCCGTGGCCTGCCGGACGACCCGGACGAGACCCAGAGCCGCTACCTGGAAGCCGCGGCCCACGGTGTGATCGTGGCCTGCCTCTATTTGCCCAACGGCAACCCGCAGCCGGGGCCGAAGTTCGATTACAAGCTGGCCTGGTTCGAGCGTTTCATCGAGCATGCGGCCGGGTTGTTCGCTAACGGCCATCCGGTGGTACTGGCTGGGGATTACAACGTGGTGCCCACGGACGAGGACATCTACAACCCGAAATCGTGGCGCAAGGACGCCTTGCTGCAGCCCGAAAGCCGCGAATGTTTCGAACGTCTTCTGGCCCAGGGTTGGACCGATGCGCTTCGTGCCAAGTACCCGGACGAGCGCATCTACACCTTCTGGGATTATTTTCGCCAGCACTGGCAGAAGAACTCGGGGCTGCGTATCGATCACCTGCTACTGAGTGCTGACCTGGCGCCGCGGCTGGTCGATGCCGGCGTGGATCGCTGGGTGCGTGACCAGGAACATGCCAGCGATCATGCGCCGACCTGGATTACGCTACGCGGCGAAGCGGGCGACGAAGTGGAATCGGACAAGCCCGCCAAACGCAACAAGGCCAAAAGCAGCCCCAAGAATGGCTAAACTGGCCGGTGCCAGCGATTAGCCGGCGCCTTCCGCTTCCGCTGGAGCCTGCCGCCCCATGCACCGCCCCCGTCGAGTTCCCACCTGGATAGCTGCCTTCGCTGTCCTGCTGCATCTGGTCGCGATGCCGCTGATGGGTGCACAGATGCGCGCGATTGGCGCGTCGGGCGGGCACTGCCCGATGGCCGAGGCGAGCCGGCACGCCGGGCACGGGGCGCATGCCGAGCACTCGGGCGCCATCGAACACACCGCATCCCATCATGCGGCAGGGGAGCCAGCGCCGGCCCCGAGCCATCATCAGGGCATGCCCTGTTGCTGCGCTGCCGGGGCGGGGTCGCTGGCGGCGATACCCGCTGGCTCGCCTGTATTGTTTCACCCCCGGCTTATGCCACTCGGCAACGTGCCGTCGATCACTGCACCGCCGTTATCGCCACGATATCGCTGGCCGAGCCTGAACCCCCGCGCCTCTCCATTCGCTTGATCGATCACGTTCTGTCTGTCCGGTAGCCGCGGGTGGTTGCGTTCGCGCCGCTGTTGGTTGCTGGCCAGCACTGCAGGCTTACGTCCCGGTCGGCAGCGTGAACATACGGACCCGCCTTTGTAGGCGCGAGCTTGCTCGCGATCCGATCCCTTGCTGGGCCATCGATCGCCAGCTGGGCCTACAGAAAAAGCTGCACACATTTTGATCGAGTAAGTAACCATGACTTCAAGTACCGCTGGCGCCCATCCAGAGGCGCAACCCCTGGCGGCCCGCACGCAGCAGCCATTGCTGGCACTGCTGATTCGCCTGCATCAGTACGTTGGCCTGCTGGTCGGTCCGTTTATCTTCATCGCCGCGATGAGCGGCCTGGTCTACGCGCTGACACCGCAACTGGAGGACCGGCTCTACGCCGCGCAGCTGTATACGGACAGCAGCGGCGAACCACTGCCGCTGGCACGGCAGATCGAGATCGCTCAGGCGCATATCGGCGACACCGCCACGCTGTCGGCGGTGCGCCCCGCGCCTGAGGCCGGTACGACCACGCGGGTGATGTTCAAGGCACCGGACCTGGGTGAGTCGGAAAGCCGAGCGGTGTTCGTCGATCCGGTCAACGGCGAGATCCTTGGAGAGCTGCTGGTGTATGGCACCAGCGGCGTACTGCCGTTGCGCACTTGGCTCGATCAGTTCCACCGCAGCCTGCTGCTCGGCGAGCCGGGGCGGCTGTACAGCGAACTGGCCGCGTCCTGGCTGTGGGTCGCGGCACTGGGTGGATTGGCGCTGTGGCTGATCCGGCGCCGGCGCGCGGCAGGTTCCGTGCAACGCGTAGGCTTACGTCGTTGGCATTCGACGCTCGGGCTGTCGCTGTTGATCGGCCTGCTGTTTTTCTCCGCCACCGGGCTGACCTGGTCGCGCTGGGCGGGCGACAACATTGGTGTCGCGCGCGCCGCGCTTGGCATGTCTACGCCAAGCGTGTCCACCGCACTGGACGGAGCCGAGCCGGCCGCAGCGGCTGGCGAGCATGCGCACCACGGCGCGATGACGATGTCCGGGCTGCAGCCCGCCACGCCGGCGCTGTTCGATCAGGTTCTCGCCGCGGCCCGCGAGGCGGGTATCGAGGCGGGCAAGGTCGAGATCGTCCCGGCTGCAGGGCCAGATCGTGCCTGGACGGTGACCGAAATCGACCGCAGCTGGCCCACCCAGGTCGATGCCGTCGCCGTCGATCCGCGGAGCCTGCGCATTACCGATCGGATTGATTTCGCGACATTCCCTATCGCAGCCAAGCTGACCCGCTGGGGCATCGATGCACACATGGGCTCGCTGTTCGGGGCGGCCAACCAGCTGCTGCTGGCCGTCACGGCGCTCGGTTTGGCGGTTCTGGTGGCCTTCGGTTATCTGATGTGGTGGCGCCGTAGCGCAGCCGTGCGTCGGATCGGCGTGCTGCAGGCCCTGCGCGTGCTGTCGCCGCGCGCCCTGAGTATCACGCTGGTGGTAGCGGTAGTGTTCGGCATTTGCCTGCCCGTGTTGGGCATCAGCCTGTTGCTGTTCCTGGCTGTCGAAGCGCTGCTCGACGTTCTGGCAAAGGCGCGGCCGGAGCGAACACGTCAGCCAGGATGAGGCGGAGCGGTGCTGTCAGCTCAGGCTTTCGATGCTTTTACGGCAGCCCGCTCGTATCGGGGCAGGGTGGCGCTAGCCCTAATGCGGTGCGCTGCCAAGCAAGGCAGTCGGCAGAGCACCGAATAGCCAGCAGAGGCGTGGCGGTGCCTGGTTCACTGGGCCTCGCGCTCCGGCTGATGCTCGCGCGTATCGTCGGCCACCTCGACGCCGGTATCTACATGGGTTACCACCGACAGGCCGGGCCGCAGCCGCTCGATCAGCGGTTGGTCCGGGTCGAGGGTGATGCGCACCGGCACGCGCTGTACCACTTTGGTGAAGTTGCCGGTGGCGTTATCCGAGCGCAGCACGCTGAACTCCGAGCCGGTGGCGGGTGCCAGGCGCTGCACGCGACCGGTCAGGCGGGCGCCGTCGAGCGCATCGATTTCGATCTGCACCGGCTGGCCGGGCCGCATGGCGAAGGTCTGGGTCTCCTTGTAATTGGCGATGACCCAGAGTTGATCCGGCACCAGATAGAGCAACTGCGAACCGGCCGTGACGTACTGGCCCTGGCGCACCGTGACTTCACTTACGCGCCCGTCACGCGGCGCGGTAACGCGCGTGTTGTCCAGGTCGATCTGCGCGCGCTTGAGATTGGCCTCGGCAATATCGACCTGGGCCTGGAGCCCGCCTCGGGAGACCTCGCTGGCCTTCAGGGTCTGTTCGGCAATGGCAATGGCGGCGCGTGCCTGTTGAACGGTGGCCGCGTCCTCTCGGGCGGTGGCTCGAATCTGATCGCGCTCGCGCAGCGATATCGAGCCGGACTTGGCAAGCTCGTTGACGCGCGCCACGTCCACCTTGACGCGCTCCAGCTCCGCTTCGGCAGCGGCCAGCTCGGCACGGCGCGATTCCAGCGTGGCGCGGTTGGTGGCCAGGGTCTGCTCGAGGTTTTCCAGATCGAAGCGGCGCGCGGCCAGTTCGGCACGGCGTTGCTCGACCACCTGGCGATACTGGCGATCATCGATCTGCACCAGCGGCTGGCCCTGGCGTACGTCCTCGAAGTCCTGCACCAGTACCTCGGTGACATAGCCGTTGACCTGCGGCGCGAGCACCGTGATCTGCCCGCGCACGTAAGCGTTTTCGGTGACCGCCACGCGACCGCCGAAAGGCCAGAGCTGCCAGGCGTACAGGATTGCCAGCACGCCGACCAGCGCGACCAGGCTCATCAGGATGACCGAGCGGCGGCTTGGCTTGATCGTCTTCGGTGGATCGGCCGGCACGGGGCCGGCATCCGTGGCGCCAGCAGCCTGCGCCGAAGGTGGGATGTCGTCTGGGGTGGGCCTGTTGTCACTCATTGAGGTGCCGCGTTCCTGTTCTGCCGTGCGAGGCGCACGGTGTGGAGAAGGGTCCAGCCGAACACGCCAATGGCGAGCATGCCGATCAGCCGGAACACATCGTTGAAGGCCAGTACGTTCGCTTCGCGGGTAATGGTTTGGCTCAATTGCGCTGCACCCTGTGCCTGGCGCAGCTGAACATCGCGCTGGCGCGAGGCGAGCGCCTGGCTCTGCAGTTGCAACCGCTGCGCGACCTGGGGGTCGCCCGGTACCACCTGTTCGGTGAGGTAGCTGGAATGGTACTTCTCGCGCACGACCTGGTAGGTGCCGAACAGCGCCGGCGCAGCAAGCCCGCCGAGACTCTGGGTCATGGTGAAGAGCACGATGAAACTGACCAGGTAATTCGGCCCGTTGCTCAATGCCCTGCCGATACCTGTGAGCAGTAACGGGCCGAGGAACATGCCGCTGGCGAAGGCCAGTAGGCCCTGGCTGAGGAACATGTCGTGCGGGCGGGTGAGGCTAGTGGCATCGATGTCCAGAAAGCTGGCGATCGCGATCAACACGATCGACAGCAGGATCTGCGGAAACGCCATGGCCTGGCTGAAGGTCAGCGCACTGGCGGAGATGCCGAGGACCAAGCCGAGCAGGATCACGGCATAGAGCGGCTGCAGCTGCTCCGCGCCCATGCCAAGCGTTTGCAGCAGGCCAACCGCGCCGTAGGTTTGCTCTGACAGCAACAAGCGCAGGGCCAGCGCGCCAAAGGCGAAACGGAGCATGGCGGCCGTTCCCAACCAGCGCGTTTGTAGTAGCGGGTTGCGACGATGATGCTCGATCATGAACGCCGCACTGATCAGTAGAAGGGCGGCAATCAGCGCATAGCCCAGCCAAGGTTGCTCGGTCCACCACAGAATCCGGCCCTGGGCGAGTACCGCGGCGATCAGCGCCAGCGCCGGAGCGAGCAGGGCGAAGGTCACGAAATCCAGCGGTTCGAACACTTTGATGCGCTCACCCAGCGGCAGCTTGAGCACCACTACCGCTGCTAGAGAGCAGAGCGCAAGCCCGCTCTCGAACACATACAGGCGATGCCATTCGCCCATATCCAGCAGCGCTGGGGACAGCAGCCAGGCCAGCGGCGTGCCCAGTTGTGAAATGCCGAAACCGAAAATCACGCCTTTTGGTAGCCCGGCCTTGCCGAACGCCTGGAGCATGTAGAACAGGCCCAGCGAGGAGGTGGTTGCCGCGGCGAGCCCGCTGGCTGCACGCACGAAGACGGCCATTTCCAGCCCCTCGACGAACACGTGGGCGATGCTGAGCAGCGCGTAAATCGTCAGCCCCACCTCGGCAAAGCGGCGCAGGCCGAACTGCTGGCGCACCTTGATCAACAGCAGGTTGGCCGAGACGTTGACCATGAAATAGGCCGCCGGCAGCCAGGCGCCTTGAGAAGGCGTCAGGCCGAGATCACCTTGGATGGCCGGCAGGTTGGCGATGAACAGCGCGTTGCCCAATCCGCCAGTGATCCCCACGAGAACCGCGACCAGCGCATAGGCGATGCGCAGCCGCATAGGATGCACGAGGATCGCCGGCGATCCGGGCATTGACGGCCGTTCGTGGGGTTCCCAGCGCGGCACGGGTTCGAGGTAATGCGGCATGGTTGGCAAAGCCCAAGGTGAAACGATGGCGTCTGTGCTGGAGAAGCGTTGCTCCAGTTCGGACAGTGACTGCGGGAAATGATTGGACACATTCTAAAACCAAATGCGTCGGCCAAGGCTTGGCTGATCCGTTGCCGATAGGGATCGCCTTCCCGCCAGCTATTTTGCGGTCTCCAGCTGAACAAATTGACGGTCGCTGATGCCTGTGCAAAAGTCTGGGCTGTCTTTTACGGAATGATATTCCGCTCTGCGGAACTAATTTATTCCCGTCACGGTTATTACAACGACAACAGCGTCAGGACAGAAGCCATGCGTATTCCATGTCGGGCAAGCAAGCCCACCTTCACGATGCCAATGTTCCTCGAACCGTCGCGCTGCCTCTTGAGCGGTGTTCGCTGATGCGCCTTTCTCAGTCGAAACGCGCCCCGGATGAGCTCATCAATGGCCGCTTGGCGAGCGAACTGCTGGCTGAGCTGCCGGAACGGCTCAGCACGCGGATTCTAGAGCGTGCTCAGAAAACCCCCGCTCTGGCTGCATTGGTCGACGGCGATGTGCGCTGGAGCTATGGCGACCTGGCCAGCGAGATCCAGGCAGCCAAGGCCTGGCTGACCGAACGGGGTGTGCGGCCCGGAGACCGGTTGATGAGTGTCGGCGAGAACTGCCGTGCACTGGTCGTGCTGCTGCTCGCTGCGAGCGAGCTCGATGCCTGGCTCGCCATTGTCAACGCGCGGCTTTCGGCGGCTGAAGTGGATGCCATCCGCGCGAATTGCGAGCCACGGCGAATCTTTTACACCGTGGCCGCGTCGCCTGAAGCGCGCGCGCATGGCGAGCGGCATGCCGCTGAGGCACTGATGCACTCAGGGTTGGGCGAGCTGATGGTCAGTCCGCTGCTCGCAACTGACCCAGAGCCCGTGCATGCCAGCGGCGCCGAGCAGGTGGCAGCGATGATCTACACCTCCGGCACCACCGGCAGCCCCAAAGGCGTGATGCTGACGCACCGCGGCATCCTTTACATTGCCTCGATCTCCGGCGGCATGCGCCACCTAACTGAAGGCCAGCGTGTCTATGGCGTACTGCCGATGTCGCATGTGTTCGGTCTGGCCTCGGTTTGCATGGGGTCGCTGTACAACGGCGCCTGCCTTTATCCAGCCCCACGTTTCGAGCCTGCGGCCCTGCTCACGGCGCTGCGTGACGAACGAATCAGCGTGCTGCAGGGGGTGCCAGCGATGTATGCCCGCCTCCTTGAATACCTCAACCAGACTGGCGCGTTGCTCGAGGCGCCAGCATTGATCTACATGTCTGCCGGAGGCTCGCCGCTCGATGGCGAGACCAAGCGGCGCGTCGAGGCTTGTTTCGGCC
The DNA here is from genome assembly GCF_054131565.1 of Pseudomonas sp. SA195. NCBI lineage: Bacteria > Pseudomonadati > Pseudomonadota > Gammaproteobacteria > Pseudomonadales > Pseudomonadaceae > Pseudomonas > Pseudomonas sp. SA195. Next base: position 3,322,127 of record NZ_CP096392.1, on the reverse strand, counting down.
TGACGCTGCATAACGGCTACGGCCTGACCGAAGCCAGCCCGACCATCAGTCAGACCCGTATCGAGGACCGCCACACAAGCACCACCGTAGGTCGCGTGCTGCCCATGCTCGAATACCGTCTTGAGCCGCTGCACAGCACCGATGCCGAGGCACCTGAAACCGGCGAGTTGTGGATACGCGGGCCAAACGTGATGCGCGGCTATTTCCGTCAACCGGAGGCGACCCGAGCCTGCTTGACCGAAGACGGCTGGCTGAACACGGGTGATATCGCGCGTGTCGACGAGCGGGGCGAGCTGTTTATTGTCGGGCGCAGCAAGGAGCTGATCATTCGCTCGGGCTTCAACATCTATCCGCCAGACGTGGAGGCGGTGCTGAACGCGCATCCGCAGGTGACGTTGTCGGCCGTGGTGGGTCGCCAGGTGCCTGGTAACGAGGAGGTGGTGGCGTTCGTTCAGTGTTCGGCGGGGGCCGCGCTGAGCGAGGCGGAACTGGCGCGCTTTGCGGCTGAGCGGTTGGCGCCCTACAAGCGGCCTTGCCAGATTGTGATGGTGGAGGCGTTACCTGCGACGGCGACGGGGAAGATTCTCAAGGGACAGTTGAGAGAGCGGGCGCAGGGGATGGCTAGCCCGGCGGGGGAGATCGGTTCGGCTGGTCGATGACACCTCTTTGGTCAGGGTTGGGGGCTTGGTTTCGCCCTGCTGGGCGAGTCACTTTTTCTTGTTTCGCCAAGAGAAAGTAACCAAAGAGAAGGCGACCCCGACATCCGGGTCTGGCCGCGCTGCGTCCAGACTTCCCTCCCTCCGGCGCTCGGCCTTCTGAAGGGGGGCTGGGTCCGAGTCGTCTGAAACTATTCTTTTCTCTGTATCTGCGCTTCACGGCCATTCAGCGTTGACCGAGAAGCTCAGTTTGATGCCAGCCTGCGTCTGGAATCGGAAATCTCAAACAACCACCGTCGGCTGAATTCGTCCCCTCCGTTGGCTCCACTTAGCCAGCAAAACGGCCGGCACGGCCGCCGCAACCCCCACCACCAACAACTCCAGATGACTGAACGGAATCGGTCCGCCGCCGGGAATCGCCACGCACAACCCGGCGATGAGGATCAACGTCCGGATTACCGCTTCGGTGACCAGGTTATGCCCCAGCCGGCCGACGCCGATCAGGTAGCCCTGCATCGCCGACGCGAAGAGGATGATGCCCAGTACCGCCTGGCAGAACACCAAGGCGATTTCCCACGCCGGGCCCTGCATGATCAGCGCCGGGTTGAGCACGAACATGAAGGGGATGAAGTAGATCACGCTACCCAGACGCATCGCCTGTAAGCCGGTCTCCATCGGCCTGGCTCCGGCTACGGTGGCGGCCGCAAAGGCGCCGAGCGCCACGGGTGGCGTGATGAAGCTGAGCATGCCCCAGTAGAGAATGAACATGTGCACGGCCATCGGATCGAGGCCACCACCCTGAATCAACGCTGGCGCCAGCGCCACGGCGAGGAAGATGTAGGCGGCGGTGACGGTCATGCCGATGCCCAGCACGAAGCTGGTCAGTGCGCCCATGATCAGCAGCAGCGGGACGCTCCCACCGGCGAGGTGGATGAAGTCGTTGGCGATGGTGCCCGACAGCCCCGTCATCGATAGCGCGCCGACCAGCATGCCGACCCCCGCGAGGATGGCGATCAGCTCGGCGAACAGCTTGGCAGCCGAACCCAGCGTGTCGCCGACATCACCCCACTGCCAGCGGTGCTTTTTCGAAAACTGGTTGAGCACCAGCAGCAGGGCCGTGGCGTAGAAGGGCGCGACCGCTTCGCGCTGCATCACCAGCAGCATCCAAACCAGCAGCACGAACACAAAGATGTAGTACCAGCCTTCCTTGAGGGTCTGCTTCACCGAGGGCAATTCGACCTCTGGCAGGCCTTCGATGCCGTTGCGCGCGGCATAAGCGTCGATCTGAATGAACAAGCCGAGGAAGTACAGAATCGATGGAATGACGGCGGCCAGCGCGACCGCGGCGTAGGGCACGTCGAGAAACATCGCCATGACGAACGCGGTAGCGCCCATCACTGGTGGCATGAGCACGCCACCGGTCGATGCGCAGGCTTCGACACCACCGGCGAACGAGCGGCTCATGCCGATGCGCCGCATCGCCGGGATCGACAGGACGCCTGTCGTCAGCACGTTGGTAATGACGCTTCCGCTCATCGAGCCCATCAGCCCGCTGGCGAAGATCGACACCTTCGCCGGCCCGCCGCGCACGTGGCCGAGCAAGGCGAAGGCGAGGTTGATGAAGAAGGCGCCACCACCGGTCTTCTGCAACACGACGCCGAAAATCAGGAAGCCGATCACCAGCCCGGCGAAGGCCTGTAGCGGCACACCCATGACGCTCTCGGTGCTCATGGTGTGGTAAATGGCGGCCTGTTCCAGCGTCGAGGGAAAGGCCTGGATCGGGCCGGGCATGATATCCGCGACCATCGGATAGCAGGAGAACAGCGCGACGATCAGGGCGATCGGCCAGCCGCCGGCGCGGCGGGCGGCTTCGATGATCAGGATCCAGAACGCATAGCTGAACCAGACCGCCTGCTGCGGCGCATCGAAGCCCCAGCCACGCTCCAGAATGGTTTCGGCATTGACCACGAAATAGCCGCTGACCGCTGCCGTTACGGCGAACAGCAGGTAGTCATACCAGGGCACCGGTTTGTCCTGCCCGGACGCCAGCGCTGGCCAGAGCAAATACACCAGCGGTAGCAGCAGCGCGACCACGGCGTAGTAGAACTGCGTTTCCAGCCCGGTAATGACGCGCAGCAGCCCAAGGTTGAACAGGTAGTCGAGGGTCATCAGCACCAGCGCGACCGTGACGGCGCCGGGCAGCCAGCGCAACGCGCGCGGCAGGGTGCGCACACGGCTGATCATTTCCCGGGCTTCGACTGCTTTGGCTTCCGGTGTTTCGTTTTGCATGAGGGGATCCGTGCCTGGCGGCCCTTGGGCGGGAACACGACGCCGCCCCGTATGGGGGCGGCGCCTGGAGGGGTCACTCGAAGACGGGTGTGAAGCCGGCTTCGGTCAACGCGGCGGCGCGGGTTTTCATCCAGGCGGCGGCGAAGGCCTCTTCGTCATCGGGCGTGTCGCCGGCCATGAAGGTCTTCCAGGTGTCCATCAGCAGGGTCTGGCGCTTGATCAGCTGGTCCTGGTGGGCCTGCATCTCATCGGTCCAGGTGCCGGTTTCCTTGTAGTAGTCGACCACCGCGTCATGGAAGGGCACGACCCAGGTCATGTCCTGGTTGTCGGCGGCATAGCCAGCCGCGCCGGGTGCGCTGTCCTTATAGCTGTCGTAGTGGGTCTGCAGCGCCTTGACCAGGCCATAGGCGGTGTTGTCGTCGAGATCGGCGTTGGCAACGACGATGGGGTAGGGGTAGCTCGCGCTGTCGACCGGGTTGTCCGCTGAGATTCCGCCGGCGCCGGAGGTGGCGCGCAATGGCTGGAAGTAAGGCGCGACGGCCTTCATACGCGCCCAGCCGGCTTCGTCATCCGGGGCGAGCACTGGCCAGGTCACGCCGCGCGGGCTGCTGGCGAGCTGTTGGGCGGGCGGCGTTACGGTGGTGGTGAACGAAGCATCCACGTCGCCTGCGATGATGCCGTCGAAAGACCGGGCGTACCCGGGGTAGTCCACACGAGTGACGTCATCCCAGGTCAGGCCGCCAAAGGCGAGGAAGGCCTCGGTGCCCTTGTTCAGCGCATCGTCGCCGCGAATGTAGGCGATGCGCTTGCCCTTGAGGTCGGCGGGGGTCTTTACGCCGAGGTCGCCAGCCACGGCGAGCGAGAGTGCGAAGGTCGCGCTGGAGGTGGTCAGCACGCGCAGTGGCTGCGGGCCCCAGTCGCGGTTGGCGAACATCAGCACGCCTTCGGCGCCGTAATAGCTGGCGATACCGCAGGCGCAGAGCTGAACGCGACCGTTCTTCAGCGGCGTCATGCGGGACACGTCGTTATCGCCGGGAAGAATGCGCACCGAAGTGCCGTATTCCTTTTGCAGCATGCCGCCGATGGCGACGGCCTGGGCGTAGCCACTGGAGTTAGTGCCGTAAGCAGTCCAGGCCATGGTTTTCGGTAGTTCGACGTCCCTGGCATGGGCTGAGGCGGCAAGACCGAGACAGAGGGGAAGGGATGCGATGAGAAAGGGGCGGGCAAGGCGGCGCATGGTCACTCCTTCGGCTTTTTTAAGCCTCTTATTGTTTTGCAGTGCGGTACTGAGTTTTGAATCTGAATCGATACTAGGAAGGCTGAGTGCGGTCTGTCAAACCATGGCGGAGCCGTGAATCGTTCATCTCATCCATCAAGCCCGCTGTATCACAGGCTGCGTGATGCCCACCGTTTCGCTGATTTCTGACGGGGCGACGACCGGTCGTCCGTTCGTGCATGAGCAGCCGAAAAAACCGACAACACTCCTCATAGGCCCGGACATTACAACCGGCGGTGCAGAACGCCATGTAGCAAGCGGGCCGCCAACCATAAGCCGTCGAAGCGAAACGGCGCTTTCACCGGAGGTGTGAATGCTTGAAAACGTTCGGCTGGGTCCCGAGGCATTCGAAGGCGGCGGTGATGCGGCTGCCATGCTGCGCAACATCGAGTCGGCCGGTCATTCGGTCGGAGACATGCTCTGCGAGGCGTTACGCTCGGTTCGCTCGCACCTGGGCATGGATGTCGCCTTCGTCGCCGAGGTGGTGCAGGGCTTGCGGGTATTCCGCCACGTTGACGGTCACAGCGACCCGCTGCCGATCTGCGTGGGCGGCTCGGACCCGCTCTCGGATAGCTATTGCCAGCGGGTCATCGACGGCCGACTGCCGCAATTGATCCCCGACACCAGCAAGCTGCCTGAGGCGGCGAACCTGCCCATCACCGCACTCCTCTCGATCGGTTCCTATATCAGCGTGCCGATCCGCTTCAGCGATGGCCGGCTCTACGGGACCTTTTGCTGCTTCAGCGCCCAGCCCGACGGCTCGCTCAATGATCGCGACCTCGACACGCTGCGGCTATTCGCTGATTTCGCGGGCCGCCTGCTCGAAATCCAGGCCCAGGAGCAGCGTGAGCAGGAACGCCGTGCCGCGCGTATCCGCGAGGTGCTCGACGAGCGCGCCTACGAGGTGGTCTACCAGCCGATCGTCAACATGATGGAGAACGAGGTGGTGGGCTATGAGGCGCTTGCGCGCTTCGCTGGCCGCCCGTTGCGCAGCCCGGACATCTGGTTCAACGAGGCCGAGCAGGTCGGCCTGCAGTGCGAGCTCGAGATGGCGTTGGTCGCGCAGGCACTCAAGGGCCTCGACGGCATTCGCGGTGATCGCTATCTGTCGCTCAACGTATCGCCGGAAACCATCATCGGCGGCGCGGTCGGGCAGTTGCTGGCGGACCAGCCCCTCGAGCGGCTGATGCTGGAGGTCACCGAGCATGCGTCGGTGCGCGATTACGACCTGATTGCTGAAACCCTCGAACCGATGCGAGCCCGGGGCTTACTGCTGGCGGTCGATGACGCCGGTGCGGGCTATGCCAGTTTCCGACACATCCTCAAGCTCAAGCCGGACGTCATCAAGCTCGACCGCAGCCTCATACGTGATATCGACAGCAACCGTGATTGCCGCGCGCTGGTTTCGGCGCTGATCCGCTTTGGGCAGGAAACCGGCAGCAAGATCGTCGCCGAATGCGTGGAAACGGAAGCCGAGCTGGACATCCTTCGCGAGTTGCAAGTCAGCAAGGCGCAGGGCTACCTGCTGGGACGGCCCATGCCGCTGGCGGCGTTCGGCTAGTGCATAGGCGAGTAAAGGGTGATTGATAATTTTTGTTGTTTGACAATGATTCTCGTTAAGTCTAGCCTCCGCTGACCTTGAATGGTTGAGCGGAGATGACGACCGATGACCGAGTCGCCCTACGACTTCATCGCGATTGGCGTTGGCCCCTGTAACCTCGGGCTCGCGTGCCTCACGGCTCCGCTACCCGGCGTGCGCAGCCTGTTCCTCGAACGCAAACCCGACTTCAGCTGGCACCCGGGCATGTTGCTCGACGGCACCACGCTGCAGAATCCCTTCCTCGCCGATCTGGTCTCGATGGCCGATCCCACCAGCCCGTTCAGCTACCTCAACTACTGCAAGCAGCAGGGCCGGCTGTACACCTATTACATCCGCGAGAACTGGTACCTCGACCGCCAGGAGTTCGACCGCTACTGCCGTTGGGCGGCCTCTCGGCTGGATAACCTGCGCTGCGGCCATGAGGTGCGTGCCATCCGCCACGACGCGGCAACCGGCCTTTATCAGGTCTCCGGCCAAACGGCTGACGGCGCCTCGTTCGCCTATCAGTGCCACAAGCTGGTGATCGGCATCGGCGGCGTGCCGCGCCTGCCGGAGTGCTGCGCCACAGAAGACCACACCCAGCTGGTGCACAGCAGCCGCTACCTGGCAGAGCGCCCCCGCTTGCAGGCCGGGCGCAGCATTACGGTGATCGGCAGCGGGCAGAGTGGGGCGGAGGTCTACCATGACCTGCTGCAGGACGCTGAGCGCCACGGCTACACGCTCAACTGGGTGACGCGAGCGCCGCGCTTCTTCCAGATGGAAGACGCCAAGCTCACGCTAGAGCTCATCACACCCGAATACGGCGACTACTTCTACGGCCTCGATCCGGCTGTTAAAGCCGAGGTGCTCGACGACCAGCGCAGCATCTACAACGGCATCAATCAGTCACTGATCGAGCGCCTCTACGCGCTGCTCGACGAGCGCCGCCACCGCGACGCGCCGCCGACGCACCTGCTCACCTGCATGGCCCTGGAAGCCTGCCGGCGTGCTGACGACGGCCGCGGCTGGGTGCTCGATTTCCACCACACCCAGCTCGGCCGGCGCTACCGCCACCGCGTTGATGCCGTGGTCTTTGCCACCGGCTATCGCTACCAGGTGCCGGCCTTTGTCGAGGGCATCCGCGAGCGCATTCGTTGGAACGATCAGGGCCAGTACGTGCCGTCCAAACGCTGGGCGGTCGATCACCACAACTGCGAAATCTACGTGCAGAACGTTGGCCTGCAGAGCCACGGCCTGACCAATCCGGACCTGGGCCTGGCCTGCCATCGCAATAGCCGCCTGCTGGCTGAGCTGACCGGGCGCGACCATTACCCGAGCGAGCCGCGCACCGCGTTCCAGGAGTTCGTACCGGGCGAGGGCAGCGGCTTTGTCGCGCTGGAGCGGGAGGCCGTCGGCTCGTGACGTTGCGTACCACCATCCTGATCATGTCCGCCTTCGGCGTGATCAGCGACTCGATCCTCATCGCCTTCTACCCCCAGTTCTTCGAGCTGCGCTATGGCCTGACCAGCTCGGTACACGTGGGCGCCTACATCGCCGCCATCTCCATCGCCGTGATGTGCATGTTGCCGGTGTGGGCCCGTGTGGCGCGGCGTGTCGAGACCATGCACTTGCTGGCGTGGACGCAGCTGGCCGCCACCGCTTTCTGCCTGCTGGCGATCTGGGCGCCGACGGTCGAGGCGTACTGGCTGCTGACCATGCTGATGTTCATGACCAAGGCCAGCTACCTGCTGATGTTCCCTTACCTGATGCGCCTGGAACCGGCCGACCGGCACAGCGTGACCATCGGGCTGCTATCGGTGGTGATCCACATCGGCGCTATCTTTGGCGCGGCGGTGGGCGGGCTGGCCCTTCAGGAATTCGGCCCACGCTTCTGCGTAGCGCTGATGGCCGCGGGCGACCTCGCCCAGTTCGGGCTCTGTACCTATCTGATCCGCAGTGGGCGGGTGGTGCGTGTGCTGTCGGAGGACGCCGCCGAGCGTGCTGCGCCGGCTCCGCGACGCACCCCCGAGGCACTCTCGGCGCTGCTCAAACTGAGCCTGCTGATGTTTCTGTTCGACTTCAGCGCCTACCTGGTGCGGCCGTTCTTCACGGTGTACTGGGAGGCGCGGACCGGGATCGCCGAGCAGATGCTCACCGGCGTGGTGTTCGCCATCCCTGGCATCGTCGCGCTGATCGCCCTGGCCTTGAAGCACCGCATGGCAAGCCAGCCGCGCTGGGTCGACCACACCTTGCTCAACCTTGTCATCGGCGCAGTGGGCCTGGCGCTACAGGCGAGCGACTCGCTGTGGCTGATCGTGTTTGGCCGCTGCCTGTACGGCTGGGCGCTGTACCAGGTGATCGTCAAGCTCGAAGTCACGCTGTTCAAGGTCAGCACGCCACCGATGTATGCGCGCGATTTCGGCGTGACTAACTTCTTCCAGAACCTCGGCGTGCTGCTCTCGTCGTTCAGCGCCGGCTACCTGGTGGATTGGGTCGGCGTGCCCGCCAGCTTCGCCATCGCCGCGGCCGGCATGTTGCTGACCGCGGCCATCGACCGCGGCTGGTTCGGTGTCGACAGCCGCCACCGCGCCCCCACGGAGGCCTGCCATGCCTGAGCTGATCGAGCCCTGGAAAAACCGTGCTGCGCTGAATCCGGCCTTTGCCTTGCGCCCGCTGCGGCTGGAGGAAGACGTCGCGATCATCCAGCCCTGGTACCAGATGGACTACGCGCACTTCTGGAACATGCAGGACATGAGCGTCGAGGCGACCGCCGACTTCTATCGCGACGCCGCGAGGCATGGCTTGCAGGCCTACCTCGGCTTCTACCAGGCGCGCCCCGCGTTCGTCCTCGAATGCTACGACCCGCGTCGCGACCCGCTCGGTGACTGCTACCCGGTGCAGCCCGGCGACGTGGGCATGCACTTCTTCGTAGGCCCGGCCGAACGGCCGATCCGCCACTACACCTGCGACGTGCTGCGCACCGTCATGGCCTTCCTCTTCGATGCGCTCGGCGCCGAGCGGGTGGTGGTCGAGCCGGATGCGCGCAACGAACGGGTACACCGCCTCAATCGGCTGGTCGGCTTTGTCGACGCCGGCACCGTCCAGCTGCCGGGCAAGACGGCCCGGCTGGCGTTCTGCTCACCCCACGATTTCGCTCACTCACTGGAGGAACAGGCCCCATGACGATGTCCCCGAGTCTCGATCGTCCCGCATCGGCGGTCACGCATCTGCACCCTGACGTCTGGCGTAAGGTCAACCGGCTGTTGGTGCGCAAGGCCATCGCCGAATTCGCCCATGAGCAGGTGTTTACCCCGTCACGCCTCGGCGACACCGCGGCAGGGGCCTGGGGCCGTTATGAACTGGCCGCCGATACTGCGCGCTGTCGCTACACCTTCAAGGCCCGGCGCATGGCGCTGCGCCACTGGCATGTAGACGCCGCGAGTATCGAGCGCGAACTGGACGGCCAGCGGCAACCGCTCGATGCGCTGACCTTCGTCATCGACTTCAAACGCACCTTGGGCATCCCTGCGGACAAACTGCCGGTGTACCTCGACGAGATCAGCAGCACTCTATTTGGTGCCGCCTACAAGCACGCTCGACCGGGGCTGAGCAGCGCCGAACTGGCCGACGCCGATTACCAGACGCTCGAAGCGGCAATGATCGAAGGCCATCCCGGCTTCGTCGCCAACAACGGCCGGCTGGGCTTCGATGCGCTCGACTACCACGCCTACGCGCCGGAGACCGCCGGGCGTTTCGCGGTCGTTTGGCTGGCGGTGCATCGGGACAACGCACACTTCGCCGCCGTACCCGGGCTCGACCATGAAACCCTGCTGCGACAGGAACTGGGCGATGAGCGCCTCATCTCGTTCCGCCAGCAGCTGGCCGGGGAAGGGCTCGACCCGGCCGACTATCTGTTCATGCCAGCGCATCCCTGGCAGTGGTTCAACAAGCTGTCGATCATGTTCGCCGCTGACGTGGCCGAGCGCCGCATCGTCCCGCTCGGCCTCAGCGAGGACCGCTACTGCGCGCAGCAGTCGGTGCGCACCTACTTCAACGTGTCTGCGCCCGAGCGCTGCTATGTGAAGACGTCGCTTTCGGTGCTGAACATGGGCTTCATGCGCGGCTTGTCGCCGTACTACATGGCTGGGACGCCGGCGATCAACGCCTACCTCGACACGCTGATCAGTGCCGACCCAGTGTTGCGCGACCACGGCTTCGGCATCCTGCGCGAGGTGGCCTCGGTCGGTTACCGCAACCGCTACTACGAGGCGGCGCTGGAAACCGACAGCCCCTACAAGAAGATGCTCTCGGCACTCTGGCGGGAAAGCCCGATCCCGCGGCTGCAGCCCGGCGAGCGGCTGATGACCATGGCGGCGCTGCTGCATGTCGACCCGCAAGGCGCGCCGTTGCTGCCCGAGCTGATCCGCCGATCGGGGCTCACCGCGACGGCCTGGCTGCGGCGTTATCTGGAGGCCTTTCTGATTCCGGTGGTGCACTGCTTCTACGCGCATCACCTGGTGTTCATGCCGCACGGCGAGAACCTCATCCTGGTGCTCGAAGGCCACGTGCCGACGCGGGTGTTCATGAAGGACATCGCCGAGGAGTCGGCCATTCTCGACAAGGACGCGAAGATGCCCGAAGGGCTCGAGCGCCTCGCGGTGGACGTGCCGGAGGACTTCAAGATTCTCGGCATCTTCATCGACATCTTCGACGGCGTGTTCCGCCACATGGCCCAGCTGCTCGATGACAGCGGCACGCTGGAGGAGGCGGTGTTCTGGCGCACCGTCGCCGAGTCGGTGCTCGATTACCAGCGCACCCACCCGGCGTTGGCCGAGCGCTTCGCCCGCTACGACTTCTTCGCGCCGACCTTCCTGCATTCGTGCCTCAACCGGCTGCAGCTGAAGAACAACCTGCAAATGGTCGACCTGGCCAACCCGGCGGGCAGCCTGATCATGGCCGATCCGCTGGACAACCCGGTGGCACCGTACGGCCCGGCCCGCCAGCAGCGTGAGCAAAGTCGTGAAGCCGCACTAACGGTGTAGTCCCTGCGACCGGCCTTTGGCCGGTGAACTGAAAGCCCGTGCGGCAGCCTCGCCCGCGTTCTACCAGACGCGGCGGGGCTGGCTGCGCCAAGGAGCCTTGCATGTTCAACCCGAACCGACTGACCGAACCCCCACTGCGCCTGGCAGAGGATTCGCCGCAACTGACGGTGCGTGACTATTGCGACCCCGCCATCTACGAGCGCGAGCAGGCGCTGATCTTCCGCCGCAGTGCGCGCTACGTTGGCCACGAGAAGATGGTGCCGAACCCCGGCGACTGGTACGCGCTGCCGCAGGATGAGCACAGCCGCATCCTGGTGCGCAATGAAAACGGTGTCGAGCTGATCTCCAATGTCTGCCGGCACCGCCAGGCGCTGATGCTCGGCGACCACAGCCTGGATAGCGACCCCTGCGCCATCCGCCGCGGCAACCTGCGCGCTACCGGCGGGCGCATCCTCTGCCCGCTGCATGCCTGGACCTACGACAGCCAGGGGCTGATCGTCGGCGCGCCGAAGTTTCCCGAGCGGCCCTGCCGCAACCTGCCGCGCTACCCGCTGTTCAACGTCGGCGGCTTTCTCTTCGAGGGTGAGCGAGACCCGGTCGAGGACCTCGGCCCGCTGTTCGACCGACCGGAAATGGACTTCGCCGGCTATGCGCTCGATCACGTCGAAGTGCATCCCTGCCAGTGCAACTGGAAAACCTTCGTCGAGATCTACAACGACGACTACCACATCGCGACCTTCCATCCCGGCTTGCGGCGCTACGTGCACAGTGGCGGCCTGAGCTGGGAATACAGCGACTGGACCAGCCTGCAGCGCATCGCCGTGACACCTAACCTCGCGCGCCCCGGCACCGAGGCCTACCGCGGCTGGCACGAAGGGCTGATGGCGCATTTCGGTGGGCGTTCACCGGACTTCGGCGCGATCTGGGCCAGCTATTACCCGACCCACATGATCGAGGTGTTTCCGCACGCGCTGGTGCTCTCGACGCTGTACCCACGCGGCGTGCACGAGACGCTAAACGTCGTCGAGTTCTATTACCCCGCTGAGCTGCTCCAGACCAACCGCGAACTGTGCGAGGCGCACCGGGCGGCCTACCTGGAAACCGCGCTGGAAGACGACGAGATCGCCGAACGCACCGACGCCGGTCGCCGCGCGCTCTATCGCCGTGGCGAAGAAGACCGCGGGCCCTACCAGGTGCCGTTGGAGGAGGGCATGCAGCACTTCCACGGCTGGTATCGCTCGGTCATGCACACCCAGCCGACCCCGGCATGACGCCACCCTTTGACCCATACAGGAACGGATTCCATGAGCTGACTCGACGCCCTTCTCCGCAAGCACCCGAACGTCAACCCACAAGAAGTAAAAACATCATGACCGAAGTGATCCCCAACCTGTCGGCGCTTGCCGCCATCCCCGTCTCGCATCCGTCCGCGCTCGCGTTGGCCTGCCGGCTGGCGCCGCTCGCGCTGGCCTTCGCCGCGCCGATGACGCTGGCTCAGCAAGCCGAAGAGCCGCTGCAACTCGAGCCGGTAAACGTGACCGCCGAACAGGCCGCGCCGAGCGTCACCGAGCGCAGCGATTCCTACACCATCGGCGCGACCAGCACCGCGACGCGCCTGGACATGGCGCCGCGTGAAACGCCGCAGACCGCCATCACGCTGACCCGCGAGCAGCTCGACGACTTCGACCTGACCAACGCCACCGGCGCGCTGCAGGCCGCCGGCGTCAACGTGCAGCGGGTCGAGACTGACCGCACGTACTACTCCGTGCGCGGCTTTGACGTGTCGAACTTCCAGGTCGACGGCCTTGGTCTGCCGTTCAGCTCCGAAGAGCAGATGGGCGACATCGACACCTTTCTCTACGACCACATCGAAGTGCTCAAGGGCGCCAACGGCCTGACCGCCAATCCGGGCAACCCGGCGGCGACCGTCAATTTCGTGCGCAAGCGCCCGACGCGCGACTTCCAGGCCGAGGCCGCGCTGAGCTACGGCTCGTGGGATACGGTGCGGGGCGAGCTGGATGTCTCCGGCCCGCTGGATGACGCCGGCCGCGTTCGTGGCCGCGTGCTTGCCGTGCAGCAGGATGGCGACTCCTACCTGGACCGCTATTCGCTGGAAAAGACCGTGTTCTCGGCCATGCTCGAAGCGGACCTGGACGACCGCAACACGGCACTGTTCGGGTACTCGGAGCAACGCAACCGGCCCAACGGCATCATGTGGGGCGCCCTGTCGGTGTATGACAGTGAAGGCAACCCCATCGACTACAGCCGCTCGAAGAGCTACTCGCCGGACTGGACCTACTGGGATACCCAGGACAAGCAAGCCTTCGCTGAGCTGACCACCCGCTGGGGCGGTGGCTGGCAGTCTCGCGTGTCGCTGAACTACCGGGAGATCACCTCCGACGCCGAGCAGTTCCTCGCCTATGGAGTGCCGGACGCGGACACCGGAGAAGGGCTGTTCACCTACGCCTCCAAATACGACCGCATCGAGCGACAACTGCTGGGTGATGCATATCTGAAAGGCCCGTTCGCGCTGTTCGGCCGCACGCACGAGGCGGTGATCGGTGCCAACTGGTCGCGCTCGACCGCACGCTGGTCCTCCTATGACGATGCCTTCAACATCCCGTTGCCGGCCGGTTTCGATGGCGATTATCCACGGCCTGACTTCGACAACGGTCTGACCAGCGGCGCGGACTACACCACCTACCGGCGCAGCTTCTACAGCGCCGGCCACTTCAGCGTGACCGACCGGCTCAAGCTGATCCTCGGCGCCAACCACACCCGGCTCGACAGCAACGGCTATCAGGTGGGCGACACGCACGAATACGCCGAGTCGAAGACCACACCCTATGCCGGCGCCACCTATGACCTTGGCGAGCACCTTTCAGCCTACGCCAGCTACACCAAGATCTTCAGCCCGCAGCACCTGCTCGGCGGCGACCTGACGCTGCTAGACCCGATCGAGGGCCACAGCACCGAGGGCGGGATCAAGGGCGAGTGGTTCGGCGGCCGGCTGAACGCCAGCGCCGGCGTGTTCCGCACCAAGCAGGAGAACACACCGGAATATGGCGGGTTCGACGCGGGTGCCGGGGTGTCGTTCTACAACACCGTAAACGCCATCTCCAAGGGATACGAGCTGACCCTGGCCGGTCAGCTGACCGACAACTGGGAAGCCAGCGCCGGCTTTACCCACTTGTTCTCGCTGGAAGACGAAGAAGGCCGTACGGTGCGCACCTACGTGCCGCGCAACTACCTGCACCTGGCGACCACTTACAAGGTGCCGGTGGTGCAGGGCCTGAAGCTGGGCGGTAGCGTCACCTGGCAGGACGACATCTCCCGCGAGCAGGGCACCACCGCGGGCGGCGACACCATCGTCACGCGTCAGGACAGCTATGCGGTGGTCAACGCCATGGCCAGCTACGACATCGACGAGCACTTCAACGTGGCGCTGAACGTCAACAACCTGTTCGACGAGAAGTACTACACCAGCCTCTACTGGGAGCAGACCTACTACGCGGCGCCGCGCAATGCGACCGTCACGCTGAGCTGGGCCTATTGAGCTGACAGGGCAGGCATGCCGCCCGCCGCCTGTACGGCAGTGGGCGGTATCTTCAGCAGCGCCTCGGTAATGGCTTCGGCGAGAAACTGCACGCAGAACACGCCGCCGTGAGTCCAGGTCGGGCGCATGCCGGTGAAGCGCCCGCCGCGTACCACCGGCATGCCTTGCCACAGCTGGCTGTTGAACAGCCGTTCGCCGCCCGCGAAGGGCTCGATGTGCAGCACCACGTCCTTGTCGATTTCGCTGAGTACGGTCACCGGCAGCTGTAGATTGCCCCAGCGGCTGACCGGCGTGTCGTAGGCATTGCCCAGCCCGAGCAGGCTCAGCGCATGGGCGGGCATCGAGTTCGGCCCGTAGACCAGCACGGCGGTCGGCGTCGAGAAGCGCACCACCGTCACCTCCGGCAGGCGTTCGCCGAACTGCGCGTGCAGGCGCTCGCGCAGTTCGCCCAGTCGGTGATCCATTTCGGCCAAGCGTTCACGTGCCCGGTCAAGCCGACCGATGCGCTCGGCCAGCGCCAGGTAGTTCTCCCGCTGCATCTGGTAATTGTCGCGTGCCTGGGTGAAGTCACCGTAGGCCACCACCGGGGCGATGCGTTCGAGCTTCTCGCGCAGGTCTTCAAGCAACGGGGTGATCACGATGAGGTCGAGGTCCAGTTGCGCGAGCAATTCCAGGTTCGGTTCGGTGCGCGTGCCGACATCCACCACTGAGTCGGGCAGGGGCGGGCGCACGACCCAGGCGCGATAGTCGGCGCTGTCGGCGACCGCCACCGGGGTAACGCCCAGCATCAACAGATGTTCGATCGGCTCCCAGCTGAGGGCGGCGATGCGTGGCGGCTCGTCGGCACGCACCGGTGCGCCGATGAGCATCAGCAGCAGGGCGAGGGGAGCGAGCCAGGCCTTCATGCGATGCGCTGCCGGATGAGCAGATAGAGAAAGTACAGCCCGCAGAGGATCGAGGCGACCAGTCCGACAGGCACCTCCAGTGGGTAGAGCGCCGAGCGGCCCAGCCAGTCCGAGACCAGCATCAACCAGCCACCGAGCACCGCTGCGAGGAGCAGTTGCGGTAATACCCGGCGGGCGCCAAGCAGCGCGGCCATGTGTGGGGCGAGCAGACCGAGGAAGGCAACCGGGCCGAGCACGCTAGTCACCACGGCGCAGAGCAACGACACCAGGAGCAGCAGCGCCAACCGTGCCCGCGACACGTCGAGCCCCCGGCTGAGCGCCACGCCATCGCCGATCGACACCAATGTCAGCGCGCGGTGGAAGGTCAGGCTGATGGCCACCAACGCGCTGACGGCGACGGTCAGCAGCAAGGCCTCCTGCGCCTCGATCCGATAGGTCGAGCCGGCCAGCCAGCCGAGCAGCGCCAGGGCGTCGGACTCGCCACGGGTCAATCCAATCTGCAACGCGGTGTTGAGCAGCGCGGCCAGCGATACGCCGACCAGCACCATGATCCCCGGCGAGTAGTGGTGGCGGCGGCCGAAAAGCAGCAGCAGGCCGAGCACCAGCAGGCTGCCAACAAAGGCTGCAATGGGCGCGACGAGTTGCATCGCGCCTGCACCGAACAGCATCACTGCAGCCACCACCGCCAGGGTCGCACCGGCGGTCAGTCCGAGAATGTCCGGGCTCGCCAGGGGATTGCGCAACAGCCGTTGCAGCATCATGCCGGCGACGGCCAGTCCGCAGCCTGCCGCGACGGCGGCCAATAGCCGTGGCCAGCGCAGCGACCAGAGCACGGCCGAGGGCAGGCCCAGTTGCCAGCCGTCCGGGCCTCGCTGCACCAGCAGACTCAGCATCGCAATCGCCCCAAGCAACAGCAGCAAGGCCAGCCGGCGCTGGTTCAGCGACTCCGCGCCCGGCGGTAATGCCAGGCTTTGGCGATCCTCGGCGCCGAGTTGGCGGCGCGCCAACCACAACAGCGCGGGTGCGCCGACCAGCGCCGCGGCTGCGCCGCTGGGGATCAATTCTGAGAACCAGCGGTTCAGGGCCAGGGTGATGGCGTCCGCGCCGAGCAGCAGCAGGGCGCCGAGCAGGGCGCTGAACAGCAGCTCATCCCGAGACGTGCGCGCGCCGCATAGCCGCGCCAGATTCGGGGTGATCAGGCCAATGAAGCCGATCAAGCCGACGGCTGTGATCGCCACCGAGGTCAACCACAGGCACGCGAGAAACAGCACCAGCATCACCGGGAACAACGACAGCCCACGCGCCCGCGCGCCGGCACCGCCGAGCTGCAGCAAGGTTAGCGGGCGCGGCGCCAGCGCAATCAGCGGGAGGCCAACCAGCAGCTTGGGCCAAAGCCACTGCACCCAGTGCCAATCGATTTGCGCGAGATCGCCCGCGCCCCAGAGAAACAGCCCGCGGCTCTGCTTGGTATGCACCAGCAGGATGGCCGTGGCGATGGCGCCGAGCAGCAGGTTCAGCGCCATCCCGGCGAGAATCACCGGCAAGCCCGACGCGCCGTTGCGGCCGGCGATCAACAGGGCCAGCCCGACCGCGCCCAGCGCACCGCCCAGCGCCGCCCAATGCCCGTGCGTGGCCGCCAGGACCGGGGCGAAAAGTGCCGTGGCCGTCAACCCGAGCCAGGCGCCAGCGGCGGCGCCCAGCGTCATCGGCGAGGCGAGGCGGTTCTGCGTCAGTTGCTGCAGCACGCTGCCGGACACGCCCAGCGCTGCGCCTACCAATAGGGCCATGACCAACCGTGGCAATACCGACAGCCCGAACTCCAGCGCATCGAAGCTGCCATCCGCTGGCGGGCTCAGCGACCATTGCGCTGGGGCCCAGTGCGTCATGCCGAGGTTCAGGTGCAGTGGCGCGAGCAGCGCAAGGGCCGCGAGTGCCAGCAGATAGCGCAGCGGTACGGGCGTGGGCCGTGCGAGCCGGGCGAAGAGGGGCATTGCCTGCACTAGCTCACCACGGCGATGTTGCGCGGGTGACCGGGCTGCTGGATCAGGCGGATGTCGACATCGTAAAGCGCGCTCAGGCGTTCACCCGAGAGCAGGTCGTCAGGCGTTCCGTCGAAAAATAGGCGGCCGCCCTTCAGCGCGACGATACGGTCGGCGAAGCGGGCAGCCAGGTTGACATCATGCAGGATGGCAACGATGGCCCGGCCCGTCTCGCGGTTGAGCGCGCGCAGCAGGGTCATCAGCCCGTACTGGTGGGCCAGGTCGAGCGCGGAAGTGGGTTCGTCGAGCAGCAGCAGCGGCGCCTGCTGGGCCAGCAGCATGGCAACCCAGGCGCGCTGTCGTTCACCGCCGGATAGGCTGTCGGCCAGGTGATTGGCGTAACGGGTGATGTCGGTCTGTTGCAGCGCCTGGTCGATGGCGTGCTCGTCTTCGGGTTGCCAGCGAGCCAGCAGCCCGCGCCACGGAAAGCGCCCGAGCCGCACCAACTCGTGCACGGTGAGCCCGGCCACGTCCGGCAGATGCTGCGGCAGGAACGCCACCTTTTGCGCAAAGGCGCGCTGGCGGTAGCTGGCCAGCGGCTTGCCGTCGAGCTCGATATGGCCGCGGTCGGGGGCAAATTGCCGGGCTATCAGGTTCATCAGGGTCGACTTACCGGAGCCGTTGTGGCCGAGGATCACCGTGAAGCTGCCGGCCTCCACATGCAGCGCATCGAGTGCCAGCACGCTACGCCCGTCGCGGCGTACCTCGATGTCATGCAGGCTCAGCATGCCAGGGCTCGCAGGCGTTGCAGCCGCTCGTCGCAGTCGAGTTTCGGGCAGCTGTCGCAGAGCTCGCCATCGGCGCGGCGGAAGTGCTGGCAGCAGACCTTGCGACCCATGCCCAGGCAAGTGCGGCCATCGTCCAGATCGAGCACGGTCAGGGCGCCGCCGCCAGGGAGCCCCAATGCGCCGAGCCAGTCGCGCTCGGCTTCGAGCAAGGCGTCGTCGCTGATCGGCTCGTTGCGCTGCGCCAGCAGCAGGGCCGCGCGCACGCAGTCGGCGACCAGCAGGCGCGCCATCTTCGGGTAGATGTTCGTGACCGCGTTGAACTCTGCCAGCTGCGCCTCGACGAAGGCCGTCAGCTGTTCGCTCGCGCAGCTGATCAAGCTCATTGGTTGACCGCGATAGGGACAGTGCGCCGGCAGGCGGAAGCCATGCACGGAGCCTTCGTTCATCGACTGGCCCATGTTCGCCAGGCAAGGCGCGCGGCCGCACAGGTACACCGCCAGGACGCTCAGGTAGATGGGCTGCCAGATCAATAGGGACCAGCTGCGCGCCGACCAGTAGTGCGGGCCGGCTTCGGGGTGATGTTGCTGCCAATGCGCGTGCAGGGCGGCGACCCGAGCCTCGTTACCCGACCTACCACAGACCAGGTGTCGCCCATCGGCCATGCCTACCTCGCCAGCAAGGCCGGGCAGAGCCTGGGCGGCGGTGTCGAGAAGCTGGAGAAGGTCGCGGCAATCCTGGGGCATGGGATCGAAGGGCATTCGTTTGAATGCGAGGAGTGTACGCCCGTTATTGAGAATGATTCAAATTTGGCGAATCGATGATTCCCATCGACCCACCGAGCGGTGCGCCTGAACCTTTGCCGCGACGGGGCAGTCGACTTTCAAGGGTGGCCGGACGACCGTCTGGCCCGTCATCAACGCGACAGGAGAACCGTCAATGGATAACAAAGACACCGTTTCCGTACTCAACGACCTTATCGAAACCTGCAAGGACGGCGAGAAAGGCTTTCGCGAATGCGCCGATGACCTGAAGAAGCCCGAACTGAAAACCACCATGACCCAGCGTGCCCACGACTGCGCTACCGCCGCGGCCGAACTGCAGCAATTGGTGCGTACCCTCGGTGGCGACCCGGAGACCAGCACCAGCACTGCAGGCGACATGCACCGCCGCTGGGTTGATCTGAAGACTGCGATCACCGGCAAGAACGACGAGGCCATCCTCAACGAGTGCGAGCGCGGCGAGGACGTCGCCCTCAAGAGCTACCGTAAGGCGCTGGAAAAAGACCTCCCAATGGACGTTCGCTCGGTAGTCGAGCGCCAGATGCAGGGCGTGCAGCGCAACCATGACCAGGTAAAAGCCCTGCGCGACGCCGAACGCGCCCGCAGCTGACGGGTGCACGCCTCGTTGGGTCGGGGCTTTTACGAAGCAGCGCTTAGGCGGCCGCTTCGTGGGAGCCACGCCCCGCGGTGAATGTACGGCACAGGCCTGCCGAGGCTTCACGGGTGGAGGCTTCCGCCAATGGGCGGGCCTATCACAACCTGGCCAAGCTGCTAACCTTCCAGCCTCGTGTTTCGGGAGGCTGGCTTCATGAATTCTTTCATCACTCCGCTCGGCGATGATCTGGTCGCGCAGCGCGCCGAGCTGGCGCGGTTGATCGAGGCGCTGGTCCACGAGGATGGCATGCACGCAACGGCCATCGAACCCTTGCACCTGATCCGCTGCGCCAACCCCAGCGAAACCGTGTACGGCCTGCACAAGCCGGCGTTGTGCATCATCGTGCAAGGCGGCAAAGATGTCTGGCTGGCCGACGAACACTATCGCTACGATCCGCTGCACTACCTGGTGGTCTCGGTAACCTTGCCGGTGGCCGGCTGCGTGATTCGCGCCTCGGCGGACGAACCCTACCTGTGCATCCGCCTGGACATCGACCCGTCGCTGATTGCCGCGCTGGTCACCGAAATCGACCCGGCCCCGACGCCAGTTGAAGTGACCGAGCGAGGGCTTTACCTGGACCGCATCGACAGCCCGTTGCTCGACGCCACACTGCGGCTGGTCCGCCTGCTGCATGCCCCGAATGACATCCCAGTGCTCGCGCCGCTCGCCCTGCGCGAGATCTTCTACCGGTTGCTGCGCGGGCCGCAGAGCGGACGGCTGCAAGCGGTAGTGCTGCAGGGGAGCCAGTCACACCGGGTCAACGACGCCATCGAGTGGCTCAACCATAACTACATCGAACCGCTGCGCATCGACGAACTGGCGCGGCGGGTCAACCTGAGCAGTTCCAGCCTGCACCACCGCTTCAAGGCGCTGACGGCCATGAGCCCGTTGCAGTACCAGAAGCAACTGCGCCTGCAGGAAGCCCGGCGCCTGCTGATGACCGAAGGGCTGGACGTCGCCGCTGCGGGTTATCGGGTCGGCTACGAAAGCCCGTCACAGTTCAGCCGTGAATACAGCCGACTTTTCGGCGCGTCCCCGGTCAAGGACATGGCCCGCCTGCGTAACATCGCCTGATCAGGGGGCCTTGATGCCTAGGCGGCCCTAAAAGCAGCTGCCAGCGGGGCGCCGAGCAGGGCTTTCACGTCGGCGGCCTCAGTAGGGGCTGGCGGTCGGGCGAACGATCAGTTCGCTGACGTCCACGTCCGCGGGTTGGTCGACGGCATAAGCGATGGCGCGGGCAATGGCCTCGGCGGGGATGGCTCCCTTGCGGAATTCCCGCATCGCCGCGCGGGCACCTTCGTCGGAAATGCTGTCGGCCAGTTCGGATTCGGTCACGCCGGGTGCGATCAGCGTGACGCGGATGTCACCGCCCACTTCCTGGCGCAGCCCCTCGCTGATAGCCCGCACCGCGTACTTGGTCGCGCAGTACACGGCCGCTGTCGGGCTCACTGCATAAGCGCCGATGGACGCGATGTTGATGAACTGCCCCGAGCGCTGACGCTGCATGAGCGGCAGGCCAGCAGCAATGCCATGCAGCACACCGCGGATGTTCACGTCGATCATGCGGTCCCATTCCTCGACCTTAAGCGCCTCGAGCTTGGAGAGCGGCATGACGCCGGCGTTGTTGATGATCACGTCTACGCGGCCGAAGCGCTGCTCGGCGGCGTCGATGAATGCCTGCATGTCCTCACGCCGGGTGACGTCGAGGGCCTGCGCGATGGCCTCGCCGCCAGCAGCATTGAGTTCGGCCGCCAGGGCTTCGAGGCGGTCCAGCCGGCGTGCGCCGAGTACCACTTTCGCGCCCCGGCTGGCGAGCAGGCGGGCCGTGGCTTCGCCGATGCCGCTGCTGGCACCGGTGATGACGATGACTTTGCCTTGGATATGGCTCATGCGTGATTCCTCCCGTCTCAGTCGTTGCGGCATCATTTGCCGTGGAAGACATGCTAGGAAAGCCCGGGAGTGGCGCGTTAGGCGGATTCTGCCGCGTGTTTGCCTGATTCTGGCGCTACCAGATCCCCTCATGCAGGGCTGCGGCTTCGTCCTCGAGCAGCGGGCCGACAACCTCGACGGCGCGTTGCCCGCTGCCGAATACGACGCGGCAGGGTAGGTCGAGCGTCGGGTTCTCCGGGTGGTCGCCGGTCAGTTGCTTGAGGCGATGCTCGGACAGGCCGTACACCACGCGCCCCAGCCCCACCCAATAGGCGGCCCCGGCGCACATCGCGCAGGGTTCCGCCGACGTGTACATGGTGCAGCGGGCAAGGAAGTCAGGCGCGTAGCGCGTCGAGGCGCGGGTCATCAGCACCCGCTCGGCATGGCCGGTCATGTCGTGGTCCGGCATGTAGGCATTGCCCTGTTCCATCAGCACGTCTCCATCCGGCCCCACGAGAATGGCGCCAAACGGATGGGTGCCGCTTTCAAGTGCCCGGCGCGCCACCTCGAAGCTCTGGCGCAGAAGGGTAAAGTCCTGATCGTTCATCGGCGAATCTCGTTGGTGAATCGTCTGTGTGGATCGCCAGCAAGCTGGCTCCTACGAAAAGCGATGCAGCGTGCCGGCCCTGTTGTAAAAGCCAGCTTGCTGGCGAAGGTCGGATCGCGAGCAAGCCCGTTCCTGCGAAAAGCGGTGCAGCGTCCGGCTGCTGTCTGTAGGAGCCAGCTTGCTGGCGATCCGCAGCCACACCGCTGCTGGCGCACGCCTACAAGGCGCCGATCATTGCTGCTGGCCCTTCGGCAAGCTCCAGGGAAACAGCAGCTTCTGTAGCAGCCCAATCAGGTGAAACAGCATCAGGCTGATCACCACCAGCATCATCAGGGCCGCGAAGGCCTGTGGTACCTGGAACATTGAGGTAGAGAAATTGATGAAATAACCGAGGCCTTTTTCCGCCGCGACGAACTCCGCCACCACCGCGCCGATTACTGCCAGGGTGATCGAGATGCGCAGCGCGGAGAACAGGTGTGGGATCGCATAGGGCAGGCGGATGTTGCGGTACTCGCGTGAGCGCGAAGCGCCAAGCGAGCGCGACAGTTCCACCAGTTCTTCGGGCGTTGCCAGTAGCCCGGTAACACACGACACCACGATCGGGAAGAAGGCGATCAGAAAGGTAATGAACACGCGCGGCAGGTCACCCGCGCCCATCACCACGACGATGATGGGCGCAACCGCGACGATTGGCGTCGACTGCACGATCACCAACAGCGGATAGAGCGTGCGCGACAGCAGCCTCGACGACGCCAGTGCGACGGCCAGCGGAATACCGATCAGGATCGACAGCGCGTAGCCCATCAGCGTGACGCGCAGCGTGGCGAGCACATGATCGGCCCAGCCGGCGAAGCCGACCTTGGCGGTCGCCGCGAGGATGGCGCTGGGCGAGGGCAGTACGAAGCTTGGCACTGCGAACAGCCGGCAAGCCGTTTCCCAGCCCAGCAGCAGGACGAGAAATGCCAGCCAGGGCGCCAGGCGTTCGGCGTATTTGAAGTCAGACACCAGCATGACGCGAGAAGACTTGCCGGCGGATATGGTGGGCGAGCTCATTGAAGCGGGGCTCCGTCAGGGTTTCGAGGGACCGCGGGCGCGGCAGGTCGACGTCGATGATTTCCTGCACGCGGCCGGGGCGCGCCGACATCACCAGGATGCGGTCGGCTAGCAGCAGCGCCTCGGGAATTGAGTGGGTGATGAACAGCACCGTCTTCGGGCGCTGGGTCCAGATGCGCAACAGCTCGAGGCTCAGCTCGTCGCGGGTCAGGGCGTCGAGCGCCGAGAAGGGCTCGTCCATCAGCAGGATTTCCGGGTCATGTAGCAGCGCACGGGCAATGGCAGCGCGTTGCTGCATGCCGCCGGACAGCTCGTCCGGGCGTTTACCGCCGAACTCCTGGAGCCCGACGGTTTCCAGCAGCTCTTCGGCGCGCAGGATTTCCTGCGCCGTCACGCGGCCGTACTTGTGACGCATGGGGAAGGTCAGGTTGTCGCGAATGTTCAACCAGGGCAGTAGGGTCGGCTTCTGGAACACGATGCCGATTTCATCGCGCGGACCGGTGACCGGCTTACCGTAGATGCTCACCTCGCCGTGGGTCGGTTTGACCAGCCCGGCCAGCACCCGCAGCAAGGTCGACTTGCCACAGCCGGACGGGCCGATGACGGCGATGAACTCATGCCGGCCGATGCCGAAGCTGGCGCTGTCCAGCGCCGTCACCTCGCTGCCGTCGGAGGAGGTGAAGACCTGGGTGACGCCATCGAAAACGATGCTCGGGTGGCTGGCTTGCAGGGCGGCGTTCATCGGGCTCACTCGGCAAAGCGCGCATCGATGGCCGTAGCCGGATCAAGGCTATCCAGCGCGAGCCCCTGGGCGCGGGCGACCCAGTCCCAAGTGGTTGCCAGGCGCTTGGCGTCGAAGCCCTGGCCTTCGGCGTCACGGATCTCGTTCTTCATCAAGGGTACGGAAGCGGCGAACTGTTCCTCGGCCTGCTGCTGATCAACGTCCGGCACCATTTTCTTCAGCGCAGCTGCCGCAGCAGCTGGGTCGGCGATGGCATTGGCGTTGGCCTGCAGGTAGGCCTTGACGAAACGCTTGGCCAGGTCCGGGTTGCTCTGCAGGAAGCGCTGCGAGGCGACCAGCGAGAGGCCATAGCCCTCGAACCCGTATTCGGACCAGGGCAGGATCTTCAGCTGCTTGTCCGCTTCCCCCAGCGCGCGCTCGAAGCCCGGCGCGACGGGGATCCAATTGATGGTGGCATCCACTTTGCCGGTGGCAAGCATGGGCGCGAGTGCCCCGGGGTCGAGCTTGAGCAGCTTGACGCTGTCCGCCGCGATGCCGTTGCGTTCTAGCAGCAGCGGCCAGACGACATTGGATGCGGAGAAGGTGGGGGTCGCGACCGTCTTGCCGACGATATCGCTGAAGCTTTCGATGCCTGCGCCTTCGGTGGTGAAGAAGGCGTCCGGCTGTTTGTTGTAGATCGGCGCGACGGCCACGACCGGCACGTCGCCTTGGGCCTTGGCCTGCAGCACCGAGGCCAGCCCGGCGGAGCCGAAGTCCGCGCTGGCCGTTGCCAGTTTGGTGACCACATCACTGCCGCCACGGGCGCTGGCAATCTCGACCTCGATCCCTTCGGCGGCGAACAACCCCTGCTCGACACCCAGGTAGATGGCGGCTTTGTCGCCTGCCGGCAACCAGTCGTTGAGCCAGCGAACCTTGTCTGCGGCCAGTGCGGATTGAGACAGCAATGCCAGCAGGGCGCTGGCGACGAGGGTGTGCTTGAGCATGCAGTGCATCCTTGAAGTCGGTTGGCTTCAAACCGTATGCAATAAGCGCGTCAGAATTGGCCTCGTCTCGTACACAAAATGTCGCTTCTCACTGCTAAGCCGCAGCGGGCGCGGTCTTCCGGCAGACTGCGGATAATTGCCGCAGCCGTGAAACGCTTCGGAATGAGGCCTGCTCTGCACCGTTTGAGAGCGGATTGAACCGGCCCTTGCGTTATCCGGGAGCAGGGGAGGCTAGCGGGCCTTGTCGTGCCCATCACGCGCTTCGATCTCGAAGGCGATGCTCCAGTTGTGCAGCGGATAGGGCTTGCCGACCAGCGCCTCGATGTTCGCTTCGGCGGGCATGCCCTGATCGGGCCGGTACTCGTAGTGGGCGTCCGCCAGGGTCGGATCGCTGTCGCGCAGCTCGCCGGCGCCGCCGGTTTCGTGGCTGGCGTAGCGAATCGTCGGTGCACCGTCCAAGTCGCGCGCCACAACCAGCCGGACCACCGTGTCCGCCACCGCCTTGATCGATTCCACCGGCACCTTGCCCTGCTTGTCGGTCAGCACGAAGCCGTAGTTCTCGATCATCCGTTGCTGGTGCGCGATGTAGGGTTCCTCGAACGCCAGGGGCGGATGCGGCACATGGAAATCGATGAACACTTCACGGCCTTCGACTGTCGCACCGATGGGCGACAGCGGCACCCAGCCGCGGCGTTCCACCACCACCTGGTGATAGACCTTACCGAGCATCTGGCCGACCCACCGGTAACCGTTGGCAGAGAGATGAGTGCCCTTGTCGACATAGGGGTAGACCGGCCCGGCGAGATACCAGCCCGGTTCCTCTTGCGCCAACTCCCACTGCGCCATGCCAATATCGAGGCTGCCATTGACGACCGATGTCTTGGCGTCGGTTTGGTAGCTGATGAATGCCGGCATACGTGGCTGGCCGATGGCTTTGGCGGTGTCTTCGTTCAGGTCCGCCCGAAGCTGGCGCGCCATCTTCTTGTAGGTAGCCTTGTCGTTGATACCGCCTTGCACCTCGGCATAGTCGTATTCGCCCTGCAGCCAGAAGAACGCGCTGAGCGCATAACGCCCGCCTTGGGCCTCGGCGACCTGCCGAGCCTGGTCGACGGCCTGCAGCACCCGGCGATATTCGTGTGTACCGCCCGTCTTCGACAGTTGCGCGATGGAGCGCCCCGACGTCGCTGCGTTGCTGGCGACAAGCACATGTTCCGGATCGGAATCGATGCCCTTGCCTTCGAGATAAAGCCGGCGCGCCAGATTCAGCGCGCCGACCTCGACCGATTCGCCTTCGTCCTGGGCGTGTTTGTCGAGCGCGGCCACCTCTTCTTCGGTCAGCAAAACCTTAGGGTCGCTCTTGCGTTGCACCACCGCCCGGAGCGGCTTGAACGTGGCGCCGCCGACGGGCACGAAGCGGTCCCCGCTATAGGTGGCCGAGCGGGTGGCATCGCCCAGCATCAGGTTGTCGTAGCGCGGCGTGGTGCTCAGGGCCGGCCAGCCCTCGGCTGCAGAGGCCAGTGACTGGCCAAACGTGATGACATGGTTGTAGGTCGCGCTCAGCGCGGGCGCGCGGTCGCTGCCGGCTTCGACGCGCTGCGCGGTGAGGCGCTTGTTGCGGGCGTCACGCTCGGCCAGGTCGTAACCGGCCAGTGCGGTCGTGGAAGCGAACAGCAGGGCGCCGAGCAAAGCGGCAGAACAGGAGCGAATCGGGTGCGCGAGGGGCATGGAAGGTCCTTCTGTCGAAACGGGCGAGCCGTGTAGGCCACTGGCTGGTGTTCGACGGCTCGCCTGGCCATGAGTTCGCCGCGCCTGCATGCCGATCAAGGGCGGCACGGCTGCGGCCCGCATGTGGCCTGGCCTGGGGGCGCCGGCACGCAACAGGTTGCAACCATTGCCCCTTGGATCCCCTGGCAAGCTGGCCCATGATCAGCCTTTGCCTGTCGCGGTGACCTCCATGGCCTCACGTCCATCGGCTTCCTCCCTTGGCCGCCTGCTGCGGCTGGGCGGCACTGGCGCGCGGATCGCCGGCAACCTTGCTTTTCAGCGCATCACCCCTGGCAAGGCGCGCATCGACTGGGAGCCGGTCGGCACCTTGCTCGGTGACACCCTCGGGCAGATGAAGGGTCCCGTCCTCAAGCTCGGCCAGCAGGCTTCGCAATGGCAGGACCTGTTGCCGCCACCCGTTAGTGCCGCGCTGGCGCGCTTGCAGAATCAGGTGCCATCGCTCCCTTACGACTCTCTCAAGCCCCACCTGCAAGGGCTCTATGCGGGCCAGCTCGACGCGCTTTTCGAGCACATCGAGCCGCAACCCGCTGCTGCCGCGTCGCTAGGGCAGGTGCACCGGGCACGCGACCGGCAGGGGCGGGCGCTGATTATGAAGATCCAGTACCCCGGCATTCGCGCAATTTGCGACGCCGACTTGCGCCAGCTACGACGGCTGATGCCACTGGGGCGCCTGTTCGGCACACCCGCGTCACGCCTGGAGGCGGTGTACACCGAGCTCAAACGCGCCATTGACGAGGAACTCCACTACGACGCCGAGCGCGCCCATCTCGATGCCTTTCGCGATCACTTCGCCGATTGGCCCAATCTTCGTCTCCCTTTCGCAGCCGCTGAACTGTGCCGCCCGGGTGTGCTGGTGCTGGAGGATGTACCAGGCCGCTCGATGGCCGACGTGGAACGGGCGCTGCCGGAGACTCGCCAGCGGCTGGCCGAAACCCTCTGCAACTGGTTGGCCGAGCAGGCGTTCGGGCTGCAACGGCTGCATGCCGACCCACATCCCGGCAACCTCGCCTGGACCGACGCCGGTGAGCTGGTGGTCTATGACTTCGGCAGCGTGGTGCGCCTGGAACCTCGCCTGCTGGCCGGCTACGTGCAGATATTCGAAGCATTGCGCGGCCCATCGAGCGAGGCGCTGGAGGCCGGCTTTCAGGCACTCGGCGGGCGGCAACCGGGCAGCCAGCCGCCGCACGGCCTGTACCGCCGTATTCATCTGTTGCTTCACCCACTGCTGCAACCGGGTGCGCAATGGGATTTTCGCGGCGCTGCGCTGCACCAGCGGCTGTCCGAACTCTTTCCGCTGATGATGTCCGCGCTGGGCAGCCTGCAACCGGCGTCCGGTACGCTGCTCGTCAACCGCACCCTCGAAGGGCATTACTGGAATCTCTATCGACTGGGTGCCTGCTTGCCCATCGCCGACCTGCTTGCCGAGCACATCACGCGCTGGGCCCGGACCTGACTGGAGACGATGAATGCGGATGGATTCCTTACCCAACGGCTTTCGCGCCCTGGTGATCGGCGCCTCTGGTGGAATCGGTGCTGCTCTGGTCGCGCAGTTGCAGGGCGATGCGCGCTGCGCTGAGGTGATTGCGCTCGGCCGTACCACCTCGCCCAGGCTGGATCTCACCGATCCGGCCAGCATCGAGCGGGCCGCGAGCGCGGTGGCCGGGCAGGGGCCGTTCCACCTGATCGTCCACGCCGCCGGCGTGCTCCATGGCGCTGACTTCATGCCGGAAAAGCGCCTCGCCGACCTCAACCAGGAGCAATTGCTCGCGACCTTCCAGGTCAACACCTTCGGCCCGGCGCTGGTGCTACGCCACTTTTGCCCGCTGCTCGACCGCCAGCGCGGCGTGCTCGCCATGCTCTCGGCCAAAGTCGGCAGCATTGGCGACAACCGCCTTGGCGGCTGGTACAGCTACCGCGCCTCCAAAGCCGCGTTGAACATGCTGATCAAAACCGCCGCCATCGAAGTGCGCCGCACCCAACCCAACGCCGTCCTCCTCGCCCTCCATCCCGGCACCGTCAACTCACGCCTCTCCCACCCTTTCCGCGGCGCCGAAATCGGCCGCCCAGCCACAGACGCGGCGCAGAACCTCCTGCGGGTTATCGATGGCTTGGGGCCGGAGGCGAGTGGTGGCTTCTATGCGTACAGCGGCGAGGGGTTGCCTTGGTAGGGAAGGGCGGTCGCGCTTGATGTTGTGTTTGCGTGGGAGATGTAAACGGGCAGCTTTCGGCCAGAAGCGGTCATTGAGCATTTACGAAACGAAGGAAGATTCCGACTTCCAACTCCATGGCGAATTGGATCTCGTTGGGGCTGACCATAAATGCAATGCGCGATGAAGATCACCGCAACGCTCTAATCCGTCCGCTACAGTGGCCTGCCGTGATCCAACGGATCCATTTCTGGACGAAACCACGAGAAGGACTCTCATGTCAGGCAAACCCGCAGCTCGCCTGAGCGACCCAACCTCCTGCCCGGTCCCCGGACATGGCACGCCGGCCATCACGTCCGGCTCCCCGGATGTGCTGTTCAATAACCTCCCCGCTGCGCGCCTTGGAGATGCTGCTGGCTGTGGCCAGGCCATATCCGGTGCTGTCTCTTCCACCGTATTTATCAACGGCAAGAATGCGGCGATGCTAGACAGCACGCTGAGCCATGGCGGAGTAATCATCGGCGGATCGGGTGATGTGCTGATTGGTGATACGGTTATCACGTCGCCCTTCACCGCCCCGCCACCTCTGGCGACCGACAAATGGATCAGCTTTCAGATTCCGGCAACTGAGTGCTACGCCGGCTGGAAGTGCATCGCCCACTTTGATGACGGATCTAGCCTTGATGGCGTCATCGGCAGCGACAACCGAGTAGCCTTTAGCAATCTCTCGGGGTCAATCTGCACCCGCGTTGAGATCCCCGTACCAGAGGCTGGCGAGCAGCCCGCCGTAACGGACAAGCTGCTCGCTATCATCTTTGAGAGTAGCCAGGTATGACGGAAAGCATTGAGGTACTTGGCCAATACCAGACTCAGAGCGCTCACACCCTGCCTGGCTCGCCACTCGACGAGGCCCTCGCCAGCATGGAAGGCGTGGCGACAAGATTCTCACTTGATGCCATTAGGGACGCGCAGACACGCGCCAGCTACGCCGCAAACATCAAGCGGATATCCGCTCAGGTACGGTCGGATGTGGCAGCAGGCAAGATAAGCAGCCAGGCAGGGGTCGAGTTCTGCCACGAGATGCGCAACAAAATCATGGCGGAGCACCGCAAGCTGACTTCGGCTACCGGGCTCGCCAAAGCACAGCAGCACAAGCAAACTCCACCAACCCTGCCTGAACTATTCGAAAAGTACGCCACCCGCAAGTTTGGTAAGCCCTACGAGGCGCTCACGATCGAGCAAAAGCGGCAGATCCACTATGAAGTCCTTGAATCCTCTGGCCGGGACAACGCCAAGTTTACAAAGGGCTCGGATCGCCTGCGCATCATGGGCAAGGTAGGCATCATGGTCACTGCGGCATTTGCAACATACGAGATCCTCAATGCTGATAACAAGGTAAAGGAGACTGCACGCCAAGGCATGATTATCGGCGCCGGCGCTGCTGGCGGGTTTCTCGCAGGCCTTGGCGTCTCGCTCGTCTGCGGCCCTGGCGCTCCTTTCTGTGCTATTGCCTTGGTACTTGCAGGCAGTGCAGCTGGCGGAGTTGCAGGCAGCCTGGCGGCCGATGCCCTAGATGACGAACTCGAGGAGCTCTCCAAGTGGGAAGTGTTTTGACACACGACGACAAAGTTCGTTTATGGTCGGCGCTTTCGGACGTCTTCATCGACAACGAGATCGATTATCCGGCAATAGCACGGGAGGTGGCAGGATACGACCGTGCTGCGGTAAAGGAAGCCTTCTTCGAGGAGGTGGCACCCGTCTGCTACTCGAACATGCAGGCACCTATACCACCGATATGGACGGCATTCGACAGCACCCGTCTTGCCGATACCATTGACAGCAACCAGCAGGCTCGTCGGACTTACAGATTCCACCGCATGCGCCACAAAGTTCTTGTCGCCTACCTGCGTTTTCGACTTCGTGGGGAGTGGAGTCGAATCGAGCGAGAGCTGGAAGGACATGATTTGCAAAGGACTAGCTGAGGTCTGTATGACTGCGCTGGCGTGCTGCGCATCGAGCCGACCCTGGCCGTCTCGCCCCCCGGGCGCTTTCATCGCTAACCCAAAGAGGTGATCACGAGAGCACTGGCCGCAACCGGCCAAGAGCGGCCGGTCAGCAGAAGATATATCTGTGAACAACGCGCGCAGCCGCGCCAGCTATCTGAAGTACTGGCTATAGCGCGAGGCCGCCGACAGCGACGGCAGGTTGTCGGCGGCGGCGCTTGCGACGATATAACTCTCTAGCCTACCGGCTGCAACTCGCTGAAGTCGGGCGCAACCAGTACCTTGTGCCCCGACGACCGCTGACGCATGCGCTGAAGATAGGCCGCGAGCCCTGGTCGCCCGGCCAACCATTCCCGCCTTGGCATGCGCGTCAGGTAGTCAAGCATCGGGGTCAGCAAGGCGTCAGCCAGGCTATAGCGGGGGCCACAGAAGAAGTCCCGTTTGCCGAGTTCGCCATCTAGCATAGCTAGGGTCCGGTCGACGGCCTGCTCTGCTTCAGCCAGCGCGGGGCCGGCGAGCGGTTTGGCAACGCGCGGGCCGAAGACTTGTAGCAGGTAGCGGCGAATGAGACAGGTATCCACCGTGGTGATCAGTGCGCTGGCCCACTGATCGACCAGGGTTTGGCTAGCGGCATCTTCCGGCTTCAACGAGCTGTCGGGAAATGTTCGGTCGAGATAGCCGCAGATCGCCAGGGTTTCGAAAACTCTGTTCCCGTCATGCAGGAGTACCGGCACCTGGCCGAAAGGATGCAAGGCGAAGTGCTCGGCGCTGCGCAGGGGCACAGGCAGGCCGTCGACGCTCATCCCGCTGCCGGCCGTTATTCCTTTTTCCAGGCAATACAGGCGCACGCTGCGTACCAGCGTGCTGAAAGCGGGGCCATAGATATGTAGAGCCATCGTAAAGCTTCCTTCTTCGGAGAGAGGCGTGCATGCTGCCAAGTCGCACTGTATGTTCAAGAACATAATTCGGAGGACTCTCGATGGCTTGGCCAGAAAACCGTTGCGATCAGACCAAGGAACGCATTCTCGACAGCGCAGCCCGGCTGTTCTCGCTGCGCGGCTTCGATGCGGTAGGGATCGACGAAATAATGGAAGACGCCGGTCTGACGCGCGGGGCGTTCTACCACCACTTCCGCAGCAAGGCGGAACTCTACGGCCAAGCCATCGCCCACGCTGCCCGAGTAGGCGCCGCGCACTTCGACACCTTGGGCGAACAAGGCCTGAGCAGGCTGGTGGACGGCTATCTACAGAACGACCACGCGCAAGGAGGCAACCCGCGCTGCCCTCTGGCGTTCATGGCCATCGACGTGGCGCTGCAGAAAGACCCCGTTCGGCAAAGCTACACGCGCACTTTCAGCGGCTTTGTCGAGCGCCTGCAAGCCGCATTGCCGGTGAGCGCCGGAAGCAGAGAACAGGCGCTGCAGCTGGCTGTGATGATGGTCGGCGGAGTGACACTGGCACGTGCGTTGGACGACGTGGAGCTCAGCGAGGAGTTACTCGCCGCGTGCCGCGGGCGCAGTCGGGCAATGCTAGAGAGACCTTCACAGTAGCGGCGTCCGACCGTGGCCAGGGCGACAGACCGAAATATTGGTCGAGATCTGCCGCCATGACCGGCCGCTTAGGGCGTTTCAGCCGAATTCGACAGGCTGCTCCTGGCCGATAGCTGACGGTCATGGCTATCAGCAAAAGCGCGGCGCAAATACATGCGGGGCAAACTCCCGGTCAGCTGTCATGGCGCTAATGCCAGCGTTCAGCGTTCAGCGTTCCGCAGCGTGCGACCGCAGCCGCGATAACCTTAGACATGAATCAACCGATCTAACCGGCGAAACCGAAGTACCAAACGGCCACCGGGACAGCGGACAACAACACAAGCGATGCAAGGATCAGCGCTCCGTCCCGCGTCAGCAGGCCGGCGGCAAACAGCGCGATCACGGCCGAGGCGATGGAGCCCGACGTCGGAATAATTTCCATGAACGGCATGAACAGCGTCAGACACAGCACCAGGATCAACGGCAACCAGAGCCATGGGCGCTGACTGAGGAAGGTCAGCCGCGCTTTCAGAAATCGTTCGACGAAATGCACCGGCTTGCGCAACCAGCCGATGCCTTTGCAGAGCTTCTGGCTGGACATCCGCCTGCGGGTGATGAAGCCCGGCAACCAGAGGCAGTTGCGCCCGGCAATCATCTGCACGACAAGGATGAAGACGACCGTAGCGACGACCGCTGTGATGCCCGGTATGGCGCTCGCCGGGGAGGTGGAGATGAGCGAAAACACAAGCATCAGCGAAGCAAAGGAGTGTTGCCCGAGCCGCTCGATCACTTCTGATACCGCTATGCTCTCGCCGTGGATCGAGCTCTCAAGTTGATCGAGAACGTCACTGAGGGCATGTGTTTCCTCTGCCATAAGTTACTCCGCCGAGTTGCATGAAATCGAAGGCCAGAACGACTGTGCTTTGGCGGAAGCCCGCCGCTGTCAGCGGCCGTGACCGCAGCGTTCCGCTATCGCCGAGGCTGATACAGAGGCCCGCAGGCGACAAAACCCTCGAACCCGATGGCAAGGGTTTGCGAAGCCGTTCGGAGCGAATGCGTTCTGTCGATGCCTTCCGAACCCCTTGGGCTGCATCCTGAGTGAGTGCCTCATTGGTATGTCTGATTACGCAACCGCTCAGGAATTCCGGCCCGAGGGCCTAAGTCCCACGGTAGAACCCGGAGCTGGGCGGGCCTTTCCGCTTTGTCTGCGCAACTGGGTTTTTCGAGCAGACGTTAGGACTCGGCCTAGGAACACGGATCCTTCGATTGGCCGCCTGGACCGGAACCAGCAATCGGTCAGGCGGTTTGGGCTGACTGGAGACAGCTGCCGAAGGCTGCTGCGGCCAAAGGCAGACACTCGTATCGAGGTCGGGCGCTTGGATTACTTCACTGATGACCCGGGTTAAGCCAATCCAGCGCTCATCAGTGTGATGACACAAAAGGCGACTGTGTCCGTGGAGCGGGCAACTCGTATGCTGCTTTCATCCACGTAACCTCGGCGAGGGGAGTGCGGCCAAAGAGGCGCTTGAAGTCGCGGCTGAATTGCGAGGCGCTTTCATAACCGACCAGAAATGCAGCCTTGGCTGCCGTGATGTCGTTACGCAGCATCAATAGCCGCGCTTGGTGCAGCCGTGTGGATTTGAGGTATTGAATGGGCGAGGAGTCGGTCACTTTGCGAAAGTGAAGGTGAAAGTTGGGCACGCTCATCTGCGCTTCTTGGGCCAGGGTTTCGACGTTCAAACGCTCCTGATAGCAGCAGTGGATCTTGTGAATGGCGCGCGTCACTTTGCCGAATTGGCCCTGCTGGGCGATGGCCGCGCGCAGGGTGCCGCCCTGGTCGCCGGTGAGAATGCGGTAATACAGTTCGCGCAGCATGGCCTGGCCGAGAATCTGCGCATCAGTGCTATCAGCCATCACCTGCAGGAAACGTAGGGTCGACTGGCGCAGTGGCTCATCCATGGGCGAGGCGTACATGCCCATCGGTTCGGCCATGGTGAAGCCACGCACCTCATCCACTTGCTGGATCAGCTCGGCGGCCAGGGTGAAGTCCAGCCGCAGGTAGACCGCCAGCATTGGCTCCGCTTCGCTGGCGTCCGTCTCCATGGTGAAGGGCACCGGTACCGATACGACCAGATAATGCTGGGCGTCGTAAACGTAAACCTCATCCCCTAGATAGCCGCGTTTCTGCCCCTGGCAGAGGATGACGATTCCGGGCTCGTAAAGCACCGGTGTGCGTGTCAATGGGCGGTTGGAGCGTAAAAAACGCACATCATCCAGCGGGCTCAGGTTGTAGCCCTCGAGCGGCGCCAGCCGGCTCATCAGCTGCACCATTTCAACGGTAATCGGGTCTTGGTTCTCGGCCATCGGCTGCCCTGTTTTTTCCCTTCAATGCT
Source organism: Pseudomonas sp. SA195 (assembly GCF_054131565.1). Taxonomy (NCBI): domain Bacteria; kingdom Pseudomonadati; phylum Pseudomonadota; class Gammaproteobacteria; order Pseudomonadales; family Pseudomonadaceae; genus Pseudomonas; species Pseudomonas sp. SA195. Next base: position 3,287,513 of record NZ_CP096392.1, on the reverse strand, counting down.
CAACCATCGATGGAACAGCTGAGCGCCTGCCATTGCTCAATACTCTCGGCCGAGCGCCGTAGCTTGTCACGCACCAGCGCCAGTGCATCACTGCCTAGCAGCAGGTGGGTCGGCGGGCTGGGGCTGGCGATAATCGCCAACATGGCGCGCGCGGCTTTCTGTGGGTCGCCCAATTGGTGGCCGCTCTTCTCCTCGCGGGCTTTGCGCACCGGGTTGAAGCTCGCATCGTAATCGCTGATGCTTCGCGGCGTGCGCTGCATCGAGCGCCCCGCCCAATCCGTACGAAACGAGCCTGGCGCTATGGCGGTGACGAAGATATTGAACGGCGCCAGCTCCTGGCTCAGGGTGTCGGAAATACCTTCCAGCGCGAATTTACTGCCGCAGTAATAGGCGATACCCGGCATGGTGATGTAGCCGCCCATGGAGGTGATATTGAGGATATGCCCCGACCGCCGCTGGCGAAAATAGGGCACGAAAGCTTTGGTAACCGCTACCGCGCCAAACACGTTCACGTCGAATTGCTGGCGCATCGCTTCAAGCGATGACTCTTCGAACACGCCTTCGTGACCATAGCCGGCATTATTGACCAGCACATCCACTGGGCCATGCTGGGCCTCCACCGTGGTGGCGACGGCATCGACCGCATCGAAGTGGGTCACGTCCAGCACCACGGCATGGGCCCGCTCCGGGCACAGTGCCTCGAAGGCCGCGCGGGCCGATTCACTGCGAACAGTGCCGATGACTCGGTGGCCCTGAGCGAGCGCCTCCTTGGCCAGGGCCTGACCGAAGCCGCTGCTGACGCCGGTGATAAACAGGGTTTTGACTGCACTCATGGGGCGGGCTCCTGAGAGATAGGGTGCAGCCATGCTAGGAAGGGGAGGTTTGTTGCGCTATGCCATATCGGCTCTAGTCATTGCCTATTCCTATCAGTAGGGTTCGGCACGCCGCGGATCGCTTGTTTAGGCAAACGCAGTACCTGGGCCGTTACGCCCACTCATAGCAATTCAGCCCTTTCCTTCCTCCCCACGCTCAACGACTGACCCGCGCAGTTCCGCCGAAAAGGCCTGCTGCTGGTCAGGCGCCTCGGCACCTCGCCCGAACCTCTGCGTTCGGCCGGGTTCAGTTTTAAGAGCAGTCACAGCTACGGCAATGAATCGCTGAGCTGAGCTTTAACGTACCCCGCGTGCAGTGCCACGCGCCGAACGAGGAGAGAGCTTTTGCAGAAGTCCCCGGGACGCACGGAGCCTCATGGAAACCAGCGACCCTCCTGTAGCAGCAGGCAAAGCACGATCAGAGGGTTCGATATCGATTTCTACGACGGGTCGAATGCCGAGCTCATCGACCATGTCATCACGGCGAGCGGGCGTGCGTTCAGCTATATCGTCACGCCGAACGTGAACCATGTGGTCCGGCTCGAAGACGACACTGAACTGCGCCGCGCCTATGCCGCGGCGAGCCACCGGATTTGCGACAGCCAAGTGTTGAAACGCTTGATGGCATTGCTGCGTACCCCGGTGCCGGAGGTAATCCCCGGCAGCAACCTGACCGGAGAATTGATGGACATTGCCGAGGCGAGGGCGTGGCGCGTGACGGTGATTGGCAGTGACGCCACGGAAATGCGAACGATGCGTCGGCGATACCCGAACGTGACGTTCTTGCATCACAACCCCCCGATGGGGTTCTTCGACCACCCGCAGGAGGTTCAGGCGTGCCTGGACTTCGTCATCGACCACCCCGCCGAGCTGGTGGTGCTTGCCGTCGGCTGCCCGCGGCAGGAAATCCTGGGGCATTTGATCCAGGAAGATGGGCGAGCACGAGGGGTTGGACTGTGTGTCGGAGCATCGATTGACTTCCTCTCCGGCAAGGTCAAGCGGGCGCCGAGATGGATGCAACGGATGTCACTCGAATGGCTGCACCGGATGTGTACCGAGCCGCGGCGGCTGGCAAAGCGCTACGCCAACGATGCGGTGCGCATGGTCCCCATTCTGTACCGGCAGTTTCGATGACCTGCCTGGACCTGGCGATTCGCTCATGACAGCGCGACGAGCGCCAGAGCGGGCCTCGCCTTGGCTATTGCTGTCGAGAGGCTAGCGAGGCTGGTTGCGGATTGGTCGATGGCCGTGGCCGCATGCGATTTTTCTCCCTCAACCCGGCCTCGGCACCCCCTTTTCCAGCCGTGGGCACAGCCATTCGACGAAGGCTCGCACCCGCGGCGACAGTTGTAAGGCGTGCGGGTAGACCAGCTGGATGGGCAGGTCGTCCGGTTCGTAGTCCTTCAGCACTCTCACCAGGCTGCCGTCGGCCAGTTCGTCGGCGACCTGGTAGTGCATCAGCCGCGTGATGCCCAGGCCTTGAACGCAGGCGAGGCTGGCGGTGCGGATCTGGTTAGTCGTCAGGCGTGGGGTGATTTCCTCGGGATGGTCCTTGCCGTCGAGACGGTAGTACCAATGGCGCCCCTGGGCAGCGAAGGCGATGCAGGGGTGCTGTCTCAGTTCAGCCGGGGTGTCGATGGCCGGGGCGGCGTTCAGGTAGGCGGGACTGGCGCATGTGACCAGCCGGGTGGTGCCAATCTGGCGCGCCACCATGGCCGAATCGGGCAGGCGGCCAATGCGCAGGGCGAGGTCTAGCCCTTCGTCAAGCAGCGGCACGATCACATCGTTCAGGCTCAACTCGACCCGCATCTGCGGATGCTCCATGAGGAAGGCGTTGACCAGCGGCGCGATGTAACGTTGGCCGAACTCCACCGGGGCAGTGAGGCGCAGCAGGCCGCGCACGGCGCCGTCGCTCGTCTCCAGCCGCTGCTCCATGTCGGCGAACTCGGCCAATATCCGCCGGCTCCAGGCCAGATACTCGGCGCCCTCGTCGGTAAGGGCCATGCGCCGGGTGCTGCGGTTCAGCAGGCGTATACCCAGCTGGCGTTCGAGCGCGGCGAGCGAGCGCACCACCGACGCCACAGATTGCCCACTGGCATCGGCGGCCGAACTCAGGCTGCCGTTATCGACGATGCGTACGAAGTTGGCCATTGCCTTGAGCTTGTCCATTGCCACCTGCGGATTTGTGCGATTGCTGCATAGATGTTGTCAGGTCGGCGGCATAGGTGAAACGCCCCCACCGGCTGACACTGTCAGGGCCCTATAGTCACTGGAGTGTCGCACATGACCCAATCATCCAGCCCCGCCCGGATCCTCGCCTACGACCACATCGGCATCCGGGTCAGCGATCGAAACCGCGTGATGGCCTTTTATCAGGCGCTGGGCTTCGTCGAAAGCGCGAGCTTTCCGCTGTTCGAAGCCAACGAAATGCTCAGCGCGGATGGCGTACGCATCAATTTGATCTTCAACGGCGCCCGGTCACCCGACGCGCACAACCCACTGCTGGATGCGCCGATAAAGCGGCCCGGCATGACCCACCCTGCGTTCATCGTCGATGACCTCGATGCGCTTCAGCACTGGCTGGGCGAGCGAGACATCGTCATCACCGAGGGGCCGCATGCCATTGGCCCGAGGCGCGTTGCGCTGTTCATCCGCGACCCGGATGGCAACGTCCTTGAATTCAATCAACTCGTTTGAGAGGTACACCATGAAACTCTATGACGTGGAAGCATCCGGCAACTGCTACAAAGTACGGATGTTCGCCTCGCTGGCGGATATTGGGCTCGATCTGGTGCCTGTGGATTTCGCCAGCGGCGCGCACAAAAAACCGCCACTGTCGGAACTCAACCCGCTGGAGCAAGTGCCCGTCCTCGAGGATGACGGCTACGTGATCCGCGATTCACAGGCCATTCTGGTCTACCTTGCCGCGACCTATGGCGGCCTGGCCTGGTGGCCGGACCACGGCCGTGGGCAAGCCGACATCGTGCAGTGGCTGTCCTTTGCCGCTAATGAGGTCCAGCACAGCCTTTGTGCCGCGCGGCTGGTGCAGAAGTTTGGCTATCCGCTTGACCAGGAGGCGGCGCTGGCGAAAGCGCCGGCTGTGCTCGAGCTGCTGGATGAGCATCTACAGCGCCACGACTGGCTGGCGATCAGCCGGCCGACTATCGCCGACTGCGCGGTCTACCCCTACGTCGTGCTGGCGCCGGAAGGCGATGTCGATCTTGCGCCGTATGCAAACGTCGCGCGCTGGATGGCCCGCATCGAGCGTCTGCCGGGCTACCTGCCCAAGCCTTGATTGCTCAGCGTCGTAAACAGCTCAGGGATGCCGAAGCTCGCGCTTGGCATCCCTGAGTGCTGCCGCTCGTTTACTCGTCGCGCAGGAACTTCAGCAGGTCCTGATTCAGTTGGTCCTTATGGGTGTCCGCCAGGCCATGTGGGGCGCCCTTGTAGATGATGAGCTTGGCGTCTTTGATGAGCGCCGCCGAGGCCTTGCCGGAGGTTTCGATCGGTACGATCTGGTCATCGTCGCCGTGGACCACCAGGGTAGGAACGTCGAACTTCGCGAGGTCCGGCCTGAAGTCCGTCGCGGAGAAGGCGGCGATGGAATCGTAGGTGTTCTTCGCGCCGGCCATCATGCCCTGCCGCCAGAACGACTGGATCCGGCCTTGCGAGGGTTCGGCGCCGGGGCGGTTGTAGCCGAAGAACGGCCCAGAGGCGATGTCCAGATACAGCTGGGAGCGGTCCTCGTTGGAAGCCTTGCGCAGCCCGTCGAAGACTGACAGGGGCAGCCCGTTCGGGTTGCTGTCTGTCTTCAGCATGATCGGTGGAACGGCGCTGATCAGCGCGGCTTTCTTGACCAGGCGAGTGCCATGCCTGCCGATGTAACGGGCCACCTCGCCACCGCCGGTGGAGAAGCCAACCAGGGTCACATCCTTCACGTTCAGCGCGTCAATCACCGCCGCGAGGTCGTCCGCGTAGTGGTCCATGTCGTTGCCATCCCAAGGCTGGCTGGAGCGGCCATGCCCGCGGCGGTCATGCGCAATGACGCGGTAGCCTTTGTCTGCCAGAAATTGCATCTGCGATTCCCAGCTGTCCGAGCTGAGCGGCCAGCCGTGGCTGAACATAACGACCTGACCGTTCTTGGGGCCCCAGTCCTTGTAGTACAGCTCCACCCCGTCTTGAGTGGTCACGGTACTGGCCGAGCGAGCGGCCTCGTTCAAGGAGTCAGCGGCCAGCGCCATGACGGGCAGGGCTGCGGTTGCGAATACTGCAAGGGCGTTGCGCGGGGATTTGTTCATGGTCTGTTCCTCTCGTTCAGCAAGGTTGTAGGTGGTGTTGCGTTGACGGGAGACAGTATCTAGGGCTATACGATACGGAAACTCGCTTTTTGTCCTTAATTCTTAACGGATCGTATTTGATGGTTGATCGATTGGCTGGCCTGCTGGGGCATTTCGCCGTCAGCGCCCGTACCTTCCAGGCGGGGCCTCTCTGTGGCATCAACACCCTGGATGGCGACCTTCCGTATGGGCAGTTGCACCTTTTGAAGCAGGGCAGGGCGGAGGTGTGGCATGGCAATGCGCGGGTGCATTGCCTCGATGGGCCTACATTGCTGTTTTATCCCCGGCCACATGCGCATCGGTTCGTGACCGACGCCGAACATGGCGCCGAGTTCGTGTGCGCCCATATCGCCTTTGAAGGCGACGCAGCCAACCCGCTCGCCAGGGCGTTGCCCACATGCGTGTGCCTTCCTCTTGCTGAGCTACCCGATAGCGTGCCGGTGCTGTCGTTGCTGTTCGCCGAGGCAGAGGCCAGCAATTGCGGGCGTCAGGCCATGCTGGATCGTCTGTTCGAGGTGCTATTGATCCAGCTGTTGAGGCAATTGATGGAGAACGGCAGCACACAGGTCGGTTTGCTCGCGGGCCTCGCTCACCAACAATTGCGGCGGGCGATCGCGGCGATCCACCAGGCGCCGGAACGGAACTGGTCCGTTGAAACGCTGGCGGCCGAGGCGGGGATGTCGCGAAGCGTGTTCGCGAATCGGTTTCGTGACGCGGTGGGCGAGACGCCGGCGAGCTATCTGCAGCGCTGGCGAATCGGGTTGGTTCAGAAGTGGTTGTTGAACGGCCAGCCCCTCCGCCTGATCGCCGATGAAGCGGGTTACAGCGGGGAGGCTGCGCTTTCGCGCGCGTTCAAATCCCAATGCGGGGTATCGCCCCGGGTATGGCTCAATCAGCAGCGGGCGGATGCGACGGGCAGGTGAATGTGCCCGGTATTGCGGTCCGATCCGCCGCCCCCCATCCGTCAGCGCTGGGTGACCGTTGCGGTGTTGAAGGCGCCGCTCTGTGAGATCACGGCCGTGTCGGTGCCCGTGCCGATGTTATAGGTGCCCGGGATCAGGAATGCGCGATTGCCGGTGCCGGTCTGGTCGATGATGCCGGGTATCGCCGATCGCCCAGGTGCTGCGCTGTGAGGCTTCGAACAGGCTGTTGGAGCTGGACTGGGCGATGTCGAGCAGGTTGGCGCTGCCGTCCCGGTGAATGTCGAAAAGAATTGCGCTCGCCGTTGGATTCGCCAGTCACGTAATCGCTGGGGCCGCCTTGCCCGGCAGCCGGTTGTCGTTGACGGTCATCTGCGGGCGCGTCGGTCTGTGCAAACCCTGACGCTTTCTGGTCTGATTGAAACCATCCGTTTCGGTACCCCTAGCCTCAAAGGTCGTCATGTCACTGGAAAAACTTACTCGACAAGCGCTTGAGGCTGAGGTGCTACATCTGCGTGCTGCGCTCGCCGAGCGTGAGCAGGAAATTGGCCCATCAGAATTCATTGATGCCGCTATACGCGGAACTGGCGGCCGGAGCGGGATCGAACCGGCGTACGTTTCGACTGACCGCGAAGGGAGCGTCACCTGTTGGAGCGCCGACGCTGAGCGTATTTTCGGCTGGCCCGCCGAACTGATTGTGGGGCACAGCGTTGAGCGAATCCTGACGCCAAACGACCGAGCCGAGCGCGTGGCCGAGTTTGAGATGCGAAAGGCATTGGAGACTGGACTCGCTGCAGGGCATCGCTATCTCCTGCGTAAGGATGGCGAGCGTCTGTGGGCGGCGATCGAGATTTCGCCCACGCGGGACGAGGACAGCCTACACACAGGCTTTCTCTGGATGCTGCATGAGCCTGCAGGCGCCCAGGCAGCCGGTTCGGATGCCGACGAGGCCCATGAACGTTACCGGTTGGCTACCAAAGCGACCAATGACGCGGTTTGGGACTGGGACCTGCATTCGAACCACGTCATCTGGAACGAGGCGTTAGGCACCGCCTACGGCCACCAGCTAAGTGAGGTTGGCAGCTCAGGGGAATGGTGGGTTGCGCATATCCACCCGGAAGATCGGGAGCGTATCCATTCCTCTATCCACGCTGTCATCCATGGCAGCGGAACGACATGGAGCGGTGAATATCGTTTCCTGCGCAGCGATGGTTCGTATGCGGACGTGTTGGATCGCGGCCAGGTTATACGGGATGTTAGCGGGCGGGCTGTCCGCATGATCGGGGCAATGCTCGATCTCACCCGTATGCGAGCTGCAGAGACAGCACTGCGTGATAGCGAAGAGCGATTCCGAACGATCCTGGAAACGATCGACGCGGCCTTTGCAATCGTTCAGGTGAAGTTCGATGATCTTGATCGCCCGGTCAACTATCGCTTCGTCGATGTGAACCCTGCCTTTGAACGGCAAGCCGGCGTCGACCTGCGTGGCAAATGGGTAACAGAGTTCGCGCCGGATCTTGAGCAGTTCTGGTTCGACACCTATGGGCGTGTCGCCAGGACTGGAGAGCCCGCAAATTTTGAAAACTACGCTCAAGCCTTTAGCCGATGGTTCGATGTCCGGGCGGTTCGCGTGGGCGACCCGGCGGACCGTCAGATTGCCATTCTGTTTAGCGATGTCACCCAGCGACGTAGCGCCGAAGAAAGGCTCAAAGTCAGCGAATCCATTGCTCGAGAGAACGTTCAACGGGTTCAGCTTGCGCTTGCAGCCGGTGCAATCATCGGTACCTGGAACTGGGATTTGCCAACCGATCGCTTCACGGTGGACGAAGGCTTCGCACGAGCCTTCGGTCTTGACCCTGCCTTGGGGCGGACAGGCCTGAGCCTTGAGCAAATCATCGCGACCGTACACCCGGAGGATCGGGACGGACTGATTACGGCGATCAACGGAGTTATTGCACGCGGAGGCGCCTATGCCCATCAGTACCGGGTTCGCCGCGCCAACGGTAAATACTACTGGATCGAAGCAAACGGACGTGTCGACCACGACGACAACGGCACGCCGCAAAATTTTCCCGGGGTCCTGATCGATGTAGAAGACAGGCGATCCATCGAGGCTGAGCGCGACCGGGCCACTGCTGCGCTGCGTGCTTTAAACGATACGCTGGAGCAGCGCGTAGCCGAGCGGACAGCAGAGCTGATCCAAGCGGAAGAAAAGCTGCGCCAGTCTCAGAAAATGGAGGCGGTCGGCCAACTGACCGGAGGGCTCGCGCATGACTTCAATAACCTGCTTGCCGGTATAACCGGTGCGCTTGAGCTGACCAGCCTGCGCATATCGCAGGGTCGAACAAACGAGGTCGACCGTTATCTGCACGCGGCGCAAGGGGCCGCGAGACGCGCCGCTGCGCTGACGCATCGGCTCCTGGCCTTCTCTCGACGCCAAACCCTGGACCCGCAGCCGATCGATGTGAATGTGCTGGTCGATGGAATGATCGAGCTTGTCCAGCGTAGTGTCGGGCCGAGCATTGTTGTGACGACAACAAGCGCTGCGGATCTATGGCCGGCTTTCGTGGATGCAAGTCAGCTGGAAAATGCAGTGCTGAATCTTTGCATCAACTCCCGCGACGCCATGCCGGACGGCGGACGCATCACCATCGAAACGGCCAATCACTGCCTCAATGCGGATGAGGCTAAGGCCTATGAGCTGCCTGAAGGTGAATACCTGTCGGTGAGCGTCACGGATATTGGCACCGGCATGACTCCCGAGCTCATAGCCAAGGCTTTTGATCCATTTTTCACAACGAAACCAATTGGCCAGGGCACCGGTCTTGGCCTCTCGATGATCTATGGGTTCGCCAAACAGTCTGGGGGCCAGGTGCGCGTGGACTCTCAGGTTGGAAAGGGAACCACGATGCGGATCTACCTACCGCGTTACCACGGCAGCGCCAGCACCAGCGTTGCGGGACCAGGTAAGTCGGTGAGCGCCCCGACACCGGCCTATGGAACCATACTGATCGTGGACGACGAGCCTACGGTTCGCCTGCTGCTCATGGATGCACTAGGAGACCTTGGTTACACACTTCTGGAAGCCTGCGACAGTGTATCGGGGTTGGAAATCCTGAGATCCGGGGTGAGCATCGACTTATTGATCACCGATGTAGGCTTGCCCGGTGGGATGAACGGCCGCCAGATGGCCGACGCCGGACGAGAAGTCCGGCCAGACTTGCGAACCCTCTTTATTACCGGCTACGCAGAAAACGCGGCACTCGGGGATAGCTCTATAGGGCCGGGGATGCAAGTGCTTACGAAGCCGTTTGCAATCGAGACGCTCGTTTCGCGGGTTCTGAAGCTATTGCGTTCCTAGGCACCGGTGGTATCGCAGAGGCGGAGTCGCTCGACCGGCAATCAATCGAACATGCCAGTCGGCCCTGATCATGGGTCAAATATCTGTATATCCATACAGATATTTCTTGCCTGCCGCTGCCTCGCTGCGCATGCTGTACGGCACGTAACGACTCAGTGAAGACCGATGCGGCTGTTTCTCTGCGAAAAACCCTCTCAGGCCAAGGACATTGCCAAGGTGCTGGGCGCCACGCGGCGTGGGGATGGGTGCTGGACCGGCGATGGCGTGACAGTGACCTGGTGCATCGGGCACCTGCTCGAAACCGCGCCGCCTGACAGCTACGACGCCCGCTACAAGCGCTGGGTGCTGACCGATCTGCCCATCGTGCCTGAGCGCTGGAAGATGGAGGTCAAGGCCAAGACCGCCAGCCAGTACAAGGCGGTCAAGCGCCTGCTCGGGCAGGCCAGTGAACTGGTTATCGCGACTGACGCCGACCGCGAGGGCGAAATGATCGCGCGGGAGCTGGTCGAGCACTGTCGCTACCGCGGGCCGGTCCAGCGCCTCTGGCTTTCGGCACTGGACGATGCCTCGATCCGTAAGGCGCTCGGCGCGCTCAAGCCGGGCGCCGAGACCTTCAACCTCTACCAGTCTGCATTGGGACGCTCGCGGGCCGACTGGCTCATTGGCATGAACATGAGCCGGCTGTTCACCCTGCTCGGTAGGCAGTCCGGCTATCAGGGTGTGCTGCCGGTGGGGCGCGTGCAGACGCCGACGCTGCGGCTGGTGGTCGACCGGGATCGGAGCATCGCCGATTTCGTCCCGCAGCCGTTCTGGACGATCGAGGTGCAGTTGCTCGGCGAGCAAGCCGAGCCTTTCACCGCGCAGTGGCGAGCGCCGGAGACGGCCTGTGATGAGCAGGGCCGCTGCCTCGATCCGCGCCTGGCCCGCAGCGCCGAAGAGGCCATGCGCGCGGTTGGCTCGGCGCACCTGGTCAAGCTCAAGACCGAACGCCTGCGCGAGCCGGCACCGCTGCCGTTCGATCTGGGCACGCTGCAGGAAATCTGTTCCAAGCGCCTGGGGCTGGGCGCTCAGGAGACGCTCGACATCGCCCAGACGTTGTACGAGACACACAAGCTGATCACCTACCCGCGCAGTGATTGCGGTTATCTGCCGGTGAGCCAGCACAGCGAGGCGCCGGCGATCCTGCGCGCATTGGCGCAGGCTGATCCGGGGCTGGCCGACCTGCAACCGCATCTTGAGCCCGGGCGGCGTTCACGCGCCTGGAACGATGCCAAGGTCGGTGCGCACCACGGCATCATTCCGACCGCGGCGGCGCGTGGTTTCGAGCGGCTGGTGGGCAAACCACGTGCGGTCTACGCGCTGATCCGCGCGCGTTACCTTGCACAGTTCTTACCCAATCACGAATTCGACCGCACCCAGGCGGATTTCGACTGCGCCGGCCAGGCACTGCGTGCGGTCGGCAAACAAATCGTCGAGCCGGGTTGGAAGCGGGCGATGCCTGAAGCCTTGGCGCGAGGCCGCGAAGCGCCTGAGCCACAGCGCTTGCCTGTTATGCGCGAAGGCATGTCGTGCCCGATCTTCGACATCCACCTGAAGGACCTCTGGACCCAGCCGCCCAAGCCATACACCGAAGGCGACTTGATCAAGGCCATGAAGAATGTCGCCAAGCTGGTGGACGACCCACGGCTCAAGCAAAAGCTCAAGGACACGACCGGTATCGGCACCGAAGCGACTCGGGCCGGCATTATCCAGGGCCTGCTCGACCGCGGTTACCTGATCAAGCAAGGCAAGGCGCTGAGCGCGACCCCAGCGGCTTTCAGCCTGATCGACGCGGTGCCGCGTGCGATCGCCGATCCGGGCACCACGGCTATTTGGGAACAGGCACTGGACATGGTCCAGAGCGGCGAGATGAGCCTGGATGAATTCGTCGCCAAGCAATCGGCGTGGATGAGCAAGCAGGTCGAGCGGTGCAAGGGCGTTCGCCTGACGATCAGTGGCCCGGCCATGCCGGCCGGTCGCGCCGCACCCTGGAAGAAGAAGCGCAAGGGTGGCAAGACGGGCGCCCGTAGCCGTCGCACGGCGAAGACAGCCAGCCCGGCCTGACGGCCCCGCTGCAGATGGCGGGGTTCGGGTTTAGAATGCGCGGCTTTTCCAAACGGCCTTTGCCATGAACCTCAATGCTCTTGCCACCCTCCGCGAACACCTGATCCAGGCGCTATCGCAGGTGCCGGACGAAGCCCGGCGACTCTTCCATGGCCGAGGGCGCTGCTGGGCGGGGCTGGAGCAGGTGACGGTCGATTGGTTGCAGGGCGTGGTGCTGGTCTCGTTGTTTCGTCAGCCGGCAGAGGCTGAACTCGAGGCGTTGATCCATATGCTGATCGCGCTCACCGAAGGCCAGCCGTGGCAGGCAAGTGGGGCGCATACCTTGCTGCTGCAGCATCGCTACCTGCCAGACAGCCACATGCAGCGGCTGGTCGGTGAGCCGGTCGAGGAGTGGGTGATCAACGAAGGCGGGCTACGCTTCAAGCTGGACCTTGGCATCAAGCAGAACAACGGCTTGTTTCTCGATATGCGCTACGGCCGGCGCTGGGTTCGTGAGCAGGCCCGTGGCAAACATGTGCTGAATTTGTTCGCTTATACCTGTGGCTTTTCCGTAGCGGCCATTGCCGGCGGCGCCGAGCGAGTGGTCAACCTGGACATGGCGCGAGCCGCGTTGAGCCGCGGGCGCGACAACCACCGCCTCAACGCGCATGACCTGGAGGAGGTCGCGTTCCTTGGGCACGAACTCTTCAGGTCGTGGGGTAAGGTCAAGAAGTTAGGCCCATACGACCTGGTAATCATCGACCCGCCATCGTTTCAAAAAGGCAGCTTCGCGCTAAGCCGGGACTACGCCAAAATTCTGCGGCGCCTGCCCGAGTTGCTGACCGCTACCGGCACCGTGCTCGCCTGCATCAACGACCCGGACACTGGGCCGGACTTTCTCGTCCAGGGCGTGGCCGCCGAAGCGCCAGAACTCCGGTTCGTCGAGCGGCTGGCCAACCCCCCGGAATTCCCCGATATCAGCGCTAACAGCGGTCTCAAGGCGCTGGTGTTCAGGCGCCAGCCCTGAGCCAGGCGACGACACCGCTCATGCCTCAGGCGGTGGCGTCAACCCGCAGCCCTTGAGAATGATGCGGATGAGGTTCTCGGTCGCCAGGGCATAGTCGCTGCGGGTCATGCGCTTGTTACCCGTAACGCGCTGGATCTGGTGGGAGAAGTCAGCGTAGTGCTGCGTGGCGCTCCAGATCAGAAAGATCAGGTGTGTCGGGTCCACCGGGTCCATCTTGCCGGCGGCGATCCAGGCCTCGAACACGGCAGCGCGGCCACGGAACCAGTTGCGGTAGTCCTGGTTGAAGTGCTCGGACAGGCATTCGCAACCACTGATGACCTCCATCGCGAAAATCTTCGAAGCCTCCGGGTTGCGTCGTGAAAACTCCATTTTGATGCGGATGTAGTCAGCCAGCGCTTGTGCCGGGTCGTCATCGACAGTCAGGTCATCGAAGGCCGTATCCCAGAGCTCAAGGATGTGGCGCATGACCTCGACGTATAGTCCGAGCTTGCTGGTGAAGTAGTAATGCAGATTGGCCTTCGGCAGCCCGGCACGCAGGGCGATGGCGCTCATGCTGGTGCCCTTGAAGCCGTGACGGGCGAACTCTTCCGCGGCGGCGGTGAGGATCGTCTCTTCGTTCTTCTGACGAATGCGTCCTGCGGGTTTTCCGGTGGAGGTATAGATCGGCAATGTCGCTTCGTTCTTGTTCATGGTCCCTTGCCCCTGAGCAGTGGCGTCCGGCCGCCACCGTGCTGATCAATGATGCCTGATGGGGAGGGGCGACGATAACCGGCTCGCTGCGGTCGCTGAGCCGAACCAACATAGATGCTTTGGCCTGACGACAGGCCGCCCACGAGAAGCTGAGTTGCGGCAAGCGGTGGGGGAGTCGCGCCCCGCGAGAGAGCCGGCCACCGGCCGGCCCGACTTCTGCGATGGCCGAGCTCAACGCTCGGCCGGCCCGCAGGCGCGCGTTTAGAAATGCGCCTTGACGATGAAGTTGGTCACGTTGTTATCGGTGTTGAAGGCGCTGCTGTCCTCGATGCCGTACTTGTTCGACCAGTAGTCGTACTCGACACCGACATAAAGCGTGCCGGGGGTATAGTCCAGCGCCTTGCCCAGGTCGTATTTCACTTGCGGGTTGAAGTGGAAGTTCTTGGCGAGGTAGTCGCCCTTGGACTTGGAACCGGCGTCGTTGACGACCCAGTCGATGTAACCGTCGATCAGGATGTCGGACTTGCCGACTGGGACGGTGATCGCCCAGGTCGGGGTGATCTGCCATTGGCCGCCCGGCTTGCCGGTGATGCCGTCGGGCTTGCGGTAATAGGTGTTGATCGCCAGGCGGTCGAAGCCGGGCACCTTCAGGTCGACGGCCGGGCCGAGCAGGTAGTTGCGGTTGCGGCCTTCGCCACGCTCGTAGGTGGCCGAGAGCAGAATGTCGGTCACCGGACCGAAGGAGAGGTCGGCCCCGGTGAGCTTGCCGAGCGACAGGCGCGGGCTGAATTCGCCGTAGTAGGTGTGGCCTTCGCCGCCGGACAGGCCGTTGTACCACTTGTTATCGACGAACAGGAACATGTCGCCCCAGGTCCAGCCACTGGCGTGTTCGAAGGTAATGGTCTGCTGGATTTCGCCGGCGTCTACGGCGAAATTCTTGCCGTACAGGTAGGTCAGGCTGTTGTTCTGCCACAACATCGGCGCGGCCATGGCGTGGCCGCTGAGGATCAACCCGGCCGCGAGCGCGGCGGTGGTGAGGCTGCGTTTCATCGTGTGCTCCTTGGGGTGCAGTTGAGACTGCTTGTAGTAGTTGTCCAAGCGGTCAGGCTTTGCTCGTAAAGCAATGCCCGCGCCAAGTGATAAGGCGCAGCGTAAATAACACAGAAGCCCTGATTTTTCATGGAATTAAGCAGGCGGCAACGCCGCAGGGCGGGGCCTGATGGGGCGTGAATTCCTGACCAATGCCTCAAATAAGCGGAGCGGGCCGTGGGGCTGCTCCGTTTTGGGGCGACGCTGAACGCGAGGAGGGGGGTAACCCGCCACCAGTGAAGGGCGACGGGCGGGTCAGTGCCTGATGGTCAGTGTTTGATCGTCAGGATCGGATGGTCAGAGCTTGGTAGGCATGCTGCGGTACTTGGCCAGCGCGTCCTTGACGGAGGGGGAGCTGTCGGCGGTTTGCCAGAGGCGGCGGTCCACGCCCTGCGCGATCAAGTGCGCGACGGCGGCCTCGATGGCCGACAGCACGCAGAGCTGAGCGGGCTCATTGGTGGTGTAGCCGGCTTCGGCCTCGAGCAGCTCCTTGAACTCGATGAACTTGTAAACGTTGGCGTTGCGTCCGATCGAGTAGATCGTCTTGGTGGTCATGACATTGGACAAGACCTGGCCGCTGCGCACGTCTACCGCTCGCAGGTTCACCGTGACCTGGTCGACCCGGTATTCCTGCGAGACACCAATGCCCAAGTAGCGCGCACCCTGGCCGCCACTGCGCACATTGGTTTCGTACGCGACGATGGCGCCTTCCATGATGATGTTCGCCGCCAGCAGCGATGGCAGCTCGTTCTGAATGTTCGGTGCTACGTCGGGCTTGGCCTGCGAGGCGCGGATGATCTTGCGCTCGGTAAGTACGTTCTGCAGCCCTTCGCGTTCCAGCACGATGAACCAGCCGCTGGCCTGCATGGCATCGACGAGCATGCTCGCCGCACCCTGCGTGACGGCAGTAGAGAACGAGCTGGCCGGGCTCGGCTTGTATTGCCCGGTCTGGTCCCGGAAGCCATACACAGCGGCGACCAGCGGACCCTTGGGGCGCGGTAATTCGAGCAGGTCTTGGTAAGTGGAGGTACGTGGGGTAAGGGTTGGGGTTTCCTGGTCGGCGGGCATCGGATCACGCACGGCACAACCTTGCAGCAGGGCCATCATCCCCATGGCGACAATTAGGCTTCTCATGGCCTTTAGTTGCTCCTAGTCAGTTCTGTCCGATCACGATCTCGGAGGTCTCGCCGGTCAAGCGGTCGGTAATGTTCACCACCAGATTGCCCAGGTCGTCGTTGATGATGCTGACGATGAAATCGTCGGTGGTGATCGAGCCGGTCTTGCCATCGCGCACGTCGCCGAGCAGGTCCGACAGCAGGCGCGACTCGAGCTGGCTGGTGAAGCGGTCCAGCGCCGAGGTGCCGGTCAGCGACGAGCGATCGAGCGCGTTCGGGTCCTTGGTGTCGTTCTGCGCCTGGGCGTTGCCGAGCAGCCAGGCGCCGTTGAGCGGGTTGCCGCCGAACGACGGGTTGACGGGGGAGTAGACCAGTTCGGTCGCGCCGACGCTGGTGCTGAGCAACAGGCAGGCCAGCAGGCCGGCGGGAGGGTGGAGCCGGGTCATGACAGGTCCTTCGCTAGGTCGGGGATGAGATCAAACGATGCTTGGACTTCTTTACGTTTTTTCGCACGCAACCAGTTGGCATGCTGCCGGCGTGCCCTGATGGCATTGAGCGTTGCGGCTTCGCGCGGGTTGCTGGCAATCGCCAGAGGCCTGCTGAACAGGCCCGCCCCCCGCGCGAGGGTCGTCAAGCCAGGGCCTCGGCAACGTGGCCGAGCACCAGGGATGCGCCCTGTGCACGGTTGGACGCCCCCAGTTTGCCAAGAGCGTTATGGATGTGGCTCTTGATGGTGTGGGTGCTCAGGTGCAGGCGCTCGGCAATTTCGGCGTTCGACAGGCCTTTGCCGGCGAGCGCGAGGATCTGCTTCTCGCGTTCGGACAGGTCGTCGATGGCGCGCGAGGCGCTGGTGAGTTCGCGGTAGCGGCCGAGCAGCTTCTCCATGAGAGCGCGGGGCAGCCAGTCGCCGCCTTCGAGGATGGTGGCGATGCCGCGCTGCAAGATGCTGCGGCTGGTCGAGGGATAGAACACGCCTCGGATCCAGGGGTGCCGGACGAGCAGGGTGCGGGCCTGATCCGGTTGCGCGTTGATCAGCGCGGTCGGCACGTCACGCAGCTGGCGCAGCAGGCGTTCGCACTCCGGGCCGGCGAAGCTGGCGACATCGATCAGCACCAGGTCCATGTCCGGCTGGCCACGCAGAACGGTACTGCGGTTCATGCGCAGTTGCGGCAGCTCGTGCAGGTATTGGCGCAGGGCGGTGTCCAGGACTTCGCTGTGGGACAACAGAGTGACTCGAGAGGGGGTGGATACGAGAGCGGAGCACGCTTTATCGATCATGAGCATTTCCTTTGCATGATGGGCACACCGGTGAAGCCGGTAATCCTTGCCGCGGTCGGTCGGCTCCGACAATTCTCCCCGAAACCTAGTTCAGTGTCGTGACAATAAAAAGTCGAAAATGAGAAGCTTCGCCAGTTTTCCGACGAGCTGCATGTGGATCCTCGACGGGCTTCGCCTGGTGGCTGGGATGAGAGCCGTCTAGAGTGGGAGTTTCCGGCGGGTTTTGTGGAGTGGGGCGGTCATGAGCGACGCAACGTATTGGTGGGTGTTCTTTTCGGCGGCGATAGCGTTGAACATCGCACCGGGGCCGGACCTAATGTTCGTACTGTCGCGTACGCTCAGTGGCGGCCGCCGCATCGGTGTGGCCTCGGCGTGCGGGGTGTGCAGCGGCGCGTTGGTGCATGTGGTCGCCGCGGCGCTGGGCCTCTCGGCAATCCTGGCGACCTCGGCCCTCGCCTTCACAGTCGTCAAATACGTGGGCGCTGCCTACTTGCTCTACCTGGGTATTCAGACGCTGCGTTCGGCTGGCGGCCAGTTCAGCCTGCGCCCAGCGCCGCGCACCAACGGCTGGCAGGCGTATCGGCAGGGTATTCTCGTCGACATCCTCAATCCCAAGGCGGCGATCTTCTTCATGGCGTTTCTGCCGCAGTTCGTGCGACCCGAGCAGGGCGCTGTCGCCACGCAGCTACTGGTGCTCGGCGTGCTGGTAGTGCTGGTGGCGATCGTCATCGAGTGTTCGCTGGTGCTGCTGGTGGCTCGGGCGAGTTCGGCGTTGCGGGGCAATCAGCGGCTCCGCCTCTGGCTGGATCGGGTGCTCGGCTCCGTGTTGGTCGGGTTGGGCATCCGGCTGGGGCTGAGCGAACGGGCCTGATCTTCTCGGCGTTTGCGGGGCGTTGGGCCTGTGAAAAGCTGTGAAATATGACAGTTCTGCGTTGAGCGGTGCGGATCACGTTGCTTCAATGACCCGACACCCGCGGACATGAGAGCTGTTCATGCCCGGCTTCGACTCGGACCGATCGATAAGGACGTCCACGGCGCAGATGACCCGCGTTTAGTTCGCTCTGATGACAGTGGCCAGGCTCGTCTCTCGAAGTTGTCATGCGCACCTCGTTCCACCCCCCGGGAGCCCCGCGCCATGAGCAAAACCGATCCAGTCGTCCCTAGCGAAACCCTGCCCAACACCCTCGTAAACCCGCTGCTCGGGGTCTTCGAAACCATCCTCAAGCGTGCCGACGAGAACAAGGGGCGCGATGAGCGGCGCGAAGAAATCCTCGAGGATCGCGGCCCCTATCTGGATAACAAACCGCCCCTGGCGGAAAACGACTTCACGCTCGACAAGGACGACATCGCTAATGTCGACGACCATTGGCAGGCGCGCACTGGTGATCGGCTGCTGCTCTGGGACGACATGCTCCTCGTCACCGATAAGGACGGGAAAGAGGTGCTGATCCATCCAGATCTGCACCCAGAGTTGCACAAGCAGGCCAAGGCCATGCTCGATGGCGGTGAGGTCGAGGGCGGGCCAGCCTGGGAAAAGGCCGGTTTATCGGAGGAACACAGCAAATGGTTGGGGCAATACGAGGCCCGTGGCTTCGAGGTGGTTGAGCCGGGTGATTCGCTTCCGGAGCTTGGTTCGCTGCGCTTCATCGGCCCTGGTTTTCTCGACATGGATGCGGCCGTGTACTTCGACACGGGCTTCAATTTGACCGTCGCGGAGGAAGGCGACGGCTTTCTCTTCGAGCATGGCACGGCGATGTTCGAGACAGCCGATGGCAAGCGTTACGCCGTCTCGAAGGAGTACAACGCCGAGGCCTACGAAGAGCTGAAGAAGATGGACGCTCAGCAAAAGGCGATCATGGAAAAGATCGACGACGAAGGCTTTACCGTCTTGCAGCCTGACCAAGACACCCCCGTCATTACCGGCGACTCGAAAGTCGAAACCTTGGCCGATGGCGTCAAGGCCATCGAGGTGCCGGGGCGCGGCAAGTTCATCGTGATCGAGAGCCTTACCCCGGAACAGTTCGCGACCCTGCATGGCGATCAGGTCGAGGGGCAGCAGTCCAGCGCAGACGACGTGTTCAAGGACAAAGACCTGCCGACGGCCGAGGAAACCGACCTGATGCGGGCCAAGACCACCGAAAAGGACAAGACGGTCGGCGAGCTCTACTACGAAAAGCTCAAGGAGGCCTACAAGGACGAGCCGGAAGATTCGGACAAGGCCAAATACCTGCGCTTGCTCGAAGCCCAGGCGACGCTCAGCGGTGGCTTCAAGTACCTGCCCTACACCACTAACCGCAATGCCTTCGGTACGGGAGACAACACCTCCTACCTGCCGGATCAGGTCGAAATGGATCCGGCCGACATGCGCGGCCTGATGGACGAGAACGCCCTGGGCGAGGAACTGCTGCGGCTGGCGAACGAGCCGGAGATCATCGAGGACAACGAGAAGTTCTTCAAAGAAGCGGTAGACAAGGTCAAGGACAAGGACGAGCTGCGCGACAAGATCGCCGACACCATGCGCGACCCCGAATACCAGGAGGCGCTCGAAGAGCTGAAGGCGGACGGCAAGGGCGAAGTCGCCGAGGCGCGTTACGCCAGTGACATGCAGTCGCTGCGCGCGCTCGACCCTGACCTGGCCGAACAGATCGATATCGAACTCAAGTTCGGCGTGCCTATCGAGCAACTCAACGAGATATTCGAAGACGGCGCCGAGGGCGTCGGATCCGAGAACATCGACAAGGCCACGAGCGACGTCGTCACCACCATGATCGCGACCACGATGTCGACAGTGTTCGGCTCCAAGCGCGGTTCGGACATTTTCAATTACTACTTCGGTGGCGGTAAGGAGAAGGGTCAGGAAAAGCTGGAGCTCAAGCCCAGCGAACAGAAAATGGTCGAGAACCTGACCAACGCCAGGCCGGCCATCGAGGAGGTCGTGCGCGACCGCGCCGTGGCCAACCTCAACGACCCCAGTGCCCAGCCCAAGCCCATCACCGGCGACGAGCTGAACAAGGCCATGGACAAGGCCAAGATTCCGCTGGATCAGCGCGGCGGTGTCGGTGGCGTGCTTGGCTCGCTGGCCAAGCATGGCGTGCTGAGTTCATCGGCCGGGATGCTGGGCATGGTCGCCGGTATCTACAAGATGTCTGATGGCGGGCTGAACTTCGGCGAAACCGCGGCGGAGCGGATCGAGGTAGCGCGCAACTTCCTGTCATTCGTTGGTGTGCTGGCGCCAACGGCCACCATGGTCACCGGCGCCTTCGACCAAATGTTCAAGAACGCCGGGCTTGCCGACGCGCTGGGCATCGGCAAGGACCTGCGCGAGACCGTGTGGGACAAACGCCACCCGCCGAAAAAGCCGGACCTCACCACCGACATCCCCCTGGAGATGCTCGACCCCACGCTGGGCTCGCCCGATAAGAAGCCACAGATCGAGAACCCCGACTTCGGCAAGCCCTTCACGCCAGAGAATTTCTGGGAGGCCTTCGATAACCGCCTGACCGCCTCGCGACCCGCGTTGGAAGACACCATCACCGCGTTACCGGATGACCAGCGTGATCGCGTCAGCAACCACGTCGATGCCATCAGCAACAACGCCCCGGATGCGGACTCGGTGCGCAAGAACCAGCGCATGCAGTGGATCGGCGGTGCGCTGTCGGCCATCGGCGGCATGGCCGACTCGGCCGGTGGCATCCTGGATATCGTGCTGGGCGGTATGGGGCTGGACAAGCTCATCAAGGAAGGCGGCACGCCCGAGGAATTCGCGGCCAAGGGCTTGCAGATCGGCGCCGGCGCGTTCGGCACCGGCATGGGCATTACCGGCATCGCGGCGGCCTTTGGCGTGGGCGGCGCGGCCATTGCGTCCTCGGTATTGGGTGCGGCGGGCTCGGTGATCGGCCTGATCGCCGCGATCATCGGCGGCGTAACGGCGATGAAACGCGACGAGAAGACAGCCGAAGGCGTGCGCGACTTCTTCCGCGGGCTGGAGAAGGACGGCGTGCTGGAAGAAGGTTGGGGGGACAAGCTCAACTACTTGATCCACGTGCGCTATGAGCACAACTACACCTTCCTGAAGAACAACGAGCAGTATCGCGAGTGGTTCCCCGACTCCATGCCCGTGTGGGAAGCGCAGCCCGAACACTTCAAGGAATTCACCGAGAAGGTCGAGAAGGACAAGCGCATTGGAGATGACTGGTTCCGAGACACCACCAAGGACCTGGTCGTGCACAGCAGCCGCTTCGACAAGGCGTTCTACGAGGAGCACAAGGACAAGATCGACCTCATCACCGACAGCTGGGATGACTGGGAAGGCAGCGACGATATCGTCAGCGACAAGGATTTCGAGAAGTTGCTCAGCGGCAAGCATGAGGCCACCGAGGAGCAACGTGAGGCCGTGCGTTTTCTGATGGAGCACTCAGAATTCTTCGAGTTTCTCGATACCATCCGGTATCACTCCAACAACACCAGGGAGGACGGCAAGATCAGCCGTCGCGATCTGGACAAGTGGCTCGATCAGGTGCGCTGAGCCATTCTGACGGCTCGAACGAACGCGGCGCCTGTACGGCACAGTGCGCCGCGATGACCACTCGCTCCGCTCGTTCGACCGCTTGCCCCTGCCGAGGAACGCCCTTCATCTCGTAAGGGTCATTGCAAAGGATTTCGCCTCGGTATGCCCGTCACCGTGAGAAAACGCCGCCTCCGACGCCTATTGCTGCCCGTGCTGGCCCTGCTGCTGGTGCTCGGCTGCGGTTACGTCACCTTCGTCATCGGCGAGCATGCGGGTATCGAGCGGCTAGCCGAAAGTGGCGAGCGCCAGTTGGAGTTGCACGCCCGCGCCGTCGAGAGCGAGATCAGCAAGTACATCTACCTGCCCAGCCTGCTGGAGCTGGATGAGGGGGTTCGGCAGCTGTTGCAGCAACCCGGCGACCGCGGGCGCCAGCGCGAGGTCAATCGCTACCTGCAGGGGTTGAACGAGCGGGGCGGTAGCCTGGCGGTGTACGTGCTCGACCGCACCGGCCATGTGGTCGCGACAAGCAACTGGCTCGCGCCGGACAGCTACATGGGCGAGGACCTGTCGTTTCGCCCCTACTACCAGGACGCCATCGCCGGCCTGCCCGGGCGCTTCTACGGCATCGGCAGCACTCGGGGCGAAGCTGGGTACTACCTCGCGCACGGGTTGGCCGACCCGCAAGGCAGCATCTACGGTGTGGCCGTGGTGAAGGTGCGGCTCGACACCCTGGAACAGCGCTGGAAACGTGCGCAGGTGGATGCATACATCAGCGACGAGAACGGCGTGATCATCCTGTCTAGCGACCCGGCGATGCGGCTCAAGTCGATCCGCCCGCTGAGCCTCGCGACCCGTGAGCGTCTGGCCAACAGCCTGCAGTATTCCTGGTGGCGGCTGGACGAACTGCGGCTGCGTGAGCGCGATTCGCTCGGCGACGGCCTGGAGCAGGTCCGCTACGACGACAGCCTGCACGATGCGGCGAGCGCCCCGCTGGACTACCTGTCGCAAAGCCTGCCGCTCGAGGACACGCCCTGGCACCTGACCCTGCTGGCGCCGCTTGAGGACGAGCGCCGCAATGCGCTGAGCAACGCCATGCTGGCCGCGGCCGGCTGTGCCTTGTTGATCGTGCTGTTGATCGTCTGGAACCAGCGCCGCAAGGTAATCAGCACCCGGCTCGATGCACGCGAAGCGCTCGAGCGTGCCAACCGCGAGCTGGAGCTGCGCATCGACGTGCGCACCGCCGACCTCTGTGCCACCAACGAACGCCTCAAGGCCGAGATTCGCGAGCGCCTGCAGGCCGAGCAGACCTTGCGCCTGGCGCAGGACGAATTGGTCCGCTCCGGCAAGCTGGCGGTCATTGGCCAGATGTCGACCAATCTCGCCCACGAGATCAACCAGCCGCTGGCGGCGCTGCGCACGCTCTCGGCCAACGCAGTGCGCTTTCTGCAGCGCGGCGCGATCGAAACGGCCAGTACCAATCTCGAATCCATCAGCGAGCTGGTCGACCGCATTGGCAAGATCACCGGCAGCCTGCGTTCATTCGCGCGCGGCACTGATGATACGGGCCATGCCCAGTTGCACACGGCGATCGAGGCGTCCCTGCTAATGCTGCACCCACGCCTCGAAGCGGTGCGCCCTGAGGTTACGCACGACTACGAGCCGGTGACGCTGCCCATCGACCAGACACGCCTGGAGCAGATCCTCGTCAACCTCATCGCCAACGCCCTCGATGCACTGCGCGGTCAGCCCGAGCCGCGGCTGTGGTTGACCGGCCGGGAGCAGGGCGACGAATACCTCGTCGAGGTGCGCGACAACGGCCCGGGCATCCCGCCGCAGGCGCGCGATCACTTGTTCGAACTCTTCTACACCACCAAGCCCGGCGATGCCGGCCTTGGGCTGGGGCTGACCTTGTCGGCGAGCCTCGCGGCCGCTGCCAACGGCACCCTGGCCGTCACTCATCCGCCAGGGGGAGGTGCCGCGTTCATTCTCACCCTGCCGCGGGTCACGCAATGCTCGAGCCCGGATAGCCGCGCCTCATGACCGAAACCCTCACCGTTCTGATCGTTGAAGACGACCCCCACGTACTGCTCGGCTGCCGCCAGGCGCTGGAGCTCGAAGACATCGCCTGTATCGGCGTCGGCAGCGCCGAAGAGGCGCTCAAGCGAGTCGGCCGCGACTTTCCCGGGATCGTCATCAGCGATATCCGGCTGCCACGCATGGATGGCCTGCAATTGCTCGAGCGCCTCCACCAGGATGATCCGACCCTGCCGGTGGTACTGATCACTGGCCACGGGGACATCGGCATGGCGGTCGGCGCGATGCGCAACGGCGCCTATGACTTCATCGAAAAACCGTTCTCGCCCGAGCGGCTGGTGGAGGTGGCACGTCGCGCGCTCGAACAGCGCGGGCTGGCCCGCGAAGTTTCGCAGTTGCGTCGACACCTCGCCGGCCGTCAGGCACTGGAGCAACGCATCATCGGTCGCTCGCCTGCCATCGAAGCACTGCGTGAACTCATTACCAACGTGGCCGACACCGATGCCAACGTGCTCATCGTCGGCGAGACCGGCACCGGCAAAGAGCTGATTGCCCGCTGCCTGCACGACAGCAGCGGACGGCGCGGGCGGCCTTACGTGGCGCTCAACTGCGGTGGCCTGCCGGAGAACCTGTTCGAGAGCGAAATCTTCGGTCATGAGGCCCACGCGTTCACCGGGGCGACCAAACGGCGCATCGGCAAGATGGAGTACGCCAACGGCGGCACCCTATTTCTCGACGAGATCGAGAGCATGCCGCTGAACCTGCAGATCAAGCTGCTGCGGGTGCTGCAGGAGCATTGCCTGGAACGGCTCGGCTCCAACGAATCCATCACGCTGGACTGCCGCATCATCGCCGCCACCAAGGCGGACCTCGCCGAGATGGGCCGCGCCGGGGAGTTTCGCAGCGACCTCTATTACCGACTCGACGTGGTCACCTTGGAGCTGCCGCCGCTGCGTGAGCGGCGCGAGGACATCGCGTTGCTGTTCGAGCATTTCCTTCAGCAATCGGCTCTAAGATTCGATCGCCAGGCGCCGGAGCTCGACCGGCCGACGCTGGCCGCGTTGTTGGCCCACGACTGGCCTGGCAACGTGCGTGAGTTGCGCAACGTTGCCGAACGTTTCGCCCTCGGATTGCCCATCTTCAAGAAGCCCGGTCAGCTCGGCGACGTGCCGGCGCCCGGTTTCAGCGAAGCCGTGGAAGCCTTCGAGCGCAGCCTGCTGGCGGCGGCGCTGGAGCGCCATGGCGGCAACCTCAGCCAGGCAAGTGTGGCGTTGCGGCTGGCCAAGACGACGCTCTTCGACAAGGTCAAGAAGTACGGCCTGCAATAGGCCGGCGCAGCTCGAGCGTAAGGCGGTTTATTGACGCCTGCGCAATCGGCCACGCTAAGTGATTGCTCGCAAAGGCATAGCTTCATGAGCTTTCACAACCTTTCACAACAGGCGGCCTGCGCCTGCTTCTAGGATGAAATCACTGCGGTAGATCAAGCCCGTCACGAGCGGGCGGCGACCTGCGGCGGTAACGCGATGCACCCGCATCACCTCATCTGCAAACGCCTTTCAAATTCTCAGGAGACACCGATGAGCACTACTCCCCCAGTGAGCAGCGGCAACACCGACGCAGCAATTGCCAAGATGGAAGCTGTGTTCGACATGGCAATTGAGAAGTCCGCCAAGATCACCGAGATCACCACGGCGAAAAAAGCTGAGCTCGACGCCACCAAGCAGCGTCCTCAGAACTGACCTGGGCGCGTGGGCGGTGCCTTGGCATCGCCTGCGCGTTTCTCGTCAACGGCTGCGGCGCGGCAGCTCGCCGCACGCAGCTTCAGGTTCCGCCCTCGCGTGTCGGCTCGACGCGCCTGGTTTCGATAGGTGATCCAGATGACAGCCATGGCTTCCATCCCGTCAGGTATCGACCACCATCACACCCCGACGCTCAACGTGCTCGAAGGGGTGCACCAGGGCGTATCGCTTCCGCTGGACATGGCGACCTGCAGCATCGGCGCGGGTCAACAATCGGATCTGGTACTCGGGGACGCGGGTGTCGCCGAGCTTCATGTGACGCTGCGGTTGACGGCGCGTCATGTCTCGGTGGAGGCGCTGGGCGGTGACGTCCGGGTCACCACCGCTAACGGCCGCAGTGTGGCGGTCGAGCAGGGCAGCGGGTACCGCGCCCAACTGCCACTGGAACTCAGCATTGGCGAAGCGCGGTTGAAGCTCGAGGCACCAGCCCGAGCCAGCGAAGCCGCCTCCACGCCGGCTTGGAATGGCACCCTGCAATGGGTGATGGCCATTTTGTTCATGACGCTCGGGGCCGGCGCGCTGGCCGTGTTGCGCGAAGACGCAGCGCCCCTCCAGGCTCACCTGGCCGTCGAATCGGCACTGACCACTCCCGCGGCGCAGCGCCCCTCGCTCGATCAGGTTCGCGACGAGCTCGAGCGCGACGCCCGTGCGGCGGGGCTCGACGCGCTGGACATCCGCCAGCAGGGCGGCCAGCTACGTGCTCAGGGCAGCCTGACGGCGGAACAGCACCAACGCTGGGCCGCACTGCAACGAGCCTTCGACGTTCGCCACGGCCGCCACGTGCCGCTGCATAGCGATATCAGCCTTCGCGAGCCGTTCAAGCGCCCCGAAGTGCGCTTCCAGGCCGTTTGGTTTGGTGACAACCCTTACGTAATCGACGCCACTGGCGGGCACCTGTACCCCGGCGCGGCGCTGGAAGGCGGCTGGACACTGCAATCGATCGACGCGGATCGGGTCGTGCTCGGCCGTGGCGATGAGCGTTTCGCCTTCACCTTGAACACCGAAGCGGACGAGGGTTGAGCATGAGGCTCGATCCCGCGCTGTCTACCGCGCCGGTTCGTCCGGCGGGTGAGCCGGCGCGCACCGACTCGGCCCGCCGCGCTGCCGATTTCGAGGCCTTGCTCAAGCACCGTGGCGCGGGCGACCGCTTTTCGCTGCAGCGTGACCTGCAACAACTGGGCGAGGTCGGTAGCCTCGATCCGTCGCTGTTTTCCGGCTCGCGTGCGCTCGAATTGCTCGAGCATGCACGTGAACACCTCCTGCCGGCCTTGCAGGCCGACCCGCAGACCCTCGCGCTAGCCGACGCGGTGATCGCACAGGAAATCGAATGGCGCCAGTTGCTCGATGGTTATCGGCAGGAGGAACTGGCGTGATGTCGAGCCGTGATCGTGAGGCCGCACGGCTGCTCCAGGGCCTGGGCGAAATCTACCAGCGCGGCGGCCAGCCGCAGAAGGCGCTGGTGATGTTCCTGCTGGCCAGCCAGGCGCTGTCGGACGATGCCGCCTTGCTGCGCAACCTGGTGATCGCCTTCACTGCGCAGGGTGACGGAACGCGCGCCTTGCGCGCGCTGGAGCGGTTGGTCGTGCTCGAAGGTGAGACGCCTGCGAGCCTGTTGCTGCGCAGCCGCGCCTGCTGGCATGCCGGCCAACAGGAAGAAGCCCGCGACTGTTTCCAGCACTACCTCAGGGAGCGCCAGCGTCAATGAACCTGACCGCCCGACTCAACGGCCTGGCCCGGCTCGCCGCGCAGCGCACAGATGTGGTCATCGCAGCCTTCATGCTGATGGCCGTGACCATGATGATCATCCCGCTGCCCACCTACCTGGTGGATCTGCTGATCGGGACCAACATCGCGCTGAGCATCCTCATCCTGATCGTGGCCTTCTACATCACCCGTGCGGTCGAGCTGTCCGCGCTGCCGCCGCTGATCCTGCTGAGCACGCTGTTCCGCCTGTCGCTGTCGATCACCACCACGCGCCTGATCCTGCTCGATGGCGATGCGGGCAACATCGTCAAGGCATTCGGCGACTTCGTCATCGCCGGCGAGGTGGTGGTCGGCCTGGTGATCTTCCTCATCATCACCGTGGCGCAATTCGTCGTCATCACCAAGGGCGCCGAGCGGGTGGCCGAGGTGGCAGCGCGCTTCACGCTCGACGCCATGCCGGGCAAGCAGATGAGCATCGATAACGACTTGCGCAACGGCGACATCGACCAGGCCACGGCACGCCAGCGTCGTTCGGACCTGGAGCGCGAAAGCCAGCTGTTCGGCGCGATGGACGGGGCGATGAAGTTCGTCAAGGGCGACGCCATCGCCGGCTTGGTGATCCTCGCGGTGAACCTGATCGGCGGGTTGCTGATCGGCATGCTCGATCGCGGCATGGCGTTTTCCGACGCCGTGCATACCTATTCGCTGCTCACCGTTGGTGACGGTCTGATTGCGCAGATTCCGGCGCTGCTGATTTCGGTAGCGGCGGGCACCGTGGTCACGCGGGTCAAAAACGAGGGCAGCGACCAGGACCTGGGCAGCGAGATTTTCCAGCAGCTTGGTTCTAGCGCCCGTGCGATGGGACTCACGGCCGCCATCCTCGCAGGCGTCAGCTTGCTGCCAGGTTTTCCGGCAGCGGTGTTTCTGGGCCTGGCGCTGATCCTGGGGTTGGCGTCCTACCGGTTGTCACGCCGGAGCGCTGCGGCAGCCGAGGCGGAACAACCCGAGACCTTGCCTGAACCCGTTCTGGCCGAGGCCGAGAGCGACGCGCAGCCACTTCCGGCGGCGATGCCGGACAGCCGAGTGCTGCTCACGCTGGGTACTGGGCTCGCTGTCAGGGTGCCGCTGCAACCCATGCAGCAGCGGATCGAAGCGCTGTGCAACGAGTTGCAGGCCGACCTTGGGATCACGTTTCCGGTGCCGGGGCTGTATGTGGAGATGGGCGGTGCGGAGCACCGTTTCAGCGTGGCGCTCGAAGGGGTACCAGTGGCTGAGGGCGAGGTTCCGGCCGGTAACGTGCTGCTGCAGGATGACCCGCTGCATCTCGATTTGCTGAACCTGCCGAGCCAGCAAGCCACGTCGCCACTGACCCGGCGCCCCGCGCACTGGGTCGCCAGCGAGCACGAGCCACAGCTGCAACAGGCCGGCATCGGTTACCTGCGTGCCGACGAATTGCTGCGCGAGGTGCTCGACCGCACCCTGCGCCGCTACGCCGGGGATTTCCTCGGCATCCAGGAGACCCGCCAGCTGCTCGAGCGCATCGAGCCGAGCTATGGCGAGCTGATCAAGGAAGCGTTGCGGCTGGTCTCGTTGCAGCGCATGGCCGAAGCGCTGCGCCTGTTGGTCGAGGAGGGCGTTTCGATCCGCAACCAGCGGGCCCTGCTCGAAGCGATGGTCGAATGGGGCGGGCGCGAGGGTGATGTGGTGCGGCTGGTCGAGCACCTGCGCTCAGCGCTGGCCCGCCAGATCAGCCATCAGCATGCTGATCGCAACCGCGTGATCGCGGCCTGGGTGCTGCAGCCCGAGTCCGAGGAGCGGCTGCGCGGCGCCATGCGCCGCCTCGATGCTGCTCGCGAGATGCTGCCCGAAGAGTTGGTGCGACCGCTCGCGGCCCAGCTCAAGCAAGCCTGTGTCGAGCTGCCGGCAGGCCAGCGTGGCGTGCTGGTGGTGCGCCCGGAACTGCGCCGCTGCATTCGCCGCCTGGCTCTGCGCGAGGACCTCGACGTGAGCGTACTCGCTTACCGTGAGCTGGCGCCGGAGTACAGCTTGCACGTACTCACCAGCCTGGCGCTGCCACAGCCTGTCAGGCCGGACGCTACGCCCCGCAAGACCACACGCCTCGCGAGCGCATCATGACGAACCTTCTACGCTACGCCGCGCTGGCGCTCGCCCTGTTGACCGCCGTTCCGCTGAGCGCGCAGACGATCGGCCGCGGCAGCACCGCAACCGTCGAGCTCGCCGCGGGTGAAGGGCGCGTACTGCGCTTCGACTCGCCGGTGGATTCGGTGCTGGTCGCCGAGCCCGGCATCGCCGACCTGCAGGTGGTCTCGGCCGGCACGATCTACGTGTTCGGCAAGCGTCCCGGGCAGACCAGCCTCATCGCATTGGACGGCCAGGAACGCGAAATTGCCTCGCTGAAACTGTCGGTCAATGCCAATGCGCAACCGGCGTCCCAGGCGATGCGCCAGCTCGCACCAAAGAGCGGCGTCACTGTCCAGGGCGCCGGTGGCCGGCTGATCGCTCGCGGGGAGGCGGGCAGCGTGGCCGAGGCGATCAGCCTCAATGCCCTGATGGACCCGGCCGGCGACGAGCCGGTCAACACCGCGACCGTCAACGGCTCCGCGCAGGTCAACATTCGAGTGCGCTTCGCCGAGGTGTCGCGTGAAGAGCTGCTGCGCTATGGCGTGAACTGGAGCGCGTTGTTCAACAACGGCACCTTTTCCTTTGGCCTGGTGACCAGCAGCGGCCTGACCGGTGCGGCCAATCTGATCAGCGCCGGGGTCAGCTCGGGCAACGTCAACATCGATGCGATGCTGGAGGCGCTGCAAAGCAATGGCGTGCTGGAAATCCTCGCCGAGCCGAACATCACCGCCATGACCGGCGAGACGGCCAGCTTCCTGGCCGGTGGCGAGGTGCCGATTCCGGTGCCGGTGAACAGCGAAATGATCGGCATCGAGTACAAGCCCTACGGTGTTTCGCTGTTGTTCAACCCGACGTTGCTGCCCAGCGGACGGATCGCCCTGCAGGTGCGTCCCGAGGTCAGCAGCCTGATGGGTACTAGCCCGGTGGACATCTCCGGCTTCCGCGTCCCGGCGTTTCGCGTGCGCCGCGCCGATACGCGGGTCGAGGTCGGCAGCGGCCAGACGTTCGCAATCGCCGGGCTGTTCCAGCGCGACAGCAGCCAGGACATCGAGAAGCTGCCGCTGCTCGGTGATATGCCGGTGCTGGGCAACCTGTTCCGCTCCAAGCGCTTCCAGCGCAACGAGACCGAGCTCGTCATCCTCATCACGCCGTATCTGGTCGACCCGGTCCGCCAGCCGTCGCTGGCCACGCCGCTCGATACCGCGCCCGCCATGTCCGGCGAGGTGACCCAGTTGTCTCGCGGCCCCTTCGGGTTCTACGTCCAATGAAGGCGCTGATGCGTGTTCCCGTACCGGCCCTGGTGCTTCTGGGCGCTGTAACTCTGGTGGGCTGCCAGACCCACCTGGAGCCGCGCGCCTATCCACAGGGCTACGCCGGGCTGACCACCGCCGAGGGGCAGCGGCTGCTGCTACCCCAGGCCTGCCTCGCGCCGGTGGTGCCCGATCAGCCGGGAGACGGCACGCCCGCGATGCTGCCGCCCGGCTGCGCGAACGGCCTGAATCTGCTGCAGATGGTGGAGCGTCGTGAGGACCTGCTCGAAGGTCGTGAGACCGGCACAGCCATGGCGGCACCGGTCGGCCGGGCCGCGCAGCTCTATCTGAACGGTGTGCAAACCGAAGAACAGCGGCGCCGGCAACAGGAGCAACAGAGCCAGACCGACACCCGCCGAGGTGCGCAATGAGCCGGTGGCTAGTCGGCCTGGATCAGGCCCAAAGCGCGTGCCTTGGCGGCGGGATCGCTGATCGCCGCGATGCGCTGCGCCTCGGCGATCAGGGCGTCACGCTCGGCGACGGTGGCGTTGTCCAGCGGCAGGCGCGCGGCGCGTTCGGCCTGGCCGCTAAGCACGAGAATCAACAGGGTGTTGCGCTGGTGGCGCGGCTGGATGCGTGGCGAGCGGTCAAGGCCATCGATGGTCGCGAGCGCCTGCTGCGGCTGCGCGTCGAGTGCCTGGGCGAGGGCCAGGTTGTAGCGGGCGTCGAGATCCTCCGGTTCGAGGGCGACCGCTCGGGTGAAGGCGACCTGGGCCGCGCCCGGCTGCCCGCGCAGCACCTCGGCCACGCCGAGCCTGCTGTAGGCGACAGGGCTCTCCAGGCGAGCGGCGGCACTGGCCAAGGTGGTCGCGGCGCGCTCCAGTTCACCCAGGTGCAACAACGCGGTGCCCAGCCCCAGTTGCAGCTCGGCATCGTCTGGCGTCAGTTCCAGCGCCTGCCGGTAGGCCCGTTCGGCGCCGCGTGCGTCGCCGCTGTCGAGGCGCGCCTTGGCCAGATGCTGCCAAGTCGCGGCCGTTGCGCCCGGTTGCTGGGTCGCCTGCTGGTACAGGGAGCTGGCGCTGGCCGGATCGCCGCGGCGCTCGACGTCCTGCGCCAGCTTCATCAAGCGGGCATGGCTGTCGTTGGTAGGCTGCGAGGCGCAGGCGCTGAGCAACAGGGCGAGCAACAACGGGCGGGCAGTATCGAGATTAGGCAAGCGCAGGGCTCCTCAAGTGGCGACGCGGGGGCTGCAGCAGCGGTCCGGGGCCGGATCGGGCGGTCATTGTACAAGCCGCGCCCGGCCAGGCCAGTGCCGCGGCGCCCATTGTTCGCCTCATTGGCCATCGCCGCCTGGCTTGTCGGCGGGCCAGTCGCCGCAGCACCTGAGCCCAGCTGGTACGAGCGACCGTACAACTATGTCGTGATCGACCAAAGCCTGCGCGATGCGCTGGAAGCCTTCGGCCGCAACCTCGGCCTTCCTGTGGTGATCGACAAGAAGGTCGGCGGCAAGGCACCCGGCAACCTGCGTGCCGACAGCGCGGGCGACTTTCTCGATGCGCTGAGTGCCCACGCCGGGCTGACCTGGTTCTACGACGGTGGTGTGCTGCACATCACCCGCGATGAAGACGTCGAGATTCGTCAGTTCACCACCGAGGGCTTCGCGGTCGGCGAACTCGAGCAGGCCCTCGATGACCTGGGTGCCGCCGGCAACCACCTCGCCATTCGCGGCGGTGCCGAGGGTGGCCTGGTGTTGGTGTCCGGCCCACCGCCCTACATGGCGATGGTCGAGCAATGGATCGAACGCCGCCGCCCGCCGCCTGACACGGCCGTGCAAGCGGTATCGCGCGAGCGCGGCGTGCGCGTGTTTCGCGGCAGCAGCAGCGAAGTGAGCAACCCACCGGGCACAGCCCAGACCCCCTGAAAGCGGAGGAAAGTCCATGGCCGTCAATCCAGTCGACAACAGCGTCACCACCCCCACCAGCCCCGAGGCGGAGTTCAACGCGGCGGTAGACAACGCCGAGACCGAGCTCACCGACGCCGAGTTCGAAGAGCAGATGATCGCCGGCGCCATCACCATCGGCGGTCAATTCATCCTCATGCCGATGGCGCAGAACATCCTCAACGAAGCCATGTCCGGCGAGGACGACGAGTAACGGAGGCCCAGCATGACAGCCAGCGCAGCGGGTGCGGCAATCAGTACGGCGACGGGGAGCGAGCAGGCGGTTCAGCAGGCCTCGCAGAACCTGTTCGAGCACATGGCGAGCCAGGCCCAGGGCATGCCCCATGGTGCGAGCCCGAACCAGATCGGCGAGAACCTGATGACCCGGCTCGATGGCTTCATCGACCGCTCGCGCAGCTTCGCCGAACGGGTCGAGGGCTCGATGCCCGGTTCGCCGCCGGTCACGCCGATGACGCCTGCCGAGGCGGCGAGCGTTCCTGCGCCCACCACGGTTGAGGGGCCGCAGGTCAACCAGCTGATGCATTCGCTGAGCCTGATGTTCGACTACTCCATCGAGACCCAGATGGTGGTGCGCGGCGCGACGCAGGTGTCCGGTTCGGCCAACACCCTGCTGCGAGGGCAATGAGATGAGCACGTCGCCCTGGCGCTATGTGCTGGTCGTTGTCCTGGCCCTGCTGCTGCAGGCCTGTGACACCGAGCTGTACACCAACCTCAGCGAACGCGAGGCCAACGGGATGCTGGCCACGCTGCTGCGCGAAGGCATCCCGGCCGAGCGCTCGGTGCGCGATGGGCAGATCACCCTCAGCGTACCGAAGGACCGCTTCGCCGAGGCCATGGCAGTGCTGGATCAGGCAGGGCTTCCGCAGCAGCGTTTTTCCAACATGGGTGAAGTGTTCAAGAACAACGGGCTAGTGGCCTCGCCGGTTCAGGAGCGCGCGCAGATGGTGTACGCGCTGAGCGAGGAGTTGTCGCACACGGTCTCGCAGATCGACGGTGTGGTGTCCGCGCGGGTGCACGTGGTGCTGCCGGACAACGACCTGCTCAAGCGCGTGATCGCACCGTCGTCGGCCTCGGTGCTGGTGCGCTACGAAGCGAGCACAGCGGTGGATCAACTGATCCCGCAGATCAAGACGCTGGTCGCCAACGGCATTTCCGGCCTCAGTTACGAGGGCGTTTCGGTGACCGCGGTCGAGGCGGCCGGGCGCGCGGCCCGGGACAGTCGCCCGCCGATGGTCTCGTTTCTCGGCATCTGGGTGCTGGAGGCGAACCTGGGGCGCGCGCGGTTGATCTTCGGCGTATTGCTGGCGCTGGTGCTCGCACTCGCCGGCGCGCTGGGCTGGCAGTTCTGGCGTGAACGCCAGGGCGGTGGCGTCTACCGCTTGAAGGTGAGCGAATGACGGTCGCCGCGCCGCCGTTGCGCGAACGGTTCATCGCTCCCGCCGCCTGGTTGCCGGCTGAGCGTCTGGCCGCGTGCTTCGCTGGCGCACTGCCTGCCGAGCAGGCATTGGATCTGGCCGCTCAGCCGCGCTTTCAGGCGCGCATGGGGCGGCTGCTTGCCGCGCATTTTCAACTGTCGCACCTGGAGCAGACCGCCGAGTGTGCCGGCGAGGATGACTTGCGGGTGTTGCTTCTGCCGGCCGACGCGTTGGCTCGGTTGCCGCGCTGGTGCGGCGCGGTGCTGCACGGCGCCACCCTGGCGCGGGAGATTCGGCGCGATCAGGTCAACCAGCTGCAGGCACGCCTGGGCCGCGAGCTGTTTACGCTGGCCGTGGCGCACCGGGCGGTCGGCCGCGCGACCCATCTGTTGCTAGATGCCGATGCGCTGGTCGGGGTGATCGACCGTGACGGCCAGGCCTGCGTAGCGTCCTGGCTGCAGTCCCTTGACCCGGCACTACAGGGCTGGGCGCGCCTGGTTCTACATGCGCCGGCTCGCGCCTCGACCGACGCCCAGGCCGGCCAGATCGTCCGCCTGGTCGCCTGGGCGCTCGCCGCTGAACGATCGACCGTCGATGCCTCGTCAACAGAAGCGCTGCCCGCCGGATCGCCAGCCGCCGATACTGACCGGAGCCAGCCATGAGCACACTGCCCACACGCCCGCCCCAGCGCATTCTGCGCAAGCAAGAAGCTGACGCCTGGACCGATGGGTTCGCGCTGCTAGAGGCCGCTCAGGCTCGTATGCGCGAGGTCGAGGCACAGTGCCGAGAGGCCTTGGACGCGGCGCGCCGCGAAGGCTATGCCGCCGGCCGTGCTGAAGGGCTGCAAGCCGCGGCGGAGCGGCTCGCGCGGACCCAGGCGGACATCGATGCCTACTTGGCTGGCCTTGAGCCCGCGCTGGCGGACCTCGCGCTGGACATCACCCGGCGTGTTCTGGGCGATTACCCGCTCGATGAGCGGCTGGCCCTTCTGGCGCGCGCGGCCCTGGCCGAGTTCCGTGATACCCAGGCGCTCGCCCTGGAGGTTCCGCCGACAGGGCTCGAGAGGATTCGTCAGCGACTGGACGAAGCGGGCCTGGCTGGCCTGGCGCTTGTTGCCGATCACACCCTGGCAGCGGGGCAGGCCCGGCTCGTCAGCCCGGCCGCCGCGGTCGAACTGGGTGTCGAGGCGCAATTGCAGGCGCTGCGTGATGCCTTGCTGTCGCAAGATGCAGCGGAGCCGCAGCCATGACCCCGGTGCTGAACGACCTGTTGCCGCGCCTGGCCCAACGCCTGGATCACGCCCAGCCGCGCCCACCGCGCGGGCGCATCCTGAGCATTCGCGGCACGCTGATCCAGGCCAGCGTCGCCTGCGTCAGCATCGGTGAGCTGTGTCACCTGCGCGATCCGCTGAGTGGCCACAGCCTGCAGGCCGAGGTGGTCGGCTTCGACGGGGAGTACGCCATCCTGGCACCGATCGGTTCGCTGGACGGGCTCTCGGGCCGCACGGAAGTTATCGCCAGCGGCGCACGTTTGAGCGTGACGGTGGGCGATGCCCTGCTCGGTCGAGTCGTCAGCCCGCTGGGCGAATGCCTGGACGGCGGCCCCTTGCCGTCGGCCGGGCTGTGCCGCTACCCGCTGCACGCCGAGCCGCCTGCGCCCTTCGCGCGGCAACCGATCGACCAGGCGATGCCGCTGGGCATTCGCGCCATCGACGGGCTGATGACGGTCGCCCGAGGCCAGCGGGTCGGGTTGTTCGGCGAGCCGGGGGTAGGCAAATCCTCGTTGCTGGCAAGCATCGTGAGAGGCTGCGAGGCCGAGGTGATCGTCATCGGTCTGATTGGCGAGCGCGGCCGCGAGGTGCGCGAATTGCTGGAGCTCGGGCTCGATGCCAAGGCGCGGGCGCGCAGCGTGGCGGTTGTCGCGACGTCTGACCGACCGGCGACCGAGCGGGTCAAGGCGGCCTATGTGGCTACCGCCATGGCCGAATACCACCGCGACAAGGGTCGTCACGTGCTGTTGCTGATGGACAGTCTCACGCGTTTTGCTCGCGCTCAACGCGAGATCGGCCTGGCCGTGGGCGAGCCGCCGACGCGCCGGGGCTATCCCCCTTCGTTTTTCTCTGCGCTGCCACGGTTGCTGGAACGTGCCGGGCCGGCTGCGCGCGGCAGCATCACCGCGCTGTACACGGTGCTCACCGAAGGCGAGGCGAGCCTGGACCCAGTCGCCGAGGAGGCCCGCTCGATCCTCGATGGCCACATCGTGCTCAGCGCCGCGCTGGCGCAGCGCGAGCATTTCCCGGCCATCGACGTGCTGCACAGCCGCAGCCGCCTGATGGAGCGAGTCGCCGCCCCGGAGCATCGGCGCATGGCCAGCCGCATCCGTGAGCTGTTGGCGCGTTTCGATGAAGTGGAGCTGCTGATGCGCATCGGTGAATACAGCGCTGGCAGCGACCTCCTGGCTGATGAAGCCATTGCCCGGCGCGCGGCGATCGAGGCCTTTTTGCGCCAGGCCAATGCGGGTTGTACCCAGCAGGACATGCTGCGCCAGATGCGCAAGGTGCTGGCATGACCCCGCGCGACCTGCAGCGCTTGCAGGCGGTGCGCCTGCATCGCGAACAAAAGGCGGCCGCGGCTTGCGCCTTGCAGCGGCAGGCCTGCCTGAAGGCAAATGCGGCACTCGTCGAAGCGCGCGAGCATGCCCAGGCTCGGCATGAGCGGCTCCTGGGCGACGCCGATGCGTTGAATGCCCGGGCTGCGGCCAGCGCGCTGCCGGTGCGCCAGTGGCTGGCGGCACAGGCGGAGGTAGACGCGCAACATGCGCATTACCTGGCTGCGCTGGAGGCGGTCGAGACGGCGCGCCAGGTGCGTTCGCAACACCGGGAACATCAGCTCGAACGGGCGCGTGAGCTGCGCCGCTGCCAACGTCGTGTGCAGGCCTGGGACAGCCTGGTCGACCGGATGCGACGCGAAGGTTTGCGCCTCGATGAGTGCCATGACGAGCAGGAGCAGGGCGAGCGACCCTGGTCATCTCAGGAGGTCATCCAATGATGCTGGCCGAACCCATTCCCGGCCTCGCCGTGCTGCCCTACGTGCCGCGCGATGGCGTCGAGGCGCGCGATCTGGATCTGCATAACCGTTTGCGCCGTCGCCGCCAGTGCGTGGGGCTGGCGTATCGCGGGGAGCCGCTGCACCTGCGATGGCCAGGCGTAGCCCAGCCGGATCAGCACACCGTCACCCTCACGTTGACGCTCGATGGCGAGCCGCTACGCCTGCGTCTGCCGGCCCGATTGCTGGACCTTCCCCCCGCCGTCCCGCCCGGATTGGCCCAGGCGTTGCTGGCCGAACAGGCGCTTCTGGAATTGCTCATGCCCCTCGAAGTGTCGCTCGGCGGCCGGCTCGAGGTGGCCGCGTTCGGCGAGGCGGACGGGCCGGCGCTGTCGCTGCGGCTGCCCATCGACGTGACGCTCGGCGACGCGCCGACCCAAGCTGTCGAATTGCAAATGGGCGCCGCCATGGCGGGCCGCCTGCTCGCCCAGTTCGAAGCCTGCACGGCGGTGCGTCAGGCCTTGGACGACCTGCCGCTGGTGCGCAGCGTCGAGGCGGGCTGGCAATGGTTGACGCTCGCCGAGTGGCGCAGCCTCGTCGCCGGTGACGTGGTCATGCTCGAACACCTCGGCGACGGCGCGCTGCGGCTGTGCATTCAGGCTCAACTGCAGGCGCGTTGCACGCGCAGGGCCGACGGCCTGCAGCTCCAAGAATTCCTACAATCGCCACTGGAGACCTCCATGAACAATCAAGCCGCCGTCGCCCCGGGAGCGGATGCCTCGCTGGATGACCTGCAATTGCAGCTGGTCTGCCAGCTGGGCAGCAGCCAACTGTCGCTCGCCGAATTGCGTGAGCTGGGGGAAGGCAGCGTGTTGCCGCTGGCGGCGCGCGAGCCGGATGCGGTTGACCTGACCGTCAACGGCTGCCGCGTCGGTCGTGGGCAACTGGTGCGCATCGGCGACGGCCTCGGCGTGCGCATCGTCAGTCTCGCGCGCCCATGACCGACTACCAGCCCAACCTCATCGAGATCATCCTGGTCGTCGCGACGATCGGGCTGATCCCGCTTGCGGTGGTGACGCTCACCGGCTTCCTGAAGATTTCGGTGGTGCTGTTCCTCATCCGCAACGCGCTGGGCGTGCAGCAGACGCCGCCCAACCTGGTGCTGTACGGCATCGCGCTGATCCTCTCGGTCTACGTCACCACGCCGCTGATCGGCGACATGTACCGCGCAGTGGAGGGGCGCTCGCTGAGTGTCGAGCGGGTCGATGATCTCAAGGCGCTCGGTGAAGCGGTGCGCGGACCACTGCAGGCGCACCTGTCGCGCTATGCCAACGAATCCGAGCGGCAGTTCTTCATGCAGGCGACCGAGACGATCTGGTCCGAGGAAGCACGAGCGGATCTGGCCGAAGACGACCTGCTGGTACTGATTCCCGCGTTCGTCAGCTCCGAACTGACGCGCGCGTTCGAAATCGGCTTTCTGCTGTACATCCCGTTTCTGGTGATCGATCTGCTGGTGTCCAACGTGCTGATGGCGATGGGGATGATGATGGTCTCGCCGACGCTGATCTCCATTCCCCTGAAAATCTTTCTGTTTGTGGCGTTGAGCGGCTGGTCGCGGCTCATGCACGGGCTGATCCTCAGTTACGGGTGACGCGATGGGCCAGGACGTCTTTCTCTCGGTAATGAACCAGGCGCTGATGACCGTGCTGCTGCTGTCGGCGCCCGCGCTGGGCCTGGCCATTGTCATCGGCCTGGGCGTGGGCCTGATTCAGGCGCTGACGCAGGTGCAGGACCAGACGCTGCCGCAGGCGGTCAAGCTCGTCGGGGTGCTCCTGCTGCTGATCTTCATCGGCCCGGTGCTGTCCGGGCAGGTGGTGGCGCTTGGCGACATGGTGCTGAACAACTTTGCCGCCTGGACTCGCTGACCCATGGATGCCGGCCTCGGTCTCAGCATCGTCGAGGTGGCCTATCCACTGATTTCGGCGGCGGCGCTCGCGGCGGCCCGCGCGCTGGGCGTGGTGATGATCACACCTGCCTTCAACCGCCTCGGGCTGACCGGCATGTTGCGCTCCTGCGTGGCGGTTGCGATCTCGGTACCGATGTTCCTGCCGGTGTTCGCTTCGCTCAGCAGCGGGCCGGAGCAGGGCGGCATGCTGCTTGTCGGCCTGTTGTTGAAGGAGCTGCTGATCGGGCTGACGGTCGGCCTGTTGTTTGGCATCCCTTTTTGGGCAGCAGAGGTCGCCGGCGAATTGATCGATTTGCAGCGGGGCTCGACCATGGCGCAACTGCTCGACCCGCTGTCGAGCGGTGAATCGGGTGTGTCGTCGACGTTGCTGACGGTGACCCTGATCACGCTGTTTTTCATGTCCGGCGGCTTCATCCTGATGGTCGACGGTTACTACCACAGCTACCGCTTCTGGCCGGTGACGTCTTTTACCCCGGTGATCGCCGCGCCTGCCCTGGAGGCCGTGCTGGCGATTCTCGATCAGGTGATGCGCATCGGCGTGCTGCTGGTCGCGCCGCTGATCATCGCGCTGTTGGTGGTCGACATGATGCTCGCCTACCTCGCCAGGATGGCGCCACAGCTGAACATCTTCGACCTGTCGCTGGCGGTGAAGAACCTCATCTTCGCCGTGCTGATGGTGCTGTACGTGGGCTTCTTGATCCCGCTGATGCTCGACCAGCTCAGCGAATTTCGCGGCACCATCGAGCTGCTCAAGACACTGGCAGGCGCCGATGGCTGAACCCAGTGAGGAGAAATCCCAACCGGCAACAGCGAAGAAGCTGCGCGATGCCCGGGATAAAGGCCAGGTCGCCAAAAGCCAGGACATCGTCTCGGCCATGTCGCTGCTGGGCTGCACGTTGTGCCTGGTGGTGCTGGTACCCCGGGCCGAAGCGCAACTGCGCGAGCTGATCGACCTGACCACGCAGATTTACCTCGAGCCGTTCGCCAGCGTCTGGCCGCGGCTGCTTGATGCTGCCGAGCACCTGGTGCTCTCGCTAACGCTGCCGTTGCTGGCCGTGACGGTGGGCATCAGCGTGCTGACCAATGTGATCGGCATGGGCGGCGCACTGTTCTCGGTAGAGCCCGTCAAACCGGACTTCAAGCGCATAAACCCGGTCGAGGGACTCAAGCGCATCTTCGCCATGCGCAACCTGGTGGAGTTTCTCAAGGGGCTGTTCAAGGTCGTCGCGCTGGCGAGCGCCTTTTACGTGATTGGGCGGTTGGCGCTACAGGCGCTGCTGACTTCTTCGCTATGCGGAGCGGGTTGCGTCGAGGGCACGTTCTACGCCTTCCTCACGCCGCTGGTGGTCACGGTGCTGCTGGCGTTTTTGCTGGTCGGTGGTTTCGATGTGCTGATGCAGCGCTGGCTCTTCGCACGCGATATGCGCATGACCCGTTCCGAGCACAAGCGCGAGCGCAAGGACCTGGACGGCGACCCGCTGATCAAGCGTGAGCGGCAGCGCCTGCGGCAGCAGATGCAGGCACTGGGTACGCGCAAGGTCGGGGTCGCACGCGCGACGCTGATGATCGGCAGCGCCGATGGCTGGTTGGTGGGCGTGCGTTACGTGCGGGGCGAGACACCCGTGCCGGTGGTGGTGTG
The DNA here is from genome assembly GCF_054131565.1 of Pseudomonas sp. SA195. Taxonomy (NCBI): domain Bacteria; kingdom Pseudomonadati; phylum Pseudomonadota; class Gammaproteobacteria; order Pseudomonadales; family Pseudomonadaceae; genus Pseudomonas; species Pseudomonas sp. SA195. The sequence goes on along the minus strand of NZ_CP096392.1, from coordinate 3,247,282 downwards.
CCGGGTGCAGGGTGGGCAGGCCGGGGCGTTGTTGGGGGAGGCGACGGCGCTGGGCATTGCGCAGGCGTTCAACCCGGCGTTGGGGGCTAGGATTGCCAAGCGGGCGATGGTGGGCGACCCGGTGCCGGATACGACATTTCAGGAGGTCGCGGACCTTTTGGTTGCGGCGAGGCTGATCTAGGAAAGCGTTCCTCATGGAAGCCGAAATGTCTGGACGACGGTTGGCGTTTCAGAGCAATTCGCGAGGTGCTTCGGAGCCTGGCACGCGCAATATACCCGTACTAGCAGGGTGAAACCGCCCCTCACCCCAGCCCTCTCCCAGCAGGGAGAGGGGCGATTCGGTCGGTGCTGAACGTGGTCGATCAGCCATTTGCGGCGCTGCTTAGCGCCCGTTCCGCAAACGGCGAGCGCAGCTGAAAACTAGCTTACCGACAGACGCAACACATCCAGATGCGGTTGCGCCCGTGCTCGCTCCCCCGCCTGCCGCGGGGCGGCCCCAGGGCGGGCCAGTTCGGTTTCCAGTACCTGTCCGGTCTCAGCCGCCAGCTGGCTACCGGCATCCTTCAAGAGGCGCATGTAGTGGTTGGCATAGCGCGCGCTGGCGGCCTTGGCTTCGCCGGCCGCTTCGAGCTTCTGCTGGGCGTAGGCGCGCGTGATTTCGCTCATGCAATAGCGTCGCGCGCTGGCCTGCTTGCGGATGTGCAGCAGTGACTTGTCTACCAGCTGCTCGATCAGCGAGAGCAGGTCGTCCTGCTCGTTGGCGCCCGCCACCACGGCCCGGACTTCACTCAGGGTGAAGGACGCGCGAAACACCGACACTTGGAGCAGCAAAGCCTGTTCGGCCGGTTGCAGTGCGTTGTACGACCAGTCGAGCAGGGCCGCCAGGCTGCCGTGGCGAGGGTCGGCCGTGCGGCGGCCCTTCATCTGCAGGTAACAGGGGCGGTCTAGCAGCTGCGGCAGGTCGCGAAGCCCGCAGGCGTGGACCCGCGCGGCGACGATGTCCAGCGCCAGCGGGTTGCCCTCGAGCTTGCGGCAGATGCGCAGCATGGGGTCGAGGTCGGTCTCCTGCAGGAGGAAGCCAGTGTCGTGAGCGGTCATGCGCTCCACCAGCAGGCGCACGGCGCTGTGGTCGAGCGCTTGTTCGAGGCTCAACGGCTGACCGGGGTCAGGGTAGGCCAGCGGCCCGACCCGACGGACCACTTCGCCTTCGACGTTCAGCGGCTCGCGGCTGGTGATCAGCAGGTGGCAGCCGGGCACCCAGCGCAACAGCATCTGTGCCGTGCTGGCCACCGCATCGAGGCGATGATCGCAGTTGTCCAGCAGCAGGAGGCTACGGGTGCCAGCAGCACGGTTCGCGGCAGATTGGGCAAGTGACTGGTCAGGGCTCAGCAGCGCGGCGATGCGCTCGGCCAGGCTGTCCTGCTCGCCGAGCCGCGAGGCGTCGAGGTAATGAAGCTGGTCGAAGCGTGCGGCGGCTTCGCCATTGAGCAGCGCCAGCGCGACGCTGCTCTTGCCAATGCCACCGGGGCCGGTGAGGGTCACCAGGCGGCGTTCGTGCAGGTCGCTGGCGAGGGTGTCGAGCATCGTCTGTCGACCAACCAATTCGCTGACCAGCGCGGGTACGCCGCTGCGTTCGGCTCGTGTGGTCGGTTCGCTGCTGCTGGCATCCTCGGGCATTACGAAGCGATAACCGCGACCGGGCACGGTGACGATGTAGTTGAAGCCGGTGTCATCGACGAGCACGCGCCGCAGGGCCACGATCTGCGCGCGCAGGTTGCACTCCTCGACGATCACCCGCGGCCAGGCGCGGGCCATGAGCTCTGTTTTCTCGACCAGCTCACCGGCGCGCTCCGTCAAGGCGACGAGCAGGTCCAGGGCGCGGCCGCCCAGCACGATGCGCGCGCCGTTCTTGAGTAGCAGATGTTGATTGGGTAGCAGCGTGAAGGGGCCGAAGCGATAGAAGGTTTCCTGTCCGCAAGTGGGCGGGAGGTCGAAAGTATTGCTCGGGGTCATGCGTACACCGTTTCAGGGTAGGAACACGGATCGGGCTCGAGCGCCACGTACTACGGACCGGATCGGTCACGTTGGCCCGGTGAGACGGCCTTGCTGCTGGCTGCGCCGGCTGGCGAAGCACCGCGAGGCGACGACCGTTCTCTTGTCTGTCTTATGGGGGATTCAAAGCAGAACGCGTGCCAGCCCTCGTGCAAAAACAACGTAATTTAAGTTGCTGATTTTCATGAATTTTGTTTTGGGGGTCGGGCTGCCTTGCCGGGCGGGTTCGCCTGGCCGAACGACGGGTGCGGCTGCGTTCGGAATTCCGAACCGCGTCGTGTCGTCGGGCGGTGCACGAGGCGTACGCGACGCCCCGTGACCGGGCAGCAGCGACGGCGATGCTGCGTCAGCTGTCGAGCTGAGTATCGAGGTTCGCACCGTCCCCCTTGTAGTCCTTGTGCTCGCCGTCCCAGTCGTCCCAGTAGATGCGGCCCTTCTCTTCGAAGAAGGCGTATTCCTCGCTTCGGTAATCGAAGATCGACTGGTCGTCCGGTGCGTCGCGCTGGCCGTATTGCTCGATGTACTCGTCGAGGAATTCGTAGCGCTTTCCGCCGTCGTCGGTCAGCAAGCCGTCGGCATCGAAATCCTTGAACAGGTCGGCCAGTGCGTCCTGGTTGTCCTTCAGGGCATTGTTGAGCTTGATGTCGTGATAGATCGAGAAGCCCAGGGTGACGAACGAGACGATGGCGCCAGCCCAGAAAAACGGCGCGGTCAGCGCGCGGGCCAGTGTCAGGCCGAGTGCATTGCCCAGGCTCGCGCCCGCACCGAGTGTGGTCAGCCCGCCCGCGGCAATGGTTAGCGAGGCTTCGGCGATCAGCGCCTTGTCGCCCTTGGCCTTGTCGAGCTTGAGCGCGCCGATTACCAGGTCCGCCACGCCCGAAAAGCCGTCGCCGATCAGGTTCAGCACCTTCAGTGCCGAGGTGAAGATGCGCGAATTGCGGGTTGCCTCGGGCAGGCCGGAAATGTAGCCGCCGGCTCCACCCTTGTAGCCCTTGAGTACCTCCTTCATCTGGTCCTCGGTGAGGTTGGCGCGGGAGCGCAGGTCCTCGGCGTCCGCCGGGTTGGCGTCGATGATGGCGCGCAGTTGCTCTTGGACTTTGGTACGCGGCGTGTCGGCAGTCTCGCCATCGGCCGGTACCCACTCCGGTGCCGGCGTGCTGCTGCCCGTCCAGATTTCCTGGAAGCTGCGGTCCAGGCCGAGCGTATCCAGTGCGCTCTTCACGGCCGATGAGTCGCGCCCACTGACGTTGTGGAACAGCGTGGTGAAATGCTGGCCCGCACCGATGAAGGAAACGAAATCCCGCGCGATGGAGACGCGCTCCTCGGGTGTATCGGCCAGGGTGCCGCCCTTGCCGGTGAGCTGATAGATGCCGGAGAAAAGCGAGATCATGCCGCCGGCCGATCCCAGCATGCCGACCTTGTTCAGCTGCGCCAGGGTGTTGAGCAGGCCGCCGTCGGTGGCCTTGTCCAGGGCGGTGTAGGTGGGGTTCGTCTTGACCAGCTCGCGCAGGTCGTTCTCGGTGAGGCTGCCGTTGCGGGCTCGATCGCCGAGCTCGACCAACAGCTTGTTCAGGGCGTCGGCGGTCTTGGAATCCTTGAGCAGCTCGTTGATGAACTTGTCGATGCTTTCGACCGTGCGCCGCGGGATGTCCACGCCGGCCTTCTTCAAGGCTGCGAAGAGTGTCTTGAGGGTGTCGGCGGCAGCGACCGAGAGGTTTTCCTGCGAGATGGAGCCGGGGTCGCTGAGGATGTTCGCCAGATCCAGCGTGACGGTATCGAGCTGCAGCTGCTGCAGGAAGGCGTCGGCCTTTTCCGGGTCGATGGCGTGTAGCGAGGCGTAGGTCTTGGCGATGTTGGCCTGGGCGACGTCATCCTTGTTATCGGCCTTGAGCAGCGCCAGGTGGCGCGCATAGTCGGGGCTCATCGCGTCGCGCTCGATGCGCTCGAACACCTCATCCTTGTTCGGCACCTCGTCCAACGCGGCCTTGCGCGCCTTGCCGTGGTCCTCGGTGACGGCTTCGGTCTTGAGCAGTTCCTCGATCCGGGCGTCGAGCTTGTCGCGGTCGATGATGTGTTCGAGGTCGGTTTTGCCGACGTGGGTCAGTGAGCGACCTGAACTGATATCCAGCGAGGTCATGTCGATGCCGCCTTCCAGCGCACCCTTGGCCTGCAGCGCGCGGACCAGTTTGGCGCGGTCGTCGTCGTGCTTGATCGTGCCGGCGTCGATGTCGGCCTTCCAGCTGTCGAGCAGGTTCTGCCAGGTCAGTTCGTCGACCGTCAGGGTGTTGCCGTCCTTGTCCTTCTTACCGGTTTCCAGGGCGCCGATATCGATACCGGTGAAATCGTCGCTGGTGGCCTTCTTGGCGTCGAGAACCTTGTCGTAGAGCGCCTTGTTGCTCAGTTCCGAGACGGCGAACTTGCCTTGCCCCTCGACTTTGAAGGTGACCACGCCGTCCTCGGGGAAGCCGACGTCGTGGATGTGCCCGGCGTCGAAATCCGCTGTGGCACCCGCCGAACCCCAGCCCTCGGCGTTGAGGTCGTTGAGCTTGAAATGGCTCTTGGCGATGGCTTCCACCCTGGCGTATAGCTCGGGCGTCATGAATTTGGAAACCACGACACGTTCGCCATCCTGCGTGGTGTAGGCGATGGCGCCGGTGCTGCCGAGCTCGTTCGTGTAGGCGAAGGTGGCGAAATCGAAGAAAGCGGGCGGATCACCCTCGCGTCTGGCCAGGGCATAGCCCTCGCCGAGGTAACCTTCCACGGCGTCACGCGCCTGTGGGTCTTCCATCAACGCCCGAAGGCGCGACAGGTAATCGAACAGCTCGGGGTTGTCGTGCTTGTGGACGACAACTTTCTCGCCGTCATGCTCGAAGCGAATCAAGTCCTGGCCGACTTCGTTCAACGGGCCGACGGTGGTCCCGCCGGCCGGCGGCCAGACTTCGTTATCGGTGGCGCGGCGGTAGCCGTCCTTTTCGCTCGCGCGGATGCCGTCGAGGATGTCCTTGTGGCCCATGACGTCCTCGAACATCGCGGGGTTGTCGCCCTTGGCCACCACGATCCAGTCGCCGCCCTGGGTCATGCGCAAGCGCACGACCTCGGGCGCGACCTGTTCGATGGCCAGGTAATCGTTGAGGCTGCCGGGGGCCAGGTCGTTGGCGCCGGCACGGCGATAGTCACCGGCAACCGCCTCCTTGACCGCTGTGAGGTTCTCGTAGTCGCGGCAGAGTTGCTCGTACAACTCAGGGCTGACGGCTTGCGACACCGCCACCTTTTCGCCGTCGCGGGTTTCGTAGCGAATGATCCCCGCACCGGTGGTATCCGGCGCTTCGATGTGTTCGTAGTCCTTGAAAGCAGGTGCCTTGTCGCCAGCCTTGGCTTGGTGGTACGGCGCATCGCCGTTGGTTTTTTGCCGCTGCATTGCGGCCTTGATGGCACGGCTGAAGGTGGTTACCGACCCGGAGGGCAGTTCGTCTGCAAGGGGCTGAGCGCGCTGTACGCCTTGGGTTTTCATTGGCCTTGTTTCCAGATCCAGAGGAGTGGATTCAAGCTAGACAGCTGCCGCTTTGTAACTCCGACACTAGCTCATGAAGCACCTTTTCGAGGTCGGCATACTGTGCGTGAAGGGCGTGACACGCGTATTGCAGCGAAGGCTCTGGGCCGGGCATTTGGCTACAGATGGCCGGCTCGGTGCGTGCCGGCCCGGCTGTCGCTCCTGGCCAAAACGCGGCCCCGCTGTTGAACGCAGCCGCGCGGATCGGCCACTAAGATGGTGGGGCGCTTTCGATGCGATGACGCGGCCCAGCCAGAGGAGGAATCATGTCCCTGTATAGCAAGAACACAACCTGCAACCTGATCCCCTGCCTGCGCTATCGCGACGTTCCGGCGGCGCTCCAATGGCTGTGCCGGGTGTTCGATTTCGAACAGCAGCGTGTCGTCGAGGATGTTGAGGTCGGCGTGATCCATGCACAGCTCACGTTCGGTAGCAGCATGCTGATGCTCGGCCCGGTCGCCGACTCGGCCTACGGGCGCCAGGTCCGCCAGCCCGACGAGGTGGGTGGTTACTCAACCCAGAGCACCTATGTCATCGTCAACAGCGCCGACGCGCTTTACACCAAGGCAAAGGCCGCCGGCGCCGAGATCGTCATCGAGCTGAAGGACGAAGACTACGGCGGACGTGGCTTTACCTGCCGCGATCCGGAGGGCCACCTCTGGTCCTTCGGCACCTACGACCCCTGGGCCGAACCTGTCGCCGAGCAGAATGCACCGCGGGGAGACTGCTGATGCGCAACCTGACGCTAGCCGACGGCACCCCGGTGCCGGTCATCGGCCAGGGCACGTGGCACATGGGCGAGGATCCAGCCGCGCGCAGCCGCGAAGTGGCGGCCCTGCGGCTTGGCATCGAGCTGGGCATGACCTTGATCGACACGGCCGAGATGTACGCCGAGGGCGGTGCCGAGGAGGTCGTCGGCCAGGCGATTGCCGGGTGCCGCGAGCAGGTTTTCCTGGTCAGCAAGGTGTACCCGCACAACGCCAGCCGCCAGGGCGTCGCGCAGGCGTGCGAGCGCAGCCTGCGGCGCCTCGGCACGGATTGCCTCGATCTCTACCTGCTGCATTGGCGAGGGCAGTACCCGCTCGCGGAAACGGTAGAGGCGTTCGGGCGGCTCAAGGCCGACGGCAAGATCCGTCGCTGGGGTGTCTCGAATTTCGACCTGGACGACATGCAGGAACTGGGCGAGCCCTGCTGTGCGACGAACCAGGTGCTCTACAACCCTGCCGAGCGCGGCATCGAGTTCGACTTGTTGCCTTGGTGCCAGGCGCAGCGGATGCCAGTCATGGCGTACTGCCCGCTGGGGCAGGGCGGCGACCTGTTGCGCCATCCAGCGATGACTCGCGTGGCGCAACGGCTCGGTGCGGAGCCGGCGCAGGTGGCGCTGGCCTGGGCGCTGCGCCAACCCGGCGTGCTCGTCATCCCAAAGGCATCCAGCGCCGAGCATCTTCGCGCCAATGCGAGGGCCGTCGAACTTCATCTGGCTAATTCGGACGTCGCCGAGCTGGACGCGGCATTCCCGCCGCCGCGTGGTCCTCAGCCGTTGCAGATGGTCTGAACCTGGCCCGCCCGACGAGGGAATGTTGCCTGGCCGGGGCGGTCAGCTATGAACGACAGCAAACCGGAGAGCGAGCATGAAACGATCGAGTCTCGAGGGCGCCTTGGTGGTCATCACCGGCGCTTCCAGCGGTATCGGCCGCGCGGCAGCGCAGGCCTTCGCACGTCAGCGCGCACGGGTAGTGTTGGCGGCGCGGGACGAGCAAGCGCTGCAAGACGCTACCGAGGAATGTCGCGCGCTGGGCGCCGAGGCGTTGGCGGTGCCGACCGACACGACCCTGAGCGACTCGGTCGAGCAGCTGGCCAGTGCCGCGGCCGAGTTCGGCGGCGGGCGCATCGACATCTGGGTCAACAATGCGGGCGTCGGTGCGGTGGGCGCCTTCGACGAAACGCCGCTCGATGCCCATGAACAAGTGGTGCAGACCGATCTGATCGGCTATCTGCGCGGCGCGCACGTGGTGCTGCCGTACTTCAAGCAACAGCGCGAGGGCACGCTGATCAATACGCAGTCGGTGGGTAGCTGGGTGCCGCAACCCTTTGCGGTGGCCTATTCGGCGAGCAAGTTTGGCCTGCGTGGGTTCTCGCATGCGCTGCGCGGCGAACTGGCGCAGTGGCCAGACATCCACGTCTGCGACGTTTATCCCTCGATGGTGGATACGCCCGGGTTCCGGGACGGCGGCAACTATGCCGGGCGCTCCCTGCAGCCGCCGCCACCGCTCTGCGACCCGCGGGAGGTGGCCGATGCGATGGTCGAGCTGGCGCTGCATCCGCGGCATACGACCACCGTGGGCGTGACGGCAATGGTGCTGCGTTTTGCGCATTTCCTCACGCCGGGCTTCGACCTACTGTCCGGCTTGATGACCGGTGCGGCGTTGCGCCGGGCCGATCGGGTGGCGCCTTCGTCGGGCAACCTCTTTCATCCGGCGTTGGGCCAGCGGCGCATCGATGGCGGTTGGCGGCGTGATACGGACCGCCAGCGCACGCTGCTGATCGCAGGTGGCATCGCCGCGGGGTTGGTCGGCCTGTTACTGGCGCGGCGCCGGCGCTGACGGCGGTCAGCGCGGGGGCAGGCAGTCCAGCGAGCTGAGGTCGTTGCGCAGATCCTGCAATTGCTTGTCGATGTGGCGCCGCTGCTCGGCGTTGGTCAGACGATAAAGGTCGACGAGCAGGTCGATGGCGGCCTTTTCCGCGGCGGGGAAGGCCGTGCGGTAGGCTGGCGTCCAGTAGGCTTCGCGGTCCTGCAGCAACCGTGCGATGCGCTCGCCGAAGCCAGGTTCATGCCGCCGGTCGAGCGCGTCACGCAGGGCTTGCTGCCATGCCGCGCGATTCTCCAACCACAAGCGCGTTTGCGGGCCGACCGCATGCGCCCACTGCAGGATGCGCTGGCGTTGGTGCGCATCGGTCGTGCCGGTCCAGCGTTCGACGCGTTCCTGCATGCGTTCGGCGCGCTCGCGGATCTGGTCGGCTTCCGATGGGCCCAGGTATTTTTCCTCGCGTTCGCGCCGGTCTTCTTCCAATGATTCGCTCAGGTCGCTCACCTGGCTGTCATCAAGGTCGGCGAGCAGCTGCACCGTGGTCGGCGTGATTTCCTTGGCGATGGCTTGTACTGCTTCGGTGGCATAGGCGTAGTGCTCGCGCAGTGCGGCTTCGTCGAGCTGCCCATCGCGGACTTGGCCCTGCAGGCGGGCCAGGGTGTCGAGGTAGCCCGGCAGCTGGGTCCGGCAGTGCCAGCCGAGGTGATCGCGCAGCTGCGTGCGAAAGCGCTTCTGCTGGTCGCCGGTCATGTCCAGGTAATCGTTCAGCGTCCAGGGGATCAGCAGGTCGAGGTTGCGGTAGGCCAGGTTCATGCGGCTGCAGCCCGTCAGGGCCAGCAGGGCCACTATCAGCCAGATTAGGGTCCTGCTCGTGGGCGTCTGGAACGGCATGTGCGTCCTCGTGCTGTTTGTGCGCGTGTCAGAGGGCAGTTTTGGATATCCAGTAGAGCCGAACGCCGCGCGGCAGTTCGGTAAAAAGCACTACGCGCTGTTTCGGCGAGTACATCGACAAATGCTGCGGTCCCACGCTTAGGGCCACCGCGCGTGGTGGCGTACTGGCAATTGCAGGAGGTGACCATGCAGACCCAAATTCGGCAACTGACTGGCGATGAAGTCCCGCAGGCCTGGCGTCCGACTTGGGCGACCTGTTGGGTCGTGGAGATGGATGGCCGCGCAATCGCCGGCCCCTATGCGAGCCAGGAGGAGGCGCAGGCCGTGCTCGACGGTGAGAAACCGCCGAAGGTGACCCAGACGCCTACGCCTCGTTAGTGCTCAGAAACACTGGTTTGGGCAGGGCATGAGCCGCTCGGCCATTGGCGGGGGCGGCTCGACAAGCTCGCTGACCAAGTCGACCGCCTTTAGGAAGTCGGGATAGCCGCTTTGTGCAACGTCCAGCCCGGCGTACTCCTCGCGATAGCGCTCGGCTTTGGCCGCATCCGCCTCGTCGATCAGGTAGGGCTCGCTGTAAATCTTGTAGAGCAGCGCTACAGCATGCGGATGGCCCTTGGCGCGGGCAGCCTCGAGTAGTTGCAGCACTTCGGTCGGCTGCGGACCCTGCCGGATCAGGAGCAGGGCCTGGTAGAACTCGATCTCGCCGCGTTCGTCCAGGCCGGCGCTGCGTTCGAGCAGCGCATCGGCCAGTTCATAGCCATCCTCGTCACCGATGGCTATCAGGAACTTGGCCTGGAGCAGGTCATTCTGGTAGAGCAATCGCTCGGATCGACAAGAGCCGCCCGGCTCGTCACAGGGCTGCGGTTGGGAGGCGCACCCGCCCAGTAGCATGAACAATCCGATCGCCAGTGCATTCTTCATTGCTGCCTTGGTCTCTCTGGTTATTAATCGTTGGTCAGCGCGTGTTCTGACTCGCCAGCTTCGCTTGTGTTCATCTGGATTCATTCGGTGACCGCCATAGGGTCCAGTCCGTAGTGGAAAACCAGGATTTGCCACTCCGGATTGCTCGGTAGCGCGTTGACGAACCAGCTGAGGTATTCCTTGACGCTGCTACTCAGTGAATCGGTCATGAGCAGGTGCCGAGAAAACTCATAGAGCGGCCGTGCCGAGACGTGCAGCCGGCCGAGGTCGTGCTGTTTGCGGTAATGGAGCAGCGAGGAGCGGGGGATCAGCAATGTGTGAATGCGCCCATTCAACAGCTTTTCGATATTTTGCAAATCGGAGCGTACGTCCTGACGCCTGACTGACCCATTGGCGACCGCATCCTCGAGCCCGGCGTAGCGATGCCCAAGCACACCGCCGACGGTTTTGCCCTGCAAGGATTCGATGCCCTCGTATTCGAACGCGGTGTCCGGCAATGAGACGAACTCTTGCCGATCGACCAGTAGCGGCTCGGACCAGCTCGCCCTGGCCGTCTGCGCTTCAGTGAAAAACTCGGGCGTCGCCCAGAGCAGCAAGCCCGGCCGGCCCTTCGCCAAGCGCGCATCGATGCGTTTTCGTGGCAGTTCGATCAGCTCGAAGCGGAAGCGACCTGCGTTGGCCGGGTCGTTGTTGAGCAGATCGACGAAGGCGTGTGACAAGCCTTGTTCATCCTTGAGGAGGAAAGGCGGCGATAGGTGATAGGTCCAGACTTCCACGCGTTGCTGCGCAATGCCAAGCAGTGGCAGCAGGCCGAGCGCGAGCAGCAGAGCGAGTCTGTGCATGGACATACCTCAGGCGTGGACGATGTACCAGCGGTGGCTGCCGCGGTGGTGTCATCCGCCGGGCAGCAAGACAAGCATAGGGTGGTATTGGACGTGGCGCGAACGAGGCGGGCGCGATTGTCGAACCGAGCGGTCAGAAACGCTCGTGCTCGCCCAGGTAGCGCCACTCGCCGATGGGCAGCTTCGCCATGGACAGGCGGCCAACGCGGATGCGCTTGCAGGCGCACATCTGCAGCCCCATGGCTTCGCACATCAGCTTCAGGTCACCCGGCTGGTGAGCCTTCACTACCAGGCGCAGCCGGTTTTCGCTTTGCCAGCTGGCCTTGGCCTGAAGTAAGCCATCGCGGTGGGTGATGCCCTTGCCTAAGCGTTCCAGCGCACCGGGTTTCGCGTCGCCGCTGACCTCGACGATGTATTCGTGCTCATGCGGGGTGCGCGTGGCGGTTAACGCGCGAATCACCTCGCGCTGCTGGCTAAAGACCAGCAGCCCGCTGGCTTCGCTCGCCAAGGGCAGGAGAAGAGTCTGCCGGGCGAAATGACGGTCGCGCACGGTCTGGCGCGCATCGTCGGCGCTCCAGCGCGGCGCCTTGGCCAGCTGTTGGTAGATCGGGCCCGCGTCGCTAGGGCAGGGCATGCCGGCTGGTTTGTGCCAAAGCAGTGTCACCGGCGGCACTTCGGCAGCGCTCGCGCCAGGTAGCAATTCGATGCGCTGGTCGAGCACCTTGAAGAACGGCGCCTCGACGATTTCCCCGTCCACGCTGACCCAGCCGCCTTCGATGTAGAGCTCGGCCTCGCGGCGTGAGCAGCCGAGCTGTTCGGCCAGGCGTTTGGACAGGCGGGTGGGTTCGGTCATGGCGGCTCGGCGGGATTGAATGACTGTGCAGCGGAGAAAACCGGGCGAGCCTACCGGGATGGGCTCGCCAGTGCGGTCTGGAGATGTGTCGTCTGGTGAAGAATTACTTGCGGCTGATGGTGATCTGGCGCGACGGGCCTTGAGTCTGGCCGCTAACGCCGGTAGGAATCTTCTGGACCTCGCCGCCGGCCTTGAGAAACGCCGCCATCTGCTCGGCGAGAGACTCGCTGGTTTCGCTGGCGGGTTCGGGTTTGCGTTTGGCGGAAGTGGTCTTGGTGGCCATTCGTTGGGTTCCTGGTGGTCGGTCGAACCGGCCATTATACAGATTTGGTCAATTATTGTTCGATTGTCTTCTCGAAATTGTCAGCGCCGCGCGTTCCCTTGCGGTCGCTCGGATGCCATGCGCTTCAGGGCATGGCGCAGCGACGGCTGCTGCTGAGCAGAAACTTTTGCATGGCGTCCGGGAGCATTCAGGGCGACGGCCGGTCAACAGAGGGTGATCGCCTGCGAGCGGTCGTTCATCCGGCTTGCCGGCAGCATCACGGCATGCCCATAACAAGAACAAGGGAGGAGTCGTGGCGGTCGTCATCAGCGCTGTGCTGTGCATCATTCTCGGTCTTGCGCTCGCCGTCGGCGGGTGGAAGGTCATTGCCCTGGGCGGGACCTGGTATTTCGCCGTGTTGGCGGTAGGCTTCCTGCTGACGGGCGGGTTGCTGCTGGCCAGGCGCCGTGCAGCGCTTTGGGTCTATGCGCTGGTCATGCTGGGCGCGCTGGGCTGGGCGTTGTACGAGGTCGGCTTCGATTGGTGGCAGCTCGCGCCACGCGGCAGCATCATCGTGCCATTCGGTCTCTGGTTGTTGATGCCCTGGGTTGCGCAGCGTCTGGGTTGGCTGCACTTCGGCGCGCGCGCCTGGGGCGGCAGCGCCATTCCGTTGATGATTGCGGTGGCGCTCTGGGGCGCCGCTGGCATCCAGGCGCTTGCCACCGATAGTCATGACTTCAAGGGGATGCTGCCGCCGCCCCTCGCACAGTCCCCGGCACGCGTAGATAAGGTGCCCGACGGAGACTGGCACGCCTATGGCCGAACCCAGCACGGCACGCGCTATTCGCCGCTGGATCAGTTGAATCCAGGCAATGTCGGCCGGCTCGAGAAAGTGTGGCAATTCAACACTGGCGACCAGCGCCGCCCCGGTGACCCGGAGGAGACCACCTACGAAGTCACGCCGCTGAAAGTCGACGACAGCCTGTACCTGTGCACGCCGCACAACCTGGTAATCGCACTCGATGCCGAAACCGGGCAGGAGCGCTGGCGCTTTGATCCCCAGGTGCCGCAATCGACCAACCGGCAGCACCAGACCTGCCGCGGCGTGGCCTATCACCTGGACGAGGCCGCCCCCGCCGAGCAGGTCTGCCGGCAGCGGCTCTACATGCCCACTGCGGATGCCCGCTTGATTGCACTCGACGCCGATACCGGCCAGGTCTGCGAAGGATTCGGCGAGAACGGCGCCATCAACCTTTGGGCGAACATGCCGCACGTCAAAGAGGGCTTTTACTATTCCACCTCGCCGCCGGTCGTGGCGCGCGGGCGGGTGATCATCGGCGGTGCGGTCAATGACAATGTGTCGGTCAACGAGCCGTCCGGCGTGATTCGCGCCTATGACGCCCTGACCGGCGAACTCCTTTGGAACTGGGACCCTGGCAACCCCGAGCGGACCGAGCCGATCCCGGAAAATGAAACGTACAGCGAAAGCACGCCGAACAACTGGAGCATTTCCAGTGCCGACGAAGCGCTCGGTCTGGTCTACGTTCCGCTGGGCAACCAGCTGCCGGACCAGTGGGGCGGTAATCGCAGCGAGAACACCGAACGATTCTCCTCGTCGATCGTGGCGCTGGACATCGAGACCGGAGCGCTGCGCTGGGTCTTCCAGACCGTGCATCACGATCTGTGGGACATGGACGTGCCGGCCCAACCGAGCCTGGTCGATATCGACACCGGTAGCGGTATGGTGCCGGCGCTGGTTGCGCCCACCAAGCAGGGCGACATCTACGTACTCGACCGGCGCACCGGCGAGCCCGTGTTGCCCGTCGAAGAGGTGCCGGCTCCGCAGGGAGCGGCCAAAGGTGACGAGGCCGCTGCGACGCAGCCGGTGTCCGCGCTCACTTACAAACCGCCGAGGCTCGAGGACAAGGACCTGTGGGGCGCGACCGTCATCGACCAGATGATGTGCCATATCCAGTTCAACGGCCTGCGCTACGAAGGGCGCTATACGCCACCTTCCACCCAGGGCACGTTGGTTCATCCGGGCAACTTCGGCGTATTCAATTGGGGCGGCGTAGCGGTCGATCCGGTGCGGCAGATGGTCTTCAGCACGCCAGCGTACCTGCCGTTCACCTCTACGCTGATTCCTCGTGAGAACGACGAGGCCACCTACGTCTCGGACAGTGAGCCTCACCTGAACGAAAACTTCGGCGCGCCCTTCGCGGTGGAGCTGAAACCCTTCGTCTCGCCCATCGGCTTGCCCTGCATCGCGCCGCCGTGGGGTTACGTGGCGGGTGCGGACCTGCGCACCGGGCGCACGCACTGGATGCGCAAGAACGGCACCGTGCGAGACCGCGCGCCTGTCCCGCTACCCTTCAAGATGGGCGTGCCGAGCCTTGGCGGGCCGATGCTGACAGCCGGTGGCGTGGCGTTCCTCAGCGGCACGCTGGACTACTACCTGCGCGCCTATGACGTCACCACCGGCAAGGAGCTCGCCAAGTGGAGGCTGCCCGCTGGCGGCCAGGCCACCCCCATGACCTACCTCAGCCGCACGGGTCGGCAGATGGTCGTGGTGGTGGCAGGCGGGCACGGCTCGCTCGGCACCAAGGCGGGCGATGCAGTGATCGCCTACGCACTGCCCCGATGAAGGACGGCGCCGCGCCCATCGAGGAACGGCGCCGATCACGGGCGCCCTGCTAGAATCGCCGGCTTCGATCAAAGGACCTTTCTTATGGCAGCCATCGGGCGCTTCAACAGCCTGCAAATCGTCAAGCACACCGGGTTTGGCCTCTACCTCGACGGTGGGCCGGATGGCGAAATCCTGTTGCCCAATCGCTACGTGCCGAAGAACCTGCCCACCGAAGTCGACGACTGGCTGAACGTGTTCGTCTACCTCGACAGCGACGACCGGATAATCGCCACGACCGAGAAGCCGAAGGTTCAGGTTGGCGAGTTCGCAAGCCTCAAGGTCAAGGAGATCAACCGGGTCGGGTTGTTTCTCGATTGGGGCCTGTCGAAGGACCTGCTGATGCCGCATTCGGAGGAAAAGCGCCCGCTGCGCGAAGGCGATTACTGCGTCGTATACGTCTACCTCGACAAGCACACGCGGCGCATCACGGCCACCGCGCGTCTGGATCGTTACCTCGATAAGACCCCGCCTCGCTACAGCGTCGGCGAGCCCGTCGACCTGCTCGTGGCCGAGGCGACCGAGCTGGGCCACAAGGCCATCATCAATGGCCGGCACTGGGGGCTGATCCATAAGAACGAAGCCTTCAAATTCCTGCGCAGCGGCATGAGCGAGCGCGGTTTCATCCGCGAAATACGGCCGGACGGCAAAATCAGTCTCAGCTTGCAGCCAGTAGGCAGTGAGGCGGGCGATGCGCTGCAGGCCCTGATTCTTCAGAGGCTGCAGGAAAGTGGCGGCACGCTGCCCTTTAGCGACAAGTCGCCTGCCGACGAGATCGCACGGCACTTCGGTGTCAGCAAAGGCAACTTCAAGAAGGCCATCGGCGGCCTCTACAAAGAGGGCCGCATCCTCATCCATCCAGACCGCATCGAGCGCCGCTGACAGCGTAGGTGCGGGTGGGCCTCCACCGATTCCAACAGACGAAACGCCTTGTTACACCTGCTTCAGGCCAGGCCTGGCGCGGGCTGTTTCGTCGTGTGCGGCTGTTATCGGGCGCCCGGCGCCACTCGCTGCGGAACTCCGCGATTGCATCCGGGTCCAGAAAGGGCGCCTGACCCTGTCTAGGGCGGCCCACGGGACGGATTGCGCATCGAGCGCCGGTGGTTTGGAGGCTACGCGAAAGCTGTGGATAGACATACCGAAACGCCCGATGGGTCCTGGTACCTATTGCAATGCAAACCGCGCCAGGACGGGCGTGCGCTGGAGCATCTGCAGCGCCAAGCGTTCGAGTGCTTCGCCCCGACCTTCACCGCGCAGCGTATGCGTGCGGGCCGGTTGAGGCTGCTTGAGCAGGCACTGTTTCCCGGCTATGTGTTCATCCGCATGGAGGAGGGCGACAACTGGATGCCGCTGCGCTCGACGCGTGGCGTCAATCGCGTGGTGTCCTTTTGCGGCCAGCCCTGCCGGGTGCAGCACGGGATCATCGAGCAACTGAAGGCACGCTGCGCAGGGGGCGAATCCGTGGCGGTGTTCAATCCAGGTGATGCGGTACAGGTCCGCATCGGCGGTGGTGCCGACCTGGATGCGATTTTTCTCTCCATGGATGGGGAAGAGCGAGTGATGTTGCTGTTGAACATGCTCAATCGAGAACAGCAGGTGCAGGTCAGTCTCGCCAACGTGCAGCCCGCTCTCCAGAAGCGGGGCACGGCTTTGCCTTTCTAATAAGAACGATACGAACGTTTCACCTGCCTGCGCCCCTGGGCGCTGTACGGGTGAGGTCTGTCATCGTTCCGGGATGGAAGCATTCATGCCACAGGGGCCGAATCCTGGGGCGGTAGCGTGCCTGAATCCATGGGGCCAGAGCGGATCAGTCGGAGCGATTAATCCCAATGCCACGCGTCGAGCAAAGAAACTGCAACTGTCGGGGATATTTGCGGTCTGTTGCGTGTCTATGCCACCTCACATCGGCCAGGCGTCGTGGTCAGGGTCGCAGGCATGAACAACAATCTATCTCCGAGAAGGGATTCCATATGAGGAACATCACGCTTCCAGGTGTATCGCTACTTTGCCTTGCCGCTGGAAACAGCTGGGCGGCAAACGATCCCCAGGACATTCGCATCGGTGGTTTCGAGTTCACTCCTACGCTGATCGTGCGCGAAAGCTATGACGACAATTTCCGCGGGCTCTCCGATAACGAGCAGTCCTCCTGGGTGACCGGGATCAACCCGACCTTCCTGCTGGGCACCGGTAACCGGAACAGCGAATACGAACTCGAGTATTCCTTCAACAGCGACATCTTCCATTCCGACTCGGATGCCAGTAACACCGACCACCACCTGCGGCTGCGCAGCGCTCTGGAGTTCACCTCGCGGCATCGACTCAGCTGGGGGCTCTCCTACCACCGCGTGGAGGAGACGGCGGACACTGAGATCGAGACCGAGAACGACAAGTACAGCCGCAAGATCGCCCAGGCGGCCTATCGTTTCGGCGCCCGTACCGCGCGCAACCAGCTTGAGTTCGGCGCCCACTACGACCAGTGGCGTTATCACAACAGTGGCAACATCAACGCTACCGAAGACCGCGACAGCCTGATGCTCAACTCCATCTGGTTCCATCGCCTGGGCGGCACGACGCGCTCACTGGTGGAAGTTCGCCACACCGACCATGACTACAAGCTCTCCAGTGCCCGCCGCGACAGCACCAACGTCGCGCTGCTCGGCGGTATGACCTGGGAAGCGACCTCCAAGACCTCCGGCAGCATCAAGCTGGGTGCCGAGCGCAAGAACTTCGACAGTAACGATCGCGAAGACTTCACCAGCCCGATGTGGGAAGTCGGTGTCACCTACAACCCGCGTACCTACTCCACGTTCAGGCTGAACACCCGCCGCGCCTTCGACGAAGGTGATGACGGCGCCAGCACCATCAATGACTGGACTACCGAAGCGATTTGGAACCACGAATGGACCTCGCGTATCGCCACCGAGCTGGAGTACCGCTTCCAAGATCGTGAGTACAAGGGGATCGGCCGGGACGACGACCGCAGTCGCTACCGCGCCGGCCTGATCTGGTCGCCGGATCGCTGGATCGACGTGACCCTCGCGTACATGCGGACCGAGAACGACTCGAGCTTCGCCAGCGAAACCTACGACCGCAACGTTTATCTGCTGAGTTTCGACCTGAGTCTCTGAACCAGGCAGGACGTCCACCAGGATCATGGAGAAGCCAAACATGTGTCATCGCAACCCGTTCAAATGCCTGTTCTTACTGTTGATGCTGGCGTTCACCGCTGGCGCCAACGCCGCCCAGTACCAGTTGGGCTCGGGGGACATCATTCGCGTCAGCGTGCATGGCGAGCCGGACCTGTCGTTCGAAGAAATTCGCCTGACCGACGCCGGCACCTTCACCTTCCCGTTCCTCGGTGAGGTGAATGCCAACGGCAAGACCCCCGGCCAGGTGCGAGACATCCTGGTACAGAAGCTCAAGGACGGCTACCTGATCGATCCGCGTGTCTCGGTCTCGGTCGTCAACTATCGCGAGTTCTACATCTCCGGCGAGGTCAAGAGCCCCGGCGGTTACCCCTATCAGCCCGGGCTCACGCTGGATCGCGCGATCGCACTGGCTGGTGGTCTCACCGAGCGCGCATCGACACGCCGCATGACCATCGTGCGCAGCGCCGAAGGCGGGCGTACGGCAGAGAAAGCAGACATGGACACCCCGGTTCGCCCCGGTGACACGATCAACATCGACGAAGGATTCTTCTGATGAACAGCCCAATCCGCCCGGATCGACCGTGGCAGCGCCCAGCAGGGGCCGCCGCTGACAGCGATTTCATCGATCTGAAAAAGATCTGGCATGCGATCTGGTCACGCAAGTGGGGCATCGTCCTGCTGGTGGCCGCGGTCGCCATCCTGGCCGCGGTCCTGGTCGCGCGCATGACGCCGATCTACAAATCCGTCGCCACGGTGTTGATCGAACACAAGGGGACGCCGGTGCTGTCGTTCCAGCCGACGCCTGACGCTCGCACCGAACTCAGCGAATACCTGCAGACGCAGCTGAGCCTGATGCAGAGCCGCGGCGTTGCCGCCAGGGTGGTGCGTGACCTCAACCTCACCGAGCACCCTGAGTTCGACCTGCGCCAGGTGTCCAAGCCGCTGGTGGATATCGGCGCGATCGTGCGCAGCATCACCGGCGAGGAAAAGGAGCCCTACACCGAAGCCCAGATCATGGATTACGCGACGCGCACGTTCATGGAGCGCACGTCGGTATGGGTCGAAGGCAAGAGCCAGCTGGTTTACCTGTCGGTATCCATGGCGGATCGCCTGACGGCCGCCCAGGCTACCAATCAGCTGGCACAGGCTTACATCGAAGCTCAGCTCGAAGCCAAGGTCGACATGTCGATGACTGCGGCGAGCTGGATGAATGATCGCCTGGTGTCCCTGCGTGAGAACCTGCAGGCTTCCGAGGATCGCCTGCAGGAATACCTGGATGCCGAGGGGCTGGTTGATCTCGAAGGTGTGAGCACCATCAGCGCCAACGAGCTGTCGTTGACCGGCGACCGCATGATCGACGCCCGTCGCCAGCGTGCCGAGGCCGAGAGCCAGTATCGCCAGGTCGAATCCATGCGCAGCCAGGGCTGGGAGCGTCTGGCCAGCGTGCCGGCTGTGCTCGGTCACCCGCTGATCCAGCAGTTCAAGGCAGACCAGGCACATGCCCGGTCACGTGTAGAGGATCTGTCGCGTCGTTATGGCGATCGCCACCCGGCAATGGTATCGGCTCGTTCCGACCTAAATGCCGCCACCGCCAGCTTGCGCCAGCAGGTCGAGCAGGTCGTTGCGAGCATCGAGCGCAACTATCAGCTCGCTGTCGCCAACGAGAATTCGCTGAAGGCGTCCTTCAACGAGAACAAGGGCCGCATCCAGGACATCTCCCGCAAGGAGTTCAAGGTGCGTGACCTGCAGCGCCAGGTCGAGAGCGACCGTGCCCTGTACGACACCTTCATGACCCGCTTGCAGGAAACCACTGCGACGTCCGACCTGAGCACTACCAATGCGCGGATCGTCGACGAAGCCATCCCGCCGGCCGAGCCTTCGGCGCCTAACGGCACGCTCATCATGGCGGTGGCGATCTTCCTGGCGCTTGTTCTGGGTATTGCCCAGGCGATCATCCGCGAGATTCTGGACAATACCTTCAAGAGCTCCGAAGAGGTCGAAGGCAAGCTGAATCTGCCGGTGATGGGCATCGTCCCGCAGGTACCGCGCAAGCTGCGCAAGGAGGTCAGCCATCTGTTCGAACGCAGCGGCGACAAACGCTTCTGCGAGGCCGTGCGGACCATTCGCACCAACCTGCTGCTGAGCGAAACCGGCCAGCCGCGCCAAGTGCTGGTGATCACCTCCACCGCGCCGGGCGAAGGCAAGAGCTCGGTGTCGGCCAACCTGGCCTTCGCGATGGGGCAGTTGCACCGCGTGCTGCTGATCGATGCGGACCTGCGCCGCGCCACACTGGACAAGTCCTTCGACTTCAAGCAGGGCACGCCCGGCCTGGTCAACCTCATTGGTGGCAACGCCAAGCTCGAAGATTGCATCCAGACCGTCGGTAATGTGGACATGATCGCTGCGGGCGCCGTGCCGTCCAACCCGTTGGAGCTCTTGTCCTCGCCGCGCTTTGCCAAACTCATCGAGGCCCTGAAGGCGCGCTACGACCGCATCATCATCGACTCGCCGCCGAGCCAGGCCGTGAGCGACGCCGCCGTTCTGTCCAAGCTGGCCGACGCGGTTATCTACGTGGTCAAGTCCGACAGCACGCTGATTCCGCACGTGCAGAAGGGCGTCAGCCAGCTGCAGAACAGCAGCGCTCCGATCACGGGCGTAGTGCTAAACCACGTGGACGTCGAAAAGGCCCGCAAGAACGGTCAGTTCCGTGGCTATTACGACCACTACGGCTACAGCGAGCAGACGGTCTAACCCGGCTCGCCAGAATCGCCAGGCCCGGTACCGCAACGCGGTCACCGAGGCCCGGCTTGATTGCTGCCTTCATCAACGATTTCTGCCAGCGGCCACCTTCGGGTCGAGCCCTGGCGCGCCCGTATCACGTCTGACTCGAGGAAAGTTGCTATGAACATTACCGTTGTTGGAACCGGCTACGTGGGTCTGGTGACCGGGGCCTGTATCGCCGAAATGGGCAACACGGTCTACTGCGTCGACGTCGACAAAACCAAGATCGAAAACCTGAAGCAGGGCATTCTGCCGATTTACGAGCCGGGCCTCGAAGACATCGTGGTCGAGAACCACTCCTCCGGTCGCCTGCACTTCACCACCTCGCTGGGCGAAGCGGTTGAGCAGTCCGAGGTTTTCTTCATTGCAGTGGGTACGCCCCCCGGTGAGGATGGCTCGGCTGACCTGCGCTACGTGCTCGAGGTGGCCCGGCAGATCGGCGACACCCTGACCGCGCCTGCCATCGTGGTGAACAAGTCCACCGTGCCGGTCGGTACCGCCGATTTGGTCCGCGAAGCAGTCGCCGAGCGACTTGCGGCGCGCGGGCTGGACATCGAATTTTCGGTCGTCTCCAACCCCGAGTTCCTCAAGGAAGGCGCGGCGGTCGACGATTTCATGCACCCGGATCGCATCGTCATCGGTGCCGATAACGACCATGCCCGCCAGGTCATGAGCGCACTCTACGCACCGTTCATCCGCAACCGCCCGCGGACCATGTTCATGGGCGTGCGCGATGCCGAGATGACCAAGTACGCGGCCAACGCCATGCTGGCGACCAAGATCTCCTTCATGAATGAGATCGCCAGCCTTTGCGAGCGCCTGGACGTGGACGTGGAGAACGTACGCCTGGGCATCGGTTCGGACGAACGTATCGGCTACCACTTCATCTACGCCGGCTGCGGCTACGGCGGCTCTTGCTTCCCGAAAGACGTCAAGGCGCTGATCAACATTGCGCACCAGAACGATTTCGAGCCCAAGCTTCTGCAGGCCGTGGAAGCGCGTAACGACCAGCAGAAGCATTCGCTGTTCAACAAGCTGTCCACCCACTTCACCGGTGACTTGGCAGGGCGCACCTTCGCGGTCTGGGGGCTGGCCTTCAAGCCGGGCACCGACGACATGCGCGAAGCACCGAGCGTGGTGCTGATCAACAGCTTGATCAATGCGGGCGCCAAGGTACGGGCCTTCGATCCGGTCGCCCGCGAGACCGCGCGCCGCGAGTTTCCGGAGAATTGGTTTGCCGAGGGCAAGCTGCAGATCGTCGAAGGTCAGTACGAAGCGGCCATCGACGCCGATGCGCTAGTGCTCGTGACCGAGTGGAAGCCGTTCCGCCGCCCGGATTTCCGAGCGCTCAAGCGTCTGCTCAATACGCCGTTGATCATCGATGGCCGTAACCAGTACGACCGCGACCAGGTGAAGCGTGAAGGCTTCAGCTACTACGGCGTCGGCCGTCAGCCGGTGCAGGCCTGAACGGAGCGCGCGTCCCGGTGAGCAGCCTCGACCAGACCAGCGGCCAGCAAAGCATGCCGATTTCACAGCGGCTCTCGGCTTTGCTGCAGGGCAGCCTGCGCAGCCGGCTGTTGCGCAACATCGTCACGGTAGTCAGCGGTACTGCGGGGGCGCAGGCGCTCACGCTGGCCTTCATGCCTGTGATCACGCGCATCTACGGTCCCGAGGCCTATGGCGTACTGGGCACGTTTCTCAGCGTAACCATGATGCTGATACCGGTCGCGGCGCTGACCTATCCGATCGCCATCGTGCTGCCCAAGCGCGACGGCGATGCCCGTGGTCTGGTCCGACTGTCGCTACTGGTCGCCACCTTGCTCACGCTGCTGGTTGCAGTGGTGCTGGGCCTGTTCGGCGATGAGATCGCGGCGCGGCTGGAGATCGGCATCATTCAGCCGTACCTGATGCTGATTCCGCTGGTGATGTTCAGCGCCGCGGCGCTGGAGATCTGCCAGCAATGGCTGTTCCGCACCCAGCGGTTCCGTATCACCGCAAGCGTGGCGGTTGGCCACTCGTTGCTGTTCAACACCCTGCGGACCGTCGCAGGGCTGGTTCAGTCGTCTGCTCTGGTGCTGGTCTGCACCACGGCGCTGCAACAAGCCCTGCATGCCGCCATGCTCGGCCTGACGCTGCTGCGTGCCAAGCCGCATAGCGACAATCACGCAGCGGCGGAAAGCGACAACCGTGCTTCGTTGCGCGAACTTGCGCGGCGGCATGGTGATTTTCCGCTCTATCGCGCGCCAGTAATGCTGATCAACGCGACATCGCAACACCTGCCGACGCTGGTGCTCGCTGCGTTCTTCGGCCCCGCCGTGGCCGGCTTCTTCGCCCTCTGCCGGCAAGCGTTGACCATGCCCACGAACATGATCGGCAAGTCGGTGGCTGACGTGTACTACCCGCGCATCACTCGTGCGATACACGACCGCGAGCCGGTCGCGGCGATGCTGGTCAAGGCGACGGCAGCGCTGGGGTTGGTCGGCCTGGTGCCGTTCTCGATCGTGGTGATCTTCGGCCCTTGGCTGTTCTCGTTCGTCTTCGGCGAGCAGTGGCATGTGGCTGGCGAGTTCGCCCGCTGGATGGCTCTGGCGGAGTATGTCGTGTTCATTTCCCGGCCCTGTGTGGTCGCGGTGCCGGCACTCTCGTTGCAGGGTCGTTTCCTGCTGTTCGAAGTGTTCAGTACCAGTCTGCGCCTGGTAGCGCTGTTTGGTGGTGCAGTGGTGGTCGGCCAGGCGCTGGCTACCGTTCAGGCCTTCGCCGCGGCGAGCATCGTGATTTACTCGTCTCTGGTGGCGATTGTCACGATTGCAGCGCGACGCTGGTACAGGCGCCTTGGAGAATCGGCCACTGCCGATTCGCAACCCGTTTAGTTCACGCGGTATGGATTTCTCAATGACAGCAAACCTGCCCACTATCGTCGTCATCGGCTACAACCGGCCCAAGAGCCTTTCTCGGCTGCTGGCATCGCTGAGCAAGGCGCATTACCCCGCCGGGGACATCCGGCTGGTGATCAGCCTGGATAACTCGGGCACGCTCGAACCCTTGCGTGTCGCCGAGGCTTACGACTGGCCACATGGTGAAAAACGCGTCATCCATCGCGAGAAGCGGATGGGGCTTCGTAATCACGTCCTGGCCTGCGGCGATCTCACCGAGGAGTACGGCGACGTACTGGTGCTCGAGGACGACCTTTTCGTGTCGCCGCACTTTTACGAGTACACGTCCAGGGCGCTGACCTTCTATGCTGATGAGCCACGCGTGGCCGGTATCAGCCTGTACAGCCAGCAGTTCAACCAGACCGCCAATCTGCCATTCACCCCGATCGACGATGGCGAGTCAGATGTGCATTTCATGCAGCTCGCGGCGTCCTGGGGTCAGGCTTGGTCGCGTTCGCATTGGCAGGGGTTCCGCCAGTGGCTCGAAGGCAATGGCACGGATATCACTCGCATCGACGGTATCCCTGGCGACATTCGCAGCTGGCCGGAGTCGTCTTGGCTGAAGCTGTATAACGCCTACATCATCAGCCGCGACCTGTATTTCGTTTACCCGTACCGTTCGCTGACGACCAACTTCGGTGACCCGGGCGAACATTTTTATATCGCCTCGTCGCGCTTCCAGGTACCGATTCAGCAGCAGCGTATCGACTACCAGTTTCCTCGCTTCGAAGCATCGCTGGCCGTCTATGACGCCTTTTGCGAGCTGTCGCCCGGCACGCTGAAGCGCCTGAACCCGAAGCTCGCCAACCATGACTTCACCGTCAATCTGTTCGGCTGCAAGCCTTGCCGCAGCGGCCTGCAATTGACGCGTACGACCAAGCCGGGACTGTGCAGCTTCAGCCTCTCGATGAAGCCCATGGAGCTGAGCGTGCTGCATGACGTAGCGGGCGAGGGCATCTCGCTGATCGACACGGCCGAGGTCGATCCCGCCACGCTGAGCGCGCCGCGGACGCAGTACGACACCTACCGCTTCTTCTACAAATTTCCCTCACTGCCGGTGATTTGCGTCGGCTTCATCGAGCGCCTCCAGATGGCAATTCGCAGCGTTCGGTCGAGCTGACCGCTGAATTTGATTTCCTCTCTCGACGACTAACATAGGTAGCAACATGGAACGAAAGAAAGCGTTGATC
The DNA here is from genome assembly GCF_054131565.1 of Pseudomonas sp. SA195. Lineage (NCBI taxonomy): Bacteria > Pseudomonadati > Pseudomonadota > Gammaproteobacteria > Pseudomonadales > Pseudomonadaceae > Pseudomonas > Pseudomonas sp. SA195. Next base: position 3,222,587 of record NZ_CP096392.1, on the reverse strand, counting down.
ACGGGCATCACGGGGCAGGACGGTTCCTACCTCGCCGAGTTGCTGCTGGAAAAGGGCTACGAGGTGCACGGCATCAAGCGCCGCGCTTCGCTGTTCAATACCCAGCGGGTCGACCACATCTATCAGGATCGCCACGAGCAGAGCCAGGACTTCGTACTGCACTACGGCGACTTGACGGATTCGTCGAATCTGACGCGCATCATCCAGGAAGTCCAACCCGATGAGGTTTATAACCTGGGCGCGCAATCGCACGTTGCGGTGAGCTTCGAGTCGCCCGAGTACACCGCCGACGTCGACGGCATGGGCACGCTGCGCATCCTCGAGGCCATCCGCCTGTTGGGGCTGGAAAAGAAGACGCGCTTCTACCAGGCCTCCACCTCAGAGCTGTATGGCCTGGTGCAGGAGATTCCGCAGAAGGAAACCACGCCGTTCTACCCGCGCTCGCCATATGCCGTGGCCAAGCTGTACGCATACTGGATCACGGTGAACTACCGTGAGGCCTATGGCATGTACGCCTGCAACGGGATCCTGTTCAACCACGAATCGCCGCGCCGAGGCGAGACCTTCGTGACCCGCAAGATCACCCGTGGCCTGGCGAACATCGCCCAGGGTCTGGAGAAGCGCCTGTACATGGGCAACCTGGACGCGCTGCGTGACTGGGGCCACGCCAAGGATTACGTGCGCATGCAATGGATGATGCTGCAACAGGAGCAGGCCGAGGACTTCGTGATTGCCACGGGCGTGCAGTACTCGGTACGTGAATTCATCAAGTGGTCGGCGGCCGAGCTGGGTATCCAGCTGCGCTTCGAAGGTAGCGGCGTGGATGAGCGTGCCATCGTCGACAGTGTCGCGGGCGACATGGCGCCGGCACTCCGTCCGGGTGATGTGGTCGTCAGCGTCGATCCACGCTACTTCCGCCCCGCTGAGGTCGAGACGCTGCTCGGCGACCCGACCCGTGCGAAAGAAAAGCTTGGCTGGACACCGGAAATCAGCGTGCAGGAAATGTGCGCCGAGATGGTCCGCGAGGACCTGAAGGTGGCCCGGCGGCACGCCTTGCTCAAAGAGCACGGCTTCGAAATTCCAGTGACATTGGAGAATTGACATGAATCGTGACGCACGCATTTTCGTCGCGGGGCATCGCGGCATGGTGGGCTCGGCCATCGTCCGACGCCTCCAGGCCCTGGGCTACACCAATATCATCACGCGCGGCCGGGAAGAGCTCGATCTGGTCGACCAGGCGGCCGTGAACGCCTTCTTCGCCGAGACGCCGATCGATCAGGTCTACATGGCCTCGGCCAAGGTCGGCGGCATCTACGCGAACAACACTTATCCGGCCGAGTTCATCTATCAGAACCTCATGGTCGAGGCGAACATCATCCACGCCGCGCATTGCAACAATGTGCAGAAGTTGTTGTTCCTCGGCTCCTCGTGTATCTACCCGAAGTTCGCCGAGCAGCCGATGAAAGAAGAGGCCCTGGTCACGGGCGTGCTCGAGCCGACCAACGAGCCCTACGCGGTTGCCAAGATCGCCGGCATCAAGTTGTGCGAGAGCTACAACCGCCAGTACGGCCGTGACTACCGCAGCGTGATGCCGACCAACCTGTACGGGCCGAACGACAACTTCCACCCGGAAAACAGCCATGTCGTACCGGCACTGCTCAAGCGCTTCCATGAAGCCACCCAGCGTGGCGACGACGAAGTGGTGATCTGGGGCAGTGGCAAGCCGCAGCGCGAGTTCCTGCATGTGGATGACATGGCAGCCGCCTGCGTGCACGTGATGGAGCTGGATGACGAGACCTATCAGGCCCACACCCAGCCGATGCTCTCGCACATCAACGTTGGCACCGGCGTCGATTGCAGCATCCGGGAGCTGGCCGAAACCATCTCGCGCGTGACCGAGTATCAGGGCAAGCTGATCTTCGACAGCAGCAAACCCGACGGTACACCCCGCAAGCTCATGGATGTGTCGCGCCTCAAAGCGCTGGGTTGGCAATCGACCATCAGCCTGGAGGATGGGCTGCGCGACGCGTATCGCTGGTTCGTCGAGAACCAGGACAAGGCTCGTCACTGAGTCTCGAATCGGCGACGGTACGCGTTCAGTGTGTCGGTCGCCCGGTTCCGCCGGGCCTGGCGCTCTGACGCCAGATCACTCGGCTGGAAGTGGCGCTGACCGGGTCTTGGGAGCCAAAGCCAGCCATTGCGTGCATGGCGCATGGACCTTTTACGACTCGTTGTTGTCCATCCATGGCACGCGGACCCTGGCGCCAGGATTGCGCCCGGGCGGCACGCCTCGCGGTCGGTTCGCTGTTCGCTACGTCAACTTGGAAATTGGGGAAGCCGCTTGTTAAGGAAAGTGCTGGCGTACAAGAATTTGCTGTTCATCCTGCTCTTGCTGAATTCCGCCTGTTTCTTTTTGACGGACGACAAGCGGGCCGGTGTTCCCTACCTGCGTGAACTCTTCCTGTTGGTGGTGATCGGGGCGACTACCTGCCTCTTCGTCGTGTGGAAATGGGTCTACCAGTCCAGGACCAGCTTGTGGATCATCTGGATGGGCGTCTGCCTGCCGTTGCTGTCCGCCAGCTTGGCATACCTCAATTTTGGCCAGCCACTGGTCTATGGCTTGCTCGAGGAACGGCGATTCTTCGAGTATTTGGTGTTCTTCCCTGTGCTGTTTCTGTTGATCATGGCGAAGCCGACCGAGGAAGAGCTGGGCAAGTATTTCCTTTACGTGGCGCTAATCTGTGCCACGTTCGGCTTTTGTTATTACCTGGGCATCATCCCGCAGAACACGGTGGCCTCGTTCACTGTCGACGACTGGACCCAGTACGAAGATCTGCTACGTCCTGACCGCTATCGCATCGGCTCGGCGTTCGTCACCATCTCCGCGTTCATGCTTATGTACAACCTGCGTGAGCGCGTGACCACGACGAAGGTGTTGATCCTGCTATATCTGGTCGCCTACCTCTGGCTGGTGATGCAGACCCGCCAGACCATGCTGGTTTGGGGGATCGCCGGCCTGTGGATCTTCCGCAAGCGCATCGATTCGCTGATGAAGATGAGCATCCTTGGCATCGTGATGCTGGGTATTTCTTACTTCCTGGTACCTGAGTTCTATATCGCCCAGTACGAGCGTTTTCACGCCTTGCTGTTCGAAGCCACCTCCGGCCCGGGTGTCCGTGACCTAACGGTTGCAACCATCATCGATGCGATCCGGGAAAATAACTTCATCGGCATGGGTGCGTTATCGCTGCAGTGGCAAGGTGGCTTCTCGGCCGTCTACAACTCGCACTTCTATCTCTCGGATGTCGGCATCTTCGGCGTCTATTACCGCTATGGGTTCATGGCATTGGCCGTGCTGCTCATCTATTACTTCGGCTATCTCTGGCTTATGCGACAGGTGCCGAACAAGGGGGCGTTATTGTCCTCGGTCCAGATCGCCTTCGTGTTCGGCATGATGAATTTCATGCTGTCCAATGGCCTGACCTTCGCAGGCGATCTTTACGGCATGGCAGCGGCGTTCTTCGTTTATTACGCCAAGATGCAACGCGCGGATTCTTCTTTCACGTTAAACCCGGGGCAGGTGGATTATGGTCAGTTTCAGTATCGTAACTATAAACTGGAATAACCTGGAGGGCCTCAAGGACACTTACAAGAGCCTGGTCAACCAGACTTATCGCAACTTTCGCTGGATCGTTATCGATGGCGCTTCGAAAGACGGCAGTAGTGAATGGCTCCGTTCTTTGAACGATCCCCACGCCGAGATCACCATCGAACCCGATAAGGGTATTTACGATGCCATGAACAAGGGTCGGCTCCGTGCTGTAGAAACGCCGGGATATACCTTGTTCCTCAATAGTGGCGACTGCCTTGGCGGCCCAGACGTATTGGAACGAATCAATGCGGAACTCGAACGCGCACCCGTTGCGCCGAAGTTCATTTATGGGGATTTCAACCGTAAACATGCAGACGGCTCGCTTGAGCCGGTTACGGCGCGACCAATCGAGCGTGCTCCGCTGGGCCTACCCGCCAGCCATCAGACCATGTATTTCGAAAACGAGCGGTTGCGTGATTATTCCTTCCGCCTCGATTACAAGTTGTCCGCCGACTATTGCTTGTTGCTGGAATTCCTGCAGGGGCTAGACCTGCAGCGGGATGTCATGCAGTTGTCGTTTCCGCTGTGCATATTCGATACGACTGGCGTTTCACACAAACGCCGGTTCGAGGCGATCCGCGAGGACATGGATATCCGCAAGCGTTTCCTCAATTACTCGGCGCTGAATGCATTCGCGCTGTATGTGCTGCACTACGTGCATACCCATACCAAGATGTTGCGCGCCTCCTTGGGGCGCTGATGGGCAAGTCGGTTTTCTGCCTGGTGGGATCCAAACAAGAACAGGGCGCAGGAGCGTGTTCAATGAATTACCGAAGCCTTAGTCATCTGTCTCAGCTGACCAATGTCTATGCCGGCCGGATACCGGCGGACATCGACCTGGTGGTTGGCATTCCCCGAAGTGGCATGCTGGTCGCCAGCATCATTGCGTTGAAGCAGAACCTTCCGCTGACCGATCTTTATTCGTTCCTGCGCAACGATGATCTGAAACGGGGTACGACGCGTAGCTATAAGCACGCCACTCTGGCCAAACCGCAGGATGCGCGGAAGATTCTGCTCGTCGACGACAGTATTTCCTCGGCGAAGTCGATGAATGCTGCGTTGGCCCAAGTGAAGGCCATTTTCGAAAAAGACGTAGTGACGATGGCTGTATTCGCCGAGCGCCGCAACCAGCATCTCGTCGATGTTCACCTAGAGCTGGTTGAGCAACCGCGTGTGTTCGAGTGGAACATCATGCATCACGAGTTTCTGAAACACGCCTGCCTCGACATTGATGGTGTGCTCTGTGTCGATCCCGTCGAAGAGCAGAATGATGACGGCCCGAAATACCGCGAATTCCTTGCATGCACCCGGCCGCTGTTCATTCCCTCTGTGAAGGTAGCGCATCTCGTGACGAGTCGGCTGGAGCTCTATCGCGCCGAGACCGAGGAATGGCTCGCGCGCAATGGCGTGGAATACGGGACTTTGCATATGCTGGATCTGCCATCGGCAGAGGAGCGGCGTCGGCTTGGCATTCACGGCCGGTTCAAGGCCGAGGTGTACGCCAAGCATCCTGAGACCCGTTTGTTCGTCGAGAGCGAGGAGAAGCAGGCCGTCGAGATTATGAAGCTCAGCGGCAAGCCGGTTTATTGCTTGGAAACGAACGAGATGTACGTGCCTGGCCAGTTGCACAACCTAAAGTCCAGTGCGGTACGCAAGGGCTATAGCTTGAAGCGGCGGCTGGCGAGCAAGGTAAAGGCGATGATTGCCAAGTGGTTTCCGTTGTCCTCGGTGACCAAGATTTGAGCAGGCGGGAATCGGCCGATGAAGGTCGATTCCCGGTGAAATTCAGCCTGCATCAGGGCCGATTCTGCTGCAGTTGCCCTTGCCGACATACTTGCGAAGAACGTCCCATTGTGGGCGCTGAGTGCCATCTTTAGCGGGTTCGATAGAAAGCTTGTATTTACCCCATGCCGATCCCGCGGCCCAATAGGTCAAGGGGATACAGTTCTTCTGCAGGTGCGCAAGCAGGTTATCCATCGCTTCGAGCAGGCGCGGCTCATCCGCAGGAATGCCGAACTCACCGATATGGCCTCGTTTGCCGTTCTTCTTTAGCCATTCGATGAAAGGCGTAACGCGTTTGACGCCCAGCATTGTGTCGAAGTCGTCCTCGAGCGGTTCCTTATATTGGCCGTTGCCGTGCTTATCCAGATAAAGATGCGCGGAGAAGATCAAATTGTCGGAGGGGTCTTTCAATTGCAGCAACGGGTCGTTGAACTTGGACCATTTATAGGCACTGGACCAAAAGTTGCCTTCGATCAGCAAAGGGCGATGCGTGTCGTGTTGGCGAATGGCGTCGATGCCCGCTTGTGCGGCGGTTGGCCAATACTTATCCGCACCATGGGGCTCGTTCATGATGTCGTAGGCGTAAAGACCATCGTGATCCTTCCAGCGGTGCGCGACCCGTCCGAGAAAGTCACTGTAAGCCGAGATCGGTACTTCGGGTGTGCCAATGATCTTCTTGCGATACCGGCCATAGTTATGAATGTCCAGGATGACTTGCATGTCGTGCTGGGCGGCTTGATCGAGAAAGGTATCGATCAGTTTGGCGTAAGGTTCTTCCAGATCGCCATTCAGTTCGCTTTGCAGTCGCTCCCAGAGAATCGGGAAACGAACGGTTTCAATACCTTGGTCTTTCCACTTTTGAAGGTAGTTAGCCGAGGGGAAGAAATAGTTTGTATTGTATTTTCCTGGCAGGTGGCCGCTGGAGAATGCGGCTCCGCCTACATTCAGGCCGATCAGATCAATATTTTTTGCCTCGCTTGCGGCACCTCCGACGGTAAGCAAGAGTCCGAGGAGGGTCGTTATTGTCCGGTTCTTGGAATTGCCAGGTGACCTTGTCATTTCACATCCTTTTTTAACCCGTTGGGGAAGGGGTGCCATTTCCGCACTGCTTCGTTTGTCCTGAAGCGGCATGCATTGTTCCGCGGTGCTTTGGCAATTTCCCCGTAACGGTCCAGCGTCGGTCAGCCCGTTTGGCGGCCGACGACACCCTTTTGAAATGCAGACAGAGAAATCCTTATGAAAAAACCGCTTGCCAGAGGAATGGACCCTCTCATAGGGAAGCTGAAACTACTGGACGAGGTGGAGATCGCCGCGTTCATGGCCGAGCTTAAAGGACGTGAATCCCCGACCATCCTTGGTTTTCTCAACCAGCATGGCTACAACATCGCTCAGCGCAATCCAGCGGTGCTCAAGAGTTTCATGCAGGTCAACTATCTGCTGCGAGACGGGATCGGGGTCAAGTTGGCGTGCCAGTTCAACGGTGTCGACCCGAAAGCCAATCTCAACGGATCGGACTTCATCCCCGATCTCATCAACGAGCTGGTAGGTCGGTCAACGGATCAGTACGAACTGTTTGCCATGGGGACTCGCGAGCCTTGGCTCAGCGAGGGGGCGGAAGCGCTGTTCGGCGGAAGGCAATTTCATGCCATCGACGGGTTCCGGCATGCCGAGGATTATCTGAAGTTCTACCAGGCGCACCATGTGCCGGGTCGCTTTCCGATCATCGTGATGGCGATGGGAATGCCGAAGCAGGAACAGGTTGCGCTCTATTTGCAGCAGGCCATGGAAGGGCGTGCATTGCTGATCTGCGGTGGCGCCATCCTCGATTTCGCAGCCCAGCGCTTCCCGCGGGCACCGCTGTTCTTTCGCAAGTTCGGGCTGGAATGGGCGTTCCGGATGCTCATTGAGCCCCGCCGGCTGTTCAAGCGCTACGCGGTGGGGATCCCGGTGTTCTTCTTCTATCTGTTGCGCAATGCGCTGTCCGGTAATCGCCGCGTATCGGGTTGGAACGAACTCAAGCGCGAGCCCTGAGCGGCCGCGCGCATCGATCAGGCGAGGGCGATGGTCCTCGCGCGGTCAGTGCGCCTCGCGCGGTATCACACGTAACGCCATCACCAAGCTGAACAGGTAATGCATCGAGAGCAGTACCGAATAGATCAGCACCACCGATGTGATCGGCAGGTCGATCAGATGGGCAACCGAGAAGCAGGCGACCGTCAAAATCGATCGCTGCACGTTCAGCATGAGCAACAGGCGTTGGCGCTCGAACAGTGACAGCAGGTGCGACGCAGGTGCGTGGATGAACTGGAACAGCAGGTAGATCGCCAGGATCGCCGCCAGCTCTCCAGCCAATTCCCATTGGGCGCCAAATGCCAGGGTAAACAGCCGCTCTCCGAATACCAGTAGCACCAGGGTCGGTGCGATGGACAAGGCGAACAGCCGCTTGACGACTGACCGAGTCACGTTGCGTATGTCTGTCGGCCGCTTGCGGCCCAGCGACGCGATTTCCGCGTAGTACGCCTTGCTGGTGGTATAGCCAAGGAGTTGCATCGGTAGCGCCAATGTCATCAGGGCTAGGCCGAGCTGGCCGGTGGTGCTGGCGTCGTACAGCGCTGCGGTCAAAAGCAGCGGAGACTGGCTGGAGAAGGTCTGCAATAGCTGCGAAGGCAAGCGGTAGAACGGAAAGCTGCGATAGTGCCGAAGCATGGTGTATGCGCGTCGTGGCGTGACATGGCGCCAGTTGCGCCGCATGTCCGCGCTGAACGTACGGACCAGCGTAGTCAATCCCGCGCAGGCACCGGCAACCTGCCCAATTAGCAAGCCAATCGGCATCAGGCCCGCCAATCCCAACGCGATCTTGGCGATCGCGCCCACCACACTCTGCTGCAGTTGCGTGCGTGCAATGCGTGGGTAGGCGCGCCTGCGAACAGCCCATATCAGCAACACTTCATACAAGCCGGCCAGGAAGAGGGCGGCTACCAGCAAGCCTCGGTAGGGTGTGAGCACCTCCATCGAGGCCAGTGCCAGCAGGGAAGGGCCGGCCAGCCAGAGCACGGTCCCGATGAGAACCGTCATTGCCAGCAACAGGCCCATCGAAACCGCCATGAGGGTGACCGCAGCGCCGTCCTTGCTCGGCAGCGGGACGGCCAGCTCATAGCGCAATGTGACCAAGGGGGTCAGGATCAGAAGCAGGGCGGTGAAGACCGACAGGACGCCGAAGTGCTCGGGGCTGTATATCCGCGTGAGAACCTGAATCGAGAGCAGCGCAACGATCTTTGCCAGGCCGTTGCCGATTGCGAGGGTCGCCATGCCCTTGAACACGCGGCCGGACGATCCGCTCGTGAGGCGCTGCAGGGCGCTCGAGAGCCTAGTGTTTAAGTCGATGCTGAACATGAGCGCTCCTCCAACTGAGCCGGCACGCAATGCGTGTGCTGTTCCCTGCAAGCGAATCGTCAATCATTGCACTGCTGTCGTCACCGCACCGGATGGATGCTAAATCCGCTGCATAGGAAGCTGCCCGATCTGCAAAGTTCATCGAACTGCAACATATCGGCAGGCCGCACCCTTCTTTATTCCTTCCGCCCCGTTCCCCTCCGTTGAATGCAACCCAGCCTAGGAATGAATGACGCTTCATTCTGTTCGCGCGGTTGTCCCGCCACGCTTTAGCGGAACCCCTCTATCGGTATAGCTCAGTTCGCCATGGTCAAGCCGTGCGGGTGAGGTATAGGGATGCGGGGACAGGTGCCGCTCGTCCTGGATATGCAGCACCTCGATCCCCTTGAGCTTCAGCACGTCAGAGATCATCGAGCGGTGGCAGCGCCACCAGAGGACCTCCGCGCACATCATTGCGGTGCGGCGAGCCGTGGCCAGCGCCAAGAGCCGGTCCAGCGCGGCGGCGAACTCGGTACTGTCGAGATGCTCGGCGTAACCGCGAAACGACGCGTTGCGCCAGGTGCTGTCCGCCGAGGCGTGGCTGGCCCGGCGACGGCCGCCCAGGCCCTCGAGCCATTGATAGTCGATTGCCTGATCCGCTAGCGCCGTCTCGAGCGCAGCCGAGGTGAACTGCGGTAGCCGTCTCGAACCGGGAAAGCGCCGCACGTCTGCGATCGCCTCGATGCCGTACTGCTGCAGCAGGGCTATGAACGTTTCGACGCTGCGGGTCGAGTGGCCTACCGTCCAGATTCGATCAGGGAGCGTTGCGCTCACTTCACCCGCCCCAGTGCGCTCTCCTTGTGCATCGCGACATGGTCGGTCTTGTCGCTCTTGATCTCGTACTGCGGCTCTTCCGGGCTGGCGTGCCGTTTGTGCCCCATGAACTCCGTGTCTTGGGTATGCACCTTGGTGATATGCCCCGTTACGTGGCCGGCCTCGGAATTCCACCGTACGTGGTCGCCGATCTTGAATTTTTGAGTCGTCATCGTCCGCTCCTTATCAATTTTCACTAGCTGCCGAGGCGGAAAGATCGCTTCCGCTTCCTTCAGCCGACCGGAAAATCGAGCGTCATGCTTTGACCGTTCGTCGGGCTATTCCATAGATGGATCTGTGCTCCCTCACCGCGAAAATTCAAAAATCTGACGCCGGTAGGGAATTAACTAAACGGTTTAAAGGGGCTCGCTTGCTATTAGATGCAATATCAAAGTGCCAGGTATTAATAGCCTATTAATGGCTGGTCAATTTTGTGACGTAGAGTTGGCGATCGAAAGCCGTCAAAAAAATTTTGAGTTCTTTTTTAAACCTATTATAAAGGCGCCACGCAACGGATTGCCGGGTTCCCCACCATGGTAATCCGGCGTCCTTTGCCAAGCGGTTCGTCCGGTTGCGCATAGTCAGCACTCTGCCCAGTAAGCGCCTGAACGACTTAAACAAACCTCCCGCTACTTTTTTAAAGGCTCCGGCCTTTTGAAGTATTAAGTTCCGGAGAGACTCAATGTCTATCAAAGTATTTGCTGGTGCCCCGCGGGCACTCGTTCGTTCCATTGCCCTTGCAACAATCTTCAGCGGTGTGGCCGTTACCGGCCAGGTCACCGCGGCCGAAACGGCCACTACAGCGTCAGCTGCCGCCTTTACTTCCGGCATCAACAAGTTCAACAGCACTGATTTCCTTAACGGTGTATGGCGTCGCGTAGCAGCCGTTTCTGTTCCGGCTACTTCCGCCGCCGTAGCGGCCTTCAAGCCGGGCGTGCAAATCAAGTTCGCCGATGGCCAGGTGCGCAAAATCACCCGCGTCTATAAGGTTGGCGCCAACCTGAGCGTCTATGTCGATGGCGCGCTTCTCGACGGTGCTGTAGTTGGTGCTCCGCGCACCATCAGTACAGTTGTCGCGAGCACTGCTCCGGTTGCCACTGCACCCGTTGTTACCGCACCAGCCGTGACCGCGCCGAGCACATCGACGCCCAGCAACACCTACACCGCGTCGATGAACAGCTTCACCAACACCGACTGGGAAAACGGTATCTACCGCAAGTCGGCAGGTTTCTCGATTCCGGACACCACCTCCAACAAGTCTGCCTTTGTGGTTGGCGCCTCGGTCAAACTGGCTGATGGCCAGGTCCGTAAGGTTGCAGCTGTATATGATGTCGGCGCTCACCTGTCGGTCATGCTGAGCGGCGCTACCCTGTCGGCTGCCAGCGTCGGTTACCCGAAGACCATCAGTGTCGTCTCGGGCACCGCGACCAGCGCGCCGGTCGCTACCACGCCGACGCCTGCACCGACCCCGGCTCCGACACCCGCACCGGCTCCCGTCGTGACCGCACCTGTCGTCAGCGACGGCAGCGGCATCGATCTGGTAGGTGTGAACTTCGGCTCCGGCGTATTCGACCCAGCCAATGTTCCGGGTATCTACAACAAGGGCTACACCTACGCTGACGAGTCTTACTACAAGCGTCACGCAGGGCTTGGCTTCAAGCTCATTCGCCTGGGCTTCCTCTGGGAGCGTATCCAGCCCAAGCTCGGCACCGAGCTGGACGCTGCTGAGCTCGGTCGCATCAAGCAGTCGCTCGACTACGCGCAGAAGTACGGCATCAAGGTCATCCTTGATATGCACAACTACTACCGCTACTACGGCAAGGTCATCAACTCGCCGGAAGTACCCCGCGCGCAGTTCGCTGAAACCTGGCGCAAGATCGCGGTCGCGCTGGCCAAGCACCCGGCCCTGTATGGCTACGGCCTGATGAACGAGCCGTACAACACCGGCAATGGCCTATGGCCGCAGACCGCTCAGGCCGCTGGTCAAGCGATCCGCAAGATCGACCCGAGTACCTGGATCATGATCGCCGGCGACCGTTACTCCAGCGCGTTCCATTGGCAGAAGTACAACACTTCGCTGATCAACGATCCGTGGATGCGTGATCCGAAGAACAACCTAGTCTACGAAGCGCACCAGTACCTGGACTTCGATTACTCGGGCACTTACACCAAGCGTGCCGAAACCTTCGCCCCGATGTTGGGTGTCGAGCGGGTCAAGCCGTGGGTCGAGTGGTTGAAGAAGAACAAGCTGCGTGGCTACATCGGTGAGCACGGCATCCCTGACTTCTCTCCGTCCGCAGTGGTGGCGACCGACAACCTGCTGGCTTACCTCGCTGATAACTGCATCCCGAGCACCTACTGGGCTGCCGGTCCGCGTTGGGGTGAGAACATCATGGCCCTGGACGTGACCAGCGGTAAGCACCGTCCGCAGCTAGCGCCGCTGCAAAAGCACGCCGCTGCGAAGAAGACCTGCTCCACCATCGGTCCGCTGTAACAACAGGATCGAGAAAACAAAAACGGGCCTCTGGCCCGTTTTTTATGCGCCGGTTATTTATCGGTGACAGTCGCTTGTGCAGCTCGTCGGCTACGGTTCGCTTCGTTAAAAAGCCGATCGAGAAGTTGTTGCGATAGTTCGTTAGTTCTGCCGCGCACATTCACGTTTCGCTTGTTTAGTTGCCGCTCCGCTTAAAGCCAGTGATTACGCGGTTTGGCGCGAATCGCTAGGCACATCGCCAGCAAATACGGGGCTCACATGGCCCGTATCGATAACCCTAAAGTTCTGATTCCGAAGCATTTCGCGCCTTCAAAAAGTGTGGAACTCGAAAAAGACCCCCCGGTCACCTTATATGTGCGCACCGAAACTACACAGTTCGCGGTAATCGCAGTTCGCTGTGTTCAACGGACCGTGGTCTTCCGGCCAAGCCATATTAAAAGGTGAATCAAATGACGACACCCGACGAAGAAATTACCGGTTACGGTGGCATGCCCAAGACCGGCCCCGAAAATGCTAATTCGACCAGCACCGGCTCGACGACGTCCGCATCGGGCCACAGCACCTCATCATCGGCTTCAGGCTCCGCTGGCGCGAGTGGTGCCACCGAGGACGCCAAGGCTAAAGCCAGGCAGGTCGCCGATCAGGCTAAAGCCCAAGGTAAAAGCCAGCTCGATGGTTATCGGGAAACCGCAGCCAACGAGATCGAGCGGGTCGCCCAAGGCGCCAAAGCCGCGGCCGAGCAACTGGAGGGGGACGATCGCTTCGGGCTATCTGGCTATGTCTCCAACATGGCCCAGAGCATGGTCCAGCTGTCCGATGACCTGCGCGGCAAGAGCGTCGACGAATTGGTCCAGGACGTGAACCGCCTTGCTCGCAACAACCCTGCACTGTTCATCACCGGCAGCATCGCGCTGGGCTTCGGGCTGACCCGCTTCGCCCGCGCATCGAGCAAGCGCGCCGCGGAGGGGGACTATTCCAGCCATCGCTCGGGCATGTCGTCGTCCAGCCATCAAGGCCATGACAGTCATCATGAGTCGGGCCAGCACGAGCTCAACGACCGGTTGAATACTGGCGAGCCGGGCACCATCGGCAGCGTCAGCAATGCTGGTGTGTCGTCGGCAACCAGCACCTCGCGTGCCGGCGTCGGCACGGGAGCGGCCACCGGCGTTGGTAGCAGCTCGACCGGCAGTGGCGCCAACCTCAGCAACGGCCTGGGCGTGGGCTCCAACCCATCGTCCGGACTCGGTTCCACCACGAACCGCAACGGCAAGGGCACCGATGGAGGGCTATACCCATGAGCGAAGCACGCAAGACACCCCATGTGACGAGCACGCCGGAACCGGCCATGCGCACCGAAAACGATACGTCCGTCGGCGGGCTGCTGCGACAGCTGACCCAGGAAGTACCAGCCCTGATCACGAAAGAGCTGGCGCTGGCCAAGGCCGAAGTCAGCGAATCCATGCGGGCGACCAAAGCGGGCGCGGCGAGTGTCGCCACGGGTGGCGCGGTATTGCTCGGCGGCTTCATCGTGCTGTTGATGTCAGCGGTCTACGGCCTGAGCAAGGTCATGGAACCCTGGCTGGCGGCGCTGATCGTCGGCGGTGTGGTTGTGGTGATCGGGTTGATCATGGTGTCCGCTGGCAAGAAGAAGTTCCAGGCATCTTCGTTCAAGCCCGAGCGCACCATTCACTCGGTCAACAAGGATAAAGAGGCAGTTAGGGGGCATACATCATGAGCACACGTAATCAGATCGATGCCGAGGCGCAGAAAGATCCCGAACAGCTCGAGCGCGAAATCGACCAGAAGCGCGCCGACATCGGCAACATCGTTCATGCGCTAGAAAACAAGCTTTCCCCAGGCGAACTGATCGATACCGCCCTCGGCTACGTCAAGGGCGGCGGCGGAGAGTTCTTTTCCAACCTGAGCAATACCGTGAAGGCCAACCCAGTGCCCACGGTACTGACCTCGATCGGTCTCATCTGGATGATGGCGGGGCAAAACCGTCAACCGCATTCCAATGTGACGACCACCGGATATGCCGGCAGCACGTCGTCCACTGGGCCTTCGATGGGCGAGAAGCTTTCGGCCAAGACGCAGGGGTTGAAACAGCAGGGCGCCGGCATGAAAGAGAAGGCGTCGCAAATGAGCAACAGCGTCTCCGAATCGCTCGGTAATGCTCGGACTCGGGCCAGCGATTCCACCCGCCAGGCCTCGCAGAAGTTGCGGGGTGGGGCTGATCGGGCGCGCGGTGGTTTCAATCAGCTGTTGCAGGAGCAACCGCTGGCCCTCGGCGCGATCGGTATAGCCCTTGGCGCGCTAATGGCTGCCGCTGTACCGCCGACCCGTCGAGAAGACGAGATGCTGGGCGAGCACAGTGATCGCCTGACCGGCCAATTGCGCAGCAAGGCCGAGGAAGGCTACCAGCGCGTTTCGGCGAAAGGCGAAGAGGTTGCCGCGCAGGTCAAACAGGACATGAAAGGTGATAGCAATCGCTCCATGTCCAACTCGACAGCGACCGGAACCGGCTCGACCAGCGCTGGGCTCTAAGCGAGCCAAACGAAGCGACCGAGAATTCGGCTTCGCGGGCTTGAGTCCGCGAAGCCGAAATCCGATAATGCGCGGCGCCGTGCCGGTGTAGCTCAGTAGGTAGAGCAGCGCATTCGTAATGCGAAGGTCGCAGGTTCGACTCCTGTCTCCGGCACCACCGTTATCAAAGGCCTGCAGTGATGCAGGCCTTTTTTATTGGCAGCGATTCGCCTGGCTGAAGGTTGTGCTCGCGCTGTATCGCATCTTCAAGCCTGTCTTTACTGTTCCGACGGGCGGCAATCCTATGGCGCTGGTTTATTGACCTGTGTCAGCAGGCCACAACAAGCCGATCGCAGAATACGCACATCCCAGGAAGGGGCCGGTTGTGTGACTGTTCTCAGCACTGCCGGCAGGGTTACAGGCCCATCAGCCACAACGCTACTAGAACGACTCTGAACCGCTTCGCATCGGCCCGCTGCCGATGACCGAGGCGCGTACAAGTCATGCCTTCGTCACATCTGTAGCTCCGCCGTGCATTCGGAGCTGTGAGGTTCATCATGCTGAAAAATCTTTCTCTGAGCGCCAAGCTCATCCTTATTCTCGTTTTCCCGCTTCTCGGCTTTCTTTGGCTCGCCAGCGTTTATGTCGCTGACAGCTACGGCACGTTGCAGCAGATGGAAAATACCGTCGAGGCGAGTGAAGCGGCACAGACGGTCAGCCAGTTGATCACCGCGCTTCAACGTGAGCGTGGCGCAAGCGGGGTGTACCTCGGCAGCCAGGGTCGGACCATGGCGCAGCGGTTGCCGGGGATACGGCAGGCCACTGACCAGGCCCTTGAAACCGCACGGATACTGGCCGAACGCAACGGTGCGATGATTGGCAATGCCTTGGCCGCACTGGACGAGCTCCAGGCGACGCGTGCTCAGATCGATAAATTTTCCATCAATAACGTCGAGTCGGGCGCTCGGTTCACCGGGTTCATCAAAGCGTTGATCGGCTTTACCTACGCCGTGGAGCACAGCATCGAGGATGCCGCGCTCGCCCGCGCGTTGGGTGGGTTAAACCAGTTCATCGAAATGAAAGAGCGCGCCGGTCGCGAGCGCGCGATGCTTGGTGTGGTGTTCAACCAAGACCGTTTCGATGCGCCCTTGCTGGCGTCGTTCAGCCGCAACCTGGGTGAGTTTTCGGCCTACATGGATGGGTTCCGTCGTGCCGCTAACGAACGCTTTATCCGGGCCCTGGACGAGAAGCTGCAACAACCCAGCGCCCTGGAAGTCGCGCGTTTGCAACGGCTAGCCTTCGACGTCCCGATGGGGCAGAGCCTGGGTATCGACAGCGAGCGCTGGTTCGAGACAGCGACCAGCCGGATCGACCTGATGGGCGAGCTGGAGCAAGCGCTGGCGCAGGACGTCGGTTCGCTGGCCGCCCAGGCGCGAGACGAAGCGCAACGCGCATTGTGGTTCACGCTGGCTGCCGTCGTAGTCGCGTTGCTGGCCGTGGCGTGCCTGTCCTATCTCATCATCCGCAACATCAGGCTGGCCGTGCAGGACGTGAATCGCGCATTGCTCGCGCTCTCGGCGCGGGACCTGACGGCCAAGGCCAGCTACGAAGGCCGGGATGAGTTCGGCGAGATTTCCCGCAACCTCAACCTCATGGCGGTCGAGCTGAACCAAGTTGTCGGCGAGATCAGCAACGCCACCGCACAGGTGGCCACCGCCGCGGAGGAATCGTCCGCCGTGACGGTGCAAACGAGCCAGAGCATCGATCGGCAACGGCAGGGCACCGAGCTGGTGGTGACCGCGATCAATCAGATGAGCGCGACGGTGCGCGACGTGGCCCGAAGCACCAACGATGCGGCCGAGCTGTCGCAGCAGCTCAATACCAATACCGCTCAGGGGCGGGCGGAAGTCGAGACGACCATAGACCTCATCCGCCAGCTGTCGAGCCAGGCCGACCAGACTGCGGGCATCATCGCTGACCTCAAGCGCGAGAGCGATTCCATCTCCTCCGTGCTGGATGTGATCCGCGGCATCGCCGACCAGACGAACCTGCTCGCGCTCAACGCCGCAATCGAGGCCGCACGTGCTGGCGAGCATGGGCGAGGGTTTGCGGTAGTGGCGTCCGAGGTACGCACGCTTGCGCAGAAGACTCAGGAGTCGACCGGCAGCATTCAAGACATGATCGCGAACCTGCAAGGTGGCGCCGATCGCGCGGCGCGCTCGATGCAGGAAACCTTATCCAAGGCGCAGGCCGGCTCGAACAATATCGGGCGGGCTGGCGAATTGCTGGCCGAGATTGCAGACGGGGTCTCGGCCATCAGTGATCGCAACCTGCAGATTGCCACAGCTGCTGAAGAGCAGAGCGCGGTAGCGGAAGACATCAACCGCAACATCGTTGAGATCAATGATGTTGCGATCCAGGTGAGCGCGGGGGCTGAGCAGACTGCCATGACCAGCCTGGAACTGGCGCGGCTGGCTGAACAGCAGCAACAGTTGGTAGGGCGTTTCAAGGTCGCTTGATCGGCACCAGGCGCGAGCTTTCGGCGCCGTGCCCCTCGGCGGATGACGCGTGATTTTTTGTAAGGCGCGGAACGCCGCCCGCTATCGAAGGATGCGGGTGGCGTTTTGTTCAAATGAAGGCCTGCTGGCGGTTGCCTCTTGGCAAACGGTTGCGGCCGGGCAGTTGTGCCAGGCGCTGCTGCCACTCGGCTCGAGGCGACAGCGCGGCGGCGGCGCGTGCTGCTGCTTTGGTTGCGGTGGCGGCTTTCTCTGCCTTCGCCGCCGCCCTCAGCTCTGCCAGGCTCGGTGTCTTGCGTGCCGGTTCGCTCGCCACCTTCTCCGCCGACCGAAGACAAGATTTGCACGAAACCTGAGCCAGGTCCGGCGAGCCGTTCAGGCTCGCGCCGCTGCGCCCACATGCAACGGCATTCTGGGACGCGAGGTAGTGAATGACCACTGTGGTGTCTCCTGCTGCTTTTCGGGGCGCGGGATTCTACACAGTCGTTTGGCTTACGTGGGGATGAATATCCTGCCTGAACAGGTACTTGCAACCGGGCAGCGCAGGCGTGGCGCTGCTCATGCAGAGGCGATCAGCCGAACAGCCCCGCCCCGACATGCGCCGGGACGGATCGCTGGATGACCGGACCAGCCGTCCCTCTAGCCTGCGGTGACCGTTTCCTGCTTGGGTTGCTGGCTTCGGCTCGTTTCGCCACGCGCAGGCGCCTGGTCGTAGAGCGCGACCATGTGGTCAAGGTTAGCCCGCACCCGGGCTTTCATGGCCTCAACCACGGTGTCCAGCTCGGTCCGCTGGGTATCGCCGAAGCTGTTGATGAGGTTGGTGCCGATCTGGCTGATCTGTGGCACTTCGGCGAAGCCGCAAGCGGATTTTGGCACCCAGGTTTCGAGGAAGGCCGATAGCTTGATCACCCGTTGTGGAAGGAGGGCGATCTGCGGGACTGAGTAGGCGAGTGCCGTGATAGCGCCGTGCAGGCTGGTGCCGCAGTACAGCTTGCTGGTCGCGATGCAGCGGATGATGTCTTCAATCTTGCCACTGTCGACGCGGTAGGCGCGTTCGGCGCCGAGCAAGCTTTGCAACTTGTCCAGGGGCTCGTCATCGGAATGCCCAGGCGCCTTGCCAATGGTCAGCAGCGCGATCTTCAGCCCCGTGTTCACGTTCAGTTCGGTCAGCTGCTGAGCGATTGCCTCGATGCGACGCTTGGCATGGTGATCGGATATGTGGAACACGATATGCCCGGGCTCGGCGGCGTCTGCCTGTGGGGTAAAAATGTCGGAAATGAGGATGGCGCTGTCGGGCACCAGGTTGTGCTCGATACCCAGCTTGTCCAGTTCGGCCGAGGTCTCCCGATCCCGCACCGAGACGTAGGTGCAATCCTGCAGGTTGCGCTTGATGGCGGCATGAATCAGTGGCTTCTTGCGGCTGATCTCGTTGCCGCCGACGCTGTTGTACATGACCTTGTAGCCAGGCAGGTCGCGCTCGCCGAGTACCAGCGGAACGTCGGACGGGATGCGGGTGAACATACGGCTCAGGCGGATGAACGCCTTGTGCCCGATCAGGAAAGGGCTGGCCTTGATCGGGTAGTAAATCGCTTGCGGGGCCAGGTAGCCGATGATGCTTTCCCATTGGGCCGTCAAGCATTCGCCGCCGGCGACGATGAGCATCGTCTTCGGTTGGTGACGGGTGGCGTCCAGCGCCTTTTTCAGCGGGACGGTCGGCAGCGCGCCGTAGCTAGACAGGTTGGATTTCTTGGTGGCAGCGATCAGTACCTCGAAGCGGCCGTCCGCCTCCAGGTAGCGCTTGAGGACGATTGCGAAGAGCAGGTCGCCATAGTTGTGCCGGTCATAGGCTCCGTAAGCGATTACGTTTACCCGGTCAGTCATGGCGTCGGACTCCTTTCGATGTTCTTGAACTGCACGTAGAGCAGGGTGTTTTTCAGCGCCAGGGCGATGGCGGTGGCGAAGCACGCACCGTTCACGCCATAGCGCGGGATGAGGATCAGGTTAAGCGTGAGGTTGACCACGCAGGCCATGATGTTGTTGTGCATGTAGCGCCTGTGGTTGCCGGTCATGGTCATGAAGATGCCGAGCGGACCGGCTGCGAGCACGAAGAAATAGCCCAGCGCGAGGACCAGCAGCGGATAGACACCCTGCTCACGGTACTCGGGGCCGAACACGGCAAGGATGTATTCACGCAGCAGGCCGATGCCGGCCAGGATCAGCAGCGCCAGGACCAGCATGTAGCGCGAGTAACGGCGCACGATGCCGAACGCCGCCGAACGGTCGCCCTGGGCCCAGCGACGGGAGATGTCCGGGCCGATGGTGCCGTTGATGATGAACAGCAGGGTGGTCGACAGCGCGGCGATCTTGGCCGCGATGTAGTAGATGCTGACGTCGCTGGCCGAACGCAGCACGCCGAGCAGCAGCGTGTCGGACAGTTCGATCACGCTGTTCATCACGGCGATGAGCATCAGTGGAATGCAGAGCACCAGCATCTCGCGCCATCCCATGGGCGACTCGGCGCCGGTCTTCGGCAGAGTGGAGAGGGCGCGCCAGATGGACCCGGCAATTGCCAGGGCGAAGGCGATGGTGAAGCAGCCGACTACGGTGGTCAGCTCGCTGCCGCTGGCAGCAACGAGCACGAGCGTCAGGGCAGGCTGGAAGGCGGTTTGCCAGAACAGGCCCTCGCTGGTGCGATGCTTTGCCTTGAGGGTCTCGCTGGCAATGCTGAGCAGCGACAAACCCAGCGCGGTGACTGCAAAGAGCACGGCCGCGTGGCCAACATTGGCCTGGGTGGTTTCGGAGAAATAGACCACCGCAAAGCCGATCAGGAAGGTCGGTACGTTCATCGCCGCGGCCATCAACAGTGCGCGGCTGAAATAGCCGCGCTGCTGGCCCTCCGGCAGCGAAGCGATGTTTTTCAAGCAGGCGATGTCCAGGCCGAGGCGGGCGAGCAGGGACAGGAAGATGCCTAAGGCGACGCAAAAGAACACGGTGCCCGCCAGGTCGGGCACTAGCAGGCGTGCTAGGAGAATGTTGAGACCGAGCGAAGATGCCGCTCCGCTGCCCTTGGTGACGATCAGGCGGACGTATTTGAGCAGGTCGGATTTCATGGTTGGGCGTGGGGCATCCGTTGCGTAGGCCGTTTTCATCTGTGCTCCTGCAGTCGCGTCAGCGATGTACCACTCTGGCTTCTTCCCGTTGCCAGCGAGGCGGCGAACGACGAGCGCACCGCGATCTTCCAGTCGCAGCGACCGATTGCGGGACTCCATCAAGAGCCTTCAGACCCCGGAAAGTTCCTTCCTTATCGCCCTGCTCCATGCGGTACGGCGCCGGTTGTGCCGCAGCGCACCCTTGCGCGGCACCGGCGTGACGATCGGGCGCGAAGACGGCGAACTCTCGACACAACGGGCCGTCCCAATTTCATCAGTTGGATTTCTAAAAGGCGGGGGACATGCAATGGCGTTGCTGAATACGGGTGGGATCGGCGCATTCGAATTGCTCAAGCGCACCCTCAAGGATTTCAGCAAGGACGACATGACGACCTACGCGTCGGCGCTGGCCTACCGGGGTATTTTCTCGCTGTTCCCGTTCCTGCTCTTTTTCATCGCCATGCTCGGCATGCTCGACCTGCAGGACTTCTTCACCTGGTTGCGCGAGCAAGTGTCGCTGGTCCTGCCGCCGGACGCGCTGGACCTGGTCAACCCGGTGATCGACCAGTTGCAGAATCAGAAGAGTGGCGTGCTCTCGGTGGGTATCCTCGTCGCGCTCTGGTCGGCATCGATTGGCATCCGTTCGCTGATGAACGCGATGAACCGCGCCTACGACGTCGAGGAGGGCCGGCCGACCTGGAAGCTGATGCTTCTGGCAGTGGTGTACACCATCAGCCTGGCGATCATCCTGCTGTGCGCGGCAGCCCTGATGATCATCGGTCCGCAGGTCATGGCGTGGTTGGCCGACCAGGTCGGCTTGAAGGAAATCGTGGTCACGCTCTGGACCTGGCTGCGCTGGCCGGTGATCGTGTTCTTGATGATGCTGGTGGTTGCGGTGCTCTATTACGTTACGCCCGACGTAGAGCAACAGTTTCGTTTCATAACCCCGGGCTCGGTGGTCGCGGTCATCGTCTGGATTGGCGCGTCTGTCGGCTTCGGCATCTACGTGCAGAACTTCGGTAACTACGACGCCACCTACGGCAGCATCGGCGCGGTCATCGTGCTGCTTCTTTACTTCTATATTTCTGCGGCGGTATTGCTGTTTGGTGCCGAGATGAACGCGGTCATCGAGCATGCGTCCAGCGAAGGCAAGGACGACGGAGACAAGCGCGTCGACGACTGACTCATCGGCGGTGCGCGCGTGTAGAGCGCTGCGAACGACAGCGAATGCGGGCGGTCCATTGGATCATTGCAAAACCTTTCGGGATGGACCGGCAGGCAACGTCGGGTCTGGTCCCGCGTTGGCGGTTGCGTCTTTCCGAAAGTGCTGCATCAGGATCACGGAGACGCTCCATCTTGCACATCGCAGACATGACCATGTTCTATGCCCCTGCCAGCGGCGGGGTGCGTACCTATCTCGAGGCCAAGCATCGCCGCCTGCAACTCTATTCCGGGGTACGCCACAGCATCCTGGTGCCTGGTGACCGCCATCGGCACAGTGCAGGGATCTACCAGATTCCGGCGCCGGCGCTGCCGTTCGGCAAGGGCTATCGCTTCCCAGTGCGCCGCGCACCCTGGCGCAACCAGCTTCGCGTCCTGCATCCGGACGTCATCGAGGTCGGCGATCCCTACATGACCGCCTGGGCCGCACTGGACGCGGGCCGCCGGCTGGATGTGCCGGTGATTGGCTTCTATCACTCGGACCTGCCGCTGCTGGTGAGCAATCGCATCGGCCGGTGGCTGGGCGCTAACATGAACGGCTACGTGTCTCGGCTGTACCGCAGTTTCGACCGGGTTCTAGCGCCCAGCCGCGTGATGGCCGACAAGCTCAGGATGCTCGGTGTGCCGAACGTCTATGTGCAGCCGCTGGGCGTCGATCTGGATACCTTTCGCCCCGAGCGCCGCGACACGGGCATCCGGGGCGAGCTCGGGCTGGCCGATGACACCCGGCTGATGATCTTTGCGGGACGCGGGTCGCGGGAGAAGAACATCCCGGTATTGCTGGAAACCGCGCGCCAGCTAGGCAAGCCGTATCACTTGCTGCTGGTCGGGTCACGCATGCCGCAGCGCGTGCCGGGCAATGTCACGGTCGTCGATCAGTTCTGCCCGGCCAACGAAGTGGCGCGCTACATGGCCAGCTGCGACGTGCTCCTGCACGCCGGCAACCAGGAGACGTTCGGCCTGGTCGCGCTCGAGGCGATGGCCAGCGGTATTCCCGTCGTTGCCGCGCGCGCCGGCGCCCTCCCGGAACTGGTGCCGTTCCATACCGGTCGGCTGTGCCGCCCGCTGGATGCGACGGCCATGGCGCAGGCGGTACGTGAGTTGTTCGAGGATGATCCCCGCCTGATCGGTGCCCAGGCGCGACAGCACGTCGAGGCGCACCATGCTTGGGATGCGGTAGTGGCCGGCCTGCTTGCGCACTACCATGCCGTGCTCGGTACGGCCGAACTGCCGGTCGCCGTCCATGGCTGAGCGTAGCTTGATGCTGGTGCTGCACGATGTGGCGCCCGAGACCTGGCCGGACTATCGGCCCTTTGTCGAGGCGGTGGACCAGCTAGGCGATATCCCGATTTCCTGGCTGGTCGTGCCGGACTTCCATCGGCGTAACCCGCTCGAAGCCCATCCCGACTTCGTCCGGCTGCTGGATGGTCGTCTGGCTCGAGGCGATGAGCTGATCCTGCATGGCTATTTTCATGCCGACGAGGCGCCGCCGCCGCGCACGCCGCGGGATTGGTTCATGCGCCGGGTCTTTACGCATGAAGGCGAATTCTATCCGCTCGACGAAGGCGAGGCGTCGCGCCGGCTCGATGACGGAATGGCACTGTTTCGTCGGCTCGACTGGCCGCTGCACGGCTTCGTGCCGCCAGCCTGGCTGCTCGGTCCCGGTGCTCGTCGTGCACTGGCGCGTACTGGCCTTACCTACACCAGTGATCCTGGGCATTTTTACCGGCTGCCGGACTACCAGCGCATCGAGGCGCCGGGTTTGGTCTGGAGTGCCCGCAGTGCTTGGCGCCGTGGCGTCTCGCGCCTGGTCAGCGAGCGAGCGTTGCTGCGTCATCGGGATGCGCCGGTGCTGCGCCTCGGATTGCACCCGGTCGACATGCGGCATCGCTTCGCTCGTGAATACTGGCTGGAGGTGCTGGGCCGACTGCTGCGCGACGGGCGTCGACCCGTCACCAAGATTGACTGGCTGAACGGCCATTGGCGAGCCGCGAGTGCCGCCGCATGAATCGACGCTGGTGGTTGCTCGCTGGCGCCTTGCTGACGGCGGGGCTGGTTCCGCTGCTGCTAGGCGGCAGCGGGCTATTCGAGCGCCTGCGACGCTTCCCGGTGGATCTGCTCGCCGTCATGCTGGGCATGATCGTGGTCGGCTGGTTTCTCAACGCCTTGCGTTTGCGATTGTTGGTCGGATGGCGCCGGTTGAGCCAGCCGCGCGCCGTCGGAATCGTCATCGCCACCGAGTTCGCGATCTGCGCCACGCCCGGCGGCGCCGGCGGGCCGCTAACCATGATGGCGCTGCTCCATCGCCGGGGCATCGCGGCGGCAAAGGGCACCGCTACTTACGCCGTCGAGCAGCTCACGGATCTGTTGTTCTTCGCCTGCGCGCTGGTTGGCGTGCTGATCTATGCAGTTACGCATTCGCTCAACAGCTACATCGCGAGCCTGCTGGGCTTTAGTGCGGCGCTATTGGTCGGCCTGATCGTATTGCTCGCGTTGCTTGGGCGCTTCCATCGGCAGGTGTTTCGTTTCAACGGGTGGTTGATCGAGCGTGTCGGAGTAAAGGCGCATCGCAGGCTCGGCTGGGCGCGCAAGATGCTGAGTTTCCGTAATGCACTGCTCGAATGCTTCCGCTTGCCGCGGGCCATCCTACTCGCTGTATTTGTTCTCACGACCCTGCATTGGCTGCTGCGGTACAGCGTGCTCTACCTCACCCTGCAAGGCCTTGGTAGCCAACTCGCCTGGGCTTGGACGTTCATCGTGCAACTGCTTTCGTTGACCGCCGGCCAGCTCAGCCTGCTACCCGGCGGTGCCGGCAGTGCTGAATTGGCGTCAGCCGCCTTGCTTGCGCCCTTGGTGGGCAAGCCGACGGCCGCGGCGGCAATCCTGATCTGGCGGTTCGTGACTTATTACTTCTACCTGATTGCCGGTGCGCCGCTTTTTTTGCATCTGGCGGGCCGGCCCTTGCTGAGCCGGCTAGTCAGGGCAAGGAGCGGCTGAACCAGGGACGACCGTTCCTCGGTCAGGCGAAACTATCCACGCCCAGTTCTAGTCAACCGCATGCAACCCATAGACATAGAGGGAAACGCCATGAGCAGTACTGAAGACAAGATGAAAGGCAACCTCAACGAAGCGGCTGGCAAGGTCAAGCAGGGCGTCGGCGAAGCGACCGACAACGAGCGGATGAAGGGCGAAGGCCAGCGGCAGGAAATCAAAGGCGATGCTCAGCAGGTCAAGGGCGAAGCCAAGGACACCATCAAGAAAGGTGTCGATCGCACCTGACGATCACGCAAAAAAATGCCCGCTTCGGCGGGCATTTTTTTGAGTGGTGTTTTACCGCTCCAGGTATTGCAGCTTGTCTTTCACGCCGTCCCATTCCTCGGCATCCGGCAGCGAGTCTTTCTTCTCGGTGATGTTTGGCCAGATATCGGCCAGGTCGGCGTTCAGCTGAATGTATTCCTGCTGCTCGTCCGGCACTTCATCTTCGGAGAAGATCGCCTGGGCGGGGCATTCCGGCTCGCAGAGCGCGCAGTCGATGCACTCGTCCGGATGAATGACCAGAAAGTTCGGGCCTTCGTAAAAGCAGTCCACCGGACAGACTTCCACGCAGTCGGTGTATTTGCACTTGATGCAGTTGTCGGTGACGACGAAGGTCATTCTAGCTATCTCCTCAGGCGTGTCAGGTGGCGTTACGGTGACGCCCCTGTTCGGCAAGGGCTATGTCGGTACCAGGCAATACCGGCCATATCCAAAAAATGCGCGCGATTCTAGCAGCTTTTTCTGGCCGTCAGACGCGTGTTTTAAGGTTGTATAACAGCTCCAGCGCCTGACGCGGTGTCAGGTCATCGGGATTGATCCGCCCGAGCTCCTCGAGCACAGGATGCGGGAGGCTGGCGAACAGGTCGTTCTGCATCGGCGGTGCGGGCTGTCCGACCGCCATTTTCGGCGTTTCGTGCGGCAAGCTGGTGGTTTCCAGCCGCGACAGATGGTCGCGCGCACGCTGGATAACCGGACCGGGCACGCCGGCCAGTTGCGCGACGGCCAGCCCGTAGCTCTGGCTCGCCGGGCCCGGCAGCACGTGATGGAGGAAGACGATGCGCTCGTTGTGCTCGGTCGCCGAGAGATGCACGTTGGCAACCACGGGCTTGCTTTCCGGCAGCACGGTCAACTCGAAATAGTGCGTGGCAAACAGCGTGAAGGCGCGCAGCTCTGCCAGGTGCTCGGCGGCAGCCCATGCCAGGGACAGGCCGTCGAACGTGCTGGTGCCGCGACCCACTTCATCCATCAGTACCAGGCTGCGGTCGCTGGCGTTGTGCAGGATGTTGGCGGTCTCGCTCATTTCCACCATGAAGGTCGAGCGTCCACCTGCCAGGTCGTCCGAAGAGCCGATGCGGGTGAAGATGCGGTCGACCAGCGAGAGCTGACAGGCCTTGGCCGGCACGAAACTTCCAATCTGCGCAAGCAGGATGATCAGTGCGGTCTGGCGCATGTAGGTCGACTTACCCCCCATGTTTGGGCCAGTGATGACCAGCATGCGGGTGTCGTCGTCCAGCTGGAGGTCGTTGGCGACGAAGGGCGTTTGTAGCACCTGCTCGACGACGGGGTGCCGCCCTTGCTCGATCTGCAAGCAGGGATGCTCGACGAAGCGCGGGCGGTTGAGGTCCAGGTTCAGGGCGCGCTCGGCCAGGTTGCTCAGCACGTCCAGTTCGGCCAAGGCCGCGGCGCTTTCCTGCAGGGGCGCGAGGTGCTCGATCAGCCGTTCGAGCAATTCTTCATAGAGCTGCTTTTCACGCGCCAGCGCACGGCTTTTCGCTGAGAGGGCCTTGTCCTCGAATTCCTTGAGCTCCGGGGTGATGAAACGCTCAGCGCCCTTGAGCGTCTGCCGACGTATGTAGTCAGCCGGTGCCGACTCGGCTTGCTTGCTTGGCAGCTCGATGAAGTACCCGTGCACACGGTTGTAGCCGACCTTGAGGTTGGCCAAGCCGGTGCGGGCCTTTTCCCGGCTTTCCAGGTCCATCAGGTACTGGCCTGCGTTCTCCGACAAGGATTGGAGCTCGTCCAGTTCGGCGTCGTAGCCAGTCTTCAGCACGCCGCCGTCGCGGATCACCGCCGGTGGGTTGTCGATGATCGCGCGAGCCAGCAGTTCTGCCAGCTCAGGATAAGTGCGGATGGTCGCAGCCAGCTCGATCAGGTGCGGTGCGACGAGCTCGCGCATGCCGTCTTGCAGCAGCGGCAGCGCAGCGAGGGCATCACGCAGCCGGGCCAGATCACGCGGGCGAGCGTTGCGCAGGCCGATGCGCGCGAGGATCCGTTCGAGATCGCCGATTTCCTTGAGCTGAGGTTGGATCTGCTCGAAGCGATAGTGCTCGAGCAGACAGGTGATCGAGTCCTGACGAGCCTCGAGCAAGGCGCGATCGCGCAGCGGGCGGTTCAGCCAGCGGCTGAGCAGGCGGCTGCCCATGGCGGTCTGGCAACGATCGACCACCGATTGCAGCGTGTTGTCCCGGCCACCGCCGAGGTTGATGTCCAGCTCCAGGTTGCGCCGCGTCGCGCCGTCAAGGATCACGGTTTCGTCGAGGCGCTCGTGGCGCAGGCTGCGCAGATGGTGCAGGGCCGTGCGCTGGGTTTCCTTGGCATAAGCGAGCAAACAACCCGCGGCGCCCAGCGCAAGCGTTAGCTTTTCGCAACCGAAGCCCTTGAGATCCTGGGTGCCGAATTGCTGGCACAAGCTCTTGAATGCGGTGTCACGGTCGAAATCCCAGGGCGCCCGCCGGCGCACGCCACGCCGTTTTTCGAGGGGCAACCCAGTGGGCCAGTCGTCCGGAATCATCATCTCTGCCGGATTGAGCCGCTCGACCTCGGCCAGCAACGTTTCCCAGCCGCCGAACTCTTGCACGCTGAAGCGGCCGCTTGTGATGTCCAGCACGGACAGGCCGAACAGCTTCTCATCACCGACCACAGCGGCAAGCAGATTGTCACGGTGCTCATCGAGCAGCGCCTCGTCGCTAACCGTACCGGGCGTGATGATGCGTACAACCTGGCGTTCGACCGGGCCTTTGCTGGTTGCCGGGTCGCCGATCTGCTCGCAGATCACTACCGACTCGCCCAGCTTCACCAGCCGGCTGAGATAGCCTTCGGCCGAATGAAACGGAATGCCGGCCATAGGAATCGCGCTACCGCCGGACTGGCCGCGGGCGGTGAGGGTAATGTCCAGCAGCTTGGCCGCCTTCTTGGCGTCGTCATAGAACAGCTCGTAGAAGTCACCCATCCGGTAGAACATCAGCTGGTCCGGATGCTCGCGCTTGAGCTTCCAATATTGCTGCATCATGGGTGTGTGATGAGACAGGTCGTTTGACATAGGGCTCGATACTTGGAAATCGGGTGTGCTGGAAAAATGCAAGGGCAGCGTCGCTCAGCGTGGGTTGCGAGCGTTCGGCGGGCCATCCGCCGCCCGGGTGAACGAAACCGGCAAGGTTATCACGGGCCGCCGTCGGAACGCTTGGATAGGGCGCCTGGGCAGGGCAGGCCGCAGACCTGGCGGACAACGCTAGGGGGCGTGCGATAACAGGCGCGCAGCCTCGACCGGCCTGGTTCTGATACCTGACAGCCTTGTTTATGTTCCTTGAAATGCAGCGGCACTGGATGTGCGCTGCGGCTGACCGCATCCCGGAGCGGCTGCTAAGGTAGCGCCCTGGAAGACGATCCCGGAGCCTTCATGTCCCGCTTGACCGATCTAGCCGCCCAACTGGGGCAAGTCCTCGCGCAGCAAGCCGCGCAGGTCACCACTGCCGAGTCCTGTACGGGGGGCGGCATTGCCGAAGCGATCACCCGCATCGCCGGCAGTTCTGCTTGGTTCGAAGCGGGCTTCGTCACCTACTCGAACGAACAAAAGACCCGCCAACTGCAGGTCCCGCCCGCGTTGTTCAGTCGCGTAGGTGCGGTCAGTCACGAGGTGGTCGAGGCCATGATCGCCGGTGCTCAACAGGCCAGCGGAGCGCGTTATGCGGTGGCCGTCAGCGGTGTGGCGGGACCGGGAGGTGGCTCGCCGGAAAAACCTGTCGGTACGGTTTGGCTAGCGTGGGGGCGAGGAGAAGAGCGGTTCGCCCGCTGCTTTCGTTTCAATGGCGATCGCCAGGCCATCCGGGAGCAGAGCGTGGAAGCGGCACTCGTCGGATTGATCCGTCTGACGGCCGGAGAAATTCCGTACGAGGGCTAGGCGCTCGTTTTTGCCTATGCTCTAATACTGTCTACTTATACAGTTGTTGTGGCCTCTGGCCCTCTTGATCAAGTGAGGATTGTAATGGACGAGAACAAGAAGCGCGCCTTGGCTGCCGCCTTGGGCCAGATCGAAAAGCAGTTCGGCAAAGGCGCAGTCATGCGCATGGGCGATCACGATCGTCAGGCGATTCCCGCTATTTCCACCGGTTCGCTGGGGTTGGACATCGCGCTGGGTATTGGCGGCCTGCCCAAGGGCCGTATCGTCGAAATCTACGGTCCCGAGTCGTCTGGTAAGACCACGATGACCCTCTCGGTAATCGCCGAAGCACAGAAGGCAGGTGCCACCTGCGCTTTCGTCGACGCTGAACACGCATTGGACCCGGACTATGCCGGCAAGCTGGGCGTGAATGTCGACGACCTGCTGGTATCCCAGCCCGACACTGGCGAACAGGCCCTTGAAATCACTGACATGCTGGTTCGCTCCAACGCGGTCGATGTGATCATCGTTGACTCCGTTGCAGCCTTGGTGCCCAAGGCCGAGATCGAAGGTGAAATGGGCGATGCCCACGTCGGCCTCCAGGCTCGCCTGATGTCCCAGGCGCTGCGCAAGATTACCGGTAACATCAAGAACGCCAACTGCCTGGTGATTTTCATCAACCAGATCCGCATGAAAATTGGCGTGATGTTCGGTAGTCCCGAAACCACCACAGGTGGTAATGCACTGAAGTTCTACGCCTCCGTGCGCCTCGACATTCGCCGTACCGGTGCGGTGAAAGAGGGCGACGAGGTGGTCGGTAGCGAAACTCGCGTCAAGGTCGTCAAGAACAAGGTCGCGCCGCCGTTCCGCCAGGCCGAGTTCCAGATCCTTTATGGCAAAGGTATCTACCGCAACGGCGAGATCATTGACCTCGGCGTACAGCAAGGCTTGGTCGAGAAGTCGGGTGCCTGGTACGCCTATAAGGGCAACAAGATCGGTCAGGGCAAGGCAAACGCCGCCAAGTTCTTGGAAGAAAACCCGGAAATCGGTCGCGAGATCGAGCAGCAGATTCGCGACAAACTGCTGGTCGTATCGTCCGGCTCCAACGGCAAGACCAGCCCGGTCGCTGAAGATCTCGTCGAAGCCGATCTCTGACCGCCATGCCCGTCGTGCTCGATAGTCCCGCTGCGGTGCGGCGGGCCGCTATGGATCTGCTAGCGCGCCGTGAGCATGGGCGCGTCGAGTTGAGTCGCAAGCTTCGTTCTCGAGGCGCGCCGGAGGCGCTTGTCGAACCGGCGCTGGATAGGCTTGCCGAAGAAGGGCTGCTCAGCGAAGCGCGCTATTTG
This sequence comes from Pseudomonas sp. SA195, assembly GCF_054131565.1. NCBI lineage: Bacteria > Pseudomonadati > Pseudomonadota > Gammaproteobacteria > Pseudomonadales > Pseudomonadaceae > Pseudomonas > Pseudomonas sp. SA195. The sequence goes on along the minus strand of NZ_CP096392.1, from coordinate 3,192,464 downwards.
GAAAGCTTTGTGCGGATGCGGGCAAATGCGGGTTACGGCCCGCTGCGTATCCGGGAAGAGTTGGGACAGCGGGGGTTGGATCGACACGACATCGATCGTGCCCTGAGCGAAAGTGGCTTCGACTGGAACGAGCAATTGCAGGCTGTCTGGCAGCGGAAGTTTGGTGGCGCCCGGCCGGCGGACCAAAAAGAGCGCGCCAGGCAGGGCCGATTCCTCAGTTACCGCGGTTATCCGCTGGATTCGATCGGACGCTTGCTGCGCAACGGTTGAGGCTTGCTTTCGTGAGGCCGGGCCTCAAAGCGATGCATTCGGCTCGGCCCAGTTGCTCGCGTCGTTCAGATAGTCGGTGAGTTCGCGCAGCCGGCCATGGTCCCGTCCGTTGAAGACGAATGCGAGGCGGGGCAACCCCTGCAACTCTGGTTCGTCCCGTTCCGCTTCGCAGCTGCTTTGCTGCTCGAACCGGCCGTGTAGGCACAGATCGGCGAATTGCTCATTCACCTGCTCAAGAGCGGTGTCGCTGAGCAGGCGATTCATGCGCATCACGAACCGGTCTTTCAGCCAGCGGCTCGAATGGAAATTGCGATAGAAACGGTTTATTTCCTCGGCCGCCGCCTCGGCGCTGTCCACGAGGCGCATCAGTCGCATGTCGGTGGGAAGGATGTAACGGTTGCCTTCGAGCTGGTGGCGTATGAAGTGCAGCGCATCCTTCCAATAGGTGCCCCCAGGCTCGTCGAGCAGGACGATGGGCACCAGGGGGCTTTTGCCGGTCTGGACCAGAGTCAGCACCTCGAGCGCCTCATCCAGGGTGCCGAAACCGCCAGGAAAAAGCACGAGCGCGTCGGCTTCCTTGATAAAGAACAGTTTGCGGACGAAGAAGAAATGGAACGACAGCAGGTGATCGGTCCCGTCCACTGTGGCGTTGGCGTGCTGCTCGAACGGTAATGTGATGTTCAATCCCAGACTGTTGTCAGTGCCAGCGCCTTCGTGCGCGGCCGCCATAATGCCGCCCCCTGCTCCGGTGATTACCATCAGCCCATCGCGGGCAAGGACGGCGCCGAGCGACTTTGCCAAGGAATAGAGCGGATGCTCGACCGGCGTGCGCGCAGAGCCGAACACAGTCACCTTGCGGCGTCGCTTGAGTGGGTCGAGGCGGCCGAAGGCATGCTCCATCTCGCGCATCGTCTGCAGCAGAATCTTGGCATCCCAACGGCTACGGTCGGCCTGGGCCATGCGCACGACGGTCACCAGCATCTCGCGGTAGAGCTCTAGGTTCTGGCTTGACGGTGGTGCGGCCAGCGAGACCAGCTTGTCGATCGTTCTGGCTAGGTCGGCACCGCTCGTCTTGAAGTGGCGGGACAGATAATCGTCCGGTTCAAAAGCCATACGGCGGTGTCTCCCTTCAAGGATGTAGTGGTGCGCTGGCCGGTAGATCGGTCAAAGCCTCGAAACCGGGTGCCACGATACCCGCATCAGAGCGCGATGCGGTCCCCGGGTTCCGGGATGCGGGCCTGTAGGGATAGGCGCTCGGCTAGGGTGCGTTGCAACACCTGCATCTTCTCCGATTCACCATGCACGAGATAGAGCTCCGGTTTGGGATCGAAATGCGCGACCCAGTCGATTAGCTGCGTTTGCCCGGCGTGGGCTGAAAAGCCGCCAAGCGTGTGAACCCGTGCGTTCACTGCAATGCGTTGGTGCAGCAGCTTGACCGTTTTCGCGCCGTCTACGATGGCCCTGCCTAGCGTGCCGCGCGCTTGGAAGCCCGGGATGATCAGATGGCACTCCTTGCGCCACAGGTTGTGCTTGAAGTGATGCAGGATGCGCCCGCCACTGCACATGCCGCTCCCGGCGATAATGATCGCCCCGCTCTTGAAGCGGTTGATGGTCATCGATTCTTCGGGCGTCGGCGTCGGCTTGAGAATGGGCAACCACTTTTCCAGCCGTAGCTGGGTGCGGTGCTCAGAGCCTGCGATTTCTAATTGCTCTCGGAAGGACGAATAGATGGCGTTGGCGCGGATTGCCATGGGACTGTCGAGGAACACGGCTTGCTGGGGGACTCGGCCTTGCTGGTACAGCTGGCCAAGGTAATAGATGAGGTCTTGGGTGCGCCCGACAGCGAAGGATGGCATCAGGACGTTGCCACCGTCCCGATGTGCTTGTTGAAGAATGTCGGCCAGTTCCTCTAGGGTCGCTTCGTGGTCTCGATGATCGCGGTCGCCATAGGTCGATTCCATCAGGACCACGTCCGCCTCGCGCAATGGCGTCGGGGGGTGCATCAGGGGTGACGTATCGTTCCCCAGGTCGCCAGAAAAGACCAGGCGGCGCTGACGATCGAAGTCGAGCACATCAACCTGGACGATAGCCGAACCGAGAATGTGGCCGGCGTCGAACAGCGTAACGCTCACGCCTGGCGCTACCTCGAACGCTGCGCCGTATTCATGTGGCTCGCGTTGTAGCAGCATCCGCTCGCTGTCGGCGCGGGTGTACAGTGGTTTGATCGGCGGCTTGTTCAGGCGCGCCCGCCAGCGGTTCTCCCACTCGGCGTCCTTTTCCTGAAGCGTCGCCGAATCGAGCAGCATCAGCTCAAGCAGTTGGCAGGTTGCGGTCGTCGCATGGATGGGCCCTCTGTAACCCGACGCAACCAGCTTGGGCAGAAGGCCGCTATGGTCGATATGGGCATGCGAAACGACCACAGCGTCTAGGGTGGTGGGGTCGAAAGAGAACGCCATGCGATTGCCGGCTTCCTCCTCACGCCGGCCCTGGCGCAAGCCGCCGTCAAGCAAGACGCGTGCGCCGCCGTGGGTTTCGATCAAGTAACACGAACCGGTGACCTGCTGGATGGCGCCAAGAAAGCTGAGCAAAGCCATAGACACTCCTGTCTGTTGGGGTGTTGGCATCAGAATGCCCGCCGGCCTTTCGTTGCGTCTTGACGTATATCAGAGAGCTGCGCTGGGTCGCCGCCTAGACTACCTCAACCGCTAATCAACGGAGCGTGCCCATGACCCAGCTATTGCCCAGCCTTGCCGAACTGGATCGCCATGCCGACAGCCAGCCGGAATTCGCGCTTTGGCGGCAGGGCTACGGACCGTTCATGCATTCGCTGGAGACTCAGGCTGCGGTCTACCGGCTTGCGCACCAATTGGTTCAGGCTGACCTCCAACCCGAACTGGCTGACGTGTACCGCCTGTTGCAGGCGCTCGACCGCCTGGCTTCGGCCGGGCTTTGGCTGGTTGTGCACATGACCTATGCGCGGCGGGTCCGGCTGGACGGCGGCCCGCTCGAGGCCGAGGACTTCAAGCCCAACCCTGAAGGCCATACGGGCGGGTCGTTGAATATGGTGCCGGCCTATGCAGGCTATCTAGGCATCAACGCGCTGACAGGCACGACCCGGGGCTGGATGATGGGGCAGGGTCACTGTGTTGCGGCGATCGAAGCGTTGAATTTGCTGAGCGACAACTTGCAGCCCGAGCAGCAGAAGGCTTACGGGGCGGGTGAGGCCGGAATCGACCGGCTGCTCAATGACTTTTACGGCTATGAACTGGCGCCCGACGGTGTGCCTGCGGCCCCATTGGGCAGCCACGTCAATGCACACACGGGTGGCGGAATCGCCGAAGGGGGATATCTCGGCTTCGCTGAGCTTCAGTACGGCCACCTGCCGATGCCTGGCGAAACGCTGGTCGCCTTCCTGTCAGATGGCGCTGCTGAAGAGCAGCGCGGCAGCGACTGGATGCCACGCTGGTGGCGCGCCGAAGATTGTGGAATGGCCCTGCCGATCATGATTGCTAACGGCCGACGTATCGAGCAGCGCACGCAGCTCGGCACGCACGAGGGCCTGGAAGGCTTCCGTCAGCACCTGAGCCGCTGTGGTTTCGATCCGATTCCCTTCGATGGCCGTGACCCTGCCGCCTTCGTCTGCATGCTGTGGGAGATGGAGCAGCGCCTGAGTCGTCGGATCGACGAAAAAGGGCGCGGCATTCTCGCCTATCCGCTGCCCATTCCATATGGCATTGCCGAAACTGAAAAGGGATTCGGTTTTTACGGGGCGGGCAGCAATGCGGCTCATAACTTGCCTCTACCAGGCAATCCGCACCGCGACGAAACGTCACGCAGGCTGTTCAACGAACACGTCGCGCCGTTATTCGTTCCGGAGGACATGCTGCAGGGCGCGCGTGAGCGGCTGCGTCAGCATCGCCAAGGGCGACCGCTCGAACGTGACAACACCATGGCGCTGCGCAGGCCTTCCGAACCGCGGATGCCCCGGTTGGCCTACCGCGAGGAGGCCGGCTCACCAATGGCTGCGGTGGACGACTTCTTTGTCGAACTCACTCGCCTGAATCCTGAGCTGCGTGCGCGGGTCGGAAACCCCGACGAGTTGGCAAGCAACCGCCTTGGCGGCGTTCTGACCGCGCTCAGGCATCGCGTGGTGGAGCCGGAAAGCGACCTCGAAGCACTCGATGGAAAGGTCATCACAGCGCTCAACGAAGAGGCCGTGGTGTCGGCCTGCCTGGCTAACCAGGGCGGCCTCAACCTTGTCGCCAGCTATGAGGCGTTCTGCGTGAAGATGCTGGGCGCAGTGCGGCAAAGCCTGCTTTTCGCTCGGCAGCAGAAGGAGGTCGGTCGACCAGCCGGCTGGCTGGGTTGGCCGCTGGTTGCCACGTCCCATACCTGGGAAAACGGCAAGAACCAGCAGTCCCACCAAGACACGACCTTCTGCGAGGCCCTGCTCGGTGAAATGAACGACATGGCGCGGGTTTTGTTTCCTGCCGACTACAACAGCGCGCTGGCGCTGCTGCCTTCGATCTACCAGGCGCGCGGCACGCTTGCTTGCCTGGTCATGCCCAAGCGCGACCGGCCGATTCAATTCGATGCCTTGCAGGCAGAGCGTCTGGCGAACGAGGGGGCGATCATCGTCGACGAAACCCAGGGGTTTCAGCCTCTGCTGCTGATCGCCAACGGTAGCTATCAATTGACTGAAATGCAGCGGGCGGCAGCCCGGCTCCGGCAGGCCGACGTTGCCTATCGCCTTGTCTATCTGCAGGAGCCGGGTCGCTTCCGGGCGCCGCGGGATCGCTGGGAAATCGATGCGCTGGCCGCCGATGGCGTCGCTGAGCGACTGTTTCCCGAACGGATGCCGCTGAGGGTCTTGCTCACCCATATGCGGCCGGAAGTGGTGCGCGGGCATCTATGGCCAATCTTGCCCGATGCCCAGCGCAACTCGGTACTGGGCTACCGCAACCGCGGCGGTACGCTGGACGAAGCAGGCATGCAGTTCGCCAACCGGGCAACTTGGGCGAACGTTCTAGCGGCCTGTGCTCGTCTGCTTGACGTGCCCCGCACGGCGCTACTCAAACCGGATGAGGCGGCCGCCGTCGCCGGAAAGGGTGATCCACGCGTCCTTCGCTGACGCGTCGCCCGGTACAGCGGCAATTAGCAGTCGCTGGCGCGATAGCGTTCGGTAGTGATCGGCTTCTTGCTCTGGTACTCGCTGAACTCGAAGCGCAGCACCGCACCACGGTTCATCAACTCGCGCAGGCCGTTGTTGTTGCAAACGCTCGCGGCCAGCTGGGTCCGGACATCCTTGGGATTGTCGCGCATCTGCGCGGCATGACGAGGCTGCACGCTGAGGTGGTTGACCAGCTCGTTGCCATCGACGCTATAGCCTTCGTCCAGCAAGTCGGAATTGATGGCCCTGGGCGTACCGACACTGCTTTCTCGGGCAACCTGTTCGAGCAACTGGTTGAGCGCAGAGGCCTGTGCGGATGCCGTCGAGGCGAAGGGAAGGGCGAGGCAGAAGGCGAAAATCGTGGTCAGACGGTGCATGGGGTTCTCCTGATGACTGCCGTCGTTCGACCGGCCCCTGCTGGCGCGGTTCAGTGACTGCTGCTGGCGGTCACGGCGAGGCTGTTAGAATGCGTGCCCGATTCGATCGTGCAATCAGACCATGCCCCATGCCGTAGCTCGGCTTCGCGCCGTCCGCCAGGCCAGAGCCGCCAAGCCCTTCATTGCTCGAGGTTCGCGCACCGACCGCTGCGAGCGCTGCCGCGTCGCGCATAGCCACTGTCTATGCGCGCTACGCCCGACGGTCGAGGCGCGCAGCGGCATGTGCCTGATCATGCACGATATCGAACCGCTGAAACCGAGCAACACCGGCTGGCTGATTGCCGACGTGATCAGCGATACCCATGCGTTCGGCTGGCAGCGGACCGATGTTGACCCGGCGCTGACCAGATTGCTGTCCCATCCCGCTTATCAGCCGTACCTGGTGTTTCCGGGTGAATACGCCGAGGCCGGACGAGTCGTCGAGCATGTAGTGCCTGCTGCGGGCAAGCGCCCCTTGTTCGTATTGCTCGACGCGACCTGGACCGAGGCGCGCAAGATGTTCCGTAAGAGCCCCTACCTGGACGGTTTGCCCGTGCTCAGCCTGCAGGCCGAGGTGTTGTCACGCTACCGCCTGCGGCGCTCCAAACGCAGCGAACATCTGTGCACTGCAGAGGTCGCTGCGCTGTGCCTTGGCCTGGCTGGCGAGGCGACTGCCGCAGCGGCCCTGGATGCCTGGCTCGATGTTTTCACCGACCACTACCTGGGGGCCAAGCACCATCGCCTGCCTGACCTGGACGATGACGTGCATCGTGCACTGACGGGCTTCAACGGGCTGGGTCGTTGATGGGGGGCTGAGGCGCGGCCAGCACGGGCGCGGGCTTGCGCGGCCACAATTGAGCCGCGAGCATGCCGGCAAACATCAGGGCGCAGCCGAAATAGCCGCGCATCGTTAGGCTCTCGTCGAGAAATACCGCGCCGGCAGCAGCGGCAAAGACCGCCTCAAGCGACAGAATCACCGCCGCATGCGAGGCAATCGCATGTTTTTGAGCCACGACTTGCAGGGTGTAGCCGACCCCGACGGCAAACATGCCGCCGTAGACGAGCGCAGGCGCAGCGAGACGAATCTGCTCGAGGCTAGCCTCTTCGAACAGCGCTGCCAGAATCAGACTGACCACCGCACAGGTGACGAACTGCAGGAACGCGAGGCGGATGGCGTCATGCCGGCTGACAAAAAAACTCACCAGCAACACGTGGACTCCCCAGACAAAGGCGCCAGCCAGCTGAATCCAGTCACCCGACGCGACAGTGAAATTCTCGCCGATGCTGAGAAATGCCATCCCCACCACCGCCAGCAGCGCGCCAATCCAGGTGCCGAACCCGGTTCTCTGGCCGATGAAAAGCCCAAGCAGCGGCACGACGATGACGTAAAGGCCGGTAATGAAGCCGGAGTTGGTGACGCTGGTGAACAGGAGACCAACCTGCTGCAAATTGATGCCGGTGGTCAACGCCAGCCCCATGAACAACCCGCCCAGCAGCAGGCCGCGTTGAAAGAAGGGTTCATGCCGAGCGGCGCCGCGCCCCTGGTGCAGCATTAGCGGCAGCAGCACGATGGCGCCCAGTGCGAAACGCAAGCCGGTGAAGAGAAATGGGCCGATGTTGTCCATGCCGATGCGCTGAGCCACGAAGGCGCTGCCCCAGATCATGGCGGTAATGAGCATCAGGATATCGGCACGCAGGGCTTGGTTACGCATGAGGGGGCTCGTCGGCGGAAAAGGCGGCAAACTTTGCATCAAAAGCGGGCTGCTTGACCACCAATTCGCGGGTCGTCATGCTTGCGCCGCCGAATAAATGCCTCCCGATAATCGAATTTCGGGTGGTGGCGAGATATCATCACGCCGGTTCGTTATGACTGCTCCCTGTCGACGTTCGTCTACGCCCTTCGGAATCGGCCCTGGCCGGTGAAAGCGCCAATATAAAAACCATAGGTCTGCCATGGCTGCTTACGAAATCCTCATTGCCGATGATCACCCTCTCTTTCGCAGCGCACTTCAGCAAGCATTGACGCTTGGCCTGGGTGATGGCGTGCGCCTATCCGAAGCGGCCAGCATCGCCGAATTGGAAGCGCTGCTGAACCGCACGGCCGACTGGGACCTGGTGCTGCTGGACTTGAACATGCCCGGTGCCTACGGCTTTTCCGGCTTGGTCCTGCTGCGCGGGCAATACCCGCAGTTACCCGTCGTGATGATTTCCGCGCAGGAGGAGGCGGCCGTGGTCGCGCGATCGCGCGAATTCGGTGCCAGCGGCTTCATACCTAAATCCAGCTCGTTGGAAACTATTCAGCAGGCCGTTCGCGCCGTGCTCGACGGGGATGTCTGGTGGCCAAGCCAGATCGAAGACGTTGGCCATGTCAGCCCCGAGGCTAAAGCGGCCAGCGAAGGTCTGGCCAGCCTGACGCCGCAGCAATTCCGCGTGCTGACGATGGTGTGTGATGGCCTGCTGAACAAGCAGATCGCTTATGAACTGAGTGTCTCCGAAGCCACTATTAAGGCGCATGTAACGGCGATCTTCCGCAAGCTGGGCGTTCGCACCCGCACCCAGGCGGCCCTGTTGCTGCAGCAGATGGGATCGATCCCCAGCAATTGATCGCATCGTCCAAACGCCTGCTTCGTTCAGGCGATTGGCGGCAGAACAATCTCGTCGCTTCGCCGAATGCCAGCCGTGAGGGCCTGGCATTGGGCAATGAATTCACGCATAGCTGCGCTCTGATACTTCAGCGAGTGCCAGATAAAGTAGAACTGCCGCGCAAGATCCAGCTCCGGCGTTTCGAGCGCCACCAGGCTGCCGCGGCGAAAGGCGTCGCGCAGGGCGAGCCTGGAAATGCAGCCGATTCCCAAGCCGGATTCAACGGCACGTTTGATGGCCTCGGTGTGTTCCAGCTCCAGGCGGATGTTCAGCTTCGACGGATGATGACGGGTAGCCTGGTCGAAGGTCAGGCGTGTACCGGAGCCTTGTTCGCGTAGAATCCAGGCCTCGCGTGATAACTGATCGAGGCTGACCTTGCCGGTGCCAGCCAACGGGTGTTGCGGCGCGCAAAACACTACGAGTTCGTCCTCGACCCAGGGCAACACTTCGATGTCCGGGTGCTGGCAATCGCCTTCGATCAGGCCTAGATCAATTTCATGCTGTGCGACCTGGTGGACAATATGCGCGGTGTTTTGCACGTGAAGTTTTACGCGGCATTCGGGATGGCGTTGCATGAAGCTGCCGATCAAAAGCGTCGCCAGGTAGTTGCCTACCGTCAACGTCGCCCCGACGGTCAGCGAGCCAAAGCCGGTTTTCCCCGCGAGCAGGTCCTCGATTGCCTTGGCCTGGTCGAGCAGGCTGACCGCTTGCGGCAGCAGTTGATGGCCTAGCGCGTTGAGCCACAGGCGCTTTCCCGCACGGTCGAACAGTTGGCAACCCGTTTGCCGTTCAAGTTCGGCAAGCGAGGTGCTGGTGGCTGATTGCGACAGCGCGAGGGTTTCGGCCGCTCGGGAGACGCTCTCTTGGCGGGCAATGGCGACGAACACTTCAAGTTGACGCAACGTAAAATGCATATCTATATAACCGATAACCTATATCGTTAATATTCGTTTAACAGATAATAGCTGGCTCGATAGACTTCGATGAAATTTGCTGCGCTGTGGTGCGCTAGAGAGGAATTCGTACATGAGCAACCTGAACGTCGAACGTGTCCTGAGTGTTCATCACTGGAACGACACGCTGTTCAGTTTCAAAACCACCCGTAACCCGGGCCTTCGTTTCGAAAACGGTCAGTTCGTAATGATCGGCCTGGAGGTCGAAGGTCGGCCGCTGATGCGCGCCTACAGCATTGCCAGCCCGAACTACGAAGAACATCTCGAGTTTTTCAGCATCAAGGTTCCGGATGGCCCGCTGACGTCTCGCTTGCAGCATCTCAAGGAAGGGGACTCGCTGATGGTCAGCCGCAAGCCGACCGGTACCCTCGTGCTGGACGACCTGCTGCCAGGCAAGCACCTTTACCTACTCAGCACCGGTACGGGTTTGGCGCCGTTCATGAGCGTCATCCAGGACCCGGAAACCTACGAGCGGTTCGAAAAGGTCGTGTTGGTTCATGGCGTGCGCTACGTCAACGAAGTGGCATACCGCGAGTTCATCACCGAGCATTTACCGCAGAACGAATTCTTTGGCGAGGCGCTGAAGGAAAAGCTGATCTACTACCCGACCGTGACCCGCGAGCCGTTCGAAAATCAGGGCCGCCTGACCGATCTGATGCGCAACGGCAAGCTCTTCCAAGACATTGGCCTGCCGCCCATCAACCCGGAAGACGACCGCGCGATGATCTGCGGTAGTCCGAGCATGCTGGCCGAGACCAGCGAAGTACTCGACAGCTTCGGTCTGAAAGCGTCGCCGCGTATGGGCGATCCGGGCCACTACCTGATCGAGCGTGCATTCGTCGAGAAGTAAGCGTCAGCGAATGCGAAGGCCGGCCAGCATGCGCTCGCCGGCCTTTTTGCCGCTTGTTTAGAGGTAAGGCGCACAGCATTTCTTGAACTTCTGCCCGCTGCCGCAGGGGCAGGGATCGTTTCGGCCTGCGTGCAGCGGCACTGTGGAATCGATGAAATACCAGCGCCCATCGCGTTGCACGAAGGCGGAGCGCTCGTGTTGCGCGTGCTCGCCGGTACGGTCGTGCCAGCGTGCGGTGAAACTGACCCGTGCATGCTCCGGCTGGCCGCCAAGCACTTGGCTCTCTTCGACGTCCAGGCCTAACCAGGTGCTCGCCGCGCTCCACTCTCTCATCGCTTGAAGATCCAGCGATGATTGCTGGACGGGCAGGGTAGTGGCCTTGAGGTAGTCAACCAGGCCAAGCACGTAAGCACTGTAGCGTGACCGCATGAGCCGCTCGGCGCTTGGGGCCGGCAGGCCGGCGTGATAGCGCCCGCAGCAGTCGTCTAGTGCATCGCCGCTGCCGCACGGGCAGTTCGGAACCTTGTCGAGCGAGTCGGTCGAGATCATGCATTACCACCAATATTTGCCAAACATCTGAGGATTGGCCCAGAACTTCGCGTTCAACCAACTTGGAACCTGCTTGTAGTCAAGCAGGTCGTAGGTGAAGAGGGTCAAGGTCTGTCCGTCGCGCTCGAAGCAGGCATTCAGCTGTAACGCCAGGGCGAAGAAGTCGGTCGCCTGCCAGTCGCAAGCATTCAGATCAACCAGAACCGCCATGCGGCTGGCATTGAGGTTACGGATGCCCCCGAGCAGGTGCAGGCCGTCTCGCTTGGCAAGGTGTTCGAGGCAGTCCGCCACGATCGCCAGCTGGTAGCGCTGAGCGGTAATCGAGGCTGGCAGTGGCGCGCTTGTTGCGCGGTCTAGCTGAACGTCGGGTCGGCTGCCGCGATAGGCCTCGATGGCGGGTAGGTCGCTTTGGCCAACGTGTAGCAAACGATCTGGCGCGTGCCGTTCCAGCAGGGCGGCGAGGGCCTGTTGTGGGCTATGCGCTGAGTTAGATGCGATCAAGCCATGATCCTCCGGGTCAGGTGTCGACGGGTGCGGATACGCTGCTCGATGCGCCTGTCAAAGCGTCAAGACTAGCGCGGCGGCGCATGCCGGCCTAGTCTCGTTATAACTGGAGCTGCTTATGCCTGCCCGCATGGCGCTCTGGCCGATCCCATATCAGGAGGCTTTACCGATGAGTAGCGTACGGACAGCAGTACCCGTGATTGTAATGACCACCGTCCTGGCCGGCTGTGCAGGGGTGCAAAAAGAGGATTGGCCCACCTGTGCGGCTGTTGGCGGTGTAACCGGTGCCGCCCTTGGGGCCATCGAGAGCAGCACCTATACAGGGTACGGGGCCCTGATCGGCGGGGGCATGGCAGCAGCGTATTGCTGGGCTAACGGGACCGAGCAGGAAACGGTCGCAATGGTAGAAACCGTCCAGCCTGAACCCGCGCCTGTTGCTTCGGAACTGGAACCGGCTGCTGAGCCCGTTCGTGTCGAGCTGGACGTCAAGTTCGATTTCGACCGAGCCGAGGTCAAGCAAGACAGCATGGACGACATCCGTGACCTGGCTGACTTCATGAAGCAGTACGGGCAAACCACCACCGTCGTCGAAGGACACACCGACTCCGTTGGCACTGACGCGTACAACCAACGCCTGTCGGAGCGTCGCGCCAACGCCGTACGTGACGTTCTGGTGAACCAGTACGGATTGGAAGGCAGCCGGGTCGATTCGGTTGGCTATGGTGAGTCCCGCCCGGTAGCCGATAACGCTACCGAAGAAGGCCGCGCCATCAACCGTCGCGTAGAGGCGGAAGTCGAAGCGCGCCCCTGATAGCGGGAACGTCAGTTCGGGTGTGAGCATGTGCGGTACCGAGCGTCGCAGCCGGTATCGCACCGCTGGTCATGCCCGGCTTTGTATCGCTGAGCATTAGAACAGCGGCCGGGCGCTCGCCAGCGCCACGACGATAAACCCCAGCACTAGATTAACGGCGACCATTTGGCGAATGCGCCCTAGCGCCGCCCCGCCTTCAGACGACTTCTGCGCATCGATGGCGCGCTTAAGTTCCGGTAGCTGCAGCAGCTGGATGCGCAGGAACAGCGCCAGCATGACCAGGTACAGTCCTGCCATCACCTGTACATAACGCGGCGCGGCATCCAGGCTGGCGAAGCGCATGTGCCAGATGCCGAAACCGCTGATCGGCAATATCAGTACCGCGATCCATACCCAGACAAAAAATCGCCTGAACACGCCGGCCCAGAGTGTGAGCCGCTCAGGCGGTTGCAGGTGGGCGGCGGCGGCCGGTCGCAGCACCATCCACGCGAAGAACATTCCGCCTACCCAGATCATGGCGGTCAGGACGTGCAACGCATACAGCAGCGCGTATGGGGTCATGGAAAAAATCTCCGGTGGCGGTTGGGGGATGGCGCGTTATGATAGCCGCCCGATCAAAATACTGAAGATTTATACAGCCTCGCGCTCATGCTTAGTACCGAACTCAAGACCCAGATCCAGGGCGCCTACTCCCGATTCCTCGAGGCCAAGGGGCTGAAGCCTCGTTATGGTCAGCGCCTGATGATCGCGGAGGTCGCGAAAGTTTTGGGCGCCATCGCGACTGATGACGAGGGGCGCCGTGAGGGCGAACCTGCGGTCGTTGCGGTGGAGGCGGGCACCGGTACCGGTAAGACGGTTGCATATAGCCTGGCGGCGATTCCTACCGCCAAGGCGGCGGGCAAGCGCCTGGTGATCGCGACCGCGACAGTAGCGCTGCAAGAGCAGATCGTGCACAAGGATCTGCCTGACCTGATGCGCAACAGCGGGTTGGACTTCTCGTTTTCACTGGCCAAGGGGCGAGGTCGCTACCTTTGCCTGTCCAAGCTCGATGTACTGCTCCAGGAAGGTCAGGCACAAAGCGCCACCGCGCAGCTGTTCGAGGAAGAGGGCTTTCGCATCGACGTGGACGAGCGCAGCCAGAAGCTCTTCGGCAGCATGATCGAAAGGCTTGCCGGCAATCGCTGGGACGGCGATCGCGACACCTGGCCAGAAGAGTTGGCCGACACGGACTGGAGCCAGCTCACCACCGATCACAGCCAGTGCACCGGCCGCCATTGCCCCAACTTCCAGCAGTGCGCGTTCTACAAAGCGCGCGAAGGCATGACCAAGGTGGACGTGATCGTGACCAATCACGACATGGTGCTCGCTGATTTGGCGCTTGGCGGCGGTGCGGTGCTACCAGACCCGCGCGACACGCTCTATGTCTTCGACGAAGGGCACCACCTGCCCGACAAGGCCATCGGCCATTTCGCCCATTTCACCCGCCTGCGTTCGACCGCCGATTGGCTCGGGCAGGTCGAGAAGAACCTCACGAAACTGCTCGCTCAGCATCCCTTACCGGGCGACCTGGGGCGGCTGGTCGAGGCGGTCCCGGAAATTGCCCGTGAACTGCGCACCCAGCAACAGTTCATGTTCACTGCCTGCGAGCAGGTTGCCGACTTCCGCGCAGGGGAGGACATGGAAGGGCGTGAACGGCCTCGTCATCGCTTCGCCGGTGGCGTGGTTCCGGAGCATCTGGTGGAGCTTGGGCTTGAGTTGAAGAAAGGCTTCGCCAAGCTGACGGATCTGTTCACCCGGCTGGCTGAACTGCTCAAGGAAGCGATGGATGGTGAGGCGAGTGTCGGCATCGCCAGTCATCAAGCCGAGGAGTGGTACCCGCTCTTCGGCAGTCTGCTGACTCGCGCGCAGGGCAACTGGGAGCTGTGGACCGCCTTCACGGTCGACGACCCCGAGGGCAGCCCGCCCATGGCCCGTTGGCTGACGCTCGCCGACGGCGGTGCGCTATTCGACATCGAAGTCAATGCGAGCCCGATCCTTGCCGCCGAGACGTTGCGCCGCAACCTTTGGAACGTCTGCTACGGGGCGCTGGTGACTTCCGCAACCCTGACCGCGCTGAACAGCTTTGACCGCTACCGCATGCGCGCCGGCCTGCCTCGTAGTGCTGTCACAGCAGTGGTGCCGAGCCCGTTTCATCATGCTGACGCCGGCATATTGCAAGTGCCGGACCTGAAAGCCGACCCGCGCGATGCGGCGGCGCACACCGCTGCCATCGTCCGCGAGCTGCCCGCGCTGGTCGAAGGGTCTCGGGGGACGCTGGTGCTGTTTTCCTCACGCCGCCAGATGCAGGACGTCTTCGACGGCCTCGAGCGGGACTGGCGCCGTCGCGTGCTGATTCAAGGGAATCTGTCCAAGCAGGAAACGCTGAACAAGCACAAAGCGCGGGTGGACGACGGTGAATCTAGCGTGCTCTTCGGTTTGGCGAGCTTTGCCGAAGGCGTGGACCTACCGGGCCGTTATTGCGAGCACGTGGTGATTGCCAAGATTCCGTTCGCCGTTCCGGATGACCCGGTCGAAGCCGCGCTTGCCGAGTGGATCGAAGCGCGCGGTGGGAACCCATTCATGGAAATCGCCGTGCCGGACGCATCGTTGCGCCTCGTACAGGCTTGCGGCCGCCTACTGCGTACCGAAGAAGACCGCGGCACCATCACGTTGCTTGATCGCCGGGTCGTGACCCAGCGGTATGGCAAGGCGATCCTCAACGCATTGCCGCCCTTTCGACGAGAGATTCACTGAGCGTGAGGCGGCGCTAACAGGATCGAGGCCGGATTGATGGCAATCGACCATTCCATCCGGGCGTTAGGGCGACGACAATGGCCGGCGTTTCCATATTGATCGGGGTGCAGCGTGCAGATTCAAGGCTTTTTCGACCTTCGCTTCGAGGCAGTCCGAGACGCCTTCGATGCACTTTTTCATGAAGGGCAGCAGCGGGGCGCCGCGTTGTGCGTGAAGATTGGCGGGGAAACCGTCATCGACCTCTGGGCCGGTGTCGCGGATAACGCCGGCGAGCAAGCCTGGCAGAGCGATACCCTCGTCAATCTCTTCTCTTGCACCAAGACGTTCACTGCGGTGGCAGCCATGCAGCTGGTCGGTGAAGGCAAGCTGCAGCTCGATGAGCCTGTGGCTCGGCTATGGCCGGAGTTCGCCGCGAACGGCAAATCTGCAATTACCCTGCGCCAGTTGCTTTGCCATCAGGCAGGCCTCCCAGCGGTTCGGCGGTCGCTGCCGCCGGAGGCGTTGTATGAATGGGACACCATGACCTCAGCCCTTGCCGCTGAGCGCCCCTGGTGGACGCCTGGTGATGGGCATGGCTACGCGGCGATTACCTATGGTTGGTTGTTGGGTGATGTGATCCGTCGCGCCGATGGCCGCGAGCCGGGCGAAGCGATCGTAAACCGTACCGCCCGCCCGTTGGGGCTGGATTTCCATCTCGGACTGCCGGACGCCGAGTTTGAGCGCGTGGGTTACCTGACGCGGCAAAAGAACAACTTTGGCGATGCTGCGGCGCAGCGGCTTTTTCGCGCCATGACGGGTGACCCGCAAGCGCTGAGTGCCCGGGCGTTCGGCAATCCGCCTTCAATCATGACCAGCGGCAACAAGCCGGAATGGCGACGCATGAGCCAGCCCGCAGCCAATGGACACGGCAATGCCCGCGCTCTGGCAGGCTTCTACGACGGCCTGTTGCGTGGCGAGCTATTGGATGCCGCCTTGCTGACCGAGATGACGCGTGAGCATAGCGTGGGTGAGGATCGCACGTTGCTTACCCTGACGCGCTTTGCCCTCGGGTGCTGGCTGGACTTGCCGGGCGTCGCGAACGCTACCTTTGGCATGGGCGCGCGGGCTTTTGGTCACCCTGGCGCGGGCGGCAGCATCGGTTTTGCTGATCCTGATCGCGAATTGGCGTTCGGTTTCGTGACCAACACCATGGGGCCCTATGTATTGATGGACCCTCGTGCCCAGACGCTCGCCCGTACCGTCAGGGCGTGTCTGGGGTGAACCGCTCGTCTACTCGGCGCGCCGAGACTTTTCATAACAATGACCTGCGTCCACAATCTCAGACAAAACCTTGCATTAAGCTGCGTCTTACCCTTCGCGGCTTTGTATTCGCAAACCCCAATTCACGGAAGCTGGCACATGAATCTGCTGAAAAGCGCCTCGTTGATCCTTTGTCTGGTCGTTGCCGGCTGCAGTTCGGATAGCAAGAAACCGGCTGAAGAGGTCGCAGTTGTGCCTGAACCCGTGGTTGACCCCGCGTGGCTCGATGATTACGAACCCCGTCTCCGTGATGCCCTGAAGGAAAGCAGCTTCGAGGTCACCCGCCGCGATGGCATGCTGGTCGTCACCGCACCTGTGGACTCATCGTTCAACCCGGATCGGCCCGGCATGTTGCTGCCGGTGACGCTCGGGCCAATCACCCGCGTGGCGAAACTGGTCGAGGGTGACCAGAAGACGGCTGTGGTGGTGCTGGGCCACGCCGACAGCACAGGTTCGGCGGAAATTAATCGAGAGGTGAGCCGCAAGCGCGCCGGGGCAGTGGCGGCCATTTTTCGCCTCAGTGGTTTGAAGCATGACAGGCTACGTATTCGCGGGCTGGGTTCGGATCTGCCGCGCGCATCCAATGATGACGCCGCGGGGCGGGCACTGAACCGAAGGGTCGAGATGCTGCTTGCGCCACAGACCACACTATTGGCGCTGATCGCCCAGTACAACGAGCCGACTGCCGAGCCGACGCGCGTGGCAGCCGCAGAAGTGACCACGGCGAAGTGAGCCGGTAGCGTCGCGCCCTTATGTGTGGACTAGTGTTGCGTTGAATCAAGCGAGGCATGGCGGCAAACCCGATAAGCTTAGGTTTCGACCTGAACGAGGAGGCTTGCGATGACCCAGACCCTGGCCGATATGCGCCGTGACTACACCCGAGAGGGCCTCAGCGAAGCCCACGCGCCCGAAGACCCCTTCGCCCTGTTTCGTCAGTGGTTCGACGAAGCCGTCAAGACCGAACAGCTACCCGTTGAACCCAACGCCATGACGCTCGCTACCGTGGACGCCGAGGGCCGGCCGCATTGCCGCGTGCTGTTGCTCAAGGCGCTGGACGAACGAGGCTTCACCTTCTTCAGTAACTATGACAGCGCCAAGGCCGAACAGCTGGAGGCCTGTCCCTTCGCCGCCATGACCTTCTTCTGGCCTACGCTCGAGCGGCAGGTGCGTATTGAAGGTCGTGTGGAAAAAGTCAGCGCGGAAGAATCCAACGCCTATTTCCAGGTTCGCCCGTTAGGCAGCCGGCTCGGGGCCTGGGCATCGCCTCAGAGCCGTGTCATCCGTGATCGCGCCGAGCTGGAGCGGCTACTTGCCGAAACCGAGCGACGGTTTCTCAACGAAGCGCCATCCTGTCCGCCGCACTGGGGCGGCTATCGCCTGTTGCCGGAACGAATCGAATTTTGGCAGGGCCGGCCGAGTCGTTTGCACGACCGCCTGAACTATCGGCGCGTTGCTGCTAATTGGCGTCGCGAGCGGCTCGCCCCCTGATGTTTCATGCCTGGGGCGGGGGACTGGCCTCTGCCTGTTCCCTGCGGGTGTCGTAGCGCTCCAGTTCTCGCTCCAGCCAGGGCTGCAAGTCGCGTCGCTTGACGTTCGATTCTCGCGCCGCCGCCAGGCGCTGCAACGCCCATTCGCGACGGCCCGGGTCTTCGCCCGCTAACGCCAGCGCCAAGTCTCGATCAGCCCACCGCCGGAACCGCACGAACAGCCAAGCGTGGAACGCCAGGCCGGCGAGCGTGGTGACGGCAATGATGAAGTAGTCCAATTTGCGCAACCTCGCGTTGTCGACGGTCCATCCCGTGCACAGGCGCTTTGGGATAGGCTCGGGTAAAGTACGGTCCTATCCATGAATGCTCGGTCAGCTTGGGGCGAAAGCCAAGCGCTGTATCGCCGCAGTCATGACTTCAGACGCTCGGGATGAATTCGTTCCCCAGGAGACTAACCATGCGCAACTCGATTCTTGTCGCTTCCTTTGCAGCCGTAGCGTTGGTGCTTGGCGGCTGTACTTCCAATCTTACGGGCGATTCCTATTCGCGCGACGAAGCACGGCAGGTGCAGACCGTTCGCTACGGCACCATCGAGTCGTTGCGCCCGGTCAAGCTCGAAGGTACCAAGACACCCATTGGCACTGGCGCCGGCGCCGTGGTCGGCGGCATTGCCGGAAGCGGGGTGGGCGGTGGCCGCGGTAGCGCCGTGGCTGCGGTGATTGGCGCCGTGGCAGGTGGCATGCTTGGATCGGCGGCCGAGGAGGGAATTACCCGAGCCCAAGGGGTTGAGATCACTGTTCGCGAGGATGACGGCAACATGCGTGCCTACGTCCAGGAAGTCGAGCCGAATCAGGTGTTTCAGGTCGGCCAGCGTGTGCGGATCATGACGGTCAACGGGACGAGCCGCGTCGCCCCATAGCGACGGGGTTGCCACAGCGAGCATCCGGCAGCCGTTAGCGCCTGCCGGTCGGCTCGCTCGACGCGTAGGCGCTGGCGAACAGCGCTACTCCGGGTGCCGTCCGCCGCACCCAGCCGCGTGTTAGAGCGCGCCATTTGTTTTTCGAAATACATGAATCCATGACGATAGCGCCGTCGTTATGGATAATCGGCGCACATTGCCATGCCGCTTCGGGCTGAAGTCTGGTCGAGCTAGGGATATAAACGCCGTGCACTGACGCGGCATAAGGGGTCTTCGCACATGGCGCTCGCGCTTATCATCGCTCTGCCATTTCTCGGGATATGCCTGCCGCTGCTGTTCGAACGCTTCGGGCGCTCGGCTTGTGCGTTTGGCGCCGGGCTGGCACCGCTCGCGGCGCTCGTGCTGCTGCTTTCAAAGCGTGCCGAGGTGTTCGCTGGCGAGCCGCTGATGGTCTCGTTGCCCTGGTTGCCAGATCTCGGTCTCAACTTTAGCCTCCGGCTCGACGGCTTGGGGTTCCTGTTCGCGCTGCTGATCCTGGGCATTGGGCTCCTCGTCATCCTGTACGCGCGGTACTACCTCGGCAAACAAGAGCCCATCGGGCGGTTCTACGGTTACTTCCTGATGTTCATGGGGGCAATGCTCGGCGTGGTGTTGTCCGAGAACCTCCTGCTGATGCTCATGTTCTGGGAGTTGACCAGCCTGTCGTCGTTCCTGCTGATCGGCTTTTGGAGTCACCGCTCGGATGCACGCCAGGGCGCGCGCATGGCGCTCACGGTCACCGGCGGCGGCGGGCTCGCGCTGCTCGCTGGTATCCTGCTGATCGGTCATATAACCGGTAGCTTCGAGTTGACCACGGTGCTTGCGTCTGGTGATCAGATTCGCGCCCATGGGCTTTACCCTCTGACCTTGATCCTCGTGCTGCTGGGCGTCTTCACGAAGTCGGCGCAGTTCCCGTTCCACTTCTGGCTGCCACAGG
The DNA here is from genome assembly GCF_054131565.1 of Pseudomonas sp. SA195. Classification (NCBI taxonomy): domain Bacteria; kingdom Pseudomonadati; phylum Pseudomonadota; class Gammaproteobacteria; order Pseudomonadales; family Pseudomonadaceae; genus Pseudomonas; species Pseudomonas sp. SA195. The sequence goes on along the minus strand of NZ_CP096392.1, from coordinate 3,172,824 downwards.
CCATGGCGGCGCCGACCCCAGTCTCAGCCTTCCTGCACTCGGCCACTATGGTCAAGGCGGGCGTGTTTCTGCTGGCCCGCTTGTACCCAGCGCTATCGGATTCCGAGTGGTGGTTCTACCTGGTCAGCCTCACAGGCCTGGCGACGCTATTGATTGGCGCTGTGATGGCACTCTTCCAGCATGATCTCAAGGGCCTGCTAGCGTACTCGACGATCAGTCACCTGGGCCTGATCACTTTGCTGTTCGGCCTCGACTCCCCCATGGGGGCGGTGGCGGCGATCTTCCACATCATTAATCACGCAACGTTCAAGGCGTCCTTGTTCATGGCGGCGGGCATCATCGACCATGAAACCGGGACTCGCGACATGCGGCGCATCAACGGGATGCTTAAATACATGCCGCACACGGCAGCGCTGGCGATGGTGGCCTCGCTGGCGATGGCTGGCGTGCCGCTGCTCAACGGCTTCCTGAGCAAGGAAATGTTCTTCGCCGAAACGCTCGACCAGCATCTGCTGGGCAGTTTCTACTGGACCATTCCGGCCCTTGCGACCTTGGCAAGCGCGTTTTCGGTTGCATACTCGCTGCGATTCGTACATGACGTGTTCTTCAATGGTGAGCCGGTGGATCTGCCGAAGTATCCGCCGCATGAGCCGGCGCGCTATATGAAGATTCCCGTCGAGATTCTCGTACTGCTTTGCCTGCTGGTGGGCATGCTGCCTGCCTATACCGTCGCGCCGTTGCTTGCCGCTGCGGTTTCCGGAAGCTTGAACGGCAATGTGCCGGATTACAGCCTGGCGATTTGGCACGGCTTCAACCTGCCATTGGTGATGAGCTTCGTCGCCCTGGCTGGCGGCCTTCTGATCTACTCGATGCGTAAATGGGCGTTTCGCTGGTATGAAGGCCTGCCCCGCGTCGACTCGCTGCAGGTGTTCGCCGCCGTGGTCGACCGGATCGCCGGCACGGCTCGGTGGATCACCGGGCGGCTGGAAAACGGTTCGCTTCAGCGCTACCTGGCGCTGGTTCTGATCAGCTCGTTGGTGCTGGTGGTCTTCGCCCTGACGCCCCTGCAGGCGCTACGCGGCCCGATCGAAACGACGCCCCTGGACAGCCTCACCGTCGCCGGACTGGTCGTTCTGTCCTTGAGCTCGCTGCTGACCGTCATCTTCCATCGTCGACGTTTGATGGCATTGATCGTGCTCAGTGTGGTCGGCCTGATGGTGTCGCTGGCCTTCGCGCGTTATTCGGCGCCTGATCTGGCACTGACCCAGCTGTCCGTCGAGGTTGTGACAATCATCCTGCTGATTCTCGCGCTGTTCTTCATGCCCGACCGTACCCCGGTCGAGTCGAGCAGCCTGCGCAGTTTCCGTGACCTGATCCTGGCAGCCACCTTTGGCACCATGATCGCGTTACTGGCGTATGCGGTGCTGACGCGGCCCTATGAAAGTATCGCCTCCTTCTTCCTCGACAACAGCGTTTCTGGTGGCGGCGGAACCAACGTGGTCAACGTGATCCTGGTCGATTTCCGTGGTTTCGATACGCTCGGCGAGATCACCGTGCTAGCGATTGCTGCCGTCGGCATCTTCGGTCTGCTGCACAAGCTGCGGTTGCCGCATCCGGTGCGAGACTACGGCGGCAGGCTCTGGTCGACTGATCGCCACCCCATGGTGCTCGACACCCTGGCGCGAGCACTGCTGCCCATGGCCCTGTTGATTTCGGCGTTCATCTTCCTGCGCGGGCACAACCTCCCGGGCGGTGGTTTCATTGCCGGACTGATCACTGCGGTCGCGTTGATCCTACAATACATCTCGCATGGCGTGACCTGGGCGCAGCAGCGCCAGCCGCTCAGCTATCACGCCGTAGCGGGTGTCGGTGTGCTGATCGCTGGCCTTACAGGACTCGGTAGCTGGCTGTTCGGGCGTCCTTTCCTGACGTCCGCCTTTGGCCACTTCCATCTCCCGTTGGTAGGAGAGTTCGAGTTAGCGACGGCCATGCTTTTCGATCTTGGGGTCTACCTGACGGTTGTGGCCGCGACACTGCTGATCTTGTCGAACATCGGCCATGTCAGCCAGGACGAGTCTTGCAAGGAGGTGTGGTAATGGAAGCCGTACTGGCAATAACCCTCGGGGTGATGATGGCGAGCGGCGTCTACCTGCTGCTGCGGGCGCGTATCTTTCCGGTGGTGATGGGGCTGACGCTGATCTCTTATGCGGTGAACCTGTTCATCTTCGCCATGGGGCGCCTGGCGACCGGTGCGCCTGCGGTAATCGGGCGCAGCGCTGAATACGGCGATCCGCTGCCCCAGGCGCTCGTGCTTACCGCGATCGTGATCGGTTTTGCCATGACTGCTTTTGTGGTGGTTCTGGCGCTGCGCGGGCTGGGTGAGCTGCGCACTGACCATGTAGACGGGCGGGAGCCGCGCGAATGAACCATGCCTTGATCCTGCCGATCCTGGTGCCGCTGTTCGCCGGTTGCCTGCTGCTGGTCATGCACCGTGCCGGCACTCCTTTCAAGCGTGGCGTATCGCTGCTCGCCACCGGGTTGCTGGTGCCGCTTTCGCTCTGGTTGCTGGGCGTTGCCGATACCGGCGTGCTCCACGTTTACCAGCTCGGTAATTGGGCGCCTCCGTTCGGCATCATGCTGCTGCTGGATCGGTTAAGCGCGTTGATGCTACTGGTCACGGCACTGCTGGCTGGCTTTGCCATGCTCTACGCCTGTCGAGGTGACGACGAACGTGGGCCTAATTTCCATGCCTTGTTCCAGTTCCAGTTGATGGGTATCAATGGTGCGTTCTTGACGGGCGACCTGTTCAACCTGTTCGTATTCTTCGAAGTGCTGCTGATTTCGTCCTATGCGCTGTTGCTGCACGGGCAGGGCGCGCGGCGTGTTCAGGCGGGTATTCATTATGTCGTGCTCAACCTGCTGGGCTCCTCGCTGTTCCTGATCGGCGTCAGCATGCTCTATGGTCTGACCGGCACGCTGAACATGGCGGACCTAGCCATCCGCGTCGGGGCGGCGGACCCGGGCGACGCGCCGCTGCTTGCGGCAGCAGGCTATCTGTTACTCGTGGTGTTCGGGCTTAAGGGAGCTGTCCTGCCGCTGTACTTCTGGTTGCCTCGCGCTTACGCGTCCGCAACGGCGCCGGTCGCTGCGCTCTTCGCCATCATGACCAAGCTGGGCATCTACGCCATTGTGCGGGTATTCACGCTGGTCTACGGCAGTGAAGCTGGCTCGCTTGATGGCATGGTGCTTGACTGGCTGTGGCCGTTGTCGATGCTGACGCTTGTCGGCGGGGTGCTGGGTGCGCTGGCCGCACAGAATCTGCAGGGGATGCTCTCCTACCTGGTCGTGGTGTCAGTCGGTACATTGCTCGCTGGTGTGGCGCTCGGCTCGGAAGAGGGGATCGCCGCGGCGCTCTATTATTTGCTGCACAGCACCCTGATCTCGGGTGGTTTGTTCCTGCTGGCCGATCTGATCGCCCGCCAGCGCGGAGATGCCGCCGGCGAACTTGTATCCGCGCCGGCGGTGCGCCAACCGCTGATGCTAGGGGCGCTGTTTTTCGGGGCCGCCATTTCGATCGCCGGTTTGCCGCCATTTTCGGGTTTTGTCGGTAAGGTGATGCTGTTGCGTGCGGTCCCGCTCGGTATCGACGCTGCCTTCCTCTGGCCGGTCGTTCTGATTGGCGGGCTGGGCATGCTGATCGCGCTCAATCGCGCCGGTAGCATGTTGTTTTGGCGGGCCAGCGACGCCGCAACGGTAGCCGCGCCTGCCGACTCGGTCCGGGTCGTGGGGGCGTTCGGTTTGTTGCTCGGCAGCCTGGTGATGGTCTTCGCTGCTCAGCCTATCCAAGCATATACGCGGGCCGCCGCGGCCCAGTTGTTCGACTTGGCGCCTTATCTGCAGATCATTCACCAGGGAGGTGCCGCATGAGGTCGCGGTTTCTGCCGAATCCAGCACTGACGCTGCTGCTGGCGCTGCTGTGGCTGCTGCTCAATAACACCTTGAGCGTCGGGCATTTGCTGCTTGGCTTATTTCTTGGCTGGGCGATTCCGCTGCTGGTGAGCGGCTTTCTGATCCGTGTGCCACGTGTCAGGAGCCCGCTCAAGCTCTGCGGGTTCACGCTGAAGGTGTTCTATGACATTGCAGTGGCCAATGTCCACGTCGCGAAATTGGTTCTGGGGCCTCGTGGCAAGCTCCAACCGGCGTTCATCGAAGTGCCGATGGCCATCGAACATCCGTTCGTCCTAGCTGTGCTGACCAGCATCATTTCGCTGACGCCCGGTACCGTCTCGGCTTCGCTGCGCGCTGACCATAAGGTCCTGCTGATTCATGCGTTGGACGCACCAGATATCGAAACCCTGGTGGCGGATGTAAAAGATCGCTACGAAACCCCGTTGCTGGAGATATTCGAATGCTCGCGTTCGTAATTCCGCTGTGCATGGGCGTGATCGGCGCTGCCGCGGTGCTCAATCTGATCCGGTTGGTGCAGGGGCCGGATATGCCCGACCGGGTTCTGGCGCTGGACACGCTTTATATAAACGCGCTGGCCTTGATCGTATTGTTCGGCATTTGGCTGGCGTCTGACCTGTTCTTCGAGGCTGCGCTGCTGATCGCGGTGATGGGCTTCGTCAGTACCGTGGCGGTAGGCAAACACCTGCTGCACGGCGATATCATCGACTAAGGAGCCTGCGATGCCCTTTTGGATCGAACTGCTGGTATGCGTGTTTCTGCTGGTAGGCAGCGCATTTGCGTTGGTGGGAGCCATTGGTCTCTATCGCTTGCCAGATTTCTTTACCCGTCTGCACGGGCCGACGAAAGCCACGACGCTGGGTGTCGGGGGAATCGTGATCGGCTCGATGATCTTTTTCAGCCATCAGGGCGAGGGGCTGAGTTTTCACGAGGTCCTGATCACGCTATTTCTGTTCCTGACCGCGCCGGTTAGCGCCCATGTGCTGGCCAAGGCGGCCATGCAGCAAAAACTGCCGATAACCGCCAAGACCCGCGGCAAGCCCTGGGACTGATCGCCGGTCCGGCTTCAGATCACGATACTGCTGGGCGACGGTTGCCGCTCATTCTCCTGTGAGAGCTGCTTGATCATCGCCTGCTGCAGCTTGATGCACAGCTGCGGGTCCGACAGCGGCTGGTTGTCCGCATTGGTCACGAAGAACACGTCCTCTACCCGTTCGCCAAGGGTCGCAATTTTCGCGTTCTGCACCGACAGGTCGAAGTCGAGAAAGAGTTGGCCGATTCGTGCGAGCAGGCCGGGACGGTCGGGCGCAACGACTTCAATGATGGTCTGCGGGCGCTGCATGTCGTTGTGAATGGTCACCTGTGGCGGGAAGGCAAAATGCTTGAGCTGCCGCGGCACGCGCTTCTGGATGATGGTGAGGTAGTCGTCGGGGTTGCGGAGGGCGTCGATCAGACCTTGCCGGATTTCCTCGGTGCGTTTCGGGTCGTTGCCGATCGGGCTACCGTCGGCGTCGAGCACGATATAGGTGTCGAGGGTGAACTGGCTGCTCGAGGTAATGATTCTGGCGTCGTGGATGTTCAGATTGAGTTGGTCCATTGCCGCCACGGTCACGGCGAAGAAGTCGTGCTGATCGGGCGCGTAGATGAATATCTGCGTTCCTCCCTCGAATTCTCGCTGCGTAGTTTCCTTGATCAACACCAGCGGACCACCGTCGCTCGGGTGCTCGATGATCGCTTCGGTGTGCCAGGCGACGTCCGTGGAGCTGTGGCGCATGAAGTAGTCGTCGCCAAGCTGGGCCCAGAGCTGCTCTGCGTCGTCGGGATCAGTGCCGTTGCGCACCAGGTTGTCGAGCGCGGCACGCTGGGTCTGGCGGATCTGCTCTTCTCGGTCGAGCGGGTTTTCCAGGCCGCGGCGCAGGGCGCGCTTGGTCTCGGTGTACAACTGGCGCAGCAGACTGGCGCGCCACGAATTCCACAGCGTCGGGTTGGTCGCGTTGATATCGGCGACGGTGAGCACGTAGAGGTAGTCCAGGTGCGTTTCGTCACCTACCTGTTGCGCGAAGTCATTGATGACCTGTGGGTCAGACAGGTCCTTACGCTGGGCGGTGGTCGACATCGCCAGGTGATTCTCTACCAGCCAGACGACCAGGCGGGTATCCCAGGCGGGCAGCTTGTGGCGTGTGCAAAAGGCCTGGGCATCGACCGCGCCGAGTTCGGAGTGATCGCCGCCGCGCCCCTTGGCTATGTCGTGATAGAGGCCCGCAATGTAGATCAGTTCAGGCTTGGGCAGGCGCTCGACCAGCTTGCTCGCCAACGGGTACTTCTCTGCAACGCCGGGCTTGCTGAGTTTGCGCAGGTATTTGATGACGTTCAGCGTGTGGGCGTCGACCGTATAGATGTGGAACAGGTCGTGCTGCATCTGCCCGACAATGTGGCCGAATTCGGGCAGGTAGCGGCCGAGAATGCCGTAGCGGTTCATTCGGCGCAGGTTGCGATGGATGCCTTCCTTGCACTTGAACAATTCGATGAAAAGGCTGGTGTTGCGTATGTCGCTGCGGAAATCGTCGTCGATCAGATGCCGGTGGTCGCGCAGCAGGCGAATGGTTTCTGCGCGCACGCCTTGGATGTCCGGGTGCTGAGCGAGTAGCACGAAGGTCTCGAGGATGGCGAATGGGCGGCGCGTGAATACCGAGTCGTTGGCAACTTCGAGGTAGCCGTCACGTATCAGGAAGCGGCTATTGAGCGCCACAGCGGGGCCGGTATCTCCCTCCCAGAGAATCACCTCGGCAAAATGCTGGCCGACCAGGTCGCTGAGCTCGGAAATGCTCATCACCACGCGGTAGTACTTCTGCATGAAACGTTCGATGGCCAGCTTCGCGTCGCTGTCCTCGTAGCCAAGCATGGCGGCCAGGCTGCGTTGGTGGTCGAACAACAGGCGATCCTCAGCGCGTCCAGCGAGCATGTGCAGCCCATAGCGAACGCGCCAGATGAATTCCTGACTGGAAACCAACAGGGCATATTCACCCTCGGTGAGAAAGCCCTGGTCGACGATGGCGCTCAGGTTGAGGCTGCCGAACTGGCGCCGCGCGATCCAGAGAATCGTCTGAATGTCCCGCAGGCCTCCGGGCGAACCTTTGACGTTGGGCTCGAGGTTGTACTCGGTGTTGTTGTACTTGGCGTGACGCGCCGCCTGTTCCTCGCGTTTGGCAAGGAAGAACTCCTTGCTGGGCCACATCTCGCTCGGGCTGGTGACGCGAAGCATGTCTTGGCGCAGGCGCTCCGGGCCGGCAATCGTCCGGCTTTCCATCAGGTTGGTGACGACCGTTAGGTCAGCGCGTGCCTCTTCGGCGCATTCAGCGACCGAGCGCACGCTCTGGCCGACTTCGAGCCCAATGTCCCAGAGCAGGGTTAGGAAGCCTTCGATCGCGTCGCGAAAGATTTCGTGATCGCTGTCGTCGAGCAGAATCAGCAGGTCGATATCGGAATAGGGGTGCAGCTCGCCGCGCCCGTAGCCGCCGACCGCGACCAAGGCGATTTCAGCATCGGCGCTCCAGTCGAAGCGCTCCCATGCCGCGCGAAGAATCTGGTCGACGAACCAGGCGCGATCCTCGATCAGGCGGCGGATGTCGCGCCCCGCAACGAATCGCTGGTCAAGCACCTCGCGGGCCTGTCGAATCACCTTCTTGAAGGCCGCGATCGGGCTGGCCTTGAGCGCGAGCTCCGCTTGGAACTGGCTGCGGTCGAACAGTTCAGGGTCAACCTGAGGCATGGTCGTCTCCCTTCAGAAGGTGGTGATGGCTGCGTCAGGGTGCGGTATGCGCGATGGTGTCGTCGCTGCGCAGGGTTAGGATTTCGTAGCCGTTGGCAGTGACCACGATGGTGTGCTCCCACTGTGCGGAAAGCTTGCGGTCCTTGGTGATCGCGGTCCAGCCATCGCCCAGCAGCCGCGTCTCGGATCGGCCCTGGTTGATCATCGGTTCGATGGTGAAGGTCATGCCTTCCTTCAATTCGAGGCCGGTACCTGCGCGGCCATAGTGAAGCACCTGCGGTTCTTCGTGGAAAACCTTGCCGATGCCGTGGCCACAGTATTCGCGGACCACGGAAAAGCCGTTCTTCTCGGCATGCTTCTGGATCACTTCGCCGATATCGCCGAGACGCGCGCCTGGGCGGACGATCTCGATGCCTTTATAGAGGCACTCCTGAGTGATCTTGCACAGGCGCTCCGCCCATTCCGGCGCCTTGCCGACAATGAACATCTTGCTCGTGTCACCGTGGTAGCCGTCCTTGATGACCGTGATGTCGATATTAAGGATGTCGCCGTCCTTGAGCGGCTTGTCGTTTGGAATGCCATGGCAAACGACATGGTTGATCGACGTGCAGATCGACTTGGGATAGCCCTTGTAGTTCAGCGGTGCCGGTATCGCCTGCTGGACATTGACGATGTGGTCGTGGCATCGACGATCAAGCTCCTCGGTGGTGACGCCGGGTTTGACGTACTCGCCGATCATCTCCAGTACCTCGGCGGCGAGGCGGCCGGCGACGCGCATCTTTTCTATGTCTTCGGGGGTCTTGATCGAAACGGTCATGCAGTCCTCTTGGCGCCAAGAGGCGCAGGCGGAAAAACGAAGAGCCAGATGATAAACCAAAGCGCCGGGGCCCTGCAGGCTGCAGGACCCCGGCGGGGTGCGTTACCGGTTGTCGCGCCTCGATGGAATGCGCGCTAGCCCGGCCCGCCTCTTTGTGCTATAAAACGCGCCGCTCTGCGGGACTGCCCGCCTGAGCCTAACCCCACACACGTGTCGACACGGTATCCTGGGTGCTCGTAAGAGTTGGATATCGGGACGCGTGGAGGCCTAACCCGACTATCCGAGGAAGTCCCATGTCTCAAGTCACTATGCGCGATATGCTGAAGGCCGGTGTGCACTTCGGCCACCAGACCCGTTACTGGAACCCGAAAATGAACAAGTACATTTTCGGCGCGCGTAACAAGATCCATATCATCAACCTCGAGCAGACCCTGCCGATGTTCAACGACGCTCTGCGTTTCGTTGAAAAGCTGGCGGCCGGCAAGAACAAGATTCTGTTCGTGGGCACCAAGCGTTCTGCTGGCAAGGTCGTGCGCGAGGAAGCGGCTCGTTGCGGTTCGCCGTACGTCGACCATCGCTGGTTAGGCGGCATGCTGACCAACTACAAGACCATCCGTGCATCGATCAAGCGTCTGCGCGATCTGGAAGTCCAGTCGCAGGATGGCACCTTTGACAAGCTGACCAAGAAAGAAGCGCTGATGCGCAGCCGCGACCTCGAGAAGCTCGAGCGCAGCCTGGGTGGTATCAAGGATATGGGCGGCCTGCCTGATGCCATGTTCGTCATCGATGTTGATCACGAGCGCATCGCGATCTCTGAAGCCAACAAGCTGGGCATTCCGGTCATCGGCGTTGTCGATACCAACAGCAGCCCGGAAGGCGTCGACTACATCATTCCCGGTAATGATGACGCCATCCGTGCTGTGCAACTCTATCTGAGCTCTATGGCCGATGCAGTACTGCGTGGCCGTCAGAACACCGCTGGCGGTGCCGATGAGTTCGTCGAAGAGTCTGCAGCCGAGGCTGCTCAAGGCTAAGCGCTGCTGTCGCCTGGCTGATACCCGTTGAACAAGAAGGGGGCTATGCCCCCTTTTTGCCACTTCCGAATTGTTCGCCCCGAACTTGGGTGAAGATCGAATAACCAAATCGAGAGGATTTGCAAACATGGCAGAGATCACTGCAGCCCTGGTTAAAGAACTGCGCGAGCGCACCGGCCAAGGCATGATGGATTGCAAAAAGGCACTCACCGCCGCTGGTGGTGACATCGAGAAGGCCATTGATGACATGCGTGCCGCAGGCGCCATCAAGGCCGCCAAGAAGGCCGGCAACATTGCTGCCGAAGGTTCGATCGCCGTTAAGGTTTCCGACGACAACACGCGCGCCGTGATCATCGAAGTCAATTCGCAGACCGACTTCCTGGCTCTGCAGGATGACTTCAAGGCATTCGTGAATGCCAGCATCGAAAAGGCCTTCGCTGAAAACATGACCGAGGCCGCGCCGCTGATCGCCGCCCAGGAGTCGGATCGCGAAGCCCTGGTCGCCAAGTGCGGCGAGAATGTCAACATTCGTCGCCTGAGCAGCGTCCAGGCTGATCTGATCGGTTCCTACCTGCATGGTCATCGCATTGGTGTTCTGGTTGCGCTGAAGGGCGGCAACGTCGAGCTGGCCCGTGAGATCGCCATGCACGTTGCAGCGAGCAACCCGCAGTTCCTCGAGCCGTCGCAGGTTTCCGAAGAAGCGGTCGCCAAGGAGAAGGAAATCTTCATGGCGCTGAACGAAGATAAGATCAAGGGCAAGCCTGCCGAGATCGTCGAGAAGATGGTTGCTGGTCGTATCAGCAAGTTCCTGGCCGAGGCCAGCCTGGTCGAGCAGCCTTTCGTCAAGGATCCCGACGTGAAGGTCGGCGATCTCGCGAAGAAGGCCGGTGCTGAAATCGTCTCTTTCGTTCGTTTCGAAGTAGGTGAAGGCATCGAGCGTGCCGAAGTCGACTTCGCCGCCGAAGTTGCTGCGCAAGTCGCCGCCACCAAGCAGTAAGATCGCTCCGTTGTCCTCGAAGAGGCTGCCCGCTCACGCGCGCGGCCTCTTCGTCGAAATGGAGAAAGGAAAGTTTCGTCACGTTATCGTCATCGCGTGGCACCAAGCCTTGCTTGCGCTGTCATAGCGCAGATATTTTCTGGCGGGCCAATCGGGCCGCCATACAATCGCCGCAGGAGAGACAACGCCAATGGCTCAGCAGATGAGTGCACGCAACCCTCGCTATAAACGCATCCTGCTCAAATTGAGCGGCGAGGCACTGATGGGTTCGGAAGATTTCGGCATCGATCCGAAGGTGCTCGACCGCATGGCGCTGGAAGTGGGCCAACTGGTAGGGATCGGCGTCGAGGTAGGTCTCGTCATTGGGGGCGGCAACCTGTTCCGCGGCGCGGCGCTCTCAGCCGCGGGCATGGATCGCGTCACTGGCGACCACATGGGGATGCTGGCTACCGTCATGAATGCGCTGGCGATGCGCGATGCGCTGGAGCGCTCCAACATCCCAGCGCTGGTGATGTCGTCCATCTCCATGGTGGGCGTGACGGATCATTACGACCGTCGCAAGGCCATGCGGCACCTGAAAACCGGCGAGGTCGTGATCTTCTCCGCAGGAACCGGCAACCCCTTCTTTACCACCGATTCGGCTGCCTGCCTGCGGGCGATCGAGATCCACGCGGACGTCGTACTGAAGGCCACAAAGGTCGACGGTGTCTATACTGCCGACCCGTTCAAAGATCCCAATGCCGAAAAGTTCGAGCAGCTGAGCTACGACGAGGTGCTCGACCGCAAGCTCGGCGTGATGGATCTGACGGCGATCTGCCTGTGCCGCGATCACAATATGCCGTTGCGTGTATTCAACATGAACAAGCCCGGCGCACTGCTGAATATTGTGCTCGGCGGCGCCGAAGGCACCCTCATCGAGGAAGCGAACCAATGATCAATGAGATCAAGCAAGACGCGCAGGAGCGCATGAAGAAGTCCCTGGAGTCGCTGGGGCATGCCTTTGCCAAGATCCGCACTGGTCGTGCGCATCCAAGCATTCTGGATAACGTCATGGTGCCTTACTACGGGTCGGACACACCGCTTCGTCAGGTAGCCAACGTGACTGCCGAGGATTCCCGCACGCTGGCGCTGACCGTATTCGACCGCAGCATGATCCAGGCCGTCGAGAAGGCCATCATGACGTCCGACCTTGGTCTCAATCCCTCGACCGCGGGCACCACCATCCGGGTCCCGATGCCGGCATTGACCGAGGAGACGCGCAAGGGCTTCTCCAAGCAGGCACGCGCCGAAGCCGAGAACGCTCGAGTAGCGGTGCGCAATATCCGTCGCGACGCGCTGGCACAGTTGAAAGATCTGGTCAAAGAAAAGGAAATCAGCGAAGACGAGGAACGTCGTGCACAGGATGACGTTCAAAAGCTGACCGACAAGTATGTTGCTGAGATCGACAAGGCGTTAGAAGCCAAGGAAAACGACCTGATGGCGGTGTGAGCTGGTGTCGGGCCATCGTCCGTCCCGCTCATGTTGGCGCCTGCCGCTTCTGGCAGGCGAGGGGCTATCGAGTCCTATCCCCTGGGGCTGCCGCGTCAGTTCCTCCCTTTGTTCGCAGCGTGATTGAACGCAGGTAGAGTCGTTTCATGGATAAGGTCAGGCAGATTGCCAGGCGGAATGTGCCCCGTCATGTTGCAATCATCATGGATGGCAACAACCGCTGGGCCAAGAGGCGCTTGTTGCCCGGTGTCGCCGGACACAAGGCCGGTGTCGATGCGGTCAGGGCGGTGATCGAGGTCTGTGCTGAGGCGGGGGTTGAAGTCCTCACGCTATTCGCGTTTTCCAGTGAGAACTGGCAGCGCCCGGCCGACGAGGTCGGTGCACTCATGGAGCTGTTCCTCTCGGCGCTGAGGCGCGAGGCGCGCCGTCTCAACGACAACGACATTAGCCTGCGCATCATTGGTGACCGCAGCCGTTTCCATCCGGAACTGCAAGCCGCCATGCTCGAGGCCGAGGAAATGACTGCAGGGAGCGGGCGTTTCATTCTCCAGGTGGCGGCTAATTATGGTGGGCAATGGGACATCCTCCAAGCGGCGCAACTCATGGCTCGCGAAGCGCAGGCTGGTCGGCTCCAGCCTGAGGAGATAAGCCCGGCGCTTTTCCAGCGCTATCTCGCCACTGGTGATACGCCGGCGCCAGATTTGTGCATCCGTACCGGCGGGGAGCGACGTATCAGCAATTTCTTGCTGTGGCAGCTCGCCTATGCCGAACTCTATTTTTCAGACCTGTTCTGGCCGGACTTCAAGCACGACGCCATGCGGACCGCTCTCGCCGATTTTGCGACGCGCCAGCGACGTTTCGGCAAGACCGGCGACCAGGTCGAGACCGAGGCCCGAGCAGAATGTTGAAGCAGCGCATCATCACCGCCGCCGTGCTCGTACCGATCGCACTGATCGGATTCTTTCTTCTCGACGGTGCAGCTTTCGCGCTATTCATCGGCGCGGTGGTGACGCTAGGCGCCTGGGAATGGGCGCGGCTCGCAGGTTTCGAGGCGCAACCGGTGCGGACTGGCTACGCTACGCTGGTTGCTGTATTGCTGATCCTGCTTTATCAGTTTCCAGTCCTCGGTCCTTGGGTCTTGTCGGCAAGTGTGGTCTGGTGGCTTATCGCGACCTTTTTTGTACTGACCTATCCGGCTAGTCAGCGCCATTGGGGTGGCCGAGGCGGTAGCCTGGTAATCGGCTTGTTGATCCTGTTGCCCGCCTGGCAAGCCTTGCTGCTCCTCAAGCAATGGCCGCAAGGTAATTGGTTGATCGTGGCGGTCATGGTACTGGTTTGGGCTGCGGACATCGGCGCATACTTTTCTGGCAAGGCGCTCGGGCGTCGCAAACTGGCGCCCCAAGTCAGCCCTGGCAAGAGCTGGGAAGGGATGATCGGCGGATTGATTACCAGCCTGGTGATCACGCTGGTGGTAGGGTTCTATCGCGATTGGTTGGCGCGTGAGCTTGTCCTGGCTGTCATGGGGGCGGCAGTGGTCGTGGTGGTTTCGGTGGTTGGCGACCTTACCGAAAGCATGTTCAAACGCAGTTCGGGTATCAAGGACAGCAGTCAATTGCTGCCCGGACACGGAGGGGTCATGGATCGCATCGACAGCCTGACTGCGGCCGTGCCTGTGTTCACGGTCCTGTTATGGCTCGCAGGGTGGGGATCGTGGTGAATAGGCCGTTACAGGTCACTGTACTAGGCGCCACCGGTTCGATTGGGTTGAGTACCTTGGATGTCATTGGTCGGCATCCGGCTCGATATCAAGCCTTCGCATTGACCGCCTTCAATCGTATCGCCGAGTTGCGCACGCTCTGTACCAAGTATCGGCCGCGTTACGCCGTGGTCGCCGATGCCGAACGGGCCGCAGAACTGCAGCACCAGCTCGATGGCGATGGCGTCGCTACCCGAGTGCTCGTGGGCGAGGGCGGGCTCTGCGAAGTCGCCGCGCATCCGGAAACTGACGCAGTCATGGCAGCGATCGTCGGCGCGGCGGGGCTGCGACCGACGCTCTCGGCGGTAGAGGCGGGCAAGCGCGTACTGCTGGCCAATAAAGAGGCGCTGGTGATGTCTGGCGCCCTGTTCATGCAGGCGTTGAACCAGAGCGACGCGGTGTTGTTGCCTATCGACAGCGAGCACAACGCCATTTTCCAATGTTTGCCGGGTGGCTACCAAAAGGGGCTTGCCAGTGTCGGGGTTCGGCGGATTCTGCTGACTGCGTCTGGGGGGCCGTTTCGCGAGCTGCCGCTGAAACAGCTGGACGCTGTAACGGTTGCTCAGGCCTGCGCTCATCCGAACTGGTCTATGGGGCGCAAGATATCCGTCGACTCGGCGAGCATGATGAACAAGGGGCTGGAGCTGATAGAAGCCTGCTGGCTCTTCGATGCCCGTCCCGAACAGGTCGAGGTCGTGGTTCATCCCCAAAGCGTAATCCACTCGATGGTCGACTATGTGGACGGCTCGGTGCTGGCTCAGTTGGGTAACCCGGATATGCGTACGCCGATTGCGCATGCGCTGGCCTGGCCGGAGCGGATCGACTCGGGCGTGTCAGCGCTGGATCTACTACGCATCGGTCGGTTGGATTTCCAGGCGCCAGATGAAGAACGTTTTCCCTGCCTGCGCATCGCGCGCGTAGCTGCGGAGGTGGGTGGTACCGCGCCTGCGATGCTCAACGCGGCAAACGAGGTAGCGGTCGATGCCTTCCTTGATGGGCGGATTCGCTTCACCGAAATCGCGGGTATCATCCAGCGGGTACTAGATACCGAAGCGTCGGTGGCGGCTCGCAGCCTTGATGACATCCTGGCCGCCGACGCGCAAGCTCGCAGGCTGGCCCTGCGCTGGTTACATGATCGGGATCGCTAGGCACTGGCGCTTCTTTGTGGCGCACGACTGACGGGGCATGGCTTGCCGACATGGCAAGCCTCGTTCGACAAGCCTTCGGGCAGAGGATTTTATGGGCGCGCTGTACATGATCGTCGGCACCCTGATTGCATTGGGTGTTCTGGTTACCTTCCATGAATTCGGGCATTTTTGGGTAGCGCGGCGTTGCGGCGTGAAGGTGCTGCGTTTCTCGGTGGGCTTCGGTCGACCACTGCTGCGCTGGCATGATCGTCAGGGGACGGAGTTCGTGGTGGCGGCGATCCCGCTGGGCGGCTACGTAAAAATGCTGGACGAGCGAGAGGGTGAAGTGCCTGCTTCGTTGCTAGAGCAGGCGTTCAACCGCAAGCCGGTTCGCCAGCGCTTCGCGATCGTATCTGCAGGGCCAGCGGCCAATTTTCTGCTTGCACTGGTTTTCTTCTGGGCGCTGGCGATGCTTGGAAGCGAGCAGGTCAAGCCGGTGGTGGGGGCGGTTGAAGCGGGCAGTCTCGCAGAGCGCGGTGGATTGGTTGCCGGCCAGGAAATCGTTGAGGTGAATGGAAAGCCAACCTCAGGTTGGGCAGAGGTCAATCTTCAGCTTGTCCGTCGGATCGGCGAGAGCGGTACGCTAGAGATTAAGGTCCGTGATGTCGACGCCAGCCAGACTCAGCAATTGCAGTTGGAGTTGAAAGGTTGGCTGAAAGGCGTAGAAGAGCCCGATCCTATCGGCTCGCTTGGCATCCGCCCGTGGCGTCCGGCAATCGAGCCGGTGGTCGCTCAGCTTGATCCGGATGGGCCCGCACAGGCTGCAGGTGTGCGATTGGGTGATCGCCTAGTCAGTCTTGATGGCCAAATGCTTCAGGATTGGCAGCAGGTCATCGATCAGGTTCGGCAATTGCCTGGCGAGTCAGTCGAACTGGTCGTGGAGCGCAATGGTAAGCGCATCCCCTTACCTGTCACTTTGGTCGCTCGAGGTGAGAAAGAGGACCGCCGGGGCTATCTAGGTGCCGGTGTGGCGGGTGGAGAATGGCCAGCGGAGATGTTACGCACGGTCAGCTTCGGACCGGTCGAGGCGGTAGTTGAAGGCGCCCGCCGGACATGGACCATGAGCGTTCTGACGCTTGATTCCCTACGTAAAATGCTGTTTGGGGAGCTCTCGGTAAAAAACTTGAGCGGCCCGATAACCATTGCTAAAGTGGCGGGCGCTTCTGCGCAGTCGGGTCTGAGCGATTTTCTGAACTTTCTCGCCTACTTGAGCATAAGCCTTGGGGTACTCAATCTTTTGCCTATCCCCGTTCTGGATGGGGGGCACTTGCTGTTCTATCTGGTCGAGTGGGTCCGCGGGCGTCCACTGTCGGACAGGGTCCAAGGCTGGGGAGTTCAGATTGGCATCAGTCTGGTTGTCGGCGTGATGCTGCTTGCACTGGTCAATGACCTTGGCCGTCTTTAATTGCCATTTACCTTGATTCACCGCGCCTGGCGCCGGTCCATTGATCAGGTTTGAAAAGAAAGGACTTCATGAAACGTCTGCTTCTACCTGCGGTCATTTCCGCGCTGATGATTACCGAAGTTCACGCCGAGTCCTTCACTATTTCCGATATCCGCGTCAATGGACTTCAACGGGTCTCCGCCGGTAGCGTATTTGGCGCGTTGCCGTTGAATGTCGGGCAGTCTGCGGACGACAACCGTCTGGTCGATGCTACCCGGGCGTTGTTCCGGACCGGTTTCTTCGAAGACATCCAGCTCGGTCGTGAAGGCGATGTGTTGGTAATCAACGTAGTGGAGCGGCCATCGATCGCGAGCATCGAAATCGACGGCAACAAAGCGATCAAGACGGAAGATCTGCTGTCGGGTTTGCAGCAGTCGGGGCTGGCGGAAGGTGAGATCTTCCAGCGCGCCACGCTCGAGGGTGTGCGCAATGAGTTGCAGCGCCAGTACGTCGCTCAGGGGCGCTATTCAGCAACGATCGAGACCGAGGTCGTCCCGCAGCCGCGCAACCGCGTCGCCCTTAAGATCAATATTAATGAGGGTTCGGTCGCTGCGATCAAGCACATCAATGTGGTGGGTAACAGCGTCTTCCCTGAAGAGGACTTGACCGATCTGTTCGAACTCAAGACGTCGAACTGGCTGTCGTTTTTCCGAAATGACGACAAATATGCTCGCGAAAAGCTGTCCGGTGACCTTGAGCGCCTGCGCTCCTATTACCTTGATCGCGGCTATATCAATATGGATATCACCTCTACGCAGGTATCCATTACACCGGACAAGAAAGATGTCTACATCACCGTGAACATTGCCGAGGGCGATCGCTACACGGTCAGCGACGTCAAACTTAGCGGTGACCTGAAGGTACCCGAGGAAGAGCTGCAATCGCTGCTCTTGGCGAAGGAGGGCCAGGTCTTCTCGCGCAAGGTGATGACCACCACGTCCGAACTGCTCAGCCGTCGCCTCGGCAATGAGGGCTACACCTTTGCCAACGTGAACGGCGTGCCGGAGCCGAACGACGAAGATAATACCGTTGCGATCACTTTTGTGGTCGATCCCGGCAAGCGCGCCTACGTCAATCGCATCAACTTCCGCGGTAACACCAAGACCGAGGACGAAGTCTTGCGTCGCGAGATGCGGCAGATGGAAGGCGGTTGGGCCTCGACCTACCTGATCGACCAATCCAAGACTCGTCTCGAACGGCTCGGCTTCTTCAAAGAAGTCAACGTAGAGACTCCGCAGGTGCCTGGTACCGACGACCAGATCGACGTCAACTACAGCGTTGAAGAGCAACCTTCCGGCTCGATCATGGCAAGTATTGGCTTCGCGCAGAACGCGGGCCTGATCCTCGGCGGGTCGATCAGCCAGAACAATTTCCTGGGCACAGGCAATCGCGTGAGCGTCGGACTGACCCGCAGCGAATATCAGTCCCGATACAACTTCGGCTTCGTCGATCCCTACTGGACCGAGGATGGCGTCAGCCTCGGTTACAATGCGTTCTATCGGACGACTGATTATGACGAGCTCGATTACGATGTCTCCAGCTACTCCGTCGACAGCTTGGGGGCCGGGGTCAATATCGGCTATCCAATCAGTGAAACGGCTCGTCTTTCCTATGGCCTGTCGGCCCAGCAGGATTCGCTCGACATCGGCAACTATTCGGTGGATGAAATCCTTGCCTTCATCGAGAAGGAAGGCGATCGCTTCCTTAACTTCAAAGGCTCCGTGGGTTGGTCCGAATCGACGCTGAATAGGGGTGTCCTGGCGGATCGTGGCTATTCCCAGAGCCTGAACTTCGAGGCCACGTTACCGGGCAGCGACCTAGCGTTCTTCAAACTCGATTACCGTGGCCAAGTATTCGTACCGCTGACACAGGCCACGTCGCTGCGTTTTCACACCGAGCTTGGTTATGGTAGTGGTTACGGCTCGACCGATGGATTGCCCTTCTACGAGCATTACTACGCAGGTGGCTTCAACTCGGTACGCGGCTACGAAGACAGTTCCCTCGGCCCGCGCAGCACGCCTAGCGTGGCGCGCAATGCGGATGGTAGTGTCATCAGCACTAGCGAGGGCGCCGGTCCGGGATATGACGGGCGTTACACCGACGACCAGGATCCGGTGGCCTACGGTGGTAACGTGTTGATTCAGGGTGGCGTGGAATACCTGTTCCCGATGCCTTTCGTGAAGGACCAACGCTCGCTGCGTACTTCGGTCTTTTGGGATGTTGGTAATGTTTTCCTTACCGAATGCCCGTCGTCCAACGATCCGATCCTCAAGGCGAGCATGAACACCCAAAATTGCGGTGATATCGACCTCGGCAACCTGGCCAGTTCGGTCGGCGTGGGGTTGACTTGGATTACGGCTATGGGACCGTTGAGCTTCAGCCTGGCCATGCCGGTGATGAAGCCGGACGATGCCGATCCCCAGGTATTCCAGTTCTCGCTGGGGCAAACCTTCTAAACAGCTGGAGCCTGGTCTCCAGCGTCACATTCAAGAGTGGTATTCATTGTGCGTAAGTTGACTCAATTGCTTGTCGTTGCCGCTGCCCTGGTAGCTACTCCTGCGTTCGCAGAGATGAAGGTCGCGGTGCTGAACTACCAGATGGCGCTGCTCGAGTCTGACGCGGCGAAGCGTTACTCGGTCGATGCGGAAAAGAAGTTCGGCCCGCAGCTGACCAAGCTCCAGGGGCTGGAAAGCGAGGCTAAGCGTATCCAGGATCGCCTGGGCAAGGACGGCGACAAGATGCAGCAGGCCGAACGTGAGCGACTGGAGCTTGAGTTCAAGCAGAAGGCGCGGGATTTCCAGTTCCTCTCCAAGGAATTGAACGAATCCAAGGCGTCGGCTGACCGAGACATGCTCAAGCAGCTCAAGCCCAAACTGGACAAGGCGGTAGAAGAAGTCATCAAGAAGGGTGATTTTGATATGGTGCTCGAGCGCGGCGCCGTGGTCGATGTCAAGCCGCAGTACGACATCACCCGGCAGGTCATTGAGCGTATGAATCAACTGCGCTGATGGCCAATGTCGCTTATTCGCTCGGTGATTTGGCCGAGCGCCTCGGGGCAACCCTACGCGGTGAACCTACGAAGCTGATCTCGGGGCTGGCAACGTTGCAGGATGCCGGCCCCGAGCAGCTCAGCTTTCTCGCCAATGCGCAGTACCGCAAATTCCTGGCCGATTCGGCTGCGGGTGCGGTCCTGCTGACCGCCAAGGACGCGTCGGACTATAGGGGCGCGGCGTTGGTTGTCGACAACCCATATCTCGCCTATGCGCGCCTGTCGCACCTCTTCGAAACGCGGCCCCGGGTCCAGCCAGGAATACACCCAACTGCAGTCGTCGACCCCTCCGCGCATGTGGATCCGACGGCGTCCATCGCGCCCTATGTAGTGATTGAGGCGGAGGCCTGGATCGGGCCGGACGTCAACATCGGTGCGCAGTCGTTCGTGGGCGCCCGTAGCCGGATCGGCGCCGGCGGGCGGCTGGCGGCGCGCGTGACGCTTTGCCATGACGTCTTCATCGGCGAGCGGGTGGTTATTCAGCCGGGGGCGGTCATTGGCGGTGAGGGGTTCGGCTTTGCCAACCAGCAGGGTAGTTGGGAGAAAATCGCGCAGCTTGGCGGGGTCCGTATCGGCGATGATGTCGAAATTGGTGCGAACACGACAATCGATCGCGGTGCACTTTCCGACACGCTTATCGGCAATGGCGTGAAGCTCGACAACCAGATCATGATCGCGCACAACGTGCAGATCGGTGACAACACGGCAATGGCGGGTTGTTCGGGAATCTCCGGCAGTACAAAGATCGGCCGCAATTGCATGATTGCCGGTGGCGTCGGCCTCGTTGGCCATATTGAAGTCTGTGACAACGTGTTCATCACGGGCATGACGATGGTGACCAAGTCGATCACCGAGCCTGGCAGTTATTCCTCCGGTACGGCGATGCAGCCGGCTGCAGAGTGGCGCAAGAGCGTTGCTCGAATTCGCCAGCTCGACGACATGGCGCGACGTCTGCAGCACGTGGAAAAATGCCTGGCCGCAGTGACCCCGGAAGGGGATGCGTCTTCAGATGCCTGACCGTTTCATCTGTTCGTCCCGCTAACGGCCGATCGCCAGATGCTTGCGCTGTCCATGCGGCAGTGCAGCTACCACATTCATTACAGGCTTTTTTCCTCCATGATGGACATCAACGAGATTCGCGAATACCTCCCGCACCGCTACCCGTTTTTGCTGGTCGATCGCGTAGTGGAGCTGGACACGGACGCCAAGCGTGTTCGCGCCTACAAGAACGTCACCATCAACGAGCCCTTCTTCAACGGGCATTTCCCACAACATCCGATCATGCCGGGCGTTCTCATCATCGAAGCGATGGCCCAGGCCGCCGGGCTCCTGGGTTTCAAGATGATGGGCGTCAAGCCCGCTGACGGCACACTTTATTACTTCGTCGGCTCTGACAAGCTGCGCTTCCGCCAGCCCGTCGTTCCGGGCGATCAGCTGACACTCGAAGCTTCGTTCATCAGTGCCAAGCGAGGCATCTGGAAATTCGATTGCCGTGCCAGTGTCGACGGCAAGCCGGTATGCTCAGCTGAAATCATCTGTGCGGAACAGAAGATATGAGTTTGATCGACCCTCGCGCGATCATCGATCCTGCTGCCCGCCTGGCTGACGATGTCCAGGTTGGCCCGTGGTCGATCATCGGCCCGGATGTCGAGATCGGCGAGGGGTCGGTCATTGCTTCTCACGTCGTGGTCAAAGGGCCGACGCGCATTGGCCGGCACAACCGTATCTACCAATTTTCTTCGGTAGGTGAGGACACGCCTGACTTGAAGTACAAGGGCGAACCCACGCGCCTGGTTATTGGCGATCACAATGTCATCCGCGAGGGTGTGACGATCCATCGCGGTACGGTGCAAGATCGCAGCGAAACCACGATTGGTGACCATAACCTCGTCATGGCCTATGCACACATTGGCCATGACAGCGTCATTGGTAATCACTGCATTCTGGTCAACAACACCGCGCTGGCTGGCCATGTTCATGTGGGCGACTGGGCGATTCTTTCCGGCTATACACTGGTTCACCAGTATTGCCATATCGGTGCTTACAGTTTTTCTGGCATGGGTACGGCTATCGGCAAGGACGTGCCGGCCTTCGTCACCGTTTTCGGCAACCCGGCCGAAGCGCGCAGCATGAATTTCGAAGGTATGCGCCGCCGCGGCTTTAGCGCCGAAGCCATTCATGCGTTGCGTAATGCATATAAGGTTGTCTATCGCAAAGGGTTGACCGTCGAGGCAGCCCTTGCCGAGCTTGCAGTTGACGCGCAAGCCTTCCCGGAAGTCGCGCTGTTCCGAGATTCCATCCAGGCGTCGAACCGTGGCATCACCCGCTGAAGTGTCAATACCGCTTACCGTTGCACTCGTCGCGGGCGAGGCGTCGGGGGATATCCTCGGGGCCAGCCTGATGGAAGCGCTCATTGCGCTGAGGCCGGGTGTTCGCTTCGTGGGCGTCGGCGGCCCTCGGATGGAAGCGTTGGGCATGCAGTCCTACTTTCCACAAGAGCGCCTTGCCGTCATGGGGTTGGTGGAGGTTCTAGGACGGCTTCCCGAGCTGCTCGCGCGTCGCAAGCGCCTCGTGCAGCGTCTACTGGAGGTTCGCCCAGACGTCTTCATCGGTATCGATGCGCCGGATTTCAATCTCGATCTGGCCTTGAAGCTTCGCCGTGGGGGCCTACGCACCGTCCATTATGTGAGCCCCTCTGTGTGGGCCTGGCGCCAGAAGCGCGTCCTGAAAATCGGTGACGCCTGTGACCTGATGCTGACCCTGTTTCCGTTC
Source organism: Pseudomonas sp. SA195 (assembly GCF_054131565.1). Taxonomy (NCBI): domain Bacteria; kingdom Pseudomonadati; phylum Pseudomonadota; class Gammaproteobacteria; order Pseudomonadales; family Pseudomonadaceae; genus Pseudomonas; species Pseudomonas sp. SA195. The sequence continues at coordinate 3,150,545 of NZ_CP096392.1, read as the reverse complement.
GAAGCGCAGTTCTATGAAGCACACCAGGTCCCGGTACGCTTCGTCGGCCATCCTTTGGCCGATGCGATTCCGCTTGAGGCCGATCGCTCGGCGGCACGCAAGGCGTTGGGGCTATCCACCGAAGGCCGGGTCATTGCGCTGATGCCGGGCAGCCGCGGCGGCGAGGTAGGCCGTCTGGGCGAGTCGTTTCTCGAGGCTGCCGAGCGCTTGCGCGCCATGCGGCCGGGGATTGATTTTGTTCTGCCTTGCGCCAGCCCGCAGCGTCGCGAGCAAATCGAGCAACTGCTCGTCAATCGGGATTTGCCAGTGACGCTCGTCGATGGCCGCTCCCATGACGCACTGGCGGCTTGCGATGCCGTCTTGATTGCGTCGGGCACGGCCACGCTCGAAGCGTTGCTCTACAAACGGCCAATGGTCGTTGCCTACCGAGTCGCACCGCTGACCTATCGAATTCTCAAACGCATGGTCAAGAGTCCGTATATTTCCCTGCCTAACCTGCTTGCACAACGGCTGCTGGTCCCGGAACTCATCCAGGATGCGGCGACGCCGGAGGCCATGGCGCAGCAGCTGTCGTGCCTGCTCGATAGCGGTGACGCTCAAACGGAAGGGTTCGATGCCATTCACCGGACCCTGCGCCGCGATGCCTCCCGGCAGGCCGCCGAGGCGGTGTTGGGGCTGGCGGAGGCTGACTGATGCAGATCGGGCTGGATTTCAACCTCGTTGAGGATCTCGTCGCCGGTGTCGACGAGGTCGGGCGTGGGCCCCTCTGTGGTCCTGTAGTAACCGCAGCAGTCATCCTCGACCCCCGGCGGCCGATCGACGGCCTCAATGACTCGAAGAAGCTCAGTGAAGCCCGGCGGGAGGCCCTCTATGGCGAGATATGCGAGAAGGCGCTCGCCTGGTGCATCGCCCGGGCTGAGGTGCACGAAATCGATGAGCTGAACATCCTGCACGCGACCATGCTGGCCATGAAGCGCGCCGTTGAAGGGCTCAGCGTGACGCCGCGGCTCGCACTGATCGATGGAAATCGTTGCCCGCAACTGTCCGTGCCCAGCGCGCCCGTGATTCAGGGGGACGCCCAGGTGCCAGCGATCGCAGCAGCCTCGATACTCGCCAAGGTGAGCCGGGATCGGGAAATGTGCGCGCTCGATCTATGCTACCCAGGTTACGGCCTGTCGTCGCACAAGGGCTACCCCACGCCGAGCCACCTCGACGCCCTCCAGCGCCTTGGCCCGACGATCATTCATCGGCGATCCTTCGCGCCGGTGCGCACGCTGCTCGAGCGGGTCACGGTGACCGAGTCGATTGTCGTGGGCGATATCCTGCCGGTCTAGCGCCCGGCGTTAAGCATCGCTTCGACGTCCACATGCCTCCCCGGTCCTAAACGCCGGCTGCTTTCCGGTACAATCGCCGGCCAGTCGTTTCGCCAGTCCAGGTTTGTCCTCATGTCTGTGTCCTTCGTCCACCTCCGCCTGCACACTGAGTATTCCCTGGTTGATGGTCTGGTCAGGGTCAAGCCCTTGGTCAAGGCGGTCGCTGGAGCGGGCATGCCTGCTGTCGCGGTCACCGACCAGAACAACATGTGTTCGCTGGTCAAGTTCTACAAGGCGGCTCAAGGCGCCGGTATCAAGCCGATCTGTGGCGCCGATGTCTGGCTGGCTAGCCGTGATGAAGACGGACCGTTGAGCCGCATGACGCTGCTTGCGATGAACGGGCAGGGTTACCGCAACCTGACCGAGCTGATCTCCCGCGGGTGGATGGATGGCCAGCGCAACGACCAGATCATTATCGAGCGCGAATGGGTCAAGGAGGCAGCCGAGGGCTTGATCGCGTTGTCCGGCGCCAAAGAAGGTGATATTGGCCACGCGTTGCTCGAGGGGGACGAGCTGTCAGCCGAGACCCTGCTCGCGGAATGGCAAGGCGTATTTCCCCAGCGTTTCTACCTGGAGGTCCAACGGACCAGCCGAGTGCACGACGAGGAACATCTGCACGCAGCGGTCTCGCTCGCCCAACGTTTCGGCGCGCCGCTGGTGGCGACCAACGATGTCCGTTTCCTCAAACAGGATGATTTCGAAGCTCACGAAACACGCGTCTGCATCGGCGAGAGCCGCACACTCGACGACCCGCGGCGGCCACGTGCCTATTCCGACCAGCAGTATCTAAAGACTCCTGAAGAGATGTGGGAATTGTTCAGCGACTTGCCCGAGGCGCTGGAGAACACCGTCGAGATCGCCCGTCGCTGCAACATCGAGGTTCAGCTGGGCACATATTTCCTGCCCGATTTCCCGGTGCCGGCGGGTATGACAATGGAGGAGTACTTCCGTAAGGTTTCATTCGACGGCCTAGAAGAGCGCCTCGAAGTGCTCTTGCCCATGGACACGCCCGATTACGAGGCGAAGAAGCAGGTCTACATCGATCGGCTCAATTTCGAGCTCGACATCATTATCCAGATGGGCTTTCCCGGTTACTTCCTGATCGTCATGGATTTCATCCAGTGGGCGAAGAGCAACGGCGTTCCGGTGGGTCCGGGTCGTGGCTCGGGTGCGGGATCGCTGGTCGCTTATGTTCAAAAGATCACAGACCTCGACCCGCTGGCCTACGACCTGCTGTTCGAGCGCTTCCTGAACCCCGAGCGGGTATCGATGCCGGACTTCGACGTCGACTTCTGCATGGACGGCCGCGACCGGGTCATCGACTACGTGGCCGAGAAATACGGCCGCAATGCGGTGAGCCAGATCATCACATTCGGCACCATGGCGGCCAAGGCAGTGGTGCGCGACGTGGCGCGCGTACAGGGTAAGTCCTATGGCCTGGCTGACCGTCTGTCGAAGATGATTCCTTTCGAAGTCGGCATGACGCTCGAAAAAGCGTACGAGATGGAGGAGCCGCTGCGCGACTTCCTAGCCGTCGACGAGGATGCGCGCGAAATCTGGGACATGGCGCTCAAGCTCGAGGGAATCACGCGCGGCACCGGCAAGCACGCGGGCGGGGTGGTCATCGCGCCGACCAAATTGACTGACTTCGCGCCCATCGCCTGCGATGACGAGGGCGGCGGGCTCGTCACTCAGTTCGACAAGGACGACGTCGAGCAGGCGGGGCTGGTCAAGTTCGACTTCCTCGGCCTGCGCACCCTGACGATCATCAAATGGGCGCTCGAAACCATCAATCGCGACCAGGCGCGCAAGGGGCTCGAGCCGGTCAACATCGATTTCATCCCGCTGGACGACAAACCGACCTATTCGCTGCTGCAGAAAGCCGAAACCACGGCGGTGTTCCAGCTTGAATCGCGCGGCATGAAGGAGCTCATCAAGAAGCTCAAGCCGGACTGCCTGGAAGACCTGATTGCCCTGGTAGCACTGTTCCGCCCCGGCCCGTTGCAGTCCGGCATGGTGGACGATTTCATCAACCGCAAGCACGGCCGTGCGGAGATCTCCTACCCACACTCCGATTACCAGTACGAAGGCCTCAAGCCGGTGCTGGCGCCCACCTACGGCATCATCCTCTATCAAGAGCAAGTGATGCAGATCGCCCAGGTCATGGGCGGCTACACCCTTGGCCAGGCGGATATGCTGCGCCGCGCGATGGGCAAGAAAAAGCCCGAGGAGATGGCCAAGCAGCGCGGGGGCTTCATCGAAGGCTGTGCCAAAAACGGCATTGATGCTGACCTGGCGGGCAACATTTTCGATCTCGTGGAGAAATTTGCGGGGTACGGTTTTAACAAATCACACTCGGCTGCCTACGGTTTGGTGTCTTACCAGACGGCCTGGCTAAAGGCGCACCACCCGTCACCGTTCATGGCGGCGGTTCTCTCAGCGGACATGCACAACACCGACAAGGTGGTTACGCTGATCGAAGAGTGCCGCAGCATGAAACTGCGCATCGACGCGCCGGACGTGAACCACTCCGAGTTCAAATTCACGGTCAGCGAGGATGGCCGGATCATCTACGGCCTCGGTGCCATCAAAGGCGTCGGCGAAGGGCCGGTCGAGGCGATCTGCGAATGCCGCAGCGCAGGCGGGGCATTCAAGGATCTGTTCGATTTCTGTAGCCGCGTCGACCTCAAGCGGATCAACAAACGCACCCTGGAAGCGTTGATTCGCGCCGGAGCACTGGACCGGTTGGGGCCGCATTTCTCCGACGAGCCCAAGGCCTACCAAGCCAACATCGATCGCAACCGTGCTGTATTGCTGTCAGCCATGGAAGAGGCGATCCAAGCGGCCGAGCAGACGGCCCGCAGTCTCGATAGTGGTCATATGGATCTTTTCGGGGGGCTCTTCGCCGAGCCGGAGGCGGACGTGTATGTCAATCATCGTAAGGCCCGCGAATTGTCGCTCAAGGAGCGACTCAAGGGCGAAAAGGACACGCTCGGGCTCTATCTCACTGGCCATCCGATCGACGAGTACGAAGGCGAGGTGCGGCGATTCGCACGCCAGCGCATCGTCGATCTACGCCCTGCTCGCGGCGAGCAAACCATTGCCGGGTTGATCGTCAACCTGCGCGTGATGAAGAACAAGAAAGGCGACAAGATGGGCTTCATCACCCTAGATGACCGCTCCGGCCGCATCGAGGCGTCGCTGTTCGCCGAGGCGTTCAACTCGGCGCAGGCATTGCTGCAGACCGATGCATTGGTGGTGGTTGAGGGCGAGGTCAGCAACGATGACTTTTCCGGCGGCCTGCGCTTGCGTGCGAAGCGCGTGATGAGCCTCGAAGAAGCCCGGACAGGCCTGGCCGAGAGCCTCCGGGTCAAGGTGGCTGGAGACGCTTTGAAAGGCGATCGAGTACGTTGGTTGGCCGATGTCTGCGGCCGTCATCGCGGCGCTTGCCCGATCACGCTGGAGTACACCGGCCGCGACGCGCGCGCGCTGCTGCAGTTTGGTGAAAGCTGGCGTATCGATCCGGCGGATAACTTGATCCAGGCGTTGCGTGACCAGTTCGGACGCGACAACGTCTTCCTCCAATACCGATAGTTCTGGCTCAAGCGCCCAGAGGGGGAGCGGAGCGGGGCTTCGAATGGGCTCGATCATTGAATCGAGCCAGTTGTGAACTTTTTGTTCGACCTGAATGCGTCCGTCCCGTAAGGTAGGGCGCAAAAAAATAGCCTCCGGCCATCTGGCCGTCGACGCATGACGGATGCCTATGAACCCGAATTTTCTCGATTTCGAACAGCCGATCGCCGACCTGCAAGCCAAGATCGAAGAATTGCGCCTGGTTGGTAATGACAACTCGCTGAACATAAGCGATGAAATTGCCCGCCTGCAGGACAAGAGCGTATCGCTCACCGAGAGCATTTTCGGCAATTTGACCAGCTGGCAGATCGCCCGCTTGGCGCGCCACCCGCAGCGCCCGTACACCCTGGATTACATCAAGCACCTGTTCTCCGAATTCGAAGAGTTGCATGGCGACCGTCATTTCTCCGATGACGCAGCCATCGTGGGTGGCGCCGCGCGCCTTGATGGGAAGCCGGTGATGATCATCGGTCACCAAAAGGGCCGCGAAGTACGCGAGAAGGTGCGTCGGAATTTCGGCATGCCGCGTCCCGAAGGTTATCGCAAGGCCTGCCGCTTGATGGAGATGGCCGAGCGTTTCAAGATGCCGATCCTCACCTTCATCGACACGCCCGGCGCGTACCCGGGAATCGACGCCGAAGAGCGTAACCAGAGTGAGGCGATTGCCTGGAACCTGCGCGTGATGGCGCGCCTAAAGACGCCCATCATTTCCACGGTTATCGGTGAAGGCGGTTCGGGCGGCGCTTTGGCGATTGGTGTCTGCGATCAGCTGAACATGCTGCAATATTCGACCTACGCGGTGATCTCGCCAGAAGGCTGCGCCTCGATTCTCTGGCGTACCGCCGACAAGGCTCCCGAGGCAGCAGAGGCCATGGGTGTGACCGCTGAACGGCTGAAGAATCTCGGTATCGTCGACAAGGTCATCTCCGAGCCGCTGGGTGGCGCTCATCGGAATCCGGCGGCGACGGCTGCTTCGATACGCGACGAGCTGGTCGCTCAACTCGACATGCTCAGAGGTTTCGACACCGAAGCGCTGCTCAAGCGCCGTTATGATCGGCTCATGAGCTACGGCATCGCCTAAGCAGGCGAGAGCGATGACGGTACGGCGGGTTTGACCCGCCGTTTTCATTCCAGGCCCGTTGCTACCCCTCTTCTTGATCTATGCTGGCGGCGTTCGTCGTCAGGTCGCTCCGCATGTCCCTTGCATCTCGTCTGCTTACTATTCTCAAGCCGTGGAGCGCCGCCCCGCAGTGGCAGGTAGCTTTTTCAGGGGGGCTGGATTCGACCGTCCTGCTGCATGTGCTGGCGTCGCTCCGCGAGTCCGAGCCACTTCCTCCGGTCACGGCCGTGCATGTTCATCATGGTTTGCAGCCGGTGGCTGAAGGCTGGCCTGCTCATTGCCGGGCGATCTGTGATCGCCTCGGTGTACGTCTCGACGTGCTCCGCGTAGAGGTCGCCCAGGGTGCCAGCCTTGAAAACCAGGCCCGAGAAGCGCGTTATCGTGCGCTTGCCGGCCATGTGCCCATGAGTGGCGTCGTGCTGACTGCACAGCATCGGGATGATCAGGTGGAAACGTTGCTGTTTCGCCTGTTCCGAGGTGCCGGGGTGCTGGGGCTTTCGGGGATCCAGGCCCAGCGGCAATTGGGGCAGGGCGTTCTGCTTCGACCGCTGCTCGGCTTCGCTCGCGCCGAACTGGAGACTTATGCCCGCGAGCATCGGCTCGCGTGGGTGGAGGACCCCAGCAATAAGCACCTCGAACATTCACGCAACTACCTTCGTCATCGGGTGCTTCCGCCGATTCGTCAGCGCTGGCCGCAGGCCGATGCCAACATTGCCCGTGCGGTCGGGCATTGCGAAGAGGCCCAGTCGCTACTGGACGATCTCGCCTCACTGGACCTTCAAGCGGCTCGAGTGCCGTCACGGCTGACCTGGCTGCCCGTGCCCAGCTTGGATCTGACGGTAATCGCAGCGCTGCCTGAGCCTCGGCAACGCAACGCGCTGCGCTGGTGGCTGCGGACCTTTACGCCGTTGCCTGACAGTGCTCATTGGGCGGGTTGGCAAACCCTGCGGGATGCCGCACCTGATGCCAGTCCTGTTTGGCGGTTGAGCGCGGGCGAGCTGCATCGAGGCGACAGCCGCCTGTGGTGGCTCGCGGGGGCATGGCTCAGCGAGCCTGAAGCAACGTGCCTCCGAATCGGTCAGGTTCAGTGCACTCTGCCAGACAATGGGGTTGTAGGGCTGCTGGGTAATGGGTGCTCTGGTGAGTTGGAGGTGCGCTACCGGCAGGGCGGGGAGCGTATGCGGCTGCCAGAGCGCGGACACCGCGATCTCAAGCGTTTGCTCAACGAGGCGGGCATTCCCCGCTTCGTGCGGGGGCGTTTGCCGTTACTGTTCCAGAACGGGGAGCTGATCGCAGTGGCGAATCTGCCGCAGTACGATGCTTGCGGTCTCTCCTTGACCTGGGCGCCACCGACGATCCCAGGTTTGAGCTAACGGCTTTTTCGAGTAGACTACGCTCCCGTCCCAATTGAGCTTCTGCGGCTTTCCTCGAAAACCGCGGCAGCTTCGCTATTGCCGCCCTCGGCGCAGTGGCACCTTCGCTTTTCCCCGGCGGCGCTGACCGCTTAACGCAGACTTCTAGGGTTTTTCATGACGCGCTACATCTTCGTCACGGGTGGTGTTGTTTCTTCATTGGGGAAAGGCATCGCCTCGGCATCCTTGGCGGCCATCCTGGAGGCGCGGGGCCTGAAGGTCACGATGCTCAAGCTGGACCCTTACATTAACGTCGATCCGGGCACCATGAGCCCGTTCCAGCACGGTGAGGTATTCGTCACGCACGATGGCGCCGAGACCGACCTGGATCTGGGGCACTACGAGCGGTTCATCCGCACGACAATGACCAAGAGCAACAACTTCACGACCGGCCGCGTCTACGAAGACGTGCTGCGTCGGGAGCGCCGAGGCGATTATCTGGGCGCGACCATCCAGGTCATCCCGCATATCACCGACGAGATCAAGCGTCGCATCATCAAGGGCGCCGGCGATGCCGACGTTGCGCTGGTCGAGATCGGTGGCACGGTCGGCGACATCGAGTCGCAACCCTTCCTCGAGGCGATCCGCCAGCTGCGCGTCGAAGTTGGCGCCAAGCGCGCCATGCTCATGCACCTGACGCTGGTGCCCTACATTGCCACCGCTGGTGAAACCAAGACCAAGCCGACCCAGCATTCGGTCAAGGAACTGCGTTCGATCGGCCTGCAGCCGGACGTGCTGATTTGTCGTTCCGACCACCCGATCGACATGTCATCGCGTCGTAAGATCGCGCTGTTCACCAATGTGGAAGAGCGGGCGGTTATTGGGCTCGAAGATGTCGACACCATTTACAAAATCCCGGGCGTGCTGCATGCCCAGGGCCTCGATGACTTCGTCGTCGAGCGATTCGGGCTGGAGTGCGGCGGTGCCGATCTGTCTGAGTGGGATCGCGTCGTCGACGCCAAGCTGAACCCTGAGAAAGAAGTCACCATCGCCATGGTCGGCAAGTACATGGAACTTCTCGATGCGTACAAATCTCTGATCGAGGCAATGAGCCACGCTGGCATCCAGAGCCGTACCAAAGTGAACCTCCGCTATATCGACTCCGAAGACATCGAAAACCAGGGCACCGGCCTGCTCGAAGGCATGGATGCGATCCTGGTTCCAGGCGGTTTCGGTCTGCGCGGCGTGGAAGGCAAGATCGCCACGGTCAAGTACGCCCGCGAAAACAAGATTCCCTACCTCGGCATCTGCCTCGGCATGCAGGTCGCGGTGATCGAGTTCGCCCGTGACGTGCTCGGCTGGACCGACGCCAATTCCACTGAGTTCGACAAGAATAGCGGGCATCCGGTCGTTGGCCTGATCACCGAGTGGGAGGACGCCGCCGGAACCGTCGAGACCCGCAATGACGCGTCCGACCTCGGCGGTACCATGCGCCTCGGTGCGCAGGAGTGTGGGCTAGAGGCGGGTTCCAACGTCTATGCCTGCTATGGCAAGGAGCGCATCGTCGAGCGTCATCGCCATCGCTACGAGGTCAACAATCATCTACTGCCCCAGCTCGAGGCGGCAGGCTTGAAGATCACCGGCCGCTCCGGCGACGGCGCCCTGGTCGAAGTGGTCGAGGCGCCGGATCATCCGTGGTTCGTGGCGTGCCAGTTCCACCCTGAATTCACCTCCACACCGCGCGACGGCCACCCGCTGTTCAGCGGTTTCGTCAAGGCGGCATTGGACTACAAGGCGAGCAAGGCATGAGCCAGAAGACGATTCGCGTCGGCAACATCGAGATCGCCAACGACAAGCCCTTCGTGCTTTTCGGCGGGATGAATGTTCTGGAGTCGCGTGATCTGGCCATGCAGATCTGCGAAACCTACGTAAAGGCTACCGAGAAGCTCGGTATCCCCTACGTGTTCAAGGCCAGCTTCGACAAGGCCAACCGTTCCTCGATCCACTCCTTCCGCGGCCCGGGCCTGGAAGAGGGGGTGCGCATCTTCGAAGACGTGAAGAAGACCTTTGGCGTGCCGGTGATCACCGACGTGCACGAGCCGCACCAGGCCCAGCCGGTTGCGGAGGTCTGCGACATCATCCAGCTGCCAGCCTTCCTTTCCCGGCAAACCGATCTGGTCGTCGCCATGGCCAAGACCGGTGCGGTGATCAACATCAAGAAAGCGCAGTTCCTTGCACCCCAGGAAATGAAGCACATCCTCGCCAAGTGCGAAGAAGCCGGTAACGATCAGCTGATTCTCTGCGAGCGCGGATCGTCCTTTGGTTACAACAATCTGGTGGTCGACATGCTCGGCTTCGGCATCATGAAGCAGATGCAGTACCCGGTCATCTTCGACGTCACCCATGCCCTGCAAATGCCGGGTGGCCGTGCCGACTCGGCCGGCGGGCGTCGTGCTCAGGTCACCGATCTGGCCAAGGCGGGCCTCAGTCAGGGCTTGGCCGGCCTGTTTCTCGAAGCCCATCCCGATCCGGACAGTGCCAAGTGCGATGGCCCGTGCGCGCTGCGTCTGGACAAGCTCGAACCTTTCCTCACCCAGCTCAAGCAGCTGGATGATCTGATCAAGAGTTTTTCCCCTATCGAAACTGCTTGAAGCCTTGAAGCTATCTACGGAGTGTTAATAAAAATGGCAAAGATCGTCGACATCAAAGGGCGTGAGGTTCTCGACTCCCGGGGCAATCCCACCGTGGAAGCAGACGTTATCCTGGATAACGGTATCGTCGGCAGCGCCTGTGCGCCGTCGGGTGCTTCGACCGGTTCGCGGGAAGCGCTGGAACTACGCGATGGCGACAAGAGCCGTTACATGGGCAAGGGTGTGCTCAAGGCTGTCAGCAACATCAATGGCCCGATCCGTGACCTGCTGCTGGGCAAGGACCCGTTGGATCAACAGGCGCTGGACCGCGCCATGATCGAACTGGACGGCACCGACAACAAGGCCAAGCTCGGCGCCAACGCTATCCTGGCTGTGTCGCTGGCGAACGCCAAGGCGGCCGCACAGGATCAGGACCTGCCGCTTTACGCACACATTGCCAACCTCAACGGCACGCCCGGGCAGTACTCCATGCCAGTGCCGATGATGAACATCATCAACGGCGGCGAACACGCCGATAACAATGTCGACATTCAGGAATTCATGGTGCAGCCGGTCGGTGCCAAGACCTTTGCCGACGCGCTGCGCATGGGCGCTGAAATCTTCCACCACCTTAAAGCCGTGCTCAAGGCGCGCGGCCTGAGCACATCGGTCGGTGACGAAGGTGGTTTCGCACCGAACCTGGCGTCCAACGAAGATGCCCTCGCCGCCATCGCCGAGGCCGTCGCCAACGCAGGCTACAAGCTGGGCGACGATGTCACACTGGCACTTGACTGCGCGTCCAGTGAGTTCTTCGAGAGTGGCAAGTACGACCTGGCTGGTGAAGGCAAAGCCTTCGATGCGGCCGGTTTTGCCGATTACCTGGCTGGCCTGACCGAGCGTTTCCCGATCATCTCCATTGAAGACGGCATGGATGAGTCCGACTGGGACGGTTGGAAGGTCCTGACCGATAAGATCGGCAACAAGGTGCAACTGGTCGGCGACGACCTGTTCGTAACCAACACGAAGATCCTCAAGGAAGGTATCGAGAAGGGCATCGGCAATTCGATTCTGATCAAGTTCAACCAGATCGGCTCGCTGACCGAAACCCTGGAAGCCATCCAGATGGCCAAGGCTGCTGGCTACACCGCGGTGATTTCGCACCGTTCCGGCGAGACCGAGGATCACACCATCGCCGACCTGGCCGTGGGCACCGCGGCGGGCCAGATCAAGACTGGATCGCTGTGCCGGTCGGATCGTGTATCCAAGTACAACCAGCTGCTGCGCATCGAAGAGCAGCTTGGCGGGAAGGCGCCTTACAAGGGCCGGGCCGAGTTTCGCGGCTAACCCTGCCGGTAGGCGAGGGCGACGTTAGTCGCCCTTTTTTGTGGTTAGCGTTCAGCGCTGCTAAGGTCGCCGCTACAGGTGACCAGGCGCAGGCCGGCATAGGAAGGCTCAAGGCATGACGTCTATCACCGTCCCCACTTCTCTCAGTGAACCCAACCGAAATCGTTCGATGCCTCACATGCGCAGTCCCTATTGGTTGCTAGCTGTTTTGATCCTTCTACTCGTTGGTCTGCAGTATCGCCTGTGGGTGGGCGAGGGCAGCCTTGCGCAGGTCAGTGGGCTGAACAAGCAGATTGCCGAGCAGCAGGGTGAGAACCAGCGTCTGCTCGAGCGCAATCGCATTCTCGAGGCCGAAGTGAAGGAGCTCAAACAGGGTATGGAAACCGTGGAGGAACGGGCTCGCCACGAGTTGGGCATGGTCAAGAAGGGCGAAACCCTTTACCAGCTGACCGAATGAACAACTGCACCACGCCGCCATTCTGGGCGGTCATACCCGCAGCGGGTGTCGGCAGCCGTATGCGCGCCGATCGGCCCAAGCAATACCTGCCGCTAGCTGGCCGCACGCTCATCGAACACACCCTCGATCGTTTTCTCGACCATCCCGGCCTGTTGGGCCTGGTGGTTGCCCTAGGCGCTCAGGATCCTTATTGGCCAATGCTGGCCTGCGCAAGCGACCCGCGCATCCAGCGCGTCGATGGCGGAGCGGAGCGTGCGGACTCGGTGCTTGCCGGGCTTCGCCGGCTGCATACGCTCGGCGCAGCCGAAGACGACTGGGTGCTCGTTCATGATGCGGCTCGTCCGAACCTGGCCCGGGATGACCTCGAGCGACTTCTGTCCGAATTAGCCGATGACCCGGTGGGTGGGCTGCTAGCTGTGCCTGCACGCGATACGCTCAAGCGGGTGGGCACCGATGGGCGCGTGGCCGAAACCATCGATCGGAGTGTGATCTGGCAGGCCTATACGCCGCAGATGTTTCGCCTCGGCGCGCTGGCAGATGCGCTCAGTCGGGCGCTCGAGGCGGGGGCGGCAATTACGGACGAAGCATCGGCGATTGAATGGGCCGGTGATCGTCCGCGTTTAGTAGAAGGCCGGGCGGACAACCTGAAGGTGACCCGCCCGGAAGATCTGCAGTGGCTAGAGCAACGCTGGACGCACTAGCCGCTGCTCCAGGCTAGTAGCGGTAGATAGCCGCCGCGCCACTTTCGGTCGGCATGCGTTCTGTCGGGACGGCAATCACCTCGCCGCCTTGCTCCAGCGTCCAGATGGTCAACTCGTCGAGCAGGTCGGGTGTCGTGGCGGCTTCGCCCTCGGCGGCGATTGCCTTGCCTTCGTCCTTGTTGGCTACGCCGGGAATCTGCCGATCGGCTTCGACCAGCAGCGTCGCGACTCGTCCTGCCACCGTGGCCTGGCCGATCTGGTCCAGCTGATCGGTGGCCAGCCCCTGCCCATGCGATTCGCCGTATTGATCGATGAAGCCTTCGAGACGCTTGATATAGCGCGGCTGCTTGACCATCCAGCTCTTGTCACGCAGCTCATCCGCACTCAGCAGCGACACATCGTGCTCGATACCTTCCGGCAGGAGAAACTCGTTGTGGCTCAGCTTGCGGAAATGGAATTGATGTTCGGGCAGCGCTGCGAGGATCAGCGGCAGCCGAGATGTGCGGCTGTGATGTTCGAGGATGGCGCGATCCACTTCGCGGAAGAAGCGTTCCCGGTCCCTGTCGATCTCGTCTTGTCGGCCTGCGCCGCCGCTCTCCACCTGCATGGGGTCGCCGCGTTCGCTGGCGCGGCTGTAGCCCTGTGGAAAGCCAGTTTGTCCTTTCTCGGTCAGCTCCCGGCCGAGCGCCTCCTCGATGGTCTTCGGCACGCCCGCCGCCAGTTTCACTTCGTCAATGCCGTCGCGATTGCCTTCAAACAACCTGATCGAGTCAAGGTTGATCGCCAGTATCTGGTAACGGTCGGCAGACTGGGCGATGCGCAGCAGCGGCTTGAGATGCATGCGGTCGTTCGCGACCGCCAGTTCCGGAACGCTGCGTTGTAGGCGGAACACGTCGAAATAGTCAGCAGCAGCGAATACGGCCAGGCCGTCGCGGTTGCTGTTCCAAAAATCGGTATCGTCGAGCAATTCGTGGAAGGGCTTGAGCAGCGTCTTCGCGTGCTCGGCACGCCCTTGCTGCTTGAGCGAGTCTTGAAGCTGGCGGACCAGGTGCTTGAAGCGAATCGGGTCCTGCTGCCGCTCCGGAAAACTGCGGTGGGTGGGCTGGTACAGCGACAGGCAGGGAGCCTCGCGCTTCGCCAGCAATTGGGACAAGGTTTCACGATCGAGCAATCTGTTCATGAACGGCCTCTCTCGTTATCGGTGGTTCGGTCCCTCGTGGGTTTGGCCTGCTGCGGCAGGGCCTCTCGGTCTTCAGTGATGGTTCTGGCGCTTGTCGAGTGCATGAGCGAGCGCGTGGGCAAGTTTTTCGGCGGCGCCGTCAATCGCGAGCATCAGGGAGTCGGCCTTATGGCTCGTCGAGATCGGCTCGTGACCTTTCACTCTCGCCTCCATCTGGCAGCGCTTGTCCTGCGGCCCGCTCTTGCCGCTGTTCTCGTCGTTGAGATGAACTTCGACTCGGGTCAGCTGATCATCGAAACGCTCCAGTTCGCTCTCGACCGTCGCTCTCACGTGTTCTTCGAGTTGGCTGGTCACGTCGACGCTGTGATTGCTGTTCACCAGAATCTGCATGTTGTCCTCCTGATTGAATCGCCGGGTCGCTCCGGCGTACGCAGAGCGTCGGCTACAGAATTTTCGACGTGGGCGGGTGAGGCGGGTTCCGCCCTGGCAGGCGAGTCAGACGCGCGGTGCGGGTCACGAATCGTTCGCGTCTGTGCGGTATTCCGGACGCATGTATAGCCCGTCTCGCAGCGCCTGGATCAGCAGGCGCACCTTGGGCAGCGGATAGCGCCGCTGGGGATAGACTGCCCAGACGGCTGTGTTGGGTGGCTGGTTGGCTTCGAGCAGGGAGATCAACTCACCACGACGCAATGGCTCCTGGACGTAATAGTCCGGCAGCTGGCACAAGCCAAAACCTCTGAGCGCTGCATCCAATACCGCCTGGCCGCTGTTGCAGCGCCAGTTTCCAGTGGGTTTGAAGGGCTGCTCACGCCCATCGATCTGCAGCATCCAGGTGTCGCTCGTGCCGATCAGGCAGTTGTGTCGGGCCAGTTCCGACGGTGTGTGAGGGCGTCCATAACGTTCCAAATAAGCCGGCGCGGCGCAGAGGTACATCGCTCGAGGCGCGATGCGGGTGGCCACCAGACGAGACTCGCTCAGCCGACCGAGGCGTATGGCCAGGTCATACCCTTCCTGCACCAGGTCCAGGGTCCGGTTGGAGAGTTCGATCTCCACCCGCAACTGGGGGTGTTGCGCCATGAAGGCATTCACCAGCGGCACGATGAAGCGCTCGCCATAGGCGACGGCGGCCGTCATGCGGAGCAAGCCGGTCGGCGCGGCATGCAGGTCACTGATGGCGTGAAAGGCTTCATCACGCTCTTCGATCAGGCGCTGGCAGCGCGCAAGGAAGGTGTGCCCGGCTTCGGTCAGCGAGACGCGGCGTGTGGTTCGGTTGAGCAGGCGCGCCTGCAGCCGTTCTTCGAGCCGCGCAACCTGCCGGCTGACATGCGACGAAGACACGCGCAGGTGCTCGGCCGCGCGCAGGAAACTGGCGTGTTCGGCCACCGCTACGAATTCGTCGAGACCTTCCCAGCGATTCACTGCTTCGCTCCACGCGTAAAGGAACGTCAATTATCCCTGTGTGGCAACAATGTTTCCACATCGAGCCGATTAACCCGGAGCGTCGAGAAAACTACACTATGTTCATCTTCCAAGAGGTGAGAGTGAACTCCATGACCATCAAGTCCCGCGCCGCGGTCGCTTTTGCGCCGAACGAGCCCCTGAAGATCGTAGAAGTAGACGTCGAACCGCCGAAAGCTGGTGAAGTGCTGGTGCGCATCGTCGCCACCGGTGTTTGCCATACCGATGCCTACACGCTGTCCGGTGAGGATTCGGAAGGGGTGTTTCCCTGCATCCTTGGGCATGAGGGCGGTGGCATCGTCGAGGCGGTAGGAGAGGGCGTGACGTCCGTAGCGGTTGGTGATCACGTCATCCCGCTGTATACGGCCGAATGCCGCCAATGCAAATTCTGCAAGTCCGGCAAGACCAATCTGTGCAGCTCCGTGCGGGCGACACAGGGCAAGGGCTTGATGCCGGACGGCACGACCCGCTTCAGCTACAACGGCGAGCCGATCTACCACTATATGGGCACCTCCACTTTTTCCGAGTACACGGTACTGCCAGAAGTGTCGGTCGCGAAGATTCCCAAGGACGCGCCGCTGGACAAGGTGTGCCTGCTGGGGTGTGGCGTGACTACCGGCATCGGGGCGGTAATCAACACCGCCAAAGTAGAAGAGGGGGCGACCGTCGCGATCTTTGGCTTGGGCGGTATCGGCCTGGCGGCGATCATTGGCGCCAAGATGGCCAAGGCGAGCCGCATCATCGCCATTGACATCAACCCGGCCAAGTTCCCCATCGCCGAGGCGCTGGGCGCGACGGACTTCGTCAATCCTAAGGACCACGCCAAGCCGATCCAGGAAGTAGTCGTCGAAATGACCGATGGCGGCGTGGACTATTCCTTCGAGTGTGTCGGTAACGTACAGCTGATGCGCGCTGCGCTGGAGTGCGCGCACAAGGGGTGGGGCGAGTCGGTGATCATCGGCGTTGCGGGTGCGGGGCAGGAGATCAGCACCCGGCCGTTCCAACTGGTGACCGGTCGCGTTTGGCGCGGCAGCGCCTTTGGTGGCGTCAAGGGTCGTACCGAGCTGCCGAACTACGTGGAAAAAGCGCAGAACGGTGAGATTCCGCTGGACACCTTCATCACCCACAACATGGGGCTGGAGGAGATCAATTCCGCCTTCGACCTGATGCACGAAGGCAAGAGCATCCGGACCGTCATTCATTTCTAAAGTCACTCTGCGCTGGGGGGCGGGCGAGTCGCCTTTCGTTCGGCCTCCAGCGCGCCTGTCGACTATAGGAGGCATCATGGAAAACATTTCCTGCCAGAAGAGCTTCGGCGGCTGGCACAAGCGCTACCGGCACCGCTCGTCCACCTTGAACTGCGACATGGTGTTCGCCGTCTACCTGCCGCCGCAGGCCGAGCAGGACGAAAAGCTACCGGTGCTCTATTGGCTGTCGGGGTTGACGTGCACCGACGAGAATTTCATGCAAAAGGCTGGCGCGCAGCGCCTGGCCGCCGAACTGGGGCTGATCATCGTCGCGCCGGACACCAGTCCGCGCGGGGAGGGTGTGCCGGATGATCCGAATGCCGCCTATGACTTCGGCCTCGGCGCAGGTTTCTACGTCAACGCCACCCAGGAACCCTGGGCTCGCCACTACCGCATGTACGACTACGTGACCGAAGAGTTGCCCGCGCTGGTCGAGGCGAACTTCCCGGTATCGGAGCGGCGTGGCATCAGCGGCCATTCCATGGGCGGGCACGGTGCATTGGTTTGTGCACTGAAAAACCCGGGGCGCTATCAATCAGTGTCGGCCTTCGCGCCGATCGCCAATCCGGCCGATTGCCCCTGGGGCGAGAAGGCGTTTACCGGTTATCTGGGCAGCGACCGCTCACAGTGGCGCGAGTGGGACGCCTGTGCGCTGATCGGCAAGGCCGAAGAGCGGTTGCCGATCATCGTGGATCAGGGCGACCGCGACGATTTTATGGCGAACCAGCTGAAGCCCGACGCACTTGAGGCGGCTGCGAAGGCGGCGGACCATCCGCTGACGCTGCGCATCCAGCCCGGGTACGACCATAGCTACTACTTCATAGCCAGCTTTATTGACGACCACCTGCGCCACCATGCGAAGGCATTGAAGGGTTGACGGGCGCTGCTACCCGAGTGCTCAGCCGAAACTGACGGCTAGCTTGCAAGCAAGCTCGCGCCTGCAGAAGCTACAGGCCGCATCGTCAGTGCCTTTGCTTTCACAGGAGCGAGCTCGCGCGCGAAGCCACGTTTGCAGCAAGGTGCGATGCCGCGCTGCTGCAGCTGACTTCTGGGCGCCAGCAAGGTCTGGAAATCGATCAGGCAGAAAAAAGCCCGGTCGGTTTCCCGGCCGGGCTTCCCATCGCAAGGAGCTAGAGCGACGGGTAATCGGTATAGCCTTCCGCACCCTGGGCATAGAACAGCTCGGGGCGGGGTTCGTTGAGCGGGGCGTCCTGGCGCAGGCGTTCGGCCAGGTCCGGGTTGGCGATGTAGGGGATGCCGAAGGCCACGGCGTCGGCGTTGCCCTCCGCCAACCAGGCGTTGGCCTGTTCTTTCGTGAAGCGCTCGTTGGCGATGTAGACGCCACCGAAGATCGCTTTCAATTGCGGGCCGAGGCTGTCCTCTCCGGCTTTCTCGCGGGTGCAGATAAAGGCTACACCCCGCGTGCCTAGCTCGCGGGCAACATGTCCGAAGGTTTCGGCGCGGTTCGAGTCACCCATGTCATGCGCATCGGCACGCGGCGCCAGATGCACGCCAACACGCCCGGCGCCCCAGACATCAATCGCGGCATCAGCGACTTCCAGCAGCAGGCGCGCGCGATTCTCAATGGATCCGCCGTACTGATCGGTGCGCTGGTTGGTGCTGTCCTGCAGAAATTGGTCGAGCAGGTAGCCGTTGGCACCGTGGATCTCGACGCCGTCGAACCCGGCTTCCTTCGCGTTCTCCGCGCCCTTGCGGTAGGCCTCGACGATCTCGGCGATCTCGGCGGTCTCGAGCGCGCGTGGGGTCTCGTACTCTTTCATCGGGCGCACCAGGCTGACATGGCCGGCTGGCTTGAGCGCACTCGGTGCGACCGGCAACTGGCCGTCCAGGTAGATGGGATCGGAGATCCGCCCGACATGCCAGAGCTGCAGCACGATCTTGCCGCCCTTCGCGTGCACTGCGTCGGTGACCTTCTTCCAACCTTGAACCTGCTCGGCAGACCAGATACCGGGCGTGTCCGGATAGCCGACGCCCATTGGCGTGACCGAGGTGGCTTCGCTGATGATCAGGCCGGCGCCTGCGCGCTGTGCGTAGTACTCGGCGATCAGGTCGCCAGGTACGCGGCCGGGTTCGGCGCGGCAGCGGGTCAGCGGGGCCATGATGATGCGGTTGGCCAGTTCCAGGTCGCCGATCTTGATCGGGTCGAAAAGTGTTGGCATGACGATGCTGCTCCTCTTGCTTGGTTCGGATTAAGGCTCAGAGTTGATCGGTAAGGCGCGCTAGAAAGGCCTCGATGGCCGGCTCGTTGCGCTTGAAGAAGTGCCACTGGCCCACTTTGCGGTTGGTCACCAGACCGGCTCTCTGCAGGGTTGCCAGATGCGCCGATACGGTGGACTGGGATAGCCCGGCACGCTGGTCGATCTGGCCGGCGCAGACGCCGTTCTCCAGCGAGTGGTGCTGGTCCTGAAAATACCGCTCCGGCTCCTTCAGCCAGTGCAGGATGTCCCGCCGAAGCGGGTGGGCAATGGCCTTGAGAATGTCATCGAAATCGTCGGGCATGGCGCTGATCCGGTTCGGTATATCGCGATGGGCCGAAATATATATCGCCTCACGGCGATGCCGAATCGATTCGGTTGATGATGGTTATCGGCACTGTCGATCCGGCACGGACGGCGGCGGGTTCAATGGCTGGCCCGGTCCTGTAGAATCGCCGGCTGATCCTCTGCAGGTAACTCGGCTATGCGTATCGGTCACGGCTATGACGTCCACCGCTTCGGTGAAGGCGATTTCATCACGCTTGGCGGCGTGCGGATTCCACACCGCTGCGGTCTGCTGGCGCACTCGGATGGCGACGTCCTGCTGCATGCCCTGAGTGATGCGCTGCTCGGCGCAGCCGCGCTCGGCGACATCGGCAAGCACTTTCCCGATACCGATCCGGCCTACAAGGGCGCCGACAGCCGCGCATTGCTTCGCCATGTTCTCGCGCAGGTGAAGGCCAAGGGTTGGCAGGTCGGTAACGTCGACGCCACCATCGTCGCGCAGGCACCGAAGATGGCGCCTCACATCGAGCAGATGCGGCGCCTCATCGCCGAGGACCTGCAGGTCGAACTCGATCAGGTCAATGTCAAGGCAACCACCACTGAAAAGCTCGGTTTCACCGGGCGCGAAGAAGGCATCGCCGTGCATGCCGTCGCGCTGCTGGTCGGCGCATGACTGAAGATCAGTTGCTCGGCCCCCGTGCGCATGGCGGACCTTGCGGCAGCGCAGTGCTCAAGGCCGTCGCCGAGGATTTTCAGGTCGACGAGGTACTCGATATCCCAATGTCCGGTGCTGGCGAGCATCTCTGGCTGTGGATAGAGAAGCGCAACCTGAACACCGAAGAGGCGGCCCGTCGGCTTGCCCGGGCGGCAGGCGTGCCGCTGCGCAACGTCAGCTATGCCGGCCTGAAGGATCGCCAGGCGTTGACCCGCCAGTGGTTCAGCCTGCACCTGCCGGGCAAGGCCGATCCGTCATTGGAGAGGGTCGAGGACGATACCCTTAAGGTCCTCCGTGTCACGCGTCATCAGCGCAAGCTGCAACGTGGCGCGCATTCGGCGAATGGCTTCACCCTGCGCCTGACCGAACTGCAGGCCGATCGTGACCTGCTCGAGCAGCGCCTGAATCATATAAAGCAGCACGGCGTGCCCAATTATTTCGGCCTGCAACGATTTGGCTTCGACGGCGGCAACGTCGAGGCGGCGCGCTCGTTTGCCGAGCGTCAGGAGCTGCCGGTGCAGCGCAATCTTCGGTCGCGCCTGCTGTCAGCAGGGCGCAGCTACCTGTTCAATCGTGTGCTCGCCAAGCGGGTGGCCGATGGCACGTGGGGGCGGGCCTGCGTAGGCGACTTGCTGGCATTTACCGATAGCCGCAGCTTCTTCCCGGCCGGCGAGGCCGAATGCCATGACCCTCGTTTGCAGGTGCTCGATCTGCACCCCACCGGCCCGCTTTGGGGTGTCGAGCCGTCGCCTGCAAGCGGCGAAATACAAGTCCTGGAAGCGGCTATCGCAGCCTCCGAGCCGTCAATCGCCAAGTGGCTCGCAGAAGCCGGAATGAAGCACGAACGGCGCATTCTTCGCCTCCCCATTGGCGGCTTGTCATGGCATTATCCCGGGCCTGACATTCTGCAACTTGAATTCGTCCTGCCGACCGGATGCTTCGCCACGGCCGTGGTGCGTGAACTGGTCAGCCTGGCAGGGCAGACGGACATCTGATGCGTATTCTGATCGCCAACGACGACGGGGTGTATGCACCCGGGCTCGCCGCGCTTTACGACGCGCTGGCGGATTTTGCCGAGTGCAAAGTAGTCGCCCCTATCCAGGACATGAGCGGCGCCAGCAGTGCGCTGACGCTGGATCGCCCGCTTCACCCTGTGACCATGCCCAATGGATTCATCGGGGTGAACGGTACGCCCACCGATTGCGTCCATCTCGGCATCAACGGCTTGCTCGACGAGGCGCCTGATATGGTGGTGTCGGGGATTAACCTGGGCGCCAACCTCGGCGACGACGTTCTCTATTCAGGCACGGTTGCGGCTGCCATTGAGGGCCGCTTCACTGGCAAACCGGCTTTCGCCTTCTCTCTGGTATCAAGGGCAACCGACAACCTGCCAACCGCCGCGTATATCGCTCGCCGGTTAGTTGAGCAGCAGTGCAGGCTCGACCTGCCACCGCGCACCGTGCTCAGCGTCAATGTCCCCAACCTGCCGCTCGATCACATCCGCGGTATCCAGCTGACTCGTCTTGGGCACCGCCGCCGTGCCAAGCCGCCCGCCAAACAGGCTAATCCGCGCGGCAAGGATGGCTACTGGATCTCCGTGGCCGGCGATGTCGAGGATGGCGGGCCGGGTACCGATTTCCATGCGGTTATGCAGGGCTACGTATCCATTACCCCGTTGCAGCTCGACCGAACCTTCCACGAAGCCTTCGAGGGCCTCGGCAATTGGCTGGAGGATGTGTTGTGAACCACCGCGGACCTGAAGATCTCTTGCGGCACGGCACGGGCATGACCTCGCAGCGTACGCGCGACCGGCTGATCCAGCGGCTCTATGAAGAGGGCCTGTCCGACCCGCGCGTGCTCGAGGTCATTCGACGTACGCCACGCCATCTGTTCGTCGACGAAGCCCTGGCGCACCGCGCCTACGAGGACACGGCGCTTCCGATCGGGCATAACCAGACCATTTCCCAGCCCTTCATGGTGGCGCGCATGAGCGAGCTGTTGCTCGCCGATGGCCCGCTCGACAAGGTGCTTGAGATTGGTACCGGGTCCGGTTACCAGACCGCCGTGCTGGCTCAACTGGTGGAACGGGTGTTTTCAGTCGAGCGTATCCAGGCCCTGCAGGACCGAGCAAAAGAGCGGCTGGTCGAACTGAAACTGCGTAATGTGGTCTTTCGCTGGGGTGATGGTTGGGAAGGGTGGCCCGCGTTGGCGCCCTACAACGGCATCATCGTCACTGCGGCCGCGGCCGACGTACCACAGGCGTTGCTCGATCAACTGGCTCCTGGCGGCCGACTGGTGATTCCGGTCGGGGTTGGCGAGGTCCAGCAATTAATGCTGATCATTCGAGAAGAAGACGGATTCTCCCGTCACCTACTGGATACCGTTCGCTTCGTGCCGCTACTCAATGGACCTGTCGTTTGACCTCGGCGGAAGGAAGCATGAAAAACACGTTGTTGTTATATGCCAAGGGTATGGCCATGGGCGCGGCAGATGTCGTCCCGGGCGTTTCCGGGGGAACGGTCGCATTCATTACTGGCATCTATGATGAGCTGCTGCGTTCGATCGGCTCGGTGCCCAATGCCCTCGCGCCATTGCTGCGCGGGCGTGTCGCCGAAGCCTGGCGTGTCGCCAATGGCACTTTCCTGGCCGTGCTTTTCGCAGGGATCATCACCAGCATCCTGACCCTTGCCAAGCTCATCAGCTACTTGCTCGAGCACCATCCCATTCCGGTTTGGTCGTTCTTCTTCGGGCTTATCCTGGTTTCCGTCCATCTGGTCGGCAAAGAGGTTCGCCAGCGTGGGCTCGTGCAAATGATCAGCCTGTTGTTGGGTATTGCCTTCGCTTACTGGATTACTGTCGCCTCGCCAATGCAGTGGGGCACGGGCAGTCTGAGCCTGTTCTTCGCAGGTGCCATCGCGATTTGCGCGATGATTCTGCCGGGCATATCCGGGAGCTTCATTCTGGTTCTGCTTGGCCTCTACCCGGCGGTGCTCGGGGCGGTCAAAGCGCTGGACCTCGGCGTAATGCTGGTCTTTGCCTCCGGTTGTCTCGTCGGGCTGCTGAGCTTCGCCCGGTTGCTCAGCTTCGTGCTGGATCGCTGGCGCGACCTGACCTTGGCTTTCCTGACGGGGCTCATGCTGGGGTCGCTCAACAAGGTATGGCCTTGGAAGGAAACACTGACCTGGCGCATCGATTCTCATGGTGAGCGGGTTGCCGTGCTCGAGCGCAACCTGTCGCCCGCCGGCTTTGGCGACCTGACCGGGCAGGATCCGCAGTTGCTCCTGGCAATCACCTTGGCGATCGCCGGCATTGCGCTGGTGCTGGGCCTCGAGTGGTTTGCCGGGCGTCGCCAGCCTATGGCAGAAAGCGTCTGAACCGATCGTCGATCAAAGGGAGCGGGTATTGAAGTTCGTATCTCGCATGCGCTGTGCAGACAGGCCTGCCATTCGCCTTGCGTTTGTCACGCTGTTGGCCGCTTCGCTACTAGCCGGTTGCGCGAGCCCCCCGTCAGGTGGGGTCAGCGTGGTTGACCGCAACAGTCGCGACCGCGTGACCAGCGGCCAATACCTCGTCAAGCGTGGCGATACCCTGTGGTCGATCGCGTTCCGCTTTGGCTGGGACTGGCGTGACCTCGCGCGGGTCAACAACATCCAGCCTCCACACGTGATCTACCCAGGGCAGACCATCCGATTCAGCGGCCAGGCGCCTCGCACCGCGACCGCTCGTCCGGCTCCTGCGCCGTCGCGGCAACCCCAGGCACCCGCGGCCCCTGTCGCGACTCCGGTGCCCAGTCAGCCACCGCTGATCAAACCCTCCGTTCCCGCCCCCAGCAAGCCAATGGCGAGCACGCCCGTGCAGCCCGTGACGCGGTCGGCGAGCGGCTGGGCGTGGCCCGCGCAAGGCACGTTGATTGGGCGTTTTTCCTCAAACGGCAGTTTGAATAAAGGCATTGATATCGCCGGGGAATTAGGACAGCCTGTTTTAGCTGCTTCTGATGGGGCTGTTGTGTACGCCGGCAGTGGTTTACGGGGCTACGGCGAACTTGTGATCATCAAGCACAGCGATACCTATGTCAGTGCCTACGGTCACAACCGCAGGCTGCTGGTTCAGGAGGGTCAACAAGTCAAGGCTGGGCAGACCATTGCCGAGATGGGATCGACCGGGACCGACCGGGTGAAGCTGCATTTCGAGATTCGCCGCCAGGGCAAACCGGTAGACCCGTTGCAATACCTTCCTAAGCGTTGATTTGATACGTCCTGTTCCGGCCCTAGGAGGGGCTTGAGCGATACCAAGGATCGGGTGCCGCCCAAGCCTGTTGTCGAACTCAGAACAGGAAAACAATAATGGCTCTCAAACAAGAAGTGCCGGAGTTTGACGTAGACGATGCCGTTCTACTCATGGAACCGTCCGCAGAAACAGATCCGGTTACCGAGATCTCCCGCGTCGGTTCGGTTGGCACCAAGTCAAAGACCGCAACGTCCAAGGCCGCAACGGTCAAGCAACACAAGTTCATCGACTACACTCGCGCGCTCGACGCCACCCAGCTCTACCTGAACGAAATTGGATTTTCCCCACTGCTGACGCCCGAGCAAGAGGTGCATTTTGCACGCCTTGCGCAGAAGGGTGACCCAGCGGGCCGCAAGCGGATGATCGAAAGCAACCTGCGCCTGGTTGTGAAGATCGCGCGGCGCTACGTTAATCGAGGGCTCTCCCTGCTGGATTTGGTGGAAGAGGGCAATCTTGGACTCATCCGCGCCGTCGAAAAATTCGACCCTGAGCGAGGCTTCCGCTTCTCTACCTACGCGACCTGGTGGATCCGGCAGACTATCGAGCGGGCGATCATGAATCAGACCCGCACCATCCGGCTGCCGATTCATGTGGTCAAGGAACTCAACGTCTACCTGCGCGCCGCGCGGGAGCTGACGCAGAAGCTTGACCACGAACCGAGTCCCGAAGAGATTGCCAACCTGCTTGAGAAGCCCGTTGCGGAGGTCAAGCGCATGCTGGGCCTCAATGAGCGGGTAACCTCGGTCGATGTGTCGCTCGGCCCGGACACTGACAAGACTCTGCTCGATACCCTCACGGATGATCGACCTTCCGACCCCTGCGAACTGCTGCTCGATGACGATCTGTCAGAGAGCATTGACCAATGGCTGTCTGACCTTACCGAGAAGCAGCGCGAAGTCGTCATCCGCCGCTTCGG
Organism: Pseudomonas sp. SA195; assembly: GCF_054131565.1. Taxonomy (NCBI): domain Bacteria; kingdom Pseudomonadati; phylum Pseudomonadota; class Gammaproteobacteria; order Pseudomonadales; family Pseudomonadaceae; genus Pseudomonas; species Pseudomonas sp. SA195. The sequence continues at coordinate 3,125,631 of NZ_CP096392.1, read as the reverse complement.
TCTGCGCGGCCATGAAAGCTGCACGCTCGAGGAAGTAGGGCAGGAGATCGGTCTGACCCGAGAGCGGGTGCGGCAAATTCAGGTCGAAGCGCTCAAGCGTCTACGGGAGATCCTCGAGCGTAACGGCTTGTCCAGCGAGTCGTTGTTCCGCTGAGGTCGATCGAGCCCTCACCGTCCGCCTGCAGCGTTAAACCTGCCCCTTCGCAAGGCCGCCCTATCGGGCGGCCTTGCGATATTGATTAAGCCGAGCGAACACGGCTTCTGATTCAACGAGTCCGCTTGTAAGCCTTTACTTACAGATGCTGTAAGCAAAGCCTGTGATGCATCGCGCGAAGACGCCGTGAAGCATTTTTTTACATTTCCAAGTTATTGATTTAAAAGACAATTTTAAATTTTTAGAATAATGGCATCCGTGCCATCAGGCATTTTCGTCAGTTGCCGTTGTCGAGGGATGCCTTAATATTGCGCCTGTGCTCAGGGACAAGCACAGCCGGCAAGGAAGTCGGTAGGAACCTCCGCAGGACGCGGATTCATCAGGACGATGAGCAGGAAATAAAAGGAAGCATGGAAGGAGGCGGGCGGGGGTTTAAACCCCCGCCCCTTTTTTTGCGTGTCGCTTTTTACCCGGCGCTCAACTGCCTTTGAACGACTCGTCTTCAAACTAGCCTAAGCACTCGGAACCCTCATCTGGAGTGCACCATGACCGCCACCGACCCGAACGAGCTCGACAAGCCTGAAGATCAGGATGATCGCCCTGGACGATCGCGGGAAGAGGCCGACGAAGAGCAACTCGACGAAGCGTTGGAAGAAACGTTTCCAGCAAGCGATCCCATCTCGCCCTGACGATCAGAATGCTGTGACAGCGAGCCGTTTTCTCAGCACCGGCAATATACGGTCGCGCAAGAGGGGAGCAAGCGGTCCGTATGGTGGTGCGAGCGGATCGATCCACTGTAACGCCTCGATTTCCGCCTGAGCGCGGATCTGGCCTTCTCGGATCGCCCGAGTCAGAGGTACCACGAACACATCGGCTCTGACCCAGTGGTCGGGCTCGTTCGCCGCGCGTGCCTCGAACAGCCCTAGAAGCTCAAGGTGCTCGCCCTCAAGCATCAACCCAAGCTCCTCGGCAACTTCTCGCAGGACCGTCGCGTGTGGCGTTTCACCCGGCTCGGCCTTGCCGCCCGGCAGCATGAAATGCAGCGTGCCGCGCTTGCGCACCGTCAGCAGTCGGCCGGTTTCATCGACCAGGCAAGCCGTTGCGATGGTCAGGATCTTCATAGACATCGGTGATTACCTTCAATACTCAGCGCAACCAGCGGTTTGTGCTGGCTGTAGCGCTCGAATTTCATCGATAGGGTAGGGGGCAACGACGTGACCTGACCAAAGCCCAGCTGACCGTAAAAGTTGGTCAATGTGGGATGGCAGAACAACCACGTTGGGCCCGAACGGCTGGCCAGCGCGGCGGTGACGACACGCCTCGCCAGTCCCTGATGGCGCTGGGCCGGGTCGACGAGCAGGCCCGTCAGCCACCAGCCATGCGCGGTTGCAGTCAGGCATAGCCCCGCGACTATCGGCGTGCCTAATGCCCAACATTCTGCACCTGCCGGCACGCGCATCCGGCTGTTATGCAACCGGTAGAACTTGTACAGAAGGGGCCGGCAATCGGCGGCCAGCAGGCGAGGTTCTGGAGGGAGCATGGCTGGGCGATCAGGTTTGTTTTTGGCCGCTTGATTCTGTCATGGCGAGGCCTGGGTTGGGGTGTTCGAAGCAATCCCGCTCCGTTCATCAGGACGCTGAATTTTTCACCCGCGCTCAGGTTCTCAAACAGAACAGCCCTCCAACAAAGGACATAACAAGATGTTGGATTTAGCGATTGTGGTGGCGTTCATTCTCTACGGCCTTGGCTCGGGGCTTCGTGCGCGTGGCAAGGCATCCCAAAGCCTCGATGAATATTTTCTCGCGGGTAAGACGATCAAGGGCTGGCGAGCGGGATTCTCCATGGGCGCCACGCAGTTCGCGGCGGACACGCCGTTGCTGGTGACCGGGCTGGTTGCCACGGCCGGGATTTTCGCGCTCTGGCGCCTGTGGATCTACGGCCTTGCGTTCCTGCTGATGGCCTTCGTCTTTGCCGTCGGTTGGCGCCGAGCCGGCGTACTGACGGATGCCGAGTTAACCCGCGTGCGCTATAGCGGTAAGGGCGTGACACCGTTGCGCCTACTCAAGGCCATTTACTACGGCACGGTGATCAACTGCGTCGTCCTTGCCATGGTGTTGGTCGCGGCGATTCGCATCGCCGAGGTATTCCTGCCCTGGCATTTATGGCTACCAGCGGGACTCTATGAGCCGGTGGTCAGCTTCGTAGGAAGCATCGGATTGCAGCTAGGTGACAGCATTACGGGGCTGGAGCCCGAGGTGCTAACGGCGAACAACCTGATCTCGATCCTGCTTATCCTGCTATTCACCGCGATGTATTCGATTACCGGCGGCTTGCGTGCCGTGGTCCAGACCGACGTGGTGCAGTTCAGTCTGGCGATGGTCGGTACCGCGCTCTACGCCTGGTTCGTGATCGACGCCGCGGGCGGGCTCGGTGGCCTGACCGACCGCATCGTTGAGCTCTACGGTAGCGACATGGCCAGCAAGATGCTGTCGTTCTCGCCGCCGGCCAATGCGGGTGAAGCGCTGATGCCCTTTCTGGTCATCGTCGGGCTGCAATGGTTCTTCCAGATGAATTCCGACGGCACGGGTTATCTGGCACAGCGCAGCATGGCCTGCCCGACGGACCGTGACGCGCGCATCGCCGGGCTGGTCTTTTCCTGGTTGCAGATCTTCCTCCGCAGCTTGTTCTGGCTGGCCATTGCCGTCGGGCTGCTGGTGCTCTTTCCATTCACGCCGGGCGAGGCGTCCGGCGATGGGTTCACCGCGGCGCGCGAGGCCCTGTTCGTGCAAGGGATCGAGGAGCTGCTGCCGCCAGGCGTCCGTGGCCTGATGTTGGTCGGGCTACTGGCGGCGCTGGCTTCGACCGTCGATACCCATCTGAACTGGGGGGCGTCTTACTGGAGTAATGACGTGTACGGCGGCGTGATCGCTCCACACGTGCTCAAGCGCAAACCGCGTGACCGCGAGTTGGTCGTCGTAGCCCGGCTGTCGAATGTGCTGATCCTGGTCATCGCCATGATCATCATGGCCAACCTGGGTTCGATTCAGACAGCGTGGTTCATTTCGCTCCTGTTCGGCGCGGGCATGGGGTCTGTGCTGGTGCTGCGTTGGTTGTGGGAGCGCATCAATCTTTACTCGGAGCTGACGGCAATGGCCGTGTCCCTGATCACCGCGCCGTTGCTGCTGTATTACCTCGGAACCGATCCCGAGCAGGAGTGGATCCGCCTCGGCATCATGGCGTTGACCACCACAACGGCCGCGATTCTGGTGACGTTCATTACGCCGGCCACAGATGACGCCACGCTCAAGCGCTTCTACCGTCGTGTGCGCCCGTTCGGGTTCTGGGGTCATGCCGCCATGCTCAACGGTGTTGGGCCGAGTGCGTCGGTCAAGGCACTCGGCTCACGGTTGTTCGCCGTGGCGGTGACGGCAATCTCCTTGTTCTCGCTGCTGGTTGGTGTGGGGCGCCTGATGTTTCCGGCGCCAGACACCAGCCCCGTGCTCAGCTGGGTATGTATTGGAGTGGGGCTGGTGCTGATCCCCGTATGGTTGCGAATGGCAATGGGTCGTGAATTCGATTCCGATCCTGGCGACGAAATGCTGGAGGAGAGTACGAGCGTTCATTCGCGGCAAACTACCTGAATCTTTTCTAGCCTGATTTGGCCCCGGACGATTACATCGTTCGGGTTTTTTTTTGTTGGGTCTTCTGTGAATACCCGTTGCGTTTCGTTTTGCTTGTTATTGTGGTGAGGCAATTAGGTGTATATACAAGCGAGGCGGATAGAAAATAAAAGTGCTTATATTTCGAGCGGTTGCAGTCGATTCTTAATTTAAAGTGAACGGTGGTGATTGGCTTGGGTCACTTAATTGCGCGTCGCGAGAGCGATATTGCGTGTCCAGCCAATGCAGAACAAGAGGTGTTGTCATGAATCGGCTATTCAAAACGTCCATCCTGGTTGCAGCCATGGTTCCCGCCGTTGCACTTGCCGCTCCGCAGGCCGGTGATCGAGAAGTTACGCTCAGCGGCGCGGGAAGCAGTGACAAGAGTTTCGATGATACGGTCTTCTCTGTTCAGGGGAGTTGGGGTCAATACTTGGACGAGTCCTCGATGTGGGGTATTCGTCAGACAGTCAATGCACGCGATTCGGAAGGTGAGAGCGTCCAATTCGACGGCTCGACCCGCGTGTTTTATGACTACCACTTTGGCAGCGGGAAGACTCGTCCATTCGTGGGTGTGAGCCTCGGCGGGCTCTATGGTGAAGAGGTCGACGAGACCTTCATGGGTGGGCCTGAAGTCGGGTTGAAGTATTGGGTGCAGGACAAGACATTCATTACCGCGATGGCTGAATATCAGTTCCTGTTCAAGAGTGGAAGCGATGCGCGTGATCGCTACGATGACGGCGCGTTCTTCTACAGTGTCGGTCTGGGTTACAACTTCTGATCGCGTGTGAAGTGCGGTGTCTTGTGACGCCGCACTTGCGTTTCGCTTGTTAAGCGGTGGCGCTTAACCCTCAACGAGCAACTTCAAAAAGTTGCGGAGTGCAAATCCAGGTTCGTCGTCCTCCGATGTAATCATGCGGATTCCCCATTGGCTGAGTATCTCCTCCTGCACCGGATTCGGCTTATGGGAGAACACATAGGATATTGGGCGGACGCCAAGCGTTTCATGTTCGTTCCACATCTTCGATAGTTTGTAGAACAAGAGCCGGATATTGGTATCCGACAAGCTATAGCCGATGAAGAGCACCGCCTTGCTCAGCGTGTCCGCCCTCAGTTTTATATCCAGCGGTGTTTCGAACTGCAGACGTTCGTAGTAGCTGGTTTCGTCCAGTACGATGGAATCGTCATCATCGAAGTCGCCATGAAACTTCACGATCTGCCGCACCCCGTCGCGCGCTTTCACCAGGTCGCTGGCGTTGGCGATCTTGATGTAACCGACGCCGTGGGCATCGTGGGCGTTTTCAAGCCAGCGGTCATAGTTGGTCGTGTAGATCGCCGGGAAGCGGCCCTGGACGATCAGGCGGTGAATTTCCGAGTCACGAATCTCGATGTTGCGGTGCCATTCGCGGTCCATCCAGCTACGCAGCGGGCCAATGTTGCCTTTCTTGATGCGGTAGTACTCGGCGAGCGAAAGGAAATTGCCGTAGGTGTCGAATACATCAGGGTCGTAGTCGAGTTGCTGGGCGATCTCGTCGATCAGGTCGCGCCAGGGGGGCAGGCCAATATTGGCCGACACCCCGGAGCCGACGAATAGAATCAGACGGTTCTGCTGATAGGCCTCGACTAGCTGTTGCATCAAAATTCCTCTAATGCCCACGCAGGTGCCTGGCCAGCGCTTCTAACGCGCGTTTGCGCATGGACAGGTCGTTATGGCCGGTGCCCAACTCGGCGAAGGTACGGTCGTATCCGTCCGGGATAAACACGTTGTCCCATTCGAAACCGGTGTCGCTGGACGGCTGCGGTGCGATTCGCCCCGCAACCTCGCCTCGGAAGAAGTGCCGCTTGCGGCCGTCGCAATAGCCGATGAGCGTGCGTGCGACGGCAGAGGCATCTTCCAGATTGCCGATCAGCTCGGAGAAGCGCACCGCGTGAAGGCGGTTCCAGAAGGTTTGCGTGAGGCCGCCAGGGAAGCCGTTGAGGCTGTTGATGAATAACCCGGAGTGTTCGACGAACACTGGTTTGCCAATCAGCTTGAACGCAGTAAGTAATTTGTCGCTGACCAGCTGCTGCAAGTCTTCGGTCTGGGTTTCAAGCACCCGAACCGGGTAGTCGATGATCTCGATGCCGCTCTGCCCCAGGAAATCCCGGGCTTCCTGGATTTTCCGTGGGTTGACAGAGGCAAAGCGGATTTTCATCGGGACCCCTCGGTAGCATGCCGGGCAAATGCCCTTCCAAGAGGTATGACGCGTCAGGGCTGCGAGGGTTCTTGCAGCGTGGCGAGCGGGCAGCTTGGGCGACCCGCCTGAACGATGCGTTCAGCGGGTACGCGCATTTGGGCGAGCAGGTACTCGGCGAACGCCGGTGAATAGTCCTGAAGGGCGATCGCTTCGGCCATACAGGCGAGCCATGCCTGGCGCTCGGTTTCGCCGATCGGCCAGCGGGTATGAAAGCGCGGAATGTTGATGCTGCCGTAGCGCTCGGCATAACGTCGGGGGCCACCTAGCCAACCGCATAGAAACGCCGTGAGACGCGCACGCGGCTCTTCGAGGTCTGCTGGGTAGAGCCGGCGAGCGTGCTGCCCGAGGCTCGACTGGTCCATGATCCGGTAGAAATCGTCGACCAGGCGTTGCAACCCGGCTTCGCCGCCGGCGGCCTGGAAGGACGTATCGGCGAAGCCGAACGGAGGGGTTTGGGAGATGCTCATGCTGTGCTCTCGAGAAATGCTGAAGGTGTAGCGGACGTTGCGCTGGTTCAACGGAAGTGCATGCATCCCGCCAACCCTGAAGGGCGCTTGCTATCCTCAATGCAGACACCCGACAGGAGAACGACCATGCGTAACATACTGTTGGCCTACGACGGTTCGGACAACGCTAAGCGGGCGCTGCAATACATCATCGATTTCGCCCGGGATGCGCCCAAGCCGCTCCAGGTTCAGCTCTTCAATGCGCAGCCAGAGCCTGTCATTTATGGCGAATATGTCACCAGCGCCATGGTTGAGGAGCTCAACGCCAGCCTGTTGAAGAAATCGCGGGAGTTACTAGACGAGGCCGGCATGCAGCTCGCTGCAGCGGGCATCGCCCACCAGACCCATACCGCCATAGGCCATGTGGCCGAAGAGGTCAACGAGGCCGTCAAGCGCCTCGGTTGTGACACGGTGGTGATGGGCACGCGTGGCCTGGGCAGTTTTGCCGGCATGCTGCTGGGATCGGTCGCCAACCGCGTCATTCATGAAGTCTCGGTGCCGGTGCTGCTGGTCAAGTGACGCTCCAGGCAGGCCGGGTGATCAGTCCGGCTTGCCCTTCTTGAGCAGGTCGCCGAGATTGGCGAAGGCTTTGAATGTTTCCTTCGGGCCCAGGTCGCTACCCGGCCTGGCCTCGGCCTGGTACTGGTTGTCGGTATAACGCGAGTGCTCGTTGTCGTGGCAGTAGAGGCAGAGCAACTCCCAGTTCGACCCATCCTCGGGGTTGTTATCGTGGTTGTGGTCCTTGTGATGGACCGTCAGTTCGCTGAGGCGCTTGCCCGAAAACTCACGGGCGCAACGCCCACAAACCCACGGATACATTTTCAGCGCTTTCTCGCGGTAGCCCTGTTCTCGCTGGGCATAGGGCGTATTGGGTTTGCTCGTGCTCATCGGTCGGCCTGCTCGTGGATCGCTGTTTGCGCAGTTTGGTACGGCTAGGGTCAGCCAGCCAGCCCGACGTACACGTTCTGCACATCGTCATGGGCGTCGATCGCAGCGAGAAAGGCTTCGACTTCCTCAAGCTGTGCCTCGGTCAGCGTGCTGACGGGGTTCTTTGGCCGGTAACCGAGATGGGCCGACTGCACAACGAAACCCTGATCGGGCAGTGCACGGCAGACCACGTCCATGTCGGTGGGGTCGCTGATGAACAGTGTCGCGCCTTCATCGGCGGCTTCGAAATCCTGCGCGCCGGCCTCGATGGCGGCCAGTTCAGGGTCCGCGTCGGCAGTGGCCGGCGCCGCTTCGATGAGCCCGCAATGATCGAAATCCCAGGCAACCGAGCCGGACGCGCCGAGTTGGCCCTTACGGAATAGAACGCGGATCTCAGCCACGGTACGGTTAACGTTGTCCGTCAGGCACTCGACGATCACCGGGACCTGATGCGGGGCGAAGCCCTCGTAGGTAGTACGTTCGTAGTTGACGCTCTCACCCAGCAATCCGGCACCTTTCTTGATAGCGCGCTCCAGCGTTTCACGCGGCATCGAGGCCTTCTTGGCCTGCTCGACCACCAGGCGCAGGCGGGGGTTCATGTCAGGATCGGCACCGCTGCGGGCGGCGATCATGATTTCCTTCGACAGCTTGCCAAAGGTGCGCCCCTTGGCATTGGCTGCCGCTTCTTTGTGTTTCGCTTTCCACTGTGCGCCCATGCGTGTTCCCGTTTCGCTGCTATGAGGAGAAGGCCGTTCTGCGACGGCGGATTCTATCTGGTGCGACGGCAACAGGCACGGCCCGCGAGACGGGACCATAGCCGCTGCGACAGTCGGCTGCGCGACTGTATGGCCGAATTGCCCGACGGCTGTACGTGTTCGGCAGCAGGTCACAGGTTTCTAATGGCGTGCCCAGCCCTGGAGAACTGCTGATGTCGCCCAAGGACTTGCTGCTGGCCCTGGTCGTGATTCTGGTCTGGGGCATGAACTTCGTCGTGATCAAGGTTGGCCTGGATAACATTCCGCCCATGCTGCTCGGCTCGCTGCGCTTCATGCTTGCGGCCTTTCCCGCCATCCTTTTCATCAAGCGGCCACAGATGCCGCTGCGCTGGTTGCTGGCCTACGGCGCGACCATCTCGCTCGGGCAATTCGCCTTCCTGTTCTCAGCCATGAAGGTCGGCATGCCGGCTGGGCTGGCGTCGCTGGTGCTGCAATCGCAAGCCTTTTTCACACTGTTCTTCGCCGTTCTCTTTCTCGGCGAGCGGTTGCGCATGGCCAACCTGGTAGGGCTGGTAATCGCCGCTTCCGGACTGGTGCTGATCGGCGCGCAGGGCGAGCTGGGCATGACACTGGCAGGCTTTCTGCTCACGATCTGTGCGGCGTCCATGTGGGCGCTGGGAAACATCGTCACGCGCAGAGTGGGCAAGGTGAACCTGGTCGGCCTGGTGGTATGGGGCAGCCTGATCCCGCCGCTACCGTTCCTTGGGCTGTCTTTTTGGCTGGAGGGGCCACAGGTAATCGAGGCGGCGCTGCGCGGTTTCAGCCTGGATTCGCTTCTGGTCCTGGTCTATCTGGCGTTTGGCGCGACCATCTTGGGCTATGGCCTGTGGAGCCGATTGCTGTCGCGCTATCCGGCCAATACGGTGGCACCTTTCTCGTTGCTGGTCCCTGTGGTCGGCCTGACCTCCGCCGCGCTGCTGCTGGACGAGCATCTCGGGCCTTTGCAGGCAGTCGGCGCGCTGCTGGTCATGCTCGGGTTGCTGGTCAACGTTGGCGGTGGCTGGCTGGTTGGTCGCCTGCGTACAGCGTTCGGCGGGGCGTCGGTCTGACAGCGCAACACCCGCACCGAGGCTCAGGTGGAGCATTGCTGCTGTACACCTTCAGCAGGGCGCGTGACGGCTAAAACAGCGGCGCAGCGCCCCGCGCAATGGCCCTCGCGGTCAGACCCGGAAGCGGCCGATCATCGCTTGCAGCTCGCCACCCAGCCGTGCCAGTTCCGCCGTCGACGCCGCGGTTTCACGCGCTGCTTCGGCGGAATGGTCGGCGACATCGCGTACGCTCAGGACGCTGCGGTTGATTTCCTCGGCCACCGAGCTCTGCTGCTCGGCGGCGGTAGGGATCTGCTGATTCATCGCCTGAATGACAGAAACCGTCTCGCTGATCGCTTGCAATTCCTGGCCGACATCGCGTGCCAGCGCCACAGTCTCGACAGCCAGGCCGCTGCTGCTGTCCATCATTCCAGATGCGGTACGGGCGCCTTGTTGCAGTGTGCCGATCAAGGCTTCGATCTGTGCCGTCGATTGTTGTGTGCGCTGGGCCAGCCCGCGTACCTCATCGGCTACCACGGCGAAACCGCGTCCCGCGTCGCCGGCGCGTGCGGCTTCGATAGCGGCATTCAGGGCCAGCAGGTTGGTCTGCTCGGCGATCCCGTTGATCACGGTCAGCACCGTGCTGATATTGTCGGTCTCCTGGTTCAGCTGGCTCATGGCCTGAGCCGACAGCGTGACCTCGTTGGACAACCGATCGATTTGCGCCAGGGCGCGCTGGACCACGGTGTTGCCTTTAGCCGCCTGGGTGTCGGCGCGCTGCGCCGCGATCGAGGCTTCTTCCGCGCTGCGTGCTACTTCCTGCACAGTCGCGGTCATCTGATGCATGGCGGTAGCGACCTGATCGGTTTCCTGGCGCTGGCTGTTGACCCCGGCACTGGTCTGTTCGGTCACCGCCGACAACTCCTCGGATGCCGTAGCCAGCTGGGTGGTGATCGCGCCGATGCGCCCAATCAGCGTTCGCAGGTTGCCGCGGGTCTTGCCTAGCGCCTGCAGTAACTGGCCGAACTCATCGCGGCGTTCGTTCACGTCCTGGCCGGTCATGTCACCGGCGCCGATGCGCTCGGCCATCTGCACCGCCTGGTTCAGCGGCTGGGCGATCTGCCGGACGATCAGCACGCTGACCAGCACGCCGAGGAGGATAGCGAGCAGGGTTACCCCCATGACTTGCAGCTTCTTGCTGTGCGCTTCCTCGCTGCGTTTCTCGGTCTGGCTGGCGATGATTCCCTGGGCCTGCTCATAGAGCGTGGCGAAGATGGCCTCCATTTCCTGGCGTGCCTGTTGCTGCTCGGCTACCAGCGGCGGCAGCTTCTTGACCAGCTCGACGTACTCGGTGGCGCTGGCCTTTAGAATCTTCAAGCTCGCGGCTTGCGGCCCGATGAGCTGTTCTTCCAGCGGTGCGATGGCCGCGTTGAGCGCGTCGAACTGGGCATTCAACGCCTGCAGCGCCGGCTCGGATTCCTCCATCAAGTAGCCGCGCACGGTGAAGCGCAACAGGCGGTTCTGCTTGGACAGGGCGGTGGTGAGCAGGGCGATATCGGCGATGTCTCCGGTAGGATGCAGCACCGGATTGCCGGGTACGCCGTGCCAACGGCGCTCCAGGTCGGCGATCAGCTTGTCGGTGGTGTTGCCGGCGTCGACCCAGTTGGCTCGGGTTTGTAACTTGAGTTCACGCAGCGCAGCGAGCCTGTCGAAGGCGCTCTGGTAGCGGCGGGCCTGTTCGGCAATGGACTGCAAGTACTGGCGGTTCTGGGCCTCAACGAAGCCGTCCTGCTTGCGGTCGACAGTGGTGACGATGTCCTTGACCGCGTCGGCGACCTGGCTGACGTAGCGAGCGTCGCCGCGCTCTTCGAAGCGCACCTGGGCGTAGCGGATCTGGTTGGCGTTGTTGAGCAAACGCTGTGCGGTTTCCGCCTTGTTGCTGCGTGACACCAGCGCATCCATGCTGAACACGCCAATGGCGGCTACCAAGACGGTCAGGAGCAGCACGGCTGTGAAGCCGAGTGCCAGCTTGTAGCTGACCTTGAGATTTTTCATTGTTGTTCCTCAAGCGGACAGGAAAGTGGAGTTGTAGTACCACATCGGCTGATTGGTCCGTAAATTGAGTATGTTGTCTGATGACATACCTGCGGTGTCGTGCACATTTGCGGCAGCTCGAACACCAACTGGGTGCCGCCGCGGCCAATCTAGAACAGGTTGCCCTGATCGTGGTGACGCCGTTTCGCGTCCAGACGTGCGCGCAGTCGTGTGCGGTATTCGGTCGCCAGGGCCGGCAGCGCCTGAAGCCAGTCCAGCGCATCGTGTGCGGCCGACTCGTCGAGGTAGATTCGCCAGACGCGTCTTACTGTGGCGTCCGGCCAGGGGCGGTCGATCAGCTGCAAGGTCGCACCGGGAGCGACCCAACCGGGTTCAAGCGTACGGTATAGCCACCCGGTTCGGCCGCTGTGTGCTAGCTGCCGCGCCAGCCCACGAGCAGCATGGCGCCGGTCCAGGTTGGCGCAGGGTGAGCGCGGCTGGCTGAGCTCGATGACCGCATCGCCCAGCCGGTAGCGGTCGCCGATGCACACCTGCTCCTCGCTCAGACCGAACGTCGCGAGATTCTCGCCGAAAGCACCGGGTGCCAGCCGCTGTAGGCCTGGGTAGATACGTTGCCAATGACGATAGTGCTCGGCGGGGTAGTGGCACAGGCTGCGATCGGGTCCGCCATGGAAGCGGCGGTCCGCGACCCGGTCGCCATGCAGGCCCTCTCGGTCGAGCCAGACCGTCTCATCGGCCCGCTGCTTGTCCATCGCCGACGGCTTGCCGGTGACGGGCAGTGCCAGGAGTGCGTCGCGCCTAAAGGGGCCGTCGATCGGCCAGCTGAGGTCCGGTGTAGTCTGGCTCATGGAGCGTCCAGGTCCGCCAGCGCGCGGCGCACCATGGCAGCGTATTCGGGCGGGCTTAGCTGATACAGCTCAGTTGCGACCCAAGCCAGCCAGTGCGGGCCGAGCGCCTTCTTGCGCTCGAGCAGGCGTCGGGCTTCGTCTGTCGCACGGGCAGCGTGCTGTTGGTGGAAATCCTGGCGGCTCATCGAGGCTTTATCCGATAGCGGGGTAGCGATTCTAAACGAGTCGTTACGCGCCGGCCGCTTGGTAAAGCAGAGGCGGCGCGCTAGGCTCGCGGTTCCTTCAACAGGAGCAAGCCATGCCGGAGCCCGTCAACTTCAAGAACAAGATTTCGCGCCAGCGACCCTACGGGCGTACCGAGCCTGGACTGATGGCAGCGCAAGACGATCTTTCCTTGGTAGTCGACCAGCTGGAAAGCGACCGGGGGCGCATCATCAATTCAGCTGCTATTCGCCGCCTGCAACAGAAGACGCAGGTGTTTCCACTGGAGCGCAACGCCGCGGTGCGCAGCCGGCTAACGCATTCATTGGAAGTCCAGCAGACTGGGCGCTTCATCGTGCGGACACTGTATAAGCAGCTCGGCGGGGATGCGGCGTGCTACGGCCTGGATGGACTGGAGAGCGCGCTTGAAAGCCTGGTGGAGATGACCTGCCTGATGCACGACATCGGCAACCCACCGTTCGGCCATTTCGGTGAGTTCGCTATCGGTGAGTGGTTCGCTGGGCATCTCGGGCCGCTGTTCGATCATGCGGTGCCGGGGCTGGACACCCCCGACGGGCTGAAAGCGACCATGCTGCGTGATCTCGAACGCTTCGAAGGCAATGCTCAGGCGATTCGTTTGGTGGTGTCGCTGCTGCGGCTGAACTTGACCTATACCCAAACGGCGGGCCTGCTGAAATATGTGCGCGCCGCCCATGCACCGCGGCCGGAGAAGGGCACGCCGGGCGCTTATCTGCACAAGAAGCCGGGCTTCTATCTGTCTGAAGCCGCGTTCGTCAGTGATCTGCAGAGCGCCCTGGGGCTGGAGCCCGGCACACGCCATCCGATCGCCTACATCATGGAGGCGGCGGATGACATCGCTTACTGCCTGGCCGACATCGAGGATTCGGTCGAAAAAGGCATATTCAGCATCGACCAGCTGGTTCACTTGCTGATCGAGAAATTCGGCGAGCACGGCTCACCGGAGGCAGCGATCAGCGGTGGTCGCAGCTTTCGCGACATGGTCGAGTATGCGCAAACGCGGGCGCAGAAGGAGCCAATCAACAAGGTCGGCGAGTTCTTCATCTGGCTTCGCGTCAATCTGGTGCACCCGCTGGTCCAGCACGCAGCGCAGCAATTCATCGAGCACATTGGGGCCATATATCACGGCACTCTGGACCGCGCGCTGCTGGAAGATGCCAGCCTCGCCAATGCCATTGTGCAGACCTTCAAGGACGTAGCGATGGATCGCGTGTTCTGTCACCGCGAGGTCGAAACCCTGCAACTGCAGGGTTACCGGATCCTCCAGGGCCTGTTGGATGCCTATGCACCATTGCTGAGCGTTACGCCCGAGGTCTTCATCGCTTTGACAGAAGGCAGCTGCCGCAGCGAGCCGCACCTGCAGATGCTCGCGCGACGTGTGCCGAGCCAATTGGTCAAGGCTTACCACGAGGCCATGAAGGCTCATGATTTATCTGCTGACGAGGGGCGACTGTGGGAGTTTTATTACCGCTGCCGGATGCTGCAGGACCTCGTCAGTGGCATGACTGACCAGCTGGCTCAGGATGAATACCGCACCTTGTCGGCGCTATGACTCTCGCCGCTACGCCTCACGGTGGCTCACTTCCGCTTCGCTGGTACGCGTATTGCTTCGCCACGGTGCGACCGGTTCGTTACTAGCCCTTAAATAGCGCATGGAATGAGCCGGTCGCGTCGTGGGGTGGTCCGGTGTGCGCTTTACCAGGGCGGGATCTGGTTTACGTCAAGCGCGGGATTGCTCCTCGACAAGAGAGATGGCAAGCGGCTATGCCTGCGTGATGCATTCTGGTGCGTTCAAAGGGTTCCGCTTGCTGTTTTGGTGCGAATTTCCTTGTAGGACCCAGTCGATGGACAACCCAAGCAGTGCAGTCGAAGTACTGGTACACGGCGCCAATACGCTGTTTATCTTGATGGGCGCGGTGATGGTACTGGCGATGCACGCCGGCTTCGCCTTTCTGGAGGTTGGAACGGTGCGCCTGAAGAATCAGGTCAACGCGCTTTCCAAGATCATCGCCGACTTCGCGGTCTCGACCCTGGCGTATTTCTTCATCGGTTATTGGGTCGCCTACGGCGTGACATTCATCCAACCCGCCGACCAAATGATCGCGGATAACGGTTACTCGCTGGTCAAGTTCTTCTTTCTGTTGACCTTCGCGGCGGCCATACCGGCGATCATTTCTGGCGGCATTGCCGAGCGGGCGAAGTTTGGGCCTCAGCTGTGCGCGACGCTGCTCATCGTCGCGTTCATCTACCCCTTCTTCGAAGGCCTGGTATGGAATGGGAATTTCGGAATGCAGGCATGGTTGGAGTCAGCCTTCGGTGCGCCTTTCCATGACTTCGCCGGTTCGGTAGTGGTGCATGGGATGGGCGGCTGGCTGGCCTTCGGCGCGGTCTTGCTGTTGGGGCGGCGCAACGGCCGCTACCGCGATGGTCGCCTGGTGGCTTTCGCGCCCTCGAACATTCCGTTCCTTGCGCTGGGTTCGTGGATTCTCATCGTCGGTTGGTTCGGCTTCAACGTAATGAGCGCGCAAACGCTCGAAGCGGTCAGCGGGCTGGTTGCACTGAACTCACTGATGGCGATGGTCGGCGGTACCGCGGCCGCCTGGTTGGTCGGCCGCAACGATCCCGGCTTCCTGCACAACGGGCCGCTCGCTGGCTTGGTTGCCGTCTGCGCCGGCTCCGATCTGATGCACCCGATTGGTGCGTTGGCGACGGGGTTGGTCGCCGGCGCCCTGTTTGTCTGGACATTCACCGCGGCGCAGGCCAAGTGGAAGATCGACGACGTCCTTGGCGTCTGGCCGCTGCACGGCCTGTGTGGGGTCTGGGGCGGTATCGCCTGCGGCATTTTCGGTCAACACGCGCTGGGTGGGCTCGGTGGCGTCAGCCTTCTCAGTCAGCTCGCCGGCTCGGCACTGGGTGTGCTCGTTGCCCTGGCTGGCGGTTTCGCCGTATACGGTTTGCTCAGGTCGACAATCGGCATTCGCCTGAGTCAGGAAGAAGAGTTCAACGGAGCGGACCTGTCGATCCACCGGATCGGCGCGCTGAGCCACGACTGAACCCAGGCGGTGGCGTCTCGTTAGGCGGGTTCGCCACGCCTGCCGTAGGCGCGCAGGAACATCGCGACTACCTCACGCACGTGCTGCTCGGCCTCGGCTGCAGAGGGCTCCCCGCTGTAGCCGATCATCAAGCGGAAATGCGCGCCGCCTTTGACCAATGCGCAGAAATGCTCGGCCGCGTTCAGCGGCTCGGGTGTGACTAACAGCCCACGGCGGTCGGCCACGGCGAACATGCCTTCCAGATCCGAGAGCAACCGCAGGGGGCCGGCGTCGAAGAACATACGCGACAGCGTCGGGTTCTGCGTCGCCATCGCCACCATCACCCGATGCAAGCCGATGGATTCCGGGCTGTTGACCAGCGCATGGAAGGCGCGGCCGATCTCCAGAAGCACCTCTTCAATGGTGCGTTGCGGTTCAAGCATGAACAGGCTGCGCGGCAGTCGTGTCTCGCAGATGCTTTTCACCGCGTCGCAGAACAAGGCTTCCTTGTCGCCGAAATGGCTGTATAGCGTCAGTTTGGAGACGCCGGCCTCGGCGGCGATGGCTTCCATGCTGCTGCCTTCGTAGCCCTTGGCGAGGAACAATACCTGCGCAGCAGCCAAGATGGCTTCGCGCTTGGCGGGGTCTTTCGGGCGGCCTGGGCCGGCGGCGACGGGGCGTTCTGACATGCGCGTTTTAATACTGGACTGGTCGGTACGGGATTTTTACTATACCGGCCGGTACAACTATTACAAACCCGCCTTTCGACAGAGAGAGTCACAACGTGATCCGTCCGCCGCTTCCCTTGCTCGGTGTGCTAGCCCTCGTCTTCCTTGCCGGTTGCAGCGAAGAGGCGGCCGAGCAACTCCCGCCGCGACCGGTGATGGTCGTCCAGCCGCAGCCGGCAAGCGAGTCGGTGGAAAACTACCCGGGTGAGGTTCACGCACGCTACGAGCCTGAGTTGGCGTTCCGCATCCCGGGCAAGGTTGTCGAGCGGCTGGTGGAGGCGGGTGACCGAGTCCGCAAGGACCAGCCCCTCGCCAGCCTGGACCCTCAGGACGTTCGTCTGCAGTTGGAAGGCATCCGCGCTCAGGTTGCGGCAGCCGAGGCCAACCTGCGAGCGGCGCGCGCCGAGCACGAGCGCTACAAGACCCTGCTCGGGCGGCAATTGGTTAGCCGCTCTCAGTTCGATGCATCGGAAAATGCCTTCCGTTCGGCACAGGCGCGTCTTCAGCAGGCCAAGGCAGAGTTCGAAGTTGCCGACAACCAGGTTGGCTACGCGGTCTTGCGTGCTACGCGTGATGGCGTCATCGCCCAGCGCCATATCGAGGTCGGCCAAGTGGTCGCTGCCGGTCAGACGGCCTTTGTGCTTGCCGCCGACGGCGAGCGCGAGGTGGCAATCAGTCTTCCGGAGCAGGCCTTCGAGCGGCATTCAGTTGGCCAGCAGGTGGCGGTAGAGCTCTGGTCGCAGCCTGGCCAGCAATACCCGGGACGTATTCGCGAGCTTTCGCCTGCTGCAGACCAACAATCGCGCACCTACTCGGCGCGTGTCGCGTTCAGTGACGAGGATGTGCCTGCCGAGCTAGGTCAGAGCGCCCGGGTGTCGATCCAGATCGACGCAGAGGCGCCGCTAGCCGTGCCGCTGTCGGCCGTCACGGCAGAACAGGGTGCCGCCTTCGTCTGGCGTGTAAGGGACGATGCCACGCTGGAGCGCGTAAGGGTTCGGACGGGCCCGTTCGGCGAAACCCTCGTGCCGGTGCTCGAAGGCTTGCAACCTGACGACTGGATCGTGCTCGCCGGTGTGCAGATGTTGCACGAGGGGCAGCAGGTGCGACCCGTGGACCGGGACAATCGCGCCGTCGTGTTGGCTGCCCAGGAGTAATCGCATGCGCTTCAACCTTTCCGCCTGGGCGCTCGGTAACCGGCAGATCGTCGTTTATCTCATGCTCTTGCTCGCTGCCGTCGGCGCGCTGTCTTACAGCAAGCTCGGGCAGAGCGAAGACCCACCGTTCACCTTCAAGGCCATGGTTATCCAGACCCAGTGGCCGGGTGCGACTGCCGAGGAGGTCTCGCGGCAGGTTACCGAACGGATCGAGAAGAAGCTGATGGAGACGGGCAAATACGAGCGCGTCGTGTCCTTCTCGCGCCCGGGCGAGTCCAACATCACCTTCATGGCCCGCGACTCGATGCACTCCGACGAGATTCCGGAGTTGTGGTATCAGATTCGCAAAAAGATCGGTGACATCCGCCACACACTGCCGGCCGGGGTTCAGGGCCCGTTCTTCAACGACGAGTTCGGCACCACCTTCGGCAACATCTACGCGCTGACCGGCAAGGGTTTCGACTACGCCGTGCTCAAGGACTACGCCGACCGTATCCAGCTACAGCTTCAGCGTGTGCGCAACGTCGGCAAGGTCGAGTTGATCGGTCTGCAAGATGAAAAGATCTGGATCGAGCTCTCCAACGTCAAGCTGGCGAATCTTGGCGTGCCTCTGGACGCGGTGCGGCAGGCTTTGCAAGCGCAGAACACGGTCATGTCGGCGGGCTTTGTCGAAACACCGAGCGACCGGGTACAACTTCGTGTCACCGGTAGCTTCGAGACGGTCAAGCAAATCCGTGACTTCCCGATTCGCGTCGGCAACGACACCTTTCGCATTGGCGATGTAGCCGACGTGCATCGTGGCTTCAGCGACCCGCCGGCGCCGCGTATGCGCTTCATGGGCGAGCCGGCGATCGGGCTGGCGGTGTCGATGAAGGAGGGCGGTGACATCCTCATGCTGGGCGAAGCGCTCGAGCGCGAATTTGCACGTCTACAGCAAGATCTGCCGGCGGGAATGGCCTTGAGCAAGGTGTCGGATCAGCCCGCGGCCGTTAAGACTGGCGTTGGCGAGTTCGTGAAGGTGCTGGTTGAGGCCCTGGTGATCGTGTTGCTGGTGAGCTTCTTTTCGCTTGGCGTGCGCACCGGGTTAGTGGTCGCGCTATCGATTCCGCTAGTACTGGCGATGACCTTTGCCGCCATGCACTACTTCGACATTGGCCTGCACAAGATCTCGCTTGGCGCGCTGGTGCTCGCGCTCGGCCTGCTGGTCGATGACGCGATCATTGCGGTGGAAATGATGGCGATCAAGATGGAGCAGGGCTTCGACCGCCTCAAGGCGGCTAGCTATGCCTGGTCCAGCACGGCATTCCCGATGCTGACCGGCACGCTGATCACCGCGGCCGGCTTCCTGCCGATCGCCACAGCGCAGTCCAGCACGGGTGAATACACACGCTCGATCTTTCAGGTAGTGACCATCGCATTGATCGCTTCCTGGATTGCGGCGGTCATGTTCGTCCCGCTACTCGGGGAAAAATTGCTACCGGACCTGGCACGTCGGCACGCCGAAAAGCATGGCGCAGGCGCGCATGATCCCTATGCGACGCCGTTCTACCAGCGGGTGCGGAAGGTCATTCAGTACTGCGTCAGCCATCGCGCCCTGGTGATCCTGCTGACACTGGCGCTGTTCGTCGGCTCGATTGCGCTGTTTCGCATCGTTCCGCAACAGTTCTTCCCGGCTTCGAGCCGCCTGGAGCTGATGGTCGACCTCAAGCTCGCCGAGGGTGCGTCGTTGAAGGCGACCGAGGCCGAGGTGCGGCGTCTGGAAGCGATGCTTGCTGAGCGTCCGGGAATCGATAACTACGTGGCTTATGTCGGCAACGGCTCGCCGCGCTTCTACTTGCCGCTGGATCAACAACTGCCGGCAACCAGCTTTGCCCAGTTCGTCGTGCTGGCCGAGGACATCGAGCAACGCGAGGCCCTGCGCAGCTGGTTGATCGAACGTCTGCGCGAAGATTTCCCAACCTTGCGCGGGCGTGTCAGTCGGCTGGAAAACGGGCCGCCGGTCGGCTACCCGGTGCAGTTCCGCGTCATGGGCGAGCACATCGACGTCGCCCGCGCGCTGGCTCGCCAGGTGGCTGCCAAGGTGCGTGAGAACCCGCATGTCGCCAATGTCCACCTGGATTGGCAGGAACCAAGCAAAGTCGTCTGGCTGCACATCGACCAGGAGCGGGCCCGCGCGCTTGGGGTGACGACGGCCGAGCTGTCTCAATTCCTCAACCGCACCTTCAACGGCGCTTCGGCCAGCCAGTACCGTGAGGACAACGAGCTGATCGAGATCGTTCTGCGCGGGACGGAACAAGAGCGCGCATCCCTGTCGATGCTGCCGAGCCTGGCAATCCCCACCGCCAATGGGCGTAGCGTGCCGCTGTCGCAAGTTGCGACTCTGGAATACGGCTTCGAAGAGGGCGTGATCTGGCACCGCGAGCGCCTCCCGACAGTGACCGTCCGGGCGGACATCTACGGCGATCAGCAACCGGCTACGATCGTTCAGCAGATTGAACCGAGCCTCGCCGACATCCGCGCCTCGCTGCCGAGCGGTTACTTGTTGCAGGTCGGCGGCACGGTGGAGGATTCCAGCCGTGGTCAGGCCTCGGTTAACGCCGGGATGCCGTTGTTCATCATCGTCGTGCTGAGCTTGCTGATGCTACAGCTCAAGAGCTTTTCGCGTTCAGCCATGGTGTTCCTGACCGCACCGCTGGGGTTGATTGGCGTGGCGCTGTTCCTATTGCTACTGAACAAGCCGTTCGGCTTCGTCGCCATGCTGGGCACCATCGCGCTGTCAGGAATGATCATGCGCAACTCGGTGATCCTCGTGGACCAGATCGAGCAGGACATCGCCGCGGGGCAAGACCGCCTCACCGCGATAGTCGACGCCACCGTGCGACGCTTCCGGCCTATCGTGCTCACGGCGTTGGCCTCGGTGCTGGCAATGATTCCGCTGTCGCGCAGCGTCTTCTTCGGCCCGATGGCGGTAGCGATCATGGGCGGCCTGATCGTGGCGACGGCCTTGACGCTTCTATTCTTGCCGGCGCTCTATGCCGCCTGGTTCAAAGTGAAGCCCAGCACTTCGGCCTGAGCCAATCTAGACGGCCGGCCCCGCTCAGAGGCCGGCCGTTTGGAGCAGCTGCTCGGCGGCGGCCTTAGCCAGCTTGGCCTGATCGGCCGGGCCTTCGATATGGGCCATGCTCAGCGCACCCTCGATTAGGAACTGCAGCTGACGGGCCAGCCGTTCAGGCTGCTCGGCTTTCATATCCTCCAACAGCGCCAGCAGGTGCCCTTTGAACCGGGCCTTGTGTAAGGCGGCGCGCTGATGGATCGGGTGGTCACGGTCCTGATATTCGGCCGCAGCATTGATGAACAGGCAGCCGCAAAACGCCGTGGGGCTGTGAATCATCGCGTCCAGACCGTCGAACACACCCAACAGCGCCTCGCGTGGTGGCCGCTTGTCGCGCGCCGCCGCGAGCCGCTCCAGCATTGGCTGGTGGCGCGCATCGAGCACCGCGAGGATCAGCTCGTCTTTCGACTTGAAGTGTTTGTAGAGGGTCATCTTCGCCACGCCCGACTCGCTCAGGATCCGGTCGATGCCGGTGGCGTGGTAGCCCTCTGTATAGAACAGCCGCTCGGCAGTGCCGAGCAGCAGGTCGCGTTTGTTCGTAGCCATTTAGATCTCCTCGGGCCGTCATTATGCGGGAGGCAGCGGCCCTGTTGGGGAGGGGCAGCAAATTGCGCTTGTACTATACAGACAGGTCTGTCTATTATCGAGTCCGCCCCTAACGTACAAGGAACGACCCGATGAAACTCCATGACTTCACCCTCTCCGGTAATTGCTACAAGGCTCGCCTGTTTCTCGGGCTGATCGGCCAGCCAGCAGAAATCGTATCCGTCGACTTGCGTAACGGCGAGCACAAGCGTCTGGCGTTTCTGGCACTCAATCCACGCGGCCAAGTGCCGGTACTCGAAGACGGCGAGACCCGGGTGAGTGACTCCCAAGCCATTCTTGTGTACTTGGCGCTGCGTCATGCCGATGCCGGTTGGTATCCGCAGGATGTGCTGACACAGGCGCGGATTGCGAGCTGGCTGAGCTTCGCCGCCAACGAGATGCACCACGGTCCGGCCACGGCGCGCTTCGGGCGGGTATTCAGGATGCCTGTCGATCAGGCCTTGGCAGAGAGCCGTGCGCGAGCGGCGCTGGCGCTATTGGAACAACACCTTTCAACGCATACGTGGCTTGCAGAAACCACCGCCCCGACCATCGCCGACATTGCGGTGTACCCCTATGCCGCGCTAGCCGGCGAAGGCGGGCTGGACCTTGCGCCATATCCGGCGCTGCGAGCTTGGTTTGCCCGCATCCGTGAGCTGCCGGGCTATGTCGGCATGCCCGGCCTGGAATAGGGGAACGTCCATGGGCACGCCTTTTCATGACGGTGAGCGCTGGATGCAGGCCCGAGTGGGCGTGCGCGAAAAAATGGAGCAGATCGGCGAACGGATGATCCTGCCGTTCATGCCGGACCCGCACCGGCAGTTCTTCACGCAACTGCCGACACTGTTGCTCGGAGCGGTAGACGAACAGGGCCAGCCGCATGCCTCGATCCTCTGGGGCGCACCCGGATTTGCCTGGTCACCACACCCGCAAGTGCTCAGCATTGCCGCGCAGCCCGAACCGGACGATCCAATCGCCAACTGTCTGCGGCCCTTGGCGGCGATTGGTGTGTTGGGGCTTGAGTGGCATAGCCGGCGGCGCAACCGCATGAACGGGCGCATCGTGGAGTGCGATGAAGCTGGCCTTAGCGTTGCCGTGGCGCAGGCATTCGGCAATTGCCCCAAGTACATCCAGGCGCGGCGGTGGCAGCCGGTTATCAGAGAGCCGAGCGTAAGCCTTTCCGGCATCGGCATCGATTCGGCTTGGCGCGAGCGGGTGGCGCAGGCCGATACCCTTTTTATAGCCAGCAGCAGCCCCAACCCCGAGGGCGGCGGCGTAGACATCTCGCACCGTGGCGGGCCGCCGGGCCTGCTGCGGTTCGGTGAAGACGGTCGCCTGTGGCTGCCTGACTACAGCGGCAACAGGCTGTTTAACACCCTCGGTAACCTGATTTCCGAGCCGCGCTGCGGCTTGCTGTTCATCGACTTCGAGCGGGGCGATCTGCTCCAGTTGGAAGCGCGCGCCGAACTGGTCTGGCCCGAGCAGTACGCGGAGTTCGGTATCGTCCCGCCAGTTGGCGCCGAGCGGATGCTAGCGTTCACGCCGGGGCGCTGGACGTGGCGACAGGGTCGTCTTCCACTGGCGTTCGCGACGCCCGAGCCCTCGCCGTTTCTACCGCTCGGGGAGGGTTAAGCCATGCGTCGCCAATGGATAGTCGCTGTGTGCCTGTTGGTCGCGGGTGCCGTGCAGGCTGCTGAAATTCGTTTCAGCCTGGTGCGTACCGGCCAGGGGGTTGCGAGCACCGAATACCGCTGGCGAGACGGCGCCTGGGTCGTGCAGGCGCCGGTCGATTACCTCGCCGTACTGATCGAGCATCAGGGTCAACGGCTGCTTTTCGGCACGGGGTTAGGCCGGCAGGTCGACGCACAGCTCGACAGTGTGCTGCCGTGGCGTAATAAGCCCTACGGGGAGGTTTGGCCTGTGCGCGACCAGCTAGATGCGGACGGCGTTCGGGTCGATCAGGTGCTAATGGCCTGCGCACGCTGGGGCTATGCCTCGGGCCTGGCCGACTTCGCCGAGGTACCCGTGCTCGCCAGTGCAGAAGGCATCGACTATGTTCGCGAGGCAACGCCGCCTGCGGTCATTCCGGCGCAGTTCGCGCATGGGGTGCAATGGCGCCCGCTGACCTTCGAGCGGCGTCCCTATCTGGGCTTCGAGGAGAGCCTCGACCTGCTTGGCGACGAACGGCTAGTGCTGGTCAAGCGTCCCGGGCACGGTGCGCTAGGCTTGTTCCTGCGGCTTGACGATGGGCGCCGGTTCTTTTTCGATGGCGACCCAGCCGAGCCTCATGCGGGTCGCACCCCGCTGCCGGCGGGCATCCTGCCGGTTCGGGCTCACGAGGTGCAGGCGCAACTAGGCTTTTATCCACGCTGGATCGAGTAACCAGTGGCGGATTTGAAGGGGTGGAAAAGCCGGCTGGAACTGTCCGACCGGTGCCGCTCCGTTCGTCTACTGAAACTCGCCTGATAAGCGCCGCCAGCTAAGCTTAAGCCTATGATTCCTCAAGGAAGCCAGGCCAAAGAAGATGGGCGCAGTATGGCAATCCGACACATCCCGGGCGGGTAGGGGTAAACGCCAGCCGAGCCCGGGTAGTCCCCCTAAAAAACGCAGCAGCGGCAGCCGCCTCGCTCGGCGGATGAGTCTGTTGCTCGGCGTATCGCTGTTGGCCGGTGGCGGATATGCCGCCTGGCATGAGATGCACACCTCCAAGTTGCAGGCGCTGTGGCTGAGCCGCTACGCCGACAAGCTCGACTATCGCCTCGAAGCGGGGGCCAGTGACCGTATCCTCTTTCCCGAAGCGGGTCCTTTCGACCGCCGCCTGGGCTATTCCGCTTTGCCGGAGTTTCTCCAGCGGCTGACCGCTCGCGGTTTCGATATTCAGGAACAGGTGCGTTTTTCGCCCGCGCTGGCCAGCTATGCAGACCGCGGTTTCTTCGTGCCTTACCCGGAGAAGTCGCAGGCGGGCCTTACCATCGACGATTGCCGCGGCGAGCCGCTGTACGAAAACAGCTACCCGCACCAGTACTACGAAACGTTCGACGACGTTCCGCCGCTGGTGGCGATGAGCCTGATGTTCATCGAGGATCGGGGCCTGCTCAATCCTGGCCGTCCCAAGGCCAACCCGGCGGTGGACTGGCCACGCTTCACCCTGGCCGCCGTCAGCCAGGTCGAGAAGAAACTCGGCCTGCCGGTCCAGGCAGCGGGTGGCAGTACCTTGGCCACACAGGTGGAGAAGTACCGGCATTCGCCGGAAGGGCGTACCGGCAACGCTGAGGAAAAGCTCCGGCAAATGGTATCGGCGAGCGTGCGGACCTACCGCGAAGGCCAGATGACCATGGTCACTCGCCAGCGCATCGTGCGTGACTACCTCAACAGCGTGCCACTTTCCGCCGCCTACGGGCATGGCGAGGTGCATGGCATTGCCGATGGCCTGCGCCTGTGGTTCGGCGCGGATTTCGCCGAGGTCAACCGTGTGCTCGATTCGCGCCGCAATGCCGGCACCAGCTACGAGGCACAGGGCCTGGCGCTGCGTCAGGTGCTTTCCCTGCTGATTGCCCAGCGGCGCCCGTCCTATTACCTCGGTGCCGGGCGCGAGGACATGGCTGCGCTCACCGACAGTCATATCCGCCTATTGGCGAACGGTGGAGTGATCAGCACTCGGCTGCGCAATGCCGCGCTGCTGCAGAAGGTCAGCTATCGTGACTTGCGCCGTGAGCCCGGCATTCGCGAAGTACCCTCGAGCAAGGGCATCACCGCTGCGCGCATGCGGCTGAGCAGCCTGCTGGGCGTGTCGCTGTATGAGCTGGACCGGCTTGATCTGGCCGCCACCACGCCGCTGCACGGTGAGTTGCAGCGCCGCGTAAGCGACTATTTGCATCAACTGGCCGACCCTGAGTTCGCCGGTGAGGTCGGGCTATTTGGCGAACGCATGCTGTCACCGGAACGCACGGGCGATGTGCGCTACAGCTTCACGCTGTTCGAGCGCGGCGAGCAGGGCTTCCGTGTGCGGGTGCAGACGGACAATACCAACCAGCCCTTCGACATCAACGAGGGCAGCAAGCTGGAACTTGGCTCGACTGCCAAGTTGCGGGTCTTGACCACTTACCTGGAAGTCATCGCCGAGCTGCATGAGCGCTACGCCAGTCGTGAGGTCGCCGCGCTGCGCAAGGCCGAGGCGGTCGACCCGCTGACGCGTTGGGCGCTGGGCTACCTGATTCAGAATGAGGACCGCAGCCTGCCGGCCATGCTCGATGCCGCGTTGGAACGCCGCTACTCCGCGAGCCCTGCCGAGCGCTTCTTCACAGGCGCGGGCATGCACCGTTTCGGCAACTTCCGACACGAGGACGATGGCCGCCTGCCCAGCATGCGCGAGGCGCTGCAGGAATCGATCAACCTTCCGTTCGTGCGGCTGATGCGCGATCTGGTCAGCTACAGCACCTACCAGACGGCCAATGGCGTCGAATTGCTGAAAAACGATGACAACCCTGAGCGCCTTGAATATCTGCGGCGCTTCGCCGACCGCGAAGGCTCGGTGTTTCTGCAGCGATTCTGGAAGAAATACCGCGGCAAGACGACCAACGAACGTATCGAGGTACTGCTCGACGGCATGCGTGCCACGCCGTCCCGCCTGGCCGCGGTGCATCGCTATCTGATGCCCGAGGCTGATCGCGCCAGCTTCGACCGCTTCCTGCATGAGCGGCTGCCGGACGTGGATCTGGGCGAGAAACTGCTCGACTCCCTCTATACGCGCTACGCGCCTGGCGCCTACAGCCTGCCGGACCAAGGCTATATCGCACGCGTCCACCCGCTGGACCTGTGGTTGCTCGGCTATCTGACCAAACACCCGGAAGCGGGTATCACCGAAGTCATCGCCGCCAGTAGTGCGGAGCGTCAGGAAGTTTACGGCTGGCTGTTCCGCAGTCGGCACAAGAGCGCGCGCGACAGCCGCATCCGCATCATGCTCGAGGTCGAAGCATTCACCGATATCCACCGTCGCTGGCAACGGTTGGGTTATCCGTTCGACCACCTGGTGCCGTCACTGGCAACTGCGCTGGGTAGCTCCGGCGATCGTCCAGCCGCCCTGGCGGAACTGATGGGCATCATCGTCAATGATGGCGTGCGGCTGCCCAGCGTGCGCATCGACAGCCTGCACTTCGCCAGCGCTACGCCTTATGAGACCCGGTTGGGCATCGCTCCGGATCGCGGTGAGCGGGTTCTTCCCAGCGAGGTTGCCGCGGCGCTGCGCGATGCATTGGGTAGCGTGGTCGAGGGCGGCACCGCACGGCGCTTGCGCGGCAGCTTTCTGCAGGCCGACGGCGAGCCGTTACGCGTGGGTGGCAAGACTGGCACCGGCGACAACCGCATCCAAACCGTCGGCGCCGGCGGGCGGCTCATCAGCTCGCTGGCGCTCAACCGCACCGCGACCTTCGTGTTCTACCTGGGCCCTAATCACTTCGGCACCCTGACCGCCTATGTACCGGGGCGTGGCGCGGACAGCTTCCGTTTTACCTCGGCGCTGCCGGTGCAGGTGCTCAAGGGCATGGCACCCATCCTTCAGCCCTACCTCCAGCCCGGTGCGCATACTCAGTGCCAGCCGGCGGCACCTGCGGAGCCGATAAAGCCGACCTTGACAGCGAGCAGCCGCCCGGGCGTCTGACCCGCGGGTAAAGCGCCTGGCGCTGTTGCCGGCCGCGCCGGCTGCGGCGACACTGCGGCGTCGCATGCCGGCCGGCGAGCATGCATATGCACGGAGCAAAGGATGAAACTGCCCATCTTCCAGGTCGACGCCTTCACAGACGAAGCGTTCAAGGGGAATCCGGCGGCGGTCGTGCCGCTGGAGAACTGGCTGAGCGACGCGCAAATGCAGGCCATCGCGCTGGAAAACAACCTGTCGGAGACGGCGTTTGTGGTGCGTGAGGGCGACGGTGCGTTCGCGATCCGCTGGTTCTCGCCCATGACGGAGATAGATTTTTGCGGTCATGCCACGCTGGCCAGCGCGTTCGTTCTGCTGGAGCAGCGCCTGGCGACACCACCCTTGACCTTCCGCGCCGCCGCGGTCGGCGATATTCAGGTTCAACAGGTCGAGGATGGGCTGCTGGAAATGGACTTCCCCAACCGCGCGCCAAAACCGGTGGAACACCCGCCAGCCGAACTGCTTAAAGGGCTCGGATTGGCGCCGCAAGCGGTGTTGTGCAGCGGTCAGGCCTGGTTCGCCGTGTATGAGCACGAGGACCAGGTGCGCCAGATTTCACCGGATCTGGCGGCGCTGAAAGCGCTGGCGCCGCTCGACGTGGTGGTCACCGCGCCGGGCGTCGCCCACGATTTTGTCTCGCGTTACTTCTGGCCCGCCAACGGCGGCGACGAAGATCCGGTCACCGGCTCGATTCATGCCGGGCTCGCGCCGTATTGGAGCGACCGCCTGGGCAAAACTTCGTTACGGGCGCATCAGGCGTCGCGGCGTGGCGGCGAGCTGCGGTGTCGTGTCGACGGCGATCGGGTCCGCGTGGCCGGCCATGCCGTGCTCTACCTGCAGGGCAGCATTCATATCTAGCGGCGCACCGGCGCACCGGCGCACCGGCGGCTCAGGGGCGAAAGGATTGGATCATTCGCCCCAGCGATGCCATGGCCTGCTCGCAGCGCGCGTCCCATGGATGCCCATGATTCAGTCGGGCGCAGTTGCCGAAGCGCCGCGTCGCCGAGAAGATCGGCCCCGGCGCCAGGCTGATGCCTTCGGCCAGCGCCATCTGCAGCAGGTGTAGCGAGTCGACCGCTTCGGGAAATTCGAACCATAGAAAGTACCCACCGCTGGGCCGGGTAACGCGGGTGGTGGCCGGGAAATGCCGCGCTGCGGAGGCGAGCATTTCACCCTGCTGACGCTCCAGTGCGTGGCGCAGCCGGCGCAGGTGGCGGTCGTAACCGCCGTGTTGCAGGTAGTCGGCGATGGCGGCCTGGGCCGGCACTGAAGGTGAGAGGGTGGTCATGAGTTTCAGCCGGCTGATGCGGTCGGCGTAGCGGCCACCGGCCACCCAGCCGATCCGGTAGCCCGGCGCCAGGCTCTTGGAAAACGAGCCGCAGTGCATCACCAGCCCGTCGCGGTCATGGCTCTTTACCGGCTTCGGCGGCTCGCGGGTGAAGTACAACTCGGCGTAGACGTCATCCTCAATCAGCGGCACCTGATGCCGCTGGCTCAGCGCATAGAGGCGCTCCTTCTTTGCCTCGCCCATGCTCGCGCCAAGCGGGTTCTGCAGGCTGCTCATGAACCAGCAGGCCTTGATCGGCAGGCTCGCCAGGCTGCTTGCCAGCACGTCCAGATCGATGCCATCTCGCGGGTGGACGGGGATCTCCACGGCCTTGAGCTTGAGGCGTTCCAATACTTGCAGGGTGGCATAGAAGGCCGGCGCCTCGATGGCGACCAGGTCGCCCGGCTCGGTGACCACCTGCAGACAGAGGTTCAGCGCCTCCATCGCGCCGGTGGTGATGACCAGTTCATCCATCGTCAGCACGACGCCGCTGAGCCGGCAACGCAGCGCGATCTGGCGACGCAGGTCGGGGTGGCCGCTGGTCATCTCCGCCACCACCTCGCGCGCCGGCATCTGCCGGACGGTGTGTGCCATCGAGCGTGCCAGGCGCTGCAGCGGGAACAGGTCCGGGCTGGGGAAGGCGGAGCCGAAGGGCACGGTGTCCGGGTCGCGTAGCGAGGCGAGCACGGAGAACACCAGTTCACTGACATCGACTTCGGTGGTCTCGCTCAGGCGCGGGCTGATCTCCGGTTCATGCAGCGGCCGCTTGGCGTGTTCGCGGACGAAATATCCCGAGCGCGGTCGCGCCTGGATCAGGCCGCGATCCTCCAGCAGGTAGTACGCCTGAAATACGGTCGAAGGGCTGACGCCATGGGTACGGCTGGCGTGGCGGACCGAGGGCACGCGCTCACCGGGCGCCAGCACGCCGCTGCGTATCAGCTCGGCGATTTCGTCGGCGAATCGTTCGTAGCGCTTCATTCAGCCGTCTCGCTCGTTCATGTCATGGGGTGCGTGCCGCCCCAGCGATGCTAGGCGGGCACGCGGTGAAGCGATACCCCGTGCTGGCGTGCGTTAGCGGATTCGCGGCGCAATGAAGGTGCTCGGTGCGCTCACATGGCTATTCGGGTCGCCGGCATCGTTGACCTCGAATCGCAGCTCGCCGAGTGGCGTGGCCCGGTCGAGCAGCGCGACGCTCACCGGCACGTCGACGATCTCTCCCGGCGCCAACTTCAGCTCGCGTGGGCCGTTCAATTCGAAGTGACCGTCATCGAGCGCGACCTGATAGCGGCGCGCCTGCTGGGTTTTGTTGATGACCTTGAGGCTGTACATGTTCTCGATCTGGCCGAGCGTATTTTCGCGATACAGCGTGCGGTCGCGCGTCACGTCCAGCGACAGCATCGGTCGAGCCGACAACGCCCAGATGAAGCCGCTGATCATCAAGAGCAGCGCGGCGGCGTAGCCGACCAGCCGGGGGCGCAGCAGGCGGGTGCGGCCGCCGGCCATCGCGCGTTCGGAGCTATAACGAACCAGCCCTCGGGCGTAACCCATCTTGTCCATCACGCTGTCGCACACGTCGATACAGGCACCGCAGCTCAGGCAGTCGAGCTGGAGCCCGTCGCGGATATCGATGCCGGTAGGGCAGACCTGGACGCACAGGGTGCAATCGATACAGTCGCCGAGTCCCTGCGTGCGCGGGTCGCTGTCCTTGCGTCGCGCCCCTCGATTTTCACCGCGGGCGGCGTCGTAGCTGACGATCAGGGTATCCGGGTCGAACATCACGCTCTGGAAGCGCGAATAAGGGCACATGTGGAGGCACACCTTCTCGCGCAGCCAGCCGGCGTTGAGGTAGGTCGCGGCGGTTAAGAAGAACAGCCAGAACGCCTCGGCGGACCCCAGCCGCAGGCTGAACAGATCGACGACCAGCGAGCGCACCGGGGTGAAGTAACCCACGAATGCGAGGGCTGTTGCCAGGCTCACCGCCAGCCAGATGCCGTGCTTGGCGCTGCGCCGCGCGAGTTTCACGAGGGACCAGGGCGCGGCATCGAGCTTGATCCGCTGGTGACGGTCGCCTTCGGTGACGCGTTCGGCCCACATGAAGATCCAGGTCCAGACGCTCTGTGGGCAGGTATAGCCGCACCAGACGCGCCCGGCCAACACTGTGATGAAGAACAGGCCGAAGGCCGCGATGATCAGCAGGGCCGACAACAGAATGAAGTCCTGCGGCCAGAAGGTTGCGCCAAAGATATGAAATTGCTGGCGGCCGAGATCCCAGAGCACGGCTTGCCGGCCGTTCCAGGTGAGCCACTGGGTCGCGAAGAACAGCACCAGCAGGAGCCCGGCGCCTATCCGGCGCAGGTCGCGATAGCGGCCGGTGAAAAACCGTGTGTGGATGGGCCCGCCCGCCTGGGCCGGCGTGAGGCGGATGGGCGAGCGCGCATTGAGCGTGTCGATGAGCGTGGCTGGAATACGATCGTTCATGGGTGGCCCCGTCAGGCAAGTCAGGCGGCCGGGATGATCGGGTGCGAGCCGGTTGCATAACAGGCTCAGGTAACGCGGAAAAATACGGATCAGATGGGCCGGGAGCCAGACGGAACGGGGCTTCTACATCGCCAAGGCCCGGCCCAGCGGGGCGGATGCAGGCGCGCTGTGCAGCCCGTGACTGCACGCTGCGACCTCAGGTCGCGGCGGTCTGAAGGACTGATCCGCTTTTTCCAGCGCGACCTGCGCCTGTTTCGCTGCCCCGGCGCCGGGTAATAGTCCGGGCGTGCCGTCCGGCGCCTGGCGCGGCATGATGGCCGCTTCGATTCATCCGCTGAAGGATTCGTTCATGATTCTCAAAGGGCTGACCTGGCTAGTCGTGCTGCAGCTGCTTGGCAGTGCCATCAATATTTCCGTACTGCCGGCCCTGCCGGGGCCCATCATCGGTATGGTGCTGCTGTTCGTCCTGCTGCTGTTGCGCCGAGGCATTCCCGAGCCGCTGGAAAAGACCGCCGCACTGCTATTGCAATACCTGCCGCTGCTGCTGATCGTCCCGGCCGCTGGAATCATGACCAGCGGCGACGCCTTGTTTGCCGACCTTCCCGCCATTGCCGCCGGGCTGGTGCTGTCGCTGGTAGTGACCGTCCCTTTCTGCGGCTGGCTGATGCAGAAGCTGATCAATCGCATGGACCGTAAAGCGGAGGACCGGGCATGAGCGAAGTCGACTGGCGCAGCGTCTGGGCCATGACGCTGGATCATCCGCTGTTTTCCGTGGCGTTGACGCTCATCGCATTCCAGCTGGCGCTGGCTCTGTATCGGCGCAGCGGCTGGCTGGTGTTGCAACCGGTGCTGGTCGGCATGCTACTGGTGGTCGGCACGCTTTACCTGTGCGGCATCGATTACGCGAGCTACCGGGCCGATGCCTCGATGATCGCAATCTTGGTCGGGCCGGCGACCGTAGCGCTGGCGGTGCCGTTGTACCGGCATATTCGCCGCATCCAGCAGCTGTTCTGGCCGATTGTCATCACGCTGCTTAGCGGCGGAGTCATTGGCGTCGTACTGACGCTGGTAATCGCCCGTGCGCTGGGCGCGGACCTGACGGTGCTGATGAGCCTGTCACCCAAGGCCGCCACCATGCCGATCGCCATGCTGGTGGCCGAGCAGTTGGGTGGCCTGGCATCGCTGGCCGCCGTGTTCGTCATGCTCACCGGCGTCATCGGCACCGCCCTGGGGCCGCTCTTGCTGGGCTGGGCAGGTGTCGATCATCCGGCGGCGCGAGGCTTGAGTTACGGCATCAACGCACACGCCATCGGCACGGCCCGGGCGCTGGAGGAGGGCGACGAATGTGGCGCCTTCGCCGCGCTGGGCATGAGCTTGCTGGGCATTCTGATCGCACTGTTCTTGCCGCTGGCGCTGGGTTGATCAGTCGCTGACCGTTGCGCTTAGTGAATCTGCGCCTAGGCTTAGGATTCATCTCTGAGGAGTGGTCCGATGTTCGAGCAATTCCAGCGCGGCGAATGCGACGTCAACGGCGTGCGGATCAACTATCGCAAGGGAGGCACCGGTCCGCCGCTGCTCCTGCTGCATGGCTACCCGCAAACCCATGTGATCTGGCATCGCATGGCCGACCAGCTGGCGGAGCGTTACACCGTGGTCGCTGCCGATTTGCGAGGCTACGGCGACAGCAGCAAACCGGACGGTGGCGACAACCATGTCGCCTACAGCAAACGCGAGATGGCGCGCGACCAGGTCGAATTGATGCGCCGGCTGGGTTTCGAGCGGTTCGACATTCTCGCGCATGACCGCGGCGCCCGCGTCAGCCATCGCCTGGCCATGGATCACCCAGCGGTAGTTCGGCGGCTGATCCTGCTGGACATTGCGCCGACACTGGCGATGTACAACCAGACCGATGAGACCTTCGCCCGCGCCTACTGGCACTGGTTCTTCCTGATCCGCCCGGCGCCGCTGCCCGAGCGGCTGCTCGAGGCGGACCCGGAGCTTATCCTGCAGACCGCCGTGGCCACGCGCCCGGACCATGCGCATCCCTTCAGTGAGGCCGCCTACGCCGAATATCTGCGTTGCCTGAAGCTGCCCGGTACCGCGCATGCCTTCTGTGAGGATTACCGCGCCAGCGCCGGCATCGACCTTGAGCACGACCGGGAGGACCGCGCTGCGGGCCGGCTAATCGAGGCGCCGTTGCTGGTGCTCTGGGGTTCGCGCGGCGTCATCGAGCGGTGTTTCGATCCCCTGGCCGAGTGGCGTGCCGTGGCGCGGGACGTTCGCGGCCGAGCATTGCCGGCTGGGCACTACCTACCTGAAGAGGTCCCCGACGAAGTATTGGCCGAGACGTTCCAATTCCTTGCGTGACGGCTGATATATCGAGCGAGTAGATATTTTCTAGCGGATAAATGCGCACATATAGCGATCAAGTGAATGGAAGATGGCCGCATTCCGTTACCGGGCGTCGCCCGGCGGCCACACTGGAAACCTGCTCATGATCGAGATTCGTCCTTATGCGTCGCTCGGCACCGCCCACCACGGCTGGCTCGATGCGCACCATCACTTTTCCTTTGCCGATTATCACGACCCGGCGCGCATGCGCTGGGGACGGCTGCGGGTTTGGAACGATGACGTCATCGCACCGCAGTCGGGCTTCCCGACCCACCCGCACCGCGACATGGAGATCATCACCTATGTGCGCAAGGGTGCTATCACGCATGAGGACAGCCTGGGCAATCGCGGCCGCACGGAGGCTGGCGACGTGCAGGTCATGAGTGCCGGCACCGGCATCGCTCACAGCGAGTACAACCTCGAGGACGAAGCCACCGAGATCTTCCAGATATGGATTCACCCGGACCGCGCCGGCCTGCCACCCGCATGGGGCACGCGACCGTTTCCGGAAGGTGAGCGGGCCGGCAGCTTCGTGACCCTTGCCAGCGGCATGCCGGATGACGATGACGCGCTGCCAATACGCGCCGATGCGCGTCTGGTCGCCGCGACACTTCTGGCTGGCCAGGTTGCCGAATACGCGATCGGCACGGATCGCAAGGTTTATCTGGTGCCCGCCAGCGGGCGCATCGAGATTGGCGGGCAGGTCGCGGCGGCGCGCGACGGTGTCGCCGTGCGGGACGAAGAAAGGCTGACGATCAAAGCATTGGAAGACAGCGAAATCGTTTTGGTGGATATCCGCTGAGCGAAACGAACAGATCAATCACAACCAGGAAGAGGAAAGCGAAATGGCGAAAGTTCTCGTGCTGTATCACTCGATGTACGGCCACATCGAAACCATGGCCAATGCGGTAGCCGAAGGTGCGCGCCGCGTGCAGGGTGCCGACGTGACCATCAAGCGTGTGCCCGAAACCATGCCAGCGGAGGCGTTCAAGAATGCTGGCGGCAAGGTCGATCAGCAGGCGCCGGTCGCGAGCCCGGCGGAGCTGGCCGACTACGACGCGATCATCGTCGGCACGCCCACGCGCTTCGGCAACATGTCCAGCCAGATGCGCACCTTCTTCGACCAGACCGGTGGCCTCTGGGCGAAAGGCGCGCTGCACGGCAAGGTGGGGAGCGTGTTCACTTCCACCGGCACCGGTGGCGGCCAGGAGATGACCATCACTTCGACCTGGACCACGCTGGCACATCACGGGATGGTGATCGTGCCGACCGGATACGGCATCAGCGAGTTCTTCGATATCTCCGAGGTCAATGGCGGCACGCCTTACGGTGCCTCGACCATCGCCGGCGGCGACGGCTCGCGGCAGCCGTCGGAAAAGGAGCTGGCCATCGCCCGTTTCCAAGGCGAACACGTCGCAAAGCTGACCACCAAGCTGCTGGGCTGAGTGGGGGGCGACGGCGTACCCCGGTGGCGCGCCGTTGCCCTCAGGGCTTCTCGAACAGCAGCCCGTACATCAATTCATCCACATATCCAGGCTCTAGTGCCCGCTTGTAGGCGGCGCGCTGGGTGCCTTCGTGCTTGAACCCAAACTTTTCATAGAAGGCAATGGCGCGAGCATTGTCCGCCTCGACCGTCAATTCGACGCGGCGTATGCCGGTGCTGCGCAGCCGGGTCAGCACGTCGGTCATCATCGCCTTGGCTATACCGCTTCCGTGCGCGTTCGGGGCGACGGCCAGGGTACCTAGGTAGGCCACGTGCGCGGCGCGCCCGCGGTGCCGTTGCACTTGATAAAAGCCCTGCACCACACCGTCGATCTCGTACACGTAAAAACAGCCGCTTTCAAAAAGCGGATCGAACACTGTGGCGAAGGACTCTCGCGGCATAGAGTCGAAGCCCAAGTACCTCACGACGGGTTCGGCCATGTAAATGTCGTAGACGCGATCGAAATCAGCAGGTGTGACGAGTCGGCGCATATCCATCTCCGTGGGAAGCGATTGCCCTGGAGCAACCGCCGGGCGTGGCAGTGGATAATAATGCGCACCTTGTCGACGCGTCAGACCCTGGCCTCGGGCCGCAAAGGAGGAAACAGCCGGATGGTGATATTCGAGATCGAACCGATGAACCCCGAGCGCTATCGCCAGCAGACGCGGCGCAGCAGCCTCGCTGTCATTGCCACCTTCGCGATAACGGCGATGGGTTTCGCCATGCTGGCTGTGGCCGCGTTTGGGGGACCAGGCGGCGACAACCTTCGCTACAACATCGCGGGTGTGGTGGCAGGATTTCTGGTGACGGCCGCACTGGTGCGCCTGGTCTACGCGCGGCAGCGCTGGATGGCCTGCGCCGTTTATGGCTGGCGCCTCAAGCGCAGCCTGATGCGCATCACCAACCAGATGCACCAGGTCAAGGCTGGGGTAACGGCGGGCGACAGGGACGCGATGCAAGTGCTGCGGTTCTATCACCTCGGGCTGGCACAGATGCACGATCTGGATGGCAACTCCGGTGCGTTGGCTGAGCAGCAAGCCGAGATCGAACAGCATCGCCAGGCCATGCTTGCGCATGGAATCGATATTGAGCAGACGCGGTTGGACGACGTCTGGCTGGCGCATGTCAAAGGATTCCAGGCGTCGCGTTAGGCGGATTAGAGCGGTTTCGACCGTGCGCAACCTGCTGTTTCGATTCCTTTACACCCCGTTGGGAATCATTTGCCATTCCGACAGACCAAAGAGGGCAATCGCTGGCGGTTCACGACCAGCGGCATTCGTGGTCATTCAGGAGGCAAGGTGGCACGGATCATTATGAAATCTGGTAAAGGAGCGCTCGCCACAGCGTTCAGCTTGTCGATGCTGCTGTTGAGCAGCACGGCATGGGCATTTGGCATCGATGACGTGGCGGCAAAAGCCGAAAAGCTCGCGAAGGAAAGCTTCGTCGCGCCACGCAGTAATCTGCAGCCTGTCTTTCGCGACATGAAATACGGCGACTACGAGCAGCTGCGGTTTCGCAACGACAAGGCGCTTTGGCACGACGCCGAGACGCCGTTCGAAGTGCAGTTCTACCATCAGGGCATGCATTTCGACGTT
The DNA here is from genome assembly GCF_054131565.1 of Pseudomonas sp. SA195. Lineage (NCBI taxonomy): Bacteria > Pseudomonadati > Pseudomonadota > Gammaproteobacteria > Pseudomonadales > Pseudomonadaceae > Pseudomonas > Pseudomonas sp. SA195. The sequence continues at coordinate 3,089,624 of NZ_CP096392.1, read as the reverse complement.
CCGGTGAAGATCAACGAGATCACCGCCAGCGGCGTCAAGGAAGTCACCTACGACCCGGCGATGTTCGATTTCGGCAACGTCGAGGTCGACCCCCAGTCGCTCGAAGGCCTCGGTTTCGCCGGCTTCAAGGTGCTCTATCCGCTAAACGAGAAAGACAAGGCCGACGAGCTGATTTCGATGCTGGGCGCCAGCTACTTCCGTGTGGTCGGCAAGGGCCAGGTCTATGGCCTGTCGGCCCGAGGCCTGGCGATCGATACCGCCTTGCCGGGCGGCGAAGAGTTTCCCTGGTTTCGCGAGTTCTGGCTGGAGCGCCCGCAGGCCGACCGCCGCAACCTCGTCATCTATGCGTTGCTCGATTCGCCGCGCGCTACGGGTGCCTACCGGCTGGTGGTCACGCCCGGCAAGGACAGCACTGTTGATGTCCAGGCACGCGTATTCCTTCGCCAGCCAGTGGAAAAACTTGGCATCGGCGCACTGACCAGCATGTATTTGTTCGGCTCGAACCAGCCCAGCCCGCAGCTTAACTATCGGCCGCAACTGCACGATTCCGACGGCCTTGCGGTGCATAACGGCAACGGAGAATGGATCTGGCGACCGCTGAACAATCCCAAGCGACTGTCGGTCAGCAGCTTCCAGGCGGAGAATCCGCGCGGCTTCGGTCTGCTGCAGCGCACCCGCGACTTTTCCCGTTACGAGGATCTGGACGATCGGTACGAACTGCGCCCGAGCGGCTGGATCGAGCCACGGGGCGACTGGGGCAAGGGCCATGTCGAGCTGATCGAGATTCCCACACCGGATGAGACCAACGACAACATCGTCGCCTTCTGGGTGCCGGACGAGCAGCCTCAGCCGGGCGAGCCGCTGGACTTTGGCTACCTGCTGCACTTCAGCATGAACGAGCCGGGGCTACATGACCCGGAACTCGCCTGGGTCAAGCAGACGCGGTTGTCGACAGGTGACGTCAAGCAATCGAACCTGATCCGCCAGCCAGACGGCACCACCGCGCTGATCGTCGACTTTGTTGGCCCTAACCTGGCCAAGCTGCCAGCCGATGCAATGGTCAGCACGCGGGTGAGCGTCGATGACAATGCCGAGTTGGTGGAAAACAATCTGCGGCACAACCCGGTCACCGGGGGCTGGCGCCTGACGCTGCGCCTGCACGTGCGTGACGCGGCGCGGCCGGTAGAACTGCGTGCGGCACTGGTCGAAGGCGAGAACACGCTTTCGGAAACCTGGACCTACCAGATCCCTGCCAATGAATGACGTCGCCACACCGCCCATCGTCGGCGGCTACCTCGAACAGATGCCAATGACCGCCGAGCAGCGTCGTGCCTTGGCGCAGCAGGCGGAGCAGGGTGGTGCCGCACTGGATGACCTGCATCGGCTGCTGGCAGGCGGCCAGGAGCAGAGTGGTACGGCTGTGGATGCGCCGATGGCAAGCGTCCCGGCGCGCCTGCGGCTCGGCTGGCACGACACCCTGGAGCGTGCAGGCGCGCTCGGGCCGGATCATCAGGGCCGCACATGCATACGTTCGACGCCGCCAATCGTGCGCACGCGCATGGTCCCGGAGCCGTGGCACACCAGCATCCTGCAGCTCCGCTGGTGGCGGCTGCTGTTGCGAAAGAACCGCACCGTCGCCGATGCGCCGGTTGTCGAGCGCACCGGCTGGCGACGGGTCGCGGCCGTGCGCCGGAGCATCCTTCTGCTGCTGATGCTGGTTCAGACGGCGGTCGCCACCTGGCACATGAAGTCGGTATTGCCGTACCAGGGCTGGGCGCTGGTCGACCTGCAGGAGGTCTACCAGCAACCGCTTCAGGAATCGGCGCGGCAGATCCTCCCCTACGTGGTGCAGACCAGCATCTTGCTGCTGTTCGCCTTGCTCTTCTGTTGGGTGTCGGTCGGCTTCTGGACGGCGTTGATGGGCTTCATCCAGCTACTGAAGGGGCGTGACCGCTACAACATCTCAGCCAGCACCCTGGGCGATGAGCCGATCCCGCGCGAGGCCCGCACGGCGCTGGTGATGCCGATCGCCAACGAGGATGTGCCACGGGTGTTCGCCGGCCTGCGCGCCACTTACGAATCGCTCAAGGCTACCGGGCAGATCGCCCATTTCGACATCTTCGTACTCAGTGACAGCAACGACCCGGATACCTGCGTGGCCGAGCAGAAGGCCTGGCTCGAACTCTGCCGGGACGTCGAAGGGTTCGGCCATATCTTCTACCGCCGCCGCCGGCGCCGGGTGAAGCGCAAGAGCGGCAATATCGATGACTTCTGCCGGCGCTGGGGCAGCAGCTATCGCTACATGGTGGTGCTTGACGCGGACAGCGTCATGAGCGGCAACTGCCTGACCAGCCTGGTTCGGTTGATGGAAGCCAACCCGGGCGCCGGCATCATCCAGACCGCACCAAAGGCATCGGGCATGGACACTCTCTATGCGCGCATGCAGCAATTCGCCACGCGCGTCTATGGGCCGCTGTTTACCGCTGGGCTCAACTTCTGGCAGCTCGGGGAATCGCACTACTGGGGCCACAACGCGATCATCCGGGTGAAACCCTTCATCGAGCATTGCGCCTTGGCGCCGTTGCCGGGCAAGGGCTCGTTCGCTGGGGACATTCTTTCGCACGATTTCGTCGAGGCGGCGCTGATGCGCCGTGCCGGCTGGGGAGTCTGGATCGCCTACGACCTGCCGGGCAGCTACGAGGAACTGCCGCCCAACCTGCTCGACGAGCTCAAACGTGACCGCCGCTGGTGCCATGGCAACCTGATGAACTTCCGTCTGTTCCTGGTCAAGGGCATGCACACGGTGCATCGCTTCGTGTTCCTCACTGGGGTGATGTCCTACCTGTCGGCGCCGCTGTGGTTCACCTTTCTCGCGCTCTCGACCGGGTTGCTGGCGATCCACACCCTGATGGTTCCGGAGTATTTCCTGCAGCCCAACCAGCTCTACCCGCTTTGGCCGCGGTGGCATCCACAGGAAGCGATCGCGCTGTTCTCGGCGACGCTGACGTTGCTGTTCCTGCCCAAGCTGCTGAGCGTGCTGCTGATCTGGATTCAGGGCGCCGACGAGTTCGGTGGACGCATCCGCGTGCTCCTGTCGATGCTGCTCGAGACGCTGTTCTCCATGCTCGCCGCGCCAGTGCGGATGCTTTTTCACACGGTGTTCGTGACCGCCGCCTTCCTCGGCTGGTCGGTGCAGTGGAAGTCTCCACAACGTGCCGACAACGCCACGCATTGGGGCGAGGCGCTGCGTCGGCATGGGCCGCAAATGCTGCTCGGTGCGCTCTGGACGGGATTGGTCGCCTGGCTTGATCCAGCGTTTCTCTGGTGGCTGGCCCCCATCGTGGTGTCGCTGCTGCTGTCGGCGCCAGTGTCAGTCCTGACCAGCCGCACCACGCCCGGCCTGGCCACTCGGCGGATGAAACTGTTTCTGATCCCCGAGGAACACCAGCCGCCAACAGAGCTGGCCGCGACGGATCGATACACGGTGCAGAACAACGATGAGGCTCTGCGTGACGGCTTCGTCGCGGCGGCAGTCAACCCAATCTACAACGCGCTGGTCTGCGCCATGGCGCGGGCTCGCCATGCCAAGGCCGTGGCCGCGGCGGATCGCTTGCGCGAGGCGCGCTTGAAGGAAGTGCTGGAGGCGGGGCCGCGCGGTGCCGCTGAAGCGACGCGTTGGCGGTTGCTCAACGACCCGGAGGGTATGTCGCGGCTGCACCGGCGCGTGTGGGAAGACCCGCGCTACAGCAACTGGCGCGAGGCCTATGCAGACGGAGCAGGAACGCGCTGAGCGTCAATGAGCGTGCTCGCTGCCATCGGCATGGTGGTGAGCATCGCTCTCGCCTGCCTCAGCAGGCGTTGCAGAGGGAGCGGCCGGCGCGTGGTGGGTGTTGCCTTCATGACCACTGGTGCCGTGCATGTCGCTTTCGCCGCCGCCGTGCTGATGCCCGCCACTGGTGTCGACCAGCGCTTGGTATTCCTGCGGCGTAAGTGACGGCAACTGCTCGATGAAGGCAACCAGCCCCCAGATGTAGTGATCTTCCATGAACCTTCCCCAGGCCGGCATGCCGGTGGATTTAAGGCCATGTTTGATGACCCAGAAGGTCGCCGCTGGGTCGAACTCATCGGTCGCTTCAGCCAGATTCGGCGGTGCAGGGTAGAGACCCTGGCTCAACTCGTTCGGCGCTACGCCCGGTGCCAGGTGGCAACCGACGCACATGGCAGCGTAGTTGCCTGCACCTGAGCGGATCAGCTCGGTGGTGCCCAACTCCGGAACCTCAAGCTCTGCCGCGCGAACGGCGATGGATCGCTCGCGTGCCATCTCCAGCACCGCGTGAACCGGGGCGGAGTGCGGGGTATCCGCGCCGACGTCATTCACTCCGAAATACACCACCGCGCTGCCCGCGATTGCCACGGCCAATGCGCCCAACGTCAGTGTCAGGATGGCATTCATGTGTCGAGCCTCAGAACCAGAAACGGATACCTGCGAGCAGGCGTGCTTCGCGGGTGTCTTCGTCGTCGGCCCGCTGGAGGTCGGCAGTATTGCCGTAGTAGCGGTTCCAAGTCACGCCGACGTAAGGGGCAAACTGCCGCGAGATTTCGTAGCGCAGGCGCAGCCCGACGCTGGCTTCGGCCAGGCCTGATCCCACGTTACGGGTCTCGTCGTTGCGCCCGTAGAAATTGGCCTCGGCGGTAGGCTGCAGTACCCAGCGCTGGGTCAGCAAAAGATCGTAATCGGCTTCCAGGCGCAGGGCGCTTTGACCGCCTTCGCCAACAAAGGCCGTGGCCTCGGTTTCCAGACCGTACAGCGGCGTGCCTTGAACGCCGAAGGCGGCCCAGGTCTGTGGGGATCCAGGCTTGAAGTCCTGTCGCACGCCTGCGACGGTCTCCCACCATGGGCCGATGGCATGGCTCCAGAGCAGCTGCAGTTCGGCTTCCTCGGTATGCCCATCGGTGCGCTCACCTTCGGAACGAAAGGCCAGGCGGTCGATGTCGCCGCCGTACCACCCGGAAAGATCCCAGGCGAGCGCATTGCCGCCGTCGGCGTCCTGCCACTCCAACTGATCGGCAACAAACAAGAAATGCGCGCCGCCCTGGTGCATGGCATGGGGCGCGAGGTCGGGAAAGGCAGCGCGGCGGTCCGCGTCAGTAATCGTTGGGATGGGCGAATGCACGGCCTCGCCGGGCGGTACGCCGGTGGCTGGCGGCGGGTTGTGGGAGTGGGCGGAATGCCCGCCCGTACTAGCGTTGTGATGATGGCCGTGCCGGCCGTGTTCCATGCCCTGCTGAGCGAGGCTCAGCGGCGCGGTCAGGCTGAGGGCGATCAGTGCCGCGATCCTAATGGTCATGCTGATGCTCCTGCGAAGGCGCCGGGTTGAGGTGAGCCGCTTCTTCGACACGGACCTCGCGAAACATCCCCAGGTCCATGTGCATCAGCATGTGGCAGTGATAAGCCCAGCGGCCGAGCGCATCGGCGGTGACCCGGTAGCTGCGTCGTGACCCCGGCGGCATGTCGATAGTGTGCTTGCGCACCTGGAAGCAGCCGTGCTCATCCTCGAGGTCGCTCCACAATCCGTGAAGGTGGATGGGGTGGTGCATCATCGTGTCGTTGACCAGCACGAAGCGCACGCGCTCGCCGTAGCTCAGCTGGATCGGCTCGGCATTGGCGAACGGGATACCGTCGAATGACCAGGAGAAGCGCTCCATGTGGCCGGTCAGGTGCAACTCGATGGTTCGCGTCGGTGCGCGGCCGTCCGGGTCGGGGAAGCGGCTGCGCAGGTCGGCGTAGGTCAGCACATGGCGGCCGTTGTTGCGCAGGCCAATGCCGGGGTCGTCCAGCTTGGCGACGGGCATCATGGTCTGCATGTCGACCAGCGGGTTGTCTGTCTCGCTGGCTGGGTGCGCTTGCATCTGCCGGTTGCCGTGTGGTGCCGCCGCGTGCGGCATACCCGCATGGTGCATGCCGGCGTGAGGCCCACCCAAATCCGTCTGCCCATGCTCATGCCCATGCCCAGTCGCGCCGTGGCTGCGCTGCTTGTCGCCGTGAGCCATCGCCGGCTGGTTGCCGTGTGAAGTCTTCTCGGAGCCGTGCGCGCCGTGGCCGCCGTGACCCATGTCATCCATGCTTAGCTCTGGGCGTGGGTCGGGCGCAGGCACCGGAGCCTGCAGGCCTCGACGCAAGGCCAACGTGCCGCGCGCGTAGCCGCTGCGATCCATCGATTGGGCAAACAGGGTGTAGGCTTCCTGGCGGCCATCCGGCTCGACGATCACATCGAGGGTTTCGGCGACCGCAAGGCGCACCTCATCGACGGTCACCGGCTCGACATATTGCCCGTCGGCGGCGACCACAGTGAGCTTGAGGCCGGGAATGCGGAAGTCGAAATAGGTCATCGCCGAGCCGTTGATCAGGCGCAGCCGGACGCGCTCACCCGGCTCGAACAGGCCAGTCCAATTACCGTCCGGGGCCTGCCCATTGAGCAGGTAGGTGTAGGTGGCGCCGCTGATGTCGGCAAGATCAGTGGGCGTCATGCGCATCCGCGCCCAGGCCCAGCGCTCGCTCAGGCTGTCGCGCCAGCCCTGCTCGGCCACGTCGCCGATAAAGTCGCCGAGGGTGCGTCGGCCACGGTTGTAGTAGTCGGACTGTTTCTTCAGCGTGTCGAGCACCCGGGCGGGGCTTTCGTCTGTCCAGTCGCTGAGCATGACCACGTAGTCGCGGTCGTATTCGAAGGGCTCAGGTTCGAGCGGGTCGATCACCAGAGGGCCGTAGACGCCCAGCTGCTCCTGGAAAGCCGAGTGGCTGTGATACCAGTAGGTGCCGCTCTGCTTCACCCTGAAGCGGTATTCATACAGGCCGCCCGGGGCGATGCCAGCGAAGCTGAATCCGGGTACGCCGTCCATGTTGGCCGGCAGCAGGATGCCGTGCCAGTGGATGGAAGTGTCCTGAGGGAGGCGGTTGCGCACGCGCAGCGTCACCTCATCGCCTTCTCGCCAACGCAGCAACGGCCCGGGAATACTGCCGTTAATCGCCATCGCGGTGCGCGCACGCCCGCTGAAGTCGACTTCGAGCGAGTCGATGGTCAGGTCGAACTGAGTACCCGCGAGTACGCCCTGTTCGCCGGGCTGGCCGGGGCGCGCCACGGCCCAAGCAGGCTGGCGCCAGATGCCGAGGCCCGCGATGACGCCGCCTGCGGCCAAGCGTTTAATAAAGGTTCTGCGAGAGGCGTGGCTGGGCATTGGCGGCCTGTCTGATCCTGTTGAAGAAAAGCTGCGCCGTCCGTTGCCCTGAAAGCGGCGCTGGACGGCCTTGTTTACTTGGCCGGGTAATCGGCGAGCACGACGTCTTTCCCGGCGTGGGTCAATCCGATGACCTGGTAGGCCTGGGCTGGCTGACCGTAGTCCATCCCCGGCGAGCCGGCCGGCATGCCCGGCGCGGCAACGCCGATGAGATCCTCCCGCTGCTGCAGTTCCATGATCTGCGCTACCGGGACATGGCCTTCTACGAACTTGCCGTCGATCACGCCGGTGTGGCAGGAGCCCAGCCGGGGGGCCACGCCGAGGCGCTGCTTGACCGCGCTCATGTCCTGCTCGACATGGTCACGCACCTCGAAGCCATTGGCTTGCAAGTACTTGATCCAGTCCTTGCAGCAGCCGCAGTTGGCGTCGCGGTGGACGTCAATGACCTCGGCTGCCTGTACGCTGCCAGCCATCAGCAGCGCGGTGATGAGTGCAAACTTCGATGTTTTCGATCGCATGAGAGGTACTCCAATTGAATCAATCAGCGACAACCACAACCCCCGCCGCAACCGCCCTTGCGCGGAGCACCGAAGGTCGCGCCGCTGGCGAGCTGGGCCGGGTAGCCAGCCTCGGTCAGGGTCTCGAGTAGCAGGGCGACGTCGGGGTTGCCGTCGACCTTCACCTGCGCGCCCTCAAGGTCCACGCTCACCGACTCGACGCCAGCCAACGGCGTCAGCGCCTGTGTAACGTGACGAACGCAAGAACCGCAGGTCATGCCTTGAACCTGAAGCACTGTGGTGGTGTTCATAAAAACCTCCGCGAAGCACGCCGGCACATTCCGGCTGGCCAGCATCTTCAACCTTGCCAATATGGCAAGGTCAAGTGCCGTCATGCCTGGCTCTCCAATGGCCCGACGATAGCGCGACGAGGCTTTCGGAAAGCTGAGCGGAAGATTACTTTTCTGTCAGTTTGTGGTTCGCCGATCCTGATCGCGGCACACTTCGGGCCTGGGCAGGGAGGACGATGCGATGAAACTGCTGGTCGCCGAAGACGAGCCGAAAACCGGGATGTACCTGCAGCAAGGCTTGAGCGAAGCCGGGTTTACCGTCGACCGTGTCACCAGTGGCACCGACGCGCTGCAGCTGGTGCTGAGCACGCCGTATGACCTGCTGATACTCGATGTGATGATGCCGGGCCTCGACGGCTGGGAAGTGCTGCGCCTGCTGCGCGCAGCCGGACATGAGTTGCCCGTGCTGTTTCTCACTGCGCGTGACCGTGTGGAAGATCGCGTGCGCGGCCTCGAACTTGGCGCGGACGATTATCTGGTCAAGCCCTTTGCCTTCTCCGAACTGTTGGCACGCGTGCGCACCTTGCTCCGGCGCGGCAACGCTGCCGCCTTGCAGACGCAGTTGAAAATCGCCGATCTGGAGGTCGACCTGCTCAAGCGCCGTGCCATCCGCGCCGGCCAGCGCATCGACCTGACGGCCAAGGAGTTTGCTTTGCTGGAGCTCTTGTTGCGCCGTCGCGGCGAGGTACTGCCCAAGTCGCTGATCGCCTCCCAAGTCTGGGACATGAATTTTGACAGCGACACCAACGTCATCGAGGTCGCGATCCGCCGGCTGCGCGCAAAGATCGATGACGGCTTCGAGCCAAAGCTGATCCACACCGCACGTGGCATGGGCTATCTGCTCGATGACCCGGATGCGGCATGAAGCGGCTGTCGCTTACGGCTCGGCTCAGCCTGATGTTCATGCTGGCGGTGTCCGGCGTGCTGGGCGCGGCGGGCGTCTTTTTCCAGCAGTTGAGCCAGCACCACTTCGACGAACTCGACCGGCAGACGCTTGAAGAAAAGGTCCAGGCCAGCCGCGAAATGCTGCACTCGCTGGACGATCTGGCCGGGTTCGACCGACTGCGCCCGCAACTGCAGGCCTTGCTTGGCGGCCATAGCGACCTGGCGGTGCGCATTCTCGATGCCGATGGCCAGGTGCGCTTTGCGGCCGGAGGTGACGCGGTTTCTGCCAGCGGCCACGGGCACGGCGCGGCGGCGACTGACGATGCGAGCCGGGTCTGGCGCCGTCGGGCCGCGGTGGTCGAGGTGGCAGGCCAGCCGGTGCGTATCGAACTGGCGCTGGACGTCACCACGCACCGGCTGTTCTTCCATACCCTGATGGGCTGGCTGTGGACGGCGCTCGCGATCAGTGCGCTGCTCAGTGGCCTGCTCGGATGGTTGCTGGCGCGACGCGGCCTGCGCCCGCTGCAGGAGGTCACCCAGGTGGCGGCCTCGGTATCGGCCAAGTCGTTGACCGAGCGCATCCCCGCTGAGTCGGCCCCTGCGGAGCTGCAACCCCTGGTTCAAGCCTTCAACGCGATGCTGGCGCGCCTGGAAGATGCCTTCGTCCGGCTCTCGAATTTTTCAGCGGATATCGCTCATGAGTTGCGCACGCCTCTGTCCAACCTGATGACCCACACCGAAGTCGTGCTGACCCGCGCCCGCAGCGCTGACGACTACCAGGACAATCTGCATTCGAACCTTGAAGAACTCCGGCGGATGGCTCGCATGATCGACGACATGCTGTTTCTCGCCAAAGCCGACAACGGGTTGATCATTCCACAGGCCCGCCCAGTCGATCTCGGGAGGCTGTGCGAACAGCTGATCGAGTTCTATCAGATGACTGCAGACGACCGTGGCGTACAGATACGGCTGTCCGGTGCGGCAACCATTCAGGGGGACGCGGGAATGTTGCACCGGGCGCTGTCGAACCTGCTGTCCAACGCGCTGCGCTACACGCCAGACGGCGGGGTGATCCGTGTCGTCATCGAGGCGAAAAGCGCTGGCGTGGCGCTGAGTATCGGCAACCCGGGGGCAACCATCGCGGCGCAGCACATCCCGCGGTTGTTCGATCGCTTCTACCGGGTAGACCCAGCACGCCGGGAAGGCGGCCCGAACAACGCCGGGCTGGGGCTGGCGATCACGCGCTCGATCATCGAGGCGCACCGCGGAGAGATCAGATGCGACAGCCAGGACGGATGGACCGAGTTCAGCCTGCTGTTCCGTCCCGGCGCTTGAAGATCGGCCTCAATTCTTGCCTTCGAGCTCCTCGATCAGCTGCTTCATTTCGGCGATTTCCTCGCGCTGGGTCTGGATGATCCCGTCGGCCAGTTCACGCACGCGAGGGTCGCGGATGGTGGCGCGTTCGCTGGTCATGATGGCGATCGAGTGGTGTGGAATCATCGCCTTCATATAGGACACCTGGTCGACCGTTTGCTGGCTGCGCACCAGCCAGAGCGCGCCGGCAAAAACCACTGCGCTGCCCAGGAAGATGCCAAGGTTCACGCCGCGTTTTTGATACATGCCGAGCATGAAGGCCAGCATGACGATAGCCATGCTCGCACCCATGACCACGGCCATGTAGGCGCGCGTTTCGCTGAAGAAGATGTGGTCCAGGGCGTAGGTGTTCAGGTACATCAGGCCGAACATGACCAGCGTGGAGGTGGCGATCATCGCGCCGAAGCGGGCGTAGTTGTTCATCGTTCATCCTCGTTGTCGGTTGGTAACAAAACATTGCGTGCCTTGTTTTAAACCTGACCAGGATGATCCTCGGTCGTTCCCCGCCTGCGCGCCAGTAACGGCGCGGCTTTTGCTGTCAGCGAGCTTACGAAAATGTCAGCTTTTATCGGTCCGGTGGAGGTGGCCGACTCTCCCCGGATCATGCACCCGGCTCATGATCGTAATGGCTAAACCACATAGCGCAGGATGGTCACGAAGTGCAGCAGGCTGCCGGCGATGACGAACAGATGCCAGATGCCGTGCCAGTGGCGAAAACGCTGGTCATAGGCGAAGAAAAGTATCCCGGCGGTGTACGCCACGCCACCGCTGACCAGCCAGGCGACGCCGGATGTGCCGAGCGCGGCGAGTAGCGGCTTGACTGCGACGATGACGATCCACCCCATCACCGCGTAAATGACGATCGACAGCACCCGCGCTTCAGAGCGCGGCTTGATCTCTTGCAACATGCCGACCACGGCAAGCGTCCAGACGCCACCGAACAGCCACCAGCCCCAACTACCGCGCAGGGTGACGAGACAGAAGGGCGTGTAGCTGCCGGCGATCAGCAGGTAGATCGACAGGTGGTCGAGCTTCTGCATGACCACCTTCGCCCGGCCGCGCACGCTGTGATAGAGCGTGGATGTGCTGTAAAGCAGCACCAGTGTGAAGCCGTAGATCGCCATGCTGACGATCTTGGTCGGGTCACCGTCCTGCGCCGCGAGAACCAGTAGCCAGACCGTTCCGATCAAGGCCAGCACGCCTCCGGCCAGATGCGTCCAGGCGTTGAATTTCTCTCCGTGGTACATCCCGACTCGGAACCTCTCAGTTACCCATGAGCGCGCCGAAGACCTTTTTCGCCATGTTGGTGGCGGCCTGTGCAGGGTTCTGGCGAATGCTGGCTTCCTGCTCGGCAATCACAGTGAACAGCCCGTCCAGCGCTTGCTCGGTGACGTAACCTTCGACGCTGCTGTAGCGCGGGTCCACCGCGCCGAGCCCCGAGGCGTTGCTCGCGAGCGCGTTGTACTGCTGGGCCACACCGACCTTGTCGGTGGCCTGCTTGATGATTGGCAGGAACTTGGCGCGGATTTGCTCGCGGCTGGTGCGGTTCAGGTACTGCGTTGCCGAGTCGTCGCCGCCCGCCAGGATGGCCTTGGCATCGGATACGGTCATCTTGCTCACCGCGTCGAGCAGCAGCGCCTGCGCCTGCGGCACGGCGGCCTCGGCGGCTTTGTTCATACCGGTCTCGAGTTCCTCGACCTGCGCGCCCATACCCATCATCTTGAGCATGCGCGAAGCCTTGCCGATGTTGCCCGGTAGCTCGATGCGCACGGCCGGGTCGTTACTGAACCCGCCCGGCCGGCCGAGCTGCTGTACCGCGACCTTAGTGCCCTGGCTCAAGGCATCTTTCAAGGCCTTGGACGCATCGCCCTGACTGAGTTCGGAGAGGGAAAGGGCGAAGCTGCTGGCGGACATCAGCAGGGCGGCGATGAGCGTTGAGAAGCGAAGCATGGGGATACCTTTGGAAGTGGGCGTTTGGGTAAGCGACGGCAAGCGCCGCGCACGATGCTAAAGGATTTATGCGGCGCTTCGCATGCTCGTAGACCTTAGCGGCTTGACGTGTCGCCACTTTCTGCCGCCGTCTGGCCAGCGTGATTTGGCCCAGCCAGCGCCGTGGTGTTCATCAAAGCAGCTCAGAGTCGAACCGCCTCGATGGCGTTCGGCGGCTAAGCAACTGGTGCAGTGTCGGTCTCGTCATGATGAGGTTCCAGCGCCACCTGACGGATCGACAACCGGATCTCGGCGGGGAGTACGCGTTTGGCGACGCCCTCGGCCAATTCGCCGAGCTTCTCGTGATAGCCGAGCTTGCCATTGGCGTCCTGGCGCAGCACGTCCTGTTCCAGCAGTGTTTTGATGAAGTGGCGGAACAGGCTCTTGTCGAAAAACTCCGGGGCATTCAATCCATGAAGGATCGACAGGCGCTGTGCCATGACCGTACAGAGCGTTTCCAGCTCCTCGGCGTTGAGGCTGTGCTGACCGCTGTTCAGCAACAACGAGATGGCCATGTAGAAGCGTTGCAGTGTCTGCACGATCGCCCGCGCCAGCAGCGTCAACAATACGAACTGGCGTGAGCTTGGCGCCGGCCGGGTGTAGACGTCACCGTCGACCTTGAGCAGGCCTTGTTCGACAAAGGCGTAGAGCCACTGATCGACCACTGAACCCAGCTCTTCGAGTTCCCAGCGAATGAACAGCTCGGCACGCAGATAGGGATACAGCGCCTCCGTGTAGCTCAGAATCTGCTCGCGGCTGATGCGCGAACTGCTCTGGAAGAAGCTCGCAAGCAGCGCCGGCAGGGCAAAGATGTGCATGACATTGTTGCGGTAGTAAGTCATCAGGACGGCATTCTGCTCGTCCAGGTAGAGAATGTTGCCGAGCGCGTCTTTCTGTTCGGCCAGCAGGTCCAGGTCTTTGACGTAGCTGATCAGCGCTTCGCCGTTGCCTTCCGGCAGGGTGGTATGCGGCGAGTAGGGCACGGCGCGCAGTAGGTTCTGGTAGAGGTCGAGGATGCGCGCCAGCGCGCGCCGGTCGAGCGCCTGGCGGCTGGTCGAGAGCATCGCCAGGGCCATGAGGTTAACCGGATTGACCGCCGCCGCCTCGTTGAGGCGCTGAGCGATGCGTTCGGCCAGCCGGTTGGTCGTTTCGTTGAGCCACTCCGGGCGGAAGCTGGGAGCCAGGTTCTGCTGGCGCCATCCCGGTTGTTCCTGTTCGAGGAACTCGTTGAGCTTCAGCGGCTCGCCGAAGTTGACCCAGACCTGTCCGAAACGCTGCTTCAGCGCGCCGATCACTTTGAAAATGTCGAAGATCGATTCTTTCTTCTTCGCTGCACCCCGCAGTTCGCCCAGGTAGGTGCGCCCCTCCAGCACGCGTTCGTAACCGATGTAGACGGGCACGAACAATATCGGCAGCCGCGACGAGCGCAGGTAGCTGCGCAGCGTGATCGCGAGCATGCCGGTCTTCGGTTGCAGCATGCGGCCGGTGCGCGAACGGCCGCCCTCGACGAAGTACTCGACCGGAAAACCGCGGCTGAACAGGGTGTGCAGGTATTCGTTGAACACCGAGGTGTAAAGCGGGTTGCCCTTGAACGAGCGCCGCATGAAAAAGGCGCCGCCGCGGCGCAGCAGGCTGCCGATCACCGGCATGTTGAGGTTGATTCCGGCGGCGATGTGCGGAGGCGTCAAACCGTTGCGAAACAGCAGGTAGGACAGCAGCAGGTAGTCGATATGGCTGCGATGGCAGGGCACATAGATCACCTCGTGACCTTGAACCGCGTCCTGCAGCGGTTCCAGGTGATTGACCCGGATGCCGTCATAAATCTTGTTCCAGAACCACGACAGGACCACTTCGAGGAAACGCACCGCGGTGTAGGCGTAGTCCGATGCGATTTCATTGCCGTAGCGAAGCGCACGCGCCTCGGCCTTTTCTATCGAAATGCCCTCGCGCTCGGCTTCGTCGCGGATGGCTTGGCGGACCTGGGGCGCATGCACCAGACCCTTCACCAGGTTTCGCCGGTGCGACAGGTCTGGCCCGATCACGGCTGTTTTCTGGTGACGGAAATGCACCCGCAGCATGCGATGGGCCATGCGCAGGGTCCGCTCGTGTCCCTTGTTTTGGGCGACCAGCTCGTTGAGCTGGATGGGCGTGGAAAACTGCACACGCGTCTTGCGTCCGAGCATCAGGATGCTGAGCAGCTTGCGCAGCCGCCCGGTAACGGCCCAGCTGTCGGCGAACAGCAATTTCCAGGCGCTGGTTTCGCGATCCGGGGAGCGACCCCAGAAGACGCTGACCGGGATGATCTGGGCGTTGTTCACCGCGTTCTGTTCCAGCGCGCCGACCAGGCGGATCAGCGGCTCAGGCGTGACGGTGCGCGAGCGTGTGCCGAACCAGCTGGCCGCCGGGTTGAGAAACATAAAGGCGGCGGGTTCAAGGTGATTGCCGACCGCGACTTCGCTCACCGGACGCGGCAGGCCCGCCTTGGTGCATTCATGGTCGAGTACCGCGAGATCACTCAATGAGGCGCGCTGCAGGACATAGAACACCGGCTGGCTGCGGTCCAGCTTGAGGGTGAAAGCGGACTGGTTGATGGTCTCCGAGCGCACCCACAGGTACAGGAGGCGGCGCACGACGGAAAAGATCAAACGGCGGATCGGCGAACGGGTCATACAGGGGCTTCGCTCTGCAAGGGATCAGGCCCTCGAAGGGCGCAAGTGTGCCGCAAGCCCGGCACGGGCAAAAGGGCTTGTACCCGCCGATGACAGAGTGATCTGCCGTCGAGGGTAGGTTCGGCACAGGCAGCCGCAGCGCGGCGCGTGTGGGTTGGGTCGGCCGAACCCTATGGCGCGCAAGCATCTTATCCCGCGGCTGTAGATGGAGGCCCTGAACCAGCCGGCCGCCAGGCATGTCTCGAGGCGATGATGACCATGAGTAAGCTCGGCATTGCAACCATCGAGGCGGCATATCAGGGCGCGGCGCGATAGCGGGTCGCGACGGGTGATCCGCCGATGCGGCAAGCGGCTGGATGCCAATTAAGTCGCCTGGCCAGCCGGCCAAAAAAAACTCGGAGACGAGAATTTTTCCTGTTTATACTCAGCCGGCATCAGGCCTGAAACACGGCTGTCATCGCTGCTCCGGTACATTGCCAGGCAGGCCGGGACAGCTCGGGCCTGAACGATCACGCCCCGTGCGGGGAATAATAAGAAGCGAGTTGGAGAAGTAGGATGGCTGAGCGCGAAACCGGAACCGTCAAGTGGTTCAACGATGCCAAGGGTTATGGATTCATCCAGCGGGGGAGTGGCCCGGATGTGTTTGTGCACTACCAGGCGATTCGTGGCCAAGGCCACCGCTCTCTGGCTGAAGGTCAGCAGGTGGAGTTCTCGGTGATTCAAGGCCAGAAAGGCCTGCAGGCCGAGGATGTCGCCGGGCTCTGAACCCGCGCTGGAAAGAAGGCCCGTCGATGCACTGCACGACGGGCCTTTTTCATGCCTGTGGTTGTGGCTGCTCCACCCGCTCAGCCGGTGCGCCAGATGATCTCGCGCTCACCCTCTTCACTAACGCAGACCCAACGGTCGGCGTCATCCTCGGCTTCGTCCTCGCTCCACCCGCCAGGTGCGCAGCGTATCTCGACGCCCAGCGCCTGATGCGCAGCATGGGCACAGGCGACGTCGTCGGCCCAGGGCGTCGCGTCGCTCTCCAGCAACAGGCAATGCCATTTTCCAACGGCGTTGGGCAGCCAGGTGACGGGTATCTCGCCGGCGCGGCACTTGAAGGTCTGGCCGCGCGGCTGCCAGGCCGAGCAGGGCCCCAGGGCGCTGGTCAGCCAGTCGTTGACCGCCTGCTGGCTGGCGTCCCTGAGGTAAATCTCGATATCGGGTTGGCGCATGGGCGATTGCCTTGTGTGAGTTAGCGCGGCTCGCGCTGAATCCAGTCGTAACGTATCGCAACCCGGACTTCCAACGGCGCATCGACCACCGCGGCGCGGCGTTCGGCGCTGGCTCGCCAGCCATGTGGCGTCATCGCCAGCAGGTCGGCGCGGGCCTGGGGATCGTCGAGCCGCATCCGGTAGGTCAGCGTCTCGCTGTGGGCGAGGCGCATGCCTTCAGGAATCAGCGACAGGTGCTTCTCGTCATCGTAATCACGTATTTCGTCATACAGCAGCTCGCGCAGTTCCCACAGGTGTTCTCGAGTCGGGCCCATGCGCAGCAGCCCGCCACCGGGCGCGAGCAGTCGCCGCGCCTCGTGCCAGTCCAGCGGGCTGAACACGCTGGCGAGCAGGTCGCAGCTCGAATCAGTCAACGGTACGCGCGCCATGCTTGCGACCAGCCACTCCAGTTGCGGCGCGCGTTTGCAAGCGCGCTTGACGGCTTCCCGGGATATGTCGAGCGCATAGCCTTCGGCCTCGGGCAGCGCCCCGGCGAGCTGTGCGGTGTAGTAGCCCTCACCGCAGCCAATATCGAGCCATCGCGCGGGAGACTGCTGGGCAGCCAGTTCAGCCAGCCGTGCCGCCAGTGGCGCGTAATGGCCGGCCTCGAGGAAGCGCCGCCGCGCCTCGACCATGGCCTGGTTATCGCCCGGGTCGCGGCTGTTTTTGTGTTGAACGGGCAGCAGGTTGAGATAGCCCTGGCGGGCGCGGTCGAACCGGTGGTTGGCCGGGCAGGCCACACCGTTTTCAACGGCGCCGAGCGGCGCCTGGCAGAGCGGGCAAGTCAGCATGCGAGCAGGTTGACCAGGGTCTGGTAGTAGATGTCGGTGAGCAGGTCGAGGTCGCTGGCCAGCACATGTTCGTCAACCTGGTGAATGGTGGCATTGACCGGGCCGAGTTCGACGACCTGCGTGCCCAGGGTGGCGATGAAGCGGCCATCCGACGTGCCTCCGCTGGTTGAAGCTTGCGTTTCGCGGCCGGTCACGCTGCGGATAGCGCGGGCGACACCATCCAGCAGCTCGCCGGGCTCGGTCAGGAACGGCAGGCCCGACAGGGCCCAATCGACGCTCCAGTCCAGGCCGTGCTTGTCGAGGATGGCGGCGGTGCGCTGCTTGAGCCCATCCACGGTCGACTCGGTGGAAAAACGGAAGTTGAACACCGCCTCGAGCGTACCGGGAATGACGTTCGTCGCGCCGGTGCCAGCGTTTAGGTTTGAAATCTGGAAGCTGGTTGGCGGGAAGAACGCATTGCCGTCATCCCAGTGCTCGGCCGCCAGTTCGGCGAGCGCCGGCGCCGCCAGGTGAATGGGGTTCCGCGCCAGGTGCGGATAGGCCACGTGCCCCTGCTGCCCGCGAACCGTGAGCGTGCCTCCGAGTGAGCCGCGCCGGCCGTTCTTGACTATATCTCCGACCAGCGCCGTGCTCGATGGCTCGCCAACGATGCACCAGTCCAGCCGCTGGCCGCGCGCGCGCAAGCGTTCCACGACGGCTTTGGTGCCGTGATGCGCCGGGCCTTCTTCGTCGCTGGTGATGAGAAATGCAATCTGGCCCTTGTGGTCCGGGTGGCTGGCGGTGAAGCGTTCGACCGCTACGATCATGGCTGCCAGGCTGCCCTTCATGTCCGCCGCGCCACGCCCACGCAGCATGCCGGCTTCGTCGATGCGGGCGGTGAATGGAGGCGTCTGCCAGGCCTGCTCGGGGCCGGTCGGCACCACGTCGGTATGCCCGGCAAAGCAGAGCACTGGACCTTCGCTGCCGCGAATCGCCCAGAAATTGTCGACGTCCTCGATCCGCATTGGCTCAACCTGAAAGCCGCACGCGGCTAGGCGCGCGCCCATCAATTGTTGGCAGCCCTCATCCACCGGTGTCACCGAAGGCCGATTGATCAGCTCGCAGGCCAATTCGAGAGTAGGGGTGAGGGCAGCGGCGGTCATCACGGCTCCGGACAGGGAAGGGGAAAGGCCGCAATTCTAAAGCAAATCATCCGGCGACGGCTTTTGCGATGTGAGCCGGCTCCGCCTGGGCGGCGGAGCCGGCTGGATCACTGCATCCCGGCGGGTTCGCCCAGCGCCTCGGCACTCGGCTTTGGCAGCGAAGACAGCAGCGCCATGATCAACGCTGCGAGGTAGGGCAGCGACTGAACCAGCAAGACGACGACCCAGAAGGTTACGTCCAGACCGGGCTGCTTTTGCGAGAGGCAAATGCCAAGCGCGGCGCCCCACAGCAGGATCATCACGAAGGCTTCCTCGCGCGCTTCGGCCAGTGCGACCAGTAGGCCATGGCTGCTACGCAGCTTGGGCGTGCGGAAGAAGGGAATGCTGCGTGTCACCAACCCGAACAGCACGGCCTTGGCAATGGTGTGCGACAAGGCAAGGCCCGCCACGGCGGCGGACATCGCGTCGCGCATGTTCACGCCCACGGCCCGACGGTAGAGGAACAGGATCTTGCCAAGCTTGAACACGAACAGCGCCAGCGGCGGTAGTGCGAAGATCAGCAGCGGTGGGTCGACCCGGTTGGGCACGATGATCATCGCCGCGGACCAGAGCAGTGCGCCAAGCGTGAAGAACACGTTGAGCCCATCGGCCACCCAGGGCAACCAGCCGGCGAGGAAGTGATAGCGCTGGCCGCGGGTCAGGTCGCTGCCGCGGCCCAGCAGCAGACTGGCCAGGTGATGTTTGCAGATCTGCATGGCGCCGTAGGCCCAGCGGAACCGCTGCTTTTTAAAGTCGATGAAGGTGTCGGGCATCAGGCCCTTGCCGAAGCTGTGCTCCGAGTAGGCGGCCGATAGGCCTTTCTGGAACACCCGCAGGCCCAGTTCGGCGTCTTCGGTGATGCACCACTCGGCCCACTTCAGTTCATCCAGTACGGACTTGCGCGTCATGGTCATGGTGCCGTGCTGGATGATCGCGTCGCGGTCGTTGCGCGTCACCATGCCAATGTGGAAGAAGCCCTTGTATTCGGCGTAGCAGAGTTTCTTGAACAGTGACTCGTGCTCGTCGCGGTAGTCCTGTGGGGATTGCACCACAGCGATCCGCGGATCGGCGAAGTGCGGCACCATCTGCTTCAGCCAGTTGGGGCTGACGCAGTAGTCCGAGTCGATGACGGCGATGATCTCGGCGTCTGGACTGGTGTGCTGCATCGCGTAGTTCAGCGCGCCGCCCTTGAAACCGGCCAGCGGCGCGACGTGGAAGAAGCGGAATCGCGCGCCGAGCACCTCGCAGTGAGCTTGCACGGGTTCCCAGATCGCCGGGTCCCGGGTGTTGTTGTCGATCACCAGCACTTCGAAGTGCGCGTAATCCAGGCGGGCCAGCGCATTGAGCGTCTGCTTCACCATCTCAGGCGGTTCGTTGTAGCAGGGCACGTGCACAGAGACCATCGGGCGGTAGCTGCTATCCGCCGTCACCGGCAGGAACGGGCGTACGCGTTGCCGTTTCCAGACGGTCTCGGCGAGCTCGTGTGCTTCGGTGAGCAGCACGATCATCACACCGAGCGCACCGAGCGCCAGCAGCACGCCAACGGTAATGCCGAACCAGGTGCTGTATTGCTGGCTGAAGTCATAGGCAATCCAGACCAGCATCGTGGCCACGACAAAGGCGACCATCGTCAGGAAGGTTCGGCCACGCTGGCGCAGCGCGCTGCCGTCGATCAGCAATAGGGCCAGGGCCAGCAGGGCCAGAACCCCAGATGCGCTGGCCAGCAGATGCCATTGAGGAATTTCCACGACCGGGCCGGTCAGCGGGAACTTGGGCTGGCGCTCGGCGTTGAACACCCCCCAATAGGCGCCCACCGCGCCTTCTTCACCCGCTTTCCAAGGCTGATCGAAAGCCTCGATAACGAAATAAGCGTAGCCGTTGGCGTTGAGCGCATTGACCAGTTCGCGCAGGTACAAAGCTTGCTCGGCCTGGTCCGCGACGGCGCCGCCACGGGTACGGCCGTTGCTCGGCCAGCCCACTTCCGCCAGCAGCAGCGGTTTTTTCGGGAAGGCTTTCTTCAGCTCACGCGCGCGGTCGAGCACGAAGGTGACCGAGTCCTCGCGCGGCACGAATTCCCAGTAGGGCAGCACGTGGGCCGCCACCAGATCGACGTGCTTGGCTAGCTCCGGGTACTTCTCCCAGATGTGCCACTGCTCGGCCGTCGTGACCGGCACCTTCAAGGCCGAGCGGACACGGTCCAGGTAGCCGATCATCTGCTCGACCGTGACTTCCTCTCGGAACAGCGCTTCGTTGCCGACAATGACGCGGATTACGCTGCGCTCGCGCTTGGCGATCTCGATACCGCGCGCGATCTGTGCCTCGTTGGCCGCGAGGTCGTTGCTCAGCCAGATCCCGAGCGTCACACGCAGCCCCGCTTCCTGCGCCAGGCGCGGGATTTCACCGAGCACATCGTCCACCGAATAGGTGCGGATGTTGTCGGTCTGGCTCGTCAGGAGTTCAAGATCGGCGCGGATCTCGTCTTCGCTGGGGTAGGTGCCATCCTGCGGGTCTTGCTGCAGGCGGAACGGCGAAAAGGAATAGCCGGCGATCTGGTCGGGCCAGTCGGGTGCTTCCTGCGGTTGGTTGAACCAGGCCCAGAGGCCGGTAAACAGCGAAGCCACGGCCACGACCATGACTAGGTTGAGACCCATTTTGCGAGCTGACATCGGTGCGAAGGTTCCAGGAGGAGGAACAGCGGGAAGTCCGGCGAACGCCGGCTGGCGCGCATCCTACTCTCGGCCCGAATGCCTGTACAGTGGGCGGCCGAGCTGTTTTTGCAGCGCCCTGCACACCTATAATCGGCGCTGTTTTCAGCGGGGGTATCGAGATGCCAATCGACGATCAGCGTTTCGGCGGCATTGCCCGCCTGTACGGCTCCGAAGGGCTCGAACGACTGGCTGCGGCGCATGTCGCGGTGGTCGGCATCGGCGGGGTCGGATCGTGGGCGGCGGAGGCGCTGGCGCGTAGCGGTGTCGGGGAAATCAGCCTGTTCGACCTCGATGACGTGTGCATCACCAACACCAACCGTCAGGTGCATGCGCTTGACGGCGCGGTAGGCAAACCAAAGGTGGATGAGATGGCGGCGCGGATACGGGCGATCAACCCGAAGTGCGTCGTGCACGCCATCGCTGACTTCGTCACCCGAGACACCATGGCCGAGTACATCACCGAGCAACTCGACTGCGTCATCGACTGCATCGACAGCGTGCCGGCGAAGGCGGCGCTGATCGCCTGGTGCAAACGCCGCAAAATCCAGATCATTGCTACCGGCGGTGCCGGCGGCCAGGTCGACCCGACGCAAATCCAGGTCACTGATCTGAACAAGACATTTAACGATCCACTCGCGGCCAAGGTCCGCTCCTTGCTGCGGCGGGAGTACAACTTTTCGCGCACTCCTGGCCGCACCTATAGCGTGCCCTGCGTTTTTTCGACCGAGCAGCTGCGCTATCCGAAGCCCGACGGTGGCGTCTGCCAGAGCAAGAGCTTCGTCGGCGAGGGGGTCAAGTTGGACTGTACCGGTGGTTTCGGCGCGGCGATGATGGTTACGGCCAGCTTTGGCTTGGTGGCTGCTGCTCGAGCGGTGGATAAGCTGGTCGCGGGGGCGCGTCGCCCAGCCGAGCGCGCGAAGGGCTAGCTCAGCCTTGCGCCGCCAACGCGCGCATACGCGCAATGACTGCATTCATTCCGTTGGCGCGAGACGGTGACAGCTGTCGCGACAAGCCCAGTTGGCCAAACCACTCGGCCGCGTCCAGTGCTTGCAATTCGTTGGTGTTCAAGCCGTTGACCCTTACCAGCAATGCAGCGAGCAGGCCGCGTAGGAGCCGCGCCTCGCTGGTCCCGCGGAATCGCCAGCCATTCTCGTGGCGCTCGCCTGCCAGCCAGAGCCGGCTCTCGCAGCCGGCCACGAGGTGCGCGTCGTCTCGCTCATCGTCGGCCAGCGGCTCGAGATGGTCGCCTAGCTGCATCAGCAGCCGTGCGCGCTGCTCCCAGCCCGCCGCTTGTTCGAAGCGTTGCAGCGTTTGGGCCGCAGCGGGGGGCAGCTCGCTCATCGCAGCATCTCCAAAGCCTGGTCCAATGCGCCGAAGAATCGCTCGAGGTCGGTGCCATCGTTATAGAGCCCGAGGGAAACACGGATGGCCCCTTCGATGCCCAGGCTTTTCAGCAGCGGTTGCGCGCAATGCGTGCCGCTGCGAATGGCAATGCCTTGTTCGGTGAGCAAGTGCGCGAGGTCGCTATGGTGAATCCCGTCGACAGTGAAACTGGCCAGGGCAATGCGTGGCTCGCCTAGCAGACGGACCCCGTCGCGGACCGCGAGCCCGGCGAGCAGCTTCATGTGCAGCGCCTGTTCGTGGCCGCTGACCAGCGCCTCGTTGAGCCGGGACAGGTAGTCCAACGTGGCGCCCAGGCCGATCACGCCGCCGATCGGTGGGGTGCCGGCCTCGAAACCCAGCGGGGCGCTGTGAAAGTCGGCGCTGTGGAAGTCGGCGATACGGACCATTTCGCCGCCGAATTGCCAGTGCTTGAGCTTGAGCAGCGATTCGCCGCGGCCATAGAGCGCGCCAACACCCTCCGGGCCGTACAGCTTGTGGCTTGAAAGCACGTAGAAGTCGCAGTCCAGGGCCTGCATGTCATGGCGCCCGTGCACGACGCCTTGCGCACCGTCGACGATGCTGAGCGCGCCTTGTTTCCGGGCCAGGGGTAGCAGCTCAGCCAGGGGCTGCCAGGCGCCCAGAACGTTGGACAGCTGGCTTACCGCTAGCAGGCGAGTCCGCGGGCCGATCAGTTCTGCCGCGGCGCTTAGGTCGATCAGCCCGCGGGCATCGAGCGGCAGGACCACTAGCTTGGCTTCACGGCGCCGCGCTAGTTGCTGCCAGGGCAGCAGGTTGGCGTGATGCTCGAGCGCACTAACGACGATCTCGTCACCCGGTTCGATCAGATGTTCGAGACCGTAGGCGAGCAGGTTCAAGGCCTCGGTAGCGCCACGGGTGAAGACGATCTCAGTCGGGCAGGCAGCGTTCAGCCAGTGCGCGACCTTGATTCGTGCGTCTTCGAAGGCTCGGGTGGCGCGCTCGGCGGGCTGGTGCTGGGCACGGTGCACGTTGGCGGTGCCGCAGGTGTAATAGCCGGTGAGGGCATCGATCAGCGCCTGCGGCTTCTGGGAGGTTGCGGCACTGTCGAGATAGGTCTGGCCCTGGGTTTCGAGTACGGCCAGGGCAGGGAAGTCGGCACGCCAGGGGGAGACAAGCGACATTGTTTTCGTCCTTTGGCTCTGTGCCCCGAAGCGGCCGGAGGCGGGACGGGCTAACGCCCATGCGTCCAGCTGGCCTCCAGCGCTTCGATCGGTCTTTCTGCTTAGTTGTGCGCGTGCAGCGCCTCGTTCAGCTCGATTGCGGACTTGTGCGTCTTGCACTCGACCGCGCCGGTCTGGGAATTGCGGCGGAACAGCAGGTCGCTCTGGCCAGCCAATTCGCGTGCTTTGACGACTTTGACCAGCTCACCTTGCTCATCGAGCAGGTTGACCTTGGTGCCAGCGGTGACATACAGGCCGGATTCGACGGTGTTGCGGTCGCCCAGCGGAATGCCGATGCCGGCGTTGGCGCCGATCAGGCAGCCTTCGCCGACCGAGATCACGATGTTGCCGCCGCCAGACAGGGTGCCCATGGTCGAGCAGCCGCCGCCGAGGTCCGAGCCTTTGCCGACGAAAACGCCCGCCGAAACGCGACCTTCGATCATGCCCGGGCCTTCGGTGCCGGCGTTGAAGTTGATGAAACCCTCGTGCATTACGGTGGTGCCTTCTCCCACGTATGCGCCCAGGCGAATCCGTGCGCTGTCGGCGATGCGTACGCCGGCGGGGACAACGTAGTCCGTCATCTTCGGAAACTTGTCGACCGAGACGACTTCCAGCAGGTAACCCTTCAGGCGGGCTTCGAGCTGACGCTCCGCGAGCTCGGCCAGGTCAACGGCGCCCTGGTTGGTCCAGGCGACGTTTGGCAGCAGCGGGAAGATGCCGGCCAGGCTCACGCCGTGCGGCTTGACCAGGCGATGAGAAATCAGGTGCAGCTTGAGGTAGGCCTCGGGTGTGGAGGTCAGCGCGCTGTCGTCGGCCAGCAGCGTCGCCACCAGCGGGCGTTGGCTTTCGGCCAGGCGGGTCAGCAGGGCGTGCTGGACGGGATCGATCGACTTCAGCGCGTCGGCCAGCTGCGCGGCCTGCGCAGTGGTGATCGTTATCGCCTGATTGCCGCCCTCGTAGCCGAGCAGTGGGGCGACGGCGTCAACCAGCTCTCCGGCTGGTTTCAGCAGCGGTTGTGCGTAGAAGACTTCCAGCCAGTTGCCCTGGCGGTTCTGGGTGCCGACGCCGAACGCCAGGCTGAAAAGGGAGGTGCTCATGGGAAATCCTTATGTCATCGCGCTCGCGGGCGAGCGGGTGTTTAGTGCTTGGCCGCGACTTCGGCGGCGTAGATGTCAGGCTTGAAACCAACCAGCGTCCTGTCACCGAGATCGAGCACCGGGCGCTTGATCATCGACGGCTGGGCCAGCATCAGCTCGATCGCCTTGGCCTGGTCAAGATCGGCCTTCTGCGCGTCGTCCAGCTTGCGGAACGTGGTGCCGGCACGGTTGAGGAGGGTCTGCCAGCCGTGCTCGTCGCACCAGGCCTGCAGATGGGCGCGGTCGATGCCGGCGCTCTTGTAATCATGGAACTGGTACTCCAGTCCGTGCGCATCGAGCCAGGTGCGGGCCTTTTTCATGGTGTCGCACGCCTTGATGCCGTACAGGCACAACGCATTTTTCGAATCAGGCATAACTGGGCTCCGTCTACTCCGGCCAGGCTGGGCCGCGGATTATGCCATGCCAGGACGAAGCCTGCCGCCCGTAAGCGGGTGGCTATCCAGTCCTGTCCGAGTTGAGCAGGGCCTCGATGGGTTGCTCGCTGGTAGGGCGCACTACGCGGCCTAGTTCCTCACCCTGGCGCATCAGAATCAACGTCGGCCACAGCTTGACCCGAAAGGATCGGCCAAGCGCGCGACCCGGGCCGTCCTCGATCTTGAGGTGACGCAGGTCATGTTCGGACAGCGCGCGCGCCAAGGGTGCCTGGGCTGCTCGGCAATGCCCGCACCAGTCGGTGCCGAATTCGAGCAGGGTGAGTCCGTCCAAGGCATCGACCTCCGCGCGTGTCGGGGCGCTGGCGCTGTAATGCTCGGTCATCTGCATAGCGTGGATCTCCTCTGGCTGTCCTCGATTGAGTCGCTGGCGCGACGACGGTTCAGCGAATGCAACGCGGCCGCGGCGATCATTTGCCCGTCTCGCGTTGTCCACAAGAGACCATCGCTACGACGAGGAGTCTCCATGGCACGCAAGCATTTTGAACACTACGAAGCGATTTCGTCGGCGGTTCCCGTCGAGGAGGCCTTCGAGGCGGTCATTGCAGTGAAACGACGCGGCAGCGACGAAAACACGCAGGTTTTCCGGGTTGCCAACGGGCGTCGCTACGACCTCGCTTCAGAGGCCGATGTCGCAGCCGAGGCGGCGCTGACCAAGGTGCGCGAGGTTAGCGACACCGGGGAGCTGATCTGGGAAGAACATGCGATTTGACGGAGGTGCAGAATGAACGAATCCGAGCGCAAGCCTGAGAGGCCGCCGCGGGACACGCGGGATAACACCAACCAGGCGGACATTCCGGAACACATGAAGCCTGAGAATCTGGAAAAACTACGCGACTACGGCAAGGACATGATCCCGCCCGGCGTGGCCTGATGCAGCCGGTCGCATGTGCGGCCGGCCGTTGTTTCAACGCGTTTCGATGAATGCGCGGATGCGTTGTGCCGCTTCGATGCATTCGCCCAGTGGTGCAACGAGCGCCATCCGTACGCGCCCGGCACCCGGGTTGAAGCCATCAACCTCCCGTGACAGGTAAGAACCCGGCACGACAGTGACGTGCTCGCTGGCGAACAGTTCGCGGGTGAAACGCGCATCGTCCATCGGCGTTTTCGGCCACAGATAGAAGCCGCCGTCTGGGCGCTGCACGTCCATGACCGGCGCGAGGATATCGAGCACCGCATCGAATTTTTCACGATACAGCTCGCGGTTGGCCTGCACATGCGCTTCATCGTTCCACGCGGCGATGCTGGCCAGTTGAGTCTGCACCGGCATCGCACAGCCGTGATAGGTGCGGTAGAGCAGGAACGCCTTGAGGATTTCGGCGTCTCCGGCGACGAACCCTGAGCGCAGCCCTGGGAGGTTCGATCGCTTGGAGAGGCTGTGGAAGACCACGCAGCGACGGAAATCGTCTCGGCCCAGCGCCGCGCAAGCCGTGAGCAGGCCGGCTGGGGGGTTCGCCTCGTCGAAGTACAGCTCGCTGTAACACTCGTCGGCCGCAATCACGAAGTCATGTTCGTCGGCCAGCGCGATCAGACGCTTGAGCGTTTCCAGCGGGACGAGCGCGCCGGTTGGATTGCCCGGCGAGCAGAGGAAAAGGATTTGCGTCCGCTGCCAGACGTCCGCCGGCACCGCATCGAAGTCGGGGTTGAAACCGTTCGATTCGGTGCAGGGCAGGTAATGCGGCGTCGCCCCGGCCAGCAGCGCCGCGCCTTCGTAGATCTGATAGAAGGGGTTTGGGCTCAAGACCAGTGCACCCGGCTCCCGGTTGACCACGGCCTGGGTGAAGGCGAATAGCGCTTCGCGTGTGCCATTGACGGGCAGCACGTGGCGAGCGGGGTCGAGCGTGCCAGCCGCCACGCCGAAGCGGCGCTCGCACCAGCGGGCAATGGATTCGCGCAGCGCGGGTATCCCAAGGGTGGTGGGGTAGACGGCAAGCTGGTCGAGGTTGTCGGCCAGGGCCTGGGCAACGAACGCCGGTGAACGGTGCTTCGGCTCGCCAATCGAAAGGGAGATTGGACGCTTGTCGGCCGAGGGCGTGGCATCGGCGAGCAATACGCGGAGCTTTTCGAACGGGTAGGGCTGCAGCTGAGTCAGGGCGTCATTCATCGTTAAAGTCTTCGACACGTAGGGAAGCGCCAGGCGCTTCGATAGGGTCAATCGCTGCGAGCGCCGCCGTAATAGGCGCAGCCGCGCAAGGTTTGATCGTCAAGACGTAGCTCGGCGGTGAGGTGGGTCACGGCGCCGCTGGCGCTGTCCACGCACCGTTGCGGCGCGACCCAAAGATCGATGCGCTGCGCATTGGCCTCGCTACTGAAATTGGTCTGCCCGTCCGGTAGCTGTTCCTCGAGGTAGGGCACAGCCATCGGCGCTTCGCCGATGCGGTTCAGAAGCATGCCGGCCTTGGTGATCACCACGTTCCAACCAGGCTCGTTGCCGCTCGCGCGTAGCAGCGTCAGCGGCAGGTCCGGGTCGTTGCAACCGGGGCCTTCAGCCTGCAAACGGTACACGCGGGTGAGCTCGAGCCGGCCAGTGGCTGCGGTGCCGCCAGCGAGGCGCCCGCGCACATCGGCGAATACCGGCTGGCCGGCGGGCAACGCGACCACGTCGTCAGGGAGGCCGGTTTTGCCGCTGTCGACCAGCTCGAGCGTGCGTTGAGGCATGCAGGTGGTGAGCAGCAACTGCCCGTCCACCTGTTCGACGGTGCCACGCAGGCGTTCGGTCGGCGCCGTCGGCTGGTCGCCGGAGAGTGTCTGGCAGCCGGCGAAAAGTGGAAGCAGGGCGAACAGAAACGCGCGGCACTGTGCTGTCATTGAAAGGTCCGGCAGTGAATGGAAGGAGCCGCGCCGACGTAGCGGCGCGGCTATGAATCAATTGCCCTTGACGGTACGGCCGTCCACGGTGCCTTCCTGCAGCATGATCTGATATTCCTTGCCGTCCTTTTCGATCTGATGGAGGCGAACCAGCAGGAAATCCCAATCCTTGGCGAACCAGAGGATGGT
This sequence comes from Pseudomonas sp. SA195, assembly GCF_054131565.1. Taxonomy (NCBI): domain Bacteria; kingdom Pseudomonadati; phylum Pseudomonadota; class Gammaproteobacteria; order Pseudomonadales; family Pseudomonadaceae; genus Pseudomonas; species Pseudomonas sp. SA195. The sequence goes on along the minus strand of NZ_CP096392.1, from coordinate 3,061,524 downwards.
TTGGCGCTTGCTCTGGGTCGGATCGCGGACACGCTCCACCTTGATTGCGTCGACCCGGCCGGCCTTGGTGCTGACTGCTTCCTCACCGAGCACGCGGAAATCATAGGTCTCGACTTCGTCGCCATCGACGACTTGGTAGCTCATGCTTTTTTCGCCAGCAGCCACGGCATGCTGAAGCGCTATCTGGTAGGTGGATTTGTCGAGCAGGCCGGTATTGAGCGGGAGCTCGACCGCATCGCCGCGGTCTTCGCCGATCACTTTCTTGGCCTGCCAGTCGAAGTCGTGCTTGATGGTCTTGCCTTTGCCCAATCCGCTGCGCTTGAGGCGATAGCTTTGCGGGACGAAACGGTCTCCCTCGACCTTGAAAGTACTGCGCTCGTTGAAGCTGGCCACCAGCATGGACGCTTCGAAATCGAGCCGCCAGGTATCGTTATCGACCTTCTCGAGGCTTCGCTCGGCAGTGCCGCTGACAGGGACCTGTTTCCAATCGGCGGTGTAGCTGGCCGAGAAGGGCTTGAGCTCCAATGCCTGGACTGGCAGGGCCAGGACGGCGAGGGCGAGCAACAAGGCGCGACGCATAAAGTCTCCTAGATTCGTACGAGGTGGCCGCTGGGTGGCAGCAAGCTGCCGTCAAGCATCGCGCCTTGGTCGGCGAGGCGCAAGCGGCTTTCAGCGAACCAGCGGACGGCCAGCGGATAGATGATGTGTTCAGCGGCATGGACGCGCGCCGTCAAGGTATCGAGCGTGTCGCCAGGCAGGATCGCAAGCTGTGCCTGGAGCGCGACGGGGCCGCCGTCAAGCTCTTCGGTAACGAAGTGCACGCTGCAGCCGTGTTCCGTATCCCCCGCCTCGATCGCGCGGCGATGCGTGTCCAGTCCTTTATATCTCGGGAGCAGCGACGGGTGGATGTTCAGTAGTCGGCCCTGGTAGTGACGGACGAATCCGGCCGTCAGGATACGCATGAACCCGGCAAGCACCACCAGGTCGGGTTGGTGCTCGTCGATGATCGCCATCAGCGCGGCATCGAAGGCTTCGCGGTCGGCGAAATCCTTGTGCCGCACCAGGTGGGTGGGGATGCCCGCCGTTTGGGCGCGTTGCAGACCCAGCGCATCTTCACGGTTGCACACAACCGCGCGGATGCGGGTCGGGTTGCCTGCGCCCAGGCTGTCGATGAGTGCCTGAAGGTTGCTACCCGACCCCGAGATCAACACGACGACATTGCAGGTTGCAGGCATCAGTGGGTTTTCAGATTGTTCAGGACGACACGCTCGGCGCCTTCGCTGGCCGTTGCGATTTGGCCAATGACCCACGGGGCTTCGCCGGCGGCACGCAGGCTGGCGAGGGCCGCCTCGACTTGGTCCTGCGCCACGCAGATCACCATGCCCACGCCGCAGTTCAACACGCGATGCATCTCGTGCTCATCGACGTTGCCCTGCTGCTGCAGCCAGTCGAACACGGCGGGACGCTGCCAGCTGGCGACATCGATAACGGCCTGGCTGCCATCGGGAAGGACACGCGGAATGTTGTCAAGCAGTCCGCCGCCAGTGATATGAGCCATGGCCTTGACTGCACCGGTGCTCTTGATCAGTTGCAGCAGTGGCTTGACGTAGATGCGGGTCGGCGCCATGAGCAAATCAGCCAGCGGCATGCCGCTCAGCTGCACCCGTTCGATGTCGACACCGGCCACTTCAATGATCTTACGAATCAGGGAGTAACCATTGGAGTGCGGGCCGGAAGAGGGCAGCGCGATCAGGGCGTCGCCAGCCTGCACCTTGGAGCCGTCGATGATTTCGCTTTTTTCCACCACGCCGACGCAGAAGCCGGCAAGGTCGTAATCTTCGCCTTCGTACATGCCTGGCATCTCGGCAGTTTCGCCGCCGACCAGTGAGCAGCCCGCCAGTTCGCAGCCAGCACCGATGCCGGTCACGACGGTAGCCGCCACGTCGACATTGAGCTTGCCGGTCGCGTAGTAGTCGAGGAAGAACAGCGGTTCGGCACCACAGACCACCAGGTCGTTTACGCACATAGCGACGAGATCCTGGCCGATGCTGTCGTGTTTGTTCAGATTCAATGCCAAGCGCAGTTTGGTGCCGACACCGTCGGTACCGGAGACCAGTACAGGCTGCTTGTAGCCGGCAGGAATCTCGCACAGGGCGCCAAAGCCGCCCAGACCGCCCATGACTTCGGGACGCGCGGTGCGCTTGGCTACGCCTTTGATGCGTTCGACCAGCGCTTCGCCTGCATCGATGTCGACGCCGGCGTCCTTGTAGCTGATGGAGGGTTGCTTGCTCATAGAATCCGGACCTGTGAAGGGAGTGCGAAGCGACCGGGCCGGAACGAGGCGGCTGCTGGCGCACAGAGTGCCAGGTCCGGTCTGCGGAAAGCGCGCGATTTTATCAGGCTTGCCGCACAGCGGCCATCCCGCAGCGCGCCTGAGCGCCCGGTTGGCCTTCACCCTGAATGCGGTTGCGCAGCGGTTCATGCGCAGAGTTGCCGCGGTTGCTCCGATCCAGAGCGCTGTTTAAGGTAGCGCCTGTTAGCCGTGCCCGGTCTTATCGCTCAGCGATGACGGGCTCCTCATGAACGGTCGCCAGCGAGATTTCCATGCGCCTTGTTTCCTGTCTGATTGCCCTCTGCTGCGCGCTCGTCTCCCTGCCGAGCATCGCGGTTCCGCTTCCCGACCTTTATAAGGTGCGCCAGCCCGTTGCGAGCCAGCAGCCGGCCGAGCGCGAACAGGCGCTTCGTCAGGCCTTCGATACGTTGTTGTTGCGTTTGACGGGTGAAGAGAACGTCGAGCAGGCCTCGATCGACGCCTTGCGTCAGGACCCGCAGCAGTTGATCAGCCGCTACGCCTACGAAGAGGACGCGGTCGTGGTCGATTTCGACCCGCAAACGACCGAGCGTGCGCTGCGTTCGGCCGGGCTCTCTCTCTGGGGAGGCGATCGCCCGAGCATCATGACCTGGTGGTTGACCGAGTCACCATCGGGTGCTCAGTTGGTGGGGGATGCCCAGGACGGTTCCAGGTCGCTCCAAGCGGCGGCTCAGCACCGCGGTTTGCCGTTGCGCCTACCGCTGGCCGACCTTGGTGAGCAACTGGCCGCCACGGCTGAGGTGCTGAAGGCCAACGATCCGCAGGGATTGAGAGACGCGTCTGAGCGTTACGATGCCGACGGGTTGCTCGCCGTGGTCGCCCGCCAATCCGGCGATGGCGAAGCCTGGGAAGCCGATTGGCAATTCTGGCTGGCGGACAAGCGAACTCAGGGCCAGGCCAACGGGAATAGCCGTGAAGCACTGGCCGATCAGGTGATGCTGGCCGTCGGCCGTTTCCTGGCGCCGCACTACCGGGTTGCGCCCGGTGCGACCGAGGAAATCACCTTGCAGATCATGGGCGCCGACGTGGCGCGTTTCGCCGAAATCGATCGGCTGCTCGAACCGTTCGACGGGCGGCTGCAGCGTGTCGAAAGCGACCGGTTGGTATACCGGCTCCGGGCGAGCCCTGAGCAGCTTCGCGCACAGCTCGCGCTGGCGCGTTTGCAGGAGGTTTCGGAAGAAGAATGGCAGGCCGCACAGCCCATCGATGCCCAGGCGCCGCTCACCGAGCCTGACCAGCCAGCGGAGCAGACCGAACAAGGTCAAGAGGTCGAGCAGACACAAACGCCCGAACCTGCGCCGCAAGAGCCTACGGGTACGGTGATGCGTTATCGCTGGTGACAACTGGATCACGGAATTGCCTGCTTATCCAGTGGGCTAAGCAGGCAGTCGCGGCTAACTACAAAGGATGTTTCGAACATGACGCTAGACCGAACGGGCCGCTGGCTGCCGCTGGTGGTTCTGCTATTGCTTGGCGCGCTGCTGTATCAACTCTCGCCGATTCTGTCGCCGTTCCTGGTGGGCATTCTCCTGGCCTACCTCGGTGATCCGCTGGTCGATCGCCTGGAGCGCTGGGGGGCATCCCGCACCTGGGGGGTGATACTCGTGTTCGCCCTGTTCAGCCTGATACTGCTGTTGCTGCTGGGCGTGTTGGTACCGATGCTTGGCCGGCAGTTGATGCACCTTTATGAGCTGGCTCCGCTGGCGCTCGACTGGTTGCAAGTAACGGGGCTGCCCTGGATTCAAGCGCAGTTCGGGCTGAGCCAGGAATTCTGGCGGTTCGACCAGATCAAGAGTGCCTTCTCGGCGAACCTGGGCAGCACCAAGGACATCGTCACCGTGATCCTCAGCCAGGCGACGGCCTCGAGCCTGGCGCTGCTGGCCTTCCTGGCCAACCTGCTGCTGGTTCCGGTGGTCTGTTTCTACCTGTTGCGCGATTGGGATCTGATCATGGCCAAGCTACGCGGCTTGTTGCCCCGGCGTCGCGAAGACACCGTGATGAGCCTGATGCGTGAGTGTCATGAGGTCATCGGTGCGTTCCTGCGCGGGCAGTTGCTGGTGATGCTGGCGCTCGCCGCGGTGTATTCGATTGGCCTGATGCTGGTTGGTGTAGACCTGGGCCTGCTCATCGGCGTGCTGGCGGGCCTCGCGAGCATCGTGCCCTACATGGGCTTCGTGGTCGGCATTGGTGCGGCGATCATTGCCGTCTTGTTCCAGTTCGGCTTCGAGCTATACCCGCTGCTGGGGGTAGCGGCCGTCTTTACCGTTGGGCAGATGCTCGAAGGCATGCTGCTGACGCCGTTGCTGGTCGGTGACCGCATCGGCCTGCATCCGGTGGCGGTCATTTTCGCTGTACTGGCCGGCGGGCAGTTGTTCGGTTTCGCGGGTGTCCTGCTGGCGCTCCCGGTGGCGGCTGTGATCATGGTGCTGCTGCGCCACGTGCACGATCTCTATAAACTCTCCGACCTTTACGCAGAGCCGCCAGGCCCAGGCATACCGGTCGAACCTCCCAAGCAATGAAACCCATCCAGCTCCCCTTGGGGATCCGTCTGCGCGACGACGCTACCTTCGCTAACTTCTACCCGGGCGCCAATGCCGCGGCGTTGGGCTATGTCGAGCGTATCTGCTCCCCCGAAGCCGATTGGTCGGACGAACTCATCTACCTGTGGGGGCACATGGGTGTCGGCCGTAGCCACCTTCTCCAGGCCGCGTGCCTGCGTGTCGAGCAGCGCGGCGAGATGGCGGTTTACCTGCCGTTGGCAGAAGTTGCCGAATACGGGACGGCCCTGCTGGATAACCTCGAGCAGAGCGAGCTGGTGTGCCTCGATGATCTCGATGCTGTCGCCGGTGACCCGGTTTGGGAAGAGGCGCTGTTCCATCTGTTCAACCGGCTGCGCGACAGTGGCCGTCGGCTACTGCTCGCAGCAGATCACTCGCCTCGGGAGATTGCCGTCGCGCTGCCGGATCTTAAATCACGGCTGAGCCTGGCTTTGGTGTTTCAGCTTCAGTCGCTGTCGGACGAGGACAAGCTGCGCGCACTGCAGTTGCGTGCCTCACGTCGAGGCCTGAACCTGCCCGACGACGTCGGCAAGTTCATTCTGACCCGAGGAACGCGCAGCATGAGCGCCCTGTTCGAACTGCTCGATCAACTGGATCAGGCATCGTTGCAGGCGCAGCGTAAGCTGACCATACCGTTCCTTAAGGAAACGCTCGGCTGGTAGCTGACGTCGATCAGTTTTCGCCGGCCCGCTTGCGTTCGTACTGGTAGGCCCAGCGGGTATAAAGCAAGGCGCTGATGAACAGTGCCAGGCTGACCAATGCTTCCAGCCAGCCATAGATCATCCGGCCTGGATCGATGGCCGCCAGTACACCCTGGATGAAGTAAAGATTGACGATGAAGCAGGTCCAGGCGTGCGCGCGCGGGCTGCCCGTGAGCATGCCCGGTGCGACCAGCAACAAGGGGATCAGCTGAATACCCACCACGACCCACGTGCGTGCGCCGTGCAAATCGGCGAAGGCCAGGTTCCAGACCAGCAGAAGCAACGCCAGGCCGATGAAGCTGGCCAGCGCACAGGCACGGCTGAAGCGGACCCGAGGTTCAAGCCAATCCAGTGAAGGCAGGGGTTTTGGCGTTCTAGCCACGGCCTTTCTCCAAACTTGTTGCGGTTCGTGCGAGGCGCGCGCCAAGGGCACGGCATAGTGCGATTTCATGCTCATCCAACGAGCGCTTGCCATCGGCGCCGGCATGGTGGCTGGCGCCATATGGCGTGCCGCCGCCGCGGGTCTCCAATAAAGCGTTCTCGCTGTACGGCAGGCCGAGCACCAGCATGCCGTGGTGAAGCAGCGGCAACAGCATGGTCAACAAGGTCGTCTCCTGGCCGCCATGCAGGCTGGAGGTGGAGGTGAATACGCCGGCGGGCTTGCCAACCAGCTCGCCGGTGAGCCAGAGGCCGCTCGTGCCGTCGAGGAAATACTTCATCGGCGCTGCCATGTTGCCGAACCGGGTCGGACTACCGAGGGCCAGCGCGGCGCAGTGCTTGAGATCTTCTGGGGTGGCATAGATGGCGCCATCCGCTGGGATGGTTGGCGAGACCGCTTCGCACTCGGTGGAGACAGACGGCACTGTACGCACCCGAGCTTCCAGGCCGGCTTGCTCGACACCGCGGGCGATCTGTCGCGCCATTTCAGCGGTAGCGCCATGCCGGCTGTAATACAGCACCAGAACATAGGGCGCGGTCATGGCAGCAACTCCAGGACGTTCTCCGGCGGCCGGCCAATGACTGCCCGATCACCTGCGACAAGGATGGGGCGCTCGATCAGGCGAGGGTGCGCCGCCATGGCAGCGATTAACGCTTGGTCGTCGAGGTTCGGGTCGTCCAGACCGAGGCTTCGGTATTCCTCCTCGCCGGTGCGCAACAACTCCCTGGCGCTGAGGCCAAGCAGGGCGAGAAGGTTCGTCAGCTGCGCGGCGTCTGGTGGTGTATCCAAATAGCGAACAATGGTGGGCTGGTGGCCGCGCGCCTCGAGCAACTCCAGCGCGCTGCGCGATTTCGAGCAACGCGGGTTGTGATAAAGCGTGAGATTGGTCATTCAGGGTTGCTTCCCGGCAAGTAAGTTGGCCATTCTAACCCTCAATCCCGTTTGGCCTGAAACGCCGCTCCGCCGCGTTGCGGGCGCCTTGATCCGCCAGCGTCCATTGGCTTGCGTACCGGAACGAAGTGGTTTGTCTCGAGGAGAAGGAATGCACCATCGGCTCCATGACATGATCGACTTCGTCCGTTTCCTGGTGAAACGATTCCTGGCTGACCGCGGTCCCCACAGCGCGGCGGCGTTGACCTACACCACGCTGTTCGCCGTTGTGCCGATGATGACGGTGACCTTCGCCATGCTGGCCGCGATTCCCGCATTCCAGGGGGTTGGCGAGCAGATCCAGGGCTATGTGTTCAACAACTTCATCCCCTCGACCGGCGCAACGATCCAGGAATATCTGGTGGCGTTCACAGACCAGGCGCGGCAATTGACCTGGTTTGGTGTCGGCTTTCTGATGGCGACGGCATTGATGATGCTGCTGACCATCGAAAAAGCATTCAACGTGATCTGGCGCGTCCGACAGCCGCGGCGGGGCATGTCCAGCTTTCTGCTGTATTGGGCAATCCTCAGTCTCGGCCCCCTGTTGCTTGGCGCCGGTTTCGCGATGAGCACCTACATCACCTCGCTGTCGCTCATTTCAGGGCCGCACGCCCTGATCGGCGCGGGCACGGTGCTCAAGGTGATGCCGCTGGTATTCAGCGTCGCGGCCTTCACGCTGATCTATGCCGCCGTTCCCAACACCCGCGTTCCGCTCAGGCACGCGGCGATCGGGGGGCTGTTCACCGCGGTCCTGTTCGAAGCGGCCAAACAGGCGTTCGGCCTGTATGTCAGCTATTTTCCGAGCTATCAGCTGATCTACGGCGCTTTCGCCGCCGTGCCGTTATTTTTGCTGTGGGTCTATCTGTCCTGGATGATCGTGCTGTTTGGTGCGGAGTTGGTTTGCGGTCTGTCATCGTCCCAGCAGTGGCGGCGGCGCGCGCTACCCAGATTGATCGTCATGCTCGGGCTGTTGCGGGTGCTTTACGAAGGACATCAGGCGGGGCGGGAGGTGCGCCTGCGCGATGCCCATCGCAAGGGCTGGCAACTGCCCGAGGATGAGTGGGATGAGATTTTCGAGTTCTTCGAACGCGAGCGGCTCGTCTGTCGAACCGGTACGTCCGCCTGGGTGCTGTGCCGCGACCTCAATAGCTACAGTTTCGATCAGCTGCTGCGCAACAGCCCCTGGCCGCTCTCGGCTACCCGGAATTTGCCCGAGCGGCTCGACGAGCCCTGGTATCCGCCACTGCGCCAAGCGCTCGAGTTGCTGCGCCAGGAGCAGGCCAATCTCTTCGGCGGCAGCATCGCTGATTGGCTGCAGGCGGAGCGAACCTGACCTTTCGATGACCGAAGGAATGTGATGATGTGGAAATGGCTTGGCCTGCTGGCCTGTGTGCTATTGGCTGGATGCAGCGAGAGTTGGGGCCCGGATTCGCATGGCAAAGAGATCACCGGGCGGGAACTGGAAGGGCAGTGGGTATTGATCAATTACTGGGCCGAGTGGTGTGGGCCCTGTCGTACGGAGGTACCTGAGCTCAATGCCATCGACGAGGCGAATGGCGAGGTGACCGTGCTGGGCGTCAATTTCGACGAACTGCAAGGGCAGGACCTCGTTGAGGCGGCCCAGGCTCTCGGCATTCGCTTCAGGGTGCTCGGTACCGATCCGGCCGAGCGACTTGAACTCAGCCGCGCCGCGGTGCTCCCGGTAACGGTCATCGTCGATCCTGATGGCCGGGTGCGTGAAAGCCTGGTCGGAGAGCAGACAAAGGAAGGGTTGCTTGCGCGCATCGACAGCTTGCGTAAGCGTTAGCGGCAACGTCGCTGGACCGTCTGACAGGGGGGAAGGGCTGGCCCGCGGACGCTGGGCTGCCGAACCGTTGCATCGTTGGGCTGACAGGCTGTGGCGATTCCTAGGGCCGTACGTACCAGAAGTCCTGCCAGAAACCCAGCACCTTGGCTGGGTAATGCGGCTTACCCAAGCTGCCGTTGTACCGCGCGAGGGCGCGCTGGATGTTTCCGTTTTCTTTTTTTAGGTAATAGCTGAGGATCGTGCAGCCGTAGCGCAGATTGGTTGCGTTGTCCGTCAGGTTATCTTGCGGCCGGCCCAGTTCGGCCTTCCAGAAGGGCATCACCTGCATCATCCCCTGAGCGCCCACGCTGGAAATGGCGAAGCGGTCGAAATGACTCTCGGCATGTATCAATGCCAAGACCCACTCCGGCTTGAGCCCCGCCTTGCTGGCTTCCTGATGCACCAGGCGAAGCAGCGTGAGTCGTTCTTCCGGGTTGGGCACGTAACGCTTGAGGCGGGTGGACATGTCGAGCAACCAGACCTCCGCGTCGAAGCGGTCCTGGAAGCTGCCGGCTTCGGCCACGGTGCGCTGCATCAGGTCGCGAAGCTCGGGTTCGGGCGCCTGGCGAACCGAGGCAGCCACAGGCAACGCGAGCGCAAGGCACAGCATTAATAACCCGTGCAGCGGCTTCATGAGCTCAGCCGTCTTCGCCTGGATCGGTGACCTGGCGACCGGCGTCCTGCATCAGGGTTCGCAGAAACTCCTGCTGTAGGTCTGGATCGTTACGAGTGAGCTCGATCAGGCTCTGCTCCAGTTCACTGGCTTCCTCTTCAAGGCCCAGCTCCGAGAGCCGCTTGACGCGATGCACCCACTGGTCGACGTCATCGCCCTCGAGATCGTTGAAGATGAGGTCGTGCGCTTCCAGCAGCTTGCCCCGCAGGTTGCGGCTGACCAGTAATACCGCATCGGCCTGAGTACCGTCCTCTGGATCGCGCACCTGCAGCAGTAGTCGTCCGACCTGGCTGATGTCCTGATCAGGGAAGGGCCCATCGAGCAAATTCAGCCGAAGCACGCCATTGCGATCGGTGCTGAGTTCGTGCGTTTCGTTACCGGCGGTCACCCTGACCGGGCGCTCGGCCCATGGCAGGCTCGTGTATTCCAGCCGGGCATCACGCCGCTGCTCATCAAGGTGAGCTAGGTTCTGCTGCGAGCGGCCGTTCGATTCGGTGTTCAGAAAAGGGTTGAGACCGGCGAATCCGTAACTGATCCAGTCACGCGTGGCGCTTTCTGGAAGGTTACCGAGCAGCACCACGTTGAGCACATTGGCGCCTATACCCGCTACAACAGCGACAGCGCCAAGTGGGATTTCATACAGCTCGCGCCAGGGTTGGTACGGGGTGTAGCGATCATAGCGGCGCGTGACTTCGAAGTCGGTGACCTCGAATGTCTTCTGGTCGAAGATACGCACCCGGCGTTGTGGCAGCTCCAGAACGGGTTCGCCGACCTCGATGCGCAAGCTGTGATCGAGGAGCTTGCGCTCGGTGCGGGCTTCGTTCTCGCTGCGTTGCGGCAGGTGATTGGCGCAGCCAGTGAGCAGAAGCGCCACGCAGAGCGTGGCGAAAGTTGAAGCAGAGACACTTCGGTTGAGCATGATTTCCGTCAGCGTTTGATACGCGAATTGATGAACTCGAGGATGTCGGCGGCCGGAATGGCTTGGGGCTCCGCATCGCGGCGGTGCTTGTACTCCAGCGTGCCCTCGGCAAGTCCGCGATCGCCGATCACGATGCGATGCGGAATGCCGACCAGTTCCATGTCGGCGAATTTGACGCCTGGACTGGTCTTCTTGTCACGGTCGTCCAGCAGAACCTCGAATCCAGCCCCACACAGTTGCTCGTAAAGCGCATCGGTCGCCTGGCGAACGGTCTCGTTCTCGTACTTCATCGGCACGAGTGCAATCTGGAAGGGCGCCAAGGCGTCTGGCCAGAGAATGCCTCTGTCGTCATAGTTCTGCTCGATGGCTGCGGCCACTACTCGCGAAACGCCGATGCCATAGCAACCCATGACCAGGGTGACCGGCTTGCCGTTCTCGCCCATGACGCTGCAGTTCATCGCCTGGCTGTACTTGGTACCGAGCTGGAAAATATGACCCACCTCGATGCCGCGCTTGATCACGAGCGTGCCCTGGCCGTCCGGGCTCGGGTCGCCGGCGACCACGTTGCGCAGGTCGGCTACCTCTGGCAGCGGAAGGTCGCGTTCCCAGTTGATGCCGAAATAGTGCTTGCCCTCGTCATTAGCACCAGCGGCGAAGTCGCTCATGAGCGCTACCGAGCGGTCGATGACGCAGGGAATTGGCAGGTTCAGCGGACCGAGAGAACCCGGGCCGGCTCCTATGGCTGCTCGGATTTCCTCTTCCGAGGCGAAAACCAGCGGGCTCTCGACCTGCGCCAGGTTAGCTGCCTTGATTTCGTTCAGTTCATGATCGCCGCGTACCACGAGGGCGACCAACTGGCCTTCCTCTACACCGCGGACCACCAGTGTCTTGACGGTCTTCTCGACAGGCAGCTCGAACTGCTCGACCAGCGCGGCAATCGTTTTGCAATCTGGCGTGTCGACCAGACGCAGCTCTTCAGTGGCGGCGCCACGCTCGGTCTCACGCGGGATGGCTTCGGCTTTCTCGATATTGGCGGCGTAGTCGGAGCTGTCGCTAAACGCTATGTCGTCTTCGCCGGATTCGGCCAGTACGTGAAATTCATGCGAGCCGGTCCCGCCGATGGATCCGGTATCGGCCTGGACGGGACGATAGTCGAGGCCCAGGCGCGTGAAAATGTTGCAGTAGGCCTGATGCATGCGGTCGTAGGTCTGCTGCAGCGAGTCCTGATCCAGATGGAAGGAATAGGCGTCTTTCATCAGGAATTCGCGCCCGCGCATCAGGCCGAAGCGGGGGCGAATCTCGTCCCGGAACTTGGTCTGGATTTGATAGAAGTTGATCGGCAACTGCTTGTAACTGTTGAGCTCGTTGCGGGCGAGGTCGGTGATGACTTCTTCATGGGTCGGGCCGACGCAAAACTCGCGGTCGTGGCGGTCCTTCAGGCGAAGCAGTTCAGGCCCGTACTGTTCCCAGCGGCCCGATTCCTGCCATAGCTCGGCAGGCTGCACTGCCGGCATCAGCACTTCGAGCGCGCCGGCCTTGTTCATTTCGTCGCGCACGATTGCTTCCGCCTTGCGCAGCGCACGCAGCCCCATCGGCATCCAAGTGTAGAGTCCCGAGGCGAGCTTGCGGATCATGCCGGCACGCAGCATCAGTTGATGGCTGATCACCACCGCATCGGACGGTGTTTCTTTGAGGGTCGAGAGCAGGAACTGACTGGTGCGCATGTGGCCGTTGTGTCCTTGCAAAGCTGGGAATTTGGCCCGGCATTGTACGGTGGCGACAGGGTCGCGTACAGAATCGTCCCGTCGCGGCGGATGAAACGAAGAAGCCCGGCGGGTGCCGGGCTTCGGGTGTTGCATGAGTAACGATGCGGAGCGGTGTTACAGGATGCTCAGCGGATACTCGACGATCAGGCGGGTGTCGCTCAGGTCATTATCCAGACCATTGGTGGCGTTATAGAACGCCTGGCGAACGCGCAGGGATAGATCCTTGGCAGGACCTTCCTGGAACACATACTTAGCTTCCATATCCCATTCGCGCTCTTCAGCGTCCGAGTTGCCAGCGCCCATGTTGATGTTGCTACCGCTCACGTAGCGAGTCATGAAGCTGAGGCCCGATACACCGTAGGCTGCCATGTCGAGGTCATAGCGGACCTGCCAGGACTGCTCGTCTTCGTAGTAGAAGTCGGAGTACTGAACGGAGTTGCCCAGCCATACCGTGCCGCCACCGTCGATGCCGTAGATATAGCCGTTGGTGTTAAAGCCGCCGTGAGACTTCTGATACGCAACCGTGAAGCCATGGGCTCCAAGCGAGTAGGTGGTTGCCAAGCTCCAGATGGTGTTGTCTTCATCACTGCCAGTGCCAGTGATTTCGGAGTCGTATTCACTCTTGTAGATGTTGAAGTCGAACGCCAACGATTGGTCGTCAGCAAGCGCCATGTTGTAGTTGGCGTTGCCGTAGATCTTTTCGAACGCGTCCTTCACGTCGGAATAGTAAAGCGACGTGCTGAAGTTATCGGTAAAGGAATAAGTGCCACCAACGAAATTGATCTCGTCGAGCCCTTCGGAGTCATGATCGGATTGTGCTTTGCCGCTCAACGAGGTGAAGCGACCTGCGTTCAGTTCAAGACCTTCGATTTCGCTGCTGGTCAGCAACGCGCCCCGTGCGGTTTCTGGCAGCAGGCGAGCATCGTCTGTCGAGAACACCGGAAGAGCGACGAACTGAGTGCCGTATTTCAATACGGTGTCGGAAAGGCGGAATTTGACCGCAGCGCCTGCATGTGAATAGTCGTCCTGGGGCCGACCCTCGCTGTCGCGCGGGAAGACATCAGGCCAGGCGCGATCGGTGCCGCTATCAAGCTTGACGCCGAGCAGGCCGATGGCATCGATACCGACGCCGATGGTGCCCTGAGTGAAGCCGGACTCGAAGGTGCCGATGAAGCCGTGGCCCCAGGCTTCGCGGTAGCTCTGACCGTTTTCGGTCTCATCGCCACCGGCGCCGTAGTCACGGAAGTCACGGTTCATATACAGGTTACGGTTCAGGATGGTCAGGCTGCTGCCTTCGACGAAGCCTTCCGATTCGGATTGGCTGGACGCCAGGGCCATTTGCGACGTGCCGGCCGCAACGGCCATGGCGATAACACTCCACTTCATCACTTTCATGCGTGATTGCTCCTTTGGTTTCAAATTGGTGCTTGCTTTCCTGCGTGCGCCGGAAAGAGGCATCTTATTGGTCGTATCACAAGCTCAATTCAATCCATGTCTGCCTAGCTGGTCGTAAACCTGCAGCAAGCCTAGGAATGTATTTCCGAGAATTACTGTGTAGCTGGGTAAACTTGCGACGGCAAGCTTAACGCAGTCTTTAAGGATTTTCTCCCCCCTGAAATCGTGCCCTGTAGGAGGGATAGCAATAACCGTGCACAAACGCTCAAAGACGTCTCATCACCGTTTCGCTGCGCTAGCGTGACAGCCTGTCGCGCCAATACCGGGCCGAAAGCGATTCGCTACGCCCTGTTCCGGTGCATGTCTTCGGGCTGTAAGGCGGAGGGCTGCAACGCTATCCTTCGGCTAGTTGCACATCTTCGATATGCATCACTCGATAGAGGAACGGACGCGTTATGTTTGAACTGGACTCTCGTCTGGAAAACGATACGGTGACGATCGGGGACTATCCCCTGTGTCGTCTTTTATTGATGAATGACTCGAACTATCCATGGTTCATCCTGGTGCCGCGTCGCGGCGAAGTCAGCGAGTTGTTCCAGCTGGATGTTGCGGACCAGGAACAGCTATGGCGCGAGGCAACCTCGTTTGCCGAAATCGTCAAGGACACCTTTCGCGCGGACAAGATGAATGTCGCGACGCTGGGTAATGTCGTCAACCAGCTGCATCTGCATGTCATCGCTCGGCGGCGGGACGACCTGGCCTGGCCGGCTCCGGTCTGGGGGCGCCAACCTGCGCAGCCCTATGCGGCCGACCAGGTCGCGGGGATCAGGCGCAAGCTCGAGCTGGTCTTGACTGGTGAATTTAGGTTCGTGGAGTAGACGATGGATACCGATCAACGTATCGCTGATCTGGAAACACGGCTCGCCTTCCAGGACGACACTATCCAGGCGTTGAATGACGTGCTGGTTGGACAGCAGAAGGTGATCGAGCGTCTGCAGGCTCAATTCGAGCTGCTTGCCCGACGGCAGGCGGAACTGCAAAGCAGTCTCGGTGGGGAACCGGACGAGGCACCGCCGCCGCACTATTGAACGAGTGCGGGCGGCGGCGAGCGTTCAGGCCGTGGCGACCACGTCTTCGGCTTGTAGGCCCTTGTCGCGCATCATGATGGTGAATTCGACTCGCTGACCTTCGATCAGGACGCGGTGGCCCTCGCCGCGGATGGCGCGAAAGTGGACGAATACATCGTCACCGCTGTCGCGCGAGATGAACCCGAATCCCTTGGATGTGTTGAACCATTTGACCGTCCCGGTCTCGCGCCCGGTTGCCGGCGCGCTGGCCCGAGCGCGAGGCTTGTTAGGTGCCGAGGCGGTTGCCGGGCGAGCTGTCGGCTCGTTTCGGGATTGGGTGGTGGCGAGGTTCAGCAGGACGGCCACCAGCGAGAGCACAACGCTAGCCAGGGTGGCCGGTTGGCCTGCAATCAGGCCTATCGGGGCAAGCAGCACGAGCGTCTGGATGCCGGCGGCGACGATCAATAACGCGGATGCGGCAAGTGAGATGGGGTGAGATCGACGATTCGTCGGGTGAGTAGAGGCAGCGAATTGGGCATTGAGCAGGCCGATGAACAGCAGCGACAGGGCATCGGTAAAGGTCAAGGGCGACGGACCGCCCATCAGGCTCGGGGCAAACGAGAGCAGAAGCGCGGCGGCGCCAATCAAGACATGGACAACTTTAAGCATTGATGAAAACTCACGGTTAAATAACGAGGAGAAGGCAACCGCTGCGGGCAATGAGTTCGGCAGATGAAAATGACTGCGCGGTAATGGCTGTCCCGATAGCGGCGCGGGCGTATTTAACAGTAAAGAGGGTTGCTGCTCAAACTGCCGAGGCGAGGATGCGAAGTGCGCTCAATGAGTGCCGAGGAAGGGCGGAGCGGGCTATGCCCGGCTCCGCAATGGGCGAGCGGGCGGCGCTACGCGGCGAGCAGGCTGCGAAGCATCCACGCGGTTTTCTCGTGGATCTGCATGCGCTGGGTGAGCAGGTCGGCGGTCGGCTCGTCGCTAACTTTCTCCAGGAGCGGAAAGATCCCACGTGCAGTGCGGACTACGGCCTCCTGGCCTTCGACCAGCAGCTTGATCATCTCATCCGCGGATGGAATGCCTTCCTGTTCTTTGATCGAGGACAGCCGTGCATAGGCCGAGTAAGTGCCAGGCGCAGGGAAGCCGAGTGCGCGAATGCGCTCTGCGATGTCATCGACTGCCGTGGCGAGCTCGGTGTATTGAGTTTCGAACATGGTATGCAGGGTGTTGAACATAGGCCCTGTCACGTTCCAGTGAAAATTATGAGTCTTCAGGTACAGGGTGTATGTGTCGGCCAGCAAGCGGGACAAGCCCTCGGCAATAGCGGCGCGGTCCTGTTCGGTAATACCGATGTCGATTTCCATGGTTATCTCCCGTTGATAAGTTGGCTAACAGTTATGCCAGAAAAATGGCTCAAGTGGTAAGCGGTGCGCTTATGCCGCACCACGTTGGCTTCTTTCGAATCCGCTGAGCGCCCGTGGTTCCCAGGTATGAGGCTATTAGAGTAATACGTCGCGCCTATAGACCCGGCTGCTTTGGCCTGATTATCGGGATATACTCCCGCGCTTGTGTCACGCGGTGTTGCGTTCGCTGGCGTCGGGCTTTTGCCGGTAACCAGGTTCGAATGCAATCTTGACCGCCATATCGCGAACCGCGCGATCCACCGAATTCCAAAGTTACGAGAAGCGAACCTCACCATGATGCGCAGCCACTATTGCGGCCAGTTGAACGAAAGCCTGGACGGCCAGGAAATCACTCTATGCGGCTGGGTTCATCGCCGCCGGGACCACGGCGGGGTGATCTTCCTCGATATTCGCGATCGTGAGGGGCTGGCCCAGGTCGTATTCGACCCGGATCGCGCCGAAACCTTTGCCGCGGCAGACAAGGTGCGTAGCGAATACGTCGTCAAGATCACCGGCAAGGTTCGCCTGCGTCCGGCTGGGGCGGTCAACCCGAACATGGCGTCCGGCGCCATCGAAGTGCTGGGCTACGAGCTCGAAGTGCTGAACGAGGCGGAAACCCCGCCGTTCCCGCTGAATGAATACAGCGACGTCGGCGAGGAAACCCGTCTGCGCTATCGCTTCATCGACTTGCGCCGCCCGGAAATGGCGGAGAAGCTCAAGCTGCGTTCGCGCATCACCACCAGCATCCGTCGCTACCTGGACGAAAATGGCTTCCTCGACGTTGAGACGCCGATTCTTACCCGTGCTACGCCGGAGGGCGCGCGTGACTACCTGGTGCCCAGTCGCACCCATCCCGGCAGCTTCTTCGCGCTGCCCCAGTCACCCCAGCTGTTCAAGCAACTGCTGATGGTTGCCGGCTTTGATCGCTACTACCAGATCGCCAAGTGCTTCCGCGACGAAGATCTGCGCGCCGACCGCCAGCCGGAATTCACCCAGATCGACATCGAGACCAGCTTCCTCAACGAGTCCGACATCATCGGCATCACCGAAGGCATGGTGCGCAAGTTGTTCAAGGAAGTACTGGGCGTCGAGTTCGGTGAGTTCCTGCACATGCCGTTCGAGGAGGCCATGCGTCGCTACGGCTCGGACAAGCCGGACCTGCGCATCCCGCTGGAGTTGGTCGATGTTGCCGACCAACTGCAGGAAGTCGAGTTCAAGGTCTTCGCAGGCCCAGCCAATGATCCCAAGTGCCGCGTTGCTGCGCTGCGGGTGCCGGGTGGGGCGAGCATGCCGCGCAAGCAGATCGACGACTACACCAAGTTCGTCGGCATCTACGGTGCCAAGGGCCTGGCCTACATCAAGGTCAACGAGCGCGCCAAGGGCGTCGAGGGCCTGCAGTCGCCGATCGTCAAGAACATTCCGGAAGACAAGCTGAACGTCATCCTCGATCGCGTCGGTGCGGTTGATGGCGACATCGTCTTCTTCGGCGCCGACAAGGCCAAGATTGTCTCCGAGGCGCTCGGCGCGCTGCGCATCAAGCTGGGCCATGACCTCAACCTCCTCACGTGCGAGTGGGCCCCGATGTGGGTCGTCGACTTCCCGATGTTCGAGGAGAACGATGACGGTTCGCTCAGCGCGCTGCACCATCCGTTCACCGCGCCCAAGTGCACACCCGAAGAGCTTGAGGCCAATCCTGCCGCAGCGCTGTCGCGTGCGTACGACATGGTGCTCAACGGTACCGAGCTGGGCGGTGGTTCCATTCGTATCCACCGCAAGGACATGCAGCAGACCGTCTTCCGCATTCTCGGCATCGACGAAGCGGAGCAGAACGAAAAGTTCGGCTTCCTGCTCGATGCGCTGAAGTTTGGCGCGCCACCGCACGGCGGCCTGGCGTTCGGTCTTGATCGCCTGGTGATGCTGATGACTGGCGCGCAGTCGATCCGCGAAGTCATCGCCTTCCCGAAAACTCAGAGCGCTGCTGACGTCATGACCCAGGCGCCGGGTGCCGTGGACGCTAAGGCACTGCGCGAACTGCACATTCGCCTGCGCGAGCAGCCGAAAGCCGAATGATGATGGCCGGAGCCCAGGGGAACCTGGGCTCTTGGTTTAAGCAGATTGAAAAGTTGATCACAAAGGGAGGCAGTTAATGGCTGGGCATTCCAAATGGGCCAACATCAAGCATCGCAAAGGGCGTCAGGACGCCAAGCGCGGCAAGATTTTCACCAAGCTGATTCGCGAGCTGACCGTCGCCGCTAAGAGCGGGGCGATTCCTGCCGATAATCCGCGTCTGCGCCTGGCCGTGGACAAAGCCTTGGTCGCCAACATGTCGCGCGATGTGATCGATCGCGCCATCGCTCGCGGTGCCGGCAACAACGAAGCCGACAACGTCGTCGAACTGACCTACGAAGGTTATGCGCCAAGTGGTGTTGCGATCATCGTCGAAGCCATGACCGACAACCGCAACCGTACGGCGGCAGAAGTGCGCCATGCTTTCAGCAAACACGGCGGCAACCTGGGCACCGACGGTTCGGTGGCCTACATGTTCGATCGCAAGGGCCAAATCAGCTTCGCCACGGGAGTGGACGAGGATGCACTGATGGAAGCCGCTCTCGAGGCGGGTGCCGACGACGTGGAAATGGGTGAGGATGGCTCGGCGCTGGTGTCCACCAGCTTTACCGATTTTCATGCGGTCAACGAGGCGCTGGGCGCGGCCGGCTTCAAAAGTGATGAAGCGGATATCGCCATGATTCCGTCGATCGCCGCCCCGGTGGCCGATCTGGAGACCGCACAGAAGGTGTTGCGTCTGATCGATGCCTTGGAAGATCTGGATGACGTGCAGAACGTCTACCACAACGCCGAGATTCCAGACGAAATCATGGAACAGCTGGACTGACGACCACTATCGGTTTTCTAGCCGGAAGCCACCTTCGGGTGCTTCCGGCTTTTTGTTATAGGTCGAAAGTGCTCACGCCGGTGGCTGGCCGCGTCAAGGTCATCTCCTTATACTGGCGCCTGGATAAATAGACAGTACGGCGGCGGCATGACGCTCATCCTTGGCATCGATCCTGGCTCGCGCATAACGGGCTATGGCGTGGTGCGTGACAATGGTCGGTCTTGTGAATACGTGGCGTCCGGCTGCATTCGCACCGGTGGTGGTTTGCTCGCCGAGCGCCTTCAGGCGGTGTTCGTGGGCGTTAGTGAAATCATTCGCCTGCATGGCCCCGTCACCATGGGCATTGAGCAAGTCTTCATGGCGCGCAATGCCGACTCTGCACTGAAGCTGGGCCAGGCACGGGGTGCTGCTATCGTCGCTGCGGCGCAACAGGGCCTGCAGATTGCTGAATACACCGCTACCCAGGTCAAGCAGGCGATCGCCGGTACGGGAGGCGCCGACAAGCAGCAGGTGCAGCTGATGGTGATGCATCTGCTGAAACTGACCCAGAAACCACAGATCGATGCGTCCGACGCGCTGGCCATCGCGCTGTGCCACGCCCACCATAGGCAGAGCCTGATTCCGCACGGGCTGGCCAATGCTAAGCGGCGTGCCGGTCGCCTCCGGTTGTAAGTTCGGATTCGCGTGCACGCCGCCATGGCAGTGAATAGACAGGCAGGCATGGCTCTGCCGAATGAGGATGAATGAGTGTGATTGGACGTTTGCGCGGCACCCTGGCGGAAAAACAGCCGCCTCACCTGATACTTGATGTCAACGGCGTCGGCTATGAGCTCGAAGTGCCTATGACGACACTCTACCGATTGCCGGCAGTTGGCGAACCGGTGACCCTGCACACCCATCTGGTTGTCCGTGAGGACGCCCACTTGCTCTATGGTTTTGCAGATAAGCGGGATCGTGAGCTGTTCCGCGAGCTGATTCGGCTCAATGGTGTTGGCCCCAAGCTAGCATTGGCCCTCATGTCTGGCCTGGAAGTAGACGAGCTGGTGCAATGCGTACAAGCGCAGGACACTTCTGTGTTGGTGAAGATACCGGGCGTCGGCAAGAAGACGGCCGAGCGTCTATTGGTCGAACTGAAAGACCGTTTCAAGGCGTGGGAAACCATGCCGTCCATCGCTACGTTGGTGGTGGAACCCCGCGGAAATGTGGCAGTCTCAAGCGCCGAGACCGACGCCGTCAGCGCATTGATTTCCCTTGGCTTCAAGCCGCAAGAGGCGAGCCGTGCCGTAGCCGCCGTACAGGAAGAAGATTTGAGCAGTGAAGATCTGATTCGCCGTGCCCTCAAGGGAATGGTTTAGCGTGGACGTGCTTCACATCGTTTTTGAGCGAACGTCGCAACCTCTGGATGGCGAGACGGTGAGAGGTGTCGCGCCATGATCGAAGCTGATCGTCTCGTGACGGCCGGTGGTCGTGACCGTGAGGAGCAGTTCGATCGGGCCATTCGCCCCGTCAGCCTGGGCGACTATGTTGGGCAACCCGTTGTGCGTGAGCAGATGGACTTGTTCATCAAGGCTGCACGCGGACGCAACGAGGCGCTCGACCATACCTTGATCTTCGGCCCGCCCGGCCTGGGCAAGACCACGCTTGCCAACATCATCGCCCAGGAAATGGGTGTTTCGATAAAGAGTACTTCGGGTCCCGTGCTGGAGCGCCCGGGCGACCTCGCTGCGCTGCTGACCAATCTCGAAGAAGGCGACGTCCTGTTCGTCGACGAGATTCATCGCCTGTCGCCTATTGTTGAAGAAGTGCTTTATCCCGCGATGGAGGACTTTCAGCTCGACATCATGATTGGTGAAGGGCCAGCGGCGCGTTCGATCAAGCTCGATTTGCCAGCTTTCACTCTCGTCGGCGCTACCACCCGCGCTGGGATGCTCACCAATCCGCTGCGCGATCGTTTCGGAATCGTCCAGCGGCTCGAGTTCTACTCGACACAGGACCTGGCCACCATCGTCACTCGGTCGGCCGGTATTCTTGGCCTGGCGATCGAAGCCGAGGGTGCGTTCGAGATTGCTCGGCGGGCACGCGGTACGCCGCGCATCGCCAATCGATTGCTTCGGCGGGTCCGCGATTTTGCCCAGGTACGCAGCGATGGCCAGATTACCCGCGCCACGGCCGATCAGGCACTGAACATGCTTGATGTAGACGAGCGCGGCCTCGACCATCAGGATCGTCGCTTGCTGCTCACGCTCATCGAGAAGTTCGATGGGGGCCCGGTCGGCATCGAAAGCTTGGCCGCGGCGATCAGCGAAGAGCGCCACACCATCGAAGACGTGCTCGAGCCGTACCTGATACAGCAGGGCTATATCATGCGCACGCCGCGCGGGCGGGTGGTGACCCGTCATGCCTATTTGCACTTCGGCTTGAAACTGCCGCGCAGCATGGGTGATTCGCCGGTGCCGGACCTCTTCGATGGCGACACAAGGTGACAAAAATATTGTTCTCCGACCCAATTGGCATTTACAGAGCCTGGCACTAGTATGCGCGCGGAATCACAAGCTCAATCGTTTAGCCATCGCTGCCGTGTCTACTACGAGGACACCGATGCGGGCGGCATCGTCTACTACGTCAATTACCTCAAGTTCATGGAGCGGGCCCGTACCGAACGGTTGCGCAGCCTGGGTTTTGCCCAGTCGCAGCTTGTCGGCGAAGACCTGCTTTTCGTCGTGCATTCGAGCGAGGCGCGCTATCTGTCGCCAGCGCGGCTGGATGACGAGCTACTGGTGAGCGCGGACGTGATCGAGATGAAGCGCGCTAGCCTGCGCTTCAGGCAACAGGTGAGGCGAGCCTGCGATGGCGAGCTGCTCTGCGAGGGGCGGTTTCTGATTGCCTGTGTGCGTGCTGAGAGTTTGAAACCCCGTCCCCTTCCCGAATTGCTGCGAGCGGCGTTCGTCGAGTCGGGTCTACCCCCTGCAGGAGAGTAAGCGTGGAAGCCAACGTCGATCACATGTCCATGTGGAGCCTTATCAGTAACGCCAGTTTCGTGGTGCAACTGGTGATGTTGATCCTGGTGGGCGCCTCGGTGACTTCATGGATCCTGATTTTCCAGCGCACCAACATGCTGCGTGCCGCGAAGCGTGCACTGGACGCGTTCGAGGAACGTTTCTGGTCTGGCATCGACCTGTCCAAGCTTTATCGTCAGGCCGGCAGCAACCCGGACCCGGACTCCGGCGTCGAGCAGATCTTTCGTGCTGGCTTCAAGGAGTTTTCCCGCCTGCGCCAGCAGCAGGGCGTAGATCCAGACGCGGTGATGGATGGTGTCAACCGCGCCATGCGGGTCGCGATTTCTCGAGAGGAAGAAAAGCTTGAGCAGAGCCTTCCGTTCCTTGCCACCGTCGGCTCGACCAGTCCCTATATCGGCCTGTTCGGCACCGTATGGGGCATCATGAACTCCTTCCGTGGGTTAGCGCAGGTCCAGCAGGCGACCCTCGCAACCGTTGCGCCGGGTATTGCTGAGGCCTTGATTGCCACCGCGATTGGCCTGTTCGCAGCGATTCCAGCGGTCATTGCCTACAACCGTTTCTCGGCGCGCGGCGAGCTGCTGATCGGGCGTTACTACACCTTCGCTGACGAGTTCCAGGCGATCCTGCATCGCAAAGTACACACCACCGAAGATTGAGGCCCGCTGGCCATGGCAAGAATTCGCAACAGACGCAAGCCCGTCGCCGAGATGAACGTGGTGCCTTACATCGACGTGATGTTAGTCCTGCTCGTCATCTTTATGGTGACCGCGCCAATGCTCAACCAGGGGGTCAAGGTCGATCTGCCGAAGGTCAGCAGTGAGGCGCTTCCACAGGACAACAACTCGCGCGTGCTGACCATCTCGATCAAGGCCGACAAGAGCTACTACTGGAACATCGGCAGTGAGGTCGACACCGATACGGTTCAGGACAAGGCTCTGACGCTCGATGAGATGACCAAGGCAGTAACCGCGATCATGAACCAGAACCGCAGCCAGGGGCAGCAGGTCCAGGTGTTCGTACGCGGAGACAAGGCGGTTGATTACGGCTCGGTGATGGCGGCCATGGGTGGGCTGCAGGAAGCGGGTGTCGGTAACGTCGGTCTGATCACCGAGGCGCCTTGATGCAGCAGCTGGAACGTTCGCGCTCTGAGAGCTATTACTGGCCGACCATCCTGGCGGTCGGGTTGCATGTCATCATTTTTGGCATGCTGTTCGTCAGCTTCGCCATGACTCCGGAGCTACCTCCGTCGAAGCCGATCGTCCAAGCCACGCTTTACCAGCTTAAGTCGCAAAGCCAGGCCAAGACCCAGACGAACCAGAAAATTGCTGGCGAGGCGCAGAAGACTTCTGCCAAGCAATACGAAACCGAGCAGATGGAGCAGCGCAAGGTCGAGCAACAGCGGCAGGCGGCTGCCAAGGCCGCGGAACAAAAGAAGGCAGATGAGGCTCGAAAGGCCGAAGCGGCCAAAGCGCAGGCGGAAAAGGCGGCCGAAGCGAAAAAGGCTGAAGACGCCAAGAAAGCCGCAGACCTGAAGGCGGCTGAGCAGAAGAAGCAAGCCGATATCGCTAAGAAGAAGGCGGAAGACGCGAAAAAGAAGGCCGAGGAAGAGGCTAAGAAAAAGGCTGCCGCCGAAGCCGCGAAGAAAAAAGCGGCGGAGGAAGCTAAGAAGAAAGCCGCAGCCGAGGCAGCCAAGAAGAAAGCGGCTGGCGAAGCGAAGAAAAAAGCAGCCGCCGAAGCAGCACGCAAGGCCGCCGAGGACAAGAAGGCTCAGGCGCTTGCCGAGCTGCTGTCCGAGGATACCCAGCGGCAACAGGCCATGGCCGATACTCAGGGCGACCAGGTTGCTGGCGATTTCGACGACCTGATTCGCATGCGCGCTGCCGAGGGGTGGACGCGCCCGCCATCGGCACGTAACAACATGTCGGTATCGCTGCGAGTGAACATGCTACCGGACGGTACGATTACCGCCGTGAGCGTATCCCGCTCCAGTGGCGATGCTCCGTTCGATAATTCCGCGGTTGCCGCGGTGAAGAACATCGGTCGGCTGACTGAAATGCAGGGGCTCTCTCCGCAGGAATTTCAGCCTTACCGCTCGTTCACGATGACATTCACGCCTGAGGATCTTGCGTTGTGATCAATTACCTTCGAAGTTTCGTCGTTCTACTTGCGTTCGCGCTGGGTACCGCGTCTGCGCAGGAAAAGAACATCGTAGTTACCAGCGGCTCCGACCGCGCAATCCCGATCGCTGTCGTGCCGTTCGGCTGGCAAGGCGGAAGCGTCCTGCCGGACGACATGGCCGAAATCATCGGCAACGACATGCGCAACACGGGTATTTTCCAACCGGTACCGAAACAGAACATGATCAGTTTGCCGACCCGCGGCAGTGAGATCATTTTTCGTGACTGGAAGGCGCTCGGTGCGCAGTACGTCATGGTTGGGAACATCGAGCCTTCTGGCGGCAAGCTGCAGGTTCGCTATGAGGTGTTCAACGTCAACACCGAACAGCAAGTCATGAACGGCAGTGTCGGCGGCAGCCCCGACCAGCTTCGTGACATGGCGCATTACGCCGCCGATCAGTCTTTCGAAAAGCTCACCGGCATCAAGGGGGCCTTTTCCACGCGGCTGCTTTACGTCACCGCCGAACGCCTAGGTGGCGCCAACACCCGTTATACGCTCCAGCGATCTGATTACGATGGTGCTCGCGCAGTGACACTGTTGCAATCGCGCGAGCCGATCCTGTCGCCGCGGTACTCGCCCGATGGGCGCCGTATTGCCTATGTGTCGTTCGAGCAGAAACGCCCGCGCATTTTCATTCAGCACGTCGACACCGGTCGGCGCGAGCAAATCACCAACTTCGAAGGTTTGAACGGGGCGCCAGCGTTCTCTCCAGATGGCAACCGCCTTGCGTTCGTGCTCTCGAAGGATGGCAATCCGGAAGTCTATGTCATGGACCTGGGATCACGACAGCTTCAGCGTCTGACCAACCACTATGCCATCGATACCGAGCCGTTCTGGGGCGCGGACGGGCAGACGATCTATTTCACCTCCGACCGTGCTGGCAAGCCGCAGATCTACAAGCAGCGGCTGGGCAGTAACAATGCCGAGCGTGTCACGTTCGTCGGCAACTACAACGCCAACCCGAAACTATCGGCCGATGAAAAGACTCTTGTGATGATCCATCGTCAGGAGGGCTACACCAACTTCAAGGTCGCTGCCCAGGATCTTCAGCGTGGCAATCTGAGGCTGCTGTCGGACACCAGTTTAGATGAGTCGCCCACTGTTGCGCCTAATGGCACCATGCTAATCTACGCGACCCGCCAGCAGGGCCGGGGAGTCTTGATGCTCGTATCCATCAATGGTCGAGTTAGGCTCCCGCTTCCTACTGCTCAAGGCGAAGTCCGTGAGCCATCGTGGTCCCCTTACCTGAACTGATGCGGTATCAACGCTTTACTTAACCAAAAACACACCTGGGGTTGTTACACATGGAAATGCTGAAATTCGGTAAGTTCGCTGCGCTGGCTCTGGCTATGGCCGTGGCTGTTGGTTGTTCGTCCAAGGGCGGCGACGATTCCGGCGAAGGCTCCACCGCCGTGGATCCGAATGCCGGTTACGGCGCTGACAGCGGTGCCGTTGACGGCAGCATGAGCGAAGAAGCCGCTCTGCGTGCCATCACCACCTTCTATTTCGAGTACGACAGTTCCGACCTGAAGCCGGAAGCCATGCGCGCGCTGGATGTTCATGCCAAGGATCTGAAGTCCGCTGGTAACCGTGTCGTTCTGGAAGGCCACACCGATGAGCGTGGTACTCGCGAGTACAACATGGCTCTGGGTGAGCGCCGCTCCAAGGCCGTACAGCGTTACCTGGTTCTGCAGGGCGTATCGCCCGCTCAGCTGGAACTGGTTTCCTACGGTGAAGAGCGTCCGGTCGCCATGGGTAACGACGAGCAGTCGTGGGCCCAGAACCGTCGCGTAGAGCTGCGTAAGTAATAGCCATGCTCAAGCATCGTCATCATCTGCTGATTCTGGCCCTTGGTTTGCCGCTCGTTGCGGCAGCCCAGGCTCCGGTTGTGGAATACGACTCGCAGCCTTCTGCTGGCTCCTCGTCGGGTTACGCTTCCGGGGCGGATAATGGCGGTGCCTACGCTGGGGGCGGAGCGGTTGCTCCGTCTTCGGCGCAGGGGATGCTCTTCGTGCAACTGCAGCAGATGCAGGAAGAGATCGCGCAACTGCGCGGCATGCTGGAAGTGCAGGAAAACGAGATTCAGCGCCTCAAGCAGGAAGGGCTGGAGCGTTATCAGGATCTGGACAGTCGCTTGTCGGGTTTGTCGACAGGTGGAGGTTCCGGCCAGAATGTTTCATCTGCCGGTAGTGCTGCCGGTAGTGGCGCGCAGACATCGAGCGATGCTGCGGCCCAAGGTACGGGTTCAAGCGAATCTGCTGACCCGGAAAAGGAAAAGCTTTACTACGATGCGGCGTTCGATCTGATCAAGGCCAAGGATTTCGACAAGGCCAGCCAGGCCTTTGCCGCGTTTCTTCGCAAGTACCCGAGCAGCCCTTATGCGGGCAATGCGCAGTATTGGCTGGGTGAGGTTAACTTGGCGAAGGGTGACTTGCCGGCTGCTGGCCAAGCGTTCGCCCGTGTCAGTCAGACCTATCCTCAACACAATAAGGTGCCTGACTCGCTGTACAAGCTGGCGGACGTCGAGCTCCGATTGGGTAATCGTGACAAGGCCAGCGGCATTCTTCGTCAGGTGATTGCAGACTACCCCAATAGTTCGGCGGCCCAATTGGCCCAGCGTCAACTTAATCGCTGATCAGCCAGTCTAGTTTTTGAATAAAACCCGCCCCTCGGCGGGTTTTTTCGTTAAAATCGCGCCCCCTTTCCCGCAACGGAGGCGGATGGCCTGTTTAGCCGTCACGCCCGTGGCTGATATGTACCCAACCCTGCGAATATCCGAGATTTTCTACTCGCTGCAGGGGGAGACGCGCACCAGTGGCCTTCCCACCGTGTTCGTTCGCCTAACCGGCTGTCCCCTGCGCTGTCAGTATTGCGATACGGCCTACGCCTTTAGTGGCGGGGAGCTGATTGCTATCGATGCGATCCTCGAGCGGGTCGCGTCTTACAATCCCCGCTACGTCTGCGTAACGGGCGGCGAGCCGCTCGCGCAGCCGAATTGCGCTGAATTGTTGCGCCGCTTGTGCGATGCCGGCTACGAGGTGTCGCTTGAAACCAGTGGGGCGCTGGACATAGCAGTTGCGGATGTTCGAGTGAGTCGCGTGGTAGACCTGAAGACTCCGGGGTCAGCAGAAGCGCATCGCAACCGCTACGAAAACATTGCGCTGCTGACGCCCAATGATCAGGTCAAGTTCGTAATCTGCTCTCGCGATGATTACGACTGGTCTGTTTCCAAGCTGATCGAGTACGGGCTGCAAGCGCGGGCCAGCGAGGTGTTGTTCTCGCCGAGCCACGGTCAGGTCGATGCACGTGATCTCGCTGACTGGATCGTGCAGGACAACCTGCCGGTCAGGCTGCAGCTTCAGCTGCACAAAGTGCTTTGGAATGATGCGCGTGGGCGTTGACGTCTGCGCCAACCGCCCGACCGTTATCGATATTCGACGAGGTAGACAATGAACGAAAAGAAAGCGGTCATCCTGCTCTCTGGTGGACTTGATTCGGCCACCGTCGTCGCGATGGCGCGAGCCGAGGGTTACGCCTGCTACACCATGAGTTTCGATTACGGCCAGCGCCACCGTGCCGAGCTGCAGGCTGCCGAGCGAGTTGCCCAGCAGTTGGGCGTCGTCGAGCACAAGGTGATTGGCATGAACCTCAACGGTATCGGTGGCTCCGCGCTTACTGACACCTCGATTGCGGTACCAGAACAGGTGGAAGAAGGGATTCCGGTGACGTACGTGCCGGCGCGCAACACGGTATTCCTTTCGCTCGCGCTAGGCTGGGCTGAGGTGCTGGGTGCGCAGGATATCTTCATCGGCGTCAACGCTGTCGACTATTCCGGCTATCCCGATTGCCGCCCCGAATTCGTCGAGGCGTTCGAGCGGCTTGCCAATCTCGCCACCCGGGAGGGAGTGGAAGGGCAGGGGTTCCGTATCCGCGCGCCGTTACAAAATATGAGCAAGGCTGAAATTGTGCAGGCGGGTACGCGCCTGGGCGTCAACTATGGGATGACCGTGTCGTGTTATCAGGCAGATGACGATGGCCGCGCCTGCGGTAAATGCGACAGCTGCCGCCTGCGTGCCATAGGCTTCTCCGAAGCTGGGCTGGCGGATCCAACACGCTACGCCTAATTTCAAAAAAGAGTTGAATTACTCAATCAAATCAGTATCATGCGCCCCGCATCGGGTCGTTAGCTCAGTTGGTAGAGCAGTTGGCTTTTAACCAATTGGTCGTAGGTTCGAATCCTACACGACCCACCAGAACAATCCCTACGGGGAAGGAAAGCCGGAGGCCGCAAGGTTGTCCGGCTTTTTTGCGTCTGTAGGTTCGTAGTCAGGAATACGAATAGATGCCAGTCCGATCAAGGCCTGTTTGTCTACGACCTTGGTATGTGACCCGCGCACGGGTAAACGTACTAGACTGCGACCTTCCGATTTCACCGTGGTTCGAGGCTCAAATGTATTCTGATCGCATCCGCTTGTCCTCCCTGCATAGCAAGGTCATGAGCGCCGACGAGGCTGCTACCCATGTACTCGACGGCATGACCGTCGGCATGAGCGGGTTCACCCGTGCCGGCGAAGCCAAGGCAGTCCCGATGGCGCTGATCAAGCGCGCCAAGGACAATCCGCTGAAAATCAGTCTCATCACCGGCGCCAGCCTTGGTAACGATCTCGACGGCATGATGGCCGAGGCCGGGCTGCTCGCCCGCCGCATGCCGTTCCAGGCGGACGCCTCACTGCGCAAGGCGATCAACCAGGGTGAGGTCATGTTTATCGATCAGCACCTGTCGCATACCGTCGAGCAGATGCGCAACCACCAGATCAAGAAGCCGGACCTGGCCATCATTGAAGCGGTTGCGATCACCGAGCAGGGGCATATCGTCCCGACTACGTCAGTGGGTAACTCGGCTAACCTCGCGTTGTTCGCCGACAAGGTCATTGTCGAGCTGAACCTGGCTCACAACCCGAACCTGGAAGGGTTGCACGACATCTACATTCCGGGCGAGCGCCCGAACCGTCAGCCAATCCCGCTGATGAAAGTCGACGACCGTATCGGTGTCGGTGCCATTCCGGTGGATCCGGCCAAGATCGCCGCGATCGTCATCACCGATCAGCCGGATTCCTACTCGACCGTCACGCCGCCGGACGACGAAACCCAGGCAATTGCCAACCACCTGATCCATTTCTTCAAGAAGGAAGTCGATGCCGGCCGCCTGAGCAATAGCCTTGGTCCGCTGCAGGCTGGTATCGGTAACATCGCCAACGCCGTGATGTGCGGTCTGATCGACTCGCCGTTCGAGAACCTGGTGATGTATTCCGAAGTGCTACAGGACTCCACCTTCGAGCTGATCGACGCCGGCAAGATGGTCTTCGCTTCGGGTTGCTCCATTACCCTGTCGCAGCGCTGCAACGACCGCGTCTTCGGCAACCTTGAGAAATACAAGGACAAGCTGGTACTGCGCCCGCAGGAAATCTCCAATCATCCGGAGCTGGTCCGCCGTATCGGCATCATTGGTATCAACACTGCCCTCGAGTTCGACATTTACGGCAACGTGAATTCCACGCACGTCGGCGGCACCAAGATGATGAATGGCATCGGCGGTTCGGGTGACTTCGCCCGTAACGCACACATGGCTATCTTCGTGACCAAATCGATCGCCAAGGGTGGCGCGATTTCTAGTGTCGTTCCGATGGTCGCCCACGTCGATCATACCGAGCACGACGTCAGCATCCTGGTGACCGAGCAGGGTTTGGCAGACCTGCGTGGCCTGGCGCCGCGTGAGCGTGCTCGCGTGATCATCGACAATTGCGTGCATCCGTCCTACCGCGACGCACTCAACGCCTACTTCGAAGCGGCGTGCAAGAAGGGTGGGCAGACGCCGCATCTGCTGCATGATGCGATGGACTGGCACACCAACCTCGAAGAGCGCGGTCACATGCTCAAGGGCAAGTGATCCAGAGCCCGCCGGCGCAAACCGGCGGGCTTTTTCCTTTCAGGGCGTCAGTTGCCCTCGTTTCTTGCCTGCTTCCCAACGCCCGAACGCTTCGGCTAGTATTCCGTCCCCTTGAATCGGCCGGGCGGGCGTTCGTCCTTTGCTCGGTCCTTCCTTTCGCAACGTCCGACAGGCTGCCTCAGTAGCACAGTCGGCGACCACGCATCACGTGTGCTTGCAGGAAATCGCGACATGACGCAGATACCCGAACGTGTTCTCGTACAGGCCCATCTGGCCGCGAAGCAGCCGCAGCCGTTGTCGCCCGAACAGGAAGCGCAGCTGCGTCGCGACATCGCGGTCGAGCTGAAAAAGCAGAACGCAGTGCTCGTCGCGCATTACTACACGGACCCGGTCATCCAGGCGCTGGCTGAAGAAACGGGCGGATGTGTTTCCGATTCGCTGGAAATGGCGCGCTTCGGCAATGAGCATTCTGCGCAGACGGTGCTCGTCGCGGGCGTCAGGTTCATGGGGGAAACGGCCAAGATCCTGAACCCCGAGAAGCGCGTGTTGATGCCCACGTTGGAGGCAACCTGTTCGTTAGACCTCGGCTGCCCGGCGGAGGAGTTTTCCCGTTTTTGCGATCAGCATCCAGAGCGGACGGTGGTGGTCTACGCCAATACCTCAGCGGCTGTGAAAGCGCGCGCCGATTGGGTGGTGACGTCCAGCTGCGCGCTTGAAATTGTCGAAAGCCTGATGGACAACGGCGAGAAAATCATCTGGGCACCGGACAGGCACCTAGGCAGCTACGTACAGCGTGAAACGGGCGCCGACATGCTGCTCTGGGACGGGGCCTGCATCGTTCACGAAGAGTTCAAGGCCAAACAGCTCGAGGATATGAAGGTGCTGTATCCGGATGCAGCCGTTCTGGTGCATCCCGAGTCACCCGAGGCGGTGATCGCGCTGGCCGATGCGGTGGGTTCTACGAGCCAGTTGATCAAAGCGGCGCAGACGCTGCCCAATCCAAGTTTCATCGTGGCGACTGACCGAGGCATCTTCTACAAAATGCAGCAGTTGTGCCCGGACAAGCAGTTCATCGAGGCGCCGACCGCAGGCAGCGGGGCGACTTGCCGTAGCTGCGCGCATTGCCCATGGATGGCGATGAATACGTTGGAGCGTATTCTGGAGTGCCTGCGTAGGGGTAAGGACGAAATTTTCGTCGATCCGGCGCTGATCCCGCGCGCAGTGCGGCCGCTCAAGCGAATGTTGGATTTCACCCAGGCGGCACGCCTGAAGCAAGCAGGCAACGCCTGACGGGACCGTGGGCCAGGCGCTTGGCCCCGGAAGACCTCAAGCCTTAGCGCAGCATTTCCTCAACCATGCGCTTCTCTTCCATCAGCTGCTGCTGACGTGCATCGATGCGTGCGGCCGTCTGGAAGTTGCTCGAGCGGCGCTTGGCGAAATCCAGTTGTTCAATGGCTTGGTCGTAGTCGCCAACCAGCGCGAAGTACTCGGCGCGCCCCTCGTGAAGCCCGACGATATTGCCGGTCAGGCCGCGGATCTCCGCCACCTGATACCAGATATCCGGGTCTTTCGGTCGTGCTTCGACGAGCCTGTCGAGTTCGCGCTCGGCGTCCTGTTGCTTGCCTTCCTTCATGAGTAGATCGATATGCGTCTGGCGCACCGGGTAGCTTCCCGGGTACAGCTCTAGCAGGCGCTGCGTGCGCTGGCGCGCGGCCGCCAGCCGGTTTGCAGTGATATCGAGTTCGATCTGCGCGAGGTTGTAGGCGGCCTCGTCCGGCTCCTTGGCGAGTAGCGTCTGCAGATTGGCTCCGGCGTCTTCCAGTTGGCCGCTTTTGATCTGAGCCAGGGCCAGGCCATAGCGTGCCGCATCTAGGGTCCCGTCGTCATTGAGCATGGCGCGGAAGCGCTTGGCGCTCACGCCTGGCGTGTTCTCGAACTTGAGGTCGGTTCGGGCGCGCATGAGCTGGTAGCGCAGGCTATCTTCGACGCCGTTGTTGGCATATTGCTCAGCGCGGTTGCGGGTATCGGCAATACGGGATTCGGTGACCGGGTGGGTCAGCAGGAATTCCGGCGGCTTCTGATCGTAGCGATACTGGCGCATCAGGCGACTGAACATGTCCGGCATGGCGCGCGGGTCGTAACCGGCACGCTCGAGGTTGAGGATGCCAATGCGGTCCGCCTCCTGCTCGTTCTGGCGAGAGAAGCGACGCTGCGCCTGGATGGCAGCTGCCTGGCTCGACACGATCGCGGCGATGCCGGCATCCCCCGCACCGGCTGCGGCCGCGACCACTCCGGCTAGCATGGCGGCCATCAGTGGCAGTTGCATGCGTTTCTGTGCTTCAAGCCCTCGCGCGAAGTGGCGTTGCGATAGGTGGGCCAGTTCGTGAGCCAGGACGGAGGCGTACTCAGCCTCCGTCTGTGCGTGCAGGAAGAGCCCGCCGTTTACGCCGATGATGCCGCCCGGCGCGGCGAATGCGTTCAGCTCCTTGCTGTCGAGCAGCACGAACTCCAGACGGCGATCTTGCAGCTGGCTGGTTTCGGCCAGCCGGTACACGCTGCGCTCGAGAAAATCCTTGAGCTGCGGGTCGGAGAGCTGCGGCACCTGACCACGCAGCAGGCTCAGCCAGGCGCGGCCTAACTGATGTTCCTGTTCTGGCGAGACGATGCCGGAACTGGAATCACCCAGTGAGGGAAGGTCGTTGGCCATGGCCGGCTGGCCGAGCAGGCAAGCCAATGTCAGCAGGGTAGGGCGCAGCAATTTCATCCAGACTGGCTCATCGAGGCGGGATCGCTACTGTAGCCTTGTGCTCGGGTAACTGGCCAGAGTCGGGCGCGGCTCGGTATCCTGTCGGGCTTTCAAGGAGGCGACGATGAACGACGCACAACCCAAAGGGCCTGCCTGCGATGCCGAGCTCGATGCGACCGGCCTGGAGTGCCCGATGCCGTTGCTCAAGGCCAAGCTCGCGCTCAACCAACTCGCCAGTGGCAATGTGCTCAAGGTGACCGCGACCGATCCGGGCTCGCAGCGCGACTTCCGCAGCTTTGCCAAGTTGGCTGGACATGCTTTGGTACACGAAGAGCTGGTCAATGGCGTATTTCGCTACTGGCTGCGCAAAGCCTGAAGGCGATTAAGGACGAACGATGCTCAACGTGTTGCGTGGCTGGGTCCATCGCTATTTTTCCGATGAAGAAGCTGTCGTTCCTGCCGTTCTGTTGGTGGTGGCCTTTGCCATCGTTCTGACGCTCGGCAGGATGCTCGCGCCGGTAATTGCCGGGCTGGTGCTGGCTTATCTCATGCAAGGACTGGTCGGCGCGCTCGAGCGCAAGCGGGTGCCTCACCTGATTGCTGTCTGGCTGGTATTTCTCATGTTCGTGGGCGCGCTTACGGTGTGCTTGCTGTTCCTGGTGCCGTTGGTCTGGCAGCAGGTGCTGACGTTGTTCAACGAGCTGCCGCGCATGCTGGTCGAGTGGCAATCGTTGCTGCTCCTGCTGCCAGAGCGGTATCCGCAGCTGCTTACCGAGGAGCAGGTCTTGCGCGGCATCGACTTCATGCGCGGCGAAATCGGCCGTTACGGCCAGGTCGTATTGACGTCCTCGTTGTCGAGTCTGCCGCTGCTGATCAGTTTGCTGATCTACCTCATCCTGGTGCCGATCCTGGTGTTCTTCTTTCTTAAAGACCGGCAGCAGATCAGTGATTGGCTCAGCGGCTATCTGCCTCGCGAACGCACACTGATCACCCAGGTGTCGCAGGAAATGAACCTGCAGATTGCCAATTACATTCGCGGCAAGGCGATTGAGATCCTGATCTGCGGTGCGGTGTCCTACGTCGTGTTCGCGGCGTTAGAGCTGAACTACGCCGCGCTGCTTGCATTGTTGGTGGGCGTTTCGGTTGTGGTGCCTTACATCGGCGCGACGCTGGTCACCATACCGATCGCGTTGATCGGTCTGTTCCAGTGGGGCGTGGGTGACCAGTTCATCTATCTGATGGTGGCCTACGCCATCATCCAGGCGCTCGACGGCAATGTGCTGGTGCCACTGTTGTTCTCTGAGGCCGTGAATCTGCACCCCGTGGCAATCATTTGCGCGGTGTTGCTATTTGGCGGGCTGTGGGGGTTCTGGGGCGTGTTCTTTGCCATCCCGCTGGCGACCCTGTTCAAGGCCGTACTCTACGCATGGCCCCGCAAGACTGTTGCGCCGCCCATCGTAGAAGAGGTGGGTTGAAGAGTCGGCCGTGACGCAAGCCCCGCCGAGCCTGATGAGCGCGGCGGGGCGGGCCGGATCAACGCTGGCTGAGTGCCTGGGCGGCCTGCAGCACGGCTTCGACGTGGCCAGGCACCTTCACGCCGCGCCACGCCTGGCGAAGCACGCCGGTTTCGTCGATCAGGAAGGTGCTGCGGTCGACGCCGAGGTATTCCTTCCCGTAGAGCTTCTTCAGCTTGATCACGTCGAACAGCTGGCAGAGCGCTTCGTCCTTGTCACTGATGAGTTCGAAGGGGAAAGCTTGCTTGGCTTTGAAGTTCTCGTGCGTCTTCAGGCTGTCTCGGGAGACGCCGAACACCTGGGTGTTGGCAGCCAGGAACGCGTCATGCAGGTCCCGGAAGCCTTGGCCTTGGGTGGTGCAGCCTGGTGTATTGTCCTTCGGGTAGAAGTAGAGGACCGTCTGTTTGCCGTTCAGGCTTTCGCGCGTCACCTGCGTCTCGCTGGTAGCTTGGGCCACGAACGGGGGGATGGGTTGGTCGATCTCAACGGCCATGGGCGTGGTTCCTTCTCAGGGGTTCTGCGGACGCCAAGGCTCGATCAGGGCGTCCAGGTTCAGTGCATCGGCGAAATCCAGGAACTGGTCGCGAAGCCAGCTGATCTGGGTGCCGGCAGGCAGGGTCAGGGTCAGGGTCGCGTTGAGCATGGTTCCGCCAGTCTGCGGCGCCTGGTAGGTATCGCACGTGAGGTTCTCCAGTTCGACACGGTGATCGATGAAGAACTGGCAGAGCTCGTTGAGGATGTCCGGGCGGTACACGGAACTGACGTAGGCGACATAGGGCAGCGCCTGCGGGCGGGTTTCCAGCGATTCGCTACGCACCACGGTAGGGACGAAGTCATGTTTCTTCGCCAGGCCGGGCAAGGCGGCCTCCATCCGTGCAAGCGCGTCCCAGGTGCCGGTGATCTCAAGCACGAGGGCGCTGCACTCGCCATGACGGGTCAGGCGAGTGCTGACCACGGCGCAGCGGTTCTCGTGACTGGCTTTGCAGAGCACATTGGTGAGCTCCATCGGGCTTTTGCCCAAGGCGCTGATGACGAGAAACTGTTCGCGGGGTACGGGGGGGAGGGACATGCAGCGTTCCTGGCAAAGATGAATCGGGCGGCCAGCCAAGCCGAAAACGGCTAAGAGTAGCGGAAAGCGCCTCGCGAAGGAATGCGCGTCCGCCAGGCTGCGGCGTGATTCGCCTCCCGCCAGTCGTCGCTGCGGATGCATCCAGCGTACTCGCAAAGCGCAATGGAGCCTTGTACCATTACGCGTCTCTTTTTCCGGCAGGAGTGGTTGCATGATCGCGGGCAGTATGGTGGCGCTTGTCACTCCCATGGATGCGCAAGGCGATCTCGATTGGGAGAGCCTGGCCAAACTGGTCGACTTCCATCTACAGGAAGGTACTAACGCAATCGTTGCCGTCGGGACCACTGGCGAGTCCGCAACGCTCGAGGTGCCCGAGCATATCGAGGTGATCCGTCGTGTAGTGGATCAGGTCAATGGCCGTATCCCCGTCATCGCCGGCACGGGCGCCAATTCGACCCGCGAGGCGGTGGAGCTGACCGAGAATGCCAAGGCCGCTGGTGCAGACGCCTGCCTGCTGGTCACGCCGTACTACAACAAGCCGACCCAGGAAGGGCTGTACCAGCATTTCCGGCACGTCGCCGAAGCTGTCGCCATTCCCCAGATTCTTTATAACGTGCCTGGCCGCACCGCATGCGACATGCTGCCCGAGACGGTCGAGCGCCTATCGAAGGTGCCCAATATCATCGGCATCAAGGAAGCGACTGGCGACCTCAAGCGCGGACGCGAAGTGCTCGACCGGGTCGGTCAGGATTTCCTCGTCTATTCCGGTGACGACGCCACCGCGGTCGAACTTATGCTCATGGGTGGCAAAGGCAATATTTCCGTCACCGCCAATGTCGCACCGCGTGCGATGAGCGAATTGTGCGCCGCCGCGATCGCCGGTGACGCTGACAAGGCACGGGCAATCAATGCTTTGCTGATGCCGCTTCACCAGACCTTGTTCATCGAGGCCAACCCGATTCCGGTCAAGTGGGCTCTGCATGAGATGGGTCTAATGCCCGAGGGCATCCGCCTGCCATTGACCTGGCTCAGCCAGCATTGCCAGGAGCCGCTGCGCCAGGCCATGCGCCAGTCTGGTGTGCTGGCCTGAACGACCTCCGGTGTACCGGTTTAACAATGAAGGAACACGCATGAAGCGACTGGCCGGACTCTCCACTCTTACCCTGATCATCTCCACCACCAGCGGTTGCGGCTGGCTATGGGGTGACGACGGATATTTCCGTGACCGTGGGAGCGACTACCTGCAGGCGCAGCAGGTGCCGCCGATGCAGGTGCCGTCTGACGCCAACCTGCGCCCAATCGAACCCTTGCTGCCGATCCCGCAACAGGTGGCCGACAGCCGGGCCAGCGAAGATTACGAAGTGCCCCGTCCGCAGCGCCTGATCGTTGCCGAGACCGCCAGCGATTTCAGCCTGCAGACGTCCGAGGATGCGCGTTGGCTGGTTGCGCTGCGTTCCCCATCCGAGACCTGGACGGCGGTTCGCCAGTTCTTCACCGATAATGGCTTCCAGATCGAGGAGGAGCGTCCGCAGACTGGCGAGTTCGTCACGGCCTGGCAGACGCGCGACCAACTCTCGCCAGGTCTCGTGCGCAACCTGGGGCTTGGGCAAGGCCAGACGCGCGTTCGCGTCAGGATCGAGCCGGGCGTGCAGCGCCAGACCAGCGAAGTGTCGCTGCTGACCGTCCAGCGTCCGGCAGACAGCAGCGCCGATGTGGCCTGGCCTGAGCGCACCGCCAACGCCGAACTGGACCGTGTCCTGCTCGACGAGTTGCAGACTGCCCTGGTCAGCCGCGCGGACCAGGGTGGCTCGACCTCCTTGCTGGCCGAGCGCGAATTCGATGCGCCCAGCCGTGTAACCCTTAGCGAAGCGGGCAGCGGCAGCCCCGTGCTGCAGCTCGATACCGACTTCAATCGTGCCTGGTCGAGCGTCGGTCGTGCACTGAGTGCCAGTGACATCCTGGTCGAGGATTTGGACCGCAGCCTCGGCGTCTATTACATCAACCTGTCCGAAGGGGCAGCCAAGCCGGATGACAAGCCGGGCTTCTTTGCCCGGCTGTTCGGCACGGCGCCAGATCGCGAAGAGATCGAGGCGCGTGCCGAGCGCTACCAGGTTCGGTTGACCTCCGTCGCCGACGGGGTCCAGGTGTCGCTGGACAAGGACCTCAACACGGTCGCGCCTGAGGACGTCGCACGTCGCGTGCTTACGCTGCTGCGGGACAATCTCGGCTAAGGCCGGACCAAACGCGAGACCAATCCAGGCGAAGCCATCCGGTTTCGCCTGTTTTGTTTAACGACAGGCCCGACAGCCGCACTGGCGGCCTCAGGGTTCGCCAGACGCGAGACCACCATGACTACCGCTAACGCCCTCAGCCTGAAGAAGATTTACTCCGGCAAGGTCCGTGACCTCTACGAAATCGACGACAAGCGCATGCTGATGGTCGCTACTGATCGCCTCTCGGCGTTCGATGTGATCCTTGACGAGCCGATCCCGGAGAAAGGCAAGATCCTCACTGCGATCTCCAATTTCTGGTTCGCCAAGCTGGCCGACGTGGTGCCCAACCATTTCACCGGTGACCGTGTCGAAGACGTCGTCCCGGCTGCCGAGTTGCCTCTGGTCGAAGGGCGTGCCGTAGTTGCCAAGCGCCTGAAACCCGTTGCCGTAGAAGCCATCGTGCGCGGCTACCTGGTCGGCTCCGGCTGGAAGGAGTATCAAAGGAGCGGCACCGTGTGCGGCATCGCTCTGCCGAAAGGCCTGCAGGAAGCAGCCAAGCTGCCGCAGCCGATCTTCACCCCCTCGACCAAGGCCGCCGTCGGCGACCACGACGAGAACATCTCCTTCGAACAATGCGAAGCCATCATCGGCAAGGAGCTGGCGGCGCAGGTCCGTGACACCTCGATCGCACTGTACAGCAAGGCGGTTGAATACGCGGCCACGCGCGGCATCATCATTGCGGATACTAAATTCGAATTCGGATTAGACGAGACCGGCACCTTGACGTTGATGGACGAGGCATTGACCCCGGACTCCAGCCGCTTCTGGCCCGCCGATAGCTACCGCGTCGGCACCAATCCGCCGAGTTTCGACAAGCAGTTCGTGCGCGACTGGCTCGAGTCGACCGGCTGGAACAAGGAGCCGCCTGCGCCGCCGGTGCCGGCAGAGGTCGCGCAGAAAACGGCAGATAAATACCGTGAGGCGCTAACCCGGCTAACTGCCTGATCCGCTGCGGCAATCAGATTGGTTAAACGCAACAGCCTGAAAATCGTGAAAAAAGCGCGCAGCCGGGGTTCGACAAACGCGTCCGAGCTGCTATGATGCGCGCCGCTGGAGAGATGCCGGAGTGGCCGAACGGGACGGATTCGAAATCCGTTGTACCCTCGCGGGTACCTAGGGTTCAAATCCCTATCTCTCCGCCATTATTGAAAAGCCCCGCAACACCTCGCGTGTCGCGGGGCTTTTGCGTTTCTGGCCGCACTGCATGATCTGCACGCGCGGTGGTTTCAGCTTTGGTCAGTCGAGCGTTTCGAGAATCTCATACGCAAGCCGGACCCGCGCCTCGTTCGGGTAGAACCGGTTGGCCAGGATAACGATCCCAGTTGTCGGGCCGGGATGAAGGCCAGATAGGCGCCGAAGCCATTGGTGGAACCGGTCTTGTTAATCCACGCGTCCGCTTGCGGTGCCAGTGGCGGCTCGATGGCCGTAGCGGGATGGGATTCAAGCGCCATCTGGCTGCTGTTGCCCTCCAATAGCGGTTGCAGTGCGGTTGGGTAGCCGTACTGCTCCCAGACCAAACCTTGCGTCATGGGGCCGACCTGGTAATAGCCGGTTCGGGTAGTTGCCATGGCCTGGCGAAGTTCATCAGTGACGTTAACGGCGCCGAGCTGGACCTGGACGAAGCGCAGCATGTCCCTGGCGGATGACTTCAAGCCGTAGGCCTCATTGGCCAGCGGTGCAGGGTTTAGGCGGACGGGCTGGTCGTCGCGGTTGTAGCCCTGGGCGTAGCGGTCGGCTGCGCTGGTAGGCACGTCGAGGTAGGTGTGGGTCATGCCAAGCTCCGACAGCATGCCGGAGAGTGCGCTGGCATAGGGTTGGCCAAGGCTTTTCGCGGTCGTGAGGCCAAGCAGGCCAATGCTCGGGTTGGCATAGGTGCGCTGCGTGCCGGCGGGGTAACTGGGTGTCCAATCGCGGAAATACGCGGTCAACTGCTTCGGTTCGTGGACTTGCCCGGGCAGCTGCAGCGGGAACCCGCCGGCCGTGTGCGTTGCCAGGTGACGGAGCGTCACGCCATCGAGCGCACTGCCGGCAAGCGCTGGCAAGTGTCGGCTCGGTGAGTCGTCCAGCGCCAGCGTGCCGCGTACTTCGGCCAGGGCGGCGAGGGTCGCCGTCAGCGTCTTGCTGACAGAGCCGAGCTCGAACAGGGTATCCGGATC
This sequence comes from Pseudomonas sp. SA195, assembly GCF_054131565.1. Taxonomy (NCBI): domain Bacteria; kingdom Pseudomonadati; phylum Pseudomonadota; class Gammaproteobacteria; order Pseudomonadales; family Pseudomonadaceae; genus Pseudomonas; species Pseudomonas sp. SA195. The sequence continues at coordinate 3,021,654 of NZ_CP096392.1, read as the reverse complement.
GACAGGCTGCCTCGTCTGCTTCGAGGCGACACCGTAGGCGTGGATTTGCGCGTCTTTACCTTGTGCGATCGCAACGACCATGCCGGGAATTCCATGTGTGCGCATGACTGCTTGCACCGCACTATCGATCGTCGAAGTCGCTGCCGAAAGCGGGCTCGCCGCGATGGCGCTTATAGACAAAAGGGCGGTAAGGCTCAGCAGCCTTTGCACAGCATGGCAGCGCATGGGTCTTTCCTGATTGAAGAGGGGCGCTCACGCTACCACGGTCGCTGAGCAGTCTCGATGAGGGCGCCGACGGTCGCTCTACGGGCGGGCGGATACCCAATGAAGTGTCGTTATGCCATCATTCGGCTTCCTCGAATTTGGCAGGTGATGATCATGGGTACGGCGATGCTGCTGGTGGGCTTGGCGACGACGTTGTTCTTCAGCATCTATTTTATGCGCAAGGCCCTGCGTACTCTGCCGACAGGCCAGCAGCAGGGCGCTTCGGAGCAGGGCGAGAAGCCCGTCGTCATACGGAAAATCGCCTCGTTCTGATCGCCTGGCGCGTGGCGCTCGGGCTGAAACTGCCCGGCGGGCGGCACGCTGGCAAACAGGTGCGGTCCTAGCTGTTCGGCAACCCTTGAGGGCTCTCAATGATCGAATGGCTTGAACGAAACCATCAACTCATCTCCCTGGCGATCAGTGCCTGCACGCTGTTGGTGTGGTTGTTTTATGCCCAGCTGCTGCTGCTCAACTTCAAGCGCCAGCGCAAGCCCAGTCTCATCATCAATCGCGGCGCGGGCAAAGGGCTCGGGTCGCTCTGCCTGATTTCCAACATGAGCGCCGAGCCGGTGTTCATCAACCAGTTGATGGTGCTGATTCACACCTCCAAAGGTCCGTTGGAAGTAGATGTCACCGATATCCGCCACGGTATCGAAGACGACGCCACGCCTGACCTGGCCATCAATCAGATCACCCACCAGGGCCCGCTACGCACGGGCGACTTCGTTCATATCGGCACCTTTCAAGGCATGTTGCGGCAGGCCTGCGAGGTGCATGGAATCGAGCTGAAGGGTCTTTGCCCGACCGGCGACTGGACCTTCCACGCGATGGAAGTGCGGGCGGCAGCCTTCTATGGGTCTGAACGGCATCCTCTCGGGATCACGCGACGGTTTCGCCTCGGCAACTTGAGCGACCCGGAATGCGCGCTGATCCCTGAGAGCCCTCTGACGGAACAGCTCATTTCGCGCCGTGACCGCCGCAAGGTGCGCGAGTGGATCAACGCCAACCTTTGACTCGCTACGGCTTCTGGTCGTCGTGCTGCGTGTCGCCTTTTTCGGTTTCTTCAGTCTCGCTGTTGGGATGCTCACTCATGCGCGGGTCCGGATCGCTCCCTTCCGGGTTCTGATAGCCGTGCGCCCCGTCATGCTCATCTGCAGATTGTGTGGACTGCTGCTCGGCCGGTTTCTCGGTGGGGACGAGCTGTTCAGCAACGGCTGCGGTTGTCAGCAGGCCGGAAAATAGGGCGGCAGTTATTTGCGTGCAGGTCATGGAACACCTCATTGGTGGAAGACGTGACACCAAATCGGACCCCTGCGTGTCGTTGCCGGTTCGAGCCAGGCGGTGCGCCGAAGCGTGTGACGCTGTCGGCAGGAACCGCGCGTCTTGGCTGAAGTCTGCTGCGAAGGGCTCGACGGACCATCGTCCAGCCATGAACGTTTGCGCGGGGATCAGACATGCGTGTTGCCGTCTTCAGTACGAAGCCCTACGACCGGATATTCCTCGACCGCGCCAACGAACGTCATCGGCATGAATTGACGTACCTCGATGCACGGCTGACGGCCGAAACCGCGCCCCTTGCGGAGGGATTCGATGCCGTCTGCGCCTTCGTCAACGACCGCGTCGATACCGAGGTGCTGCGCCTGCTGCAGATGCGTGGGATTCGGCTCGTCGCGCTCCGCTCTGCCGGCTTCAACAATGTCGACCTGCCCGAGGCGCAGCGACTGGGTATCACGGTCGCACGGGTACCGGCGTACTCCCCACACGCCGTGGCCGAACATGCGGTGGCACTGGTGCTGAGTCTCAACCGAATGACGCACCGCGCCTACAACCGCGTTCGGGAGGGCAACTTTTCGCTCGACGGACTCCTTGGCTTCGACCTGCATGGCAAGACAGTCGGCGTGGTCGGCACCGGCCAGATCGGCCTGATCTTCGCCGACATCATGCATGGCTTCGGTTGCCGCATAGTGGCGAGCGACCCTTTGCCGAACCCCGACGCCAAGGCGTTCGTCGAATACGTCTCGCTGGAGCGACTGCTCGCCGAAGCGGACATCGTCTCGCTGCACTGCCCGCTGACGCCCGAGACCGATCACCTCATCGATGCGGAAGCCATTGCTCGGATGAAGGACGGCGTCATGCTGATCAACTCGGGGCGGGGCAGGGTCGTCGATACCCGGGCGGTCATCGATGGGCTGAAAAGCGGCAAGATCGGGCGCCTCGGGCTGGATGTCTACGAAGAAGAGGAGCAGCTGTTTTTTCAGGACCTCTCGCAGCGTGTCATCGCGGACGACCTCTTCATGCGCCTGACCACTTTTCCGAATGTGTTAATTACTGGGCACCAGGCCTTCTTTACGGCCGAGGCGCTGACCAACATCGCCGACACCACCCTTGCCAACATCAGCGCTTTCGAAAGCGGTGCAGGGACTCTGCACCGAGTCATGCCACCCAAAACGGGCTAAGTGCATCGTTGCGGCACGCTTTGACGGAACTCAAGCCGGCCGCTGTGGTCTCGTACAACTGGTCGACGGCCCGCTCGGGGCGACCAACGCGCTACGCAGCGGACATATCCCTGACCTTTTCAGGTGGTATGACAGCTCGAGTATTGATGAAGCTGTAGAGGGAAGTAGAGCGTGGAAATCAACCGCGTAAGCGCAAGGGACATAGCCAAGGAACACTACGAGCTAGTCGTGATCGGTTCTGGGTTTGGCTCCAGTTTTTTTCTAAACGAGGCGCTGAAGCATATCAGCGGTCGTGCCCTGATCATCGAATGGGGCGATTTTCACCCCTGGGATTGGCAAATCCAGAACCAGGCGAGCTCAATGATCCTGCCCGAATCGACGTACAACAACCGCGGTGAGAAGCCGTGGAACACCACTATCGCGCTCGGCGGAGGCATGAACTGCTGGTATTCGCAGACTCCCCGACTGCACCCCAGCGACTTTGCCACCAAGACGCGCTATGGCGTGGCCAACGACTGGCCGATCAGCTACGACGAGCTCGAACCCTTCTACTGCCAGGCCGAGCAGATCATGTCGATTGCAGGTGACCCCGACATGGCGCAGGTACTGCCACGCAGCCAGCCGTTTCCGCAGCCTCCGCACAAGGGCTCCTCGATCGACATGTTGATGAAGGAAGCGATGCCTGATCGCCACTTCATCATGCCGACCGGGCGCGCGCGTGTAGCGACCGGTACGCGCGGCGTGTGCTGCGCCAATGCCAGCTGCAACCTGTGCCCGGTGAACGCCAAGTTCACCGCACAGAATGGCCTGCCGCACCTGTTCAGCGATCCCAAGGTCGACGTTCTGCTAAAGACCGAGGTGAGAACGCTCGAGTACGAAGGCAACGTGATCAAGGCCGCAACCATTCGCAGCGCTGACGGCGAGTTCAAGGTGTCCGGCGACCTGTTCGTGTTGGGCGCCAACGCCATTCAGAGCCCGGCGATCCTGCTGCGTTCGGATATCGACTACGGCGATACCGGGCGCGGCCTGCATGAGCAGGTGGGTGCCAACGTCGAGGTCTATCTGGACGGCCTCGGCAACTTCGATGGCAGCACGATCACCACCGGCCTCAACTATGCGTTGTATGACGGCGAGTTCCGCAAGGATCACTCGGCGTGCCTGGTCTATTTCGAAAACCGCTGGCCCTACGGCCTGCGGCCGGAAATCGGTCGCTGGAACCAGCTATTGCCACTGATGTTGGTCAGCGAGGACCTGCCAAACCCGGACAACCGCGTCACCATAGACCCCAAGACAGGCGACGCGGTGATCGACTACCGCGGTGAGTCGGACTACGGCCTCAAGGGCGTGCAGTATGGTCTCGACAATCTGGAAAAGCTGCTGTCGCCGTTACCGGTGGAGTCCATCCACTTCCGCGAGTGGCGCCTGACCGAATCCCATGTTCAGGGCACGCTTCGTATGGGGCAGGCGGATGACGGCTCGGTCGTCGACAGCGGCATGCTGCACCATCGTATGCGCAACCTCGTAGTCGTCGGCACGGCGACCTATCCGACTTGCTCGCCTGCTAATCCCAGCCTCACCGCCGCGGCCCTGTCGCTACGCGCCGCCAACCTGCTGTTCAGCTGAGGATCGCTTTGATGAAACGTCGCACTTTCATGATGTCCTCCGCAGCCACCCTCGGGCTGGTGGCGGTAGGCGCTGGCGCCTGGGTCTATGAAGACCGCCAGGTGTTCATCCCGCACCTACTGCACCGCCTGGTTGGCGACTTTGACATGGACGAGGACAACCAACGGCAGTTCGTCGATGCCATGGCCACGCACTACGGTTCCGAAAAGCTCACGGCGTTGATGGGGCTGTACAAGATCCGCCAGGAGACGGGGCTGGGCAGCGCCTACACCGACGTGCGTGTCGACAAATTCGAGCGGCGTCTGCTGACCGACTTCATGGTATCGACTGATTTTCTGCGTCAGCAGGGGCAAGCCAAGCCCAAGGTCAGCTTCCTCGGCTACCGATTGCCCTGCAGCAACCCCTACGCCCGGTTCGAACGCGTGGTTTGATCATGCGTTAGCGACGGGCCGGGAACACCGTGCCGGCCCGAGGGGCTCACTCCCGCGGGCACGCGGAGGCTAGTCGAACAGCTGCCGCAGGCCGCTCGGCGCCAAGCCCGTCCAGCGCTTGAACGAGCGGCGGAAGTTGGTGGTGTCGTTGAAACGCAGATAGCTCGCCACTTCCTCGTTGCTGTAGCCCTTCATCTGGTAGAGCACCAGCGCGACATGCTTGCGTACCAAGTCCAGCTGATCCTGAAACCCGGTACCGTGCTTGTGCAGCTTGCGCTTGAGGGAGGCCGGGCTCATCTCGAATGCGTGGGCAACGCGCTCCAGGTTCAGCGGCTCGCGGATATTCGCTTCCAGATAGTCATATAGCCGATCGATGAAGCTGCATGGCGCGCCTAACGCGGCCAGTTGCGTCTGGCTTGCCTGCAATGCGACCTGGCGGGCGGTGGCCGAGGCGCTTGGCCAGGGCCGGTGAAGATAGTCCAGCGGCAAGCTCATCATCGTCATTTGGCTGTCGAAGGTGACCTCCTCACCGAGATGAACCCAGTACTGTTCTACGTGCCGCGGCTGTGCATAGGCCAGCCGAAAGCGCCAGGGCAGTCGCACACCGGAGAAACGCCGACCCAGGGCAACGACCGCGGTCAGGCTCGCCTCGGTGATGAAGCGCAGCTGCTCACCGGCGCCGCAGCTGTCGGTCCAGTAGAGGTGTACCTGTCGCTCGTCTTGCAACAGGCGTGGAGTCAGCAGCGGTGACAGTAAGGCGCGGTAGTCCTGCAGCACATCCAGCGCCTGGAGTAGCGACGCCGAGTGGCTCAGAGCGTGGCTTACTTCGCCGTAATGCCCAGGCAGCAAGCCCTGGCCGACGAGGAACCCACTGTCGTCGGCGTCGAGCAGTCGTTGCGCGTTGGCAATGAGCGCGAACGTCTGCGCCGGGCTGACCCGCGCCCGGCCGGTGGCAATGTCCTCATAGAACAACCCACTGCCACGCAGCAGCTGATGGCTGTCGATGCCGCGTGATAGCGCGAGGTCAATCAGTACCGCCGGCTGGTGGTGCGCGGCGATGAAGCGGGTGTCGCGCTCATAGGCGGTCATGGATGAGCTCAGGCGCAATGCGGCAGGCGAGGCTTGGCTTTGGCGAGTGCCAGGTTGAGTCGCTTGAGCAGTCCCTCCGGGTCGTCGCCGATAGCCATGACCGCGGCGGCAGTGGCGTGAAGATGCAAGCGCTCGCCGTGCTGTTCAGTGCGATGGGCAAGGCTGGCGACGGCCTGCTCGAGCTCCCTGGCGATCAGCTGCGCCTGGGCTTGCCCGGTGTTCGGCAGCACCGCTACGAAGCGGTCCCCGGCCAGGCGGCAGAGCAGGTCCTGACGGCGCAGGTTGAGCAGCAGCAGATGCGCCACGGCCTGCAATACCGCGTCGCCCTCCGCCTGGCCGTAACGCTGGTTGATGGCGCTGAAGTCATCCAGATCCACGACGACCAGCGACAGTGGCTGAGCCTGTTCGGCCGCTTCGGCAAGTGCATGTTGGAGCTGCTGACGCAGGTATTCCGCTGCGCCCAAGGGCGTCAGCTTGTCGAATAGTCGATGTTCACGAAACAGCTTCTCTCGCTTGCTCATTTGCCGAGCAATGGCGCGCTGTTCTTGATTGAGGTGGAAGATGCCGAACGTCAGCAGAACCAGGCCGATAGGCATTGGTGCGGTTTCCAACCAGTTATCCCACACGACGTTTTCTGGCAGATGAATGAATTCGTCCAGCGTGTCCATCCACCATGAGAAGAATACGAACGCCAGCCCAAGCGTTAGTAGCCGAGTGACGCGGCCAGCCGGGCGGCTATGCAGCAAGAGGATCAGCCAGACCAGCGCGAGCACCGCCGAGCCGCCTTCGCCGGCGACGTCCATCCAGTTGATCTCGGCCAAGGTCTTGATTTGGCCGGTGGCCAGGTAGACCTGCAGGCCGAAGTTAGCGGCGAAGGCGAGGCCGAGCAGGGTGAGTGTGTGGAGCTTGAGCAGGGATTTCATCGGGTCTCCGTGGCGAGGTGCGCGCCAGTGCGTGAGGGCACGGAAACAGATGAATGTGACAGTGGGATGAATGGGGTGGGGGTTGAATTGGCTCAGGTTTTTTTTGGGGGGGGGCTAATTGAGGAGCTGGATCGTTTTGGTTGTAAGGCCTGTTTGGGAGTTGGTTGAAGCATCGGTTTCGCCCTGCTGGGCGACTCACTTTTTCCAGACGCGGAAAAAGTAAGCAAAAACGCTTGCCCCTGCATCCGGGTCTCGCTTCGCTCGACTTCCCTCATTCCATCGCTGCTCCGAGGGTCGCCGCGCAAGGGCCATCCATGGCCCTTCACGGCTCTCGCGGCATCCATGCCGCTCGCCCCTCTATGCAGCGATTCCATTCGGCCTCCTGATGGGGCGTCCGGCTGTGTCTGATGGTTCGCTTGTCAGTAAAGAAGCAAAGCAACCCGCGTCTCGTAGGATGGGCTTCGCCCATCCTACGTTGTGAAACCCACCCAATAATGATCTCTCCAGACCAACAGACGACACCGAAGGCCCCATCAGAAGGGTGAGCGGAATCGTTGCGTAAGGGGTTGAGCCGCATGGATGCGGCGAGAGGCTTAAAGGGCCATGGATGGCCCTTGTAAGCCGACCCCTGAAGCAACGATGGAGCGAACGAACCCGAAGCGAAGCGCAGGGCCGGATGCAGGGGCAAGACCTTTTGGTTCCTTTTGGGGCAACTGCCAAAAGGGACTCGCCCAGCAGGGCGAAACCAGCGTATCAGCACGCACCGATACCAGCCGCGGCCCCGACCTGCTACCCATTCGAAAGAGCACCTCCCAGGTCATATCAGCTCAACTCCTCCCCAAAACTCCCCCAATAAGCCCCCGCTGGCGCCCCAGCACCACCCGCTGTCACAGAACCGCCATATCCCAACCCTACCGTCCGCTCCAGTTCCGGGATGGACCCGGTAATCAGCGTTCGGGGGATTGTTCATGAGCACACACCGCAGCGGCATCCGCCATGCAGGGTTCCGCATCAGCCTGCTGGCCCTGGCCGTCAGCGCCGGTTCGGCCTGGGCCGAGGAGCCGCTTGTCATGGAACACGTCGAAGTGATCGGCCAGGCCGTCAGCATCGACGAAGCATTGAAGGAACAACGCAACTCCGACAGCGTGAAGAGCGTGGTCCACGCCGACGGCATCGGTCAGTTGCCCGACGACAACGCCGCCGAAGCCTTGCAGCGCATCCCTGGCCTTTCGGTCGAGCGCGACCAGGGTGAAGGCCGCTTCGTCAGCGTGCGCGGCATTGCGCCGGACCTGAACAGCGTCACCATCAACGGCACCCTGGTGCCCTCGCCGGAAAGCGGCCGTCGCGCCGTGGCGCTGGACGTGCTGCCCTCGGAGCTGGTGCAGTCGCTCTCGGTGGTCAAGACGCTGACCCCGGACATGGACGCCAACTCCCTCGGCGGCACCATCGAGGTGGAAAGCCTGTCGGCGTTCGACCATGACGGGCTGTTCTACAGCCTCAGCACCGAAGGCAGCTACGACGAGAACGTCGGCAAGACCAGCCCGAAATTCTCCGGCGCCTTCAGCAATCGCTTCAGCCTGGGCGATGGCGTCGACAACTTCGGTGTCGCCGCTGCGCTGAGCTGGCAGGAGCGCGACTTCGGCTCCGACAACGTGGAAACCGGTGGCGTCTGGGATTTCGAAGACGGCGCGCGGCTGGAGGAATTCGAGCAGCGTGACTACGAGATCACCCGCGAGCGCGCGGGCCTCGGCCTGAACTTCGACTATCGGCCCGACGATTTCAGCAGCTACTACCTACGCACGCTCTACAGCCGCTTCAAGGACACCGAGACCCGCAACGCCGCTGGCGTCGAGTTCGCCGATGCGCAGCTGGCCGGCGAGCTGGGCGATGCCGAAGGCTGGCGCGAGCTCAAGTCCCGCGAGGAAACCCAGACCATCCAGTCCTACGTGTTCGGTGGTGAACGCATGATGGGCCTGTGGACCCTCAGCGGTCAGGTCGGCTACAGCCAGGCGCGCGAGCGCAACCCGGGCGGCATTTCTGGCGCGACCTTCGAAGGCGACTTTTCCGAGGTCGGTTTCTACAGCACGGGCAAGCCGCGGTTGGTCGTCGACCCGTCCTTCTACGACCCGTCCAGCTTCGAGCTGGACGAGGTGGAGTGGGAAGAGAGCGACGCACGCGACAAGGAAAAGAACATCCGCCTGGATCTTGCCCGCGACTACGACATCCAGGGCTATGCCGCGCAGTTCAAGTTCGGCGGCAAGCTCAGCCGGCGCGACAAGACCAACGACGTCGATATCTGGGCCTATGACGATTTCGACGACCTGACCCTGGCCGACTTTCAGGCCGGCAACGTCGACTACGCCCTGGGCCGCTTTGGCTCGGGCATCAGCGCCGGCGCGCTGGAAGGGCTGATCGGCGGGCTGGATCCGAGCGCGTTTTACGATGAGGAGGAGTCGCGCATCGGCGATTTCGACATGAGCGAGGACATCAATGCCGCTTACTTCATGAACACCCTGGACCTGGACAAGTGGCGTTTCATCGCCGGCCTGCGTTACGAAGGCACCGAGTTCAGCGCCAAGGGCACCGGCCTGCGCGACGGGGAGTTCGAAGCCGTATCCAGCGACAACCGTTACGATCACTGGCTGCCGGGTTTGCATGCGCGTTATGAGCTGACGCCTGATACCTTCGTTCGCGCGGCCTGGACCAACACTGTGGTGCGCCCGACTTTCGAGCAGCTGGCGCCCGGCTTCGTCATCGATGGCGAGGATGCGGAGTTCGGCAACCCGGACCTCAAGCCGCTGGAATCGATGAACTATGACCTTGGCATCGAGCATTACATGGGCCGCGCAGGCGCCGTGTCGGCCTACCTGTTCTACAAGGACATCGACAACTTCATCTACAACACCGACCTCGCCGGTACGGGCGACTGGGCGGCCTTCGACGAGGCGCTGAGCTTCGAGAACGGCAGCAGTGCCAAGCTCTACGGTGTCGAGCTGTCCTACTCGCAGAAGCTCGACTGGCTACCGGCGCCCTGGAACGGCGTATTGCTCGGTGCCAACGCCACCTTCAGCAAGTCCGACGCCGAGATCGAAGGGCAGGGCAGCCGTCGCAGCATCGACCTGCCGAACCACTCCGACACCGTCGGCAACCTGATGGTCGGCTGGGAAAACGACGTCTTCAACATGCGGCTGGCAGCCAACTACAAGTCCGAATACCTGGCGGAAGTGGCCGGCATCGACGACGAGGCCCACGACCTCTACGCCGACGAGCAGCTGTTTCTCGACTTCAAGGCCGGCTACTTCATCACGCCGAACCTGCAGCTGACGGTCGAGGCGCTGAACCTCACCGACGAGTCTTACTTCGTCTACACCGGGCGCAGCCATTACAACGCCCAGTACGAGGAATACGGCCCGACCTACAAGCTCGGTCTGACCTTGACGCACTTCTGATTCCGACCCTTACCGACACTTTTTCGCCGCCCCGACGCCGTTCCGTTCCCCTTCGGACCGGTGCCGGTCAGCGGCTGCTGAATGGAAAAACCATGGACGTAACTTCTTTTAAACCCCTCTGGCTGAGCCTTTGCGTTGCGCTGGCGGCCTGTCAGTCTGGAGCCGGACAGCCAGCTGCCAACCAGGCCGCACTGCACCTGAGCACAGCGAGCTCCGCACCCTTGAAGGCTGAAAGCGCGCAGCTGATCGGTACCGATAAGTTCTGGCCCGGCGCTTCGCAGCTGCTGGTTCGCCCGGATTCGCGCGGCGTGGAGTTGCTGGACGCGCGGGGTGCGCGACTCAGTGGCGTCGAAGGCCGCTTCGAGGGGCTGGATCACCGTGTCGGCAAGGACGGCCTGCTGGTCGCCACCCTCGATCGCAAGCGTCAGCAGGCCGTGCTGCTCGGGCTCGATCGCCAGCACCAGTGGAGCCAGTCGCTATACGTGCCGAAGACCCGCTTCGCCATCGAAGGGCTGTGCCTGTACCGCGACGCCGGGCGCAACGGCTACCTGTTCCTGGTCGGTGAGGAAGGCATCGGCGAGCAGTGGCTGGTAGCCGCGGGGCAGCGGTTACTGGCGACGCCAAAGCGCGTACGGGGCCTGAGCCTGCCACCGGAAAGCAGCTACTGCCAGGTGGACGATCGGACCGGCGAGTTGGTGGTGAACGAGGAAAAAGTCGGCTTCTGGCGTTATGCCGCCGATGCCGAAGCCCCGTTGCTGCGCCAACCCGTGGACATCGTGCAGCCGTTCGGCGGCATCGCCGAAGCCGCTGCCGGCATGGCGCTGGTGCCGGGCGGCATGTTGGCGCTGGACCCGGAGGCGGGCGCATTGCACCTGTACGGGCGTGACGGCGATGCCTGGCGCAATCATGCGGTGATTCCGCTGGAGGGGTTCGACGAGCCGGAACAGATCAGCGCGCGACTGGGCGGGCAGGGGCTCGACCTGCTGCTGACCGACGAACGCGGGGCGCATCTTGCGCGCCTAGACTGGCAGCCAGAAGCGCCGGCCGCTACGCCGGTGATTCCGATGCTGCCGGCGATGGTGCAGACCGATCCGGTGCCGCACCTGGGCGATGCGGCGGATGATCCGGCGATCTGGGTCAACGCGGCGGACCCGTCCAGCAGTCGTGTGCTCGGAACCGACAAGAAAGGCGGGCTGGCGGTTTACGACCTGTCGGGCAAGCAGCTGCAGTACCTGCCGGTGGGCCGGCTGAACAACGTCGATGTGCGCACCGGCTTTGCCCTAGGTGGCAAGCGGGTCGACCTGGCCGTGGCGAGCAATCGCGATCACAACAGCCTGCACCTATTCGCCATCGAGCCGCGCAGCGGCCAGGTCAGCGGCATCGGAGAGATCGACACACCGTTCCGTGAGATCTACGGCCTGTGCCTGTTCAAGGATCCTCAGGGCGCGATCCATGCCATTGCCAACGACAAGGACGGCACCTTCCGGCAGTACCGCCTCGACGGTTCGAGCAGTTCGCCGCGCGGCGAGCAGGTGCGCGAATTCAAGCTGAGCAGCCAGCCCGAAGGCTGCGTCGCCGATGACCGCAACCAGCGCCTGTTCGTGGGCGAGGAAGACGCCGCGGTGTGGACGCTGGATCTGCGCCGCGACGCGGCGGCGCTGGAAAAGGTCATCGACGTGGGCGGTCCGCTGCACGCCGACGTGGAGGGCATGGCCATCTACAGCGGTACGGCCGGTGATTACCTGGTGGTGTCCAGCCAGGGTAACGACAGCTACCTGGTGCTCGATGCGCACGCGCCCTATGCCGTGCGCGGCGCCTTCCGCGTCGGCCTGAATGCCGAGCGGGGCATCGACGGCGCCTCGGAAACCGATGGCCTGGAAGTCACCTCGGCCAACCTCGGCGGCATCTGGAGTCGCGGCATGCTGGTGGTGCAAGACGGCCGCAAGCGCATGCCCGAGGGCGCCCAGAACTACAAGTACGTGCCGTGGACGGCGATCGCCGAAGCGCTGGGGCTGGACTGACCCTGGCGTGAACCTGTCGGGTTACGCCGCGCTGTCATTGAAACGTAACCCCAATGCAATCCAATGAGCGCCGTTGCATGGGACGGCCGGAGGAATACAGATGCAAAGCGAACACATGTCGGTCTTGGGCCTGATCAGCGAAGCCAGCCTGGTGGTGCAGCTGGTGATGGCGACCCTGGTGTTGGCGTCCGTCGCCAGCTGGTACCTGATCATCCAACGCGGCGCCGCGCTGCGCCGCAGCGAACGGCTGCTGAAAAGCTTCCTGCAGCGCTTTCGTAGCGGCGGCGAACTGACCCAGCTCTATCGCGAGGGCAACGAGCAGTCGCTCCCCCGTGAAGCGGCGTTGCAGCGCATCTTTCTCGCCGGCTATCAGGAGTTCAGTCAGCTGCAGCGTCAGCCCGGCATCGCTCCCGATGCGGTGATCGATGGAGTGGAACGCAGCCTCTATGTGGCCATCGCCGAGCAGGAAGAACGGCTGGAAAGCGGCCTGCAGTTCCTCGCCACCGTCGGTTCGGTCAGCCCCTACATCGGCCTGTTCGGCACCGTCTGGGGGATCATGAACTCCTTCCTCGGGCTGTCCATGGTGCAGCAGGCGACGCTGTCCACCGTCGCGCCGGGCATCGCCGAAGCATTGATCGCCACGGCCATCGGCCTATTCGCCGCGATCCCGGCGGTGATGGCCTACAACCGCTTCTCGGCCCGCGGCCAGACGCTCAGCGCGCGTTACTACAGCTTCGCCAACGAACTGCAGGCGCGGCTGCATCGCCGGCTGCATGCCAGCTCGCCCAGTATCGCCGCAGCCGCCTGAAGGGAGCCTCGCCATGCTGGTCAAACCGCAGCGCAAACATAGCCCCAAGGCCGAAATGAACGTGGTGCCCTACATCGACGTGATGCTGGTGCTGCTGGTGATCTTCATGGTCACCGCGCCGATGCTGGTGCAGGGCGTGAAGATCGAGCTGCCCAAGGTCGCCGCCGAGGCGATGCCCACCGAGAACGAGTGGCAGATCCTCACGCTCTCGGTCAAGGCCGATGGCGGCTTCTACTGGAACTTGGGCAGCGAGCTGAACGCCGAGGACCAGACCGACAGCGCCATCGACCTCGAGGAGATGCGCGAGAAGGTCGCGGCGATCATCGCCGAGCGCGGCGACACCCAGGTTTATGTGCGCGCCGATGAGGCGGCGGACTACGGCCGCGTGGTGGCCGGCATCGCCGAGCTGCAACGTGGCGGCGTGGTCAATCTCGGCCTGATCACCGAGGCGCCGGCCGGGCAGCCCGCACCATGAGCAGCTTGAGCATGCCCCTGCCCAACAGCCTGCCCGAGGTTCGACCACAATGGCGCAGCCATGCCGGCGCGGCGGTAGCGACCTTCGCGCTGCATGCCGTGGTGATCGGCCTGCTGCTGCACGGCTGGACGCCCGAGCTGACGTCACCCAGCCCGACCCAGGTGATCAAGACGCAGCTGATAAGCCTGCCCACGCCGCAGCCGACACTCGAGGCGCCCGTCGAACCGGAGCCGGTGCCCGAGCCGGTCGAGGCAGCCATCGAGCCGGTGCTGGAGGAACCGCAGGTGGATCCGCGAATCGAACAGCATCGGCTCGAACAGGCCGAGCTGGCGTACAAGCGAACCGAGCAGAAAAAGCAGGAAGAGGCGGCGCGCCGGGAGCAGCAACGTCTACGCGACGAGCAGCACGCGCAACAACGCCAGCGTGAGCGGCAGGAACGGCTCGAAGCCGAGCGTCGCGAGCAGCTGGCGCGCGAGGCGCAGCAGCGCGAACAGGCGGCTCGGGCCGAAGCAGCTGCCGCCGCCGAACGCGCGCGACAGGCCGAGGCCGCCCCGGCTGCCAGCCGCCAGTACCTGCCGATCGCCAAGGACGCGCCGGACTATCCGCAGCGTGCGCTAGACAAGGGCATTGAAGGCAGCTGCACGGTGAGTTACTCGGTCAACCCGCAGGGGCGGATCGAGAACCCGAAGGCCCTAGAGGATTGCCACCCGCTGTTCATCCGGCCCTCGCTGACGGCTGCGAAAAGCTTTCGCTATCAGCCGCGGATCGTCGACGGCCGCGCCGTGGCCGTTCCCGAAGTAAAGAACACCTTTCATTACCGCATCCAGTGATGCGCAGCAGACCCATTTGCCAGACGAGCCAGTGAATGAAACAGGATTTTCAGAGTTTCCACGCCAACCTTTCCGCCCTCGACGATCAGGCCATCAACCCCAGCGACAATCCCTCGCTCGGGCAGCTGGTCGATCAGGGCCGGCGCAACCTGCTCAGGGGCGGCATGGGCCTCGCCGCGCTGGGCTTTCTAGGTGGCGCGCTGAGTGCCTGCCGTAGCGCCGGGCAGTCCGATTCGCTGATCGGCTTCAGCGGGATTCCCACCCAGCTCGACCCGACATTCGACCGCGTGCAGGTCGCACCCGGCTACAGCGCGCGCACCTTCTTTTCCTGGGGTGATGCCGTGCTGGCCGACGCGCCAGCGTGGAACCCGGATGCCAGCGACGACTGGCAGGCCCAGCTCAAGCAGGCGGGTGACAACCACGACGGCATGCACTTCTTCCCGTTCCCCGATGCGCCTGACAGCCATGGTTTGCTGGTGATGAACCACGAATACGTCAATCCGCCGCTGCACCCCAACGGCATGACCTTCGTCGACGGCAAGCGCCCGCTGGACGAGGTACGCAAGGAGCAGGCGGCCCACGGCCTGAGCATCATCGAGGTGAAGAAGGACGCCGAGGGGCAGTGGCAGCGGGTCATGCCGTCACGCTACAACCGTCGCCTCTCGGCGATGACGCCCATGGCGGTAGGGGGGCCGCTGGCCGGCCACGAGGCGCTGAAGACCGTTGCCGACCCGAGCGGGCAAGAGATCATCGGTACGGTCAACAACTGCTCGAGCGGCTTCACGCCCTGGGGCACTTACCTGATGTGTGAAGAGAACTGGCACAACTACTTCGTCAACCACGACTCAGCTGATCTGGCCAAGCGTGTATCGCACAAGCGCTACGGCATCGCTGGCGAAGGCCTGAGCAAGCTCTACGGTTGGGAAACCGCCGACCCGCGCTTCAACGCCACACCGGATCCGTCGCAACCCCACGGCGGCTACGTGAACGAACCGAATCGCTTCGGTTGGGTGGTCGAAGTCGATCCGTTCGACCCGCAGAGCAAGCCGGTCAAGCGCACCGCCTTCGGCCGCTACTGCCGCGAATGCTCGGTGCTTTCGCTGGGCGAGGACGGCCGCATGGCGTTCTACTCGGGCGACGACACAAAGGGCGAGTACGTCTACAAGTTCGTCCCCGCCGGCCGCTACGTGCCGGGCGCTGATGAGGCCAACCGCCAGCTGCTCGATAGCGGCACGCTCTATGTGGCGCGTTTCAATGCCGACGGCAGCGGCGAGTGGCTGGCACTGGTCCATGGCCAGAACGGGCTCACGGTGGAGAACGGTTTCGCCGATCAGGCCGAGGTATTGCTCAACGCACGCGCCGCTGCGGACCGGGCAGGCGCGACGCCGATGGATCGCCCCGAGTGGGTTGCAGTGCATCCGCGCAGCCGCGAGGTCTACGTGACCCTCACCAACAATGATGGCCGCGGCGCGAAGTGGCCGACCGACAAGGCCAACCCGCGGCCGAACAACCTGCACGGGCAAATCCTGCGCTGGAACGAGGAAGACGCTGATCCGACCGCTACCGCCTTTACCTGGGAAGTCTTTCTGCTCGCGGGCGAACAACCGGGTGCCAAGGGTGCCAACGGCCAACCGGTACCACCCAACCTCACTGGCACCATCAATGGCGATATCTTTTCCTCGCCCGACGGCTTGGCGTTCGACGGGGCAGGCCGGCTGTGGATCGAGACCGACTACGGCGACAACGAGCCTGCGATGCAGGCCATGGGCACCAACCAGCTACTGTGCGCCGATCCGCGGACGCGTGAGGTCCGGCGCTTCCTGGTCGGCCCGCGCGGGTGCGAGATCACCGGCATCACTTGGAGTCCGGACTACCGCGCCATGTGGATCAACGTCCAGCATCCGGAGTTGAGCTTCCCGGCCAGCGACGGCAAGACGCGCCCACGCTCTTCCACCGTGCTCATCACAAAAAATGACGGGGGCGTTATCGGCAGCTAACGCTTAGCCTCGCCGAAGGAGCGGGAACTGACGGGCTCCTGCTCCGATCCGTCGTGAACGTTTCGTCTTGGCGGCCGCTCTAACCTCCTGATACATACTTCTTTGCATGTAACCAAGGAGCAGGGCCATGTCCATATCGCAACGGCACACTCGACTGACGCTGGCGGTCGCTCTTTCCTGCTTGCCTCTGGCGAGCCAGGCCGATCTGTATTCGCTGAAGATCGAGAACGACATCATTTCGTCAGGCAGCGATGGTCACTACACCAATGGCTTCGAACTGATGCGCTCGTTCAAGCCCGACGCCGATCATTGGTCGCGGCGGTTCGCCGAGGCCATGCCTGGTTGGGAAGCCGATGAAGTGGACAACATGGCCTATCGCCTCGGCCACCAGCTCTACACGCCGGATAACATCCGCCGCGCCGAACTGATCGAGGACGACCGGCCCTACGCCGCGCTGCTCTTCGCGGGCATGTCGATCTTCTCGGATGACCGACACGATGGCTGGCGCGACACCAGCGGCCTGCACCTCGATATCGGCATCGTAGGGCCGGCCGCCGGCGGCGAAAAATTTCAACGGCGCGTGCATGAGATAACGGACAGCGACGAGCCGCGCGGCTGGGACAACCAGCTGCGCAACGAGCCCTTCGTCAATCTGGCCTACCAGCACCGCTGGTGGCTGCAGCAGCGCCTCGCTGGGCTGGAATTCGAGTACGGCCCTAGCGCCGGCTTTGCCCTGGGCAACCTCTACACTTACGGATCAGCGGGTTTCGGCGTGCGCGTCGGCCAGCGCCTCGCACGCAGCTTCAGCATCCCGGCTGTTGCGCCCGCGCAAAGCGGAAGCCTGTTTTTCGATCAGGGTGGCGGTTTCGCCTGGAGCCTGTTCGCCGATGTAGAAGGGCGTTACATGGCGCAGAACATGCTCCTGGAGGGCAACACCTTCAAAAGCAGCCATTCGGTAGATCCAAATGAGTGGGTGGGTGATGCGAAGGCCGGCATCGCACTGACGTGGAACAGCTGGCAGCTGGCGTTCGCCAGCGTGTGGCGCACGCGAGAATTTCGCGGCCAGGATGAGCACGATCAATTCGGCTCGCTAACGGTTTCAACCTGGTTCTAACGGCAGGAACCGCAGACTAGAGCGTGCCGCGACCCCAAACCGATGAAACAAAATGTTTCGTCGGGCGGTCCCTTGAATACCCTGGTGAAGTCAACGGGCATTTCTAACCCATCTGCCACTTATATCGCCGGGGCTGAGTGCATGGCCAGTTCGGTCTGCACCCTACCTCAAGGGAGTCCGCATGAGTGGCGACATCCGCCCCGGCCTGACCCGCCGCCAACTGATCTTCTCGTCCATGACCGGCCTGGCCGTTGGGGCTGCGGCCTCCGCCAAGGCCGCGACACTAACCGGAATTCCGCCCTGGCAGCCCTTCGACCACAACGGCCCGATGCACTACGACTCACCCGGGTGGCGCTTTTTTAGTGACGCTGAGGTGCGCGAGGTGACGGCAATCGTCGACCGCCTGATCCCCGCCGACGACCTCAGCGTCAGCGGCAGCGAGGCCGGTTGCGTGGTGTTCATGGATCGTCAGCTGGCCAGCAACTACGGCGATGCCAGCCGCCTGTACATGCAGGGGCCGTTTCGCGAGGGCACGCCGGAGCAGGGCGACCAGTCGCCGCTCACCCCGCGCGACCGTGTGCGTCGTGGCCTCGCCGGGCTGGAGAAACTCTGCCAGGAGCGCCATAGCCAGTCCTTTAGCGGCCTCAGCGCGGAACAGCAGGACGCCTTGTTGGATGAACTGGAGAAGGGGAGTGTCGACCTAGATGGCATGGACTCGAAGCTGTTTTTCGAGCAGGTGTTGGGCAACACCATGGAGGGTTTTTTCGGCGGTCCCATCTACGGCGGCAACCGCGACATGGTGTCCTGGAAGATGATCGGCTTTCCCGGCGCGCGCTACGACTATCGCCCCTACATCGAATTGCACAACCAGAAGCTGGATCTGGTGCCCCTGTCGATCATTGGCGGCGAGTCCTGGAAAGCGAGGGCGTCGAAATGACCAAGAAGCTTCCTGCTACTGACGTCGTGGTCATCGGGCTGGGCTGGGCCGGGTCGATCATCGCCAACGAATTGGCCGACGAAGGCCTCGAGGTCATCGGCCTCGAACGCGGCCCGTGGCGCGACACCGCACGTGACTTCAACATCGCCTCGGTGACCGACGAGCTGCGCTACCTGCGCCGCCAGGAGTTGATGTTACGGCCGATGCAGAACGCCGTGACGGTGCGCAACAACCCATCGCAGACGGCGCTGCCCATGCGCGAGTGGGGCTCGTTCCACCCGGGCAACGGCGTCGGCGGGGCGGGCAATCACTGGAACCGCGGCGCTTATCTGGTCCAGGGGCTCGGCCACTGTGGCAGCTGCCATTCACCGAAGAACCTGATCGGCGGCGACTAGGATGGCGAGTTTCTAACCGGCAGCGCCTTGCAAGGCTGGATGGCGCCGGACATCACTGGCAATGCGCATGCGGGCCTTGGGCGCTGGAGCGAGGATGAAATCGTCCGTTACCTGAAAACCGGCGCCAACCGCTTCGACATGGCCTCCGGGCCCATGGCCGAGGCGGTCGAGCATTCGACTCAGCACTGGAAAGACGCCGACCTCGCGGCTGTCGCCGTCTACCTGAAAAGCCTCGGCGACCCGGAGCAGCAGGCACCTGAACCGTTGGACGAAAGCGACGAGCGTCTGCGCACCGGCGCGCTTATCTACGAGGACCAGTGCTCGGCCTGCCACACGCCGGACGGCGAGGGCATCACGCATCTGTTTCCGAAGCTCGCCGGCGCGCCTTTGGTCAACAGCCGCGATGCCACCTCGCTGATTCGCGTCGTGCTGGCTGGCAGCCGGGCGGTGGGCACCGATGCGGCGCCAACCGCCCCGGCGATGCCGTCCTTCGCGTGGAACATGTCCGATGAGTATGTTGCCGACGTGCTGACCTTTGTGCGCAACAGCTGGGGCAACGCAGCCGAGCCGGTTTCGGCGGAGGAGGTGAAGGCGGTACGCGAGGAGATGAAGCCCTAGAGGGATTCGGGACGGCTCGGGCAGGGCCGTCCCGGTCGGGATTTATTTGCGAACCCAGCTGCCGTTGAGCTGGATAAGCTGGCCGGAAGGCGTCTTCTCGATGGCCTTTTTGCCGGCGATGGCTTCGACGTCGCTGACGCTGATGCCGTTCTTCTGTGCCAAACGATGGTATTCAGCGCGGCGCGCCTGGTTGATCTGGCTGGCGATTTCCGCGGCCTCGCCGCTGCCCTGGACCACGCCCAGGTAACCGTCCGGCTTTTCGCCGAGCTGCCCGCTGGCCTTGGCCTGGCCCAGCGCGGCCATCGCTTCGTTGAGGGACATGGCCGCGGCCGGCAGCGCCATGCACAGCGCCATGAGCAGAGTGCCGAGTTTCAGGTAGCTTTTCATGGGAGTCCTCAGAAGAGACCGCTGTCTTCGTTGATGATCGAATCGAGCTGCTTGTCGACCTTGATGTAGATCTCGTGCTCGATCTTAACGTTGAGGTTGATGTTGATTGGCTCGTTGGGCACGGCCAGCTCCACACGTGGAGTACAGGCGCTGGCCAGCAGGGCCAGGGCCAGAAGGCTGATCGAGTGACGCAACCGCATGGCGGGTTCTCCTGTTCGGTTACGCGCTACCTTGCCTCAAGAGGCTGGCGAAAAACCACCGCTTCGAATGCCGCGGCATCCGAAATGCCTTGCGGTGCTCATTTACGCTCCTGGCCGAGCCGCTCCTGCACACGCCGCTGGATGGTCTCGCTGACACGGTCGGACAGTTGCAGGCTGGTCAGCAGGGCGGGGATGTCTTCTTCCAGGTTGATCGAGAAGTTGATCGGCCGGCCGCCCTCGAGCGCAGGGTTTCGACCATGCAGCTTGAGCCCCAGGGTCAGCGCGCCGCTAGCTGCGTAATGCACGTCGCCGGTGAGCAGGTCGTAGTGAAAGTCGTCGAGCGCCTCGGTCACCAGCCGCATCGCCGGGTTCGATTGGCCGAGTGCCTGGATTTTCGCCGAGCGGAACTGCAGCGCGCCGCCCGGTTCCCGCGCGTTCAGCGAGCCCTGTTCGATGCTGATGCCCGCGTCGCTGCGCTGGAGTTGCAGCTCGCCGTCGATCACGCCGGTGCCTGTCAGGCCTTCTGCTGGATAAGCCTCGAGCAGCGCAGGGAGTTGCAGCCCACGTAGGTGCGCATCGATCCGCTGCGTCGCAGCAGCGAGATCCGCTACGCCCGGCTCCAGCCAGAGCCGGCCACCCAGCAGCATGAGTTCGGCGAGACGCCAGCTCACGCGGCCTTGGGCAAGGTTTTCGAGCGGGCCGCTGAAGCTGCCATCGAGGCGCAATGGGCCGAAGGTGAAGCCTGGGTTGGCTTCGCGCAATGTCAGTTCGGGCAGGTCGACGCGCAGCACGTCGTTGCTGAGCGTCAGCGTCGCCTGGGCATCCAGCCCGCTGAGCTCGGTTCGGTCATAGATGCCGCCGACGCCTTTCGCGCTAAACGTGGCCGTGGCGGCTGGCGTGCGGCCGGGCGCTGTTTGCAGCGTCACCTGGCCTTGCAGGCGGCCTGTGCCAAGGGTCAGTACGGATGGCCAGTCGGCTAGCGTTGTCGACAGCGGATTGCCGGCGCGCAAGAACAGTTCGGGCAGGCGCGCGTCCAGTTGCGTCGCCCCCGCAGCGAGGTCGTGCGTCAGGGTCAGCGGCAAGGTAAGCCCGGCGTCGTTGGCAAGGGGGCCAGCGAGCGCGATGCGGTTGTTGTTGCCTTCGAGCGTGCCATTCCATCGCCAACCCTGTGTGCGCAAGTTGGGGTGCTTCAGCTCGCTCAGGGTAATGGCGGGCTTGCCGGTCAGGCTGAATGGCGACGCCGCGCCGCCCGCGAAAGTGGCGTCAAACGTTGTTCCGGCGAGGTCGAGCGCAACGGCGCTGGCGCTGAGCTCGGCACTGGCCGCTCGCAGGTTGCCCACCGTCACGCGCGATCCCTTGCCGAGCTGGATCGCCGCGGTTTCCGGAGTCAGGCTGCCGCCGAGTCTCAGATCTGCGGCAACGGCGTTGAGGTCGATATCCGGCCCTTGCACCGAGGGGCTGCGCAAGACCAGGCGCAGGGCGTCGAACGAGGCGGTATAGGGTGCCGCCGTCTGCAAGGTAACGCGGCCATCGAGCGAGAACGGCGCCGGCCCGCTGGCGGCCAGCTGCAGGTCGAGAGGGAGGGCGGCTGCTGCGTTCGGTGACGCCGGGGTGATCTTCAGGCTGAGCGCCGCCGGGCGCAGCGCCGGCGGCAATATGGCGGTGTGCGCGGCATCCGGCCGCAGCGAGAGGTCGGCGGCGAGATCAAGCGGTAACCAGGTGCCATCGGCAGCCGTTGCGCTGAGGTCCAGTTGGCCTTGAACCTGCCCGAGGCCAAGCACCGGCCACGGGGTTGGGAGGTTCGCCGACAGCCGAAGGTTGCCGTTCACGGCCGTCCTGTCCTGAAGCAGGGTGTCGTGGTCGAGCACGACGTCCCAGCCGGCACCGACACGCATCTGTTCCGGCAGCGTGGGCAGTGGGGGCGGCGGCTCGGGTAACCAGTCGCCGAGCCAGGTCAGCAGCCAGGGCGCCTCGGGTAGCTCGGTCAGGCTCAGCGAGCCGAGCCAGCGCGTTTTGCCGGACTGCGGCTCGAAGCGATTCTGCATCGTCAGGCGGGGTTGCCCGTCGAATTGCAGTTCGAGATCGAGCAGGGTGTCGTGGGATGGGGCTGATGCATCGGCCCGGGCCTGGGCGACGAGGCCAAGCTGGTTATCGCCGCGTTCGAGCACGAGCTGCAGGGATGCCGGTAGTCCGTCGCTGCCAGCATGTTGCCAGTCGAGCCGACCATGCTCCTGGCATCTGCCACTTGGGCAGGGCAGCTCGACCTGTAGCCGGTCGATGCGGCCCTCACGCGGAATCCAGGCCACCATGCGTCGCCAGGCGTCCGGTTCGGGTAGCGCGGGTGGGTCGGCGGTCTCGGGTGGCTGCGTGGGAGGTTGCCAGGCGATGCGCGCGGATGCGATGACCAAAGACTGAAGTGGGAGCGGTCGCCACTGCGCTGCGAGGCCTACCCGCACATCATCCAGTTCTAGCTGCAGACGGGCGCCGTCGGGGCGCGCCTGGACCAGGACAAGTTGTCGCAGGGCGATACCGTTCGTCGAAAGACGCAAGCCATCCAGTTCCAGCGTCTCGATGTGCTCGGCCCGCTGGAATGCAGCCCAGCGATGCTGTGCATAGAGCGCAGCAAGCACAAGCGCCAAGGCCACACCGAATGCGCTGAATAGCAGGTTGCGCCTTAGCCGGGACATCGGGTCGCTCCGTGAAATCGGTCGCCCAGCATAAGGGGCTTGGCGTCGTTGGCGAAGTGCACCATGGCGATGCGAGTCGACGACCGGCTGCGTTCAGAAAGGTTCCCGCTGATGCCTGAAAAATCGCCCGAAACCCGCTTGTTACGGCTGTTGCAGGGCAGTTGCGCCAAACTTGTGCACATTCGGGCGCAGCCCTTGTCAAGCGCTTATGACAAAGGGCGTTCAATGTACAAGCGGTATAGATCGATATTTAAGTATATGAAAAATAAAGATATTTTTCGATGGTGAAAAAATCGCCAGTTTAACCGAAGCCCCCGAATCATCGGCGTTCGGCGAGGTTGTCATCCGCTTGTCCACTGAGTTATCCACAGCTTCTGTGGATTAAATAACCTGTGACAGAGATCGCGTTTCGCCAGATTTTGCAAGTCTTTAACTCTGAAAAAAAAAGAGTAGAGTGCGCGCCCTTGTTCCCCCGAAGCTTTCGGTGATCATGAGAACCCGTCCTCTCGCTTCGACTCCGGTCGACAGCACCTCCAGCACGACACGCCTGCCGATGCGCATGGCATTGTGGCTGCTCAACAGCCAGCACTTGGGACAGACCAAAAGTGTTAAACGCATTGCCGGCCGGATGCTCAAGCAGCCGGCGCTGGAAGGCGTAGTGGAAGCGCAGAGCCGCTTGGGACGGCTGCTCTGCCACGATTGCGACAGCCAGCGTGACCGCCGTATCGGCTTCGAGCTGCTGCGCCAGGCGGCCCGTGCGGGTGATCGCCAGGCCCAACTTGAGCTCGGGCAGCTGTACTGCCAGCCCCAACACCGCGAACTCGCCAAGGCCCGCCATTGGCTCGAGCAGGCCGCGGCCCAGGGATCGACCGAGGCGTCGCGTATGCTTCAGCGTCTGCCCGGCAAGCGCCAGGGCGGCAGCGCCGCCTGACCACGCGGGGCGCGGTGGCTATACTGCGCGGCAATTCAGCCGGAGTAGCCCATGCCCCTCGATCCTCTTTATCTGTTGACCGGGCTCGGTGGCCTTTGCCTGGCGCTGGCCGCCGTGGCATTCACGCTGCAACGGCGCCTGGCCGAGCGGCAGGCGCAGCTGTCGCTTCTCGACGAACGCCTGAGCCAGGCGGCGATGGCCCAGGAGGGGCTTAGTGCTCAGCTCGAATCGAGCCGCCTAGAACAGGCCGATCTGCAGGCCGCACGCGCTGCGCTCCAGGCCGAAGTGGCAGTGCTGCGCCGGGAAACCGAGTGGTTGCAGGCGCAGCGAATGGAAGCCCGGGAAACCCTCGACGACCTTCAAGCCGAGCGCGACGCGCAGCAGGCTGAGCTGCGCGCACTCAGCGCCTCTCACGCCGCCCTCAAAGCCGAGCTCAGCGAGCAACAGAAGACCCACGAACAACGCCTGGAAGACCTCCAGGGTGCGCGCGACGAGCTGCGGGCCCAGTTTGCAGAACTCGCCGGCAAGATCTTCGAGGAGCGCGAGCAGCGTTTCGCCGAAGCCAGCCAGGCACGCCTCGGGCAGTTGCTCGATCCGCTGAAGGAGCGCATCCAGCACTTCGAGAAGCGCGTCGAGGAAAGCTACCAGCACGAGGCCCGCGAGCGCTTTTCCCTGGCCCGTGAGCTGGAGCGGCTGCAGCAGCTCAACCAGCGCCTGGGCGATGAGGCGACCAACCTTACCCGAGCCCTTCAGGGGCAGAAGACGCAGGGCAACTGGGGCGAGCTGATCCTCGAACGCGTGCTCGAACATGCCGGGCTTGAGAAAGGCCGCGAATACCACACCCAAGTGAGCCTGCGCAGCGCCGATGGCGAGCGTTTCCAGCCAGACGTGCTGATTCAGCTGCCGGGCGACAAGCAGGTGGTGGTCGACGCCAAAGTCAGCCTCACCGCCTATCAGGCCCTGACCTGTGCCGAGGCCGAGGGCGACCGCGCGCTCGCACTCAAACAGCACGTGTTGTCGCTGCGCAATCACCTGAAGGGCTTGTCGATCAAGGACTACCAACGTCTAGAAGGGCTGCAGAGCCTGGATTTCGTGTTGCTCTTCGTGCCCATAGAGGCAGCCTTCGCCGCCGCGCTGCAGGCCGATCCTGAGCTGTTCCAGGAGGCCTACGCACGGCATATCGTGATCGTCAGCCCGACCACGTTGCTGGCAACGCTGCGCGTGATCGACAGCCTTTGGCGGCAGGAGCGGCAAAGCCAGAATGCACGGGAGATCGCCGAGCGGGCCGGTGCGCTCTATGACAAATTTGTCGCCTTCATTGCCGACCTCGACGAGATCGGCAGCCGCCTGCAGCAGTTGGACAAGGCGTTCGTCGGCGCGCGTAACAAGCTCACCGATGGGCGCGGCAACCTGGTCGGCCGTACCGAGCAGTTGAAGCTGCTCGGCGCTCGAGCCAGCAAGCGCCTGCCCGCCGACTGGCTCGAGCGCGCGGGCGCGGATACGCCGGTCGAAACCAGCGAAGAGCTTTGATCCGCCGAAATCAGGCTAACCAGAGCACCGTGAGCCCCGCAAGCAGGCCGCCCAGCATGAACGGCAGCGTACGCACTGCCAGCGCCGGCCCGCCGATGAACAGCACCAATCCGGCCTTGACAAGGCTGTTGCTCAGCGCCGCCAGGAAGATGCCGCGCACTGCAACCCCCTCGCTGAGGTCGGCGCGCGCACTGTTGGAGAGCGACAGCGTGATCGCATCCACGTCGGTCAGGCCCGACAGCAGCGATACCAGATAGACACCCGCATCGCCCAGCCAATGCTGGGCGCCCTCGACGAGCAGAAGGATCAAGACCAGCAGGCCGGCGAAGCGCAGCGCTGGCCCAAGCTCGAAGGGGTTCTTCAGCGGCGGTTCTGCAGGGCTTTCCGGTTGCTGGGCCGCACGCAGGTAGTGAAAGAGCGCGCCGAGGGCGTAAATCGCGCCGGCGGTGGCCATGGGCGCCAGCAGCTGCGGTAGCAGCGCCGGGTTGATCACCCCGACTTCCAGCAGCACCCTGGGAAACATCAGCGCGGACGTCGCCAACAGGCCGGCCGCCAGCGCCGGGCGCAGCCGGTCCGCATCCAGGCGGGCAAGGGTGATGGTCATCGCCGTGGAGGACACGATACCGCCCAGCAACGCAGTGACCATCAGCCCATGGCGCGTACCGAGCAGGCGGATGGCGACATAGGCGGCAAAACCAATCCCGGCGATCAGCACCACCATCCACCAGGTGGTGTACGGATTGAACGCCTGCCAGGGGCCGTAGCCCTGGTCTGGCAGTGCCGGCAGTAGCACCACGGAGATGAAGAGCAATTTCAGCGCGCCGCTCAGCTCATTCTCATTAAGGCGGTTCAGCGCGCCATGCAGGCGTGCCTTGAGGCTGAGCAGAAGGGCGACGACGATAGCCACGGCAGCGGCCAAGAGGCGGCTTTCGGTCATCGCCAGGCTGCCGAGCAGGAAGGTCAGCAGCAGCGCGACTTCGGTGGTCATGCCGTGGTC
Source organism: Pseudomonas sp. SA195 (assembly GCF_054131565.1). Classification (NCBI taxonomy): domain Bacteria; kingdom Pseudomonadati; phylum Pseudomonadota; class Gammaproteobacteria; order Pseudomonadales; family Pseudomonadaceae; genus Pseudomonas; species Pseudomonas sp. SA195. The sequence goes on along the minus strand of NZ_CP096392.1, from coordinate 2,995,492 downwards.
AGCGCTATAGCGGGACTCGACCAGATAACCGGCCACCACCAACAGCGCCAGGGCGAGAAAGAGTGCGATCCAGGCCCATTCGCCGAACGCGCCCGCCGCCAGCACCGCGAGCCCACCGAACAGCCCGGCGAGGCCGAAGGTGCGAAGCCCGGCCAGTTCTTCATCGCGGCTCTCACGGCTGCTCCAACTGCGCTCGGTGCCGATCAGCAAGCCGACACCCAGGGCCGTGGCGAGGTCGAGCAGGGTGTCTAGGGTCATCAGAGAGGCCGCCGGTTTACCGTGATGGCATCAGTCTAGCCGGTGCGCTGAGGCGGCGGCTTGCGCTGGAGCAAGCGCACCCGGCTCAGTGCAGCGGAACGTGGCGACTCATCAGCGCGCGCAGCGCCGCGGGCTTGACCGGCTTGGCGAGGAAATCCAGCCCGGTGGCGTGGATCGCGGCAATCAGCTCTGGCCGGCCATCAGCGCTGATCACCACGCCCGGGATGGGTTCACCCAAGCGCGTGCGCAACCAGGCCATGAGGTCGGAACCGGTCTCGCCATGGTCGAGGTGATAATCGACCAGCACCAGTTGCGGCCGCACATCCTCGCGCAGCAGCGCCTCGCATTCGGCGCGGTTACTCGCCGTCCAGACCTGGCATCCCCAGCGCGAGAGCAGGCTGTTCATGCCGACCAGGATGCTGTCCTCGTTGTCGATGCACAGCACCTGCACACCCGTAAGCGCCGTAGGTTGCGTGTCCTGGCCACCGTTCTTGGCGACGGGGCGGACCAGCTGCTGAGCGACGGGTACGGTCACGCTGAACACGCTGCCCTTACCCGGCCAGGAGCGCACCGCCAGTGGATGGCTGAGCACCTGGCAGAAGCCGTCGGCGATCGCCAGGCCCAGGCCGAGCCCTTTCTCGGCGCGCGTCTGGTGGCTGTCCAGGCGCTTGAACTCCTCGAAGATGACACGCAGTTTGTCCTCGGCAATGCCCGGGCCTCGATCCCAGACTTCCAGGCGCAGCGAATCACCCTGGCGCCTGACACCAAGTACCACTCGGCCCTTGGCGTAGCGGAAGGCGTTGGTGAGGAAGTTCTGCAGCACACGGCGCAGCAGGCGGATGTCGCTGTCGACCCGCAGCCGGCTGCCGTGCACACGGAACTGCACGCCCTGTTCGGCGGCCAGCACGGTGAATTCGGTGGTCAGGGTGTCGAACAGGTTCGACAGAGGGAAGGGGTTGCGCTCCGGTGTGATGCGGCCATTTTCCAGTCTTGAGATGTCCAGCAGGTCAGAGATCAAGTCCTCGGCCGAACGCAGCGAGCTGTCCAGATGGCGGACCAGGTCCTGCGCTTCGCGCGGCAGCGCATCGTGCTGGTGCGACAGCGCGGCAGAGAACAGACGTGCGGCGTTGAGCGGCTGCATCAGGTCATGGCTGACCGCAGCGAGAAAGCGCGTCTTCGACTGGTTGGCTGCCTCGGCGGTACTCTTGGCCGCACTCAGTGCCTTGTTCAGTTCGGACAGCTCCTGGGTGCGCTCGCTGACACGCTGTTCCAGGCTTTCGTTGGCGTCTTTCAACGCCCGCTCGGCTTCGCGGTAGGCGGTGATGTCACTGAAACTCATGACGAAACCGCCGCCTGGCATCGGGTTGCCGATCAGCTCGACCACTCGGCCGTTGGGGAAGGTCCTCTCGGACGTGTGTGCACGGCCCTGACGCATCCAGTACAGGCGCTTGGCGACGTGGGTGTCGGCGTTGCCCGGGCCGCAGAGGCCGCGTTCAGCGTTGTAGCGGATGATGTCGGCGATGGGGCGACCAATGTAGACCAACCCCTCGGGGTACTCGAACATTTCCAGGTAACGGTGATTCCAGGCCACCAGGCGCAGGGACTGATCGACCACGCTGATGCCCTGGGTAATGTTCTCGATGGCGCCTTGCAACAGCGCCCGGTTGAACTGGAGCACCTCCGAGGCTTCGCCGACGATGCGCACTACGTCGTCAACCTGCATGTCGCGGCCTTCCAGCGCCGCCTTGACGACCGCACGAGTGGACGAGGCCCCGAGCACGCCGGCGAGCAGGCGCTCGGTATGGGCGATCCACTGGCCATCGGCCTGCTGCTTGGGCGAGTAGTCGTGACCGTGACGACGGGCGAAGCGCTGAAAACTCAACTCGGCGCGCTCGGCGCCAACGAAGCGAGAGGCCAGCGACAGCAGGTCCTCGACTTGCACCGCAAGCAGGCGACGGTTACCTGCGGTTGAATGGATTTCCTGGCCAATGAAGCGGCTGGCCTGCCAGTGCTCCGCGACGCGCGTCTGCGACAGGATCGAAACCCAGAAGAACAGCGTCGCGTTGCCCACCAACGAGAGGGTGACGCCGAGCGTTAGGGCGCTGGTGTTGAAGGGCAGGTCGGCGGTGTACATCCACTGCAGCCCTGGAAACATCTCCAGCGGCCAGCCGAGCAGCGGAAGTATCAAGGTGTACATCCAGATCAGCGCGCCGGCGGTCAGGCCAGCAAATACGCCTCGGCGATTGGCCTGCTTCCAGTACAGCGCGCCGACCATCGCCGGGGCCAGCTGAGTAAGGGCGGCAAATGCGATCTGGCCGATGGTCGCCAGGCTCGCACTGGAGCCGAGCAGGCGATAGCTGACGTACGCCAGCAGCAGGATCGCGACAATGCTGATCCGGCGTACCGACAGCATCCAGTGGCGAAACACCTCGAATGGCTGCTCGGCTTCCTTGCGGCGCAGCAGCCAGGGCAACAGCATGTCGTTCGACACCATGGTCGAGAGTGCGACGCTAGCGACGATGACCATGCCGGTCGCCGCCGAGGCGCCGCCGATGAACGCGAGCATCGCCAGCGCCGGGTGCGACTCGGCGAGTGGCAGGCTGATCACGAACGAGTCAGGGCTGATGCCGCTGGGCAGCAGCATCTGACCGGCCAGTGCGATCGGGATGACGAACACGGCGGCCAGCACCAGATAGAGCGGAAAGACCCAGCGCGCCAGGCGGAAGTCGCGCGGCTCGATGTTCTCCACCACGGTGACGTGGAACTGTCTCGGCAGGCAGACGATCGCCATCAGCGCAACGGTCGTCTGTACCAACATGGCCGGCCAATTGACCGTCTCCTCCCAGAACGAGGCCAGCTCCGAGGAATCGTGGGCGCGATTGAACAGGTCGCCGAAGCCGTCATAAAGGCCGAACGTGACGAAGGCACCGACCGCGAGAAAGGCGAACAGCTTGACCAGGGACTCGAAGGCAATGGCCAGCACCATGCCGCGGTGATGCTCGGTCACGTCCAGGTTGCGAGTGCCGAACAGCACGGTGAACAGCGCCAGCACCATGGAGACGATCAGCGCCGTGTCCTGTGCCCCGGACCCGGCGGCGGCTTCGCTGTGATTGCCGATCAGCAGGTTGACGCCCAGCACGATGCCCTTGAGCTGCAGGGCGATGTAGGGCAGCACGCCGACCAGGCAGATCAGTGTCACCACCACCGCAAGCAACTGTGATTTGCCATAACGGGCGGCGATGAAGTCGGCGATGGAGGTGATGTTCTCCTGCTTGCTGATCATGATCATCTTTTGGATGACCTGCGGCGCCAGCAGCATCAGCAGGATAGGCCCGAGGTAGATGGGCAAAAACGACCATAGCTGCTCCGCGGCCTGACCTACCGCGCCAAAGAAAGTCCAGCTGGTGCAGTAGACCGCCAGCGACAGGCTGTAGACCCATGCGCGCATGCGCGGCGACAATTCGCTGCGCTGGCGATCGCCATAGAAGGCGATGGCGAACAGGACGGCCATGTAAGTGAGGGCGACGAATGCGATCAGCCCGCCGGACAACGACATGCGAACTCCAACGACAGAAACAAAGGAGCGACAGAGCCGGGCCTTCGAACGCGAGCCGCCCATCGAGCCGGCCTGCATGGCTGACGCAGGCAGCCGGTGCCAGGGCACGGTCGTGAGAGTTGGGCGTGGCGCGGCTACGAAGGGTCCGGCACTGGGCGCTGCCGTAATTAGTAGATGACTGCGCGGAGTTTCGCAGCAAAACGGCCCGCCGTGTCGGGGCTGCGACCATCGTCGCATGAGGCTGGTCGTCGCGGCCCTGCTGGGCGAAAGTGCCGCCGTAGACCGCTCCGACTCGCCATGGGCAGCGCTGGCTGCGCTCGCTGGTCAGCTCGGGCCGCCCGGCGGCGGATCGACGGCACGCCGCGGTGGGCACTTTCGGCCGACACCGGCGATCACAACAGCCATACCCACCTTGTTGCCTGGAGAGAAACGATGTTCACGCCGCGCCCGGTCGCCCTGCAGCGAGGAGCCTTGCGTCTGGACCCGCTCATGGAGGCCGACATTCCGAGCCTGGTCGAACTGGCCGACCGGAATCGCGACGAACTCATCTACCTGAACGGCCCGTTGCGGCCGGATTGGTATCGCACCGCGCTGGCCGAGCAGCGTGAGGATCGCGCCGTAGTGTTCACGCTAAGGGTTGCCGATCGCATCGTCGGCACTACGCGCTTTGCCGACTTCCACCCTGAGCTACCGTCTGCCGAACTGGGGTGGACCTGGCTGGACAAGGCCGAGCACGGCAGCGGCCTCAACGCCTCGATCAAGTTTCTTCTGCTCAAGCACGCCTTCGAGGATTGGCAGCTGGTGCGTCTGCAGCTCAAGACCGCCAGCAGCAACCTGCGCTCGCAATGCGCGATCGAAAAGCTCGGTGCGCAGCGAGAAGGGCTGTTGCGCAACCACCGCCGGCTCGCTGATGGGCGCTTGGACGATACCGTGCTCTACAGCATCACGGACCGCGACTGGCCGGCCATCAAGGCTGCGCTGGAGGCCGGCACCATCGCCTGATGCGATCCGCGATCGGGCGCACGTCCGGGCATCGCCCGTACACCCCGGATTGAGGTAATGTCTGACGCTCTTTTTCCACGCATTCCGCTTGCGCCGGCGCCATCCGCGCGCGACGGTTTCGCTGCGCAGCAAAGCCCAAGGAGCCTCGATGTCCCGCTCGCAGGAGTTCATGCACGGTTGCCGCGATATCTTGCCGCTGATCGTCGGTGCGGTGCCCTTCGGCATTATCTTCGGCACCCTGGCGGTCGGCGCCGGATTGTCCGGCTGGCAGGCGATGGGCATGTCCGCGCTGGTGTTCGCCGGGTCGGCGCAATTCATTGCCGTCACGCTGATCAGCGGTGGGGTCGGTGCCGCAGTGGTACTGCTGACTACCTTTATCGTCAACCTTCGCCACGCGCTCTACAGCGCCTCGATGCAACCCTTTGTGCGCCATCTGCCGAGCCGCTGGCGGGTGCCGCTGGCCTTCTGGCTCACCGACGAGGCCTTCGCCGTGATCCAGCATCGCTATGCGCGAGACGACAGTTCTCCCGACAAACACTGGTTCTTCTTCGGTGCCGCGCTGACCATGTACCTGAGCTGGCAACTGGCAACGCTGGCGGGCATCGCCTTTGGCCAGGCGGTGCCGAACGTGGCGAGCTGGGGCCTGGACTTCGCCATGATCGCGACCTTTATCGGCATCGCCGTGCCGATGATGCGGACCCGTCCGCAGGTGGTCTCGGCACTGGTTGCCGCAGCCGTCGCGCTGATGACATGGTCGCTGCCCTACAAGCTCGGACTTGTCGCCGCGGCGCTGGCGGGCATCGTCGTCGGCGTCTGGCTGGAGCGCCGCGAAGAGCAGCGTGTAGTCGGGGAGGCGTGCTGATGCAGACCTGGTTGCTGATCCTTGGCATGCTGGCGATCACCTTCGCCACCCGCTACAGCTTTTTCGCCTGGCCGAACCTGCGCTTCCCGCGGCTGATCGAGCAAGGCTTGCATTACGTACCGGTGGCCGTGCTGACTGCCATCGTCGTGCCCGGCATGCTGATGCCCGAGGGTGAGTGGGCATTGGACTGGCGAAACGCCTACCTGCTGGCCGGGGTGCTGTCGATCGCCATCGCCGCGCTGACTCGCAACCTGCTCGCCACCATCGCCGGCGGCTTGTTGGGCTTTTTCCTGCTGCGCTGGGCGTTTGGGCAGCTGCCGCTGTAACGCGCCACCGATAGCCTCGCGCGACGCAACCACACCTTCTTTTCCATGGAACCGGATCGATGAACACTCCCCACTCGCAGTTCACCTTGTTCGGCAAGCGGCGGTTTCTACCGTTCTTTCTTACCCAGCTGTCGGGTGCGTTCAACGACAACCTGTTCAAACAGGCGTTGATCCTGGCGATTCTCTACCGCATCGGTTCGAGTGCCGATTCCAGCCTGCTGATCAACCTCTGCGCCTTGTTGTTCATCCTGCCGTTCTTCCTGTTCTCGGCGCTGGGTGGGCAGCTCGGTGAGAAGTTCGCCAAGGAGCGTCTGATCCGGGCGATCAAGGCGGGTGAGATCGTCATCATGCTGGCCGGTGGGGCAGGGATGCTATTAGGGAACCTGCCGCTGCTGCTTGCGGTGCTGTTTTGCATGGGTACGCAATCGGCGCTGTTTGGGCCGGTGAAGTACTCGGTCCTGCCCAAGCTGCTCGAAGACCACGAGTTGGTCGGCGGCAATGCGCTGGTGGAAATGGGCACCTTCCTTGCCATCCTCGCCGGCACCATCACCGCTGGCGTGATGATGGCCAGCGAGGCCTATGCCGAGCTCGTCGCGACCGGCGTGGTGCTGGTGGCGGTGCTGGGCTATCTGGCCAGCCGCGGCGTGCCGGCTACCGGGGCGTCGCTGCCAACGCTGCGGCTGGACTGGAACCTGTTTCGCCAGACGGGCGCCATCATGCGCTTGGGGTTGGGCCAACGCCTTTCGGTGTCGCGCTCGCTGGTCGGCAATTCCTGGTTCTGGTTTCTCGGTGCGACCTACCTGACGCAGATTCCGGCCTATTCGAAAGTGCTGCTTCACGGCGACGAGACGGTGGTGACACTGATCCTGACGGTGTTCTCGGTGGGCATCGCCCTCGGCTCGCTGCTCTGCGAACGGCTCTCGGGGCATAAGGTCGAGATCGGCCTGGTGCCGTTCGGCTCCTTTGGACTGACCCTGTTCGGCCTGTTGCTGTGGTGGCATTCGGGGGGCTTTCCCGTCCCCGACGCGCCGTATGACTGGCTCGGCCTGCTCGCCATCGGCCAGGCCTGGTGGATACTGCTGTCGGTGTTGGGCCTCGGCATGTTCGGCGGGCTTTACATCGTGCCGCTGTACGCGCTGATCCAGTCGCGCACCGCCGAGCACGAGCGCGCGCGGGTGGTGGCGGCGAACAACATTCTCAACGCCTTGTTCATGGTGGGCTCGGCGCTGATCGCCATCTTGCTGCTGAGCGTGGCCGGGCTGTCGATACCGCAGCTGTTCCTCGTGGCCTCGCTGATGAACGTGGCGGTCAGCGCCTACATCTTCAGCATCGTGCCCGAGTTCAGCATGCGCTTTCTGGTCTGGCTGCTCGGGCATTCGATGTATCGGGTGCGCCAGCAGGGGCTCGATGCGATTCCCGAGGAAGGTCCCGCCGTGCTGGTCTGCAACCATGTGTCCTTCGTCGATGCACTGCTGATCGCGGGCGCGGTGCGGCGGCCAGTGCGTTTCGTCATGTACTACAAGATCTTCAACCTGCCGGTGCTGAACTTCATCTTCCGTACGGCCGGCGCTGTACCGATCGCCGCGCGCCACGAGGACGAGGCGACCTTCGAGCGCGCATTCGAGCGCATCAGCCATTACCTGCAGAACGGCGAGGTGGTGTGCATCTTTCCCGAGGGCAAGCTGACCGCCGACGGCGAAATCAACGAATTCAAGGCTGGCGTCGAACGCATCCTGAAACGCGATCCAGTGCCGGTGGTGCCGATGGCGCTGCGCGGCCTGTGGGGCAGTTTCTTCAGCCGTGCCCCGCACAAGGGCTTTTTTCGCCGCATCTGGTCCCGCGTCGAACTCATCGCCAGCTCGCCCATCCCCGCCGCCGAGGCCAGCCGTCAGCGGCTTCAGGGCGAAGTCGGCAGGCTTCGTGGGGACGGGCGCTAGCGGCGCTCATTTGATCTCGATGCGTTCGAGCAGATAGGCCCGGGCACTCGGGTCGCCAGTTCGCACGGCTTCGTCGGCCAGACGCAGGGCGCGCTCGATATCACGGCTGGCCAGCGCGGCGTCGATGCCCTGGCGATAGTACGCGCGCGTTTCGGGCAACACGTCCGGCCGTGGTTCGCTGGCCACTTCCACCCCCATCTCGCGACCCGTGCTGTATGGCGGCACGTAATGGCCGGCCGCCTTGGCGGCGTCGCGGTCGGCGACCAACACCATGCGCACCATCCCGACCGGCGCATGCTGAGCTACCGGGTCGGCGATGTTCGGCGGCTGGTTGCCCAGCGCACGGGCGTAGGCCTTGGCCGGGTGCTGCATCGACGTCTGGCCGCGCATCTGCTCGTTGTCGGTATAGAGCACAAGGTAACGTTCGCTGGCCGGGTTGTCCGGGTAGCGGCGATCAATGCGCAGGCGTGTGTCCAGGCTGTCGCCCTTGAAACCGCTGGCTGGCGCGTAAGTAAAGTCGTCAGCATCGAGCAAGCGGGTGATGCGAAAGCGGCTGTCGAGCAGCATCGCCCGTGGCGCGAGCACGGTTGCGCCGGCCTGGCTGTACAGGCGCAGCTCGAACGATCGGTCGCCCGCTGGCAGCTGGAACGCCCGCAGGAAGCTCTTGCCCGTGTCGAAAGCAAAGGCGGGCGCGCCGGTATCGATGGGGACGTCGCCAGCGAAATCCAACGCCACGGGCTGGTACGGCAACTCGCGCAGGCTGGTGCAGCACACCGGTGCGGCATCGAGCGCGGCATGGGCGTGGTCGATGGGCATGTCGAGTGGGGCGGAGCTTTGGGTCAGCGCATCGACCCGGCGCAGGGGATCGCTGGCGCAACCGGCCAGTAGGCCGAGGCCGATCAGCCAGGCGGCGATTCGGTAAGCGTGCATGGGACACCTCAATCAAAAAGGGCCTCTGCCGGGAGCTGCGACGCGCTGCGCTGCAGCCCTGCCGACCGAGGCCAAGTCCGCTGGAGCGGCGGAAGGAGCACTCAATCAGACGCCCGGGAGTGGGCGCCATCGGTCACTGCCACCAGGCCTCGACCTGCACGCCGAAGGTCAGGCCGTCGTCGTCACCGGCATCGATGGACTCACTGGCGGCGTTGTAGCGGTCGCCGTCCCACATGGCGTAGGTGGCGAAGGCACGAATCTGCGGCCGTGCCCAGAAGCTGCGCCCGGCCGACCACTGTTGAGCCAGGGTGATCTTCTTCAGGTCACGCGTGCGTTCGCCGTCAGCCTGCGGGTCGATACGGTCGTAGCCGAACTCCAAGGCCGTGCTCATTACGTCGCTCCACTTGTAGACGGGACGCACACCAAAGGAGAGCCATGTCTGCCCGGCGTCGTTGTCCAGGTCGCGGTCCTCGTAGATCTGCGCGTACATCATCTCGATGTCATCGGTGACCGCGACCACGCCGCTATTGACCACCCGCAACATGGTGCCGTCACTGTTGCCGGTGCTGTTGCGCCCGCTGCTGCCGATGATGCCGTCGGTGCCGTATTGCACCGCCAGCTTGTTATAGCCGCCGAACCAACCACTCTGCTCGTGCTGCACGGTGACCAGGTGGCCCTTCTGATCGGTGTAGCCCGGGTCGCGCTCTTGCTCGTCGGTGAGGTTGGCCTTGCCGTAGTCATAGCCGAACTCCAGCTTGCCGCCCGGGTTGAAGGCCACGTCGGACAGGCGCAGATCCACGGTGTCGTTGGCGATATTGGTTCCGGTGCCGCTGCCCTGGTAGGTCCAGTCGCCATCGGTGTTGCGCATCCAGGCGATGTGCGCCTTGCCGAAGCCGAGGTCAATGTCCTCGATGCCAGCGCCGGGGCCGGATACGTCCCAGTAGTAGTAGTCGTTGATGTGTACGTCGTTGCGCCGGTAGTAGCGCTTGCCGGCCCAGAGCGTCGCGCCGGGCAGGGCGTCGATGACGTTCTCACCAAGCACATGGAATTGGCGGATCGAGGTGGTGCCCGCTTCGTCGAAGGGATTGTTGGCGCCGGCGTCTGTGTCGGTGCCGCTGGCTTCCCAGTCGTTACCCTGGTCAGAGCGGTAGGCAATCATGCTGTCAACGTAAAAGCGCTTTCCGCCCTCGTTGTACAGCTCCTGGCCCAGACCGATCTCGGCGTAGGTCTCGCATTCATTACCGAGCCGATACTTGGCCGGCGCGCCCGGCACCTGGAAACAGGCCTGGTCGCCGCCACCGGCCGTGGTACCGACGCCCGAGCGCAGGTAGCCATGGAAATCCACGGCATGTGAGGGCATGGCCGCCAGCAAGGCGGCGCAGAGCAGGGTGGGTCGAAATAGGCGCATGGAGGCTTGCGGGTTCATCGCGATAGTCCTTTTTTGTTGTTGTCAGGTACTGCCAGCGTGTCGCCAGCTCGCCGTTGGTAGGCGAATGGCGTGAGCGAAAGCCTGCGGATCGGCAAGGATGGCGACATCCTCCCGGCGGGTTTTTTTCCAGGCGGAGCGGCGGGGCGTAGCAGCGGACGAGGGGCGATGAACGAGCGCTAAATCGGGGCGGAACGAAAAAGCCCGGCGTGAGGCGCCGGGCTCTTTGGGTGAAGCGGTGCGGTCAGGGTTTGGGAATATCGAGCGTTTCCGGGGAGACCTTGCTGGCGCCGGCTTCATACAGCGACCAAGTGGTGACCGACTGCCAGCGATCGAGGAACTGCTTGGCCTCGTCGCCCTTGAGGTTCAGCGGCTGTGCGCCCAGGTTCTTCAGGAAGCTCTGAAACTCCTCGCTCCCGACGGCCTTGGCAAAGGCATCGCTGAGCTTCTGCTTGACGTCGTCAGGCGTCTCCTTGCGGACCCAGATCCCCCAGAACGGGCCCCAGGGCAGGTAGCTCTCCATCTTTGGCAGCGCCTTGGTGATCGGCTCGACGCCAGGCAGTTGCGGCAGTGGCTCGGTAGCGACCACGGCCAGACCCTTGATCTTGCCGGAGGTGATCATCTCGCGCGCCGCGATCAGGCTGAGCGGCATGAAGTCGATGTGCCCGCCCAACATCGCCGTGATACCCGGGCCGTCGCCGGCGAAGGTCACTTCGCGAACCGGCAGATCGCCGACCGCCTCGATCATCGCGTGGACGGACCCCGGCAGGCCGCCAGCGCCGGTCACGCCCATGCGCAGGGTGTTCGGGTCGGCTTTGGCAGCGGCGAGCACGTCGGCCATGGAGTTGTAGGGGCTGTCGGCCGGCGCTGCGATGACAGCGATGTTCTGGCCGATGATGTTGATTGTCTCGAAGGCGTCGTAGTCGAATTCCGCCAGGCCGAGCAAGGGGTACAGCTGGGCATTCTCGGCGGCCATCAGCACGGTGTAGCCATCCGGGCGCGCCTGCAGTACAGAATTGCTGCCGATCACCCCGGTCCCGCCGGTGCGGTTGTTGATGATGAACTTGCCGCCCAGTTCTTTTTCAACGTACGGCGTCAGGCTGCGCATGACGATGTCGGTGGCGCCGCCCGCACCCCAGGGCACCACGCCCTGGATGTTGCGCTCCGGATAAGCCGCGAACGTGGGCAGGGAGAGCGCAGCGGCGGCTGCGGTCAGTGTTGCAGTTGCGATCAGTTTCCTAAGCATTGCAGTGACTCCATTGTTGTTGTTCTAGCAGGGTGGTTTCAGACCGGCGCAGCAGCCTTGCGGCGCTTGAGCAGGCCCATCAGGGGTGTATTGCCGAGCAGGATCAGCACCAGGCCGGCGGTTAGGATCAGCGACAGTGGGTTGGTCACCAGCTCGCTGAGGAACGCGACGGGGTTGTCACCGACCGAGGACATTGCCTGGCGATACGAGGTGTCCATGAGCGGGCCGAGGATCACGCCGAGGATTACCGGACCCATCTGGAAGCCAAAGGTCTTGAGGAAGTAGCCGAGCAGGCCGAAGCCGAGCATCCAGTACACCTCGGTCATGCTGCTGTTGATCGAGTAGGTGCCGACCGTGCACAGCACCAGAATCAACGGGACCAACACGGGCTTTGGAATCTCCACCATCTTGGCAAACAGCTTGATGCCGGCCAGGCCGAAGATCAGCAGGAAGATGTTGGCCAGCGCCAGGTTGCCCACGGTGAACCAGAAGATATGCGGGTTCTCGACCATCAGCATGGGGCCGGGGTTAAGGCCATGGATCACCAGCGCGCCGATGATCACCGCGGTGACGGCGTCGCCGGGCATGCCGAGGGTCAGCATCGGCACATAAGCACCGCCGACGGCCGCGCTGTTGGCGGTTTCCGGCGCCACCAGGCCCTCGTAGGCACCTTCGCCGAAGGGGCGGGTGGGCTTCTTGACGCTGCGTTTGGCGTGGTCATAGGCCATCAGGGCGGCGATGTCACCGCCAACGCCGGGCAGCACACCAACCACCACGCCGATGATCGAGGTCCGGATCGACAGTGGCAGAAACTTCAGCACCATCGCCAGCGAAGGGACGATCTTGTCGACCTTCTGCCGCACGGGCGCCGTGTCCAGGTTGTGCATCATGGAGAAGGCTTCGGCGACGCCGAACAGGCCAATCATCACCACAACGTAATGGATGCCGCCCATCAGCTCGATACGGCCCAGGGTAAAACGACCTTCCGCGGTGACCGGGTCCATGCCGACCATGCCGATGATGGCACCCAAGGCCGCGGCGAAAATGCCCTTGGCCAGCGAGCCTTTGGCGAGGCTGCCGACCAGCAGCAAGCCGATGCCGGCAATCAGGAAGTAATCTCGCGGCGCGAACTTGAGGGCAAGTTCGCCGATCAGCGGAGCGGCGGTGGCCAGCAGCAGCGTGCCGACAAGCCCGCCAATCACTGACATCACGGTGCTCAAACCAATGGCCTGGCCGGCCTCGCCACGCTTTGCCAGTGGGTAGCCATCGAAGGCCGTCGCGACTGAAGAAGGTGCGCCCGGAATGTTCAGCAGGATGGCGCTGCGCGAGCCGCCATACACACCGCCGATGAAGATGCCGACGATCAGCGACAGCGCCTGGTTGACCTCCCAGCCGAAGGTGAAGGAGACCAGGATCGACACCGCCATCGTCACCGAAAGGCCGGGAATTGCGCCGATGTAGATACCGGCGAAGGTGCCGAGCGCGGTGAGCATCAGCAGGCCGGGATCGAACCAGGCCATGGTGAAGTAGGTGAGGGCTTCGCTCATGACATCGGCCTCAGGGCAGGTAGACGCTGAACACGAGTGTGAACAGCAGGTAAATGACGGCTAGGGCAAGCGTGCTGACGCCCAGCGCCAGCAACACGCCGCCTCTGCGCAGATAGACGATGCAGGCGGTGGTGAAGACGAAGGTTGCGACGTAGAAGCTGACCCAGTCCATCAGCATCAGGTAGGCGACCGCCATCCCTAGAAACACCACCACCCGGACCGGCAGATGCTCGCGGCAGAACTGCTTCAGCGCGGCCATGCCTTTGACGGTGGCCGGCTTGCTGAGCAGCGACTCGCCCAGGCACCAGAGCGCCGAGGCGACCATGACGAAGCTGATGCCCAGCGGGAAGGCCCCTGCGGAATTGAGCGATGAGAAACCGGATATGCCGTAGGCCAGATAGGCAATGACGAGGCTCAGCGCCAGCAACAGCAGGCCGAAGGCGAGTTCGCCGACCAGGCGGGTTTTAGGTGCTTTCATAGCGTGCTCCGTCGTCGATTCGCCCGGGCTTTGGGCAGTAGGGGAGCTGCAAGCGTAGCGGGTCGGCGCTGCGGCCGGACTGACGGAGCTGCGTGCCGAGCCTGGAGCCGGGGCTTGGTGATGCGGCTGGCTCGTGAGCTGGCCGAACGATGCGGGGCTGTTCATGGGCAAGGCACTCTTATTATTGGTAGCAAGCGGTCGTGGCCGCCGTCGTGTTTGGACGCATAGTGCGAGCAGCGTGAGCGTGGCGCAATTTGGTTTGGCCGATTACCGAACGAAAACTAACCGGTTCGAACATATTGGACAAGGCGCAGCTACTCCGGGGTTTGCGGGCCGCGGCGCGTAGCGCTCGGTGAGCGACGCTTTTACGCCAACCAATGTATGCGCTGCCCGAGAACTACACCGAAATGCGCGCACACCGCGTTCCCGCGAATTACAAAAACAGCGTTCGATTATCGAACGATAAAACTCACCGGTTAGTACATTTGGTTTGCCTGGGCAGCGTGTGCGCGCGAAGATCGGAGGCACAGTCGGGCACGGCCCGGCGCCCTATGGACGAGGCGACCGCTAGACGGCGCCTGCCTCGCCATCGACCAGGAGCCAAGCGCATGCACCGTTCGATCGCTACCGTCTCGTTGAGTGGCACACTCCCCGAAAAGCTCGAAGCCATCGCCGCGGCCGGTTTCGACGGCGTCGAGATCTTCGAGAACGACCTGCTCTATTACTCGGGCAGCCCGCGGGACATCCGCCGCCTGTGTCAGGACCTGGGCATCGAAATCACCCTGTTCCAGCCGTTCCGGGATTTTGAAGGCTGCCCGCGCGAGCGCCTGCAACGCAACGTCGACCGCGCCGAGCGCAAGTTCGACCTGATGCAAGAGCTGGGCACGGATCTGGTGCTGGTGTGCAGTAACGTCCAGCCCGACGCGTTGGGCGATGAGCGCATCCTGGCCGACGACCTGGCGCTGCTCGCCGAGCGGGCCGGTGCACGGCAATTGCGGATCGGCTACGAGGCGTTGGCTTGGGGCCGTCACGTCAACACTTACCAGCAGGTTTGGAACCTGGTACGCCAGGTCGATCATCGCGCGCTCGGTGCCATTCTCGACAGCTTCCACACCCTGTCGCTCAAGGGCGATCCCAGCGCCATCGCCGACATCCCGGCGGAAAAGATCTTCTTCGTGCAGATGGCCGACGCGCCGGTCCTGGCGATGGACGTGTTGGAATGGAGCCGCCACTTCCGCTGCTTCCCAGGGCAGGGCGAGTTCGACCTGCCGAACTTCCTCGCGCCCATCATGCGCACTGGCTACACCGGGCCCCTGTCTCTGGAGATCTTCAACGACGGGTTCCGCGCCGCGCCGCCGCGCAGCAACGCTGCCGATGGCTTGCGTTCGCTGCTCTACCTCGAAGAGAAGACTCGCCAGGTGCTGGAAAAGGGGCCCGCCGATACCGCACGGCTCGATACGCTGTTCGAGCCTGCGCAAGCCAGCCGTTACGAAGGGGTCGAATTCCTCGAGTTCGCCGTCGACGAACCCTGCGCGGCCAAACTGACCGGCTGGCTGGAACGCCTGGGCTTCGCCCGCGCCGGAAAACACCGCTCGAAGGCGGTCAGCCTGATGCGCCAGGGCGATATCAACATCGTGCTCAACGCCGAGCCCTATTCGTTCGGGCACAACTTCTTCGAAGCCCATGGACCGTCCCTTTGCGCCACGGCGCTTCGCGTGCGTGACGCTGCCGCCGCGTTGGACCGTGCTGTCGCCTTCAAGGCGCAGCCCTACCGCGGACTGGTTGGCCCGAACGAGACGGAAATTCCCGCAGTGCGGGCGCCGGACGGCAGCCTGATTTACCTGGTCGAGCATCGCGAGCCGGGCGCGACCATCTACGACAAAGATTTCATCCTCGATGAGGCCGCGACCCCTACCGGCCGGATGCAGCGCATCGACCACATGGCGATGGCGCTGCCGGCCGATGGGCTGGATTCATGGGTGCTGTTCTACAAGACCTCGCTGGATTTCCAGGCCGACGACGAAGTGGTGCTGCCCGACCCCTACGGGCTGGTCAAGAGTCGCGCCATCCGCAGCCGCTGCAGCAGCATTCGCCTGCCGCTGAACATCTCGGAGAACCGCAACACGGCGATTTCGCATGCTGTATCAAGCTACCGCGGCTCGGGCGTGCACCACATCGCCTTCGATTGTCAGGACATTTTCACCGAGGTGAACCGCGCGAAAG
Source organism: Pseudomonas sp. SA195 (assembly GCF_054131565.1). Lineage (NCBI taxonomy): Bacteria > Pseudomonadati > Pseudomonadota > Gammaproteobacteria > Pseudomonadales > Pseudomonadaceae > Pseudomonas > Pseudomonas sp. SA195. Next base: position 2,979,701 of record NZ_CP096392.1, on the reverse strand, counting down.
ACGCGGGTGTGCCGCTGCTGGATATCCCTCTGAACTACTACGACGATCTCGCGGCGCGCTTCGATTTCGACGATGAGTTCCTGAGCGAGCTGGCCTACTACAACGTGCTCTACGACCGCGATGCACAGGGTGGCGAGCTTTTTCACGTCTACACCGAACCCTTCGAAGACCGGTTTTTCTTCGAGATCCTGCAGCGCAAGAACGGCTACGCCGGCTATGGCGCGGCCAACGTGGCGGTACGTCTGGCCGCCATGGCCAAGGCGCGCAGCGGCCCGTCGGCGGCGCCGCGGGTTTAGCCCATGCCGGTACATCAACGACGCGGCGCGGTGCATAATCCTCCGCGAGCCCTGGCCTGACAGATATAACAATGAAGCAAGCTGCCAACGCCCCGGAAACCGGCAACGACGCCGAGAAGGCGCCCCGTATCGGGCGCAAGAACAATCCCGAGAAGACCCGTCGCGACATCCTCGAGGCCGCCATTGCCGAGTTCGTCCAGCAGGGGCTTTCCGGTGCCCGGGTGGACGCCATTGCCGAACGCACCCGTACCTCCAAGCGGATGATCTATTACTACTTCGGCAACAAGGAGCAGCTCTACCTGCGGGTGCTCGAACGGCTCTACGGTGACATACGCAACAACGAGCGCACGCTTCAGCTCGCCGAGTTCGAGCCCCGCGAGGCGATGCGCCGTCTTGTCGAATTCACCTTCGATGATCACGAGCGCAACCCGGGTTTCATCCGCATCGTTTGCGTCGAGAACATTCACCACGGCGAGTACGTGAAACGGTCCGAGGCCATCCGCTCGATGAGCAATACGGCGCTGGAACTGCTCGATCAGATCCTTCAGCGTGGCGAGGCGGAGGGGGTCTTCCGGCCGGGCCTGCAGGCGCTCGACGTGCACCTGCTGATCAACTCCTTCTGTTTCTACCGCAACTCCAACCGGCATACCTTCGGCCACATTTTTCAGATCAAGCTGCACGATGCACCCGTGCGGGCGCGACACCGCGAGATGATCAGCGACGCGGTGTTGCGATACCTGCAGGCCTGATCACATCGCCAAGAAGTCGGCCTGCATGCGTTCGGCATTCGCCTCGACGCCGGTGAACAGCTCGAACGCCTTGACTGCCTGAAAGATCGCCATGGTGCCGCCGTCCAGCGTGCGGCAGCCCAGCGAACGGGCGTGGCGCAGCAGTTCGGTTTCCAGCGGGAAGTAGATGATCTCCGCGACCCAATGCCGGGCGTTCAGCAGTTCGACTGGCAGCGGTGTGCCCGGCAGCTTGGCCATGCCGACGGGCGTGGTATTGACGAGCCCGTCGGCGTCGGCCATGGCCCCCGCCAGGTCAAGCCCCACTTCCGCGCGGCCCGGGCCAAAGGTTGCGTTGAGATTGTCGACCAGTCCTTGCGCCCGCGCCGGTTCCACGTCGAAGAGACTCAACCGCTGCACACCCTCGACGAGTAGCGCATGGGCGACAGCGGCGCCGGCACCACCGGCGCCCATCTGCACCACATGCTCCCGTGCGACATCTGGCAGGCCGCGGCGCAGCCCCTCGCCGAAGCCAAGCGCGTCGGTATTGTGGCCGACGCGCTTGCCATCCTTGAGGACGACGGTGTTGACGGCGCCAATGCCGCGGGCCTCGTCCGAGAGTTCGTCGAGCAGCGGAATCACCGCCTGCTTCGCCGGAAAGGTGATATTCAGCCCGGTGAAGCCCATGCGCTCGGCTGCGGTGAGGAGATCCGGCAGGGCACTAGTATCCAGGCCGAGTTTGTCCAGGTCGATCAGGCGGTACAGGTAGCGGATGCCCTGCGCATCGCCTTCATGCTCGTGCAGCGCCGGGGTGCGCGAAGCCTGGATACCAGCGCCGATCAGACCGGCCAATACGGAGCGGGTTGGGGAGGGGGTCATGGGCGGGTCTCGAGCAGGTTGGCGAAATATTCCAGGCCAAGGCGATAACCCTGGCTGCCCAGCCCGCAGATCACGCCGATGGCAACGGGCGAAACGTAGGAGTGATGACGGAAGGGCTCGCGCTTGTGCACGTTGGACAGGTGGACCTCGACCACTGGCAGCTCGACGGCGGCCAGCGCGTCGCGAATGGCGAAGGAGGTGTGGGTCCAGGCGGCCGGGTTGATCAGAATGCCGGCGTACTGGCCGCGAGCGGCGTGGATACGCTCGATCAGCGCGCCTTCGTGGGTGGTCTGGAAGAAGTCGATGGCCAGGCCGTTGGCTTCACCGGTACGGCGGCACAGCTCGGCGATATCGGTCAGGGTTTCGTGGCCATAGGTGGCCGGCTCGCGGGTGCCCAACAGGTTCAGGTTAGGGCCGTTGAGTACGAGGATCGTCTGGGGCATCTGTTGTTATGCTCAAAATGTACCATCTGGTTAATACACACCTTACCAAAGACGCTTGGAGTGTGAGATGCATACATTTTGAAGCTGGGCGGTAATCGAACGCTTCGATCAAATTTTGTCGACCTGCCAACCCGCGGCCAGGTGGTGCGCTTTTCGCAAATAGGCCCCTATCTGTTCTGCCGGGGCGAGTGATGTCACCGCCTGCAAATCGCGGTAGCGATGCTCGATGACGTGTTTCAGCCAGCCAATACGCGCCAGGGTCGATGGGGTGCAGGTCTGACCGTGAAGGTCGTCCTTCAAATCTAGCCAATGCGAACGCCAGGCCTCCTTCAGGTACAGCGCTTCGAGACCGGCTCCTAGGGCGCTGCGCCATTCACGGATGATCGCATCGAGCCAGTGCAGCACCTCGCTGCTGGCACCGCGACGACGGAGCGCTTCACGCAGTCCCCGGTAGGCCGCGACGGCGATGCGCTTTTCCTGCTCGAAATCGGCCAGGGCGAGGGTTTCGCTCCGGTGCTCCAATGTCATGAGGTGCGCAAAAAACTGGCGGGTTTCGAAACGCTCGATGGCATGAAATTCGGGCGTTGCGGTTCCGTTGCTGTTGAAATCACGCAGTGGATCGAAGCGGTACATATAGCCAAGGTCGAACAGCCGTACCCGTCCGTCATCGAGGGTATTGCCGGGGGACAGGTCCCATTCGAACAGGCCCGCCAGCAGCAAGGCGACCAAGGTGTCGAACAGCTGCGTGAGCTGACGCTCGCCCCAGCATTCGATTGGCGTTCCGTCGACCCACGGCGACAGCAACACACCTTGGCGATAGCTGGCGTATCGGGTCTGCACGACCGCCTGAATGGGGTCGGTGTCTGGGCGGTCGCGCTGCACTTCACGCAGTTCTGAACGCCGCTGCAGCTCGTTGAGGAAGCTGGTCTGCCCATCCACGTTTTCGACCCTGCACCGGCTGCGAGCGCGTTTGAGTGCCCATTGCCGGCCATCGGCATTGAGTCGGTAGACGACCCCCGTGAGCCCTGCCTCGTGGCGCTCCTGCACGCAGGGTTCGTCACCGCGGATAGCGAGCAGTTGTTCAAGCGGCAAGGGGCAGTCGGCCGGGGTCCCGATCTGTAGCTCGGCGCCGCTGGCAATGAAGGCCCGCTGGTGGGCGTGGCGTTGCTGTTCGGATGTCATGACCATGCGGATCAGCGTCCCTGGACCACGATGACCTTGTCCTCGCCGTGCTCACGCGCAAACGCGTAGGGCGCTTCGGACAGTTGCCGGTGGCTTCCGGCGCCGATTGCCGGGTGTCGCGCGCGGAACTGACCAAGACGCTGCCAATGGCTGATCAGGGAGCTGATTTCGGGACGCGCGTGGTCAGCCCAGTTCATGTCCGAACGGGTGCCCTGGAACGGGTCCGAGCCGGTCGGGCCGAACGGCCGTGCGCTTTCGTCACCATAGAACAGCTGCACGGCGCCGGGGCTTAGCAGTAGGGCATTGGCGAGGCCGCGCTGGCGCTGCAGGTCGCCATCGTGCCGGGCGCTGAACAGGCGAGTGTCGTGCGACGAGGCGTAGCTCATCAGGTTGTGGCCGGGGTGGTCTGCAAGGAGGCCGGCGTATTGCCGATACCCCGGTTCGGCCAGGCGCAGGCAGTCGCTGGCGAGGTCGGCAATTTCGTCCTGGAAGGCGAAGTTGATCAGCGCGTCGAAGCCGTTGGCCTGATAGTCGCTGGGTTGCGGGCCGTGTCCGAAGACTTCGCCGACCATCCAGAACGGCTGGCCCGCCATCGGGTCGTGCGGGTTGGCGGCGGCCCAGTCGCGGCGGGCCTGGTCGGCCTGCTGACGCAGGTAGGCCCAGCTCGAAGGTTCGACATGCTTGACCGTATCGGCACGAAACCCATCGACGCCGAATTCGCGCACCCAGCGCGTCAGCCACTCGGCCAGGTAGTCGCGCACCCGATAGCCGTCTCGCTCGATGGCGCCCGTCGGCTGTTTGTGCGTGAGGAAGCCTGGCAGACCAACCGTTTCGTCGCGTTCGGTGCGAAAGTCTGGAAGGAAGGCCAGCGAGCCCTTTAGTGGATCGACCAGGGCGCTGGGTGGTGTCGGGTAGTTGGCGATGCCGGCGCGAACCCAATCCTTGCCCCACCAGTGCGACCAGGCCGGGTGCTCGTAGTCGACCAGGTTGTGGTACGCGTGCAGGTTCTCGTGTGGCTCGGGTCGCCAGTTGCTCCAACGTGCGGGCAGGTACTGCGCCATGCCGTCTCGCAGGCCACCAAAGCCGAAGGTTTGCATGTCGGCCAGGGTGGAATAACCGGCATGGTTGAGCACAACGTCGAACAGCACACGGATGCCGCGTGCGTGCGCCTGGCGGATCAGCTCGTGCAGGTCGCCCTCCTCGCCCATGTTGGCGTCCAGTTCGGTGTAATCCAGCACGTAATAGCCGTGGTAGGCGTAATGGCGGAAGTCGCCCCTGTCGCCGCCGCCGACCCAACCGTGGATCTGTTCGTATGGCGCACTGATCCAGAGTGCGTCGATGCCCAGTTCGGCAAGGTAGTCGAGCTTGCCGGTCAGCCCCTTGAGGTCACCGCCGTGGAAGGTGCCGATCTCCTCCTCGCCATCGGGCGCGCGGCCGTAGCTGTGATCGTTGCCCGGCTCGCCATTGGCGAAGCGGTCGGTGAGCACGAAATAGACAGTCGCGTTGCGCCAGTCATGCGGGTGGCTGATAGGCGCATCCACCGCCTCGATCAGCAGCAAGCCATCACTGTCCGCGGCAGGCGCGAGCCTGACCTGGCCGTCGCGTACCGGTGCGCTGTCGCCGCCGTAAGCGTCACGCAGCAGTTGGCCCTCGGCGAATACACCGTTGACCTCTACCGTCATCGGCTCGCCGTTCCATGGCTTGCAGCTCGGCTGCGCCGGCGTTTTAGCCTCCTTTCGGACCGGCAGCAGGCGCAGGTGCGGGTCGTCACCGGTCTGCACCAAGAGGCGATAGTGCCCGGGCTGCGTCACGACGAAATCAAACCGGCTGCGGGCGTCCAGGTCATGCCGCTGGTAGGGCTTGAGCGGCTGCGCATCGCCTGAGTCGTCCCCCAGGCGCAGGTGCCCCTTGGGCAGTTCCAGTTCGGCCGCGAAACGGCCGTCCGTCAATGTTTGCCATGCCGGTTGCAGCCGCTGACCATCGAGTCGTATCGGGACTTCCGGCGCTCCGTACGTGATGGGTGCGAGCCCACCGAAACAAAGGGCTAGGATTAAGGGACTAAGGGGCGTCAGGTGGCGCATGTCCGGCTCCGGCTTGGCGGGTTCATGGCTCATTCAAGCCTGTTTTGACCGGCAAGTGCAGGCGCAGACGGGCGGCGCGCGGCGGTGAACTACGCCCCGCTTCTACGCCCCTCATCCGCTGTGCGGGGAGGATGCCGCGTGGTGCGAACGGGGCGACTATGACGGAACTGCGGGACCGCCCTGGCGGCCGGCAGCAGATGTGGATCAACAATAAGAAGCCACGAGGGAATACCCAATGAACAAAACGCTGTTTGCAGCGGCCGTCGTCGGCCTCTCTGCAACCCTGAGCCTGCCCCTGTCTGTTCAGGCGGCCATCGAGGAAGGCAAGCTCGTCGTCTGGATCAATGGCGACAAGGGCTACAAAGGGCTGGCCAAGGTGGGCGAGCGCTTCACCGAGGAAACCGGCATTCCCGTGGAGGTGGCGCATCCCGACGGTGCCACGGACAAATTTCAGCAGGCCGCCGCTACCGGTAACGGCCCCGACATCTTCATCTGGGCTCACGACCGCCTCGGTGAGTGGGCGCAAAGTGGCCTGCTCACCCCGGTAACGCCCAGCAGCGAGGCGAAGGATGCCATTGCCGATTTCGCCTGGGACGCCGTCCGCTATGACGGCAAGCTGTGGGGCTATCCCATGGCGGTCGAGGCGCCCGCGCTGATCTACAACAAAGCCCTTGTGCCGACGCCGCCGAAGACCTTCGAGGAGGTTCTGGCGATGCATAAGGACCTCGCTGCGGACGGCAAGCGCGCCATTCTCTGGGACTACAACAACACCTACTTCACCTGGGCGCTGCTGGCCGCGAATGGCGGCTATGCGTTCAAGGACACCGAAACCGGTTATGACGTCAGCCAGACCGGTGTCAACAACGCTGGCGCCAAGCAGGGTGCGGCGATGCTCAAGCGGCTGGTAGACGAAGGCGTCATGCCCAAGGGCGCCGACTACAGCGCGGCCGAAGCGGCTTTCAACAAAGGCGAGTCGGCAATGTTCATCAGCGGCCCCTGGGCCTGGTCGAACATTCGCAAGAGCGGCATCGACTTCGGTGTCGCGCCGATTCCTGCCGTAGGCGAGGGCGCCAGCAAACCCTTCTCCGGCGTGATGGCCGCGACCCTGAACGCCGCCAGCCCCAACCAGGCGCTCGCCGTCGAGTTCCTGGAGAACTACCTGCTGCAACCCGAGGGCCTGAAGACGGTTAACGCGGACGTGCCGCTCGGTGCGGTCGTCAACGAGGCGTACATGGCTGAGTTGGCGGATGACCCGCTGATCAAGGCCACGTTCGACAGCGCCGAGCAGGGTCGCCCGATGCCGAATATTCCGCAGATGGGTGTGTTCTGGTCGGCCATGGAAGCGGCGCTGACCAACATCACCTCCGGTCGTCAAACCGTGGATGCCGCCCTGGATGACGCCGCCAAACGCATCGTCAAATAACTCGTCCCGCAACGAACCGCAGCCGTCGACGCCTGCGTCCGCGGCTGCGCGCCCTGAGGCTCAGATTCCGATGTCCGTCGTGAATGTTTCCGCCGAGGTGCCCGGCCGCGCCGTGCCCAGGCTTTCCCTACCACGCTTGCCTGCCATGATGCGCTGGGGCCTGTGGCTGCTCTGCAACGCCTTTGCGCTGTACCTGATCGTCGCGCTCTATGCGCAAGGCCAGACGGTATTCGCGCTGCTCGGGCTGGTGGTCGCGGGGATTGCCAGTTTCGTCTTCATCAGCCGCCGGGCCTATGCCCATCGCTACATTTTTCCCTCCGTGGCGGGGATGCTGATCTTCGTGATCTTTCCGCTGCTCTACACCGTGGGCATCGGCTTTACTAACTACAGCGGCACCAACTTGCTGAGCTTCGAGCAGGCGCAGCGTTATCACCTCGGCCAGACCTACGTAGCCGGCGAGCGCCACGCCTTCAGCCTGCACCAGAACGACGGCGGCGAGATGCGCCTGCGCGTGGATCGCGGCGAGCGGGGGCTGTGGGTGTCCGCACCGCTGGCCGGCGAGCCGGTGGAGGGCGAACCGCTGCCGATGAGCCCGGAAACGGAGGTCGCCGATTTGGGCGAGGCCTTGCCACTGCGCGACGTTATTCGCCAGCGCAAGGCACTCGAACAGTGGGTGATGCGTGCTGATGACGGCCAATTACTGCGCCTGTATGGCCTGCGCGAAGTCGCTGCGGTCGAACCGCTGTACCGCCTGCAGGACGACGGTTCGCTGATCAATAACCAGACCGGCGAACGCCTGACCGCGAACGACGAGATCGGCTTCTACATCGACGCGGACGGCCAGCCGGTCGCACCGGGTTACACCGTCTACGCTGGCTGGAGCAATTTCGCCAAGGTACTGACCGATCCGAAGATCCGCGGTCCGTTTCTGCAGATCTTTGTCTGGACGGTCTGCTTCGCCGGGTTGACGGTGGTTTTCACGCTGGCCGTCGGGCTGGTGCTTGCCAGTCTGCTGCAGTGGGAGATGGTGCGCGGCAAAGCCTTCTACCGGCTGATGCTGATCCTGCCGTACGCCGTGCCGGCGTTTATCTCGATCCTGGTGTTCAAGGGGCTGTTCAACCAGAGCTTCGGCGAGATAAACCTGATGCTCGACAGCCTGTTCGGTGTACGGCCCGACTGGTTCAGTGACCCGACGCTGGCACGCACCATGGTGCTCATCGTCAATACCTGGCTGGGTTACCCCTACATGCTGCTGCTGTGCATGGGCTTGCTGCAGGCGATCCCGCGTGATCTTTACGAAGCCTCGGCCATGGACGGCGCGACGCCGCTGGACAACCTGCTGCAGATCACGCTGCCGTTGCTGATCAAACCCCTGGCGCCGCTGCTGATCGCAAGCTTCGCCTTCAACTTCAATAACTTTGTACTGATCACGCTGCTGACCCGCGGTGGCCCGGACATCCTTGGCACCACCACGCCAGCGGGCACCACCGACCTGTTGGTAAGCTACACCTACCGCATCGCGTTCCAGGATTCGGGGCAGAACTTCGCCCTGGCCGCCGCCATCGCCACGCTGATTTTCATCGTCGTCGGTGCCATGGCCTGGCTGAACCTGAAACTCTCGAAAGTGAACGTGTGAGGACGCCTGCATGGCCATGGTCCAACCAAAATCCGTCAAGTACCGCATCTGGCTGACCCATGCCGGGCTGCTGACGTTCGTTGCGCTGATCCTGTTCCCGTTGCTGATGGTGGTCTCGATCTCGTTCCGCGAAGGCAATTTCGCCACCGGCAGCTTGCTGCCGGACAACCCCACGCTGGAGCACTGGTCGCTGGCGCTGGGCATTCCCTATGAGCAGGAAAACGGGACGGTCAGCAATCCGCCGTTCCCGGTCCTCACCTGGCTGTGGAATTCGATCAAGATCGCGCTCATCAGCTCGCTGCTGATCCTGATGCTTTCAACCACCAGCGCCTATGCCTTCGCGCGGCTGCGCTTCGGCGGGAAGGCGCCGATCCTAAAAGGCATGCTGATCTTTCAGATGTTTCCGCCGGTGCTCACACTGGTGGCGATCTATGCGCTGTTCGACCAGCTCGGCAAACATGTCGGCTGGCTGGGCATCAATACCCACGGCGCGGTCATCGTCGCCTCGCTGGGCGGCATGGCGCTGCACATCTGGACGATCAAGGGTTACTTCGAAAGCATCGACCGGTCGCTGGAGGAAGCCGCCATCGTCGATGGCGCAACCACGTGGCAGGCCTTCGTGCATATCCTCCTGCCGATGAGTGTGCCGATTCTCGCCGTAGTGTTCATCCTCGCGTTCATCGCCAGCATCACCGAGTACCCGATTGCCTCCGTCCTGCTGATGGATGTAGACAAGCTCACGCTGTCGGTCGGCGCGCAGCAATACCTGTACGACCAGAACTACCTCTGGGGCGACTTTGCCGCGGCGGCGGTGCTGTCCGGCTTGCCGATCACGCTGGTGTTTCTCTACTGCCAGCGTTGGATCGTCGGTGGGCTGACCGCAGGCGGCGTCAAGGGCTGAGGAGCCTCGAACGATCAAGGAAGAGGAGACAGGATCATGAACGCCATACGGCCCGCCCCCTTGCCGTTGATACCGGCCAGGTTGAAAGCCCCTTCGCTGCCGCGCGGTCTGCTGGCGCGCCCGCGGCTGGACGAGTGGTTTTTGCTCCTGGGCGAGGTACGCCTGGCGGTGTTGCAGGCGCCCAGTGGCTTCGGCAAGACCACCCTGGCCTGCCAGTGGGCGCAGGCGTTCGACGGGCGCGTCGCCTGGTTGCAGTTGCACCCGGCGGATAACGATCCGCAGCAGCTGGGCCGTTATCTGCTGCACGCGCTGGACGCGCGACTCGAGCACGGTTGCCCGCGCAGCCTTTTGCTCGCGGGGCAGGGCAGCCTGCCTTTCGAAACGCTGCTGACGCACCTACTGGCCGAGTTGCCGACCGAGCACGAACCGCTGCTGCTGGTGCTGGATGATTTCGAGGCGCTGCACGATGCATCGGTGATTGGCGCGTTGCGTTTCTTTCTTCGCCACATGCCCGGCTGGCTAACGCTGTTGGTATGCAGCCGCGGCCAGCCGGGCCTGGGTCTCGCAGACTTGCGCGTCAAGCACCAGTTGCTGGTGGTCGATGCTCAACAGATGGCGTTCGAGACGGATGAAGTGCAGGCGCTGCTCGACCTCGGCCTGCCGGTACCGATCAACCGTGAGCAGGTCGAACGCCTCAACCGGCGCATCGGTGGCTGGCCCTGTGCGCTGCAGCTGGCCTTGCAGGAAGTGCAGACCGGCCGCGGTATGGACCTGTTTCTCGAACACCTGCAATTGGGTCATCCCCATGTGCGCGACTACATGCGAGAACAGGTCGTCGCCGAGTTGGCGCCCGAAACGTTGGAGTTCCTTCAGGCGACCTGCCTGCTGGAGCGCTTCAACGCGCCGCTGGCCGATCGCCTGACCCAGGGTTGCAATGCCCGCGAGATGCTCGAGCAACTGGAGCGTGACGGGTTGTTCGTCCAGCCGCAGGACGGCCTGCACCAGTGGTATGCCTACCACCCATTGTTCGCGACGTTTTTGCAGGGCGAGCTGCGCATGCGTCAGCCGCAGCGGTTGTCCGAACTGCATCAGCGCGCCGCCGAGGCGCTGATGGCCGAGAACCTGCCGGAGGAGGCCGCACGCCATGCGGTGCTGGCGGGCTGCCCGAGCCGCGTCGGCGAGGTGCTCGAGCGGCACGGTCGGCAGTTCTACCGTCAAGGTCGCCTGGGGTTGCTGCAGCAATGCCTGGAAACACTCCCCGAGGCGGTCATCGCCGGTTCGCCGCTGCTGACCTTGCTGCAAGCCTGGGTTTCTCAGAATTCCTACCAGTACGATCAGGTCGAGCGTTGGTTCGAGGCCAGCGAGCGAACCCTCCAGCACAGCTGTTCAGACGAGGATTGGGCGCGCATCGTTGGCGAATTCAATGCCGTGCGTGCGCAAGTGGCGATGAACCGGGGCGACGAGCAGCAAGCCATCGCCCTGGCCCGCGAGGCGCTGGCGCGCGAGCCGTTGATCATGCGGACCTCGAAGGTCGCGGCACTGTCCGGGATGGCCGAGGCGCATTTCGTCCAGGGCCTGTTGCCGCAGGCGCAGAAGCAATACGAGGAAGCTGAACGGCGCGCGCGCGAGATACGCGCCTCGCACCTGGTGGTCTGGAACCTCGGCCAGCTGTCCGAGATCGCCATCGCGCAAGGCTATCTGCAGAAGGCTTACTCGCTGCAGGAACGTGCGATCCAGTATGTCGAGCAGGCTGAGCTGCGGGCCACGCCAATCATGGAATTCATCTACCGCGTGCGCGGGCAGGTGCTGCTCGAATGGCATCATCTGGACGCTGCCGAACAGTGCGCGCTGCAGGGTATCCAGATTCTCGAGGACGTCGGCGAGCGCTGGCGCCTGCAGTGCTACGCGCTACTCGCTGGCATCGCCCACGCCCGCGGCCAGCAGAGCGCCTGTGCCGACTACATTGGCAAGCTTCAGAGCATGCTCGCTGATGACCGCTACCACGTCGACTGGCTCGCCAACGCCCATGCCGCCATGCTCAGCTACTGGGATTCGACGCAGGACAAAGCGGCCATTCAGCAGTGGCTGCTCACTGCACCTGCGCTGGAGCGGGGCCGCAACCATTTCGCCCAGTACAACGCGCGTAACCATGCGCGGGCCTATCTGTCGCTGAAACAGCCGGACAAGGCGCTGCCAATCCTGCGTCAGCTGCAGGTCGATGCCGAGCAGCATGGCCTGGTGATGGACCTCAACCGCAACCACATTCTGCTGGCTCATCTGCACTGGCTGCGCGAAGAGCGTCAGCAGGCGCTCGATCACCTGCAATTGGCGCTCACCCTGGCCAGCAGCACGGGGGCGATCGGCAGTTTCCTGCGCGTCGGCAAACTGCTCATCGCCATGCTCAAGGCATTGCAGCACGAACGCAGGCTCGACGAGCTCGAGGCGCAGCGGGCCGACCGCCTGATCCAACTGGCGCAGCAGCAGCGCGATTTCAGCCGGGCGATCCGTATCACACTCGACGAAGCCGTGATCCAGGACATCATCAACCGCCCGGACGTGCCTGAACTGATCCGCCATTCACCCCTCACGCGGCGTGAGTGGCAGGTGCTGAGCCTGATCCACGCGGGGCAGTCCAACGAGCAGATCGCCGAGCACCTCAACGTGGCGCCGACCACCATCAAGACGCACATCCGCAGCCTTTATCAAAAGCTCAACATCACTCACCGCAACGAGGCCGTGCAATTGGCGCGTAGCCTGTTGAGCAAGATTCAGGGTGAATGAGCGGGCCCGAGCGATATCGCCGCTAGGGTCAAAACCTGAACCATCCGCCCACCGGAGTCCGCGATGACCTTGACCGAGAAACAAAAGATGCTGGCCGGCGAGCTGTACCGCCCGGGTGACCCCGAGCTGCAGGCCGACCAGGCCCATGCGAAGGCCTGGATGGTGCGCTACAACGCGGCGCTCGCGGAAACGCCTGCGGTTCGCCGGGGACTGCTGGCCGAGCTGTTCGGCAGCGTGGGGCAGGGCGCCGTGATCCGCCCGCCGTTTCACTGCGACTACGGCTACAACATTCATCTGGGCGACGAGGTGTTCCTCAACTTCAACTGCGTCATCCTCGACGTGGCCGAGGTTCGCATTGGGGCTGGCACTCAGATTGGGCCAGCCGTGCAGATATACGCCGCGGATCATCCACGCGATGCCGAGGGGCGGCGCAGCGGGCTGGAATTTGGTCGCCCGGTGCTGATCGGCGAGCACGTGTGGATTGGCGGCGGCGCGATCATCCTGCCGGGTGTGACCGTCGGCGATGGCGCCGTGATCGGGGCGGGTAGTGTGGTAACGCGAGACGTCGCGGCAGGCGCGACCGTGATGGGCAACCCGGCACGTAGCCGCTAGCTGGCGTGCGAGTCGTGCGTTAGAGAGGGAAGCGGCAGCCGGCGCAGGGCCGGCTGCCGGTGCTGCTTACTGCTGAGTCACGGTGGCGAGGTTGCCCGAGCCCATCTGCGAAACGATGGCCGAGTTGCCCATGCCGCTCTGGTCGAGCACGGCCCGGTTGGCGTCGCCGCCCTGGAGCACCTGTGCTAGCTGGCCTTCGCCGCTTTGCATCAGGCTGACTTCGTTGTTCGACCCATAGATCTGCTGGATGTCGGCAACGTTGAGATCGCCGTTCTGCACGACGTCGACCAGGTTGTTGTCGCCGTAGCTCGAACCGCTGAGCTCGTTGCCGTTGCCGGTCTGCTGGGCGGTGAGCAGGTTGTCGCTTCCATCCTGCAGGAAGTCGACGCTTTGCCTGGTGCCTTCCTGTGTTACGTAGGCTTCGTTGTACTGTCCGGCCTGCTCCAGCGTAGCGCTGTTCTGGCTACCTGCGAGTTGGTCGACAACGACGTAGTTGTTGTCGCCGGCTTGGTTGATGGAGGCGCTGTTGCTATCCCCTGCCTGGAACACGTCGGCGCTGTTGGAGGTGCCGTCCTGGTAAATCGAGGCGGTCTGCAGCGAGCCGCTCTGGTCGATATAGGCCTCGTTGGACAGGCCGTTCGACTCGATGGTGGCGGTGTGTTCGGAGCCTTCCTGGCTGATCGAAGCGACCTGCGAATCGCCCTGCTGGGTGATATTGGCGCTCGAATCGAAGGCGCCCACCTGGTAGATGGTCGCGTCGTTGAAGTTGCCCTGCTGGTCGACCAATGCGTCGTTGCGGGCGCCACCGTCCTGCCAGACCAGCGAGACGTTCTCGTCACCCGTTTGGCGCTGCTCGGATACGCTGGATTCGGTGTTCTCCTGGATGGATTCGGCGAAGTTGCCGTTGCCAGCCTGGTCGATGACCGTGCTGCTGAGGTCCGCCGCGGTCTGCTCGGTCAGCGCCAGGTTGTTATTGCCATCCTGGTACTGGGCTGCGCTGGCGCCGAACGAGTCGTTCTGCACGATGCTCGCGTCGTTTTCGTCGCCGTACTGTTCCTGGATTGCCTCGCTCTGCTGCGTGCCGGTCTGGACGAGATCGGCCAGGTTCCCGGTGCCCGCCTGGGTCTGGAGCGCGTCGGACAGGTTCGCGTTGGTCTGGGTGACCATACCGTCATTGTTGGCACCGATCTGCGACTGGTAGGACAGGTTGTCCTGGCCGCCGGTTTGGGTCACTTCGGCCACGTTGTCGGCGCCCGACTGGTTCTGTTCTGCGCTGTTGTCGTCGGCGTACGCCTGGGTAGCCATGATCGCGATGATGGCGGCTGCGAGGGGCTTGCACTTGAACATGTCGTCTCTCCATGGAAGGTGGGTGCGGTGTCGCTCCTGACTGGCTGCACCGGGTCGAGCAGGGCGGCAGCTACTTCGGGGATCAGTCTTGGAACGCAACCGATCCTATAACCGCTGCGTGACAGATAAGTGTCGGTGCGCTTGCGGGGTGACGTTTCCATGGCGTATCGCCTGCCGTTCATCGGCGGTCTCCGCTGAGTAGCGAGCACGATCGCTGCTACGCCTTACTGGATGAGCAGGTTCTGCGTGCAATCACTCCAGCGACCACACCGCCACGGCGTGCAGCCAGCCGTACTACGCCCCGGCCAAGTGGCTCGGCTACGCCCGCCAGATACGCCTCGGCTAAGTCGGGTCGGGAGGATGTTGCGACCGGCTGCCACGCCTAGAGTGGCGGCCTGTTGTTCCCACGAACCCAAGGGGTGGTCTATGAATCGCAACGACTGGTGGCGCGGTGGCGTCATCTACCAGGTCTATCCGCGCAGCTTTTACGACAGCAACGGCGACGGCGTTGGTGACCTGCGCGGCGTGGTCGAGAAGATCGACTACATCGCCAGCCTTAATGTCGATGCCATCTGGCTATCCCCGTTCTTCACCTCGCCGATGAAGGACTTCGGTTACGACGTGGCGGACTACCGCGGCGTCGACCCGCTGTTCGGCACGCTCGATGACTTCAAGCACCTGATCGAGACTGCTCACGCGCGTGGCATGCGCATCCTCATCGACCAGGTGCTCAACCATTCCTCCGACCAACACGCCTGGTTCAAGGAAAGCCGGTCGAGCCGCGACAACCCGAAGGCGGATTGGTATGTCTGGGCCGACCCAAAGGAGGACGGCACGGTGCCGAACAACTGGCTGTCGGTGTTCGGCGGCCCGGCGTGGACCTGGGACAGCCGGCGCAAGCAGTATTACCTGCACAATTTCCTCTCCAGCCAACCGGACCTGAATTTCCACTGCGAAGCCGTGCAGCAACAGCTACTCGACGACATGGAGTTCTGGTTGCAGCTCGGTGTAGACGGCTTTCGGCTGGATGCCGCGAATTTCTACTTCCATGACCAGGCGCTGCGTGACAACCCGCCCAACCATGACATTCGCGAAGGCAGCATCGGGGTGCGTGCCGACAACCCCTATGCGTTCCAGAAGCATCTCTACGACAAGACGCAACCGGAGAACCTGGGCTTCTTGCGGCGAATCCGGCAGTTGCTGGAGCGCTACCCCGGCAGCGCCACGGTGGCGGAAATCGGCTGCGATCACTCGTTGCGCACCATGGCCGCCTATACCGGAGGCAGCGAGGCGCTGCACATGGCTTATTCGTTCGACCTGCTCACCGAGCAATGCAGCCCGGCGTTCCTGCGCCACACCATCGATTGCGTCGAGCGTGAGCTGGCCGAGGGCTGGCCGTGCTGGTCGATTGGCAATCACGACGTCGTCCGGGTGATGAGTCGGTGGGCGCTGGGCAACCAGCCCGATCACGCCCGTGGTCGCATGTTCATGGCGATGCTGCTGAGCATGCGCGGCAGCGTGTGCCTTTATCAGGGCGAGGAGCTGGGGCTGGACGAGGCCGAGCTGCAATTCGAGCAATTGGTCGATCCCTACGGCATTCGCTTCTGGCCCGAATTCAAGGGCCGTGACGGCTGCCGCACGCCCATGCCGTGGCACGACGCGGACCCGCACGGCGGCTTCAGCCGCGAGCAGCCCTGGTTGCCGCTGGCGGACCGGCACCTCGCGCTGTCGGTCGCGGCCCAGGATCCGGTTCCAGATTCAATGCTGAACATCTATCGACGTTTTCTCGCATGGCGTCAGGATCAGCCCTTGCTGATCGAGGGCAGCATGCGCACCCTGTACCACGATGAAACCTTGCTCATGTACGAGCGGCGGCTGGGTGACGAGGCCTGGATCTGCTTGTTCAACATGGGCGACAGCGTGCGGCACTTTGATCTGTCGGCGCCGGTCGAAGGCCTCGATGTGCCCTCGTCCTCAGCCGTGTTCGAGGGGCAGGCCGTGCAGCTCCCGGCGCACGGCTTCGGCTTCGCCCGCCGACTTGGGTGAGCTGCCCGATTTTTTCGAGGCCAGCCTGGCCACCGCGCTCGCCGCGGTGGCCATTTGAAGGAGAACAACAAGAATGGCCAGCGTTACCCTGCGAAACATCTGCAAGAGCTACGACGGTGTACCCATCACCCGGGGCATCGATCTGGATATCGCCGACGGTGAGTTCGTCGTTTTCGTCGGCCCTTCAGGGTGCGGCAAGTCGACCTTGCTGCGGTTGATCGCCGGCCTGGAGGACATCACCGACGGCGAGCTGAAGATCGATGGCGAGCGCGTCAACGAGCGCCCGCCGATGGAGCGCTCGGTGGGGATGGTGTTTCAGTCCTACGCCCTGTACCCGCATATGAATGTCGCCGAGAACATGGCCTTTGGCCTGAAGTTGGCGAAGATCGACAAGGCGGAGATACGCCGGCGGGTCGACGCGGCGGCGAAGATCCTGCAACTCGACCAGATGCTCGAACGCAAGCCGAAGGACCTGTCTGGCGGCCAGCGCCAGCGTGTCGCCATCGGCCGCACCATGGTCCGCGAGCCGAAAGTGTTTCTGTTCGACGAGCCGCTATCCAATCTCGACGCCTTTCTCCGTGTGCAGATGCGCATCGAAATCTCGCGGCTGCACCAGCGTCTCAAGGCAACGATGATTTATGTTACGCACGACCAGGTCGAAGCCATGACCCTGGCCGACAAGATCGTCGTGCTCAACGCTGGCCGCATCGCTCAGGTCGGCCCACCGCTGGAGCTGTATCACTATCCGGACAACCAATTCGTGGCGGGCTTCATCGGGTCGCCGCAGATGAACTTCCTGACGGTGACGGTGGCAACGGCCAGTGCCGAATCGGTCGAAGTGAACCTGCCAGGTGGTAGCCGCCTGCAGGTGCCTGTCGATGGCGCGGGGCTGGATGCGTGCGAGACGCTTACGCTGGGCATTCGCCCGGAACACTTCGTCGATCCGGAGCAGGCGGATTTTATCTTCAACGGTGAAGTGGCCGTTGCCGAGCGGCTGGGCGATCACAACCTCTTGCACCTGAACCTCGAAGGCGTCGATGGCATGGTCGCCGTCGCGAGCGATGGCAACCGGCGCGTCGCCGAAGGCCAGGCGTATGCAACTGGCCTTCAGGCGAACAAGTGCCATCTGTTCCGGGCTGATGGCCAAGCCTGCGCCAGGCACTACCGGGAGCCAGCGCTATTCGGCTGACCGCCAGAGCGACGTGCCGGTTAGTGGCTGAGCTTCAGGCCAAGCATTCCGATGCACACAAGCAGCACGCTGCCCAGGCGCAACAGGCTCGCCGATTCGCCGAACAGGACGATGCCGGCAATCACCGTGCCTACCGCGCCGACCCCCGTCCAGATGGCGTAGGCGGTGCCGAGCGGCAGTTCCTTCATCGCCATGCCAAGCAGGCCCAGGCTTGCCAGCATGGCAGTGATCGTGAGCGCGGACGCGAGTGGGCGAGTGAACCCATCGGTGTACTTCAGACCGACGGCCCAGCCTATTTCAAACAGGCCGGCAAGTAGGAGGATGAGCCACGACATTCTTGTCTCCAGGGACGACGGGTGGGGTCGTCCCCGTGATTGGGTGCAAGCCTGGGGTCGTCCCCAGCGCCGCTATTTTGCATGCGCGGCAGCTGGGAGCAAACCCGGGCGTTGCGCGGATCAGCCGGTGTGGCTTTCGTCTTTCATGCGGCGGTAGATCGTTGCCAACAGCGCGCCGGAAAGGTTGTGCCAGACGCTGAACAATGCGCTGGGTACCGCCGCTAGCGGTGAGAAATGCGCGCTGGCCAGGGCGGCGCCCAGCCCCGAGTTCTGCATACCGACCTCGATCGACAGGGTCTTGCGTTGCGCCAGCGGCAGGCCGAACAGCCGCCCCGCCAGGTAACCAATGCCGAGCCCGAGACCGTTATGCAGGATCACCACCGCCATGATCAGCAAGCCGGATTCGGCGATTTTCGCCTGGCTGGCCGCCACCACGGCAGCGACGATGATCACGATGCTGACCACTGACACCAGCGGCAGCACGTCGACAACATGGTGTACCCGGTTGCCCAGCAGGCGACGCACGATCAAGCCGAGGCCGATCGGCAGCAACACGATCTGCACTATTGAAGTAAACAGCGCTGCAAAATTCACCGGCAGCCACTCCGAAGCCAGCAGCCAGATCAGCGCGGGCGTTGCCAGCGGGGCGAGCAGGGTAGTCACCGCCGTGATCGCGACGGACAGCGCGACATCGCCGCGCGAGAACCAGGCAATGACGTTGGACGCCGTGCCGCCAGGGCAGCAGCCGACCAGGATCACGCCGACGGCGATCTCCGCAGGCAGGCCGAGCACCTGGCACAGTAGCCAGGCAAGCGCAGGCATGATCAGGAACTGCGCACCCACGCCCAGCGCCACCCACAGCGGCCGGCGTGCTACTTCGGCAAAATCCGCCGCTTTCAGCGTCAGGCCCATGCCGAACATGATCAGCCCCAGCAACGGAACGATCCAGGCGGTGGCAGGCAGGAACCAGGCGGGTTGGTAGAAGGCCAGAACGGCAAACAGCAGGACCCAGAGGGCGAAGGTGTTGCCGACGAAGCGGCTGAAGGCGGCGAGGGCACGCATCGGATTTACCTTGTCATTATGAAAGGGCGCGGCGGCCGGCCCTAGGTTGACCCGGCCGCCATCGCATCAGTGAAGACCATTGTGCCGGGCCGGGCTTCGCTAAGTGCCGTCCGGCGCCTCAGAGCCCCTGCGGGACGTCCTCGCCGCCGAGCGCCTCGAACAAGGCCGGCAGGAAGTCCTTGAAGGTCAACATCATCAGCACGAAGCTGGCGTCCTGCTGGCTAAGGTCGTCTTCGCCGCCGTCTTGCTCGGCCTGCTCTTGCAGCAATTCTTCGAAGCGCAGGCGCTTGATCACCATTTTGTCGTCCAGCACGAACGACAGTTTGTCCTGCCAGCCCAGCGACAACTGGGTGACCTGTTTGCCGACCTCCAGATGCTGCTGGATCTCGTCGCTGGTCAGATCTTGGCGCTTGCAGCGCACCACGCCGCCATCTTCGTGGGTGTCGCGCAATTCGCATTCATCGAGCACGAAGAAGTCGTCCGCGGCTTTCTGCGTCTTGACCCAGTCGGTCATGGTTGCGGTTGGCGCGATCTTCACCGTCAGCGGACGCACCGGCAGCGAGCCGATCACTTCGCGCAAGGTGGACAGCAGGTCTTCGGCGCGCTTGGGGCTGGCCGAGTTCACGAGGATCAGGCCCTGCTCAGGCGCAATGGCGGCAAAGGTGCCCGACTTGCGAATGAAGGCGCGCGGCAGGAAGGACTGGATGATGTCGTCCTTGATCTGGTCTCGCTCCTTCTTATAGACCTTGCGCATCTGCTCGTTTTCGATCTCCTCGACCTTTTCCTTGACCGCGTCTTTCACCACGCTGCCGGGCAGGATGCGCTCTTCCTTGCGCGTGGAAATGAGCAGGAAGCCCTGGCTCGAATGAACCAGTGGCGCATCTTCGCCCTTGCCGAACGGTGCGACGAAGCCGTAGGTACTGAGCTCCTGGCTGGCGCAAGGACGGGCGGGCTTGGCGGCCAATGCAGCTTCAAGTGTCTCGACATCGAAGGGGACGTTCTGGGTGAGACGGTAGACGAGCAGGTTGCGAAACCACATGGCGATCTGAAACTCCGGTAGAAGCAAAGCGCGCATTATTCCTGCCGCGCCAACGCAGGCCAACCCTGGCCGTCCGCATTGCCGATCGAAACCACGTTTTTGCCAATAAACCGAGGGCTTTCCTAAGTCTTTGTAAGTTCTTCAATTTTTTTTTCAAAAGGGGGTTGCCAAGGTGGGGAACCCTCTCTAGAATGCGCCCCACTTCGAGAGCAAACGGGTGATTAGCTCAGCTGGGAGAGCATCTGCCTTACAAGCAGAGGGTCGGCGGTTCGATCCCGTCATCACCCACCACTCGAGGTTAAGCGCAGCGGTAGTTCAGTCGGTTAGAATACCGGCCTGTCACGCCGGGGGTCGCGGGTTCGAGTCCCGTCCGCTGCGCCATATTGGCTAGCAAGGAATACTGAACGCCTTGCCAGCACGAAAAAGCGACCTAAAGGTCGCTTTTTTTTCGCCTCCAGAAAAGTCGCTCTGTTCTGCCTGTTTCGTGCGGGCGTCCTCTCTTTGCATTCTATTTACATGTTGGCCGGGTAGGTCCGGTAGCCTACGGGCGAGGGTGGCTGCTAAGCTCCGGCAACTGTTTTGCTACACAACCCAAGTGCGTAATTAAGGATACAGAATGAGACATCATCGTTTGGCGTCTGCGATTGCCCTGGTCGGCCTGGTTCTGGCGGGCTGTGATTCGGAGACCAGCGCCAAGCTGGAAACCCCGGCGCAAAAGGCCTCCTATGGCATCGGCCTGAACATGGGCAAAAGCCTGGCGCAGGAAGGCATGGAGGACCTCGATTCAGCGGCCGTCGCTCAGGGCATCGACGATGCCATTGGCAAGAAAGAGCAGAAGCTGACCGACGAAGAGCTGATGGAAGCTTTCTCCTATCTGCAGACTCGCGCCGAAGAGCGCCTGACCGAGATGAACAAGAAGGCTGTCGAGGACGGCAAGAAGTTTCTCGAGGAAAATGCCAAGCGTGACGGTGTGAAGACCACCGAGTCCGGCCTGCAGTATGAAGTTATCAAGGAAGCCGATGGCGCTCAGCCGGGCCCGGACGATGTCGTTACCGTCCACTACGAAGGCAGCTTGACCGATGGCACCGTCTTCGACAGCTCGATCAAGCGTGGCACCCCGATCGACCTGCCGGTGGGCGGCGTGATCCCGGGCTGGGTCGAAGGCCTGCAACTGATGCACGTTGGCGAGAAGTACAAGCTCTACATCCCGAGCGAACTGGCCTACGGCGAGCAGAGCCCGAGCCCGTTGATCCCGGCCAATTCTGTCCTGGTCTTCGATCTTGAACTGCTGGGCATCAAGGGCGACGAGAACGAAGCCGCTCCGGCTGCTGAAGCCGAGCCTGAGGCTGCCGCTGAAGAAGCCGAGCAGCAGTAATAGATAAAAGCGGTCCGAACGCCCTGCCAATGCAGGGCGTTTTCGTTTCTGCTGGCGTATGGTTCCGCCTTCGTTGACTTCCGGAGGTGAGGGCTGACGCGACCGGGGAGCGGGCGGGGCAACTGCACGCAGCGTCGGCGCTGCATGAATCGCATCGAGTGGTTGTGTAGCGTCAGCTTGCTGCCGAATTGGGGGTGCGTAGGCCTTCGGTGCTTACGGGGCGCTTGAGCGATTGGTCGCAAAAAGCAGAGCCTACAAGGGCTTGTATAAACTCGGGGCTCCGCGACCTGGGCTCGATTGCGCAGCAGAACACGCTTTAGCGCGGCCGCGAAGGGGTGAGAAGCGAATCACCTGGGACAAAGTCCTGGGGCCACAAAAAAGCCCCAGGTTTTCACCTGAGGCTTTCAAATTTGGCTCCGCGACCTAGACTCGACTGCGCAGCAGAACGCGCTTCAGCGCGGCCCCGAAGGGGTGAGCGAAGCGAATAACCTGGGACAGAGTCCCTGGTGAGAGTCTCGGGGCCACAAAAAAGCCCCAGGTTTTCACCTGAGGCTTTCAATTGGCTCCGCGACCTGGACTCGACTGCGCAGCAGAACGCGCTTTAGCGCGGCCCCGAAGGGGTGAGCGAAGCGAATAACCTGGGACAGAGTCCCTGGTAGAGTCTTGGGGCCACAAAAAAGCCCCGGACTAACCGAGGCTTTCAAATTTGGCTCCGCGACCTGGACTCGAACCAGGGACCCAATGATTAACAGTCATTTGCTCTACCGACTGAGCTATCGCGGAACAGCGGTGCGTATCCTACTGTTTGATAAGGAGAAGTCAACCCCTTACCCGATCAGAGCACCTGCACGATAGCGTCAGTGACGTGGTCCAGGTTGCGGGTGTTCAGCGCGGCGGCGCAGATGCGGCCAGTGCTGATCGCGTAGACGCCGAACTCGACGCGCAGGCGTTCGACCTGTGCCGCGGTCAGGCCTGAGTAGGAGAACATCCCACGCTGCTGGGCGACGAAGCTGAAGTCCTGCTTGGCGCCTTTCTCAGCGAGTTGGCGAACCATCGCCAGGCGCATGTCGCGGATGCGGGTGCGCATCTCGGCCAGTTCGGTTTCCCACATGGCGCGCAACTCCTGGCTGTTGAGTACAGCCGAGACGACCGTTGCGCCGTGGGTCGGCGGGTTGGAGTAGTTGGTGCGGATGACGCGCTTGACCTGCGAGAGAACGCGTGCCGATTCATCTCGGCTCTGGGTGACGATCGACAGGGCGCCGACGCGCTCGCCGTACAGCGAGAATGACTTGGAGAAGGAGCTGGAAACGAAGAAGCTCATGCCCGACTCGGCGAACAGGCGCACGGCGGCGGCGTCTTCCTTGATGCTGTCACCGAAGCCCTGGTAGGCGATGTCGATGAACGGGACGTGATCGTTCGCGCGCAGGACTTCGAGAATCTGTTTCCAGTCCTCGGGTTGCAGGTCAACGCCGGTCGGGTTGTGGCAGCAGGCGTGCAGTACGACGATGGAGCGGGGCGGCAGGTTCTTCAGGTCCTCGAGCATGCCGGCGCGGTCGATGCCGTGGCTGGCGGCGTCGTAGTAACGATAGTTTTGCACCGGGAAATCGGCGGATTCGAACAGCGCGCGGTGGTTTTCCCAGCTCGGATCGGTGATGGCGACCACGGCGTCGGGAAGCATGCGCTTGAGGAAGTCGGCGCCGACCTTCAGGGCGCCAGTACCGCCGAGCGCCTGGCTGGTGACTACCCGGCCATCGGCGACCAGTGCCGAGTCGGCACCGAACAGCAGGCCCTGCACGGCCATGTCATAGCTGGCGATGCCGTCGATCGGCAGGTAGCCGCGTGGGGCATTCAACTCGAGCCGTGCCATCTCGGCTGCAGCAACGGCGCGCAGCAGCGGAATTCGACCTTCTTCGTTGTAGTAGACGCCCACGCCCAGATTGACCTTGTTCTGCCGCGTGTCGGCATTGAAGGCTTCGTTGAGGCCAAGGATTGGATCGCGCGGCGCCAGTTCGACAGCGGAGAACAAACTCATGATGGGGAGGCTCGAAAGAGAAGGGAGTGACAGGTGCAACACCCCTCGCTTCGCGCGCGGGGCGGTGCGCAAACGGGGCAAGAGTATAGCGGGCCCAGCCCCTCGTCGCGATATGCTAGGCCGGTTTTTCTGCCTGTAATGGGCCTGTTCGGGGACCGATCGTCCAGAAGCTGCGCGGCGCTCTTGAGATCGAGAAGGTCGGGCCGCATCAAGGGTCTGCGCGCGTCGGTCCGTTGCCCTGGTCAAGTCTGACGGGCTGGTCCGGCTGACGCACGCCGCCGTCGGGCGCATCGCAATCAAGAGAGGTCGATATGTCGCAGTTCGAATTGGTCACGCGTTTCAAGCCTGCCGGCGACCAGCCCGAGGCCATTCGCCAGATGATTGAAGGCATCGAGGCCGGGCTGTCGCACCAGACGCTGCTCGGCGTGACCGGTTCGGGCAAGACCTTCAGCATCGCCAACGTCATCGCCCACGTGCAGCGCCCGACCCTGGTGCTGGCACCGAACAAGACGCTGGCCGCGCAGCTCTACGGCGAATTCAAAGCGTTCTTTCCGAACAATGCGGTGGAGTATTTCGTTTCCTATTACGACTACTACCAGCCGGAAGCCTACGTGCCGTCGTCCGACACCTTCATCGAGAAGGATGCTTCGATCAACGACCACATCGAGCAGATGCGCCTGTCGGCGACCAAGGCGCTGCTGGAGCGATCGGACGCCATCATCGTGACCACGGTTTCCTGTATCTACGGTCTCGGCGACCCGCAGTCTTACCTCAAGATGGTGCTACACCTCGACCGCGGCGACCGGATCGGCCAGCGCGAGCTGTTGCGCCGGCTGACGGGGCTGCAGTACACCCGCAACGACATGGATTTTGCCCGTGCGACCTTCCGCGTGCGTGGCGATGTGATCGACGTGTTCCCGGCCGAATCGGACCTCGAGGCGGTGCGCATCGAATTGTTCGACGACGAGGTCGAGAGCCTGTCGGCCTTCGATCCGCTGACCGGCGAGGTGATTCGCAAGCTGCCGCGCTTCACCTTTTACCCCAAGAGCCATTACGTGACCCCGCGCGAGACGCTGCTCGACGCTATCGAGAACATCAAGGTCGAGCTCAAGGACCGTCTCGATTATCTGCGCAGCAACAACAAGCTGGTCGAGGCCCAGCGCCTGGAACAACGCACCCGGTTCGATCTCGAGATGATCATGGAGCTCGGCTACTGCAACGGCATCGAGAACTACTCGCGCTACCTCTCGGGCCGTGCATCCGGCGAGGCGCCGCCGACCCTCTATGACTATTTGCCGGCCAACGCGCTGCTGGTTATCGACGAATCGCACGTCAGCGTTCCGCAGGTGGGCGCGATGTACAAAGGCGACCGGTCGCGCAAGGAGACGCTGGTCGAGTACGGCTTCCGCCTGCCGTCCGCACTGGACAACCGCCCCATGCGGTTCGACGAATGGGAGGCCGTCAGCCCCCAGACCATTTTCGTCTCGGCGACACCCGGCCCCTACGAGGCCGAGCATGCCGGGCGGGTGATCGAGCAGGTGGTGCGCCCGACCGGCCTGGTGGACCCGCTGCTCGAGGTTCGTCCGGCGCTGACGCAGGTCGACGACCTGCTGTCGGAAATCAACAAGTGCGTGGCCAAGGAGGAGCGTGTGCTGGTGACCACGCTGACCAAGCGCATGGCCGAGGATCTGACCGACTACCTGGGTGATCACAACGTGCGCGTGCGCTACCTGCACTCGGACATCGACACGGTGGAGCGCGTCGAGATCATTCGCGACCTCCGCCTGGGCGTGTTCGACGTGCTGGTGGGCATCAACTTGCTGCGCGAGGGATTGGACATGCCGGAGGTGTCCCTGGTGGCGATTCTCGATGCCGACAAGGAGGGCTTCCTGCGCTCGGAACGCTCGCTCATCCAGACCATCGGCCGCGCGGCGCGCAACCTCAACGGGCGAGCGATTCTCTATGCCGACAACATGACCGGCTCCATGGAGCGGGCCATCGGCGAGACCGAACGCCGCCGTACCAAGCAGATCGCGTTCAACGAGGCCAATGGCATCGTTCCACAGGGGGTGTTCAAGGACGTCAAGGATATCCTCGAAGGCGCCACGGTCCCCGGCTCGCGCAGCAAGAAGCGCCGCGGCGAAGCCAAGGCAGCGGAAGAGGCGGCGCGCTACGAAAACGAGCTCCGCTCGCCGAGCGAAATCACCAAGCGCATTCGCCAACTCGAGGAAAAAATGCTCGCCTACGCACGCGACCTCGAGTTCGAGGCCGCCGCCCAGACACGGGACGAAATCCAGAAACTGCGTGAGCGACTGCTGCAGGTGTAGCGGCCGGAAGGGGTGGCTTGCACACCTTTGTCGGAGCAGGCTCTGCCTGCGACCCATGTGACCGGGGTGGAGGTCTCGGTCGCAGGTAGAACCTGCTCCTACATGGAGCGGTGCGTGCGGGCGTCTGGTGTTGGCCTGCTTGCTGCTGTAGGAGCAGGCTCTGCCTGCGACCAACGTAACGCAAGACTGACAGGCGCGCGGTTGCGGGTAGCTGTATTTATAGGCGGAGCCAGGAAGGCAAAAAGGAGCAATGGATATGCAAAATGCCCGGCCGGGCGCCAGCAGCCTGCGGCGTGGACGATTTTCGGAGCCAGGGCGGATCTACCTCGTCACGGCGGTGACCCAGGCGCGTGAACCACGCTTCGCGGATTGGCGTCTCGGTCGCCTGGTGGTTGAGCAAATGCGCGCAGCGGACGCCACTTGCGGACTCCGTTCGCTCGCCTTCGTCGTGATGCCCGATCATTTTCATTGGCTGTTCGAACTCAGTGACCAACCACTCCACGCGGCTGTAATGCGCATGAAGTCACTCAGCGCCAAGGCCGTCAACGCGGCGTTGGGCCGGAGCGGGCAGGTCTGGCAGCGAGGCTTTCACGATCGGGCTATCCGCCGAGAAGACGATATTCGCGCCGTTGCGCGTTATGTCATTGCCAACCCATTGCGCGCGGGCTTGGTCCAGCGGGTGGGTGAATACCCGCTATGGGATGCGGTCTGGCTCTGATGCGCTCGTCGTTTCGGTTGATCCTGTAGGAGCAGGCTCTGCCTGCGGCCAGGGTGCCGAGCTGTGGCTTGGTCGCAGGTAGAACCTGCTCCTACATGGAGCCGGGCGCAGTGACTAGCTGGAGGCTGCACGAATCTGTAGGAGCAGGCTCTGCCTGCGATGAGTGTTCCGGGCCGCGGCTTGTCGCAGGTAGAACCTGCTCCTACATGAAGCGAGGCGTGCGGGCGCCTGGCAGGTGCGCGGCGCTCAGTGTCCCCCCGCGCCGGCCTGGACGTCCTGCGGCAGGGGGCGGGTGAGCAGTACGGCGACCATGCTCACGGCGAGGGCGATGCCGACGAAGTGAAAGGCGTCGTTATAGGCCATGATTATCGCCTGCTGATGGGTGATCTCACTGAGCCGGCCCAGCGCGGCCTGTTCGCTGCCCAGTTGCGCTGTCAAGGTGGCGAGCCGCTCGGCGACCGCTGGGTTACCCGGCACAACCGATTCGCGCAGATAGTCGAAATACACTTTGCCTCGGCTGTCGAGCAGGGTCGCGAGTAACGCGATACCGATGGCGCCGCCAAGGTTGCGCAGAATGTTGAACAGGCTGGAGGCGGAGCCGGCGTCCTGTGGCTGCACGTAGGCCGTGGCGATCAACGAGATGGTAACCATGATCATCGGCTGGCCCAGTGCGCGGACGATCTGGAGGGGGTGGAACTGCTCACCGGCGAAGTCCGGATTGAGCGCGCCCGAGGCGAAGCTGGAAAGTCCGAACAACAGAAATCCCGCCGCGCAGAGCAGCTTCGGCGCGATCACCTTCATCAACTTGGGCACCAGCGGGATCAAGAATAGCTGCGGGATGCCCATCCACATGATTACCTGGCCGATCTGCAGCGCGTTGTAGTTCTGAATCTGCGCCAGGTAGAGCGGCAGCAGGTAGATCGAGCCATAGAGGCCCAGCCCCATACCCAGGCTGGCGATGCTGGTGAGGCCAAAGTTGCGTTCGCGCAGGATGCCGAGGTTGATCAGTGGGTTAGGTCGCGAAAACTGCAAGATCACGAACAGGATCAAGCTGACGAGTGCCACCGACCCGAGCTGGACGATCAGCGAGGACTCAAGCCAATCCTCGCGATGCCCCTCCTCGAGAAATACCTGCAGACAGCCGAGCCCGAGGGCCAGGGTGACGATCCCTGCATAGTCGGTGCGCTTGAGCAGCTCCCAGTGCGGCGGCTTTCGCTCCAGGCCATAGAGCAGGCCGGCGATCATCAGCAGGCCGGGTGGAATGTTGATGTAGAAGATGTATTCCCAGCCCCAGTTTTCGGTCAGCCAGCCGCCGAGGGTCGGGCCAATCGAGGGCGCGAAGGTCGCCGTGATAGCGAACAGCGCCATGCCTTTGGCGCGATGATGCTCCGGGAGTTTGATCAGCGTCAGGGTGAAGGCCAGGGGGATCAGCGCGCCGCCCGTGAAGCCCTGCAGAGCGCGGAAAACGATCATGCTCTCCAGGTTCCAGGCGAAGGAGCAGAGTAATGACGAGGCGAGAAATCCGACCGATACCCAGACCGCTAATCGCCGCGCGGACAGCAGCTGAACGAGCCAGGCGGTCAGCGGAATCATGATGATCTCGGCGACCAGGTAGGACGTTGAAATCCAGGAGCCTTCCTCCAGCGTCGCGGATAGCGCGCCTTGGATGTCTTTCAGGGAGGAATTGGTGATCTGAATATCCAGCACCGCCATGAACGCGCCCAGCATGGCGCTCATGACGGCAATCCAGTCGCGTCGGCTGGGTTCACCGACCGGCCGGACGAGTGCGTCAGCGGTCACGGAGATCGACCTCGACGTCCACCGACATCCCCGGACGAATGCGGCCCGCAAGCGGCGAGTCGGACGCGAAGGTCAGCTTGATTGGAATGCGCTGCACCACCTTGGTGAAGTTGCCGGTGGCGTTGTCCGGCGGCAGTAGGCTGAACTGAGCACCCGAGGCAGGGAAGAGGCTCTCGATACGGCCCTCGATCGGCGTGTCTGGATAGCTGTCGAACGTCAGTTCGGCGCGCTGGCCAACCCGCATGCGACCGATCTGGGTTTCCTTGAAGTTGGCCTGCACCCAGATCGCCTCGTCCGGCACAACGGACATCAGGTAGGCGCCCACGGCGACATACTGGCCGGTACGGGCCGAGCGCTGGCCAACGACGCCACTGATCGGCGAGCGGATCTCCGTACGACCCAGATTCAATCGAGCTTGCTCGACCTCGGCGCGGGCGGCGTCGATCTGCGCTTCGAGACGCTTGACGTCTGCCTCCAGGGCATCGACCTGCTGGCGCTGCGCAGAGAGGTCGGCCTCGGCCTTCTGCCGCTGCGACCGGGCGACACGAGCGTCCGCTGAGAGCGTAGTAACACGCTCTTCGGACACGAACCCGGGTTTGCGCAGCGCTTCGACACGCGACAGGTCCAATTGGCTACGCGCGAGGTTCGCCTGGGCGGCGCTGACGGCTGCCTGGCTGGCAGCGATCAGGCTTGACTGCTGTGCTAGCCGGCTGCGCGCCTGGGCGAGCTCGGCTTCGCGGATCGCCAGGTTGGCGTGGGCCTGTTGCTCGGCGAGGCGGAAGTCGCCCGGCTCTAGGGTGACCAACAGGTCGCCTGGCGATACGTGCTGATTATCCTGAATGTGCACCTGCTCGATACGGGCTGCGAGCTGGCTGGACACGCGAGTGATCTCGCCTTGCACGTAGGCGTTGTCGGTATGCTCGACGTAACGCCCTGTGAAGTACCACTGCGCGAGAAAAGCCGCGGCAACCAGCAGCACCAATGCGATGAAAATGGAAAGTCGGCGTTGCAGCGTGGCAGGCATGGCGTCGCTCACAGGCATCAATCGAGCCGGACAATCTAGCAGCGTTCCCTTCGAGTAATAAGTCGTTACACTTGCGAAACTTTGTTGCGCACAGGGAACAATGTATGGGCCTGGACGACGCGTTGATCTTCACTCGGGTAGTGGAATGTCACAGTTTCACCGGCGCGGCGACGAGCCTTAGTATGCAGAAGTCGACCGTCAGTCGACGCATCGTTCAGCTGGAAGAGCGGCTCGGTGTGCGCCTGCTCAACCGAACCACACGGCGGCTGCGTATGACCGAGGTCGGCCAGGCCTACTACGAGCGGTGCCGGCAGATCATGCTCGATTTCGCCGAGGCCGAGCAGGCCGTGATGCAGTTGCAACAAGCGCCGGCTGGCCTGTTGCGCATAGCCGCACCGATCGAGTTCGGGCAGTGGGTGCTGGGTCGGGTCATCGGCGAGTTCGTACGCCTGCATCCGGATATCGTCGTGGAGGTAGAGTTGGCTTCGCGTGCTGTCGACCCGCTGGAGGAGGGCGTCGACATCGCGATCGTCGTCGGTCAGCCGGAAGATTCGTCGCTGGTCGCTCGCAAGCTGTTCGAAGCCCGTCGCCGCCTGTGCGCCAGCCCCGCCTATCTGGCCAGACATGGGACCCCCGGCTGTGCGCTCGATCTTTCCGAACACCGCGCTATCGGCCTGTCGCACGACTCGGTGCGCCACTGGCCGCTCACTGAACTGCACGTTGCAAGCCGCCGGGTGCTGACCTGCAACAACATCACGCTGGCGCGCGAGGCTGCGCTTGCTGGTGCCGGCATCGCCGCCTTGCCCTGCATGATTACCGACGCTGAAGTCCGCAGCGGCCGCCTGGTCGAGCTGTTGCCGGACGTAGAATTGCCGACCGGCGAACTCTATGCGGTTTATCCGTCACGGCGCTTCCAGGCGATGAAGGTCAAGGCCTTCCTCGACTTCCTGGTGGCTGCGCTGCCCGTAGAAGGCGGGCAGTTGGTGGAGCCGGTCGATGCACGCCTGTTAACATCGCCACTTTATCCGCGCTGAGCCGGCTAAGCCGGTCACCAGCCCCTTTGCAGTCTTCCCTGTACCTTGAATTCCGAGTACACCATGACCACCGTTCGCACCCGCATCGCCCCGTCTCCCACCGGTGATCCACACGTCGGCACCGCCTACATCGCGCTGTTCAACCTATGCTTCGCTCGCCAGCACGGCGGCCAGTTCATCCTGCGCATCGAGGACACCGACCAATTGCGGTCTACGCGCGAGTCCGAACAACAGATCTACGATGCACTTCGTTGGCTGGGGATCGAGTGGGACGAAGGCCCGGACGTAGGCGGTCCGCATGGCCCTTACCGTCAAAGTGAGCGCGGTGAGATCTACAAGAAATACGCCGACGAGCTGGTCGCCAATGGGCACGCCTTCCCGTGCTTCTGCAGCGCTGAGCGGCTCGACCAGGTGCGGGCCGAGCAGATGGCCAACAAGGAAACGCCGCGCTACGACGGCCACTGCATGCACATCCCCGCCGAGACCGCGCAACAGCGCATCGTTGCCGGTGAATCGCACGTAATCCGCATGAAGGTGCCGAGCGAAGGCGTCTGTCAGGTCGAAGACATGCTGCGGGGTACTGTCGAGATCGGCTGGGACCGCATGGACATGCAGGTACTGATGAAGGCCGATGGGCTGCCGACCTATTTCCTGGCTAATGTCGTCGACGACCATCTGATGGGCATCACCCACGTGCTGCGTGGCGAGGAGTGGCTGCCATCAGCGCCTAAGTTGATCAAACTCTACGAATATTTCGGCTGGGAGCAGCCCAAGCTCTGCTACATGCCGCTGCTGCGCAATCCGGACAAGAGCAAACTGTCCAAGCGCAAGAATCCGACGTCCGTGACCTTCTACGAGCGCATGGGATACCTGCCGGAGGCGATGCTCAATTACCTCGGGCGCATGGGCTGGTCGATGCCTGACGAGCGCGAGAAATTCACGCTGGCGGAGATGATCGAGCATTTCGACATTAACCGCGTCTCGCTGGGCGGGCCGATTTTTGACGTCGAGAAGCTGTCCTGGCTCAACGGGCAATGGTTGCGCGAGCTTCCGGTTGAGCAGTTTGCGGCTGAGGTGCAGAAGTGGGCGTTTAATCCTGAGTACATGATGAAGATTGCGCCGCACGTACAGCAGCGGGTCGAGACCTTCAGCCAGATCGCGCCGTTGGCCGGCTTCTTCTTCGCTGGCGCCCTGAACCTGGACCCTGCTCTGTTTGAGCACAAGAAGCTCGACGCTACTCAGGTGCGTCAGGTTCTGCAGCTGACCCTATGGAAGCTCGAAGCCCTGCGCCAATGGGAGAAGGAGCGAATCACCGATGGTATCCAGGCCGTTGCGACTCATCTTGAGTTAAAACTGCGTGACGTGATGCCGTTGATGTTCGCCTCGATCACCGGCCACGCGAGCTCCGTCTCGGTGCTTGACGCAATGGAAATCCTCGGCCCGGACCTGACACGCTTCCGCCTGCGCCAGGCGCTCGAACTGCTCGGCGGTGCGTCGAAGAAAGAAACGAAGGATTGGGAAAAGCTGTTCGCCGCGATGGGCTGATGACCTGCCACCACTCGTCGGCGATAAGTATTTGTTCCTGCTGCTGAAAATCTTCGCTCAGGGACGAAAATTTCGTTGACACTGCGCAGGGCCGCACCTAATATGCGCCCCGTCCTCGAGACGGGGCTATAGCTCAGCTGGGAGAGCGCTTGCATGGCATGCAAGAGGTCGACGGTTCGATCCCGTCTAGCTCCACCAATCTCGATTGCCACACCGGTTAACGCCGGTTGCCTTTGAAGGGCTTGCGTCCCCTTCGTCTAGTGGCCTAGGACACCGCCCTTTCACGGCGGTAACAGGGGTTCGAGTCCCCTAGGGGACGCCATTATTCAGATTGCGCTGCTCAGGCATCGCAAGTCGGGAGACGTTAAATCCGGGGCTATAGCTCAGCTGGGAGAGCGCTTGCATGGCATGCAAGAGGTCGACGGTTCGATCCCGTCTAGCTCCACCATCCACGATGGACCGCAGCGGTTTTGCGATCTGTTTCGCGAAGGTTTCGTCCCCTTCGTCTAGTGGCCTAGGACACCGCCCTTTCACGGCGGTAACAGGGGTTCGAGTCCCCTAGGGGACGCCATTTTATTGCCCGGTTTGGGCACCAAAGGGTCATTTCTCACGGAATGGCCCTTTTTGTTTTGCGCGTCGTTCAGCTATCAAGCTTTCGTCATGGTGCAGTTGCACGCTGCTGAATGTTCCGTCATAGACCTATTGCGCAACCGTGGCAGGTAGGATGGGTCGGCAAGCGCAATCACAGCCAAACATGAGGGGTGTCCATGATCTGGGATCAGGTCGAGGGGTACGTCATCGACATCGAGGTCGATGCGTCACATATCGATGAGCTGGGGCATGCGAACAATGCGGTCTACGTGACCTGGCTGGAAAGCTGCGCCTGGCGCCATTCGCAGAGCCTGGGGCTTGGTCTTGATGACTATCGGCGCCTCGACCGGGCGATGGCGGTGCTGCGGCACGAGATCGACTATCTGGCGGCGGCGTATGAGGGGGATCGTCTGCAATTGGCGACCTGGATCGTCGAATCGGACCAGCGCCTCAAGATGAAGCGAAACTTCCAGTTGGTTCGGCCGGCGGACAATACGACGCTGCTGCGCGCGCAGACTACGTTCGTGTGCATCCAGTTATCCAATGGCAAGCCCAAACGGATGCCGGTGGAGTTTGTGGAAGGGTACGGTCAGGCCCTGATTGAACCCTATCCGCTGGAACTCTGACTGACACCCGGAGCCGCCATCCGACGTTGAATGGGCGGCTCCGGCCCGAGTCAACGCTGTTCAGGCTTGCTGACGTCCGCGTCGCGGCGCTCCTTGGCGTCCTCTCGCCAATCGTCCTGTACTTCATTCTTCATCTTCTCGTCCATGGTCTTGCCGCTGGTATTGACGTTGGCAGTGTTGTCGCGCTGGTGGTTTTCGTTCATGGCGCTGCCCTGGGTGTGCGCAGCGCCATGGGTGTCGTGCTTCATGTCGTCCTGGTTGGCCAGCGCGCCGCCGGCGAACAAGAGCGAGGTGAATGCGAGTGCGAGGGTTGAATGTGTCATCGGGACCTCCCGTAGCATTGAAAAAACTTCGATTCTCCTGACGTCCGACCTGATGGCTTGGTCAGTGTTCGGTTTCTGGTCAGGTCGGAACCGTCCACAGAGCGGCTTCATTGTCCGCAGCCGCTCTGGCTGGGTGCGGAAAGGGGAGTGGTGGCTAAGGCCGTTCGTCGGACAGCCCTTTAAGCCAGTCGATGCGCAACCAGGCATTGCATGGCCTGGCTGAGGGGCTTCGGCGATAATGCGCGCGGCTTGGCTCCAGCTGGCCTTAGGTTGAACACGAGGCGATCACCGTTAACGCAACCCGAAAAATCATCCATGTCGACTGCGATTGCTTCTATGCCGCGATCGAAATGCGAGACGACCCCAGCCTCGCCAATCGTCCGATCGCAGTAGGTGGGCTGGCAGATCGTCGCGGCGTGATCGCGACCTGTAACTACGAGGCGCGTGCGTACGGTGTCCGATCGGCCATGGCGTCCGGCCATGCGCTCAAGCTGTGCCCCGACCTCCTGATCCTTCACCCACGGATGGACGCCTACAAGGAAGCATCCCGTGAGATCCACGGGATATTTCGCACCTACACGGACCTAATCGAGCCGCTGTCGCTCGATGAAGCCTACCTGGATGTGACCCGCACCGAGCATTTCGCCGGCAGCGCCACGCGCATTGCGCAGGACATTCGGCGGCGCGTCTGGCAGCAGCTGCGAATCACGGTATCGGCGGGTGTCGCGCCCAATAAATTCCTCGCCAAGATTGCCAGTGACTGGAACAAGCCCGATGGGCTCTTCGTGATCACGCCGGATCAGGTTGACGATTTCGTACTGGCGTTACCGGTGACCAAGCTGCACGGGGTCGGGCGCGTGACTGCCGAGAAGCTCAAGCGTATGGGCATCCAGACCTGTGCCGACCTGCGGACATGGAAACGACTGGAGCTGGTCCGCGAATTTGGCTCGTTTGGCGAGCGGCTGTGGGGGCTGGCTCATGGCGTCGATGAGCGCGAGGTACAGGTCGAAAGCCGCCGGCAATCGGTGAGTGTCGAAAACACCTACGATCGGGACTTGCCTGATCTTGCCGCTTGCCTGGAACAGTTGCCCGAGCTGTTGGAGCAGTTGACCAAGCGGATGGCGCGGCTCGATGACGGTTACCGGCCGAGCAAGCCCTTCGTGAAGCTCAAGTTTCATGATTTCACCCAGACTACCCTTGAGCAGGCCGGCGCTGGCTTAGAACTGGACGACTACGCCGATCTCCTCGCCGGAGCCTTCGCACGGGGGAAGCGCCCGGTGCGGTTGATTGGGGTCGGCGTGAGGTTGGTCGATCTTCGGGGTGGTTTCGAGCAACTGCGCCTGTTCTAGCGGTTGCCGAACACCAAGGCCGCGCTATGAGCGGCCTTGGCGGTTTTGCGGATAAAAGAGGGGAATTCCCGGCCTGCCTGTACCGAGGTCCCCGAAACTGGCTTCAGAGCTATTGCATCTGGCGTGCCAGTTTCCAACGTTGCAGAACGAATGCCTTTCCGACTGCGCTGTAGCCCGCGATTTCCGTGGTCCCAATGCGGCTAGGTGAGGTCGGCGTCTGCGAGCCGTCGTCGCTGGTGGATTCTACGGGAGGACGTAAACGATACGGGCGGTGCCTGTCGCCAGTGCATGGGGCCCGCTCGTTGCTCAGGTTTGGCGCAGATCAGTTCTGCTCGGGCCAAGCACGGATCGCGGCGCCATCGACAGGCCAAAGGCGCAGCTGGTCGATGTTGGATACGTCCCAGCGTTCGACCTGCGAGAGCCGTTCTAGGAAGTGCCGCTCCTGCCGCATGAGGTGCTCGGCACAGGCCTTACGGGTACTGCCGATGCTGTCGAAGTGCAATTGCTGGCCTTCGAGCTGATAACCAGCAAACCAGTGGTTGCAGCCTGCGTTGCCGTAGGCGCGGTCATCGCTGAAGGTAATGGAGATGGGGTTGCGCCCAACCACTGGTTCTTCGCCAACCCATTCGACGATGTACGTCACCTCACGCTCGAGTGACAACGGCTCGACGGCGCACCCGGCCAGCGCAGCGCCGGCCACGGCAATAAGCAGGGACGTCCTCATGGCTGGGTACCTCCGCAGGCAGGACACAGGTGGCGCCCTGCATCGTTGCGCCAGCCCAGTTCGGTGATTCGCGCCTCGGCGGCGGGCGCGCGTGCCGGCTCGCCTTTCGCTGCATCGACTGCAAACTCGAAGTCGAGCTGCTTGCCGCAGCCGTCGCAGCTGACTTTCCAATTGAGGATTTCAAGTTCGCGGAACACCGGCCCGCTGGCGACTGCCGTCCACTGTCCAGGCGGGTTGATGAGGTGACGAACTTTCTCGACCGTGAGCCGTTGAAACAGATCGCGGCTGCCCTTGAGGGTCACGATCAGGGTGTCACCGATGCGGACATTGCCGCCGTTGCCGGTGACCTGGTAGCGCCCGGGAGCGAGCGCGCGGCATTCGGTCAGCGTATGGGCGGGATTCAGGAGGTTGTAGCGGAAATCGTGTTCGGCCATGACTCGCGGATAGGGCAGTTTGCAGGGCGGCCATGCTAGCACGGCGGGCCGCCTCGGGCGGGCCGTCTCGATGCCTGAAGCATTCGCTATCGGTGTGCGGATGCTTCAGGTTCGGTGGAGGCAGCCGGTCAGTTGCCCTCGGCGAAGGTTTTTTCGAGGAAGCGCTGCATGTCGCTCCAGGATTGCTCGTCGGCTGCCTTGTCATAGGCGACGTCGACGCCTTTTTCCTGGAAGCGGTCGGCGTCGGGGTTGGTGAAGCCATGCTTGGCGCCGGGCAGGTTGACGAGCTGGAAATCCGCCCCGGCCTTGACCATCTCGGCACTGAGCGCCGCTACGTCGTCGCTGCTGACCATGCTGTCGGCGCTGCCGTGCTCGACCAGCACGCGGGCCTTGACGCTGCCTGGCACGGCGCGGGTCTGGGTCGCGAGCGCACCATGAAAACTCACCACGCCGTCCAGCGGGACGCCCTGGCGCGCCATGTCCAGCACGACCTTGCCGCCAAAGCAGTAGCCGACGGCGGCGAGCTTGTCAGCGTCGGTCTGTTGCTGCTGCTTGAGTAGGTCCATGCCGGCATTGAAGCGCGCCTTGGCGGCATCGGCATCTTTCAGCGCAGCTTGCATGAAGCTCATGGCGTCCTTCGGGTGCTCGGTATTCTTGCCTTCGCCATACATATCGACAGCCAGCGCGCTGTAGCCCAGCTCGGCGAGATCGCGTGCGCGGCGCTTTGCGTAATCGTTGAGGCCCCACCATTCGTGAACCACCACGACCCCGGGGCGCTTGCCTTCGACGGCATCGTCATAGGCGTAGTAGCCCACCAGCTTGGTGCCGTCGGCGGCGGTGTAGGGGATTTCCTGGGTTTGGATTTCAGCGTGGGCCAGCGCGCTCGCGGCCATCAGTGCGCCAAGCAGGCAAATGCGCATGGTAGGACTCCTTGTTCTCGAGGTTTGTCGGTCAGGCAGACTGGATAGCCGTAGTTCGACTCGAGCGCAAGGGCGTGGTTCAGAGAGGGGGGTGAAGGGCGGATTGAAACGTCCCGACCACCACCGTAGTTCGCCGGTGGTCGTCGGGACGGGGTGGGTCACCAGCCGGGCACGCCGTGCATATCCGGCAAACGGTGAGCGATCCCCTTGTGGCAATCGATGCAAGTGGCTTCGCCTTTCGCCAGCGCCGTCGAGTGGAATTGTGCGGCCCGCGGCGATTGCTTGGTGAAGTCCATGTAATCGAAGTTGTGGCAGTTGCGGCACTCCAGCGAGTCGTTCGCCTTCAGCCGGCGCCACTCTCGCTCGGCCATCTCGCGGCGCATACCGAGGAATTTCTCGCGAGTATTGATGGTGCCGAAGATCTTGCCCCAGACCTCCTTGGAGGCTTGCATCTTGCGCGCGATCTTATCTGTCCATTCGTGCGGCACGTGGCAGTCGGGGCACGTCGCACGCACACCGGAGCGATTGGTGTAGTGGATGGTGTCCTTGATCTCCATGTACACGTTGTTTTCCATCTCGTGGCAGGAAATACAGAAGGTCTCGGTGTTGGTCGCCTCCAGCGCGGTGTTGAAGCCGCCCCAGAAGACGATCCCGGCGATGAACCCGCCCAGCGTCAGTACGCCCAGGCTGTAATGCACGCTAGGGCGGCGTAAGACCGTCCAGTACCGCTTGAGAAACGACAGTATCGACTTCATCCGGCGCCCCTTACTCTTCGGCCTGTTCGGTTTCGCGATACAGCAGCTCGTCGATGTTCTCGAAGTCGTTCTGCACCAGCGGTTTGACGTCGTGTTGCACCACATGACACTGCGTGCAGAAGTAACGCCGGGGCGCGACGGTCCCAAGCGTCTGGCTGTCGCGATCGGTGAAATGGGTGATGCTGATCATCGGGGCCTGGGTGCGCGCGCTGTTGGCGCGACTGTGGCAGGCCAGGCAGCGGTTGCCGTTGGCGTCGACCTGGTAGCCGCGAATGGTATGCGGGATGGTGGGCGGCTGCTCCGGATAGTTGCGCTCGCGGCGCAGGTCTTTGTTCTCCTCGTCCTTTAGCGGCGGGGGCGTGAACTCCTGCGTAATGGTCCCGCCCGGGCGGCGGCCGTCCGGAGCGGGGGCGTCGAGCGGGTAGTTTGGCTCTGCGGCCACGGCGAGGCCGATCACCGCGAGGAGCGTCAAAGGCAGTAGGCGGACTTTCATGGTGACTCTCCTCAGGCGATGCTGACCACTTCGATTTTCACGGCACACTTCTTGTAATCGGTCTGCTTCGAGATCGGGTCGGTGGCGTCGAGGGTGACCTTGTTGATCAGTTTGTTGGCATCGAAGAAGGGCACGAAGATCAGCCCCTTTGGCGGTTTGTTGCGCCCGCGCGTTTCGATACGGGCCTGCATTTCACCGCGCCGGCTGATGACCTTCACCACGCTGCCGCGGCGGGCCTTCAGGTCACGGGCGTCGTCTGGGTGCATGTACACCAGGGCGTCTGGCACCGCACGATGCAGCTCGTCGACCCGCTGAGTCATGCTGCCGGTGTGCCAATGCTCGAGGACACGACCAGTGCTTAGCCAGAACGGGTATTCCTCGTCGGGAATCTCGGCCGGGACTTCGTAGGGCAGGGCAAAAATGATCGCCTTGTTATCGGGGTAACCGTAGAACTGAACACCGGCCCCTTTCTCTACATAGGTGTCGTAGCCCTCGCGGTAACGCCAGCGGGTTTCCTTGCCGTCGACCACCGGCCAGCGCAGGCCGCGCTCCTTATGGTAGAGATCGAATGGCCCGAGGTCGTGACCATGACCACGCCCAAACTCGGCGTACTCTTCGAATAATCCCTTCTGCACGTAGAAGCCGAAGTGCTCGGCTTCGTGGTTGCGGTAGCCCTCTTCGATATCGGAGCTGGGGAAGCGGTCGACCTGGCCATTCTTGAACAGCACGTCAAACAGCGTCTTGCCCTTGAGGTCCGGCGCTTTGGCAAGCAAATCGGCTGGCCACACCTCGTCGGTCGTGAAACGCTTGGAAAACTCCATCAGCTGCCAAAGGTCGGAGCGTGCTTCGCCGGGCGCGCTGACGAGCTGATGCCAGAAGTGCGTGCGGCGCTCGGCATTGCCATAGGCGCCTTCCTTTTCCACCCACATCGCCGCAGGCAGGATGAGGTCCGCGGCCTGGGCCGAGACGGTCGGGTAGACGTCCGAGACGACGACGAATGTTTCGGGGTTGCGCCAGCCCGGCAGCACTTCCTGCATGATGTTGGGGCCAGCCTGCATGTTGTTGGTGGCCTGGGTCCAGTACACCTTGAGGCCACCGTCCTTGAGCTCCCGGCTCTGCTGGACGGCATGGAAGCCGGGTTTTTCCTGGATGGTGCCTTCAGGCAATTTCCAGATTTTTTCGGTGACGGCGCGATGCTTTGGGTTGGTGACCACCATGTCCGCAGGCAAGCGGTGCGAGAACGTGCCGACCTCGCGCGCGGTGCCGCAGGCCGATGGCTGTCCGGTGAGCGAGAAGGGGCTGTTGCCCGGCTCGCTGATCTTCCCGGTAAGCAGGTGAATGTTGTAGATCATGTTGTTCGCCCAGACCCCACGGGTGTGCTGGTTGAATCCCATGGTCCAGAACGACATCACCTTTACTTTCGGATCCGCGTATAGCTCGGCCAGCGCTTTGAGGCGTTCAGCAGGAACGCCGGATTCATGCGCGGCGTGCTCGAGGGTGTAGGGCTTGAGGAATTCGGCATAGTCCTCGAAGTTGATGTCGGTCCAGCTACCGGCGACGGCGGCGTTTTCGGCCTTGAGTTCCCGCGGGTCGGTCGGGCGCAGCCCGTAGCCGATGTTGGTCGCACCCTTGGCGAAGCGGGTGTGGTTCTTGATGAATTCCTCATTGACCGCGCCGCTCTTGATGATGTGGTTGGCGATGTAGTTGAGGATCACCAGGTCCGTCTGCGGATTGAACACCATCGGGATGTCGGCGAGGTCGAAGCTGCGATGTTCGAAGGTTGACATCACCGCGACCTTCACATGTGGCGCGCTCAGGCGCCGGTCGGTCACGCGCGTCCAGAGCACCGGGTGCATTTCCGCCATGTTCGAGCCCCAGAGCACAAATGCGTCGGCCGCCTCGATGTCGTCATAGCAACCCATCGGCTCGTCCATGCCAAAGGTACGCATGAAGCCGACCGCGGCCGAAGCCATGCAGTGGCGCGCATTCGGGTCGAGGTTGTTGGAGCGGAAGCCCGCCTTCATCAGCTTGTTCGCGGCGTAGCCTTCCCAGACGGTCCACTGGCCCGAGCCGAACATGCCCACCGCGCTCGGACCACTTTCCTTCAGTGCCGTCTTGTACTTCTCTTCCATCACATCGAAGGCTTGCTCCCAGCTCACTGGCTGGAACTCGCCCTGCTTGTCGTATTTGCCATCTTTCATGCGCAGCAATGGCTGGGTCAGCCGGTCGGTGCCGTACATGATCTTCGACAGAAAGTAGCCCTTGACGCAGTTAATGCCGCGATTGACCTCGGCCTTCACGTCGCCGTGAGTCGCGACGACGCGGTCACCGGAGGTGGCGACCATGACGCCGCAGCCGGTACCGCAGAAGCGGCAGGGTGCCTTGTGCCACTTGAGTTGGGCGGCCTCGGGATCGGTAACCAGGTTGGACGCGCTGGTGGCGATCGGCAGGCCTGCTACTGAGGCAGCGATGGCCGCCGCGTTGGCTTTGGCGAATTGACGACGGGTGAGGCTCATTCAGACTCTCCTTCGTGTGTGAGGAGTTCGTGATAGATCAGGGCGGCGTTCAGCACGCCGGGTATCTGTTGGATTCGGTCGATGGTTTCGAGGATGCGGCGTTCATGTTCAGCTTCGATGACGACCACGATCTTTCCGGCCGGGCTCGTTTGGTGCAGTTCGATATCGGGGAGCAGGCTCAGGTTGCCCTTCACCGCGTCGATCAGTTCTGGGCGGCAATGGACGAGCAGGCTCGCGATATGCAAAACGTTATTCATAGGCGGCAGCGTGCTTTAGTGAACGGGGGAGAGCGGTCGATTCGTCAGCTAGGAGGGCCGGGGGGACCGAAGACGACCAGCTGGCTGATCCAGACGATGAAGCCGTAACCGGCAACGGTCACGACGCTCAAGAGAGGAAATAGAAACACCAGTAGAAAGATGAAAAGCTTGGTTTCCTGGGCTTTTCCAGCGGGGGCTGGGTCGGACTGAGTGGCCACTGCGTTCACCTTTGTCACTGCGACTGTCATGGCAGGAGTCTAGGTAAAGGGAATCGGCCTTTCAAAGCCATTCGTCCACAAAGCATAAGGTTATTGCTGTTAATTCCACTTTTCTTGATCCAGCGCAAGCGAACCCGCCTACACCAAGCGTTTCGGATGAGCGGCAGGCGCGCCAGCCCGGTCCACGGCTGTGTTTTGCGCGTGATAGGCTTCGAACCCCTTCGCTTCATGCTCGCTGCTCGACTGCCAACATGCCCCTTGAATCCGCATCCGCCGCGCACCTCAAACGCGGCACATCCGGCTATCGCCGGGCCACGCTGGCGCTGTTTTGTGCTGGCTTTGCCACCTTCGCCATGCTGTATTGCGTGCAACCGCTGCTGCCGCTTCTGGCTGAACACTTCAGGGTGTCGGCAGCGACCAGCAGCCTTGCGCTCTCGCTGACTACGTTATCGCTGGCGGTGTGCCTGTTGCTCTCGGGTGCGCTGGCCGAGAGCTGGGGGCGTAAGCCGGTGATGGTGGGTGCACTCGCCACGGCCTGCCTGCTGGGCCTGGCCTGTGTCTGGGTCGATTCCTGGCATGCGTTGCTGATACTGCGGGCATCGCTGGGCTTGGCGCTCAGCGGACTGCCGGCGTTGGCAATGGCCTACGTCGGTGAGGAGTTCGACCCCGAGTCCCTGCCTGCGGCCATGGGGCTGTATATCGGCGGTACCGCGTTGGGCGGGCTGCTAGGGCGCCTGTTATCGGGCCTGCTGAGCGATCTCGGCGGATGGCAACTGGCGCTTGGCGGCATCGCAGCGCTTGGGTTGGCAGCGCTCGGCTTGTTCATCTGGTTGCTGCCCCCGTCACGCCATTTCACCGCGCAGGCGCTTTCGCTTCCCGGCTTGCTCGACAACTTCGCCCGGCATATGCGCAATCCGGTGCTGAGAAACCTGTTCATGCAAGGCTTCCTGCTGATGGGTGGTTTCGTGGCGCTGTTCAACTACATCGGCTTCCGTCTGGCCGCAGAGCCGTTCGGTTTGTCGTCCACGGTGATCGGCTTGTTGTTCGTCGTCTACCTGGCTGGGATCTTCAGTGCCGGCTGGGCGGGGCGTTTGGTACCGCGCTTCGGTGCTCGTGCGGTGCTGCAAGGCGGGGTGGCATTGATGCTCGTTGGCGTCGCGATGTGTTCGACATCCTGGCTGGTGGCGATCATTCCCGGCCTGGCACTGTTCACGCTAGGGTTCTTCGCCGCGCATGCGGTCGCCAGCGGGCAGGTCGGCAAGCATGCGGCGGGCGCCAAGGCCCAGGCGTCGGCGCTCTATCTGTGTGCTTACTATCTAGGGTCGAGCGTGATTGGCTACGCCGGCGGGTACGTTTGGGAGCACAGCGGCTGGCTGCCGTTGACCGGGGTCCTGGCGGTGCTCTTTGTGGTGGCCGGTTGGCGTGCGCGGGGACTTTAGCCGGGTCGATATCACTCCAATCGCTGCTCGCCACTGAACACAAGTGTCGCCCGGCAGCGCCGGCAGAAATAGCGCCGGCCCCTGCTGACCAAAGCATGGCGCTGGGCTGTGAAGGAGAAATCCTGACCCTCGCAGCGGCACCGGTAGATGAAACGATTAACCGGGCGACGAGCAATTTCGTAGGTATGGCAGCGATCCGGCGTCAGCTCGTACACACCGCGCATGATCAGCTGCCATTCCTCGCCGTGCGGGCGGATGCGCCCGCCGAACATCTGGTGCGCGACCAGATGGGCAACCTCATGGGCGACCGTCTGCCTGAGGAAATGCTCGCGGTTCTGCTGATAAAGCACCGAGTTGAAGCGCAGCAGGTTCTGGTCGAGGTGCGCGACTCCAGCCTTTTGGCCTCTTAGCTTGAGGCTCACCTGCGGACGCTCGAAGCGTCGGTTGAAGAACGCCTCGGCCTGCAGGTAGCAGGCCTCGACGCGTGCATGAAGCTGGTCGGGCATCTTGGCCTCCGAAGAAGGCCCGGGATTATGCCCAAATGGCTGCCGTGGGCAACCGTTCAGAGACCGCCGGGCTCCTCTTGGGGCCGCTCTTCAGTGGTATAGCCCTGGTTTTCCACGGTGTTGCGCTCGTAGGTAGGCTCCAGCCGCAGATGCCAGAACAGGATCATGCTGACCATTACCGTGACAAGCACCAAAAGCGCGACACCCCAGATTGAACTGGCGTAGAGAAAGCTTTGCGAGTTGCGCTGGCGCATGAACGCCGGCAAGCCGGTGAACAGCAAGTACGTCGAATAGACAGCCGCTATCAACAACACAATCGCTGCGAACCATCGATTTGGATACAAGCCGGTAACGCCGGCCAGCAGGAACGGTGTGATTACATAGGCAACGAAGCCGATGCACTGGTTGACGCTCGGCCGTACCTCAAACGCTTTCGCCATCCACCGAACGAACAGGCCCATTACCAGCGTGCCGATGAGAATCGTCAGGTACAGCAGCAGGCAAAGCTGGAAGGCGCTGCCGGTATCGAGCCGCACGCGCTCGTCTTCGACCAGGCTCCAGCCGACAACGGTCACGCCGATGAACAGGCACACCGCAGGGATCAGCGCTAACACCAGAAGGTGCATCAGGTAGTGCAGGCTGTTGGCGTCTTCCTTCTGGCGAATCGATTCCCACGCACGGTCCGGGCGGGTAAACAAGCTGATGAATTCTGGGGTCATGGAGCCTCCTGATGCCTGGGCTTGAGCGTCGCTGTTGCGGTTTAGACGCTCAAGGCCGGCAGGGATTCCAAAACCATGACGAGTCTTCCAGGGCGAGGGGGGCAGGCGAAGCGATGCGGCCAACCGGGCACATGCCCAGGTCAGCCGCATGGGTTGGCTTTACCGAACGTAGATCGGGCCGATGCCCATGCCCCACATGACCACCGACAGGGCAATGATGGCGACCAGCACCACGAGCCCGACTGCGAGCACTGAGCTTGAAAACAGGAAACCTTCGTCGGATGGGATGTTCATGAACGTCGGTAAGCCGACATAGAGCAGGTAGGCGGTATAGCAGATGGCCGCAGTGCCGACGATCATGCCCAGCCAGATATGCGGATAGAGCGCAGCCAGGCCGCCCACGAACAGTGGCGTCGCGGTGTAGGCCGCAAACACGATGCATTGCACTAGGGTCGGGTTCGCATCATAGGTACGCGACATCCAGTGGATGAACCCGCCC
This sequence comes from Pseudomonas sp. SA195, assembly GCF_054131565.1. Lineage (NCBI taxonomy): Bacteria > Pseudomonadati > Pseudomonadota > Gammaproteobacteria > Pseudomonadales > Pseudomonadaceae > Pseudomonas > Pseudomonas sp. SA195. Next base: position 2,935,500 of record NZ_CP096392.1, on the reverse strand, counting down.
ATAACCGCCACACCCGCAAGCATTGCCAGGTAAGAAAGCGCCGTCAGTAGCAAGGCGCTGCTCTCGGTGAGCTTTACCGCTTCGCCGCCATTAATGCTCCAACCCACCTGGGTGGTCCCGATGAACGCCGAGATGGCCGGGATGGCAGCCAGCACCGCTACTTCACCGAGATGAAGCTTGCCGACTTCGCGCTCCTCGCCGGTAATTTCCTGCCACTCCTGACCGGGGTGGGCGAACAGTCCCCAAACATGATTGATCATGCCAGCGTCTCCTCTGTTTTGGAGGGCCGCTCCGCCTGGCGTTCCGTCAGTTGGACGGGCGTGCGACCTTAAGTCGCAGTATAGGAATGCAGCGTGACGCCGTATCGAGCTGGTTAGAGCGTTTGGAAGCTATGCCGCTAGCGGTAATGCCGTTGCAGTATTTCCATTGCCAGGTTGATGGACTGAATGCGCGTCGTGCTGCCGCCGCGGTCCGGGTGGTGAATACTTACCAGCTGCCGGTAGCGTCGCTTGATGGCCGCCATGTCCAGCCGCGGCTCGCTGTCCAGTTCGAACAGCTCCAGCGCGGCGCGCTTCTGTTCCGGGTCCCAGTCGCCGCTGCGGTCGATATGGTCCCCCCGCATGCGCGACCAGAAGCTGGCCAACAGACGTTCGACCTCCGCCTCGTCTGTATCGCGCAGGTTGGTCATGTCCAGGTAGTAATCGCGAAGCGGATCCTGGGCAGCGATACCGCTGGTCCCTGGTACGTAGATCTGTAGCTGAACGCAGAGAGGGGAAATCTGCAGGTGATGGCTGCACTCGCCCCAAAGCTGATCGCGTAAGCGGTACAGCGCGTTGAAGACAAGAAAATGCGTGCGAAACAGCACCAGCTTGTCGATCAGCGGCAGGTGCGGAATATGCGTGCTGTGCCGGGCCTTGAGCTGCTGGATCAACTCGTATTCGCTGCAACCGTCGGGCTGTTCACGCAGCAGCAGAAGGATCTGTTCGGCTAGGTCCTGCTCGAGTTCGAGGTCGTCGTTCATGCGGCAAGCCTAGCACAGCGCCAGTATCGGAACGCTGGATGGATGGGGTAGGGCAGGGACCATTTTTGCGCGTAAAATGCGCGCCTTTCGCATCTCACCCGGACACCTGAAATGGGCAATCTCTCGGTCAATCAGAACAAATTGCAGAAGCGTCTGCGCCGTCTCGCCGGCGAGGCGGTCACCGATTTCAACATGATCGAGGATGGCGACAAGGTGATGGTCTGCCTGTCTGGTGGCAAGGACAGCTACACCATGCTCGACGTGCTGCTCTATCTGCAGAAGGTTGCGCCAATCAAATTCGAGATCGTCGCCGTCAACATGGACCAGAAACAGCCTGGTTTTCCGGAGCACGTGCTGCCCGAATACCTGGCCTCCATCGGGGTCGAATATCACATCGTTGAAAAGGACACGTACTCGGTCGTCAAGCAGAAAATCCCTGAAGGGAAGACCACTTGCTCGCTGTGTTCCCGCCTGCGACGGGGCACGCTGTACACCTTCGCCGACGAGATCGGCGCGACCAAGATGGCGCTCGGTCATCACCGCGACGACATCCTGGAAACCTTCTTCCTTAATATGTTCTACGGCGGCACGCTCAAGGCGATGCCGCCCAAGCTGCTTTCCGATGATGGCCGCAACGTGGTGATCCGACCGCTGGCGTACTGCAGCGAAGCGGATATCGAGGCCTACTCCCAGATGAAGGCTTTCCCGATCATCCCGTGCAATCTGTGTGGCTCGCAGGAGAATCTGCAGCGCCAGGTCGTCAAGGAGATGCTGCAGGAGTGGGAGCGCAAGTCGCCGGGCCGTGTGGAGATCATGTTCCGCGCACTGCAAAACGTCGTGCCATCGCAACTGGCCGACCGTAACCTGTTCGATTTCAGGAGCCTGCGCATCGATGACGCGGCGACACCGCGCTTCCTTGATGTGATGAGCCTGTAAGCGCCGGCCGCGGCCAGGCGCCTCGACGCCCCGCTTGCCAGGCCGCGAAGTGCTGAAGTAAGGTTCAGCAATCGTTTTGGAGTTTTCCCATGCCGCTCGACCTCAATGTGCTGTTCTCGCTCAATGCCGGTGCCGCTAGCGCCGCGCGGGCTGTTGTGCAGCCATTGCTGGCTTCGGCGTATTACTTCTTTGGGTATTGGTTTAGCCATAGGCGCGCCTGATACCCCACAGGCGGCCTGATAACCAGGGTCGCCACCAGAGACGTTTGAAAAAACCCCCGGTCGGCAACCCGACCGGGGGTTTTGTTTTTTTCGGCCCAACGTTGGCCACAGCGCGAGGAACCACAGATGAACAGCTACCGCAACGCTTACCGCAACGACCGCTACGACTGGCGATTTAGCGGCCTGACTGCTGCCTCCATACCTCCAGAACGAACAATCCGATAGCGCCGCCGCGGCATGGGCCGCGCCGGCAGGGAACTGCCAGATCATGACTGCATCCGCCACTGCTCAACTCATTTCCACCCCCGTTTCCACCCTCGCGCCCGCTGCCCGTCGTAGCGCCCAGCCGTTGCCCAGCCCCGCCTTGTTGCGCCAGCGATTGCCGCTTTCGGACGCGCTTGCTCAACGTATCGCCGCAGACCGTGACGCCATTCGCGCGGTGCTTGATGGCCGCGACTCGAGGTTGCTGGTTGTCGTCGGCCCCTGTTCGCTGCACGACCCCAAGGCTGCGCTGGAATACGCTGATCGTCTCGCCGGGCTGGCTCCGCAGGTTGCGGACCAGCTACTGCTGGTCATGCGGGCCTATGTCGAAAAGCCACGGACGACTGTGGGCTGGAAAGGCCTGGCATACGACCCGCACCTGAACGGCAGTGATGACATAGCAGAAGGGCTCAGCGTAGCGCGGCGTCTGATGCTGGCCATTATCGAGCGAGGCCTGCCGGTCGCGACTGAATTGCTGCAGCCCTTGGTCGCAGGTTATCTAGACGACCTGTTGGCCTGGGCTGCAATCGGTGCGCGCACCAGCGAGTCGCAGATTCATCGTGAGCTGGTAAGTGGCCTGGGCATGCCGGTCGGCTTCAAGAATGGTACGGATGGCAGCCTGGGTATCGCCTGTGACGCCATGCGCTCCGCCGCCCATCCGCACAGCCATTTCGGTATCGATGACTTGGGTCACCCGGCCGTGGTGAGCACCTGCGGTAATCCCGATACCCATCTGGTCTTGCGGGGAGGGCATGCCGGGCCCAACCATGACGCCGCCAGCGTTGCCGAAGCGCGGTCGGCGCTGCAGCGGCAGGGTATCGAGCCGCGCATCCTGGTCGATTGCAGCCATGCCAACAGCGGCAAGGACCCGCTGCGACAGCCCGAGGTGCTCAAGGCAGTGCTCGAGCAGCGCCTGACGGGAGACGACAGCCTGCGAGGCGTGATGTTGGAAAGTCATCTGTTCGACGGCTGCCAGGCCCTCGGCACTGCGCTTCGCTACGGCGTCTCCATCACCGATGGTTGCCTGGGTTGGGCGTTGACCGAGCGGACGCTGCTCGATGCGGCCGACCGGCTGCGTGGCTAGGCCTGTTCAATGGGCGGTGGGCTTGCGGGCTCGATCCGAGGCGGGCAACCTGTGCCGCGATCTGAATTGAGCCTTGGATACCGCATGCGTGATTACAAATGGCTGCACGAGTACTGCCTCAATCGATTCGGCTCTGCCGCCGCGCTGGAGGCTCGATTGCCGCAGCCGAGCACTGCGGATGAGCTGCGTGCCGTCTCGGATGATCGCTACCTCTCACTGATCAGCCTGCGAATATTCCGGGCTGGTTTGAAGCACAGCCTGGTCGACGCGAAATGGCCTGCCTTCGAGGAGGTGTTCTTTCGCTTCGATCCGGAAAAATTGGTGCTGATGGGCGGCGAGCACATCGAGCGGCTAATGCAGGATGCGCGCATTATCCGGCATCTAGGCAAGCTCAAGAGCGTGCCACGCAACGCGCAGTTCGTCCTAGACGTCGCCGCGAGCCATGGCAGTTTCGGTAATTTCCTGGCTGGTTGGCCAATCAACGATATCGTCGGCCTGTGGCGCTACCTGGCCAAGCATGGTTGCCAGCTTGGCGGGCTGTCCGCCCCTCGTCTGCTGCGCATGGCAGGCAAGGACACATTCATTCCCAGCAATGACGTCGTCGCGGCACTGAAGGCTCAGCAGGTGGTGGATCGTGTACCCAGCAGCCAGCGCGACCAGGCGCTGGTCCAAGAGGTCTTCAACCGCTGGCATGGCGAAAGCGGCCGCCCGCTCTGCCAGCTTTCGGCAATGCTGGCGTTTACGGTCAATCATTAACCGGGCAGTGCAGAGCTGGCGTGGTTGCTGCATTGGTCGAGGAGCCGCCAGTTTTCCGTCAGCCGCAGGAGCATTCGGATGAAGATGATTACCTTACTCGCTGCCTTCTTGGTCCTTGGAGGCTGCATGAAGGTTAGCGATATGGCCGAGGGCACGCGCGACCAGCTCCGCGATGCCGGCATTCTCGATCACAGCCATACACAGCGCTCGGCGTCCTGGCGGTTACAGGCCGACTCCTCCATCTATATCGCCCAAGGCCACTTCGTGCCCCCGGGGAACGGCTATCCACGGCCGAACGTCGTGGCGGAGGAAGCGTTCAAGGGCTTCGTCGAGTACTTTCCCATGGTTCGCCGTGCGCCAGACCCGGTCGGTCTGGATGAGGCGTTGAACCAGGCAGTGGCCTCAGGTGCCCATTACTTGCTGTACACGCGATTTGCCACGGCCGACGATCGAATCGGCAGTTTCGATGAGTTGAACGATCAGCGTGCGCTCGACCGGCTCGGTGTCGATACCAGCGTGATTCAACTGATGCTCATCGAGACGGGCAGCCGCTATCTGGTCGATACGGCACGGATACGCAGCCGTGGCGGGCTGCTCAATATCTATGATGCGACGCCACAGGTCTTGCTGGGCCCGCCTCTAAGGGACTATGCCCGCAGCCTGATTGGCCTCAGCCGATAGGAACAAACATGAACGATGCGGGCAAGGCTGCGGATCTGCTGGGGCAGATCCCAAAACAAGAGAAGAAGGAGCTGCCACCGGTGCATCTGTGGAATCCACCGTTCTGCGGGGATCTGGACATGCGCATCGCGCGAGACGGCAGCTGGTATTACATGGGCACGCCAATTGGCCGGCCCGCCATGGTGCGATTGTTCTCAACCGTGATTCGCCGCGATGGCGATCGCTACTTTCTCGTCACGCCGGTGGAAAAAGTCGGCATACAAGTCGATGACGCCCCTTTCGTAGCGGTGCGATTGGCGGTTGAGGGAGAGGGCGAAACGCAGCGCTTGCGCTTTACCACCAACGTCGACGACGAGGTGGAAGTGGGCGCCGAGCATGCGTTACGTGTCGTCATCGATCCGCAGACACAGGAGCCCGCGCCCTACGTCCATGTGCGTGCAAATCTCAAGGCTCTGGTTCATCGCAACGTGTTTTACGAGCTCGTGGAGCTGGCGATACCCGGGGTAGTCGACGGTGAGAACTGGCTAGGCGTGTGGAGCGGTGGGGTGTTCTTTCCAATCGGCCGGGCTGAATAGCGGCGGTTGTACGCGGCCTTCGCCGGTACATGAAAAAGGCTCCCGAGGGAGCCTTTTTTGCTTGCTTACATGTTGGGGTAGTTAGGCCCACCCGTGCCTTCCGGTGCGACCCAGGTGATGTTCTGGGACGGGTCCTTGATGTCGCACGTCTTGCAGTGGACGCAGTTCTGCGCGTTGATTTGGAAACGCTTGCTGCCGTCGTCGTTGTCTACCACCTCATAGACGCCAGCGGGGCAGTAACGCTGGGCGGGCTCGTCATACAGCGGCAGGTTCTTCTCGATCGGGATCGACGGGTCGGTGAGCTTGAGGTGAACGGGCTGTTCTTCCTCGTGGTTCGTGTTGGACAGGAAGACGGAGCTGAGTTTGTCGAAGCTGAGCTTGCCATCCGGCTTCGGATAGTCGATTCGCTTCGACTGCGCGGCGAGCTTCATGCACGCATAGTCCGGTTTGGTGTCGTGCAGGGTGAACGGGATCTTGCCGCCAAAGATGTTCTGGTCGACGAAGTTGAACGCGCCGCCCTTGACCGCTCCCCACTTATGGATCGCCGCGCCAAAGTTACGACTCTTGTAGAGCTCCTCGTACAGCCAGCTCGCCTTGAAGCCTTCCTCGTAGCCCGTCAGCTCGTCGCCACCCTCGCGTCCGGCGAACAGCGCGTCGGCCGCAGCTTCGGCCGCCAACATGCCGGACTTCATCGCGGTGTGGCTGCCCTTGATCTTGGCAAAGTTCAGGGTACCGGCGTCGCAGCCGATCAGGGCGCCGCCGTTGAAGACCATTTTCGGCAACGAGTTGATGCCGCCCTTGGCTATGGCCCGCGCGCCGTAAGACACACGCTTGCCACCTTCGAGGTACTGCTTGATGACTGGATGATGCTTGTAGCGCTGGAATTCGTCGAACGGCGAGAGGAACGGGTTGCTGTAGGACAAATCGACGATCAGACCGACCACCACCTGATTGTTCTCCAGGTGATAGAGGAACGAACCGCCGGTGTTGTCATCATCCAGCGGCCAGCCAGCGGTATGAACCACCAGGCCCGGCTCGTGCTTGGCGGGGTCGATGTCCCACAGTTCCTTGATACCGATCCCGTAGTGCTGCGGATCGACGTTGGCGTTCAGCTGGTAGCGGCTGATCAGTTGCTTGCCGATATGCCCACGGCAACCTTCGGCGAACAGCGTGTACTTGGCACGCAGCTCCATGCCGGGCGTATACATGCCTTCCTTCGGATTGCCCTCGCGGTCCACGCCCAGGTCACCGGTTATGATGCCGCGCACCACGCCTTGCTCGTCGATCAGCGCTTCCTGCGCAGCGAAGCCGGGATAGATTTCGACACCGAGGTTTTCGGCCTGCTGAGCCAACCAGCGGCACAAGTTACCCAGCGAAATGATGTAGTTGCCCTCGTTGTGCATGGTTTTGGGTACCAATGCGTTGGGCAGTTTGCGTGAGGTTTCGGCGCTCTTGAGCAGGTAGATGTCGTCGCGCGTGACGGGGGTATTCAGCGGGGCCTCAAGCTCCTTCCAGTTCGGAAAGAGCTCATTGAGCGCACGGGGCTCGAATACCGCACCGGACAGAATATGGGCGCCGACTTCGGAACCTTTCTCGACGACACAGACACTGATCTCCTTGCCAGCGTCTGCAGCCCTTTGCTTCAGTCGGCAGGCAGCGGACAGGCCCGCGGGGCCGGCGCCGACGATGACTACGTCGAATTCCATGTATTCGCGTTCCATTGGCTATCTCCTACTCAAGGCTTTGATTTTTTGTGTGATCGTAAGGGCTGGATCGTTTTCCCTGACCAGGCCGAGCTGCCGCATTATATAGATGTGCCGAAACGGGTCCAATACAAACGTTTGTTTGAATTTTCTGCAAGGCTGTTAGAATCGCGAATCTGCCGGTTATAGCGGGGTATATGCGTTGTTGACCCCAGCCGTGACCAGCGGTCAAGATACGGGCAGTTTTGCGCGCGCCGAACGGGTTCCGCGGTTGCATTGACGCCCGGTTCTTCGAGCAGTGGCTCGATTCGCCTCGGCGACATTCCTATTCACCGGAGAGTAGAGGAATCCATGAAGATTCTTGTAGCTGTCAAACGAGTGGTCGATTACAACGTCAAGGTTCGTGTCAAGGCGGACAACTCCGGCGTCGACCTCGCCAACGTCAAGATGTCGATGAACCCCTTCTGTGAGATCGCCGTGGAAGAGGCCGTTCGCCTGAAAGAGAAGGGCGTCGCCAGCGAGATCGTTGTGGTGTCCATCGGCCCGACTGCCGCACAGGAGCAGCTGCGTACGGCTTTGGCGCTGGGCGCCGATCGCGGTGTGCTTGTTGAATCGACGGAAGACCTGAGCTCCCTGGCTGTGGCCAAGCTGCTCAAGGCAGTGGTCAACAAGGAGCAGCCTCAACTGGTCATCCTCGGCAAGCAGGCCATCGACAGCGACAACAACCAGACCGGCCAGATGCTTGGCGCCCTCACTGGTTTTGCCCAGGGCACTTTTGCCTCGAAGGTCGAGGTGGAAGGCGACAAGGTCAAGGTCGAGCGCGAGATCGACGGCGGCGCGCAGACCGTAGCCCTGAACCTACCGGCCATCGTGACGACCGACCTGCGTCTGAACGAGCCGCGCTACGCATCGCTGCCGAACATCATGAAAGCCAAGAAGAAGCCTCTGGAGGTTCTCACGCCGGACGCGCTGGGCGTGACCGTCACCTCGACCGTCAAGACGCTGAAGGTCGAGGCACCCGCTGCGCGTAGCGCCGGTATCAAAGTCAAGTCCGTGGCTGAACTGGTCGAGAAACTGAAGAACGAGGCGAAGGTAATCTAAATGACTATCCTGGTTATCGCTGAACACAACAATGCCGTCCTGGCCGCTGCGACCCTGAATACCGTTGCTGCCGCCAAAGCGATCGGTGGCGATATTCATGTGCTGGTGGCAGGCGCTGGTTGCGCCGCTATCGGCGAAGCTGCCGCGAAGATCGACGGTGTCTCGAAGGTGCTGGTTGCCGACGATGCCGCCTACGCCAACCAACTGCCGGAAAACGTCGCTCCGCTGATTGCTGGTCTCGCCAGCAGTTACAGCCACGTCCTGGCTGCGGCCACCACCAATGGCAAGAATTTCATGCCGCGCGTGGCTGCCCAGCTCGATGTCGACCAGATCTCCGAGATCATCGCCGTCGAAAGCGCCGACACCTTCAAACGGCCTATCTACGCGGGCAACGCCATTGCTACCGTGCAGTCCAGCGCCCCGATCAAGGTCATTACCGTGCGCAGCACCGGTTTCGACCCGGTCAATGCCGAGGGCGGCTCGGCAAGCGTCGAGCAGGTTTCCGGTTCCGGTGATGCAGGTGTGTCCGCCTTCGTCGGTGAAGAGTTGGCCAAGTCCGACCGTCCCGAGCTGACCGCAGCCAAGATCGTCGTTTCTGGCGGTCGCGGCATGCAGAACGGCGAAAACTTCAAGCATCTGTACTCCCTGGCGGACAAGCTGGGCGCTGCCGTGGGTGCCTCGCGCGCCGCAGTCGATGCCGGCTTCGTGCCCAACGACATGCAGGTCGGCCAGACCGGCAAGATCGTCGCACCGCAGCTGTACATCGCGGTCGGCATCTCCGGTGCCATCCAGCACCTGGCGGGGATGAAGGACTCCAAGGTGATCGTCGCGATCAACAAGGACGAAGAGGCACCGATCTTCCAGGTTGCCGACTACGGCCTGGTCGGTGATCTGTTCGAGATCCTGCCGGCGCTCGAAGAGCTCGTCTGACGCGCGTCGCTGACTAAAAAACCCGCTCCTGTAGCGGGTTTTTTCATGGGCGCCTCGGGCTCGTGGCCGATGGTAAGATGCGCAGCCAGGCCTGTCCGAATCCCCGACACGAGGTAATCCATGCGCTGTGCCGTTCGGCTGAAAACTGCCCTGATCACCTTGCTGCTCGCCGCGCCCCTCGCCGCCACGGCGGCAGGCGGCAAATGCGACCGGCTGATCGCAACGGGCGGAGCGGACAACCCACCTTTCCTCTGGCGTGATCCGCAGAATCCCAAGCGTTTGGTGGGAGCCAATGCGGACCTCTTGAAGCGCATCGCTGACTCGCTCGAACTCAAGCTGGATTTACTCTACACCGGTGATTCTGCCAAGGCATCGGATGAGGTTAGAAGTGGTCGCGTCGACCTGCTTGCCGACGCCACCCTGAGCGTCTCGGAATTGAAGCGAATGGATTTCGTGCATCCCTCAATCACCGGGTTGCAGGTCGCCGCCTGGGTGCGAAACGAACCGGGTTTCTTCTACGCCAGCCGCGAGGATCTGGCCGGGCATGCGGGCACTCGGGTGTCGGGCAAGCATTGGGGCAGCGTATTCGAGGGTTATGCGTCGAAATCGCTGAAGCTTGAGACTGCCCCCAGCCTTGCCGAAGCGATGCAGCGTCTACTCGTCGGCAAAACGGATTACGTACTGCACGAGCGCTATAGCGCAGTGGCGCTGGCCGGCCCGCTGGGGCTGCTGGACGATGTGCAGCGCTTGCAGCCGCCAGTACTGAGCCATGGTATGCATTTAGCGGTGTCCCATGACTCGGCCTGTAACTCGCCATGGCTGCGTGGTCAGCTGGCGGTGAAGATGACCGAACTTCGCGCCGCCGGCGTTCCCGAGCAGCTACTGGCCGATAACCTCGAGCGCTGGAAGCAACAGCAGCTAGCGCCAACAAGCAATTCCCAACGCTAGGATCGAACCCGTTGAAAATTCAATCCTTATGCCTGAGCGTGCTCGTGCTGCTGCAAGGCTGCGCCAGTGACCCCGCACCGACCGAGCAGCTTCGCCTGACGGAGCAGGCCATCGTCCAGGCGCGTGCCGTCGGCGCCAGCGAGCAGACACCTGAATTACAGCAGGCCGAGGCCAAGCTGGCTATGGCCGTCGCTGCAATGAAGGACCGTAACTACCGCCACGCCCGCTTGCAGGCCGAGCAGGCCGAGCTGGATGCACGTTTCGCCGAGGCCAAGGTGCTTCATGACAAGAGCGAATTGCAGCTCGCCGAGCTGAACCGGCGTATTGCGCGATTGCGCGAACAGTTGGGAGATCTCCGGTGAATTCAATCCGCCTCGCTCCGCTCTTTCTCCTTGCCGCCGGCCTCTACGGTTGCACGTCGCCCGCTCTGGATCAGCAGCTGCGCGATGCCACCCAAGCCTACGAAAAGGTAAGCCAGGACCCCCAGGTGATGCACGATGCGCCCAAGGACGTATCGCGCGCCGGCGACTCGCTCGAGCGCGCCATGCGCTTCGCCAGCTACCTCGGCAATGCTGAGGATGCCGAGCACTACGCCTTCCTCAGCCTGCGCTACAGCGATATTGCCCGCTATCACAGCGCCTTGCTGCGTAACCAGGCGCGCGCGACGCAATTGGCGATGGAGCAGGAACGCCTGCGCCAGACCTTGCAGGAGGCCAGGCTGCTGGATGTCCATCAGCAGGACCGCTGGCTGGACGAGCAAATGATCAGCCTGGCAGCCGCCGAGACCGACCGAGGGCTGGTGATGACGCTTGGCGACGTTCTGTTCAAGCCGGCCAGCGCCGAGCTTGGCAATTCAGCCAATCGCACCCTGCTCAAGCTCGCGCATTTTCTCCAGCTCAATCCGGGGCGACGTATCCGTGTCGAGGGGTATACCGATAACCGGGGCGACGCGACGGAAAATCTCGAACTGTCACGCGCCCGCGCCCAGGCGGTGGCCGACTTTCTGGTCGACCTTGGCATCGAGTCCAGGCGCATGGATGTGGTCGGCTACGGCGAGCAATTTCGGGTAACCGAAAACGCGTCCGCGCGTGGTCGGGCGCAGAACAGGCGGGTCGAGATCCTGTTTTCGGATGAAGGGGGCCAGCTCGCGCCTGCGCGTTGAAGGTGTCACGGTTAAGCAAACGTAACGGACTGTTTCGGCGAGTTAGTCGATAACTGTATTGGTCGGCTGATAGTGGGCTGTACTACTGTTATGGTCCAGTTCGCGGAGACGGGCCAAATGACCAATCTGTTGCTCTACCAGCGCATCGCGCATCAGCTGGCCGAAGACATTCGGCGAGGTGTCTACCGGCCCGGAGAGCGGGTGCCGTCGGTCCGCAAGATGAGCATGCAGCTCAGTGTCAGCCATGCCACCGTACTGCAGGCCTACGCGAACCTGGAAGACCAGGGCATGATCCGCGCGCGGCCGCAATCGGGGTTCTATGTGCACCACACACCGGCGCTGACTGCGCCGACGCCAGACATCGCCCAGGTCGAGCGGCCCACACTCGTCACCCGCAGCAGCATCATCAACCAAGTACTCAGTGAATCGCGACGTGATGGGCTCATACCCCTGGGCGCGGCGGTGCCACACGTCGACTACCTGCCGGTACGTGCGTTGCACCAGCAGCTTGCCAAGGTCACACGGTTCCAGAGCCAACGGGCGTTCAGTTACATGTTCAGCCCGGGTTACGAGCCGCTGCGCCGGCAAGTGGCGATCCGCATGCGCGATGCCGGCGTGGTGGTCGGCCCGGATGAAGCGGTGATCACCCACGGTTGCGTCGACGCGCTGCAGATGTCGCTGCGCGTGTTGACCAAACCGGGCGACCTGATCGCTGCTGAATCACCCAGCTACTACGGCCTGCTGCAACTGGCCGACCTGCTGGGGCTTAAAGTCATCGAGATTCCCTGTGATCCAGACACCGGGCTGAGCCTTGAGGCGTTGCAGCTGGCGGCGAGCCAGTGGCCGATCAAGGCGCTGGTCCTGACCGCGCGGCTGAGTAACCCCCTGGGCGGTAGCATGCCGGACGCTCGCCAAAAACAATTGCTCAAGCTCGCCGCGAATTTCGACATTCAGATTGTCGAAGACGATATCTATGGCGAGCTCATGTTCGACGCCGGTTCGATCAAGGCGCTCAAGTCCAACGACAGCGATGGCCGGGTGATCTACTGCTCAAGCTTTTCCAAGACCCTGTCACCGGGCGTGCGGATTGGCTGGATTTTGCCGGGCCGGTATCGCGAGGACGTGCATCGTTTGCAGACCTTCAGCACCCATTCGGCCTGCAGCGTGACCCAGATGGCTGTTGCCGCCTATCTGGAGAACGGCGGCTACGACCGGCACCTGCGTTACATCCGGCACGAGTACCGCAGCAACCTCAGCGCATTTCAGTTGGCGGTGCAGCGTTACTTTCCGGAAGGTACGCAGATGACGCGGCCCACCGGCGGCTTCATCCTCTGGGTGAGCCTACCGGCCCGGGTGAATACCAAGGAGCTGCACGTACAGGCGCTCAAGCGGGGAATCAGCATTGCCCCGGGGCTGATCTTCAGCAATACCGAGCAGTTCAACCACTGCATTCGGCTCAATTGCGCGCTGCCCTGGACCGCAGAGGTCGAGCGGGCACTGAGTACTTTGGGGACATTGGCGGAGGAGCTCTGCCGGCAAGTGAATTAGTGGGAGGTGCAGTCGTGGCGGTCAAGGCGTTTTGGTGGATGATGGCGTTGCTGTTTCTCGGTGCCTGTGACGGCGACAACACGCCAGAAGCGCCGGGCGCCCCCTCGACGCCCCCGGCTCGAACCGGTGCTGCATTGGGTGAGCCCATCGCGCCGACGCCGGATCACGCCCCTCGTCTCGATGACGCACCGGACGAGGTTCCGCCGCCGATCCGCATTGAGTTGCCGGACATCGCCAACGAAGACACCGGCAGCGAACCACCTGCCAACGAGGGGGGCGAGGCGCCACCACCCATCAAAGTAGCGCCTGCCGCCCCCAGGTCGCCCGAGGCGAAGCCTGAGCGGCGACAGGCGGCGGTCGAGCCGCTGAAACAACCTGAGTTGGACCTTAGCCTGCCGGAAGACTGGACTGAGGAACTCGATGCCAGCCAGGACGAAGCCTCGCTAGACCTGCTGCCACCGTTGTTCGAAACCGCTCCGTCCAGCCGTGCCCTGCAGATGAGCGGCCGCCTGCTGCAGGACGACAACGGTGACGACGACTTCGGTGGCGCCGAGATCAATTTCGAGCTCAGGCGCTGATCGTCCGGATGTCAGCTCGGGCTGGTGTCGGTGGGCTGGGCTTTGCCGAGAACGCTGCTCTCGAACAGCGCGTGGAGTTCGCTGGCGCGTAGCGGGCGGCTCATGTGGAAGCCTTGCATTTCCCGGCAACCATCTGCCAGAAGCAGGTCCAGTTGCTCTGAGGTCTCGACGCCTTCGGCCGTCACACGAATGCGCAGCCCGCGGCCCAGGTCGATCAATGCCTTGACGATCGAATGATCCTCGGCCGAATGCTGCATGCCTGCGACGAAGCTGCCATCGATCTTGATCATGTCGAACGGGTAGAGGCGCAGGTTGCTGAGCGAAGAGTAGCCGGTGCCGAAATCATCCATCGCCAGCCGAAGGCCGAGCGTTTTGAGGCGAGTAAGCACGTCCAGCGTGCTTTGATTCTCCTCGAGCAATGCGCTTTCGGTGATCTCCAGTTCAAGCCGCGCCGCGGGCAAGCCGCTGTCGGTCAAAGCACTGCGGATCACTTCGAACAGGTCGTTGTTACGCAGCTGCAACGGCGAAAGGTTCACCGAGACCACGGGTTCGTCGTTCCAGCTCGCCGCCTCGTGGCAGGCCTGGCGCAGTACCCATTCGCCGAGAGGGACGATCAGGCCGGTTTCCTCGGCCAGTGGCACGAACTGCTCGGGCAGAAGCAGGCCGCGTGTAGGGTGGTGCCAGCGCACCAGCGCCTCTGCGCCGTTGATGCGCATGCCTTCGCTGAAGTAGCGCGGCTGGTAGTAGAGCTCGAATTGCTCTTCGACCAAGGCCAGGCGCAGTTCGTCTTCCTGACGGCGACGTTCGTGCAACCGCTTGTCCATTTCACTGCCGTAGAAACACCAGGTTCCGCGCCCGTTGGCCTTGGCCTGGTACAGCGCGATGTCCGCGCACCGCAGCAGGTCGGCGGACTGTACGGCGTCGGTCGGCGCCACCGCGATGCCGATGCTCGCACCGATATGGATCAGGTGTTCCTCGTAGTGGAAGGGCTCGCTGAGGCTGGTCACGACGCGCGAGCATAGGCCTTCGATATCGTCGCTACCTTGCAGGCGCCCAAGAACCATGACGAATTCGTCGCCACCCAGGCGCGCGACAAGGTCATCGGCGCGAACGCACTGCTTGAGGCGGTTGGACACGCCGACAAGGATCTCGTCGCCGGCTCCGTGCCCCAGTGTGTCGTTGACGGGCTTGAACCGGTCGAGGTCGATGTAGAGCACCGCCACACTCGACAAGCTGGTCACCGTGGCGAGCCGGTTCTCGAGGTATTCGCGTAGGCGGTTGCGGTTGGGCAGGCCCGTCAGCGCATCATGCTGCGAGAGGTACTGCACACGGGCCTGAGCCTTTGTTTCCTCGGTGATGTCGCTGGCGGTGCCCCGATATCCGATGAGTTCGCCGTTGCGCCGTATGGCCCGTGCCGACAACCGGCAATGCCGCTCACAGCCGTTAGCGGCGCGATAGCTGCAGCGCAGGGGCGCGCGCCGGGAACTGGCCAGCCAGTCTTGCAGGGCAGCCTTGTCGCTGATGAGCAGGTCGAGCAAGGGGCGCCCGATCCACTCGCTCGGTGCATGGCCGGTGATTTCCTCGAAGCGGCTGGACAGATAGATCAGGCGGGCCTGCTGGTCGGTTTCCCAGATCCAGTCGGAGGCCGCTTCGGCGACGTCCCGGAAACGTTCCTCGCTGGCCGCTAATGCTGCCCGGCTCGCCGCGAGCCGCTCGTAGCTGGCGTCCATGATCCGCAGGTTCTTTAGCGCTTGGCGCAGTAATAGCCAGGCAAGCAGGCCCAAGCCGAGCGTTACGCCGCCCAGCACGGGCATGGTAATCCACAAGAGGTATTCACCTGGCTGGGACACCGTCCAGGTCATGCTCAACGGCGAGCCGTCCAGGTAGCCCAGCTCGAACCGCGCATCGGTCTCCTGGTCGCTTCTAGGGGCAACGCGCAGGCCGTCGATAGCGTAGGCCGCGCCCAGTTCGCGTAGGCGGGCCGGGTCGAGAAGGTCGACGAACAAGAGCGTCGACGCGGGCCCTGGGGTGGGTTCGATATCGCTGCCACCGGTGGTCATCACCGCAGCGGCGGCCATGGCCGGGTGCCCCTCGGCTGTTAGCAGGCCAGTCGTGGTCTCCTCGTTGTCGAGGGCGACGCGCGCATCGTCCAGTAGCGTAGACAACCCCTGACCCAGCCATTGCTTCGCATCGACGTCGCTAAGCTCGCCACGGATGACTGAATACGTGGTGCGGCCGTTCGCATCGACGACGAACACTGCTTCGTAGCCGAAATCTTCATACAGCGAAGGCCCGAGATTCTCCTGCTCGTACGCCCAATCGAGATTGGTCTGGCTGCTCAGGTTGGCGTAGGCATCACCCCAGAAAGCGTTGTCGGCGATGTGACGGTTCATCCCTTCCTGGTGCGTCTCGAATGCTCTTTGGGCAAGAAAGCCTTCGCGTACCAGGGCGTCTCGGTCGATGGTGCCGGCAATGTGTATGACGGCCACAGCGGCCGCTAGCAGCGCGAGGGCAAGCAGGCATGCAATGCCAGGCAGAATGCGCCGGGCAAAGGCCGCCTGGGCCTTGGGTCGGATATCACCGAGCGGAGAGGGGACTGCTGACATGGTTCATCCTTATGAAGGACAGCAATGATCGCCCGAGGCCAGGCAAAAGGCCATCACTGACCGTTCGGTCCGAACATCCCGTGAAGTCTGAGGCAAAGAGCGAGTGATGGAGGGGCGGCTAGCGGTTGCGGGTATCCTCGGCATCCGCTTCGGCGTTGCGCTGGGCGATGCGCTGTTTTTGCTCTTCGGTCAGGGGGATCTTGCGGGCGCCGGCCTTCAGCAGGATCAGCCCGCCGATGATCGAGCCGAGCACCACGGCAAGCAGCAACCAGATGTACCAGGGCATGTTCGACTCCCGAAAGCTGTGATGCAGCCACCTTACGCTGTGGCGCTGGGCGATGCCATCCCGGCAGGCGGAAAGTCGCCACGCGGTGGGGCTCCGCCGGTGCGCCGTATTCTGCGACAATGCGCGCCGAAATTTGCTGAGGACGCCCCATGCCCTGCCAGACCCCCCTCATCGTTGCGCTCGATTTTCCTTCCCGTGATGCTGCGCTGACACTGGCCGAACGGCTGGATCCAGCGCTTTGCCGCGTCAAGGTCGGCAAGGAACTGTTCACCCGCTGCGGTCCGCAGATCGTCGAGGCGCTGCACGCCAAGGGCTTCGACGTGTTCCTCGATTTGAAATTTCACGATATTCCCAATACCACGGCGATGGCAGTGAAGGCTGCGGCGGAGCTCGGCGTATGGATGGTAAATGTCCACTGCTCCGGCGGGTTGCGGATGATGACGGCCTGCCGCGAGACGCTGGACGGGCTCAACGGGCCCAAGCCACTGCTGATTGGTGTTACGGTGCTGACCAGCATGGAACAGCAAGATCTCGCCGGCATCGGCCTGAATCTGGCGCCGCAACAGCAGGTGCTGCGCTTGGCAGGACTGGCAGCCCAGGCCGGGCTCGATGGCCTGGTCTGTTCGGCGCAGGAAGCTCAGCCGCTCAAGGCGCAGTTTCCTTCGCTCAAGCTGGTGACGCCGGGGATTCGCCCAGCAGGCGCGGCAGCGGATGATCAGCGTCGCATCCTGACCCCGGCCGAAGCGATGCAGGCGGGGTCGGACTACCTCGTGATGGGCCGGCCGATTGCGCAAGCCACCGATCCGGCGAAAGCCTTGGCGGATGTCGTCGCGCAATTGGCCTGAAGGCCTAGCCGGCTGCCAGGCGGCAGCCGGCCTGCAATGGCTTAGCTGACTTTCAGCACCAGCTTGCCGAAGTTACCGCCGGTAAAGAGCTTCATGAGCGTATCGGGGAAGGTATCCAGCCCTTCGACTATGTCTTCCTTGCTTTTGAGCTGCCCGCTTTGCATCCAGCCGGCCATGTCTTTCATCGCTTCGGGATAGCGCGAGACATAGTCGATCACCACCATGCCCTGCATGCGTGCCCGATTCACCAGCAGCGACAGGTAATTAGCCGGGCCCTTCACTGCATCGGTGTTGTTGTACTGGCTGATCGCGCCGCAGATCACGATGCGAGCCCCGACGGTTATGCGGGT
Source organism: Pseudomonas sp. SA195 (assembly GCF_054131565.1). NCBI lineage: Bacteria > Pseudomonadati > Pseudomonadota > Gammaproteobacteria > Pseudomonadales > Pseudomonadaceae > Pseudomonas > Pseudomonas sp. SA195. Next base: position 2,917,908 of record NZ_CP096392.1, on the reverse strand, counting down.
GAGCACCGTGTCGAGGATCTCGCCGCCGACGTTGTCGAAAAACACATCCACGCCCTTCGGGCACGTGCGCTTCAGACCCGCGCCGACCTCTTCGCTCTTATAGTCGATGGCGGCATCGAAGCCGAGCTCGTCGGTTAGAAAGCGGCACTTGTCCGCACCGCCGGCGATCCCGACCACTCGGCAACCTTTGATCTTGGCAATTTGCCCGACGACGCTGCCCACCGCGCCAGCCGCACCAGAAATCACCACGGTTTCACCCGCCTTGGGTTCGCCGACCGCCAGCAGACCGAAATAGGCAGTCATGCCGGTCATCCCCAGCGCGGAGAGGTAGCGGGGCAGCGGCGCCTGGTTCGGATCGACCTTGTAGAAGCCTTTGGGCTCGCCGAGGAAGTAGTCCTGGACGCCTAGTGCACCGTTGACGTAGTCACCCTCCGCGAAACCGGGGTGCTGCGACGCGACGACCTTGCCGACGCCTAGCGCGCGCATCACTTCGCCAATACCAACCGGCGGAATGTAGGACTTGGCATCGTTCATCCAGCCACGCATGGCAGGGTCCAGCGACAGGTATTCCACTTTCACTAGGATCTGCCCTGGTCCCGGCTCGCCAAGAGGTGTTTCGACGAGATCGAAGGTGTCGCGACTCGGCGCACCGATCGGGCGCTTGGCCAGCAGGAATTGGCGATTGGTCTTGTCCATGGGAGCCTCTGGTCAGGAAAACCTTTGGTTTAGTCGCTCGGACCCGCCGCTGCAAGCAAAGCGGAACTCTGAAATGCATGGGCATCGGCGCGAGTGATATCCGGCGAACGGCTTATGACGATTCAGGCGTTGGCGGTATAACGGTGACCAATTCGCGAGCCTCGGTCACAGCGGGGCGGTGCTTCATCTATCAGAACAAGGGAAATCCGCATGAGCATGTCATTCGCCGGAAAGGTTGCGCTGGTTACTGGCGCCGCAGCTGGCATCGGTCGCGCTACGGCGCTGGCGTTCGCCCGGCAAGGATTGAAGGTGGTCGTCGCCGACCTCGACGAAACCGGCGGCCAGGCCTGTGTCGAGGCCATCCTGGAGGCGGGCGGCGAGGCGCTCTTCGTGCGTTGTGACGTGACACGCGATGACCAGGTCCGCGGCATGCTCGAGCAAACAATCGAGGCGTACAGCCGGCTGGATTACGCCTTCAACAATGCTGGGATCGAGATCGAGCAGGGCAAGCTGGCCGAGGGAAGCGAGGCGGAGTTCGATGCCATCATGGGCGTCAACGTCAAGGGTGTCTGGCTGTGCATGAAGCATCAATTGCCGGCAATGCTTGCCCAGGGCGGCGGGGTGATCGTCAACACCGCATCGGTGGCGGGCCTCGGCGCTGCGCCGAAGATGAGCATTTATTCGGCGTCCAAGCATGCGGTGATCGGGCTGACCAAGTCAGCGGCCATCGAATATGCGAAAAAAGGCATCAGAGTCAACGCGGTCTGCCCAGCAGTGATCGACACCGACATGTTCCGCCGGGCCTATGAGGCCGATCCACGCAAGGCCGAATTTGCCGCGGCGATGCATCCGGTCGGGCGCATCGGCAAGGTAGAAGAGATCGCGGCAGCGGTGCTCTATCTCTGCAGCGATGAAGCAGCCTTCACGACGGGCCACGCATTGGCGGTGGACGGTGGCGCGACAGCCATCTAAGTCGTTGCTCTCAAGTCGTGCCGCCTGCCAGCGTGACTTGTTACCCCGGGGGGGGGGTAAGTCGGATTTGGCCGGCGGCATACTGCCGCCCATCTCACCTGCGACCGTTGAGAATCACCAACGTCAGCACCCCTGCAATCAAGCCCCACAACGCGGCGCCAATGCCGAACAGCGTCAGCCCTGACGCCGTCACCATAAAGGTGATCAACGCTGCCTCCCGCTCGTTCGGCTGTTGCATCGCTTGGGTCAGCCCCGACCCAATAGAGCCCAGCAGCGCCAGTGCGGCGACCGACAAGACCAGTGCGGTAGGGAAGGCGGCGAACAATGCGGCTAGCGTCGCGCCAAAAATACCGGCGATGCCATAGAACACGCCGCACCAGGCGGCGGCGGTGTAGCGCTTGGTTCGGTCGGCATGTGCCTCTGGCCCGGCGCAGATGGCCATCGTGATGGCTGCCAGATGGATGCCGTGCGAGCCGAAAGGCGCCAGTAGCAGCGAGGCGATGCCGGTCACCGAGATCAACGGCGACGCCGGCGTGTCGTACCCCTCGGCACGCAGCACCGCCAGGCCGGGCATGTTCTGCGAGGCCATGGCGATGACGAACAAAGGAATGCCGATGCTGAAGATCGCCGCGATGGACAGCGAAGGCGTAGTCCACGCCGGCACCGCTACTCGCAGGCTCAGGCGCTGAAAGTCCAGCAGCCCAGAGAAGCCAGCAATCAGGCAGCCGACTAGCAACGCGCCAAGCACGGCGTAGCGAGGCTGCACGCGCTTGGCTACCAGATAGCTGAAGAACATGCCGAGCACCAGCAAGGGCTGTACTTCTACCGCGCGGAAAATCTCTATGCCGATGTTGAACAGCACGCCAGCCAACAGTGCCGCCGCCAGCGAGGCGGGGACGCGGCGCATCAGGCGCTCGAAGCTGCCGGTCAGCCCGCACAGCGCGATCAGTGCGGAGGCAAAGATGAACGCGCCGATGGCCTCTCCGTACGGAACGCCGGGAAGACTGGTGATGAGCAGCGCGGCGCCGGGCGTCGACCACGCGATGACCACCGGTGCGCGGTAGCGCAGCGACAGGCCGATGCTGCAGATCGCCATGCCGATCGACAACGCCCAGATCCACGACGAGATCTGGCCTTCGCTCAGCCCTGCCGCCTGGCCTGCCTGGAACATGAGCACCAGCGAGCTGGTGTAGCCGGTGAGCATGGCGATGAAACCGGCGACGACGCTGGAGGCCGAGGTGTCGGCAAGCGGGCGAGGCATTGAGCGAGTGGCGTCCGTCATGGTGATTCCTTTGAGTCCGGCTGCTTAGCCTAGGGCGCCCCGCCGCGGCCGTCACGGTACAGCCGGCATGGCGATGAGCGGAACAGCCAGTGGAATGGGGTGCGCTCAAGGCTGGAGGGCGCCGGCGGGGAGGCCATCTCCCAAGCGGAAGATTCCTGGCAGCGCTCGTGACGCAGCAGCACGACATTCAGGCTGTGGTCGGGCCTCCACCTTCAGGCCGTTCTGGCATCGATGTTGCTATTACCCCTGTGCCCGCTGCGAAGCGTCAAAAAACCCGCAGCTGATGGAGGACCAATGAGCCAGGGTATCGAATTCAACCGCTTGATGCTGGAAATGCGCGCCATGCAGACCGATGCAATGGCGCGTTCCAAGCCCGTGTCTGCGCCCCAGGAAGTGGGCGCGCCGAGCTTCTCCGACATGCTCGGCCAGGCCGTCAACAAGGTGAACGAAACCCAGCAGGCCTCCAGCCAATTGGCTAGCGCGTTCGAAATGGGCCAGGGCGGCGTCGATCTGACCGACGTGATGATCGCCTCGCAGAAGGCCAGCGTTTCTTTTCAGGCCATGACCCAGGTGCGTAACAAGCTGGTCCAGGCGTATCAAGACATCATGCAGATGCCGGTCTAAGGCGGGGTTTGATCAATGGCTGAAGTGCTTAGCAAAGTTCCCGCCACGGTCGATTCGGATGCTCCGAAGAAGCCGCTGTTTGGCCTGTCTTTTCTCGAGAACCTCTCCGAGATGTCGATGCTGCGGCAGATCGGCCTGCTGGTTGGCCTTGCCGCGAGCGTCGCGATCGGCTTTGCCGTGGTGCTCTGGTCGCAGCAGCCGGACTACCGGCCGCTGCTCGGTAGCCTCGCCGGGATGGACGCCAATCAGGTCATGGAGACCCTGACCGCAGCCGATATCGCCTACACCGTCGAGCCCAATTCCGGCGCGCTGCTGGTCAAGGCGGACGACCTGGCCCGTGCGCGCCTGAAGCTTGCCGGCGCCGGCATTGGGCAGACGGACAGCAACATCGGTTTCGAAATTCTCGACAAGGAGCAGGGGCTCGGCACTAGCCAGTTCATGGAAGCCACTCGCTACCGTCGCGGTCTGGAAGGCGAACTGGGGCGCACCATCTCCAGCCTGAACAACGTCAAGGGCGCGCGCGTCCACCTGGCGATCCCGAAGAGTTCGGTGTTCGTGCGTGACGAGCGTAAGCCGAGCGCGTCGGTACTGGTCGAGCTCTATCCGGGCCGCACACTGGAGCCGAGCCAGGTGATGGCGATCATCAACCTGGTCGCCACCAGCGTGCCGGAACTGACCAAGTCGCAGATCACTGTCGTCGACCAGAAGGGCAACCTGCTGTCCGACCAACAAGAGCTGACCGAGCTGAGCATGGCCGGCAAGCAGTTCGATTACAGCCGCCGCATGGAAAGCCTCTACACCCAGCGCGTGCACAACATCCTGCAGCCGGTGCTGGGCAACGGTCGCTACAAGGCGGAAGTGTCGGCTGACGTGGATTTCAGCGCGGTCGAATCGACGTCCGAGACGTTCAACCCGGACCAGCCCGCCCTGCGCAGCGAGCAGAGCGTCAACGAACAGCGTCAAAGCAGCCTCGGCCCGCAAGGCGTGCCGGGTGCCCTGAGCAACCAGCCGCCGGGCCCGGCGGCTGCGCCTGAGAATGCGGTTGCTGGTGCGGCTCCTGCCGGCGCCATCGCCTCCGGCCAGCCGCTGCTCGACGCCAACGGTCAGCAGGTCATGGACCCGGCGACCGGCCAGCCGATGCTGGCACCGTACCCAGCCGACAAGCGTGAGCAGTCGACCCGCAACTATGAGCTGGACCGCTCTATCAGTTACACCAAGCAGCAGCAGGGTCGCCTGCGTCGGCTTTCCGTCGCGGTGGTGCTGGACGATCAGGTTGTGGTTTCGGCTGATGGCCAGACCACCCGGGCGCCTCGCAGTGCCGAAGAATTGGCGCGTTTCACTCGCCTGGTGCAGGACGCCGTTGGCTTCGATGCCAGCCGTGGAGACAGCGTCAGCGTGATCAATGCGCCGTTCGCCAGCGACTCGATGGATGAGACGTTCGTCGACAGCCCGTTCTACACGCAACCCTGGTTCTGGGACATCGTCAAACAAGTGTTGGGTGTACTGTTCATCCTGGTGCTGGTGTTCGGCGTGCTGCGTCCGGTACTGAACAACCTGACCAATGCCGGCAAGGGCAAGGAACTGGCACCGGTCGCCGCAGGCGATGCCGAGCTGGGCGACATGGAAGGCATCGAGGGTTCGCTGGCCAGTGATCGGGTCAGCCTGAGCGGGCCGCAGAGCATCATGCTGCCGAGCCCGACCGAGGGGTACGATGCGCAACTGAATGCCATCAAGAATCTGGTAGCTGACGATCCGGGCCGGGTGGCGCAGGTCGTCAAAGAATGGATCAACGCAGATGAGTGACGCACGGGTTCCCGCCAAGATGAACAAGGTCGACAAGGCTGCGATTCTCCTGCTCTCGCTCGGCGAGGCTGATGCCGCACAAGTGCTGCGCCACCTCGGGCCGAAGGAAGTGCAGAAGGTCGGCACGGCGATGGCGCAGCTGCGCAACGTCCAAAAGAACCAGATCGAGTCGGTCATGAGCGAGTTCGTCGAGATCGTCGGCGACCAGACCAGCCTCGGCGTCGGCTCGGACGGCTACATCCGCAAGATGCTCACCCAGGCGCTGGGTGAGGACAAGGCCGGTGGCCTGATCGACCGCATCCTGCTGGGCGGCAACACCAGCGGTCTGGACAGCCTGAAGTGGATGGAGCCGCGCGCGGTGGCCGACGTCATTCGCTACGAGCACCCGCAGATCCAGGCAATCGTGGTGGCCTACCTCGACCCGGATCAAGCGGGTGAGGTGCTCTCGCATTTCGACCACAAGGTGCGCCTGGATATCGTGCTGCGTGTTTCTTCGCTCAATACCGTGCAACCGGCGGCGCTGAAGGAGCTGAACCTGATTCTGGAGAAGCAGTTCTCCGGAAACTCGAACACCACGCGGGCGAACCTGGGCGGCGTCAAGCGCGCCGCGGACATCATGAATTACCTCGACAGCTCGGTCGAAGGCCAGCTGATGGACGCGATTCGCGAAGTCGACGAGGACCTGTCTTCGCAGATCGAAGACCTGATGTTCGTATTCGACAACCTGGCCGATGTCGACGACCGGGGCATTCAGGTACTGCTGCGCGAAGTATCCTCCGACGTGCTCGTGGTGGCGCTCAAGGGCGCCGACGAAGCGATCAAGGAAAAGGTGTTCAAGAACATGTCCAAGCGCGCTGGCGAGTTGCTGCGCGACGACCTCGAAGCCAAGGGCCCGGTGCGCATCAGCGAAGTGGAAGGCGCGCAGAAGGAAATTCTTACCATCGCCCGTCGCATGGCCGAAGCCGGAGAAATCGTGCTCGGCGGCAAAGGCGGCGAAGAAATGATCTGACTAGCAGGACTCTGTCTCGATGTCGAAGGAAAACCCCAGCGACGTGATCCGCGCGAAGGACATCAATGTCTTCGATCGCTGGGCCTTGCCGAGCTTCGATCCGCACGGCGAGCCATCCGAGCCGGAGGTGCCCGAGCCGGCTGTCGAGGAGGCCGAGCTGGCCCACAGCGAGGACGTTCCGGTCGAGGAAGTCAAACCGCTGACGCTCGACGAGCTCGAGGCAATCCGTCAGGAGGCCTATAACGAGGGCTTCAGCACCGGCGAGAAGGACGGCTTCCATGCCGGCCAGCTGAAAGCGCGCCAAGAGGCCGACGCCGCCCTGGCGCCGAAGCTGCGCAACCTCGAAACCTTGATGGGCCAGCTGCTCGAGCCCATCGCCGACCAGGACCGCAACCTCGAACATGCCATGGTGACGCTTGTCAGCCAGCTGGCGCGCGAGGTTATCCAGCGCGACCTGCTGATCGACTCCAGCCAGATTCGTCAGGTTCTGCGCGAGGCGCTCAAACTGCTGCCCATGGGCGCTAGCAACGTGCGCATCCACATCAATCCGCAGGACTTCGAACTGGTGAAAGCGCTGCGCGAACGCCACGAGGAAACCTGGCGGATCATCGAGGACAGCGACTTGATGCCAGGCGGCTGCCGTGTCGAGACCGAGCAGAGCCGGATCGATGCGAGCGTGGAAACCCGTCTGGCGCAGGCAATTGCCCAGTTGTTCGACCAGCAGCGGGAGAACGCCACCAGCCCGCCGGAAGCCGACCTGCATATCGATCTGGACGCGGAGCCATCCGATGCGCCTTGAACGTACCAGTTTCGCCAGGCGCTTCGAAGCCTACGGCGAGGCCATCAAACTGCCCGCCCAGCCGATCCTCGAGGGGCGCCTGCTGCGCATGGTCGGCCTCACGCTGGAGGCCGAGGGGCTGCGCGCCGCAGTCGGCAGCCGTTGCCTGGTTATCAACGAAGACAGCTACCACCCGACGCAGGTCGAGGCGGAAGTCATGGGCTTCGCCAGCGGCAAGCTCTACCTGATGCCCGTCGGCAGTCTCGCCGGTATCGCGCCGGGGGCCCGCGTCGTGCCGTTACCCAATACCGGGCGGCTGCCCATGGGCACCTCGATGCTCGGCCGCGTGCTCGACGGAGCAGGCCGCGCCCTGGACGGTAAGGGCGGTATGAAGGCCGAGGACTGGGTGCCTATGGACGGCCCCGTGATCAACCCGCTCAAGCGCCATCCGATCAGCGAGCCGCTGGATGTGGGCATTCGTTGTATCAACGGCCTGCTCACGGTGGGGCGCGGCCAGCGCCTTGGCCTGTTCGCCGGCACCGGTGTCGGTAAATCCGTGCTGCTCGGCATGATGACGCGGTTCACCGAGGCGGACATCATCGTGGTTGGCTTGATCGGCGAACGTGGCCGCGAGGTAAAGGAGTTCATCGAACATATCCTCACCGAGGAAAGCATCAAGCGCTCGGTGGTCGTCGCGTCGCCCGCCGACGATGCCCCCCTGATGCGGCTGCGCGCGGCGCAGTATTGCACGCGCATCGCCGAGTATTTCCGCGACAAGGGCAAGAACGTACTGCTACTGATGGATTCGCTGACCCGCTATGCGCAGGCCCAGCGGGAAATCGCCCTGGCCATCGGCGAACCCCCGGCGACCAAGGGCTATCCGCCCTCGGTTTTCGCCAAGCTGCCGAGCCTGGTCGAGCGTGCCGGTAATGCGGAAAAAGGCGGTGGCTCGATTACCGCGTTCTACACCGTGCTCTCCGAGGGTGATGACCAGCAGGATCCAATCGCAGATGCCGCACGTGGGGTACTCGACGGTCACATTGTACTGTCGCGCCGGCTGGCAGAAGAGGGGCATTACCCCGCGATCGATATCGAGGCGTCCATCAGCCGCGTGATGCCGGCGGTGGTCAGCCAAGAGCATCTGCGCGGCTCGCAGCGCTTCAAGCAACTCTGGTCGCGCTATCAGCAGAGCCGCGACCTCATCAGCGTGGGCGCCTACGTGCCCGGCGGCGACCCCGAGACGGACCTGGCCATTGCCCGCCAGGCCGAGATGGTGCGCTACCTCAGGCAGGGCCTGAACGAGTCCGAGGGGCTGGCGCAAAGTGAAGTCTCGTTGAGCAACGTCTTCAACCCGAAAGCGGCGAACTAAGCCTTGTCGGCGAGCCGTGCAGCGCGCCTGGCGCCCGTGATCGATATGGCCGAGCGGGCCGAGCGCGACGCCGCGCGCTTGTTCGGCCAGGGGCAGACGCAGGTCGCCCAGGCCGAGGCGAAGCTCGGGGAGCTACGCCAATATTTCACCGACTACCAACAGCAGTGGCTCAATCAGGGCAGCCAGGGCGTCTCGGGTCAGTGGTTGATGAACTACCAACGCTTCCTTTCGCAACTCGAGTCGGCCATCGCCCAGCAGCAACGCAGTCTGGACTGGCACCGCAATAATCTCGACAAGCTGCGCGAGCAATGGCAGCAACGCCGCGCGCGCCTCGACGGGCTGCGCAAACTGGTCGAGCGTTATTTGCAGGAAGCACGTACCGCAGCGGACAAGCGCGAGCAGAAACTGCTCGACGAGTTCGCCCAGCGCCTCGCAGGTCGGCCAAAACAGGAATGAGCTTGCTGCGCGTAGGTTTGGGTGCTAAATCTTCACGTGCTTCTTTGCAACAGCACGGCTGGACATTGAAGCCGCAGGCGCTGGCAGAAAATAGGCGCTACCGGCGGTGCCAGCGCCAATCCAGCAACACACGACAGCCGCGGCGAAGGGTTGCGACCTCGTTAGGATTAGGAGTGCTACATGACCATCAGTTCACAGCTATCGGCAGATGGACAAGAGCTGACGATTACCATCCAGGGGCGTTTCGATTTCAATGCCCATCAGGCCTTCCGCGACGCCTATCAGCGCGTCGATTGCACTCCCAAGCGTTACGTGGTCGACCTTGGCGGTGCGACCTATCTCGACAGTTCCGCGCTCGGCATGCTCCTGCTGCTGCGTGATCACGCCGGCGGCGACAGAGCTGATATCCGCCTGATCAACTGCAACCCAGACGTGCGTAAGGTCCTCTCGGTTTCCAACTTCGAACAATTGTTCGCCATCGCCTGAATGCCTCGCAGGCTATCCATACTCATCGCCGAAGACGGCGCGGCTGACCGCATGCTGCTGGCCGCGATCGTCGCGCGGCAGGGGCATCGGGTGATGACTGCCATCAACGGTGCCGAGGCTGTCGACATCTTCGAACGCGAGCGGCCGCAACTGGTGCTCATGGATGCGCTGATGCCGGTGATGGACGGTTTCGAAGCGGCCGAGCGGATCAAGCGACTGGCCGGCAACGAGCTGGTACCCATCATTTTTCTTACATCGCTGACCGAGAACGAGGCGCTGGTGCGCTGCCTGGAGGCGGGCGGCGACGACTTCATCGCCAAGCCGTACAACCCGATCATCCTCGAAGCCAAGATCCAGGCCATGCACCGGCTGCGGCGTTTGCAGGCCACGGTGCTGGAGCAGCGTGATCTGATTGCACGGCGCAACCAGCAGCTGCTCGACGAGCAACGCGCGGCCAAGGCGATTTTCGACAAAGTGGCCCACGCGGGTTGCCTCAACGCGCCGAATATCCGGTTCCACCAGTCACCGCGCGCCCTGTTCAACGGTGACCTGCTGCTGGCCGCGCATGCGCCGGCCGAGCGGATGTTCGTGCTGCTGGGCGATTTCACCGGCCATGGCCTGCCCGCGGCGATAGGCGCCATGCCACTGGCCGAAACCTTCTACGGCATGACAGCGAAGGGCTACTCCAGTAGCGAAATCCTGCGTGAAATCAACGCCAAGCTGAAACTGATCTTGCCGGTGGAAATGTTCTGCTGCGCGACCTTTCTCGACATCAACTTCAGTCAGGGCAGCCTGCGTTTCTGGAATGGCGGTCTGCCCGATGGTTACCTGCTCAGAGCCGGCCAGGAGGGGCGAGTCGCGTTGACCTCTCGTCACCTGCCGCTGGGAGTGTTGGACAGCGCCGCGTTCGATGACCGTTTCGAAACGCTGCCGCTGGCCGTTGGCGACCGATTGCTGCTGATGTCCGATGGCGTACTCGACAGTTGCAACGCTGATGACGAGCTCTTTGGCGAGGCGCGCCTGCTCGCCGCCCTCGATGCCAACCGCGACCCGGCGCAGCTGTTCGACGAAATCCAGCAGGCACTGAGTGCCTTCCACGGCCAGATGCTCGACGACCTGAGCCTCGTGGAGGTCAGCATGCTGGATGCCCAGGCGGTGGCGCCCGGCAATCCGTTTGGCCAGTTCCCGCTCGGTGCACGACCCATGCGGCCAATGGACTGGTCCACTGGTATCGAGCTGCGGCCTGATAGCCTGCGCACGGCCAATCCGCTGCCGATGTTGATGCAGATGCTGCTGCAGATACCGCCGTTGCGTCAGCGCGCTGGCACCGTCTATACCGTGGTGACCGAGCTCTACTCGAATGCACTCGAGCACGGCGTGCTGCTGTTGGATTCTTCAATGAAGTGCGATGCCGCTGGATTTGCACGCTACTACGACGAACGCCAGCGGCGCTTGGAGCAGCTGCGCGAGGGTAGCGTCACCCTTCAACTGACGGTGCGATCCGAGGGCGCGCGGGGCTGGCTGAGAATCTGCGTCAGCGACAGCGGGCCCGGGTTCGACGTGGCGGAGGTGCTGAGCAAGCAGTACTGCCCCGAAAGCCTCGGCGGGCGAGGGCTGCGGATGATTCGTCAGCTGACTGAGCGGTTCAGCTGGGACGCCGAGGGCAAAGTGCTCAGCGTGGAGTTCCATTGGGGGGCTCATGCATAATTCAGGCTTCTTGCCAGGAGTACAGCTGTGGTCGATCACCTCGACAATCGAGTGTTGATGACGCTTCAGGAGGTTATGGAGGCGGAGTATCCAGTCTTGCTGGACACCTTCCTGGTTGACTCCGAAGAGCGGCTGCGCCTGCTGCAGCGCGCCGTTGATGCCGGCGAGGCGGAAGCGTTGCGCCAGGCCGCGCACAGCTTCAAAGGCAGCTGCAGCAACATGGGGGCCGCCTTGCTTGCCGAACTCTGTCGCGAACTCGAGGAAACCGCGCGGCGCGAACAGCTTGCCGTCGCGCCGGCACTCATCGAGCGTATCGAACGCGAATTCGCCATCGTGCGCATCCTGTACCGTGCCGAGCGGCAACGATTCAGCGGTCGCGCTTGATCCTGTTCGTGCTGGCCCGGAGTTTGCTTTCCCTGCTGTGAAGTCATCACCCTGAGCGGAAAGCCCATGGCCGTTTCCCCCGATCTGCTACTCAATATCAAGGCTCCGACTGCCGCGCCGAAAGCGCCCACCGCCGCAGCTAAATCAAATGCCCAGCCCAGCCGTGACGAGGCCTCCAGCTTCGCCAACGTCTATGCCAAGGAGCGCCAGGCCAAGCCCGTCGAGCGTCATGAGGCCAGCGCAAAACCGACGCGGGACAAAGCCGTTGCTGAAAAACCGAGTCAGGAAACCGCCGCGGCAAGCGGCAGCGAGAAGCCGGCCGTTGACGAATGCGGCAATGAATTGCCTGCCACTGCCGAGGCAACTGCAGAGGACACCGAGTCGCTCGACGACGCTGAGGGGGCCGTGGACCCTTTGCTCCTGCTTGGTCTCGGTGGCCCGGCTGCCGAAACGCCTGCCGACACGGCGCCTACGCTACCGACTGGCAGCGAATTCCTGACGGGCGTGCTGCAGGCGCAACCTGCGTCCGCCGAAGGCGACATGCCGGCTACAGAGGACATGCTCCTAGGCCAGCGTACGCCGCTGGAAGGCCAGACTGGCGCGCCAAAAGGCCAACTGCCGACGACGCTGACCGGCGAGCCGTTGCAGGCTCAGGAGCAGGCCGAGCTCGTCGCGCCGCTCCAGATGGCCGAGGAGAGCACCGAGGATTTGGCTGAGCCCTCGCTGGAAGAAGGCTTCGCCGAATTGCTCGAACAGCTGGATTCGCCAAAGGAAACCCGCAGCGCGGCTGCTGAATCTGCCATCAACCGCTTGAACCCGCTGGCCCAGGCGGTTGGTCAGCAGCCGCCGCAGGTTCAACGGGCAGCGCCATTGGTGCCCGGGCAGCCGGTACAGGTCCAGCAGTCCGGCTGGAGCGAGGCGGTGGTCGACCGCGTGATGTGGATGTCGAGCCAGAATCTAAAGTCCGCCGAGATTCAGCTGGACCCGGCGGAGCTCGGGCGTATGGAAGTGCGCATCGACATGAACAAGGATCAGGCCCAGGTCACCTTCCTTAGCCCGCACGCTGGCGTCCGGGATGCCCTCGAAGGCCAGATGCAACGCCTGCGCGACATGTTTACCCAGCAGGGGATGACAATGGACGTCAACGTTTCCGACCAGTCGTTGGCGCGTGGCTGGCAGGGCCAGGGGCAGGGCGGCGATGAGTCCCGCGGCGGTCGCGGCATGGCCGGTTTCGGCGGCGGGGACGAAGAAGACGTTGTGCAGGGCATGACCGAAATCCGCAGCAATCGGGGTGGCAACGACCGCGGGCTGGTGGATTACTACGCGTGAACCGGCCGGGCGATGAGCCCGGCTTTCCATCCAGCGGCGGGTGAGCAGTGCCCTCTGGCATTTACTGCCGCCTGCCACTGGCCGATACTCTGGCACAGCAGTTGCTCCTAACCCCTTGAACTCAGAGCAATCACACGTGATGACGGATATTTGGCATGGCTAAGAAACAGGGACCACCCGACGTTGCGGCACCTGGTGCGGCAACGGCCGGTGGTAAGAGCAAGCTCAAGCTGATCATCCTCATCGTGGTCGGATTGCTGCTGGCGGTCGGCCTGTCGGTCGGCGCCACGCTGTTCTTCATGGGCAAGAGCGAACCGGAGGCGCCTGCCGAGGACGCTGCCAAGGCGGAGGCCGCCGCGCCTCAGCGTCAGCCAGCCGTTTACGAGGTGCTTGCACCCTCATTCGTGGTGAATTTCAGCAATACCGGTGGCCGGCCCCGCTACATGCAGGTCGGTGTCGCCCTTATGTCGCGTGACCAGGCCGCACTGGACGCCTTGAAGGAACACATGCCGTTGTTGCGCAATCAACTGGTCATGCTGTTTTCCAGCCAGGATTTCGCCGCGCTGGCGACGCCGGTGGGCCAGGAGATGCTGCGCCAGCAGGCGACCGTGAGCGTGCAGGAGCTGGCCCAGAAGGAAATCGGCAAGCTTGCCATCGAGCAAGTGCTGTTCACCAACTTCGTATTGCAATAGGGGGCCGTTCCAGTGGCTGTTCAAGACCTGCTCTCGCAAGACGAGATCGACGCGCTGCTGCACGGCGTGGACGACGGTCTGGTCGATACCGAAAGCGACGCCGAACCGGGCAGCATCAAGAGTTACGACCTCACCAGCCAGGACCGCATCGTCCGTGGCCGCATGCCGACCCTGGAGATGGTCAACGAGCGTTTCGCACGCTACACCCGCATTAGCATGTTCAACCTGTTGCGCCGCTCGGCTGACGTGTCCGTCGGTGGCGTCCAGGTCATGAAGTTCGGCGAATACGTGCATTCGCTGTATGTGCCGACCAGCCTCAATCTGGTCAAGATCAAGCCGTTGCGTGGCACCTCGCTGTTCATCCTCGATGCCAAGCTGGTGTTCAAGCTGGTCGATAATTTCTTCGGCGGCGACGGGCGTCACGCCAAGATCGAGGGCCGGGAATTCACCCCGACGGAACTGCGCGTGGTGCGCATGGTGCTGGATCAGGCGTTCGTCGATCTCAAGGAAGCCTGGCATGCCGTGCTCGACGTCAATTTCGAATACGTGCACTCCGAAGTGAATCCGGCGCTGGCCAACATCGTCAGCCCGAGCGAAGTGGTGGTGGTGTCGACCTTCCATATCGAACTCGACAGCGGCGGTGGCGATTTCCACGTGACCATGCCGTATTCGATGATCGAGCCGATTCGCGAGATGCTCGACGCGGGCTTCCAGTCCGACGTCAGCGACCAGGACGAGCGCTGGATCAATGCCCTGCGCGAGGACATTCTCGACGTGCATGTGCCGCTCAGTGCGACGGTTGTCCGGCGCCAGCTCAAGCTGCGCGACATCCTGAACATGCAGCCGGGCGACGTGATCCCGGTGGAAATGCCCGAAGACATGATCATGCGCGCCAACGGCATGCCAGCCTTCAAGGTCAAGCTAGGCGCGCACAAGGGCAACCTGGCCCTGCAGGTACTCGACTCCGTGCTGCGCCCACGGTGATCGAGCCCTCATTACCTCTCTCAAGCCGGTCGAGGAATCGCAATGGCAGATGAATTTGAAAACACATCCCCTGAAGAGCAGGCGCTGGCCGACGAGTGGGCCGCGGCGCTCGCCGAGGCGGGCGACGCAAGCCAGGACGACATCGATGCGCTGATGAATCAAGGGCCGGCTGCGGCCCCTGCGCCACCGCGAGCACCGCTCGAGGAATTCGGCGCTGCGCCTAAGCACCTCGGCAACCCCGCAGGGCTCGAGGGCCCGAACCTGGATGTCATCCTCGATATTCCGGTGTCCATCTCAATGGAAGTCGGCAGTACCGAGATCAGCATCCGCAACCTGCTCCAGCTCAATCAGGGGTCGGTGGTGGAGCTTGACCGGCTGGCTGGCGAGCCGCTGGACGTCCTGGTCAACGGTACGCTCATCGCTCATGGTGAGGTCGTGGTGGTCAACGAAAAGTTCGGCATTCGCCTGACTGACGTGATCAGCCCGAGCGAACGCATCAAGAAGCTGCGCTGATGAACAGACTCGGTTTTTTCGCATGGGCACTGACGTTGCCGGCGGTGGCTGCGGAGCCGGCCGCCACGGCTGCTTCGGGTGGAATGGGCGCGCAGATGACCAAGCTGCTGCTCGGCCTGTTGCTGGTCATCGGATTGATATTCGCCTTGGCGTGGGCCTTGCGTCGCATGCAACAACTCAACCCGCGCAGCAACCAGGCGATCAAGCTGATTTCCACCCAGGCGCTTGGCCCGCGTGAGCGGCTGGTGCTGGTGCAGGTCGGCACCGAGCAAGTGCTGGTTGGCCTGAGCGCCGGCCGCATCACGCCGCTGCATGTGTTGAAGGAACCGGTGCATCTGCCGGACGCCGAGCCGGCTAATCCGGAGTTTGCCCAGCGGCTGATGGAGTTGCTCGGGCGAGATCAAAAGGACAAGCCTTGATGCTGCGACTGCTGTTGACGCTGCTGCTGGCGGTCGCCGCGCCGCTGGCGATGGGGCAGGACGCAGGCTCGCTGATCGGCCAGGGTGACAACCCGTTGTCGATCCCCGCGATCACGTTGAGCACTGACGCCGAAGGCCAGCAGGAATACTCGGTCAGCCTGCAGATCCTGTTGATCATGACGGCGCTGAGCTTCATCCCGGCGTTTGTCATGCTGATGACCAGCTTTACGCGGATCATCATTGTCTTCTCGATCTTGCGCCAGGCGCTGGGCCTGCAGCAGACGCCGTCGAACCAGATCCTGGTCGGCCTGACGATCTTCCTTACGCTGTTCATCATGGCGCCGGTGTTCGAACGGATAAACAACGAGGCGGTCCAGCCTTACCTCAATGAGCAACTGTCCGCGCAGGACGCGCTGGCCAGGGCCGAGGTGCCGCTGAAGAACTTCATGCTGGCGCAGACCCGAGAGAGCGATCTCGAGCTGTTCATGCGCCTGTCGCGCCGCACCGATATTCCGTCGCCGGATGCCGCGCCGCTGACCATTCTGGTTCCTGCGTTCGTCACCTCCGAGCTGAAGACAGCGTTTCAGATCGGTTTCATGATCTTCATTCCGTTCCTGATCATCGACATGGTGGTCGCCAGCGTGCTGATGGCGATGGGGATGATGATGCTCTCGCCGCTGATCATCTCGCTGCCGTTCAAGATCATGCTCTTCGTGCTGGTCGATGGATGGGGGCTGATCATCGGCACGCTTGCCAGCAGTTTCGGCACGCTCTAGCAGCCAGGGGAGACACGCATGACACCCGAAGTCGCGGTTGACCTGTTTCGCGAAGCCTTGTGGATGACCGCCATGATCGTCGGTGTGCTGGTCGTGCCGAGTCTGCTGGTCGGCCTGGTGGTGGCCATGTTCCAGGCGGCCACTCAGATCAACGAACAAACCCTGAGCTTCCTGCCGCGCCTGCTGGTCATGCTGGTGACGCTGATTTGGGCGGGGCCCTGGCTGGTTCGCGAGCTGATGGAGTACACGCAGGGGCTCGTCCAGAACATTCCGCTGATCATCGGGTGATGGTGGTGCTGGCGTTGAGCGGGGCCCACCGCGGTGCTTGAACTCAGCGATGCGCAGATCGGCGCCTGGGTCGGCCAGTTTCTGTTGCCCATGTTTCGCATCGCCGCACTGCTGATGAGCATGCCGATCATCGGCTCCCAGCTCGTGCCGATGCGCATTCGCCTCTACCTCGCGCTGGCCATTTCGGTGGTGTTGGTGCCGACGCTGCCTGCGGTACCGGTCGTCGAAGCGCTCAGTGGCGAGGCGTTGGTGCTCATTGCCGAACAAATCCTGATCGGGGTCATGCTGGGCTTTACCCTGCAGCTGTTCTTCCATGTATTCATCGTGTCTGGCCAGCTCTTGGCCATGCAGATGGGCCTGGGTTTCGCCTCGATGGTGGACCCGGCCAATGGCATCTCGGTGCCGGTGATCGGCCAGTTTTTCAACATGCTGGTGATCTTGATGTTTTTCGCCATGAACGGTCACCTGGTGGTCCTGGAGATCCTTTCGGAGAGTTTCGTAACCTTACCCATTGGCGGCTGGCTGGTCGGGACCAACCATTTCTGGGAAGTGGCCGGCAAGCTGGGATGGGTGCTGGGGGCGGGGCTCTTGCTGGTCCTGCCAGCAATCACGGCATTGCTGGTGGTGAACCTGGCGTTCGGACTGATGACACGCGCCGCGCCCCAGTTGAACATCTTTTCGATTGGCTTCCCTTTGACCCTGGTGCTCGGCCTGATCCTCGTCTGGATCGGCATGGCCGACATCCTGGCGCAATACCAGACGTTCGCAAGCGAGGCTCTGGCGATGCTTCGCGAATTGATCGGGCTGCGCTGATGCGCTTGACCGTCCACACACGACCGGCGGAGATCCAGCATGGCTGAGAGCGAAAGCGGCGCCGACAAAAGCGAGGAACCCACAGAGAAACGCCTCCGTGAGTCTCGCGAAAAAGGCCAGATCGCGCGCTCACGCGAGCTGAGCACGGTCGCGGTCACAGTGGGGGGAATCGGCGGATTATTGGCGTCCGGGGGAAGCCTTGCCGGTAGTTTGATGGCTGTCATGCAAGGCAGCTTCGAACTCAGCCGGGAAACGTTGCTGGATGAGGGGGCTATGGTTCGCCTGCTGATGAGTAGCGGCATGATTGCGCTCGACGCCATCATGCCGCTGCTGATCGTGCTCATGATCGTTTCGGTCTTGGGGCCAATCTCGCTCGGCGGCTGGCTTTTCTCGGGTTCGATGATGGCGCCGAAGTTCAGCCGCATGAATCCGGGACCTGGACTCAAACGAATGTTCTCCACCAAGGCGCTGGTCGAGCTGCTGAAAGCGCTGGCGAAGTTCATCGTCGTGTTGCTGGTGGCGCTGGCGGTACTGGGCGCCTATGAGGACGATCTGCTGTCCATCGCCAAGCAGCCGTTGGACCTGGCCATCATGCATAGCGTCGAGGTGGTGGGCTGGTGTGCGCTGTGGATGGCTTGCGGCTTGATCCTCATCGCCGCGGTCGACGTGCCATTCCAGCTCTGGGACAACAAGCAGAAGCTGATGATGACCAAGCAGGAAGTCCGCGACGAATACAAGGACAGCGAAGGCAAGCCGGAGGTCAAATCGCGGATTCGCCAGCTGCAGCGGGATGCAGCGCAGCGGCGGATGATGCAGGCGGTGCCGGACGCCGACGTGATCATCACCAACCCAACGCACTTCGCGGTCGCGCTCAAGTACGACGGCGACAAGAGTTCGGCGCCCAGGCTGGTGGCCAAGGGCGGCGACTTCGTAGCGCTGAAGATTCGGGAAATCGCTCGGGAGCACGAGGTAACCGTTCTCGAATCACCCGCATTGGCGCGGGCGGTCTACTACTCCACGGAACTCGACCACGAAATTCCCGCCGGCTTGTATTTGGCCGTCGCCCAAGTGCTCGCCTACGTCTACCAGTTGCGCCAGTACCGCTCGGGCAAAGGCAAACGGCCGGATCCGCTGGGTAACCTGCCGATTCCCCCTGATCTGCGAAGGGATGAATAAGGACGGGCGGCCAGGAAACGTGATGGCTGGACTTCACACTGAGGCGTGAATGCCGCAGGCGTTTCCGGTGTGGGGGCGATAGGCGAGGACGGCAGCGTTTGGAGAGGCTGGAAGCGAGCACGCTTCCAGCCTTGGGCGGTTTTTATTCGATCAATCCACAGGCTACGCGGGCACCGCCACCGCCAAGAGGCTCGGGATGGTCGGAGTGGTTGTCGCCACCCTTGTGAACCATCAGCGCCAGGCCCTTGATGTCACCGAGGCTTTTCAGGCGCGGGGCGAGAACCGGCTGGTTGGCCTTGCCGTCGCTACCGACCATCAGCGCCGGGAGGTCGCCCATATGACCTTCACCCCAGGGTTCGCCGTGTTTGCCGGTGTTTTTCGGGTCCCAGTGACCACCAGCAGCGCCAGCGGGAACGGGTTTACCGTCTTTCTCTTCAGGCTGGCAGCTGCCTTTGGCATGGATATGGAAACCGTGAGTCCCCGGCTCTAGCCCGGACAGTTCAGGGCGAAAGACCAGCCCGTATTCGTTGGTCTCAATCTTGACCGTGCCGACCGATTCGCCGACTCCCTGAGCGTTTACCGATTTGACATCGACATTGAGCGTCTCGGCGCTGGCGCCGAGCGCAGTGCAGCCTGCGATGGCCGCGATGATCCACTGTTTCATTGCAAACTCCTGTTCCTGTCAGGGGCGGCCGCGGCCGCCTTGGGGAGCCGTCGCGCAGCGGGCAACGCGACGGCGCTTCCAGTGAGACTGTGACGGTCGCCAGCGGTTCGCAATCGACCCGTCGGTCGTGTCTGGCATCGAGCTTGGCGCCTGTCCTACCGAAGTTGGACCCCTTCTTGCTATCAACCCGAGCAGGGCGCGTCGAGCGTCAATTCTTTGTTCTGTCTTGTCGGGGTCTACGTGGATCGCACGCAACTCATCAACATTCGCAACGGCCTGGCGGGCGCGGGGCGCGGCAACCTGGGGGTGCCGCTGCTGCTGCTCGTGATGATGGGCATGATGATGCTGTCGGTGCCGCCGTTCCTGCTGGACCTGCTGTTCACCTTCAACATCGCGCTGTCGATCGTTGTGTTGCTGGTCAGCGTCTACGCCTTGCGGCCGCTGGACTTCGCGGTGTTTCCGACGATCTTGCTGGTAGCGACCCTGATGCGCCTGGCGTTGAACGTCGCTTCGACCCGCGTCGTATTGATCAACGGCCACGAAGGGGGCTCGGCGGCGGGCCACGTGATCGAAGCCTTCGGTAATGTGGTGATCGGCGGTAATTACGTCGTGGGTATCGTCGTCTTCGCGATCCTCATGATCATCAACTTCGTGGTCGTTACCAAGGGTGCCGGCCGTATCTCCGAGGTGAGCGCACGCTTCACCCTCGATGCCATGCCCGGCAAGCAGATGGCGATCGATGCCGACCTCAATGCAGGCCTGATCGATCAGGCCGAGGCGAAGAAGCGTCGCGTCGAGGTGGCATCCGAGGCGGATTTCTACGGCTCGATGGATGGTGCCAGCAAGTTCGTACGCGGTGACGCCATCGCCGGCCTTCTGATTCTCTTCATCAACCTGATCGGTGGTGTCGGTATCGGCATGGCACAGCACGGTATGACCTTCGCTGAGGCGGGCCAGGTCTACGCGTTGCTGACCATCGGTGACGGTCTCGTGGCGCAAATTCCGTCGCTTCTGCTCTCGACCGCTGCCGCGATCATGGTGACCCGCGTTACCAGCGCTGAGGACATGGGTCAGCAAGTTAACCGGCAGATGTTCGCCTCGCCTAAAGCGCTGGCGGTCTCGGCCGGCATTATGATCGCCATGGGTCTGGTGCCTGGCATGCCGCACATGTCCTTTCTCGGGCTGGGTGCGGCCTCTGCCGGTGGTGCTTACTGGATCTGGCATCGCCAGAAGCAGGCCAAGCAGCAAGCTGAGCAAGAGGTACAGAAGCAACAGGAAACCCTGCCGGCGCAGCGCGCTGCGGAGACCAAGGAGCTGGGGTGGGATGACGTGACGCCCGTTGACATGGTCGGCCTCGAAGTAGGTTATCGCCTGATTCCGCTGGTCGATCGTAACCAGGGCGGCCAGCTGCTGGCCCGTATCAAGGGCGTGCGCAAGAAGTTGTCTCAGGATCTGGGCTTCCTGATGCCTTCCGTACATATCCGCGACAACCTCGATCTGCTGCCCAACGCCTATCGTCTGACACTGATGGGGGTGAGCCTTGCAGAGGCCGAGGTTTACCCTGACCGCGAGCTGGCGATTAACCCCGGTCAGGTGTTCGGTCCGCTCAATGGGATTGCCGCCAAGGACCCGGCGTTCGGCCTGGAAGCGGTCTGGATCGAAGCCAGCCAGCGTGATCAGGCGCAGTCGCTCGGGTACACCGTTGTCGATGCCAGCACCGTGGTTGCGACCCACCTCAACCAGGTCCTGCACAAGCACGCCCATGAGCTGCTCGGCCACGAAGAAGTGCAGCAACTGATGCAGCTACTGGCCAAGAGCTCGCCGAAGCTCGCCGAGGAACTGGTGCCAGGCATGATTTCGCTCTCGACCTTGCTCAAGGTGCTGCAGTCGCTGCTGATGGAGCAGGTGCCGGTTCGCGACATCCGCACCATCGCAGAAGCCATCGCGAACGTTGCGACCAAGAGTCAAGATCCCGCCGCGATGGTGGCGGCTGTGCGGGTCGCGTTGTCCCGCGCAATCGTGCAAAACGTTGTCGGGCTTGAGCCGCAGCTGCCTGTGATCACCCTTGAGCCCAGGTTGGAACAGATATTGCTCAATAGCCTGCAGAAGGCCGGACAAGGCTCGGAAGACGGCATTCTTCTCGAGCCAGGAATGGCAGAAAAGTTGCAACGGTCTCTGGTAGATGCGGCACAGCGTCAAGAAATGATGGGTAAGCCAGCGATTCTGCTGGTAGCCGGCCCGGTCCGCGCGATGCTCTCGCGATTCGCCCGGCTGGCAGTCCCCAACATTCATGTCCTGGCCTATCAGGAAATACCGGATAACAAGCAGGTCACCATCGTTTCGACGGTGGGTCAGAATTAACCGAGGGTACAGGCCATGCAGGTCAAACGTTTCTTCGCAGCCGACATGCGTATCGCCATGAAGATGATTCGTGACGAGCTGGGTGCCGACGCCGTGATCACCGGCAACCGCCGTGTCGCTGGCGGCGTCGAGCTGACAGCCGTGCTCGATTATCCGATGGAAGCAGTCGCGCCGAAGCAGCCGAATCCGGCGCTCGAGGCCGAGCTGCGCAAGACCCAGACCCGCATCGCCGATGCCCATGCCGAGTTGAGCGCGCCTCGCTCGCAGCCCGCTCGGGACCGTCAGTTGCTTGACGAGAAGCCGGCCGTAGCCGCCAAACCTGCTGCAGCGCCGGTAGCCGCGCCGGCTCCGGCATTCGACTCGCGTGCCGTCGAGGCAATGCAGACCGAATTGCAAGGCCTGCGCGAGCTGATCGAGGTGCAACTCGGCTCATTGGCCTGGGGCCACGAGCAGAACCGTCGCCCGCTGCAGGCTGGCCTCTGGCGTCGCTTGCAGCGCCTCGGTCTGCCGGCTGATCTGTCGCGTGGGCTGTTGGAAAAGGTGGCCTCGATCAGTGATCAGCGTCAGGCCTGGCGCATGCTGCTGGCGCACCTGGCTCAGTCCATCAAAGTGACCAAGCACGAGCCGCTGGAAGAGGGCGGTGTCATTGCTCTTGTCGGCCCGGCCGGCGCCGGCAAGACCACGACCCTGGCCAAGCTCGCTGCACGCCATGTTCTCAAGCACGGCGCGCAGAGCATCGCCCTGGCGAGCATGGACAACTACCGTATCGGCGCGCAGGAGCAGCTCAAGACCTTGGGTCGTATCCTCAACGTGCCGGTGATCCAGATCGACCCGAGTCAGCCGCTGAGCAAGAGCCTGGAGCCGGTTGCACGCAAGCGATTGATTCTGCTCGACACCGCTGGCCTGCCGGCAGGCGATCCGATGATGCGCCTGCAGCTGCAGGCGCTGGCCGACCGTGGCGTACGTTCGAAGAACTATCTGGTGCTCGCGGCGACCAGCCAGAGCCAAGTCCTGAAAGCGGCGTGGCATCACTACCGGCCCTGCGGGCTGGCAGGGTGCATCCTGACTAAACTTGATGAGGCAGGTACTCTGGGCGACGTGCTCGGGCTGACCATCAGTCAGCATCTGCCGATTGCCTACCTTGCCGACGGCCCGCGGATTCCCGAGGACCTCCAGTTGCCGCGCACGCATCAACTGGTCAGCCGCGCGGTGAGCCTGCAATCCGAAGAGTCGCCCAGCGAGGAAACGATGGCCGACATGTTTTCCGGCCTGTACAACGGTTCCTCACGGAGGGCGGGATGAACAGAGCGCTGCGTGAGAGAGAAACAGTAGACGCGTTCAGGTTGAACGCATCGATGGCCTTCGGGCCCCAGCAAGATATAGGCGTTTGATGATGGGTATTCATCCCGTACAGGTTATTGCTGTGACCGGCGGCAAGGGTGGCGTCGGCAAGACCAACGTATCGGTCAACCTTTCCCTGGCGTTGGCTGATCTCGGTCGGCGTGTGGTGCTGCTCGACGCCGACCTCGGTCTGGCCAACGTTGACGTGCTGCTAGGCCTGACCGCCAAGCGCACCCTGGCGGATGTGATCGCCGGTGAATGCGATCTGCGCGACGTCATGATCCCGGGCCCTGGCGGCGTACGGATCGTGCCTGCCGCGTCGGGTACGCAAAGCATGGTGCAGCTATCACCGATGCAGCATTCCGGCCTGATCCAGGCCTTCAGCGAGATCGGCCACGACATCGACGTGCTGATCATCGACACCGCGGCCGGTATTGGCGATGGCGTGGTGAGCTTCGTTCGCGCGGCGCAGGAGGTCCTGCTCGTGGTCACCGATGAGCCCACCTCGATTACCGATGCTTACGCGCTAATCAAGTTGCTCAACCGCGACTACGGCATCAGCCGCTTCCGGGTGCTGGCGAACATGGCGCACGCGCCGCAGGAAGGACGCAATCTTTTCGCTAAGCTGACCAAGGTGACTGAACGTTTCCTTGATGTCGCCCTGCAGTACGTCGGTGCGGTTCCCTACGACGAGGCGGTACGCAAGGCCGTTCAGAAGCAACGCGCGGTCTACGAGGCCTACCCGCGAGCCAAGTGCTCGCTGGCCTTCAAGGCCATAGCGCAGAAAATCGACACCTGGCCGCTGCCGGCAAACCCGCGTGGCCACCTTGAGTTTTTTGTGGAGCGCCTGGTCAGGCCCACCGCAAACGCACACGACTGACAGCGGCGGGAATCGGTTATGTACAACACCAAAGTGGCTAAAGACTCCCAGTACCAGCTCATCGAGCAGTACGCCCCGTTGGTCAAGCGCATCGCTTACCACTTGCTGGCGCGCCTGCCAGCCAGCGTGCAGGTCGATGATCTGATGCAGGCCGGCATGATCGGCCTGCTCGAAGCCTCCAAGAAGTACGACTCCGGCAAGGGGGCAAGCTTCGAAACTTATGCCGGTATCCGCATTCGTGGCGCGATGCTTGACGAGGTTCGCAAGGGCGACTGGGCGCCACGGTCGGTGCACCGCAATTCGCGCATGGTCAGCGAGGCCATTCGCGCCATCGAAGCAAGAACGGGGCGCGACGCTAAAGATCAAGAAGTTGCGGCCGAACTTAAATTGAGTCTCGATGAGTACTACGGCATTCTGGGCGACACCCTGGGCAGCCGCCTGTTCAGCTTCGATGATCTGCTGACGGAAGGCGAGCACGGGGAGTTCGGTGAAGACGCCGCCAGCGCCCACCCGGAACCGTCTCGCGATCTTGAGGACGAGCGCTTCCAGCAGGCCCTGGCTGATGCGATTGCCAGTCTGCCCGAGCGTGAAAAGCTGGTGCTGTCGCTGTACTACGACGAAGAGTTGAATTTGAAGGAAATCGGCCAGGTGCTGGGCGTCAGCGAGTCACGGGTCAGCCAGTTGCACAGTCAGTGCGCGGCGCGCCTGCGGGCTCGTCTCGGCGAGTGGCGCGCGCGATAGGGCCGGTTCTCAGGAACGCGAATCAAGGTTGCTCTAACGAGCTTCATTCACGAAGCCCGCAACAGACCGTGAGCAGGCTCCGGGATTTCGGGATTTACGGAGGTGTACTTGGACAAGAACATGAAAATCCTCATCGTCGACGACTTTTCGACGATGAGACGGATCATCAAGAACCTCTTGCGTGATCTGGGCTTCACCAACACCGCCGAGGCGGATGATGGCACCACCGCACTGCCGATGCTCAAGAGCGGCAGCTTCGACTTTCTCGTCACCGACTGGAACATGCCCGGCATGACCGGCATCGACCTGCTGCGCGCCGTGCGTGCGGACGACCGTCTCAAGCACCTGCCGGTGCTCATGGTGACGGCCGAGGCCAAGCGTGACCAGATCATCGAGGCCGCGCAGGCCGGTGTTAACGGGTACGTGGTCAAGCCGTTCACGGCGCAGGTACTCAAAGAGAAAATCGAGAAGATCTTCGAGCGCGTCAACGGCTGAAGTAACGCCGCGAGGGCACTATGACGCAAGCAGACCAAAGCCTGGCGGAGTTCGAAACGACGCTCAAGGCTCACGCACCCCAACTTATCGAAAGTCTCCAGCAGGGCCGCTTCGACGAAGCGGCGCAGATGTTTAACGAGCTCAGTCAGGCTCGTAACCAGGGACTTTATCAAGAAGTCGGCAAACTTACCCGCGAGCTGCACAACGCCATCGTCAAGCTGGAGATGGACACCTGCGCGACCGGGGGCGATCCGTCACCGATCACTGACGCCACGGACCGTCTGTCCTATGTCGTCGAGATGACCGAGAAGGCCGCCAACCGCACCATGGACCTCGTCGAGGAATCCGCGCCGCTGGTCAACTACGTCAGTTATGAGGCGCAGAGCTTGACGGCTGATTGGCAGCGCTTCATGCGCCGCGACATGAATGCCGAACAGTTCCGCGACCTGGTCAAACGGCTAGATCAGTTTCTGCAGCGGACCATGAACGATGGCAGCCAGCTGTCGCAGAACCTCAGTGAAATCATGCTCGCCCAGGACTTCCAAGACCTGACCGGCCAGGTGATCAAGCGGGTCACGCGGCTGATCACTGAACTCGAAAGCAACCTGCTCAACCTGGTGCTGATGGCCGGTCAGGTCGACCGCGTCGCAGGCATCAAGCACGACCGCGAAGAGCTGCGCGCCGAGCAGGAACGAAAAAAACAAGAAAAAGGCCCTTCCCATGGTGAAGGTCCGCAGATGCATGCCGATATACGTGAGGATGTCGTATCCGGGCAGGACGATGTCGACGATCTGCTTTCGAGCCTGGGCTTTTAGGGGAAGTGAAATATGAGCTTCGACGCCGATGAAGAAATCCTCCAGGATTTCCTGGTTGAGGCCGGCGAGATTCTCGAACTATTGTCAGAGCAGCTGGTGGAGCTGGAGAGCAGCCCCGATGACGCAGCATTGCTCAATGCGATTTTTCGCGGTTTCCATACGGTAAAAGGTGGTGCGGGTTTCCTCCAGCTGCATGAGCTGGTCGAGTGTTGCCACATCGCCGAAAACGTCTTCGACATCCTGCGCAAGGGTGAGCGTCGCGTCGACTCGGAATTGATGGACGTTGTCCTGCAAGCGCTGGACGCCGTCAACGAAATGTTCGGCCAGGTCCGTGAGCGTACGGCCGTTACCCCGGCCACGCCCGAGCTGCTGGCAGCCCTGTCGCGCCTGGCCGAACCAGCCTCCAGCGAGCCGGCTGTCGCCGAACCGGTCACGCCGGTCGGCTCGGCCGAGCCTGAGCCCGTTCCAGCCAGTGCCGACACTGAATTCGAACAGTTCCTTGGCGCGCTGGACGAGGCGGCCGAGGCTCCGGCTGCGGCGTCAGCTGACGAGATTACCGACGAAGAGTTCGAATCGCTGCTCGACCAGCTTCACGGCAAGGGCCAGTTCGCCCCGGCTACGGGTGCCGATTCTGTGGTCGTGCCTGAACAGGCCGCCGCACAGCCGGCCGGCGACGAGATTACCGACGATGAATTCGAGGCGCTGCTCGATCAGCTGCACGGTAAAGGCCAGTTCAGCGAAGTAAGCCCGGCACCGTCTGCACCGGTCGCGGCCGAAGCACCCGCGCCAGCGGGCGACAACATCACCGACGACGAATTCGAAGCGCTGCTTGACCAATTGCACGGCAAGGGCAAGTTCGAACCGGAAGCGGCGAGTGCTGCTGCACCGACACCGCCGGCCAAGCCTGCGGCCGCGCCAGCCAAGGCGGTGGAGAAGGCCGCACCGGCCAAGCCCGCTGCGCCTGCGGCCAGCAAACCGGCTGCCCCGGCTGCCGCTACGGCCAAGCCTGCTGCTCCCGCTGCGCCTGAAAAGCCGGCCAGCGAAGCGGAAACTACCGTTCGCGTCGACACTGCGCGGCTCGACGAGATCATGAACATGGTCGGTGAGCTGGTGTTGGTGCGTAACCGCCTGGTGCGGCTCGGCTCCAACAGTGGCGACGAGGCCATGTCCAAGGCCGTTTCCAATCTGGATGTCGTCACTGCCGATCTGCAGAGCGCGGTCATGAAGACCCGCATGCAGCCGATCAAGAAGGTATTCGGACGCTTCCCTCGCCTGGTCCGCGACCTGGCGCGCAGCCTGAAGAAAGAAATCAACCTGGAGTTGGTGGGCGAAGAGACAGATCTCGACAAGAACCTCGTCGAGGCGCTCGCCGACCCGCTCGTGCACTTGGTGCGCAACGCGGTCGACCATGGGGTCGAGACCCCCGAAGAGCGCGAGGCCGCCGGCAAGCCGCGCACCGGTCGTGTGGTGCTGTCCGCCGAGCAGGAAGGGGACCACATCCTCTTGCAGATCACCGACGACGGTAAGGGCATGGATGCGAACATCCTGCGCGCCAAGGCGGTAGAGAAGGGCATGCTCGACAAAGATGCCGGTGATCGTCTGAGCGACCTGGAGTGCTACAACCTGATCTTCGCGCCGGGCTTTTCGACCAAGTCGGAAATCTCGGACGTGTCCGGCCGTGGTGTAGGCATGGACGTGGTCAAGACCAAGATTTCCCAGCTCAACGGCACGGTCAACGTGTTCTCGAACAAGGGCCAGGGCTCTCGCGTGGTGATCAAGGTCCCGCTGACGCTGGCGATCATGCCGACGCTGATGGTCATGCTGGGCAATCAGGCATTCGCCTTCCCGCTGGTGAACGTCAACGAGATTTTCCATCTCGACCTGTCTCGCACCAACGTGGTCGACGGCCAGGAAGTGGTAATCGTGCGAGACAAGGCGCTGCCGCTGTTCTACCTCAAACGCTGGCTGGTTCAAGGTGCCGAGCACGAGGAGCAGCGCGAGGGGCATGTGGTGATCCTCAGCGTAGGCAATCAGAGCATTGGCTTCGTCGTCGACCAACTGGTCGGCCAGGAGGAAGTTGTCATCAAGCCTCTGGGCAAGATGCTGCAGGGCACCCCCGGCATGTCGGGCGCGACCATCACGGGTGACGGCCGCATCGCGTTGATCCTCGACGTTCCCAGCATGCTCAAGCGCTACGCGCGCCGCGGCTGATTCATCCCGGGCGGCGGCCTAATGTAGGCCGCTGTCGCTAGGAGTGTTTTATGGCAGTCAAGGTCCTGGTCGTCGACGACTCCGGCTTCTTCCGGCGCCGGGTGTCGGAAATTCTCTCGGCAGACCCGAATATCCAGGTCATCGGCACCGCGACCAACGGCCGCGAGGCGATCGACCAGGCGCAGGCGCTCAAGCCTGACGTCATTACCATGGATTACGAGATGCCGATGATGGACGGCATCACCGCGGTGCGGCAGATCATGCAGCGCTGCCCGACGCCGGTCCTGATGTTCTCGTCGCTGACGCACGAAGGTGCCCGGGTAACGTTGGACGCCCTTGATGCCGGTGCCGTGGATTTCCTGCCGAAGATCTTCGAGGACATCTCGCGCCACCCGGCCAAGGTCAAGCAGCTGCTGTGCGAGAAGATCCGTACCATCGCGCGCAGCAATCGCCGCTACGGCAGTTACAGTCCGCCTGCGTCCGCGCCGACGCCAGCTGCGTCACTCACCAGCCGCAGTGCGCCGGCGGTGCCTCGCCATGCCGCGAGTACTCCGTTGTCACCCGCTCAGACGCAGCCGCACGTGGCGCCCGCACTTAGCTCACCGGCCCCGCGCCGCAAGGCCTATCGCCTGGTCGCCATTGGCACTTCCACGGGCGGGCCCGTCGCACTTCAGCGGGTGCTGACTCAGCTCCCGGCCAGCTTTCCGTCGCCCATCGTACTCATTCAGCACATGCCGGCGGCGTTTACCAAGGCATTCGCCGAGCGCCTGGACAAGCTTTGCAAGATCAACGTCAAGGAAGCCGAGGACGGCGACGTCCTGCGCCCGGGGCTTGCCCTGCTGGCTCCAGGCGGCAAGCAGATGATGGTCGACGGCCGTGGTACGGTGCGCATCCTGCCGGGTGACGAGCGCCTCAATTATCGCCCCTGTGTCGACGTGACCTTCGGCTCCGCAGCCAAGGCCTACAACGACAAGGTGTTGGCGGTCGTACTTACCGGTATGGGTGCCGACGGCCGTGAAGGGGCGCGCATGCTCAAGCAGTGCGGCAGCCAGGTGTGGACGCAGGATGAAGCCAGTTGCGTCATTTACGGGATGCCCATGGCAGTGGCCAAGGCGAATCTGAGCGACGCCGTGTACAGCCTTGACGAGATCGGCCGCCACCTGAGCGAGGCGTGCATCTGATGAAAGGCCGCCGTTGATGGACATCCTCAGCCTTATCGGGCTGGTCCTGGCATTCGTCGCTATCGTCGGGGGCAACTTCCTGGAAGGCGGCCATGCCGCGGCTCTGCTCAATGGCCCCGCGGCGCTGATCGTGCTTGGCGGAACGCTCGGCGCCGTCCTGCTGCAGACGCCCATGGCAGTGTTCATGCGCGCCATGTCCATTGTCCGCTGGATATTCTTCCCGCCGCGCATCGACATGCTTGGCGGTATCAGCCTTGTCACTGGTTGGAGTGGCACCGCACGTAAGGAAGGGCTGCTGGGCCTGGAGCCTATCGCCGAAGCCGAGCCGGACCCCTATGCACGCAAGGGGTTGCAGTTGCTGGTCGATGGGGCCGAGCCGGAGGTGATCCGCAGCATCCTGGAAGTCGATCTCTATACCCAGGAGACACGTGACCTGCGGGCGGCCAAGGTGTTCGAGAGCATGGGCGGCTATTCGCCCACGGTCGGCATCATCGGAGCGGTGATGGGCCTGATTCACGTCATGGGCAATTTGGCCGATCCCAGCCAACTCGGCAGCGGGATTGCCGTGGCGTTCGTCGCCACTATTTACGGCGTAGCGTTTGCGAACCTGCTGGTGCTGCCGATTGGCAACAAGCTCAAGGCCGTGGTCCAGAAGCAGACCAGCTATCGCGAGATGCTGCTTGAAGGCGTGCTGTCCATTGCTGAGGGCGAGAATCCGCGATCGATCGAGATGAAGCTGCAAGGCTTCATGGACTGAGCGGGCGGCAGGGAAACCATGATGCAGCGAATTCAGACCTACGATCAGAACGCCATGCGGGGCACACCCGTACCTGCGCCCGCTGATTTGTACCTGCTGAGGGGCGCTTGAGATGGCGCGCCGTCGATCGCACGAAGAGCCGGAAAATCACGAGCGCTGGCTGGTTTCCTACGCTGACTTCATCACGCTGCTGTTCGCGTTCTTCGTGGTGATGTACTCCATTTCCTCGCTCAACGAAGGCAAGTACAAGATCCTGTCGGACTCGCTGGTGGGTGTGTTCAACCAGCCCGACCGTTCAATCATGCCCATTCCGGTGGGCGAGGAGCGCCCCCGCGCAAGCCAGGACGCCGCCGCCTCGGTGACTGACCCGGCGGCTGAGCCGGTGGACCCGCTCGACAGTATTGCGCGCAGCATGCGCAGCGCTTTCGCCGACTTGATCGCCAACAACCAGCTGACCGTTCGTGGCACCGAGACGTGGGTCGAAATCGAGTTCAATTCCAGCCTGCTCTTCCCCAGTGGCGATGCGCTGCCGAATGACCGGGCGTTCGGCATGCTGGAAACGGTCGCCGGCATTCTGGCGCCGTTCGGCAACCCGGTGCGTGTCGAAGGGTTCACGGACAACCTGCCGATTAGCACCGCGGCGTATCCGACCAACTGGGAGCTTTCGGCTGCCCGCGCTGGCAGCGTGGTGCGGATGCTGGCCGCGGGTGGCGTCGATCCGTCGCGGATGGCGGCGGTGGGCTATGGTGAATTCCAACCGGTCGCGGACAACGCTACGGCCGAAGGGCGGGCGCGAAATCGGCGTGTGATTCTCGTGATCTCGCGCGACCTCGACGTCCGGCGCGGCGTATCGGAAATGAGGCGCGGCGAGGCCGGGCCTGGCATGCAAAGTGCACCGCCCGTTATTCAATAGGTGCCGCGAGTCGGTAACGTCAATTCCCCGTCGCCGGCTGCTCCGGTGCGGCAGCGGCCGGCCTGGTGCTATCCGGATGGAAATAAGCGTATGAGAGTCTGGGCTGTAGCCAATCAGAAAGGTGGGGTGGGCAAGACGACCACGTCGGTTTCGCTCGCCGGATTGCTGGCCGATTCCGGCAAGCGCGTCGTGGTTCTGGATCTTGACCCGCATGGTTCGATGACCAGCTATTTCGGGCAGGACCCGGATAACATCGAGCGCAGCGTGTTCGACCTGTTCCAGCATCAGGGGGCCGTACCCGAGGGCCTGCCGTGGGAGCTGTTGGTTCCGACGAGCCACGAGCGCATCTCCTTGCTGCCGTCGAGCACCGTGTTGGCCACACTGGAACGCCAGTCGCCCGGCCAGAATGGTCTCGGGCTTGTGGTCGCCAAGAGCCTGTCGCAGCTCTGGCAGGATTTCGACTACGCCATCATCGACAGCCCGCCGTTGCTAGGCGTGCTCATGGTTAACGCGCTTGCCGCGAGCCAGCGGCTGGTAATACCGGTACAGACCGAATTCCTCGCGCTGAAGGGGCTGGAGCGGATGGTCAGCACCCTGACGATGATCAATCGCTCGCGGCGTCAGGCTCTGCCGTACACCATCGTGCCGACGATGTTCGACCGGCGTACGCAAGCCTCGATGAACACGCTCAAGCTGCTGCGCAATGGTTATCAGGACCACCTCTGGCAGGCGTTCATTCCGATCGATACGCGGCTGCGCGATGCGAGCCTGGCGGGGGTGGTGCCGTCCCAGTACGATCCGAACAGTCGCGCGGTGATTGCCTACCGTGCACTGCTCAAGACCTTGCTTGCTGCGCAGGAGACGACTCAGGTCGCTTGAGTCGACGTACGGGCTTATCGCGCCTCAAGTTCGGGGCCGATGCAGCCGATAGCCTATCCAGTTGGTACTCACGAGTTGGTTTCATGAGCCGTACCCTTCTTAAAGAAAGCCGATCGCAGCAGACCTTGCAGTCGTATCTCGACGCCTTGTTGCAGGACGCCATGGAACTGGCCGAGTCGGTCAGCCAGGACGAGTTCCAGGCTGCGGTGCTCGAGGAGCAGCGTCGCGATACGCATCGGGTAGTGCCGTTGCGCGAGGTTGCGCCTCCGGCTGCACCGGTCGAATCGACCCGGCCGGCGCCGGTGATCGTGCCTGTCGAGACGCCAAAACCAGAGCCGGTGCTCCATGTGGTGCCGATGCCCGAACCGACGAAGGTCGAAGCGGAGCCGGTCGCGTTGCTCGAGCTCGAGCCGGAAGTGCCTGCCAAGGCACCGGCCGCGTTGGTCGAGCCGATTGCCCAGTTCGATGCGATGCGCCAAGGCCCGGGTGGGCCAACTGAAGCTGACCCGGGCCAGCCGGAGTGGGGCGAGGAGCCCTTCGAGTGCCTGTTGTTCGATGTTGCCGGCCTGACTCTGGCGGTGCCGCTGGTCAGCCTCGGCTCCATTTACCCGCTGGCCGGGCAGGACCTGACGCCGCTGTTTGGTCAGCCTAGCTGGTTCCTCGGTATCCTGCCGAGCCAGGCTGGCAATCTGAAGGTGCTGGATACGGCGCGCTGGGTGATGGCCGACCGGTACCGTGACGATTTCCGCGAAGGCTTGCAGTACGTGATATCCGTGCAAGGCTACGAGTGGGGGCTAGCAGTGCATCAAGTGAGCCGGTCGATCCGTCTCGACCCCAAGGAGGTCAAGTGGCGCTCGCAGCGTACGCAGCGGCCTTGGCTAGCCGGAACGGTAATTGACCATATGTGTGCGCTCGTGGATGTGGCGGCCCTTGCCGAACTCATCGCCAGCGGTGCGACTCGACACCTCAAGGGCATACCGTCCTGAGACCTGACAATCAGAGGGCCTGCGCATGCAGGTCCCGTTACCGATAGAATCAACCGCCGCAGCGGTATTTAGAGAGGGTGGGCTATGAAGATGACTTCCGCGCAGGGTTCCGACGATCCAGTCCTGCAATGGGTGACCTTTCGTCTGGATAACGAGACCTATGGCATCAACGTGATGCAGGTCCAGGAAGTGCTGCGTTACACCGAGATCGCACCGGTGCCGGGTGCGCCCAGTTACGTGCTGGGCATCATCAACCTGCGCGGTAACGTGGTGACGGTAATCGATACCCGCCAGCGTTTCGGCCTCGATACGGCGCCGGTCTCCGACAACACGCGGATCGTGATCATCGAGGCGGACCGCCAGGTGATTGGCATCATGGTCGATAGCGTGGCCGAAGTGGTTTATCTGCGCCAGTCCGAGATCGAAACCGCCCCGAACGTCGGCAATGACGAGTCGGCGAAGTTCATCCAGGGCGTGTGCAACAAGAACAACGAACTGCTGATTCTGGTCGAGCTCGACAAGATGATGACCGAAGAAGAGTGGGCGGAACTGGAGAGCATCTGACCCATGCTGATCGCGTCTCTGGTCGCGCTTGCCCTGTGCTGCCTTGGGCTGCTCTGTTTCAGCCTCTGGCTGTTGCGTCGCCAAAGGCAACTGCAGCTGGAACAGGCGCGGCGGGACGAGGCGCGTGACCGGCGCCTCAAAGAGCTTGGCGCGCGCCTCGACACCTATCTCGAAGGTAGCGTGAGAATGGGCCAGGAGCTTCGTGAGTTAACACGAACCCTGGCACCGCTGCCCGAGCGTATAACCCAGCTCGAACAGCGCGATATCGATACCTTCACCTATTCCCAAGCCGCGAAACTGGTCGGCATGGGCGCGAGCGTCGAAGACCTGACCCAATCCTGCGGGCTGTCCCAGTCCGAAGCGGAACTGGTCAGCAAGCTGCACCAGATGCGTCGCAAGCCGGGCTAGGCTTGCCCGATCGTCGCCCCGCGCCTGGCTGGGGAACGATGAGCTTAATCCTCTCTCCAAACTGAACAGGGCCCCGCTTCCCTAGCGCGGCCGGCTGCCCGGCGTTGCCGAGGAGGATGTGATGCTACGCATTCTTATGCTGTGCCTGCTGGTGGGGAGTTCAACGGCGCTTCATGCCACCGAAGCGCCTCCCGAGATCGAAGGCGCCATGACGGTAAACGTGTTCCAGGCGAAGCGACTACACGAACTGGGCGCTGTGTTCATTGACGTGCGCGGCGGCCAGGAGTGGGCGTGGGGGCATGTCGAAGGGGCTGTTCACCTGAACCTTGCGAGCGATTTCTTCGGCCTGGCGAGCCCGTCCTGGCCGCGAAACATGCCCTTGGTCGTTTATTGCGATAGCGAGGTGTGCCCAGCAAGTGCCGAAGCGGTGCGGATGGCCGTCGAATGGGGTTACGCGCACGTCTTCTATTTCCGGCAGGGCTACTTCGCCTGGATGCTTCATGACTTCCCACAGGAGAAGGCCCGTTTCGGGCAGATGACCACGCTCAACGCTCAGGCGCATTGAGCCGGGGCAGGTCCTGGGTCGGGGCTGAGGGCGAAAAGCCGGGTGGGCACTTTCCTTTCAGGTACCAGGCAAACGCGATGATTTCGGCGATGGTGCGATACAGCGCCTCAGGAATCGTGTCGCCAAGCTCCAGCCGCGCCAGCAGTTTAACCAGCTCTGCATTTTCGTAGATCGGCACTTCATGTTCACGCGCGATTGCCAGGATTGCTTCAGCCAGCTCGTCGTCACCCTTCGCCGACAGGATGGGCGCATCGACACCGTCGTAGGTCAGCGCGATTGCCTGGCGCGGGGTGTCGGTGCTCATGCGGTTTCGTCCACGAAGCGTTGATCGAGCGAGGTCCGTGGACCCTGCGGTGGCGTGCCTCTGGAGCAGGCGAGTTCGCCAACGTTCAGCCCAGCTGCGAGCAGGCGCTGGCGCAAATGGTCCAGTTCGGCGTTGATCAGGTCAGCCGTGCCGCTGCGCTCGGCCCATATTTGGCTCGACAGGCTGCCCCGCAGCAACTGGGCCTGAACCTGCAGCGGGCCAAGCGGTGGCACATCGAAGGCCAGTTCTACCTTCCAGAGTGTCTCTGGTTTTTCCTTGCGGGCTTGGTTCGGCTCGTCTTCGCGCTGCATCTTGATTTGCAGTGGAACGATGCTGGCCTGGTCGCGCATCGGAATTTCGGTCTGCCAGGTGGTGACCTGGGTGCCGTCCGGCAGGGTCTGGGTTTGTGCGAGGCTTGATAACTGGTGTGTCTGCAGACGCGATACCGCGGCGGCCGCTAGCTTGAGTAGCGCTTCCAGGTCGTCCTCATCTTCCAGCCCTGGCGGCAGGCGGCTGGGAAGCGGAAAGCTCTGTGCCATTTGTCTGGCACTGGGTTGTGCCAGTGCGCCAAGCGAATTGCGGGCGAAGGCGGGCAGGGCCTGGCCGAGCGTGGCGGTCGCCTGGGCCGCACCGAGCGTCCCGGCGCCAGGCAGGCCGGGCAATTGCGCCACCAGGCGCAACAATGCGGCTTTCATATCGGTCGGCAGCGGCTCCGCCTCGCCGCCCAGCAGCGACGACTCCATGAATACGCCGCTTCTCGCCAGCGCCTGGGCCAGCGCCTTTGGATCGCCCAGCTGTTGCATCTGCGGGACGAGGCCAAGCAGGCGTTCAGCTGCACTACGTACTGACGCAGGCAGTTCACTCGGCGAGAGTGCGTTGAGCAAGGCATCCAGTGAGCCCTGGCGGCTGCCTTGGGCGCCCAGTTGCTGGCCCAGGACGAGCTGGTCCAGCCGACCACTCAAGGGTACGAATGCCAGCGATTGGTCACCCTGGACCCGGGCCGTCAACAAGCTACCCAGCGGCAGTGGGCGCGTGGATTCCAAGCTCAGCGTTTGTCCGGCCATTGGCGAATTCAGCAGGGCGATGACTACTCGGAACACCGGTTGGCCGCCCTGCAGGCTCTGTTGGCTGGCTGTGACCTTGCCCTGGATGAGGGTGCCGACGGGCATCTGCGCTAGGTCAATGCTCCCTTGTGGCTGACGGCTGGCCGGTTGCAACGCCGCCATCAGGCGCGTATCGGACAGCGCGGTGACGACCATGACCGCACCCGGTGAGGCGGCTCGCGGGGCGGTCGTCTCCAAGGTCGCCTGCCGTCCATTGGCCAGCGTTAGGCGCAAGGTGACTTGGAAGGTCTGTAGTGCTTCTTTGACGCTGACCACCTCAGCCTCGGCGCTTTCCCCAGCCGCGAGCAGCCCCTGCAGCGGTTGCAGCAGTTTGAGGGCCATATCGGCGGCCGTCGTCACCGGGCGGGACGCGCCGGGGTTCGCGATAGGCTGGCTAGGCTTGATCTCGGTCATCTTTACTCAAATGCTCTTACAACCTTTCAGCTTGGTGAGCTTTGGCGCCGGAGTCCGGCATGTATAATTCCGGCCGCCCGGGGCTGCCCATGAGTGTAGCGGCCATGCCCCCTTCATCTTGAGGTGTGTAGCGTGTCCAGTCCCTTTCTCGAAGCTGTAGCGCTGTCATGCGAGCGGGACTGGCGGCTGTTGTTCGAACGGCTGGATCTGCAGGTTGCTCCAGGCGACATGTTGCAGATCGCCGGACCGAACGGCAGCGGGAAGACCAGTTTGCTGCGCCTACTCAGCGGGCTGATGCAGCCAACCGCCGGGGAGGTGCGCCTCAACGGGCGAAGCCTCGACAGCCAGCGTGGCGAACTGGCCCGCAATCTCGTGTGGATCGGCCATGCGGCGGGCATCAAGGGCCTGCTCACTGCCGAAGAAAATCTCACCTGGCTGTGCGCGCTGCACCAGCCTGCGACGCGTGAAGCGATCTGGCAAGCCCTTGAAGCGGTTGGCCTGCGCGGCTTCGAAGACGTTCCCTGTCATACCCTTTCTGCTGGTCAGCAGCGCCGCGTTGGCCTGGCGCGCCTTTATCTGTCGCCGCCCCCCTTGTGGATTCTCGACGAGCCCTTCACGGCCCTCGACAAGCACGGCGTGGCTCAGCTGGAGCGGCACCTGGCGGCACACTGCGCGTGCGGCGGCATGGTCGTGCTGACGACCCACCATACGCTGAGCGAGACGCCCGCCGGCTATCGCGAACTGGATCTGGGGCAGCGCGCCGCATGAGCAATGTTTTTACCCTGTTGCTGGCTCGCGAAACCCGGCTGTTGTTTCGTCGTCCGGCGGAGCTGGCGAACCCGCTGGTGTTCTTCTCGATCGTGATCGCGCTGTTCCCGCTGGCGGTCGGTCCCGAGAGTCAGCTGCTGCAAACGCTATCGCCCGGGCTCATCTGGGTCGCGGCACTCTTGGCCGTGCTGCTCTCGTTGGACGGCCTTTTTCGCAGTGATTTCGAAGACGGCTCGCTTGAACAGTGGGTCGTTTCGCCGCACCCCTTGGCGCTGTTGGTGCTCGCCAAAGTGCTGGCACACTGGGCGTTTTCCGGTTTGGCGCTGGTTTTGCTCGCGCCGTTACTGGCCCTGATGCTGGGGATGCCGTTCGATGCGTTGCCGGTACTGCTTGTATCGCTTTTGCTGGGTACGCCAGTGCTGAGCCTTCTGGGAGCAGTGGGCGCCGCCCTGACGGTCGGGCTCAAGCGTGGCGGCCTGTTGCTCGCCTTGCTGATCCTGCCGCTCTACATTCCGGTCCTGATCTTGGGTAGCGGGGCACTGCAGGCTGCTCTGCAGGGGTTGCCGGCGGCAGGGCATCTGTTGTGGTTGGCCAGCCTGACGGCGCTGACCGTGACCCTGACACCTTTTGCAGTAGCCGCCGGCTTGAAGATCAGCGTTGGCGAATGATGGAAGGGTTGCCTTTAAGGCTGCGACGTCTGCGCGGACGTTGACAGACGGGGCGCTCAAGTGACGGTTTTACTGATCCGCAACAACCAGCTTCCCCGGGGTCCCGGGGCACAATTGGCACGCTTGGTGGGTTCGAGGCAGGTTCTATGAACTGGACATGGTTCCACAAACTGGGTTCGCCCAAATGGTTCTACGAGATCAGCAGCCGCTGGATGCCTTGGCTCGGCTGGGCCGCTGCGCTGCTGATCACCGTGGGCGTGGTCTGGGGGCTGGCCTTCGCGCCGCAGGATTACCAGCAGGGCAACAGCTTTCGCATCATTTATATCCATGTGCCCGCCGCCTTCCTGGCGCAATCGATCTACGTAATGCTGGCGGTTGCCGGCATCGTCGGCCTCGTGTGGAAGATGAAGCTTGCTGACGTGGCCCTGCAGCAGGCCGCCCCCATCGGCGCTTGGATGACCTTCGTTGCGTTGCTCACCGGGGCGGTCTGGGGCAAGCCGACGTGGGGTGCCTGGTGGGTCTGGGACGCCCGGCTTACCTCCATGCTCATCCTCCTGTTCCTGTACTTCGGCATCATTGCGCTGGGCCAGGCGATCAGCAATCGTGACAGCGCGGCCAAGGCCTGCGCGGTGCTGGCGATCGTCGGGGTGGTGAACATCCCGATCATCAAATACTCGGTGGAGTGGTGGAACACGCTTCACCAGCCTGCGACCTTCACCGTGACCGAAAAGCCCGCAATGCCCGTCGAGATGTGGCTGCCGCTGTTGGTCATGGTGCTGGGCTTTTACTGCTTTTTTACCTTGGTGCTGCTGATGCGCATGCGTCTGGAAGTGCTGCGTCGCGAATCGCGCAGCAGTTGGGTCAAGGCTGAGGTGAAGGCTCTGGTGAGCAAAACATCATGAATTTCTCATCCTTTTCCGAGTTCATCGCCATGGGTAACCATGGGCTGTACGTCTGGTCGTCCTACGGCATCAGCCTGGCCGTCCTGATTCTCAACGTGGCATTGCCGTTGCTGGCGCGCCGGCGTTACCTGCAAGACGAGGCGCGTCGTATGCGCCGGGAGGATATGAAGTGAATCCTGTGCGCAAGAAGCGTCTGTTCATCGTGTTGGCCATCCTGGCTGGCGTCGGTATTGCCGTGGCGCTGGCCCTGACGGCCCTGCAAGAAAACATCAACCTGTTCTACACGCCGACGCAGATCGCCGCCGGCGAGGCGCCGGAAGGCACGCGGATACGCGCCGGTGGGTTAGTCGAAGCCGGCTCGGTATCGCGCAGCAATGATTCGCTAACGGTGGCTTTTCGCGTAACCGACAACAACGCCACGGTCACCGTCCGCTATCAGGGCATCCTCCCGGATCTGTTCCGTGAAGGGCAGGGCATCGTCGCCCTGGGCCGGGTGAACGGCGAAGGTGTGCTGGTTGCCGATGAGGTGCTGGCCAAGCACGACGAAAACTACATGCCGCCGGAAGTCAGCCAGGCGCTCGAAAAGAGCGGAATGATGAAGCATTACGAAGGTGGCAAGGAGGAGTACGCGAAATGATTCCCGAGCTCGGCCATTTGGCAATGATCCTCGCGCTGTGCCTGGCAGTGGTCCAGGGCACGCTTCCGCTAATTGGCGCCTGGCGGGGCGATCGCCAGTGGATGGGGTTGGCGCAGCCGGCGGCATGGGGCCAGTTCTGTTTCCTCGCGTTTTCTTTCATCTGCCTGACCTACGCCTTCATGGTCGACGATTTCTCCGTCGCGTACGTCGCGCAAAATTCCAACAGCGCGCTGCCCTGGTACTACAAATTCAGCGCCGTCTGGGGGGCGCACGAGGGGTCGCTCCTGTTATGGGCCTTCATTCTCGCTGGCTGGACGTTCGCCGTTTCGATCTTCTCGCGCCAGCTTCCCGAAGACATGCTTGCCCGTGTGCTCGGTGTCATGGGCTTGATCAGTATCGGTTTCCTGCTGTTCCTGATCATCACGTCTAACCCCTTCGATCGTCTGCTGCCTCAGGCGCCGATGGACGGGCGCGATCTCAATCCGCTGCTCCAGGATTTCGGCTTGGTCGTTCATCCACCCATGCTCTATATGGGCTACGTCGGCTTCTCGGTCGCCTTCGCCTTCGCCATCGCTGCGCTGCTCGGCGGGCGGCTCGATGCAGCCTGGGCGCGCTGGTCCCGCCCCTGGACACTCGTCGCTTGGGCCTTTCTCGGCGTGGGCATCGCGCTGGGCTCCTGGTGGGCCTACTACGAGCTCGGCTGGGGCGGCTGGTGGTTTTGGGACCCGGTCGAGAATGCATCCTTCATGCCTTGGCTCGTCGGCACGGCGTTGATCCACTCGCTCGCAGTGACGGAGAAACGTGGTGTGTTCAAGAGCTGGACGGTACTGCTGGCCATCGCGGCGTTCTCGTTGAGCCTGCTGGGCACCTTCCTGGTTCGCTCCGGTGTGTTGACGTCGGTCCATGCGTTTGCCACCGACCCGGCGCGAGGCGTCTTTATCCTGATATTTCTGCTGATGGTCGTTGGCGGCTCGCTGACGCTGTTCGCCCTGCGTGCGCCAGTCGTCAAGAGTCAGATCGGTTTCGGTCTGTGGTCACGCGAAACGCTGTTGCTGGTCAACAACCTGTTGCTGGTGGTCGCTACCTCGATGATCCTGCTCGGCACCCTGTATCCGCTGCTGCTCGACGCGCTGTCTGGCGCCAAGCTCTCGGTCGGCCCGCCATACTTCAATGCGATGTTCCTGCCGCTGATTGGCTTACTGATGGTGGCGCTCGGTGTGGGCGTGCTGGTGCGCTGGAAGGACACACCGGTGCGCTGGCTGGCGGGAATGCTGGCACCCGTGCTGGTCACCAGCGCAGTGATCGGCGGCCTGGGTTCGATGGTCTTCGGTGACTTCCATTGGGCTGTGCTCGCGGTTTGCCTGCTGGGTGCCTGGGTGGTGCTCGCCGGCATACGCGACATTCTCGACAAGACACGCCATAAGGGCTTGCTCAAGGGTATCCGCAGTTTGACCCGCAGCTATTGGGGTATGCAGGTCGGGCATCTCGGTCTGGTCATCTGCGCGATGGGCGTTGTGCTGACCAGCCTGCAAAGCGATGAGCGCGACCTGCGTATGGCGCCGGGGGATTCGCTCGAACTGGGCGGCTACACCTTCGTTTTCGAGGGGGCGAGCCATTTCGAAGGCCCGAACTTCACCTCTGACCGCGCGACCATGCGCGTCTTCCAGGACGGCGATCAGGTCGCCACCCTGCATCCGGAAAAGCGCCTGTATACCGTGCAGCAAATGCCCATGACCGAGGCGGGGATCGATCCAGGCTTTACCCGTGACCTCTATGTCGCCCTCGGCGAACCGCTGGGGGAGGGCGCCTGGGCGGTGCGCGTGCACATCAAGGCGTTCGTGCGCTGGATCTGGTTGGGTGGGCTGGTGATGTGCCTGGGTGGCGTGCTTTCAGCCTGCGATCGCCGCTATCGCGTCAAGGTCAAGATGCGCGTGCGCGAAGCGCTCGGCCTCGCCCAGCAAGGAGCCTGAAATGAAACGACTACTGATGTTGTTGCCACTGGCGATTTTTCTGGTGGTCGCGGTGTTTCTGTACCGTGGTCTGTTCCTCGATCCGACGGAGCTGCCGTCCGCGCTGATCGGCAAGCCGCTCCCAGCGTTCTCGCTGCCTTCGGTCGAGGACCCGCAGCGGCTGGTCAGCGCCGAGGACATCAAGGGTCGGCCTGCGCTGGTCAATGTCTGGGCGACCTGGTGCGTCGCCTGCAAGGTCGAGCATCCCGTGCTTAACAAGCTCGCGCAGCAGGGCGTTGTCATCCACGGCGTGAACTACAAGGACGACAACGCCGCGGCGCAAAAATGGCTGCGCGACTTTCACGACCCTTACCAACTCAACATCCGTGACGAGCAAGGCAGCCTTGGGCTGGATCTCGGCGTATACGGGGCGCCTGAGACGTTCCTTGTCGACAAGCATGGGATCATCCGACACAAGTATGTCGGTGTGATCGATGAGCGCGTCTGGCGTGAGCAACTGGCGGCGTTGTATCAGGAGCTGGTTGACGAATGAAAATGTTCTTTCACGCCCTGCTGTTGGCCGTCGCGATGATTGGCAGCGCCCACGCGGCAATCGATGCTTATGAGTTCAAGTCGGAAGCCGAGCGCGAGCGCTATCGCACGCTGGTCGAGGAGCTCCGCTGCCCGAAGTGCCAGAACCAGAATATCGCTGACTCCAACGCGCCGATCGCCATGGACCTGCGGCGGGAGATCTACCGCATGCTCGAAGAAGGGCAGAGCAACGAGCAGATCGTCGAGTATCTCGTAGATCGCTATGGCGACTTCGTTCGCTACAAGCCGCCGGTCAACGCCAAGACGCTGGTGCTATGGTATGGACCCGTTGTGCTGCTGGTGATCGGGTTCGTCGTACTCGGGCTGATCCTGGTTCGCCGCCGGCGGGCGAGTGGCTCCGGCGCATCGCACACTCTTTCCGAGGCCGAACGCGAACGCCTCGCCCTGTTGCTGGATAAAAAAGACCCATGATCGATTTCTGGATTGCGGCCGGCATTCTGCTGCTGGCTGCCCTGGCTTTCCTATTGCTGCCCTTGTTGAAAGGCCGCAGGGCGCAAGCCGAAGAGGACCGCACCGCGCTCAATGTGGCGCTTTACGAAGAGCGTCTCGCCGAACTCGCGGGCCAGCGCGACGCCGGCACGCTCGATGCTGAGCAGTACGAGGCGGCACGCGACGATGCGGCGCGCGAACTGCTCGAGGACACCGCTCCGGGCGAGGCTCGTCGCAGCAGCCGGCTCGGGCGTGCGGTGCCTCTCGTGGCTGCGTTTCTGGTTCCGCTGATCGGCTACGGCTTCTACCTGCATTGGGGCGCCAGCGATAAGCTCCAACTGGCTCGTGAGTTCGCTGAGCAACCCCGGAGCATGGCCGAGATGACTGCCCGCCTGGAGCGGGCCGTTAAAGCGCAGCCGGATTCGACTGAAGCCTGGTATTTCCTTGCGAGGACGTACATGAGCCAGGAGCGTGCAGCCGATGCCGTTCCGGCGTATCAACGCGTCGCCGAACTCGCCGGCCGCCAGCCCGATATCCTGGGTCAATGGGCACAGGCGCTGTATTTCGCAGGTGATCGTCAATGGTCGGAGCAGATCGAAGCCTTGACCTCCGAGGCCTTGCAGGCGGACCCGCACGAGGTGACCAGCCTCGGCTTGCTGGGCATTGCAGCTTTTGAGCAGGAACGGTTCGCCGACGCGATTCAATATTGGGAGCGCCTGGTTGCGACCTTGCCGGCTGAAGATCCATCACGCGAGGCGATCCAGGGTGGCATTGAGCGGG
The DNA here is from genome assembly GCF_054131565.1 of Pseudomonas sp. SA195. Taxonomy (NCBI): domain Bacteria; kingdom Pseudomonadati; phylum Pseudomonadota; class Gammaproteobacteria; order Pseudomonadales; family Pseudomonadaceae; genus Pseudomonas; species Pseudomonas sp. SA195. The sequence goes on along the minus strand of NZ_CP096392.1, from coordinate 2,875,025 downwards.
CCCGCGAACAGCTTGGCGCAACTGGTGAGGCCCAAACAGCGCAAGCCGGTGCTGCTGAAACGGCGCCGAAGGAAGCGGGTCTTACCGTCAAGGTGAGCCTGGATGACTCTCTGGCTCAGGGCGTTCGGCCTGAAGATGCTGTGTTCGTCTTCGCGCGTGCGGTGTCTGGTCCGCCAATGCCGCTCGCGGTCAAGCGCCTGACAGTTGCCGATCTACCAGCCACCGTCACGCTCGGCGATGCCGATGCGATGACCCCGCAGCTTCGCTTGTCCAACTTCGATCAGGTCAGGCTGTTCGCGCGGATATCCAGGGACGGCAACGCGACCCGCGGCGAGTGGAAGGGCGACAGCCAGCCGCTAAGCCCGGCGAGTCAAGGTGATGCGGTAGAGCTGACGATCGACCAACCAGACACGCCCTGACGATCTTGTAGGGCAGCGAGGCGATAGATGACGGCCAATGATTCGTTCGACAACCAGTCCCTGATGCGCGTCCTGAGGGCGTCATCGGTTATCTTCCTTGCATCGCTGTTGGCAGCCTGTGCGGGTAATCCCTACGAGACGTCAGAACCGCGCCCGGTTCCGCCGGCGCCAGTGCCGGATGCCCGGGAGCCAGTCCGCACACCGCCCCCTGTGCGGACGCCTCCTGCACCGCGTCCGCCGGCGGTTCAGAAGAGCCATCCGCGCTACGCACCGCCTCCCCATGCCGCTGCGCACTGGGATAACCGGCTCGGCGTCTATGTCGTGGAGGGTCGCGATCTCTACTACCGGGAGCGCCTGTACTACCGTTGGGATGGCGATTGGTATTCGTCGGGTCGTCTGGAAGGGCCCTGGGATCCGGTCGCCCAGCCAAGCGTACCGCCGGGATTGCGGGGACTTCATTGAGTGGATGCGAAGCAAAAGATTGCCCTAAAGCACGGCGCACCGTGGCCGATATCTTGTCTGGCGGGGCGCACAGGCCCCGGGCATTGCATTAGGCGAAATGGTTTGGAGCGGCGGCATATGAGTGCATCAGTCAAGCGTCTTGAAGAAACCGGCAGCGCATTACGCGACGCGTTGGTTCAGCAGGACTGGGCCGCCATCAGCGTGCTGGATTTGCAATGCCGGCAGGTCGTCGAAGCCGCGATGAACGAGCCTCGTCTGGAGGATCCTGCCATTCGGGAGCGAATGCAGGAACTGGTCGATCTGTATCGGGAACTGGTTGCCAGTTGCCAAGCGGAGCAAAAGCGAATCGCCGGCGAGTTGATCCAGCTCAATCAATCGCAGAACGGTGCCAAAGTTTATAAGTTATTCGAGTAGTCACACCCTTGCCGCTCCGCTCGTTTAAACCGCTCGTCGGTTTAAATGGCCCAACGCAATCTCGAAAAGGCTATTTATCGTTGCGGTAGCCATTAGCAGATCGTCGTATTTCCGTTGTTGTCATCTCTTTGACATGCCCGCGATATCGGCATGCTTTAGGTATTGCCATACCTATTCTTCGATATCTCTCTCGTTCTTTGCAAATCAGCCGAACTGCTTTGAGCTTATGGCGGTATGTGAATCGTCCCCAAGCCGATTCTTATCTCGACCTGCTGACTTGCTGCGCCTAAGTGGCCTGAAAAAAATCACGTCATAAATTTGACTGAGCTCTAGTTTTTGACTTTTACTAGTGGCTATCTGCCGGTGAAGTTCGCTTCTCAAGTTCGATTCGTTCTCGGCGTTTCATTCAGCTTCCAGAGCCTATAAACAAGATGTGGCGTGAAACCAAAATTTTGTTGATAGACGATGACAGTGAGCGCCGACGTGATTTGGCCGTCATCCTTAATTTCCTGAGCGAAGACCATCTGGCTTGTTCGAGCAACGATTGGCAGCGTGTCGTTGACTCACTTGAGTCCAGCCGAAATGTGTTGGGCGTCATGCTGGGCGACGTCTCGAACGGCAACGCGGCCGAGTTTCTCAAGCAGCTCGGTAAGTGGGACGAGAACCTGCCGGTGCTGCTGATCGGTGAGCCGCCTCGCAGCGACTGGCCGGACGATGTTCGCCGTCGCGTGCTGGCCAGCCTCGAAATGCCGCCGAGCTACAACAAGCTGCTCGACTCATTGCACCGCGCGCAGGTCTATCGGGAGATGTACGACCAGGCCAAGTCGCGCGGGCGCCAGCGTGAGCCCAATCTGTTCCGCAGCCTGGTAGGCACCAGTCGTGCCGTCCAGCATGTTCGGCAGATGATGCAGCAGGTCGCCGACACCGAAGCTAGCGTGCTGATTCTCGGTGAATCCGGGACGGGCAAGGAGGTGGTCGCGCGCAATCTGCACTACCACTCCAAACGACGCAACGGGCCTTTCGTTCCGGTGAACTGCGGCGCCATTCCCGCCGAGCTGCTCGAAAGCGAACTGTTCGGGCACGAGAAAGGCGCGTTCACCGGCGCCATCACCGCACGTGCCGGTCGCTTCGAGCTGGCCGAAGGCGGCACCTTGTTCCTCGACGAAATTGGCGACATGCCCCTGCCGATGCAGGTCAAGCTATTGCGCGTCCTGCAGGAGCGCACCTTCGAGCGCGTCGGCAGCAACCGCACGCAGAACGCTGACGTACGCATCATCGCCGCGACTCATAAAGATCTCGAGAAGATGATCGTGGACGGTGGTTTCCGCGAGGACCTTTACTACCGCCTGAACGTTTTCCCTATCGAGATGGCCCCACTGCGCGAGCGCATCGAAGATATCCCGCTGTTGATGAACGAGCTGATCTCGCGCATGGAACATGAAAAGCGCGGTTCGATTCGCTTCAACTCCGCTGCCATCATGTCGCTGTGCCGCCATGACTGGCCGGGCAACGTACGCGAGCTGGCGAACCTGGTCGAACGCATGGCGATCATGCATCCCTATGGCGTTATTGGCGTAATGGAATTGCCCAAGAAGTTCCGCCACGTCGATGACGACGACGAGCAGTATGCCAGCGGCATCCACGACGAGATGGAGGAGCGGGCGGCGATCAGCGCGCCCATGATCGCTGCCGATGCGCATGCGATGTTGCCGGCTGAGGGTCTGGACCTGAAGGATTACCTAGGCAATCTCGAACAAGGGCTCATCCAGCAGGCGCTGGATGACGCGGGTGGGGTGGTCGCCCGGGCCGCGGAGCGACTGCGAATTCGCCGTACCACGCTTGTAGAGAAGATGCGCAAGTATGGTATGAACCGGCGCGACGACGATCTGGACGAATGATCGCCGCCCCTAACGACTGACGCTCGCTCCTCGTGCCTGTACCCTGCAGGCACGATCCTTGCTCCGAAGCACTTCGTGACCATCTTTTGACGGCAGCGAGTGCACCCGTGACCACAGCTCTTTCATCGCCTCGGGCTTCTGCCCGCCCGGACAGCATCGATACCGCTGGTTTGGAACGGTCCGTCGACCAGTTCGCGCGTATGGCCGGTCAGCTGGGTGAGTCGCAGAGCCTCTTGCAAGCGCGCGTGAATACACTTAACGACCAGCTTGCCGAGGCCAGTGCCCAGCGGCTATGCGAACTCGGCGAGAAGGAGCGCCTGGCCAATCGTCTGCAAAGTTTGCTTGACCTGCTGCCCGGCGGTGTCATCGTCATCGATGGTCAGGGCGTGATTCGGGAAGCCAATCCCGTGGCGATCGACCTGCTGGGCGAGCCGCTGGAAGGCGCGCTCTGGCGCGATGTGATTGCCCGGAGTTTCGCTCCACGTCGTGATGATGGACATGAGATTTCGCTGCGTGACGGTCGCCGCGTTTCCATCGCGACACGCTCGCTCAATGGCGAGCCGGGGCAACTGGTTCTACTGACCGATCTCACCGAGACGCGCCGCCTGCAAGAGCAGCTGGCGCGCCATGAGCGCCTGTCTTCGCTCGGCCGCATGATGGCATCCCTTGCCCATCAGATCCGTACCCCGCTTTCGACCGCGCTGCTCTATGCCAGCCACCTCGAGCAGGGCGGGCTGTCAGGCGAGCAGCAGCTGCGTTTCGCTGGCCGCTTGAAGGATCGTCTCAACGAACTTGAGCATCAGGTGCGCGACATGCTGGTGTTCGCCCGAGGCGATCTGCCGCTGTGTGATCGCTTGGCGCCGGCTGAACTAATGTGTGCCCTTCGCGGTGCCGCTGAAGCGCGAATCGAAAATGTGAGCGTACGCTGGCAGTGCGATGCACGAGCTGGCGCTTTGCTTTGCAATCGCGACACGCTGGTCGGCGCGCTGTTGAACCTCATTGAGAACGCGCGCCAGTCCGGCGCCGATCCGCTGCGCCTGAAAGTCCACTTTTACCAGCGGGACGATCGGCTGCTGATTACCGTGAGCGACAATGGTCACGGCATTGAGCCGGCGACGCTTCAGCGCCTTGGCGAGCCGTTTTTCACCACCAAGACTAACGGCACCGGCCTCGGGCTCGCGCTGGTCAAGTCGGTTGCGCGAGCCCACTCCGGTGCGTTTCGGCTGCGCTCACGGCTAGGGCGTGGCACCTGCGCCACGCTGAGCCTGCCCTTGCTCGACCAGCCCGCCGCTGCCATGGGGAACCAATGATGAACGCTCGGATTCTGCTCGTCGAAGATGACCCATCGCTCCGCCAGGCGCTCAGTGACACCCTGGAACTTGGTGGCTATCGCCATCGCGCTGTGGATAGTGCTGAATCGGCGCTGGTAGCGCTGCAGGACGAAAGCTTCGCCCTGCTGATCAGTGACGTGAACATGCCGGGCATGGACGGACACGCGCTTCTGGGACTGGTTCGGCAGCGTTATCCGCACATGCCGGTGTTGCTGATGACGGCGTTCGCAGCGGTCGAGCGCGCCGTCGATGCCATTCGGCACGGGGCGATCGACTACCTCGTCAAGCCGTTCGAGCCGCAGGTTCTGTTGCAACTCGTGGCGCGCCACGCCTGCGGTCGGCTGGACGAACCGGGTCAGGGTCCGATCGCGGTCGAGGCCACCAGCCAGCAATTGCTCGCGCTGGCTGCGCGGGTCGCGCAAAGCGACTCCACGGTACTCATTTCTGGCGAGTCCGGGACAGGCAAGGAGGTTCTGGCACGCTATATCCACCAACAGTCGCCGCGTGCTGCCAAGCCATTCATCGCGATCAACTGCGCCGCGATTCCGGACAACATGCTCGAGGCGACGCTTTTCGGGCACGAGAAGGGCGCGTTCACCGGTGCAATCGCCAGCCAGCCAGGCAAGTTCGAATTGGCCGAAGGCGGCACGCTGCTGCTCGATGAAATATCGGAGATGCCGCTCGGGCTGCAGGCTAAGTTGCTGCGCGTACTGCAGGAGCGAGAGGTAGAGCGCGTGGGTGGTCGCAAGCCGATCTCGTTGGATATTCGCATCATCGCTACTACCAATCGCGACCTCGGCGCGGAGGTGCGGGAAGGGCGCTTCCGTGAAGACCTGTTCTACCGGCTTTCTGTCTTCCCGCTGGCGTGGGCCGCGCTGCGAGACAGGCCGGCCGATATTCTGCCTTTGGCTGAGCGGCTACTGTCGACCCATGCGGCCAAGATGCGTCAGGCAGTGCCTCGTTTCAGTGTCGAGGCCCGTCACAGCCTGCAGGTGCATGGTTGGCCTGGCAATGTCCGCGAACTCGACAACGCCGTTCAGCGTGCCCTGATTCTTCAGCAGGGTGGCGTCATCCATCCGCAGGACTTGTGCCTGGAAGGCATGGCGGCCGCGATGACGCCCGCTCGGCCTGTTGTGGTCGTAACGGGCGGAGCAGTTGACGCTCGGCCTGCAGATACTGCTGGTGTCCTTGGTGAAGACCTACGGCGCCGCGAGTTCGAACTCATCCTGGACACGCTGCGCGCCGAGCGTGGCAAGCGCAAGGAAACGGCCGATCGGCTGGGCATCAGCGCCCGGACCTTGCGTTACAAGCTTGCCCAGATGCGCGATGCGGGGATGGATCCCGAAACGCTCGCATCGTGACCCGCTAAGCGTTCGTTCGCTCTGCTAGGCTTCGTCCATCTCGACGAAGGAGCAGAACGTGGAAGCAGGATTCTGGCATCGGCGCTGGTCGCGCAACGAAATTGGTTTCCACCTGGGTGAAGTCAACCCCTACCTGCAGCATCACTGGCCTTGCCTGCAGCTCCCGCCGGGTGCGCGGGTGCTGGTGCCGCTATGTGGCAAAAGCTTGGACATGGCCTGGCTCGCCGCGCAGGGTTTCGATGTTCTCGGCGTAGAGCTGAGCGAAAAGGCCGCGGCTGATTTCTTTGTCGAGCAAGGGCTGCAACCGGAAATCGTCCCTTTGGGTGAGTTCCTGCGGTATCAGGCCGGGCGCGTTGAAATTCTCTGCGGCGATTTCTTTTCCCTTACGCCGGCCCAGGTTGCCGGCTGTGTCGCGTTGTATGACCGCGCTGCTCTGATCGCGCTTCCGCCACAGATGCGCCAGCGTTATGTGGCGCATCTCGCTCAGCTCTTCGAGGCGGGCTGTGAGGGGTTGCTGGTAACGCTGGACTATGAGCAGCCGGAGATGGACGGGCCACCCTTCGCCGTGAGCGACGTGGAGGTCAGGCAAACGCTTTCGCCTGCCTGGGCGATCGAGTTGTTCGAAGAAGTGGACGTACTGAACGGCAACTGGAAGTTTCTCCAGCGTGGCCTAACGCGGTTAGAAGAGCGCTGCTACCGGCTCGTTCGGCGGACGGACTAGCCGCGGGGGCCTGGCAGCGCCACGTTGAAACGAAAACCCCGCCGAGAGGCGGGGTCGTTGTAACTTGCAAGCCGGCCGTATCAGCCTCGCTGGCGCAGGGCTTCGATACGATCGTCCAGCGACGGATGGGTCATTAGCAGGCCCGCCAGGCCGTTGCGCAGCGCGCCGTTGATGCTGAACGCTTTGAGGCTGTCCGGCATGTCGACCGGCACGCCCTGTTCAGCCTGCAGGCGCCGCAGTGCTCCAATCATCGCACCGGTGCCGGCCAGCTGGGCGCCGGCTTCGTCAGCCCTGAACTCGCGCTGGCGAGAGAACCACATGACGATGATGCTGGCCAGAATGCCGAGTACCAACTCCGCGAAAATGGTCGCGATGAAATAGCCCATGCCGTGACCATCTTCATTCTTGAAGATGGCGCGGTCGACGAAGCTGCCGAAGATACGTGCGAAGAACATCACGAAGGTGTTCACCACGCCCTGAATCAGGCTGAGCGTGACCATGTCACCGTTGGCCACGTGGCCGATCTCATGAGCCAGCACGGCCTTCACTTCTTCCGGCGAGAATCGCTCGAGCAGGCCTTGGCTGACGGCGACCAGGGCGTCGTTCTTGTTCCAGCCGGTGGCGAAGGCGTTGGCCTCGTAGGCCGGAAAGATGCCGACTTCCGGCATGCGGATGCCGGCTTCGCGCGACAGCTGCTCGACCGTCTGCAGCAGCCACTGCTCGTGCCGTGTGCGGGGCTGGGTGATGATCTCGGTCCGAGTGCTCATCTTCGCCATCCATTTGGAGATGAACAGCGAGACCAGCGAGCCGGCAAAGCCAAATACGGCGCAGAACGCGAGCAGGCTGCCGTAGTTCTGGCCGGTGTAGCGATCGACCCCAAGCAGCTTGAGGGTGATACTGGCGACGACCAGGACGGCCAGGTTAGTGGCCAGGAACAAGAAAATGCGCATCATGTTTGCGGCAGACTCCGGAGGAGAACAATTAAGAACGTAGGCTATATAAGGGGCGGGTTGGCGCGATTCAACCAAGCGACTATTTCAAGCTATGTCGCTTGTGCAAGCGTCAGGCTCAGGCCTTTGCTTCAAAGTTGCTCGTAAAGAGCTGGCGGGCCAGTAGGGCGAGGCGCTCGCTGTCGCCATCGCGAAGTGCAACACGGAGGGAATTGGCAAGGCTGCCTTGGACGCGTCGAACGCTCAGGGGCACCGGATCGGTGACGGAAACGGATTCCATGCTGAAAGCCGTTAGCTGGACAAAGGACTTTTCTGTCAGCACAGCCTGTTCGATGGCCTGGAATTGAAGGGTGTTCTCGTAACGCAGGTAGCCTTCCTCGGCTAGCCAGATCAGCGTGCTCAGGCAGCCCTGGTGCCGCTTGCTCGGCAGGCCGAACTCATCGGGCTCCTCGAAACCGATGAGGTCCTCCACATACAGCGTGATCTTGCGCGGGAACGCCTGATACAGCGCCAGCAGGCCGGCCGCGGCGTCCCGGTAGAAATCGTCGATTTGCAAGTCCATTGGTTACTGGCTGTAGGACTTGAGGAAGTTACCGATGCGGCCGATCGCCTGTTCGAGGTCATCCACGCGCGGCAGCGTGACCACGCGAAAGTGGTCTGGCCAGGGCCAGTTGAACGCGGTGCCTTGAACGATCAGCAGCTTTTCCGAGAGCAGCAGGTCGAGCACGAACTTTTCATCGTTGTGGATCGGGCAGATCTTCGGGTCGATCCGCGGGAAGGCGTAGAGCGCGCCCATGGGCTTCACGCAACTGACGCCGGGAATATCGTTGAGCAGTTCCCAGGTGCGGTTGCGCTGCTCGAGCAGGCGGCCGGGTGGAAGGACCAGGTCATTGATGCTCTGGTAGCCCCCCAGTGCGGTCTGGATGGCGTGTTGCGAGGGTACGTTGGCACACAACCGCATGTTGGCCAGGATGTCGATGCCTTCGATGTAACTCTGGGCCTTGTGCTTGGGCCCGGTAATCACCACCCAGCCAGAGCGGAAGCCAGCGACGCGGTAGGATTTGGACAGGCCGTTGAAGGTCAGGCAAAGGACGTCCGGTGCCAGCGAGGCGGTGCAGACGTGCACGGCGTCGTCGTACAGGATCTTGTCGTAGATTTCATCGGAGAACAGCACCAGCTTGTGCTGACGCGCCAGCTCCACCATGCCTTCGAGCACTTCGCGCGGATACACGGCGCCGGTCGGGTTGTTCGGGTTGATCAGTACCAGCGCCTTGGTATTCGGCGTGATCTTGGCCTTGATATCGGCCAAGTCGGGCCACCAGTTGGCCTGTTCGTCGCAGAGATAGTGCACCGGCTTGCCACCGGCCAGGCTCACCGCGGCAGTCCACAGCGGGTAATCCGGGGCTGGGATAAGCACCTCATCGCCGTTGTTGAGTAGTGCCTGCATCGACATCACGATCAACTCGGAAACGCCATTGCCGAGGTAGATATCTTCGATCGTCACGCCGTCCACCTGCTTCTGCTGGTAGTACTGCATGATGGCCTTGCGCGCGCTGAACAGGCCCTTCGAGTCGCTGTAACCCTGCGCGGTCGGCAGGTTGCGAATCACGTCCTGAAGGATTTCCTCAGGGGCTTCGAAACCGAACGGCGCCGGGTTGCCAATATTCAGCTTGAGGATGCGATGGCCTTCCTCTTCCAGGCGTTTGGCGTGCTTGAGCACGGGCCCGCGGATGTCGTAGCAGACATTGGCGAGCTTGTTCGATTTGCTGACCTGCATGATCCTGTGTGTCCCGAAGTGATGACGCGCCTGCATGGCTGGACGGCAGGCGGCGTGCGGCGTGAACCCGGGCGCCTTGGCAGCTTGCAATCCCACTGCCAGACTAGGCGTCTTGAGAGCCCCGCATCATACGTGCGGCCCGATCACCGGAAAAGGTACAGCGTTGCCTTTTTACGAGCCCGAGGTGTACCGATGGAAAAGCTTGAGAAACCGCTGGAAACCTGGCGTGAGGAGCTGTCCGACGAGCAGTTTCAGGTCTGTCGTCTGGGCGCGACAGAGCGCCCTTACACCGGCAAGTACAACGATACCAAGACACCCGGCATCTACCATTGCGTCTGCTGTGACGCACCGCTGTTCGACTCAGGCGCAAAGTTCGATTCCGGTTGCGGCTGGCCCAGCTATTTCCAGCCCGTCAGCGATACCGCCATTGCCAGCCTCGATGATTTCAGCCATGGCATGCATCGAATAGAGGTTCGCTGCGCCCGTTGCGAGGCGCACCTTGGGCATGTCTTTCCGGACGGTCCAGCGCCCACCGGACTTCGTTACTGCATCAACTCCGCCTCGCTCGACCTCAAACCGCGCGATGCCTGAATGTTCCCGCCAGGCAGGATTCGTCCATGCATGACCCATTGCTCGATATTCTCTGCACCACTATCGAAGGGCGAACGACGTCCCTCGGTGAGTTCGCAGGCACGCTTTACCTTGTGGTGAACACTGCCAGCGAGTGCGGATTCACGCCTCAATACAAGGGGCTCGAGGCACTGTGGACACAATACCGCGAGCATGGTCTGGTCGTGCTTGGCTTCCCCTGCGACCAGTTTGGCGGTCAGGAGCCTGGCGGCGAAGCCGAAATTGCGGCCTTCTGTGAGCGGAACTACGGCGTCAGCTTTCCACTGTTCGCCAAGGTGAAGGTCAACGGCGGCGACGCGCATCCTTTGTTCGTCGAGCTGAAGAAGCGTGCCCCGGGTGTGCTCGGCAGCAAGGCGATCAAGTGGAATTTCACTAAGTTTCTCGTTTCGGCGGACGGGCGCTCGGTCGAGCGTTTCGCCACGCGCACCAAGCCTGAAGCGCTGCGCGCGCGAATCGAGGCCCATCTTTAGACCCGGCCGTTCGGTCATTCTCAGTACCAGGTCCAACCTTCCATGGATAACGATTTGAAAGCCTTTCTGCAGCGCGCCGAGATGCTGATGACGCGCCTCGAACCGCTGCTGCCGGCGCCACGTACGGCCATCGATTGGTCTCGCAGCCTGGCTGCGCGTTGGCACCGCGATGGTCAGGGCGGCTATCTACAGCCGCTGACGGTGTCGCTGGATATTCGCTTGGACGACCTCATCGGCATCGACCGCCAGCGTGAGCTGCTGGCGAGTAATACCCGGCAGTTCGTCTCCGATCTGCCGGCCAACCATGTGCTGTTGTGGGGTTCGCGCGGCACAGGAAAATCCTCGCTGATCCGAGCGCTACTTGCCGAACATGCGCCGGCCGGCCTGCGCCTGATCGAAATCGAACGTGACCATTTGGCCGACCTGCCTCGGGTAGTCGAGCAACTGATCGGCTTGTCGCAGCATTTCGTAGTGTTTTGCGACGACCTGTCTTTTGAGGCGGGGGAGGGCGATTACCGGGTTCTGAAAAGCGTACTCGACGGTTCGCTCGAACGCGCGCCGGAAAACGTGCTGCTTTACGCGACATCCAATCGTCGTCATCTGGTTCCGGAGCGGCAGAGTGACAACGAGAACTGGCAAATGGTGGATGGCGAGCTGCATCCGAACGAGGCGGTCGAAGACAAAATCGCATTATCGGACCGCTTTGGTCTATGGCTGTCGTTCTATCCCTTCAGTCAGGAGCATTACCTGGACGTAGTGCGGCATTGGGTGGCCGCGCTGGGTGACCAGTCCGGCCTGAGCTGGAGTTGGGATGAGGAAGTTGAAAAAGAGGCGATTCGCTGGGCGACCGCCCGAGGCAATCGCAACGGCCGTTGCGCCTATCAATTCGCGCGCCAGTGGGTTGGCAAGCGGCTGTTATGAGTCCAGGGGCACGGCTGTCGCTTCAGTTACCGGCTGGCTGAGCCTTCCCCATGTCCACGAGCTTGGCGGTCATACGCTGTTCCGAGGCCCAGAAACTCTGGGTGGATGCCAGGCTTCTGATTCGGTCATAGTGGGCAGCGAGCGATGGCCAGCGTGCTGCATCGAGCGACTCGCCTCCATGCTCCATGTTCAAGAGTTGCGACGCCACCGCCAGGTCGGCAATCGATAGCTGATCGCCGAGGAAATAGGCGCGCTCACCCAGCTGTTTCTCCAGATAGTCGAAGTGGGGTGGCAACTTTTCTGTCAGTGCGGCCTGAACGCTGTCTTCGTTGCAGGGATGACCGTTGCTGGGCTTGAGGATGCGGTTTCGAAACACCGTGAAGGTGGTAAGCGGTGCCAGTTCATAGTCCGCATACTTCTCGAGCCACCGGACCTGGGCGCGCTGGGCTGCATCGTTGCCATATAGCCGGGCGGTGTCCGGGTAGGCATCTTCCAGGTACTGGCAGATCACGCTGGAGTCGGCAATGGTCAGGTCGCCATCCTTGAACGCGGGGATGCGGCCTAGCGGGTTGAGCTGCAGATACCACTCGGGTGGCGAAAAGGGCATGACCATCTCGAGCTGGTAGTCGAGCCCTTTTTCCTGCAAACACAGACGTACCTTGCGAACGAATGGAGATAGCGGGGCGCCATAAAGTGTCATGGACATGAGGTTTCTCCCAGTACCGGGTCGCGGGCTGGCCGGTATCAATAGATGTTGTTCTTTTTCCAGTCGTCGTCCGTTTCGAATGCCTTGAGCCCTTCGCTCAGCTCGCTGGGCGCTTCGAGGTCGGGTTTATGTTGCGTCTGTTCGAGTTGGTTGGCATAGGCATAGTTCGCTTCAAGCTGCTTGCGCTGCACCTGGTAATCGGCCTGGTTCGCCTGCTTGCGAACGTATTGCAGGCCGCGTTCGAACGCCAGACGAGCCTTGTGCGGATTACCCTGTTGCAACGCCAGCTTGCCGGCATTTGTGAAGTATTCAACATGAAGGGAGACCAGCATTCGCTGAATCTCCGCCAGCCAGTGCTTGGCTTGTGCGGCTGCGAGCAGTTGTTGCTTGGCTGCCCATATCACCAGGGCCTGCAGGTCGTCGAGCAGCAGGCGGACCTCTTTCGCCTGGGCTTCGGTAATGATCTTCGTGGGCGCGTTGGTGACCGGGATGCCGTCGCCCATGGCCGACTCGTTACGCAAGGTCTCGATGCGCGCAGCCAGCGAGGCGTTCTTCTTGTCCAGAGATTGCAGCTGTTGCGCAAGATTCAGCTCGAGGCGGCTGAGCATGAGTTTGAGCGCGGGCGTCATCATTTGCCCAGGGAAGCCATCCGAAAGGGCAGCGCAGCGACGAATCCGATCCGCCAATTCCGCTCGCCTGCGCGCTTTTTCAAGGTTGCCCTTCTCTACGAGCTGGTTGATGTACCCAATTGCAATCAGAACGAACAGGCCGGCGATGACCAATCCAGCTATCAGGGCAGAGGACACTGCGTACACCTCTCTACAGTGGGGGCGATTTTTCGTACCGAGTGTAGAGGGTTGGATGGCAAGCTGATAGCTCGTTAGCGCGAGGAGGTCGATCGCTAATTTTTTTCGACACGATGCTTGACGACCCTTGGATCGCTCCATAGAATGCGCGCCACTTGCAGCGTAAGCCCAACAGCAGACACTGCAAGCCGGAATGAAGCTGGAGTTTCCGGGCAGCGTCCCCTTCGTCTAGTGGCCTAGGACACCGCCCTTTCACGGCGGTAACAGGGGTTCGAGTCCCCTAGGGGACGCCATATTTGCGGGAATAGCTCAGTTGGTAGAGCACGACCTTGCCAAGGTCGGGGTCGCGAGTTCGAGTCTCGTTTCCCGCTCCAAATTCGCTTCTTAGGTTCATCTGTAGAAGCCACGAAAAAGCGACCTTAGGGTCGCTTTTTTTGTGCCCGTAGGTTTCGGTCTCGGTCGCCGCGCTGGCTGGCGCGCGGCGTAGGCGTGCTTGCCCTTGACCTAGGCTTTGGGCGTCCGCCCTCTCTTGCCGTGAAAACTCGTCACGCTACGCACGGTCCAACCCATTGGCGACGCGTTGAACCCGTTCAGGGTGCCAAGCAATAGCATGTTGCGTGTCAGCCGATTTCGATTGGTCGGGGGTGTCAATGGCAGTTGGTCAAAGCGCCGCAGCGACGCTGCGTTCCGCATGGTTCGCTCATGCCCGGGCGAAACCCTTCATTACCATGGGGCTGGGGGCGACCATGCTGGTGGTCCTCGCGCTGCTCCTGGCGAGTGCCTATAGCGCCATTCATAACGGCGATCAGAGCCATCTGCGCTATGCGCTCCTGGGCGGCACGGCAGGGTTTGCCGCCACTGCTCTCGGTGCGCTGCTGGCCATGGCTTTGCGCAATATCTCTACCAAGACGCAGGACAGCATGCTGGGCTTTGCCGCCGGCATGATGCTCGCCGCCAGTTCCTTTTCCTTGATTCTCCCCGGCTTGGCCGCAGCGCGCGATCAGCTTGGAAGCGGCCCGGCGGCCGCCGCTACGGTTGTCGTCGGGCTTGGGCTGGGTGTGCTGCTCATGCTCGGATTGGATTACTTCACCCCCCATGAACACGAAAGCGCCGGGGCGTTCGGCCCCGAGCACGAGCGCATGAGCCGGGTGTGGCTGTTCGTCTTTGCGATCATCCTTCATAACATCCCTGAGGGTATGGCGATCGGCGTGAGCTTCGCCGATGGCGACATGCATGTTGGGTTGCCGCTAACGACAGCCATTGCCATTCAGGACATTCCAGAAGGCCTGGCGGTAGCGTTGGCATTGCGTACGACCGGTTTATCTGCCGGCAGGGCTGTATTGGTCGCGGCGGCATCTGGGTTGATGGAGCCGCTCGGTGCGGTGGTCGGGCTGGGGATGTCGAGCGGGCTGGCGATTGCCTATCCGGTTAGCCTTGGGCTCGCCGCTGGCGCAATGATTTTCGTGGTCTCCCACGAAGTGATCCCGGAAACGCACCGCAACGGCCATCAGACCGCTGCAACGGTGGGTTTGATGGGTGGCTTCGCTGTGATGATGTTTCTCGACACGGCCTTGGGCTGAAAGGCCCCTCCGCTGAAGCGTGGCGGGCAAAAGTGTTCTGCAGCCATTTGCCCGCGGCTTTTAAAGTTCCTGCTGGCCGAGCAGGCGTCTCGCGGCCTCCTGCCCGCTAAGCCAGGCACCTTCGACGCGCCCCGACAGGCACCAGTCTCCACAGGCATATAGCCCCAGACCTGCGTCGGCCAATGCGCCCCACTCATGGCTCTGCGCTGGGCGCGCATATAGCCAGCGATGGGCAAGGGTAAAGGCCGTTTCCGGCACAACACAATCGATGAGCTCGGCGAACGCGCCGAGTAGCTGTTCGATGATCGCCTCCTTGGGCTGATCTAAATGTTGACGGCTCCAGGCGCTGGTGCCGTGCAGGATCCAGGTGTCCAGCGTGTCGTCGCGCCCTGGCTTGCTGCGATGGCGGGCCAGCCAATCGAGCGCGTCGTCCTGTACGAAGCAGGCTTCGACTCGTGTGTCGAGAGGAGAATTAAAAGCCACGGCGACAGACCAGGTAGGCTCCATCGAAACGCTTGCAGCAACCGCGGCCAGCTTGGGTGCCGAAGCTAACAGGGCGCTGGCTTGCGGGGCGGGCAGCGCAATGACCACCTGGCTGAACGGGCCATGGTTGCCGCCGTCCGCATCGATTAGCGTCCAAAACGCCTCGCCCCGAAACACTTCTGTAATGCGGCACCCATAGACTGCGGGTATTTCGCCGATCAGCCCGCGGGCGATGGCACTCATACGGGATGTGCCTACCCAGCGAACCTGTTCATCGGTTGAGGGGGAAAGCTGCCCGTTGCGGGCCTGGTAGAGGTTGGGCGACCAGGCGTCGACCCACCCCTGCACCTGCCAGTGCTGGACGGCTTCGCTGAAGCGACGGTCCCGCGCGGTGAAATATTGCGCACCCATATCGAGGCTTCCAACCTCGCTGCGCTTGCTGGACATGCGCCCGCCCGGTCCTCGGCTCTTGTCGAACAGTTGCACGCGCTGGCCGGCAGCCTGCAGCGCCTGCGCCGCCGATAGCCCGGCGATACCGGCGCCAATAATGGCGATGGGAGCTTCGTTCATGCTTACCTCTTCGATAGCGCCGTGCGCCTCCGCGCACTACCACCGCGCCGTTTCGTTCGATAGGGCAACCGTCGATCCGGCGACGGTGTTTGCTGATTCGCTCCTTATCCTTAAACAGACCTGGGCGTTTGCCTAGGGGTTCGTTGTGCCAATTCATGAACGGCTGCGCCTTTGCGGGTTTGGCTGACGGGCGGCACAGCGTCGTCCGCGGGTCCGCTCTACAGCGCATACATCAAGGGTGGCGGCGGCGCGCGTGAAATCGAGGCGTTGCGCGCAGCACGCTATATAAGGGCGGGTTGTAACTTGGGAATAAGCGGGTACAATGGCGCCGCTCGCCGCCAGGCGGGTGTCGTCATGGTGGTCCTATCGGTCCCCTCGCAACGATCAGCCGTGAACCCGGTCAGGTCCGGAAGGAAGCAGCCGCAGCGGTGACATTGTGTGCCGGGGTGTGGCTGGTAGGGCTGCCTCCATGACGAAATGCGTTATCCTGCTTTTATATAGTCCCTCCTAATTTCTTGTTCCGCATGCCGAGCCTTCCGCTAGGGCAGCTGATGCCGTTTGCATGCGCGATGGTGTGGAGACGGTGCCCGTCGTTTCTATGCTACGCCGGTGTGCCCACCGTCCATCTCCAATAGCCGGGAGAACCCCTTTGTCGAGCAGCACCCGTTGGGACATTTTCTGTGTCGTGGTGGATAACTACGGCGACATTGGCGTGACGTGGCGCCTGGCTCGCCAGTTGGTCGCCGAGTACGGCCAGCAGGTTCGCCTGTGGGTGGATGACCTGCATACCTTTGCCCAATTGTGCCCGGGCACGAGCGCATCGGCCGAGCAACAGTGGCATGAGGGTGTCGACGTCCGCCATTGGCCCAGCACCTGGCCGGGTGCCGAGCCGGCAGAGATCGTCATCGAAGCGTTCGCCTGCCAGTTACCTGAGCCGTACATCCATGCAATGAGCCAGAGCGGCCACCGGATTCTCTGGCTCAACCTGGAATACCTCAGTGCCGAAGATTGGGTCGTCGGCTGCCATGCGTTGCCGTCGATGCAGGCCGATGCCCTGCAGAAGTACTTCTTCTTTCCAGGGTTCGAGCAGGGAACCGGCGGGCTGATTCGCGAGGGCGACCTAATGGCGCGGCGCGAGGCCTTTCAGCACGATCGGTTCCTGCGAGACGCCTTCCTGCAGAGTGTGGATGTAGACCCGGTGCCAGGGGCGCGGCTGGTGTCGCT
Source organism: Pseudomonas sp. SA195 (assembly GCF_054131565.1). Lineage (NCBI taxonomy): Bacteria > Pseudomonadati > Pseudomonadota > Gammaproteobacteria > Pseudomonadales > Pseudomonadaceae > Pseudomonas > Pseudomonas sp. SA195. The sequence continues at coordinate 2,858,302 of NZ_CP096392.1, read as the reverse complement.
GTTTGCGTATGAGAACGAGGCGGTCGCTGGATGGCTTGACGCACTAGCAGCCGACTCGCGGTCGACCCTGTTGCTGGTGCCGGAGGGGCGGGTGCTGGGCGAGATCGCGGGTTGGCTGCGTCTCGAACGAATTCAGGCAGGCGATCGGTTTGAGCGGGGCGCCCTGCAGCTTGCTGTGCTGCCATTCCTGACGCAAAACCAGTACGACTTGCTGCTTTGGAGTTGCGACTTCAATGCGGTACGTGGCGAGGAATCCTTCATTCGCGCGCAATGGGCTGGCCGCCCGCTGGTCTGGCATATCTATCCGCAGGAAGAAGACGCACATTGGGACAAGCTCAACGCGTTTCTCGACCTCTATCTGCGGGACCTCGCGTCGGAGCCCGCCACAGCGTTGCGCGCGTTCTGGCAGGCATGGAACGACGGAGCGGGCAGCGGCGACGCCTGGCGGGCGTTGCTCGAGCACGAGGCAGCGCTGCGCGTACATGCCGAGCGCTGGACGCATCAGCAAGTCGCCAATGGTGATCTGGCTGGGAAATTAATGTTGTTTCATGCCAACTGGTTGTCCGCGGCTCCGGTCTAGCGAGCTTGGCGGGATTCGTTTCGCCGGCAACCGAGGCTGCTCACCACTGGCGACGGCATGCGGCCATCGCGGCTTGCGACGATACGCGATCAGCCCCTATGATACGCGCCTGTTTTTTGTCCCCAATTCCATTCGGATATTCGTATGAAAACCGCACAAGAGTTCCGTGCCGGCCAGGTGGCCATCATCAACGGCGCACCCTGGGTCATCCAGAAAGCCGAGTTCAACAAGTCCGGTCGTAACAGTGCCGTGGTCAAGATGAAGTTGAAGAACCTGCTCAACGGTTCGGCGACCGAGACCGTGTACAAGGCCGATGACAAACTCGAGCCGGTCATTCTTGAGCGCAAGGAAGTGACCTATTCCTACTTTGCCGATCCGCTGTATGTTTTCATGGACAGCGAGTTCAACCAGTACGAAATTGAAAAGGACGATCTCGAAGGCGTGATGACCTTCATCGAAGACGGCATGACCGACGTCTGCGAAGCCGTCTTTTACAACGACAAGGTGATCTCCGTCGAGCTGCCGACCACCATCGTCCGTGAAATCGTCTACACCGAACCGTCCGTCCGTGGCGACACGTCCGGCAAGGTGATGAAGACTGCCCGCCTGAAGAACGGTGCCGAACTGCAGGTTTCCGCCTTCTGCGAAATCGGGGACTCGATCGAAATCGATACCCGCACCGGCGAATACAAGTCCCGCGTCAAGGCTTGATCTCTCAGCCTTAGTAGGACAGAAAAGCCCAGCTCAATGCTGGGCTTTTTCGTTTCGGTAGGCTTCAACCTGCCCAAATCCAGCCAACCAGCAGATAGCAGACCAGCGTCACCAGCAAGACGCCGAACAGGTTGAGGACGAAACCGGCCTTGATCATCGCCTGTATTGGCAGCTGGCCGGTGCCGAAGACGATGGCATTCGGCGGCGTTGCGACCGGCATCATGAAGGCGCAGCTAGCCGCGACAGCAGCCGGTATCGCCAGCATTTCCGGCTCGAGCCCTTGGGCGACGGCCAGAGCGCCGAGTAGCGGCAGGAAGGCGGCTGCGGTGGCGGTGTTGGAGGTAATCTCGGTCAAGAAGATGATCACTGCCACGACCAGCCCGATCATCAGCACCAGCGGCAGCGCGCCGAAGCCGCCAAGGCTTTCGGCGATCCACTCGGCCAGACCCGAGGCGCCTATTACCCCCGCGAGCGAAAGGCCGCCACCAAAGAGCAGCAATACACCCCATGGGGCCTTGTTCGCCTGCGCCCAGTCCAGCAGGAAAATGCGCTCACGCAGGTTAACCGGAATCAGGAAAAGCGTGATCGCCGCTGCCATGGCAATGCTGGTGTCGTTCAGCCCTTCCACGTACTCGGCAAGAAATGGCTGGAATATCCACGCGAGCGCCGCCAGCACGAAGACCACGCCAACGAGCTTTTCTGCGCGGGCCATCGGCCCCAGTTCTGACAGTTCCCGCTCCAGCAACGCTTGCGTATCGCCACCAGCCAGCTTGAAGCCGCGACGGGTCAGCGACCACCAGATAAACACCAGCATGCCGATGCTCAAGGGCAGGCCTAGCAGCATCCACTGACCGAACCCGATCTCGACGTCGTAGTTCTCCCTCATGAAAGCTGCGAGCAACGCGTTGGGCGGCGTGCCGATCAGCGTGGCGATACCGCCGACGCTTGCGGCGTAGGCGATGCCCAGAAGTAGCGCAATGGCGAAGCGGCCACCCTCGCGCTCGTCGCTGCCCGCCACGAGCAAGCCAATTACCGACAGGCCGATTGGCAACATCATGATGCTGGTGGCGGTGTTGCTCACCCACATGCTGATGAATGCGGTCGCGATCATGAACCCGGCGATTTGGCGGCTGGGCTGATTACCCACCGCAAGCAATGTCGCCAACGCGATGCGTCGGTGGAGATTCCAGCGTTGCATGGCCAGGCCAAGCAGGAAGCCACCCAGGAACAGGAATATCGTTGGATTGGCATAGGGGGCGGTGGCTTTGGCCAGGGTGTCGATCCCCAGCAGCGGGATGAGCAAGATTGGCAGCAGCGAGGTCGCTGGAATGGGTATGGCTTCAGTCGACCACCAGACTGCCATCAGCGCCGCAAGCCCAACCGTCAGCCAGGCCTTTTGCGACAGGCCCGCCGGCGGGTCGGTTAGCAGGCATATGAGCAGCAGAAGCGGGCCCAGGGCCAGCCCGATCCAGGCAGCGAGCGTAGCGCCTTTGCTTTGCGAAGATGAATCGGTCATGCGGGCCTCCTCGAGCGGCGCGAAACGACGCTGTTCCTATCAGGGGGACAGGAGCGGCGCGGTTTCGTTTCGTTCAGAAGGCCGGCTACGAATCAGTCCGGGCGAACCTGCTTGAGCGTCTCGGCAATCATGAAGGCCAGTTCCAGCGACTGGTCGGCGTTCAGGCGCGGATCGCAGTGGGTGTGGTATCGATCAGAAAGGCCATCCTCGGTAATCGGGCGGGCGCCGCCAATGCATTCGGTGACATTCTGCCCGGTCATCTCGATGTGGATGCCGCCCGGATAGCTCCCTTCTGCACGATGTACCTCGAAGAATTGACGGACCTCGGCGAGCACCTTTGCGAAGTCGCGCGTCTTGTAGCCGCTGGACGCCTTCATGGTGTTGCCATGCATCGGATCCGAGCTCCACAGCACCTCGCGGCCTTCGGCCTGTACGGTGCGGATGAGGCGCGGCAGACCCGCTTCGACCTTGTCCGCTCCCATGCGCACGATGAGGTTCAGGCGGCCCGGGTCATTGTCGGGGTTAAGGATGTCGATCAGTCGGATCAGCTCCTCGTCTTGCATGCTCGGGCCGACCTTGACGCCAATCGGGTTGCCGACGCCGCGCAGAAATTCCACATGCGCGCCGTCGAGCTGACGGGTCCGGTCGCCGATCCAGAGCATATGCGCCGAGCAGTCGTACCAGCCACCGCTGAGGCTGTCTTGGCGAACGAACGCCTGTTCATAGTTGAGCAACAGCGCTTCGTGCGCCGTGAAGAAGCTGGTCTCGCGCACTTGTGCCGCATTGTCCATTCCGCAGGCACGCATGAAGCGCAGCGCCTGGTCGATGCGCTCGCCAAGCTGGTGATACTTTTCAGCCATTTGCGAGTTGGCGATGAAATCCAGGTTCCACTGATGGACTTGGTGCAAATCGGCGAAACCGCCTTGGGCGAACGCGCGTAACAGGTTCAGGCTTGCAGTCGACTGGTGGTACGCCTGCAGCAAGCGTTCCGGGTCAGGGACACGGCTTTTCTCGTCAAAACCGATGCCGTTGACGATATCGCCGCGGTATGCGGGCAGGGTGACACCATCAATGGTCTCGTTGCCGGACGAGCGTGGCTTGGCGAACTGTCCGGCCATTCGACCGACCTTGACCACTGGGCAGCCGGCGGCAAACGTCATCACCACGGCCATCTGGAGCAGCACCTTGAACGTATCGCGGATCTTTGGTGCAGAGAATTCAGCAAAGCTTTCCGCGCAGTCACCGCCTTGCAGCAAGAAGGCTCGACGCTGGGTCACCTCGGCGAACTGGCGGCGCAGCTCACGTGCTTCCCCAGCAAACACCAGTGGTGGGAGGCCCGCCAAGGTCGTTTCGATTCGCCCAAGGTGGTCCGCGTCCGGGTAGACCGGTTGCTGCTCGATGGGCTTGCTTCTCCAGCTCGAAGGGCTCCAGGCCTGGCTCATTCGTTCGTTTCCGTGCGCATTGAAGTGGCGCGAATTTTACCTGATGCGCTGGGGTGCCGCTGATAGTCCTTGCCAATCGGCTGTTAAGATGCCGCCAAGCCCTGAGAGAGTGTGTATGGAAAAGCAGGAAGTAGTGCTAGCCGAGGTGAGCGATGCGTTCGGCCTGATCCGGGTGTTGGAAGTCGGTGACTACCGCTTTCTGGAATTCGGTGCGGCGGTAGAGCAGAGCTGCGTCTTTACCCGCGATCCCAGCTGGCTGGAATATGACTATACCCGCGCCATGCTGATGGGCGGCTTGTTGCACGAGGCGCCCGAAACGGCGCTGTTCCTCGGGCTTGGTGCCGGTACCCTGACCCAAGCCTGCCTCGAATTCCTGCCCCTCGAAGACGTTGAAGCCATCGAGCTGCGGCCCGACGTGCCTGAGCTCGCCATGCGCTATTTGGGCCTGCAGGACGATCCGCGGCTGTTCATCCGCATAGGGGACGCGGTTGATCTGCTCGGATCGGCCGAGCCCGCGGACCTTATTTTCGTTGACCTCTACACCGATACCGGGCCAGCACCGGCCCATCTTGCCTGGCAGTTTCTCGAGTGCTGCCAGCAGAAACTCAATCCTGGCGGCTGGCTGGTGATCAACCAATGGGGGACCGATCAGGACAAACCGCTGGGAGCCGCGCTACTGCGTGGGCTGTTCCATCGGCACTACTGGGAATGCCCGGTGAAGGAGGGCAATGTCGTACTGTTCGTGCCTGCCGACCTGGATCAGGGGTTAGACCTCGTTGCCCTGCGCCAGCGCGCCGCCAACCTTGCCCCGCGCCTGGGCTATACATTGGACTCGCTCATCGAGGCGATTCGCCCAGCGAGCTGATTAGCGAGCGGCGCCAAAGCGAGCGGCTTCTACCGACAAGGGCTTGCGGCAAAGCGGCGATATGAGGCGAATCGGCTTTGTTTCCTCCACGCCTTGTGCCAGAGCGGCTGCAAACCTAACCCTCAAGACAAAATGCGCGCACAGCTTCACAGTTTCCGGTATAGTACGCGCCGGCTGAAACCCAGCCTGCGTTCAGGTACTGCAACACACGAAGCGCTGCTTCGGCTGCTGTCCGCTTCTCGCGGCTGTCCTAGACGATTCATCATTCATTACGTTTTCGCAAACCCCGCCGACCAGGCTGCCAGGGTGACCTTCGGGTTTTGCATGGCATGCGCAGCTTCGGAACATGGGTCTTTGCGGAGCATCAGGAAAAGACCCATGTCCCAGGAAATCGGCGGCTTTGCCGCACTCGGTATTCATCCATCCGTTCTTGCTGCCGTAACGGCGGTGGGCTACGAAGAGCCTTCGGCGATCCAGAGCCAGGCTATCCCGGTCATCCTCGGCGGCCACGACATGATCGGCCAGGCCCAGACCGGCACCGGCAAGACCGCAGCCTTTGCGCTGCCCATCCTCTCGAAGATCGACCCGTCCAAGCGCGAGCCGCAGGCGCTGATCCTTGCACCGACCCGCGAACTCGCCCTGCAGGTCGCCACCGCGTTTGAAACCTATTCCAAGCAGATGCCTGGCGTGGGCGTGGTGGCCGTCTATGGTGGCGCGCCGATGGGCCCGCAGCTCAAGGCCATCCGCCAGGGCGCGCAGATCATCGTCGCCACCCCAGGCCGACTGGTCGACCACCTGAGCCGTAACAGCGCGCTGCTGTCGACCATCCAGTTCCTGGTACTCGACGAAGCCGACGAGATGCTCAAGCTGGGCTTCATGGATGATCTCGAAGTGATCTTCGAAGCCATGCCGGAGAGCCGTCAGAGCGTGCTGTTCTCTGCGACCCTGCCGCACTCCATTCGCGCCATTGCCGAAAAGCACCTGCGCGAGCCGCAGCACATCAAGATCGCCGCCAAGACCCAGACCGTTGCTCGCATCGAGCAGGCGCACCTGATGGTTCATGCCGACCAGAAGATCCCGGCCGTGCTGCGTCTGCTTGAAGTCGAAGACTTCGATGCACTGATCGCCTTCGTACGTACCAAGCAGGCCACTCTTGATCTGGCCGCTGCGTTGGAAGCCAAGGGCTACAAGGCCGCTGCGCTGAACGGCGACATCGCTCAGAACCAGCGTGAGCGCGTCATCGAATCGCTCAAGGACGGCCGTCTGGACATCGTCGTTGCTACTGACGTTGCCGCTCGCGGTCTCGACGTGGCGCGCATCACCCATGTATTCAACGTGGACATGCCCTACGATCCGGAGTCCTACGTTCACCGTATCGGCCGTACTGGTCGTGCAGGCCGGGAAGGGCGCGCGCTGCTGCTGGTCACCCCGCGTGAACGCCGCATGCTGCAAGTCATCGAGCGCGTCACCAACCAGAAGGTTGCCGAAGCCCGTCTGCCCAACGCCCAGCAGGTGTTGGATGCGCGCATCAAGAAGCTCACCAACAGCCTGTCGCCGCTGGTAGCCGATGCCGAAGCCAGCCATGGCGAACTGCTCGACAAGCTGGTTGCCGATATCGGTTGCAGCCCGCGTGCACTGGCCGCTGCGCTGCTGCGCAAGGCTACCAATGGTCAGGCGCTGAGCCTGGCTGAAGTGGAAAAAGAGCAGCCGCTGGTCCCGACCAGCGCTCCTCGCGAACGCTCCGATCGTCCAGAGCGTAGCGGTGATCGCGAACGCCGTGCCCCGATTCCGCTGGCCGAAGGCCGCGCCCGCTGCCGTACGCCGCTGGGCGCACGTGACGGCATCGCCGCCCGCAACCTGCTCGGCGCCATCCTCAACGAAGGCGGCCTGGCCCGCGAAGCCATCGGCCGTATCCAGGTGCGTGACAGCTTCAGCTTGGTCGAACTGCCGGAAGAGGGTCTCGAACGCCTACTCGGCAAACTCAAGGACACACGTGTCGGCGGCAAACAGCTCAAGCTGCGTCGCTATCGCGAGGATTGATCGTCCGGGCGTTTGATCTAAAAAGGTGGGCTCAGGCCCACCTTTTTTGTTTCCCAAAGCGCCATTCGCCCCGAGGCCGGGGCTCCCACAAAACCACTTCAGTCCGCTTTTGTCGCAGGCGTTGCGCCCTTGCGGCGAATGCAGGCAGTAATACCCCCCACCACTGCAAGCCCTCACCGCACCGCTTCTGTAGGAGCCGCGCCCCGCGGCGAATGCAGGCCAAAGGCCTGCCTCAGCATCCTCCCAACCATCGTAAGCCCTCACCGCACCGCTTCTGTGGGAGCCGCGCCCCCGCGGCGAATGGAGGCCGAAGGCCGCCGCAGCTTCAACCTACAACCAAGCCGCATCCCAGTGCGGATAGTCACCAATCTGTTCTACCAGCCCGGCCCTCAGTGGGTTAGCTACGATGTATCGCGCCACCGCCTTTAGGTCATCTTCACCCCGTAGCGCACGATCATGAAACCCGGCCTGCCAGATTGAACGCCCTATCTGCCTGGCTGAGATCGATTTAACTCGCCCAACGAGCTGCGGCAACGTGCCTTTGCTCAACTGGACCAGCCAGTGAAGATGGTCAGGCATTACGACAAAGGCTCATGTCCTGCTCATACCCCTTCCTTCATCGGATTGCAGGGTGCGAATCAGTACCCGTGCCGCGTCCATATCACGGAAAACAGGCTGTCGATTTTGAGCGACAGTTGTCACCAGATAGATCTGGTCATGAACGGAATAGCGGCCTTTGCGAAGCCGGCTGGATGCGAAATAAGCGTCCATGCTCTTCATCTCTTGCTCATTATTCGGGCAGCTTAACGTTGGTGCTTACACACATTGGCGATCCATTCCCCATGATTCGACACTGGCCAACGGAGAAGCGCTTCGCCCCGAGGTCGGGGCTCCTACGAAAGCCTATCCGCTCGCTTGTGGGAGCCGCGCCCCCGCGGCGAATGCAGGCCACAGGCCTGCCGCTTCAAAAAGCTTCGGCCCGAGGTCGGGCCTCCCACAAAACAGCCCTACTGCACGAAACCTGGCGACCTCACGCTTCGCCGCTTCGGAAAACCTGACCCAAACGTCCAGGCTGTTCAAACTCTGAACAACATGCTACAAACGAACGCAACCCAAATGATCTAGCCGCTTGAAAACGAAGGGAAAACCATGACCAAGTCGGAGTTGATCGAGCGTATCGTCACCCAACAAGGGCTGCTTTCGTCCAAGGATGTGGAACTGGCAATCAAGACCATGCTCGAGCAAATGGCTCAAGCATTGGCAACCGGAGACCGTATCGAAATCCGAGGCTTCGGCAGTTTCTCTCTCCATTACCGCGCCCCGCGCGTCGGTCGTAACCCCAAAACCGGCCAATCCGTCCCCCTCGATGGCAAGTTCGTCCCGCATTTCAAGCCGGGGAAAGAACTGCGCGATCGGGTGAACGAAGAAGAATAACGAGCGCAGTCGCACTCATAATCTCTCTCTTAGAAGCGCAAAGTTATCAGCGTGGGCGAACTTTCCCGCTTAACCGTGCACTAATCCCGGTTCGCCTGCTTTGCATTGAAGCGCATTTATAACAAGGAGTTGGGATGACCGTGCAGTACCAAACCTCCACATCCGAAGAAATAGACCTGGTCGAGTTGTTTCGGGCGCTTTGGCGTCAGAAGCTCCTGATTCTCGGGATAACGGCCGTCGTTACGCTTATCGCAGCCGCTTACGCTTTCCTCGCGACTCCTTATTACCAGACCAAAACATATCTACGCCCCGTCCCTCAGAGCAGTCTGGATCAGCTTAACGAGACCGGTATTTACAAGCTCACACCGGAAGAGGCTATTAATAGAGTGGCTGGTGCGCTGTCATCCTATGACAACCGGCTCGATTTCTTTCTGAACAACCAAGAGCTTTTGCAGCAAATCGAAAAGCGCGGCGACTCGCTTGAGCAGGCCTTTGCTAATTTCAACGAAGACGCCTTCGAAATGCTCTTTCCTGATCCCAAGCGCACGGATAACCGAAGCGCCTTCGTCGGGCTCAGGCTGACCTACCCTGAAGGAATGGACGGTGCTGCGGTGGTCAATGGCTTCGTTGCGCATGTGCTGGAGCTTGAGCGTCGCGAAATCACGGAGGATCTTGAAAGCCTGATCAATAACCGCTTGGCCAGCCTGGATATGAATATGGAGGCTCAGCGCGCGAATTACTCAGCGACCAAAGAGGCGAAGATTGCCGCGCTGCTGGAGGAGGATGCCTTGAAGCGCGCCGAGCTACAGGACGAACTCACTGCGTTGCGTGCAGAACTCAAGACTCGTAGAACAAACCGTATTCAGGAGCTTAACGAGGCAATCTCTATTGCTGATTCGCTGGGAATCCGGAACCCAACAAGCCCCTCAGCCATGACAGCGTCGCCCCCCAGCGGCACTCAGGTCATTCGCACCGAGGTCACCAATCAGAAAGCACCACTGTACTTCATGGGTACCGAGGCGCTAACCGCCGAACGCGATGCGCTTGTTGCGCGAACTTCAGACGACTTCATAGAGCCCCGCATCGCTGAAATCCAGTCGGAGCTGGCGATGCTTGAACACAATCGGGAGGTGGAGATATTGAAGGAGCGAGAGGGCGAAGATCTTTATTTGACCAACCTCGCCGAGCTACGTGAAGAAGCCGCTCGCCTGAAAGGCATCAAGCTAGACACGGAACGGTTGAGACTGGTGCGATTGGATCAGCTAGCTTTGCAATCCCTCAACCCCATCAAACCCAAAAAAGCCATGATTCTTGCCTTGGGTCTTGTGCTTGGTGGAATGCTGGGGGTGTTTGTCGCGTTGATACGCAGTCTGATGACACGTAGTAACGAACAGCATCCCGTCCTGAGCTGAGCGAGGCTGCGCGCTTCAACGTCTACTAGCTTGCCCATACCTTGCCCGAGCAGCACCGCCCGGTGCTGCTCCGTCTCTTGTTGATATCCTCTTCCGCTTCGCTCCCCCTTCGACAGAACCTCCCTGCCAGAAATTTGTAGGGCCGAACTCGTTCGGCCTTCACAAACTGGCAACCGAATAAATTTAGTCTGCACCCAGCGGCGCTTCCCTCCGAAAAATCACCTTTAGCGTTACCGCTCGTCTACCGCGGCGTTTTGCCTCCTTGTTTCATCCAGCGTCTCGCTTGTTTTTTGTGACCTGGATGGCAAAATGCCGACCCGCTAAAGATTGGATGGAACTTTTCAATCTTTTTCAGATCGTGCCGGCGCGGCCTTTCGCTGCGCTGCCTTACCGACGAGACGGAATTCGACGTGAACGCTGCAGTCCCCCCGCAACACCTTCGCTCTGCTACCCATGATGAAATTGATCTGGTCCAGCTCGTCAGCGCGCTATGGAAGCAAAAAACGCTGATCATCGCAGTGACCTTCCTGGCTGGCCTCATTGGGCTTGCCTACGCCATGTCCGCAACGCGCTATTACACGGTTCAAAGCGTACTGCGCCCAGCAGCGATCAAAGACCTGGACGAGCTCAATCACTTGGGCATCTACAAGCTGTCACCGAAGCAGGCATTGGCTCAAGTTGGCGCTGCGCTTGATTCCTATGAGAACCGCCTCGGTTTCTTCCGTGACAATCAGCAACTCTTCGCTGATCTGGCCCAGCCCGGCCGTAGCCTGGAGCAAACGTTCGAAGCCTTTAACGACGACGCGATCAAGTTGCTGCAGCCTGACGCGAAAAAGCCCGAAGGAACCACTCCCTTCGTTGGCATTCAACTGACCTACCCGCAAGACCTCAACGGCGTTCAGATCGTCAACGGCTTCGTGCAGTACTCGCTCAATAGTGTTCGTCAGGAAGTAGCAGCCGATCTCGATACCCTGATCGGTAACCGTCTCAGCCAGTTGGAAAAGAACATGGCTGCCGCTCGCGCCAACTACGAGGCGAGCAAAGAAGTCAAAATCGCCAAACTGAGCGAAGCGGACGCCCTCAAGCGTGCCGAACTGAACGACGAGCTTTCTGCGTTGCGTCAGCAGCTTAGAACCCGCCGTGACAACCGTATCAACCAGCTTAACGAGGCGATCCGCATCGCAACCTCGTTGGGTATCAGCAAACCCACAACGCCTTCATCCCTTGGCGCCGCCGAAATCACGGGGCAGGGCAGCGTGATCCGCACTGAAGTCAACAACCAGCAAATCCCGCTCTACTTCATGGGCAGCGATGCGCTGGAGGCCGAGCGTAAAGCACTGTTGGCACGTCGCTCGGATGACTTCACCGAGCCGCGCATCGCGCAGATTGCCCGTGAACTCAAGCTGCTCGAGCACAACCGCCAGATAGAAGTGCTCAACAGCCGCGAAAACGAAGACCTATTCCTTAAAGACCTTGCCGCCTGGCGCGAGGAGGCCGCACGCCTGCGTGCCCTGCAGTTCGATACCGAATCGCTCAAGCTGGTCTCTATCGACCAAGCTGCGGTAGAGCCGAGCCGGCCCATCAAACCCAAGAAAGCGCTGATCGTCGCGCTCGCGCTGGTGCTCGGCGGTATGCTCGGGTTATTCATCGCCCTGGTGAGAAACCTGCGCCGTCCCGTAGCCTCGATCTGACCATCCGTCCGTCGGAATACTGCTGGCAACTCAGCAGTTCTGAAACTCGGTAGAATCCCCGCTTATTTTTTCAGCGGGCCCGTGACTAGCTTGTCGCGGGCATCTTGGGTGACATCGTTAAAGGAATAACCATGAGCTATCCAAAAATAGAACATCACGGCGCCAAGGATGGCGTTACCGGCTCCTGTCACCAACTGCATATGAATGCCACCAGCAGCCTGTTGGTTGACTGCGGGCTGTTCCAGGGCAACGACGCATCGATCCCGAACGAGCCCGGCGCGGATCGTCTCGCCATCGAATTCCCACTGGACACCATAAAAGCGCTGGTCGCCACTCATGTGCACATCGACCATGTTGGGCGCATACCCTATCTTCTCGCGGCAGGCTTCGACGGCCCCATCCTATGCAGCGAGCCGTCCGCAAAGCTTCTGCCGATCGTCCTCGAAGATGCCTTCAAACTTGGCTTCAGCCGTGACCAGGCACAGATCGAAAAATACATCCGCCTCGTCGAGCAGCGGATCATTGCCTTGCCGTACCAGCAATGGTTCACCTTGGCCGATACCGATGAGTTGCAAGCCCGCATACGGCTGCAGCGTGCAGGGCACATCCTCGGATCGGCCTACGTTGAAATCGACCTGACCTACCCGCAAACCGGGCAGAGCAAACGCGTAGTCTTCTCTGGCGACCTCGGTGCGCCACACGCGCCCTTCCTGATGCCCCCGGAATCACCAGAGCGCGCCGACATCCTCGTGCTTGAAAGCACCTACGGCGACCGCCTCCATGAAGACCGCGCCAACCGCCGTAAACGGCTCGAAGCCGTTATCGAGCAAGCCCTCGAAGACCAAGGCACCGTCCTCATCCCCGCATTCAGCATCGGCCGCACGCAAGAGCTGCTCTACGAGCTCGAAGATATCATCAACAAGGCCCGTCCCAACACCGCACAACCCCCTCTCCCCCCTGGGGAGAGGACCGGGGTGAGGGGAGCGGCGAGCAACACCAACGCTAAGCCCAGCACCGAAACCAACTGGCCCGAGCTCCCAATCATCCTCGACTCACCGCTCGCGAGCCGCTTCACCGAAGCCTATCGAAACCTCAAGCCATATTGGAACCAAGAGGCCCGCGAACGCATCCAATCTGGGCGCCGCCCGTTGGCCTTTGAACAACTGGTCACCATCGACAGCCACAGCGACCACCAAAGCGTCGTCAACCACCTTGCTCAGACTGCACGCCCAGCCATCGTCATTGCCGGTGGGGGCATGTGCAGCGGCGGTCGCATCGTCAATTACCTCAAAGCCATGCTCGGGGATAGACGGCATAACGTTTTGTTTGTCGGCTACCAAGCCAAGGGCACGCCTGGCCATGAGATCCAAACCTACGGACCCAAGGGCGGCTATGTCTATCTGGACGGCGAGCGCATTGACGTGCGCGCAGGCATTGCGAGTATCGGTGGCTACTCAGCGCATGCGGATCAAAAGGGATTGGTGGCATTTGTGACCGGCATGCAGCAGGGGCCAACAGAGATTCGGGTGGTGCATGGGGAGGAGGGGGCGAAACGGGCACTGGCGGCCATGCTTGAGGTGCGTTACGCCGAAAGCGAAAACAAACTGAAGCTAACACGTTAAACGCTTCGGCGCCGGTGCTGCATTATTTAGCGGTAAGTATGTGATGGACTTAAACGTAAGTACTATGGCAAGTAATTTGAAGAAAAATATTATTGCGATTGCCGCATTATTTATTGGTGTAGGAGCCGGCGCTCTATCGGCGTTTTTGCTGCAAATTTTTTTTACACATTTCTTAAGTGTGACGGATTACGGTATTTTTTCCGCTGGCTACTCAATTGCCCTTCTTATATCACCAGTAGCGGGTATGGGCTTGGGGCAGTTCATTTTAAGGACCTTTGGAGAAGAGGGGCAGGCGGCATCAAGATGGCTAGGAATTGCTAAATCATACATTATTATATCGTCATCACTAACTTTTTTTCTTATCTTTTTAATTGTTTATGGCTGGACTGAAAATCTGCTTCAGAGCTTCGCAATGGCGTGTTTGACGTTCCCTGTTATAGCTTTAGAGCTGGTTTCAGTACAGCAGCAACTAGTGGGGAATTATAAAGGTTTGGCTTTGTGGCAAGCTTTTCCCCATGTAGCTAGGCTCGTCTTTATGATCGGGATATATGTTTTTTTTTCCTACCTATCGCTAAAACTTTCATTGCTCGGCGTGATTTTTTCTTCCATTCTCGTCTTTGGTGTGGCAGCTATTAAGCTGAAGTCGGTCTTTCAAGGTGAAATCAATCTGCGTGAGTTTGGCTTTGTGACACAGAAAGTTTCTGCGAGCCAACCTAATTTGTTTGGCTTAGCAAAGGTTGCATTTCCCTTTGGAATAACGTCCCTATTGTTCTTATCTTATTTTCAAGCGTCTGTGCCGTACGCTGCGCATTATTTGGGCGCCGAGTCTGCTGCGCTCACTTCGGTTTGCATAACTATACTTACGGCGGTATATCTGGTGCCGGCTGTCATTTTTCAAAAGTTTTTATCTCCTACCATCAGCTATCGGATTTATAACGACGTATTCAGCTTGTATAAGCTTTACTGTCGCAGTTTGGTAATAATGGGTTTAGTTGGTCTTATTGCGGCGTTAATGCTCTATACGGTTAGTGATTGGTTAGTCCCTAAGATGTTCGGTGAGCAATATACTGACGCAGTATCGTTACTGCAAGTTATGGTTTTTGCTATTCCTGCTCGCTTCGCCGGAGCAAGCTGCGGTGCGTTTATGGTCAGGCAAGATATGGTGCATAGAAAAGTTTTTTCGCTTTTAGTTGTCGTATTGTTTAATTTTCTATTTATAAAGTTAATGCATGAATGTATAGGGTTTCATACAGTTGCGTATTCACTTGTGGCATCCGAAGTGATCTTGGCTCTGTTGTTACTAATATTTTCTAGAAGGTTTTAGGTATAAATAATGAAAAAAATATCGTTTAGTGGATACTACGGGATGCAGAACTACGGGGACGACTTGTTCGCAGTAGCCTGCGCGTTGGGGGCTGAGAAGTTCTGGGGAAGCAAAGCGACTGTCGTTAGCCCAAAAATATTGGGTATTGAGAGCTACTGCGATGTGCCTGCTTGGTTAAGCACGCGCTATTCATCGCTAGGATATCAAGGTGCGCTTGTACGAGGAGTAATGAAAGCCAAGGCGTTACTGCATAGTGATATTGTGCTGCTAGGCGGCGGGTCTACGCTGTCGCCGAATCCCCCCAAACTATTCGACATGCACCTGAAAATGCCATATAAGCGAGCCAAACTGGCTGCTATAGGTGTCTCGGTCGAGCCGGTTGAATCTAACAACCTGAAAAGCCTGAAGGGCTTCCTTGATGGGTTAGATTTTTTAAGTCTGAGAGATAAAGCTTCGTACGATTATTTAAGTAGTTTAAATGTCACATCCCACACGGTATTAGCTGCTGATCTAGCAGGTACGCTATTAGGGCACTCTGAGTTTCAGTCATCAGAACAAGCTGATAACGTGATAGGGCTAGCTCCTTGTAATTACGAAAGCTACGTTAGAGGAAATATCGCAACAGAAAAAAAACGAAATGAATCAATGATAGCAGGAGTTGCTAGGTACGCTTTGGAGCACGGAAGTAAAGTAAAGCTATTTTCCTTAAACAATCATAAGTTTTTCGGTGACGACGAGCTGGTATTGAGCTTCCAAGAGCATTTAGAGAGTCTAGGAGTTGATAGCTTTATTTGCTCTAACGCACAGATAGGCGCTTTTGCTATCTGGCACGAAATAAGCACTTGCTCTGTATTTTTGAGTGTCCGGCTTCACGGCGCCATAACTGCTTATTTGACTGGTGTCCCCTTTGTTCTCGTTGAATATCATAAAAAGTGCACGGAATTTCTTAACGACATCGGTCAGCAAGATATTTTGAGGCTACATGAGCCATTATCGGATACAAGTATTTATGGCGCTTTGGCGGTAGCCGCCGAGGCGGGTGTGAAATGTGCAGTGACACCAGACTCTTATCGACTGCGAGCCGAAACTAATTTTACAGCGTTCAGGGATATAATTTAACCCAGCCAAAATGCGCTAAGTAGTAAAATCTGATGACGCGGTTGGAGTAGTCCTCGGTTTATGGATATATAATATGGTGTATATATTTGGATGGATTCTGCTATTATTTATTTTATCAATTAGGAATTTAAGCGGTTACCATGGAAAGTTTTTTTTAATATTTGTCGTCTTGTATTTTGGCGTTGTCTCGATTTTTAGAGGTGACGTAGGTGTTGACACGGCGGTTTATGACGAGATGTTCCGCAAAATAATGGTAGGCGAGCCAACTGCTGAGGTTGAGCCTGGTTTTTTTTTAATCTCAAAGGTGTTGTTGTATTTTATAGGCGATCCGAAGATTGCGGTTAGGTTCATAGCCTTTATCTTTGCTATGTTGTTAACGACGTTTTTTTTAAAATCAGATGATAACGAGACGTATCTTGGCGTTGCCTATTATGTGCCCGTTTTCTGTTATTCCTATAGTATGAATGGCCTAAGAATTGGTCTGGCTTCTGCTCTTTTTTTGTTGGCTATTCAAAGTTTCAGGCGAGGTGGCAAATACTATATTTTCTTGATTTTTGCGCTCCTTTTTCACTATTCAATAATGGTTTCAATCCTTTTATTTTTTGCGGTTGTTAAAAATTGGCGCCTTCGAGAGCTGGTTTATGTTGCTGCGGTAGGTTTTGTATTGGTGTCAGTATTTGTTATGTTTAACTATCAGTTTCTATTGCTTAAAGTTGACTCCTATGCTTCCTTGGCTGCTCCGGGAATGGTGTCCGGGCTTAGCACGTGCTTAGTAGTCATGTTTGTCTTCGCGGCGATTGCTGTCTCGCATATCCAAGCTGAAAAAAAGCTAAAGACGATAGCATTTGGTAGTTTTTTTCTTTTAGTTTTTTGGATAGTTGGTCGTTATAGCTATGCGGGCTTACGGTTATTAGAGTTGCTTGCTTTCACTATTCCGCTGGCATTGTTGTACTTTCATAGCGAGGATAAACTGAAGTTCAATTCTGGTTCGCGTGGCATGATATTCGTGGCTGGGTGTTTGGGTAGTGTGTTTCTATACCGAAATTTTTTGAGTGAAGAGGGGGTGGGTGCCTCTCCTTTTCTTCCTTATCAAAGTTTTTTTAGATACCTAGATATATTTTAGAGGTGGTTTTGAAGTTCTCTGTGGTTATTCCTTCTTACAATTCTTCTCGAACTTTAGGGGCGGCGCTAAAGTCCTGTCTCGAACAATCGGTTTTGCCCTACGAGGTAATCGTAGTGGATGATTGTGGTGAAGAAAATATGGAGGAAATATTTCAAGCCTACGTTGATATTTTTAAAGGCAAGGGTATATGCATAAAATTTATTCGACTGGAAGTTAACTCGGGTCCCGGTGTGGCCAGGAATACTGGGTGGGACATGGCCGAAGGTGATTTCATTGCATTCTTAGATTCGGATGACAAGTGGCATCCGAATAAACTTGAGATATGTAGGTCGGTTTTAATCCATAACGATTTCGCTTTGATCTATCACCGATTCTCTTATTTAGAAGATCGCTCAGTGAAAAGTCTCGATCAATATCGAGTCAGAGCCACCGATATGTTATCTATTTTATTTAGAAATCCGTCGGCTACGGCCTGTTTCATAGTAAAGCAAGATCTAAACATTCGATTCGATAGTTACATGAAGTACGCCGAGGATCACGACTTGTGGCTGCGTATTTCGTATTCTAATAAAATCGCTTTTATAGACGGGCCGCCGCTAACTATCGTGGGTAGGGAGATTATGTCCGCAGGTGGGCTTAGCTCCGACAAAACTGCGATGCGTCTTGGGGAGCTGCGGATGTATTACAAATTTTGCTCTGGAGTGCGGTTCGTCTTTTTGCCTTTGCTAGTTCTTTTTTCTATGTGCAAGCATATTTTGGCTGCTCTACGAAATGTTTTGTCGATGCGCTGAAGTTTTCCTGAAATCTTGACCAATTAATATCTTATAAGGAGTGAGGTGTGGTTTCAGTAGTCGCTTTTTACGCTGGTTGCTAACTGCGCCCGAGAGGTCTATGCCAAATTTCGTATGCACACCGCGCTTCGCCGTCCTTCTCGCTGCTTATAATGGGATGCAATGGATTGAAGAGCAAGTTGGTTCTATTCTTGCGCAGCGCGGAGTCGAGGTTGTTGTTTATATAAGTGTGGATGTGTCCTCTGATCAGACCTTGGCTTGGTGTGAAGCGTTGTCTCGCCGTGAGCGTCGCGTTGTACTATTGCCTTATACCGGTGAGCGGTTCGGAGGGGCAGCAAAAAACTTCTTTCGTCTCATAAGAGATGTCGATTTTTCTGAATTTAATTATATATCTTATGCGGATCAAGATGATATTTACCTTGGTGATAAGTATATCGCCGCGCATGCGCAGATAGTTGCCCGCGACTGTTCTGCATACTCGAGCAACGTTACCGCCTTTTGGCCCGATGGTCGTCGAATTTTGCTTGTTAAATCGCAGCCCCAGCGAAAGTTGGATTTTTTATTTGAGGCGGGAGGGCCTGGTTGTAGCTATGTGCTTCGAGTGGCAGACGCTTTAGAATTTAAACGATTCCTAATAGAAAATTGGCATGCGGCTAATAATGTTTCCCTTCATGACTGGTTGACTTACGCTTGGTTTCGGTCGACTGATAGGGCTTGGCATATAGATCCGAGCTCCTACATCTTGTACCGCCAGCATGGCGGAAATCAAATAGGCGCAAATAATGGTTTTTCAGGAATTAAGAGTCGATTTAAGCTTCTAGCCTCAGGATGGTATCGTGAGGAAGTCTCGAAAATATCCAGGCTCGTTGCCGGTAATCTGCCAGCTTTACCTTCGAGCTTAGTTGGCCATGGGGCTATACCCAAGGCTTATCTGATAAGGAACTTTACGGAATTTAGGCGGTCGAGGCGTGATCTATTGGCTTTTGGAGCGCTCGCATTTCTCGGGCTTATATGATGAGTAGAATATTGCTTACCGGTGCTACCGGTTTTGTAGGATCTGCAGTTGCGCGCAGACTCGCTGAAGTCAGATGCCACACGTTTATTGCCGCGGTACGCTATCAATGCAATATTGCCGGTAGTGAACGCGTTAACGTGATCGGCAATCTTGGTGAGCCAATTGACTGGACCTATGCAGTGGCCGATGTAGAAGCTGTTGTTCATGTTGCGGCTCGTGCTCACATTATGAGAAATGATTCGCTAGTCGACCCGCTGGCCGAATTTCGCCGCGTAAATGTCGCAGCTACCCTTGATCTTGCGAAGCAAGCGGCGGAAGCCGGGGTCAAGCGTTTCATCTTTATTAGCTCGATTAAAGTAAATGGTGAGAATACTGCTAGCGGGAGATTCTTTAGCGCCTCTGACGTCCCAGCACCAGAGGATGCTTATGGCGTTTCAAAGTACGAGGCTGAGCGGGGTTTGATTGAATTGTCGGTTTCCACGGGCATGGAGCTCGTGGTTATTCGCCCTCCGTTGGTTTACGGGCGAGGAGCAAAAGGCAACTTCGCCAGCATGATAAAGCTGGTTGAGAAAGGTATCCCACTCCCGCTCGGGGCAGTTCACAACAAACGCTCTCTAGTGGGGATAGACAACTTGGTTGATTTGGTCATTCGTTGCATTGATCATCCCGCCGCCGCCAATCAGGTATTTCTCGCTGGTGATGGTGGGGATCTTTCTACAACCGAGTTGCTGCGCAGTGTTGGCGAGGCGATGGGCAGGTCCGCTCGGCTGATTCCTGTACCGGCTGGCATGCTTCAGTTTGGCGCGACCTTGCTGGGCAAAAAAGCGATGGCCCAACGGCTGCTTGGCTCGTTGCAGGTCGATATCAGCAAGACCTGCGAGATGTTGGACTGGAAACCACCCTATACGGTGCAAGAAGGGCTTAGGCGCTGCTTCGAGCGCTCCAATTGATCTATTACCGGATGAACCCGTGATTCGAGTTTTTGATTTTTTATTTTCGCTGGTGGGCTTGGTGGTTGGCTTCCCTGTGTTGCTCGTGCTCACGCTTATCGGCCTGTTCGATACGGGCTCGCCGATTTTTCGGCAAGTGCGTGTCGGTCGCAATCAGCAACCGTTTACGCTGGTCAAGTTCCGCACCATGAGGGTTGATACGGCCTCGGTTGCCACACATCTGGCCAGCAGTGCGTCCATCACTCGCTTTGGTCATTTTCTTCGCAAGACCAAGTTGGACGAGCTGCCTCAATTATGGAACGTTCTTAAGGGCGATATGAGCCTGGTGGGTCCGCGGCCAGGGCTGTTCAATCAGGAAGAGCTGACGGCGGAGCGTGCCCAGCGTGGTGTGTTCGATGTGCGGCCAGGGATCACCGGACTGGCGCAGGTGAGCGAAATCGATATGTCCACGCCTGCTCTGTTGGCGGAGACGGATCAGAAGATGATACGCAGCCTGACGCTGGTTGATTACTTCAAGTACATCGTCATGACCGTAGCGGGCAAGGGCGCAGGGGACCGGGTCGTGAAGCGCTGATCTCAGCAAATTCTCTAACTGTGTTGTCTAGCGTTCGATCGATTGAATAAATGGACTGGGAACCGAAGCGGCCGGCACTCCGGCTCTGGGAAGGGTAGCTTTGTGTTGAGATTGGCTGAAAACCTACGTACGCGGCTGGTGCGATTACCCAGGCGCTACAAGCGCTTGATTCAAGTATCGACCGATGTGGTGCTGGTCTGGATCGCACTCTGGCTGGCGTTTGTTGTTCGATTGGGCGATACCCGTAACATTGAGCCTTTTGGTGGGCATGCCTGGCTGTTTGGTATCGCGCCGCTGATAGCTATTCCGTTCTTCGTTCGCTTCGGCATGTACCGGGCAGTAATGCGCTACTTCGGTAATGACGCGTTGATGGCAATCGCTAAGGCCGTGACGCTTTCGGCGTTGCTGCTTTCCCTTGCTGTTTATTGGCGCAGTGATGCGCCGAAGCTGATTCCGCGTTCGATGGTATTTAACTATTGGTGGCTGAGCCTGGTGCTGATCGGCGGGTTGCGCCTGATGATGCGCCAGTACTTCATGGGCGACTGGTTCTCCCCGGATTCGCTCACCAAGTTCAAAGGGCGTGACGCGGGGTTGCCTAAGGTCGCGGTCTATGGGGCTGGTGCGGCAGGTAACCAGCTGGTAGCCGCCTTGCGCCTGGGCAGGGGTATGCGCCCGGTCGCCTTTATTGATGACGATCCCAATCTCTATAACCGGAGCATTTCCGGGCTGCGGGTTTACTCGCCCAAACATATCCAGCAGATGATCGACGAGACGGGGTGTAACGAGATTCTGCTGGCTATTCCGTCGGCCTCGCGCGCGCGGCGACGTGAGGTGCTTGAAATGCTCGAGCATTTTCCGCTGCACGTACGTAGCGTTCCGGGTTTCATGGATCTGGCCAGTGGGCGGGTAAAGGTTGAGGACATCCAGGAAGTGGACATTGCCGACCTGCTCGGGCGCGACGCCGTGCCGCCGCAGCAGACGCTGTTCGAGCGGTGCATTCGCGGCAAGGTGGTGATGGTGACGGGAGCGGGCGGCTCGATTGGTTCTGAGCTGTGCCGGCAGATTCTGTCGAACAAGCCTCAAACGCTACTGCTGTTCGAGCACAGCGAGTTCAACCTCTACAGCATTCACATCGAGTTGGAGCGGGCGATCGAGCGGGCTTCGCTGGCGGCCCGCTTGGTGCCGATCATGGGTTCCATCCGTAATCCCGAGCGTTTACTGGATGTGATGCGCACCTGGCAGGTGGAGACGATCTACCACGCAGCGGCGTACAAGCATGTACCCATGGTGGAGCACAACGTCGCTGAAGGCGTGCTGAATAATGTGCTGGGCACCATGAACACGGCCCAGGCGGCGGTGCAGGCGGGTGTGGCCAACTTCGTGCTGATCTCCACAGACAAGGCGGTGCGCCCGACCAATGTGATGGGCAGCACCAAGCGTGTCGCTGAAATGATTCTGCAGGCGTTGAGCCGCGAAACAGCACCGGTGCTCTTTGGTGCTGGCGACTCGGTGCATCATGTCAACAAAACGCGCTTTACCATGGTTCGTTTCGGCAATGTGCTGGGGTCATCGGGCTCGGTCATTCCGCGCTTCTACCAGCAGATTCGTAGCGGCGGGCCGGTGACGGTGACGCACCCGAAGATCACCCGTTATTTCATGACCATTCCCGAGGCCGCTCAGTTGGTCATTCAGGCGGGGTCGATGGGGCAGGGCGGCGATGTGTTCGTGTTGGACATGGGCCAGCCCGTGCGGATTGCCGAACTGGCCGAGAAACTGATCCACCTGTCCGGCCTGAGTGTGCGTTCGGAGAAAAGCCCGCACGGGGATATCGCTATCGAATTCACCGGGTTGCGGCCGGGTGAGAAGCTTTATGAAGAGTTGCTGATCGGCGACAACGTGAGCCCCACCGAGCATCCGATGATCATGCGGGCAGACGAGGAATACTTCACTTGGGACGCCCTACGAGGCGTGCTGGCGAAGCTGCTGGAGGCAGTGGAGCGGGACGACTATCCACAGGTGCGCGTGTTGCTGCGCGAAGTGGTCAGTGGGTATGTGCCTGAGGGTGAGATCGTTGATCTGATATACCAGCAGCGTCGGGCGGGGCGAACGGACTAGGCGGTGGTCTCGCCGGGCGGGCTGGGTTTGCTTTGCTGACTTTGCCTTTCTGAAGGCCGCACCCTCGAGACGAAGCTTTTTCAGCTAGGAGACAGCTGCTATTCGACGCATGGACGTGCCTCCCACAAAGGGCGGCGCTTACAGTGCTAGGAAACCTTCGGTTGTTGCAGGCAATAGAAGACCTTTCCCACCCGAGCTATGTGCTCGATGAGTTCGGGATTGTCCAAATGGCTAAAGAGCGATACGTCGAATTTGTAAGGCAAAGGAAGTTCTTCCAATAGCCACTGGATATCGAGCAAAGTTTGGTGGCTGAGGCGGTCGCCTTTGAGTACTAGATCGATATCCGAGCCAGGCCGATAGCTACCTTTGGCGCGCGAGCCATAGAGTATTGCCTCTTTCAACGAGGGGAATCGGCTGAGTACTCGCCGTATTTGATAGACGTCTGCTTCGGACAAGCCTGACTCTAGCATCTTCATTGGCTGCGCTCAGCTCGTGCCGACAAGGTTCGCTCCAACGCGCGCAACAGCGGATGATGGCGCTTTTGAATATTGTCGAGAATGGCCTCAGCTGTTTCTTCGTTAGTAAGCGCTCCATAAACCCCACCTGTCCCTAGCCTGGTGATCATTGGATGCTGAGCCCCCGTTTTCACTGGAGTTCATCCCATGATGCGTCCCGACGCCAAGGTGCAGAAGGTCTATCTCTATCCCAAGCCCGTCGACTTCCGCAAATCCATCAACGGCCTGGCCGCCCTAGTCGAGCTGGACATCAAGGTGGAGGTATTCAACCCGGTGCTGTTCGTGTTCCTCAATCGCACCCGCAGTCAGGTCAAGATCCTCTACTGGGAGCGCAATGGCTTTTGCCTGTGGCTCAAGCGCCTGGAAGCCGAGCGGTTCAAGACCAAGCCCGATGCTGGGGACGAAGCCATTGAGCTGACGGTCAACGAACTGAACTGGCTGCTCGACGGCATCGACCTGTGGCGTAACCGCCCGCACCAGGTGCTGACACCGCGTTTCGTTGCCTGAGCCGGTATAATCCGGCGCCATGAAATCTGGCGCCGATAACCTTCCCGACGATCCCGTTCTGCTCAAGCAGCTGTTGCTGTTGGCGCATGGAAAGGTGGCCCGACTCCAAGAACAGGTCGCCCTGTTGCGGCACAAACTGTTCTCGCCCAAATCCGAGCGCAGCCCTGAAGATGCCGCTTCACCGCAGTTGGCCATGTTCAACGAAGCCGAAGAACTGAGCGAAGAGCCGGTTGCTGAGGCTGTCGACGTGCAAGGTGAAGCCGAAGAAGTCGTCGCACCGGTCAAGCGTCGCGGCAAGCGCAAGCCGCTGCCGGCCAACCTGCCGCGCGTGGAAGTCATCCATGAGCTGCCCGACCACGAACTGACCTGCGCCTGCGGCGCCTGCAAACAGGTCATCGGTGAAGAAACCAGCGAGCAGCTGGAGATCATCCCGATGCAGGTGCGGGTGATCCGCCACATCCGCAAGACCTACGCCTGCAAGGCCTGCGAAGCGGCCCCGGTCACTGCTGACAAACCGGCGCAACTGATCGAGAAGAGCCTGGCCAGCCCCAGCGTGCTGGCGATGCTGCTGACCACCAAGTACGCCGACGGCATCCCGCTGTACCGCTTCGAGAAGATGCTCAGTCGCCACGGCGTCGACATCCCTCGCCAGACCCTGGCGCGCTGGGTGATCCAGAGTGGCGAACAGCTACAACCGCTGCTGAACCTGATGCACGACACGCTGCTCGACTACCCCGTGCTGCACTGCGACGAAACGCGCCTGCAGGTGCTGCATAAACCGGGACGTGATCCCACCGCGCAGTCCTGGATGTGGGTGCAAAGCGGTGGGCCGCCAGACAAGCCGGTGATCCTTTTCGACTACACGGCCAGCCGCGCGCAGGAGGTGCCGTTGCGCCTGCTCGCAGGCTACCGCGGCTACCTGATGACCGACGACTACGCCGGCTACAACGCCGTGGCCGCGCAAGAGGGCATCGAACGCCTGGCCTGCTGGGCGCATGCGCGGCGCAAGTTCGTCGAAGCGCAGAAGGTGCAGCCCAA
This sequence comes from Pseudomonas sp. SA195, assembly GCF_054131565.1. Classification (NCBI taxonomy): domain Bacteria; kingdom Pseudomonadati; phylum Pseudomonadota; class Gammaproteobacteria; order Pseudomonadales; family Pseudomonadaceae; genus Pseudomonas; species Pseudomonas sp. SA195. The sequence goes on along the minus strand of NZ_CP096392.1, from coordinate 2,833,918 downwards.
GGGCAAGACCGGCCGTGCCGACATGGCGCTGAACCTGATCAACAAGCTCTACGGCATCGAGCGTGACCTGAAAGAGGCCAACGACAGGGAACGCCTGACCGCCCGCCAGCAACGCAGCCGGCCACTGCTCGACCAGCTCAAGGCCTGGCTGAACAAGACCCAGCCGCAAGTCGCCGGGCAGACGGCGCTGGGCAAGGCGGTGAACTACCTGGCCAGCAACTGGAGCCGGCTGGTGCGCTACGTCGAAGGTGGACATCTGCCGATCGACAACAACCGCGCGGAGAACGCCATCCGCCCGTTTGTCATCGGCCGCAAGAACTGGCTGTTCAGCGACACGCCCAAGGGCGCCACGGCCAGCGCGCAGATCTACAGCCTGATCGAAACCGCCAAGGCCAACGGCCAGGAGCCTTATGCCTGGCTGCGTTACATCCTCGAACGTTTGCCAACGGCACAGAGCGTCGAAGACTACGAAGCGCTGCTGCCGTGGAACTGCTCGCCAGCTTCTGCCTCTGCTTCCTGAAAACAAACCTCGTCCTGATGGACGGGGTTTATGGAGCGCTTACGTTGCTCATTGGTTTGGCTCCGGTGCTTTGGTCGGCGCTATCGTAACTCCGCTGAGAAACTGGCGTATGCCTATGTTGTTCAATAGCCAGGACCCTTTGACCTAGCCTGGAGGAACGTTTGGCAACGGCTAGCCTGATTGCCTCATAGGTCGCAGAACCTGTTCGATCAGTGCCGCGCGCCATCCTCGGGCATCGTTAGCAGTTGCCGTTCAAGGTTCCAGTCGAACGGCTCGTCGTTCTGCTCGGCTTCGTAGCGGCGTTCTTCCAGGCGCTGGAAGAGTTCGATTTCTTCGTCTGGCATGAAGTGCAAACAATCGCCCCCAAAGAACCAGAGCAGGTCCCGCGGGACGAGGTGGGCAATTTGCGGGTAGCGGTGGAAGACCTGGCAGATGAGGTCCTGGCCGAGGTGACGTTCGGCCGGCACGTCCTTGAGGTTCATGATCAGTTCGTCGAAGCGCTCGAGGAAAAGGGCGTGGCTTTCCTCTGAGACCTGTTCGGATTCGCCCATGGCGAGGAGGATGCCGCGCAGATGGGCGAGCAGTGCCAGGTTGTGATCGTGGTATGCGTTGGCCATGGTTCACCTGTGTCGAGTTGGGCGCGCGATTATAGGGTGCGGCGCGGTTGTAGGGCGTGTCTAGTTGACTCGTTGGTATGGGTGGGGTTCGATTTTCGAGACCGAGGGTTAAGCCAGGCGCGGGTTGTGCGGGCTTGGTTTTCCACGGCTGGAGGCCGGGGCAGCGGGATGTCGCGATGTAGCTATCAATGTAGTGTGCAGGTGTACCGGTGTTGCGACGATTAGCCAGCGCGGACCCGGCCCCTCACCCCAGCCCTCTCCCCGGAGGGGAGAGGGGGGGTGGTGCGGTTCTGCCTGCAGTTGGTTCTGGGGGTCTGTTCCGGACGTTTTCACCTAAACAGCAGGGTTCTGCTTGGTGCGTGCGGATGGGGCACGAGTTACCTCACCCGATCCGGTTGGTAGCCGAGGTCTTCCTTGGCGAAGTCGTCGACGCTGATGACTTTGCGTCTGGCGGCTTCCGCTTCAGTCAGTTGCTGGGCTTCGGCACTGTCTAGCACGCCGGCGGCGACGGCGGCATCAATGGGGTTCTCTCCGGCGACGGGCTTCACGTCGCCGCTCTTGACTGCCTTGTGCAGCTTTTTCTGCAGCGGTTGCGCAGCGACCAGCGCATCATAGGCGTCACGCAGGGCCACCAGGGCTTGGTCGCCGCGTGCCGGCCGGTACACGCCTTCGAGGATCTGTTCGAGGGCAGGATCGCCTTCGGGACGACCCAGGATAGCTGCCACTTCAGCGTCCAGTTCGTCGGACGGCCCCTTGTGCCGCGCGCCGAATGGGAAGACCAATACCTGGAGCACAACGCCGAGCAGGCGGTTCGGGAAATTGGCGAGCGTGTCGGCGAGCGCCTGTTCGGCTTTGTTCAGGCAGTCTTCGAGTGCCCAGCGCAACAGCGGCGCCTGGTCCGCCGGGTGGCCGAGGTCGTGATAGCGCTTGAGGGCGGCCGACGCCAGGTACAGATGGCTCAACACGTCCCCGAGGCGGGCGGAAAGCCGCTCGCGTCGCTTCAGTTCGCCGCCGAGCAGCATCATGGAGAGGTCGGCGAGCATGGCGAACGCTGCGGCGATGCGATCCAGGGCGCGGAAGTAGGGGCGGGTCAGGTCGTTGCCGGGCGCTTTGCCGATCAAGCCGAAGGTCAGGCCCAGCAGCAGGGTGCTGGCAGTATTGCTGACAGCGAAACCGATATGTTGCATGAGCAGCTTGTCGAACTTCACGACGGCTGCGTCGCGATCGGGTTCATGCACCAGTTCCATTTCGCGCAGCACGAACGGATGGCAGCGAATGGCGCCCTGGCCGAAGATCATCAGGTTGCGCGAAAGAATGTTCGCGCCCTCGACCGTGATGGAAATCGGCGCGGACAGCCACAGCCGGCCCAGGTAGTTGTTCGGCCCCATGATGATGCCCTTGCCGGCATGGATATCCATCGCATCGGTGACGCACGCGCGGCCACGCTCGGTGAGGTGGTACTTGAGGATGGCCGAAAGGACCGACGGCTTTTCTCCAAGGTCGACGGCGTTGGCGGTGAGGATACGGGCGCTGTCCATCAACCAGGCGTTGCCGCCGATCCGCGCCAGAGGTTCCTGGATTCCCTCGAAGGCAGCGAGTGGCACATTGAATTGTTCGCGGATGCTGGCGTAGCGGCCGGTGACGTAGCTGCATGTCTTGGCGGCGCTGACGCCAGTGGCTGGGAGCGAGATGGAGCGCCCCACAGACAGGCAGTTCATCAACATCATCCAGCCTTTGCCGATCATGTCGCGACCGCCGATGATGGCCTCCAGCGGCACGAATACGTCTTTGCCCCAGTTCGGGCCGTTCATGAAGGCTGCGCCGAGGGGCAGGTGGCGGCGGCCGATCTCGACGCCGGAGGTGTCGGTGGGAATCAGGGCGAGGCTGATCCCCAGTTCCTCCTCGTCGCCGAGCAGGTGTTCCGGGTCGTATGTCTTGAACGCCACTCCGAGCAGCGTCGCGACTGGGCCAAGCGTGATGTAGCGCTTCTCCCAATTCAGGCGCAGGCCGATTACTTCTTCGCCTTGCCACTGGCCCTTGCAGATGACGCCCGTGTCGTTCATCGCGCCCGCGTCTGAGCCGGCATAGGGGCCGGTCAGGGCGAAGCAGGGTATGTCAGTGCCCTTGGCCAGGCGCGGCAGGTAATGGTTGCGCTGCTCGTCAGTGCCGTAGTGCATGAGCAATTCGGCCGGGCCGAGCGAGTTGGGCACCATGACGGTTGTCGCCAGGTCGCCGCTACGGGTCGCGAGCTTCATCACGATCTGCGAATGCGCATAGGCGGAAAAGCCCTTGCCGCCGTATTCCTTCGGGATGATCAGTGCGAAGAAGCCTTCGGCCTTGATGTAGTCCCAGGCCTCCTGCGGCAGATCCAGGCGCTGGCCGATCTCCCAGTCGCTGACCATGGCGCAGAGTGTTTCAGTCGGGCCGTCGAGAAAGGCTTGTTCTTCATCGGTGAGCCGGGCCTTTGGATAGTTGAGCAGGACGTCCCAGTCGGGCTTGCCGCTGAACAGTTGGCCATCCCACCAGACAGTGCCGGCGTCGATGGCATCGCGCTCGGTATCCGAAATGGGAGGTAAGACTTTCTTGAACCAATCGAACATGGGGCCGCTGAAGTGTTTGATACGCAGATCAGGTATTAGCAGCGGGACGGCGATCGCCGCGAACACCAACCAGAGAATAATCATCAGCCAGGCCGGCGTTTCATAGGCCGCTCCCATCAGCGACAGGTAGGCCGCGACCATGATCAACGCCGGGACGGGTGAGACGCGCAGGTGGGCGATGACGGCGATACCGACCAGGAGAACGAGCAGCCAGAGCAGGGTCATGAGCATTTCCTTGTTGAGCGGATGGCGTCCTGTTCGAGCATAGGCACTGTGCCCACGGCGGTGAAGGGACTGTTTGCCGCGATTGGTTTCAGATAATGACCGGAACGGTGGGGGCGAGTTCTGGTTTGGGGCTGATGTAGGTGCCTCGCCGCGGATCTAGGCTTTTGGGCTTGAGTGGTTGCAATTCACCGCGGGGTCGCGGTTCCCACGGAAGCGGCGTCTAGGATTGGACTTTTGTAGGAGCCCCGCCCTCGGGGCGAAGCCTTTTAGGCTTGAGTGGTTGGAGTTCGCCGCGGGGTCGCGGCTCCCACAGAAGCGGCGTGCGGGATTGGGCTTTGTAGGAGCCCCGCCCTCGGGGCGAAGCCTTTTAGGCTTGAGTGGTTGGAGTTCGCCGCGGGGTCGCGGCTCCCACGGAAGCGGCGTGTAGGATTGGACTTTTGTAGGAGCCCCGCCCTCGGGGCGAAGCCTTTTAGGCTTGAGTGGTTGGAGTTCGCCGCCGGGGCGCGGTGCCTACGGAAGCGGCGTGTGGGATTCTTTTGCAGGAGCCCTCCTCGGGGCGAGCTCGCGCTGATGTGGTTGTAATTGCCCTGTCCTGCCCTTATGTACTGCAGATCCCTCCAGCGTTGCGTGCATGTTCTATGACTACCGCTTTGTCCATCCGGCAGTTGACCAAGACTTACGGAAACGGCTTTCAGGCCCTCAAAGGTATCGACCTCGATGTGGCCGAAGGTGATTTCTTTGCGCTGCTCGGCCCCAACGGCGCGGGCAAGTCCACCACGATCGGTATCCTTTCCACGCTTGTGAACAAGTCCGGCGGCACGGTCAATGTATTCGGCCGTGACCTGGATCGCGACCCCGGCGGCCTCAAACGCTGCTTGGGGGTAGTGCCGCAGGAGTTCAACTTCAACCAGTTCGAGAAGGCATTCGACATTCTCATCACCCAGGCCGGCTACTACGGCATCCCGGCGAAAGTCGCCAAGGAGCGCGCCGAGCAATACCTCAATCAGTTGGGCCTGTGGGATAAGCGTGATGTCTCGTCCCGCATGCTGTCCGGCGGCATGAAGCGGCGCCTGATGATCGCGCGTGCGCTGATCCACCGGCCTCGCTTGCTGATTCTCGACGAGCCTACGGCGGGCGTGGACATTGAATTGCGCCGCTCGATGTGGTCGTTCCTCACCGAACTCAACCGCGAGGGCATCACCATCATCCTGACCACGCACTACCTGGAAGAAGCCGAACAGCTGTGCCGCAACATCGGCATCATCGACCACGGCCAGATCGTACGGAACACCAGCATGCGTGAGCTGCTCAAGCAGCTGCATGTCGAAACCTTTCTGCTCGATCTCAAGGAGTCGCAGCTGGTGCCGCCGGAGCTAGGGGCCTACCCGGCGCGCCTGGTCGACCACCATACGCTCGAGGTGCAGGTCGAGAAGAGCCAGGGCGTGACCGAGCTGTTTCGTATGCTTTCGGCGCAGGGCATCGAGGTGCTGAGTTTGCGTAACAAGACCAACCGGCTGGAGGAGCTGTTCGTGTCGATGGTGGAAAACAACCTGCCCAAGGTGGCCCAATGAACGCAGAATTCCGCCCGAACCTCGTTGCCCTGCAGACTATCGTCCACCGCGAAATTCGTCGTTACACCCGTATCTGGCCGCAAACGCTGTTGCCCCCGGCGATCACGATGGTGTTGTACTTCGTAATCTTCGGCAATCTCATCGGTGAGCGCATCGGCGAGATGGATGGCTTCACCTACATGCAATACATCGTGCCGGGCCTGATCATGATGTCTGTGATCACCAACTCGTACAGCAACGTGGTGTCGAGCTTCTTCAGCAGCAAATTCCAACGCTCGATCGAGGAGCTGCTGGTCTCTCCAGTTTCCCCGCACGTGATCCTTATCGGCTTCGCGCTCGGTGGTATCACTCGCGGTCTGGCTGTAGCGGTGATCGTCACCCTGCTGTCGATGTTCTTTACCGACCTGCAGGTGCATCACCTGGGCGTGACGCTTCTTGTGATTACGTTGACCTCGACGATCTTCGCGCTGGGCGGCTTCATTAACGCCGTGTTCGCGCGCAACTTCGACGACATTTCGATCATCCCGACTTTCGTCCTCACGCCGCTGACCTACCTGGGAGGGGTGTTCTACTCGATCCACCTGCTGTCGCCGTTCTGGCAGACCCTGTCGCTGGCCAACCCCATCCTGCACATGGTCAACGCCTTCCGCTACGGCATCCTTGGCGTATCGGACATCCGCATCGGCACCGCCATCAGCTTCATGCTGGTCGCGGCCATATTGATGTACCTCTTCTCGATCCGCCTGCTGACCAGTGGGCGCGGGATGCGCCAGTAACAGTACCGCCGGGTGCGGTGATAAACGCAGCGCAACCCGATACACTGTTGGCCGTTTTTCGTACAGGTTCCCACCATGCAGCATCCCGCCGAACATTCGCCGCTGGGCAAGACGAGCGCCTATGTCGCGACCTACAGCCCCGAACAACTCTTTCCCATCCCGCGCGCGCCCAAGTGGGCCGAGCTGGGGCTGACTGCCGAAACATTGCCCTATCGCGGCGTGGATATCTGGGACTGTTACGAGTTGTCCTGGCTGCTGCCGTCGGGCAAGCCGGTGGTCGCCATTGGTGAGTTCAGCATCCCGGCCGATTCGCCGAACATCATCGAATCGAAGTCGTTCAAGCTTTATTTGAACTCGCTCAACCAATCCTGCTTCGAGAATTCTGAAGTGCTGGTTGAGGTGATGACGCGCGACCTGTCAGCAGCAGCAGGCAAGACCGTTGGCGTCAGGCTGAGGACGCTGGCCGAGGTGGCGGCGGAGGGCATCGCACTGCCTGCCGGCATCTGTATCGACGCGTTGGACGTGGCGATCGACAACTACGACTCACCGCGCGCTGCCCTGCTGCGCTGCGAGCCGGGTCGACAGGTGGAGGAGTGCGTTTACAGCCATCTCCTCAAGTCCAACTGCCCGGTGACCGGCCAGCCTGACTGGGGCACGGTGGTTATCGATTACAAGGGGGCCGCGCTGGATCATGCGAGCCTGTTGGCCTACCTAGTGAGCTTCCGTCAGCATGCGGATTTCCACGAGCAGTGTGTCGAGCGCATCTTTCTCGATCTTCAGCGCTTGCTCGAACCGCAACGGCTCACTGTGCATGCCCGCTACGTGCGCCGGGGCGGGTTGGACATCAACCCCTACCGCAGCACCGAAGCGCTGACGCCCGACAACGGCCGCTTGGTCCGCCAGTAAGTGAACGCGCGGACGACGCTCGTCTTCCGCGCCGTCTCCTTTCCTTTAAATACCCATGTTCGCCAGCGTCTGCATGATGTTGCGCAGCGTCATGGCGGTATTCGGATGGCTGGCCTCGAAGCGCTCGACCGCCAGGTTAACGCCATCGACGAGCGAATCGTTCTGGTCGACCATCTCCTGATTGGAGAGGCGCAACTCGATGTCCCGCGCGATAAGTTGCAACTCCTCGCGCTCTTCTTCAGTCAGCGGCGTGTCCTGCGCCAGTTGACTGCGCAACTCGAGCAATTGCGACTGCAGGTCATGTTCCGACATCGTGCTTCCCTCTATTGTTGGTGCCATCTCGTAAGGCCGGTGGCCATGTTTCAAGCCTAAACCAGCAAGCCAGGCCTGTCTGTTTCGATAGGCTACGCCCGGGCGAGTTCGTTGCGCTGTTTGCCAACCGATTGTGGGCGTGACTGACGGCTGACGGCAGGCGTCGGAAAGGCCTTATACTGCTGCGCTTTCACGGCAGCCCGCACTCGGACAAGAGGATGCAGCGATGCGATCGATCGGCAAGGAATGGTTCGGTTATTTCAGGCTCACGCTGGTAGCGGCGTTGGCCATGCTAGGGGCGACCTCGTCGTTCGCCGCAGAAGAAGACCCTTGGGAGGGCGTTAATCGCGTGGTGTTGCGCTTCAACGACACCATCGACACCTACACCCTCAAGCCGTTGGCGAAGGGTTACCAGAAGGTAACGCCTGACATCCTCGAAACCGGCATCGGCAACGTGTTCAGCAATCTTGGTGACGTTGTGGTGCTGACCAACGACCTGCTGCAAGGCAAGGTCCGCGACGCGGGCATCGACACCAGCCGCATCCTGTTCAACACCACCTTCGGTGTGCTGGGTTTCTTCGATGTCGCAACGCCCATGGGGTTGCAGAAGAACGATGAGGATTTCGGCCAGACGCTCGGCGCCTGGGGATTGGGTAGCGGGCCCTATGTCGTGCTGCCGTTGCTCGGCCCGAGCACCGTGCGCGACGCCGCCGGCCGTGTGCCCGATTCGTTCCTGCAGCCCTATCCGCACATCGACCACATCCCGACCCGCAACGTGACACGCGCCGTGAACGTGGTCGACTTGCGCGCCGAGCTGCTGTCGGCCGAGCGGATGATCACCGGTGATCGCTACATCTTCATCCGCAACGCCTACCTGCAGAACCGTGAGTTCCGAGTGCAGGATGGCCAGGTCGAAGACGACTTCTGACGGGCACGGTAAACAGCTTGAAACAAAACGGGAGCGCCAAGCGCTCCCGTTTTTTTTTGCCATCCTCGAGCGAGGCTTACCTCAACTCATTGACAGGATGCTCAGCCCCAGGCTCTGGCGGCCGTCCTCGTGGGTGCCGACGCGCACCACCTCGGTTTCGGCGTCCAGCCCTTTCAACTCGGCATGCTCGGACGGGATCTGCACCCGCACCTTGTCACCCATGCTCAGCTGTGCAGCCGTGAGCACCTGCATCCCGGTACTCGACAGGTCCTGACACACGCCCTGAAACGTCTGGCCGGCGTGGATCAGCGTCACGGTCGTATCGACCTGCATGCGGATGAAGTCTCGTTTCTCGCTGTAGTCCCGATCGCGCTGGGTCATGGTTTCGTCCTTTAACTACTGTGGCCCCCGGGCCCTTATAACGCTCGCGAATCGAGGCTGTAAAGCAGCGCTTCGGGCGCCTGCGTCTGGCTTGAAACGCATGTCGTATGGGAGTACCGTCTGCGCCTTGAAAAGATCCCATGCCCAGCGCCCGCGCGGGGCTGATGCTCTCGCCAACATCCTGGCGATACCGCCTGGTAGGACCATGCAGAACCCAAGCGCGACGCTGCTGATCATTGATGACGACGACGTAGTGCGAGCCAGCCTGGCTGCCTATCTGGACGACAGCGGATTCAGGGTTCTGCAGGCGCCCAACGGGCCACGCGGCATGGAGCTGTTCGATACCGAGCACCCCGATCTGGTGATCTGCGACCTGCGCATGCCGCAAATGGACGGGCTGGAGCTGATCCGCCTGGTGACTGAACGCCAAGCCGATCTGCCGGTGATCGTCGTCTCCGGTGCCGGGGTGATGAGCGATGCCGTCGAGGCGCTGCGCCTCGGCGCGGCCGACTATCTGATCAAGCCCCTGGAAGATCTGGCCATGCTCGAGCACTCGGTACGGCGTGCGCTGGATCGTTCGCGGTTGCGGTTGGAGAACCGTCGCTATCGCGAGCAGCTTGAAACGGCAAATCGTGACCTGCAGGCCAGCCTGCATCTGCTACAGGAAGATCAGGACGCGGGCCGTCAGGTGCAGATGAATATGCTGCCTGACACTCCCTACGGCATCGACGACTTTCATTTCGCGCATCAGATCATTCCGTCGCTTTACCTGTCGGGAGACTTTGTCGACTACTTCCGCGTCGACGAGCACCGCATCGGCTTCTACCTGGCCGATGTCTCCGGCCACGGCGCTTCGTCCGCGTTCGTGACCGTGCTGTTGAAGTTCATGACGACACGGCTGCTCTACGAGTCGCGGCGCGGCGGCGCGCTGCGCGAGTTCAAGCCGTCCGAGGTACTCGACCACATCAATCGCGGCCTGATCAATTGCAAGCTCGGCAAGCACGTGACCATGCTCGGCGGCGTGATCGATCAGGAGCGCAACCTGCTGCACTACAGCATTGGTGGCCATCTGCCGATGCCGGTGCTCTTTACCGATGGCCAGGCGCGTTACCTCGAAGGCCGGGGCCTGCCGGTTGGCCTGTTCGCCGAAGCGACCTACGATAACTACGAGATAGAGCTGCCAGCTTCGTTCAGCCTGACGCTGCTTTCCGATGGCATCTTGGACCTTTTGCCCGGCGAGACGCTCAAAGCGAAGGAGGCGGGATTGCCTGGGCTTGTCGCCAAAGCGGGCGGCACGCTCAAGGGGTTGCGCGAGGTATTCGGCCTGGCTGGTCTTGAAGACATGCCGGATGACATCGCATTGCTGGTATTGAGCAGGAACCTTGCATGAGCATGGGTACGATCCAGTTCGCAGAACAGGATGGGACCTTCGTCCTGAAGTTCGTCGGTGAGATCCGTTTGACGCTCTGTTCTGCGCTGGACGCGACGATCGAGAAGATCTTCTCGTCGCTCAACTTCTCGGCGATCGTTATCGATCTCACCGAGAGCCGCAGCATTGACAGCACCACCCTTGGCCTGCTGGCTAAGCTGTCGATCCTTTCGCGGCAAAAGGTCGGCATGTTGCCGACCCTGGTCACCACCCACGAAGACATCACCCGCCTGCTCCAATCCATGGGGTTCGACCAGGTGTTCAATATCGTCGACCAGCCGTTGCCAACGCCTGACCAACTCGCCGACCTACCGAGCCAGGATCAGTCCGAAGAGGTGGTGAAGGGCAAGGTGCTTGAGGCTCATCGCATCCTGATGAGCCTCAACGAGTCCAACCGCGAGGCCTTTCGCGACCTCGTAACGGCGCTGGAGCGCTCCTGACTGTCATTTCGGACTACAGCTGAGCTTGAGCGACTACAGCTTGGTCGGCAGCAGCGCTTCGAGCTTTTCCTGATCCCGTGCGAACTGGCGGATGCCTTCGGCGAGCTTCTCGGTTGCCATCGCGTCCTCGTTCAGCCCCCAGCGGAAGTTGATTTCATCCATCGCGATACGCGGTTCGGTCGCGCGACCTGGTTCGAGTGCACGCGCCAGCGGCCCCTCCATGTCAGACAGCTGCCCCAGTAGTTCCGGGCTGATGGTCAGGCGATCGCAGCCGGCCAACGCCTCGATCTGGCCAACGTTGCGGAAGCTGGCGCCCATGACGACCGTTTTGAAGTCGTTGCCCTTGTAGTAGTCATAGATGCGGCTGACCGACTGCACGCCCGGGTCTTCCGCCCCTGCGAAGTCGCGGCCTTCATGCTTTTTGTACCAGTCGTAGATGCGGCCCACGAACGGCGAGATCAGGAATACGCCCGCATCGGCGCAGGCCACGGCCTGGGTGAAGGAAAACAGCAGGGTGAGGTTGGTTTGGATGCCGGATTTTTCCAGCTGCTCGGCTGCACGAATGCCTTCCCAGGTCGAGGCGAGCTTGATCAGTACGCGGTCGCGGGAAACGCCGGCTTTCTCGTATAGGCCGATCAGGCGCTCGCCGCGCTGCACCATCGCCTTGGCATCGAACGACAGACGCGCATCGACTTCGGTGGAGATCCGCCCAGGGATCAGCTTGAGCACTTCCTGCCCCACGGCCACCGCGAACAGGTCGCAACCCAGCCCGATATCGCCTTTGCAGCCAGACATTGCCGCCTGTAGGTGCTCGGCGTAGCGCGGCAGGTTCGCAGCCTTGAGCAGCAGCGACGGATTGGTGGTGGCGTCCACCGGTTTCAAGCGGGCAATGGCGTCGAGGTCACCGGTATCGGCGACAACGGTGGTGAATTGCTTGAGTTGTTCCAGCTTGGATGTCATGGGGCGCTCTATCCTCTGAGGTTGCGTTTCGCCGCGGCGGGCTGGGTGGAGCCGGTTACGGACAGCACTTGGATCGAAAAAGATCCGGCGTGTTCCTCGCTTCAGCGACCTTCCAACAAGCCGATCGCCTGGTCAAGCAAGGCCAGCGGCTCGTCAGTCTTGTGGACGTCTACCGATAGCAACTGGCGGAAGCGTCGCGCGCCTGGGAAGCCCTGCGCAAGGCCCAGTACATGACGCGTGACGTGGTGCATCGAGCCGCCGCTTTCTAGGTGCTGCTCGATGTACGGGCGCATGCGCAGCAGCGCATCGGCGCGGCTAATGGGACGTACATCGCAGCCGAAAAGCCGGGCGTCGACCTGCGCGAGCAGGTAGGGGTTGTGATAGGCCTCGCGCCCGAGCATGACGCCGTCGAGTTCTTGCAGGTGCGCTTCGCACTCGTCGAGCGTTTTGATGCCGCCGTTGAGGATGATCTCCAGCTGCGGGAAGTCCGCCTTCAGCTGCCGGACGACTTCATAGCGAAGCGGCGGAACCTCGCGGTTTTCCTTCGGTGACAATCCTTCAAGGATGGCGATGCGCGCATGCACCGTGAAACTGCGGCAGCCGGCTGCGTGCACCTGGCCGACGAAATCACGCAGCTGCGCGTAGCTGTCGCGGCCGTTGATGCCGATCCGGTGCTTGACGGTCACCTCGATGCCCACCGCATCCTGCATGGCCTTGATGCAGTCGGCGACCAGCGCCGGGTGGGCCATCAAGCAGGCGCCGATCATGTTGTTCTGGACGCGATCACTGGGGCAACCGACGTTGAGGTTGACCTCGTCATAGCCGGCGGCCTCGGCCATCTTCGCGCAAGCGGCCAGATCGGCCGGCACGCTGCCGCCCAGCTGGAGCGCTAGGGGATACTCCGCCTCGTCGTGGCGCAGGAAGCGTTCGGCATCGCCGTTGATCAGCGCGCCGGTGGTGACCATTTCGGTGTAGAGCAGGGCGTGGCGTGACAGCTGGCGCAGGAAGAAGCGGCAATGACGGTCCGTCCAGTCCATCATCGGTGCCACGCTGAAGCGGCGCGAAGGGGAAGGGCGCAGGGTGGGGTTTTGCGGGCTATTCATAGGGTGTCCGGCTGATCGTGCGGGCTGGCCGTGCCGAAGCGCGCTGAAAAGGCGGGCATTTTATCAGCAGTGCTAATACCGCGCCCGAACAAGTCGGGTGCTGACCCGCCGTGCGTCAGACACCCGAATAGCTTCTGCGGACACGCTTGAGATTGCAGAACAGTTGATAGGGGATGGTGCTGGCGCGCTGCGCCACGTCGTTGACCGAGACCTGGCGGCCCCAGAGTTCGACCGCGCTGCCGACCCCAGCGTTGGGCAGGTCGGTCACGTCGACGGTCAACATGTCCATCGAGACGCGCCCGATCAGACGGGTCAGCGTGCCATCGACGGCCACCGGCGTGCCGGTCGGTGCGTGGCGGGGGTAGCCGTCGGCATAGCCCATCGCGACCACACCGACCCGGGTCGGGCGCTCAGTGACGAAGCGCGCGCCATACCCGACCGCTTCGCCAGCTGGAAGCTCGCGCGTGGAGATGATTTTGGAGGTCAGGGTCATAACCGGTTGGAGTTGGTCGGCCAACGGTTGCGGTGCATCGAAGGGGCTGGCGCCGTAAAGCATGATCCCGGGTCGCAGCCAGTCGTGGCGGCCTTGGACGGCAAGCACTTGACGCCAGCCGAGCAGCGAGGGTGAATTGCACAGGCTGACCTCCGCCTCGAGCGATTGCCGGGTACGCTCGATGCACGTCAGTTGCTTCGGGGTGGCCGGCTCGTCCAGCTCGTCGGCCTGAGCGAAATGGCTCATCAGCACCAGCTTTTCGACGTTGCGGCTCATGCGCAGGCGTTGCCAACCCTGTTCGAACTGCTTGGGATCCAGCCCGACACGATGCATCCCTGAATCGAGCTTGACCCAGCAGGTCAGCGGCGCCTGCAAGCGCGCGCGTTCGATCGCCTCGACTTGCCAAGTTGCATGCACGACGCACCACAGCCGGTGCTCTGCCAAGAGCGCCAGTTCGTCCGGCTCGAAGATGCCCTCGAGCAACAGAATCGGCGCGCGGATGCCGGCCTGGCGCAGCTCCAGCGCCTCCTCGATGCAGGCGACTGCGAACCCGTCGGCGTCTGGCTCCAACGCCTGGGCGCAGCGAACGGCGCCGTGGCCGTAGGCGTCCGCCTTAATTACCGCCAGCGCACGTGCCTGACCTGTTTGGCGGGCAAAACGGTAGTTGGCGCGCAGGGCATCGAGATCGATCAGGGCGTGGGCTGGGCGCATGGCAGGGTCTCCAGTGGCGGTCACGCTCGCGCTCGGCGTGCCGCCTGTTCGAATGGCTCGCGGCAGCATCTGCTCGCCGACGAAGTGCCGGCGAAGTGTAGAAAAGTGCCGATAGGTAAGTTCGCTATTTATGAGCGCCTGTTTGGAGATTACCGCTTCGAACCGTCCGTTCATCAGGGGCGTCGGCATCGCCTGGGCTCATCAATCAATGGATATCCCTATCCGCCGCCTGTGCCTCATCGATCAGCCAGCCGATCACCTTGCCTGCTGGCGAGTCGGCAGGTGCCGGGCTGGCTGTGAGCAGGTAGAAGCCGGCACCGACATCCAGCTCACAGGCGCCCTGAACAGCCAGCACAAGGCTGCCACGCGCCAGCCCATCCTCGACCAGCAGGCGCGGCGCCAAGGCTACACCCAGACCCTGTTCAGCAGCCTCGATGGCCAGGCTGGTTTGCGTGAACACCGGGCCTGCGCCGCCGTTAGGCGTGCCCTGGGCAAAGGCATCGAACCATGGCGCCCAGCGGTTGTGTCCATCTGTAATCAGCGGTGCATGCGCAAGGTCCCCAGCGCTGGTCAGGCCGTGCTGCGTGACGAGCGCGGGCGCACAGACCGGCACCAGGCGCGCGTGAAGCAGGTGTCGACTGTGCGCGTCGGGAAAAGGCGGGCTGGCCCAGCGAATTGCCAGGTCCACGCGCCCCGGCCCCTTGAGCGGGCGGGTGGTGTTGGAGGCATCGATCATCAAAGCGATATCGGGATGTGCCTCGGCCAGGCGCGTCAGGCGGGGGATCAGCCAGCGGCTGGCGAAGGAGGGCGTGGTGCTCAGCGTCAGGCGGTTCTCGCCTTCGCTGCTGGCAGCCACCAGCTCGCGCGTCGCTTCCTCGACCACACCCATCGCCAGGCGGATACGGTTGGCGTAGTCGAGCGCGGCGGGCGTCGGCTCCAGGCCGCGGGCATGCCGGCGAAACAGCGCGCAGCGCAATTCGGCCTCCAGGGCGCGTACCTGTTGCGCAATGGCTCCCTGCGTCAGATGCATTTCATCGGCCGCCGCCCGAAAGCTGCCGAGCCGCACACTGGCCTCGAAGGCGAGCAGGTGATGCAGGTTCGGTAGTGACCCCTGGCGGGCTCCCCATCGTTTCACTCGGAAGTTTTCCTACTGGCTGGCAGTGTTACAGATGATTGGTCAACGCTGGTCAGAGCCGTTGAAATAAGCGCATTCAGGCTATGTTGAGGAGGCGCGGCATGACAAGCAGGAAAGTAGCAGTGATCACGGCCGGCGGTAGTGGCATCGGCGCGGGGGCGGCGCGCGCGCTCGCGGAGGACGGTTATGAGATTGGCATCCTGTCTTCATCGGGCCGCGGCGAAGCCCTGGCGCGCGAGTTGGGCGGCATTGGGGTGACCGGCTCCAACCAATCCAACGAAGACATCAAGCGTTTGATCGACGAGGTCGAGGCTCGCTGGGGGCGCATTGATGTGCTGGTCAACAGCGCCGGGCACGGTCCGCGGGCAGATTTGCTGGAAATTACCGACGAGCAATGGCAAGGCGGCATGGACGTATATTTCCTCAGCGCCGTGCGCCCGACCCGGCTGGTGGTGCCGCTGATGCTGAAGCAGAAGGGCGGCGTGATCATCAACGTCTCGAGCTTCTCGGCCTTCGAGCCCGACCCGACGTTCCCGACGTCCAGCGTTTTCCGCGCGGGTTTGGCGGCCTATACGAAGCTGTTCGCTGACCGCTACGCGGCCGACAATATCCGCATGAACAACGTATTGCCCGGCTTTATCGACAGCCTGCCGGAGACGGCCGAACGCCGTGAACGTATCCCCATGCAGCGCTACGGCAAGGTCGAGGAAATGGCGGCGGTGATTCGCTTCCTGGCCTCGCAGGGCGGCGGCTACATCACAGGCCAGAACCTGCGGGTGGACGGTGGCATCACCCGCTCGATCTGATTGGCGGCGTCCGGCTAGAGCTTCATCGACTCGGTAAGGTTCTGCTGCATGTAGTCGAGGAAGCGGCGCTGGAACAGCATCGTGTGCTCATGGGCAGCGCGCTCCGCGGCTTCGGCATCCCGGGCGCGGATGGCCTCGACGATTTCGTCGTGATCGCGCCCGAGGCGGTTGGAGCTGGCTGTGCTCATGATGAAATCGAAGTGCAGGTGTTGCAGCCGTTGGCCTTCGTCGAGCAGCTTCTCGTAGTAGCTGGTGAGGTAGGGATTACGTCCGGCACGGGCAATAGCCAGGTGAAATTCCCGGTTCAGCTCGGTCATCAGCTGGAAATCCCCCTTGTTGATCGAGGCCATGTAGGCATCGCTCGCCTGGCCAATCCGATCGATATCGTCGGGCGTGCCCTGCAGCGCGGCGAGCCGGGTTACGGCTCGCTGGATCAAGTCCAGCGCAGCGATGTAGTTGGGAAATTCGTCGATCTCGAAGGGTGTGACCAGCGTCGTTCGGTTCGGAAGGATGGTGACCAGCCCTTCGGTGACCAGCCGGGCAAGGGCGTCGCGCACGGGCGAGCGTGACAGGCCGAACTGTGCGGCCAACGACACCTCGTCCAGCGGTGCACCGGGCTTCAGTTTCAGCGTGAGGATCTGCTTGCGCAGCTCATCGTAGATGTAGCGGCCACCGTGGCGGCGCGCCTTGGGCTCGGGTTTCACTGCCAAATCATTCATCAGGGCTTCTCTGCGTACGGTTGCGCGACGGCACTAATCGTCCGGCGCGCGGCGCTCGCTCAGGCAATCGACAGGCCGGCCGTCAGGTTCTGCTTCATGAAATCGAGAAAACGATCCCTGAACAGCATCGTGTGATCATGAGCGGCGCGTTCGGCTGCATCTGCCTGGCGTCGTTCGATGGCATCCATCAGCGTGTCGTGGTCCTGCTCGGGTTGGGTCAGGTTACGGGAACTGATGACGAAATCGAAGTGCAGGTGCAGCAGCCGCTGGCCTTCGTCCAGCAGGCGTTCGTAATAGGTGGTCAGGTAGGGGTTTCCACCGGCGCGAGCAATGACCATGTGAAATGCCTTGTTCTGCTCGGTCATCGTTTGGAAGCCGTCGCTGGTCAGGGCTGTTACGTAGCGCTCGTTGGCCGCGCGGATCTTCGCCATGTCGGCATCGCTGCGATTGAGCGCGGCTAACCGGGTCACGGCGCGTTGAGTCAGGTCCAGCGCGGCAATGTAGTTAGGAAATTCCTCGATCTCAAAGGGTGCGACCAGCGTGGTGCGGTTGGGCAGGATGGTCACCAGGCGTTCCGCAATCAAGCGCGCTAGGGCGTCGCGTACGGGTGAACGGGACACCCCAAACTGATTGGCCAGCGATACCTCGTCGAGCTGTGTGCCCGGCCGCAGTTCAAGCGTCAGGATCTGCTTGCGCAGCGCCTCGTAGACGAAGCGGCCGCCATGACGGCGCACCGCTTTGCCTGTGTCCAGCGTCAAAACATCCATCAGGCGCCCTCTGTTGTCGTTGTGGGTCAGGCTGCGGTTCGTCTCGCCAGCTAGTTGGCGAAGCCCGATCCCCAGGTGTCGCTCAGCATGAAGCCGGCGGCTAAGGGGTCATCCGGGTCGACGCCCAGCTGTTGAATGCCGTAGACCCAGGCCCGCCCGGTCACGCGCGGCAATACCGCGGCGCGGCCGCCAACTTCGGTCCGCCCGAGCAGGTCGACGTTGAACTCGCCGCCTATGGTCGAGCGCGACAGCAACCGGTCGCCAACCTCCACGAGGCCGCGCGCATCGAGCGTAGCCAGGTTGGCCGAGCTGCCCGTGCCGCAGGGCGAACGATCGACCCGACCGGGAGGCAGCGTGGTGCAGGTCTGGTAGGTCTTGTCGTCGATGCGATTGCGGAACATCACGTAGGCGACTTCGTTGATCGATTCGAACAAAGGGTGCTGGACTCGGACGTGTCGGTTGATCACTTCCTTCAGCGCCACACCGGCGCTCGCCAACTCGCGGGCGTGCTCGGGTGCGATTGAGAGGCCCACCTGATCGACGTCCACCAGCGCGTAATACACGCCACCGAAAGCGATATCGGCTTTGATACGCCCGAACGGCTCGGTCTCGATGTCGACATCCAGCGTTTCGACGAACGCCGGCACCATGTCCAGCGATACGCTCAGGCAGCGTCCGTCTTCGCAACGCGCCTTGGCGGTGACCAATCCGGCCGGGGTATCGAGTACCACGACCGACTCGGGCTCCTGCATCGGGACCATGCCGAGTTCCAGCAAAGCGGTGACCACGCAGATGCAATTGCTACCGGACATGGGGTGCGCCTTGTCCGACTGCAGGACGATGAATCCGGCCTGCGCTTCCGGGCGCGTCGGTGGCAGCAACAGGTTCACCGACATCTGCAGGCAGCCGCGCGGTTCGAGCGTTACTAGGCGTCTGAGGCTGTCGTCCACCTCGTTGATGTAGTTCATCTTCTCCAGCATGGTACTTCCGGGGACGTCGATGACGCCCCCGGTGATGACCTTGCCGATTTCGCCTTCGCAATGCACGTCCACGAGTTGCAGGGTTTTCTTCCAGCGCATGGCGGCTATCTCACTTGATGTACCAGCCCCAGGGCTGGTCACTGTCGTAGCGGGTGATCTGCTTGGTTTCCAGATAATTGTTCAGGCCCCACTCACCGAGCTCGCGGCCGATGCCGCTTTGCTTGTAGCCGCCCCAGGGCGCTTCGGTGAAGGTCGGTTGCGAGCAGTTGATCCAGACGATCCCGGCGCGCAGCTTGCGGGCAACGCGTTCGCAGCGTGCCAGGTCGGCGGACATGACCGCTGCAGCGAGGCCGAATCGCGAGTCGTTGGCCGAGCGCAGGGCCTCGGCTTCGTTGTCGAAGGGGCGCACGCAAACGACGGGGCCGAAGATTTCTTCCTGCCAGATCCAGCTGCCTTCCGGCACATCGGCGAAGATGGTCGGCTGCAGGTAGAAGCCTTTATCCAGGCCGGCGGGGCGACCGCCGCCGGCAAGCAACTTCGCGCCTTCTTCACGGCCTCGGGCAATGGCTTCGAGGATCTTGTCGTACTGGGCGCGGTTGACGATGGGGCCTAGCAACACGCCATCTTCCATGCCGTTGCCGATCTTGACCTTCGCGGTTTCGTCGGCGAGGCGTTTGAGCAACGGCTCATAGAGGTCTCGCTGCACGAGCACGCGCGAGGTGGCCGAGCAGACCTCGCCCTGGTTCCAGAAGATGCCGAACATGATCCATTCGACGGCGGCCTCGATATCGCTATCGTCGAACACAATGAAGGGCGACTTGCCGCCGAGTTCGAGGCTGATGTTTTTGATGTCGCGCGCCGCGGCCTGCATGATGCGGCTGCCGGTCGGCACGCTGCCGGTGAACGCCAGCTTGTCGATGCCGGGGTGTTCGCTGAGCGGCGCGCCGGCATCTGGACCGAGGCCGGGCACGACGTTGAGCACGCCGGCCGGTAGCCCGGCTTCGTCGGCGATGCGGGCCAGTTCCAGCGCAGTTAGCGGCGTCAGTTCCGAGGGTTTTAGCACCATGGTGCAGCCGGCAGCGAGCGCGGGCGCCACCTTCCACGAGGCCATCAGCATCGGGAAATTCCACGGAATGATGGCGCCGGCGACGCCGATCGGCTCCTTGCGTGCGACCGAGCTGAAGCGGTCATCGGCCAGGGCCACGGGTTTCTCGCGCTGCTCGTCCAGCTCTTCAGCCAGGTCCGCATAAAAGTCGAAGCAGCCCGCCGTATCGCCGATATCCCACAGCGCCTCAGGCAGCGGCTTGCCATTGTCGCGCACTTCCAGTTCGGCCAGTTGCTGTTGCCGCGTGCGGATGCCTTCGGCGATCCGGCGCAACACGGCGGCCCGCTCCGCACCGGTCATCTGCGGCCACGGGCCTTCGTCGAACGCCTTGCGCGCAGCCTTCACGGCGCGGTCGATGTCCTGCGCGGTGGCGGCCGCAACCTGGGTGATCACGGTTTCGGTACTCGGATCGACCGTCTCGAAGGTGCCGCCCTCGGCCGGGGCGACCCAATGGCCGTCGATGTACAGGCGTGTGTAGTCGGTCATGCGTGTCCTCCAATAAGCGCGAAGCGATCGGCTTTAAACGGGGTGAGGTCCTGGGCTGGCGTGCGGCCGGCTACCAGGTCGGCGATCAGGCGGCCCGTGGTGGCGCCGAGCGTGAGGCCCAGCTGGCCGTGGCCGAAGGCCATGAAGACGTTGGTCAGCCGCTCGCTGCGGTCGATGATGGGTTTGGTGTCGGGCAGGAAAGGGCGATAACCGACGCCATATTCCAGATTGCGGGTCTGCAGCTGGGGCAGAATCCGCTGCGCCTTTTCCAGAATGATTTCGGCGCGCTTGAAGTTGGGCTCAGCGTTCGGTCCGGCAAATTCGATAGTGCCGCCGATCTGCAACCCGCGCGTCATGGGCGCGAAGCAAAAGCCGCCGTCGGCGTAGATCACCGAATGGCGAATCTCCACGCCCGGCTCGGGCAGCACGGCCTGATAGCCGGCGATGCCGGCCAGCGGGATGCTCACGCCCAGTTGGTTGAAGAACTGCCGCGAGCCGGCACCCGCCGCGATCACGACCTTGCTTGCTGGGAAGCGATCGCCGTTGGTGAGGGTGACGCCGGTTACGATGTCGTCCAGCTCGACCAACTGCTTCACTTCGCCGAGCACCCTGACGCCGCCCTGGTTGGTGAAACTCTCGGTCAGCGCCGCGATGAAGCCTTCGGTATCGCTGACGTTGCGCCAGTCCGGGAACAGCAGGCCGTGCTTGAACTTCCCTGCCAGCGCCGGCTCGAGGTCGGCGATGGCCGCGGCATCGAGCTCTTCGGACTTGAAGCCCAGCTGCTTGCGCAGTTCCAGGTGCGGGCGCTCGTGGGCCAGCCCATTGGGCGAGTCGAATACCTCGATGATCGGCCGTGTACCGAGCAACGCCTTGTCCGCGCAGGCGTCGAGCAGCGGGGCGTAATCGTCATAGACGCGGCTGGTCAGGGTGGTAATGGCCTCGGCAATCTCGACGATTTTCGAATGCCGGGCGCAGGCGAGAAAGCGCAGAAACCAGGGAAAGATGCCGGGTAGCGCGGCAGGGCGCAGAGCCAGCGGGCCTTTCTGGTCCAGCAGCCAGCCGGGGATCTTTTTCAGAATGCCGGGCTTGGACAGCGGGATGACTTCGCTCACGGCCATCTGCCCGCAACTCCATTTGGCCGTGCTGTTGCCCGGCGCCGCGGGGTCGATCAGGGTGACGGCATAACCGTCGCGCTGCAGGTAGAGGGCGCAGCAGACGCCGACAATCCCACCCCCGATGACGATGGCCTTTTCTTTGTGTTCCGCCTGCGAATCATTCATGACACGCGCTCTCGATACGACAGATAGGGTAGGGGGCCGGCGCCCCGGTCGTTGAATCAAGGGGCCCTCGTCGGGCCCGGAGTTGCATCAGCGTTGCGAGGCTTCGAAGACCTTGCGGAATTCGGCCTTCTCGTCATCGGTCAGGGGCAGCAGGGGCGCGCGCGCATTGCCTGCCTTGAAGCCAGCCAGTTCGGCACCGTATTTGACCTTCTGTACGAACTTGCCGCTTTCAAGGTTGGCCATGATCGGGAACAGGTTGCGCATGACGTTCTGCGCCCCGGCCAGGTCGCCAGCGCTGAACTTGTTATAGAAGTCGACCACCTTCTCCGGAAAGATGTTGGCCGGTCCGCAGATCCAGCTGGTTGCGCCCCAGATGAAGAAGTCCAGCGCCTGGTCGTCCGAGCCGCACGACAGTTCGATCTTGCCCTTGTAGTTCTCGCCGATCTCGATGGCACGCAGCAGGTTGCCGCTGCTCTCCTTGATGGCGACGACGCGCGGGTGATCTTTCAATGCTTCGATCACGCCCATGCCGACCTCGACGTTGGTACGGATCGGGTAGTTGTAGAGCACCACGTTGATGTCGGGGAAGGTGTCAAGGATGGTCTGGTAATGGCTGAGCAGTTCTTCCTGCGACGGCAGTGCGTAATACGGCGGAGCGATCAGCAGGTTGTTGTAGCCGGCATCGACGGTCTGCTGAATTTGCTCGAGCACCTCGCGGGTGCAGGAGCCGTTCGCGCCGGCGATCAGGGTGCCGCGGTCGCCGACCACTTCCTTGACGGTAGCCAGGATCTGGCGGCGTTCAGGGTTCGTCAGCGCGTAGTATTCACCGGTCGAGCCCAGCGGGACGAAGCCGCTCACGCCCGCATTCAGGTGATGCTCGACGATGGCCGCCAGCGTTTCGTGATCCACGGCGCCGTTGGCGTCGAACGGGGTAACCAGGGCGGGAAGGATGCCTTTGAGATGCATGGTGGTTCTCCTGTTTCAGTAATGCGTACGGGTTAGTAGGCGTAGCGCTTGAGCATGCGGGCCTCGACCACGCCAACCAGGCGGGTGAGTGGGAACGCGACGAGGAAGTAGATGACGGCCACGGCGGAGAGAAACTCGACCGGTCGTGCGGTGCTGTTGGAAATGTTCTGGCCGACGAACATCAGGTCGGCGACGCCCACCGAGGAGATCAGCGCGCTTTCCTTGAACAGGCTCACCACGTTCGAGAGCAGCGGCGGCACCGAGCGCAGCAGCGCCTGCGGGAAGATCACGTAGATCACCTTGACTCGTGACGTCAGGCCGAGCGCAGTGCAGGCGTCGTGCTGGTCGGCGGCGATGGACTTGAGCGCGCCGCGGAAGGTCTCGCTGGTGATTGCAGCCATGTACAGCGTCAGCGCGATGAACACCGAGACGTACGGCGACATCGATACGCCAAGCACCACCGGGAAGCAAAAGAACACCCAGAACAGCTGAATCAGCAGCGGTGTGCCGCGAAAGAACTCCACGTATAGCGAACTCGGCCAGCTCAGCAGGCGGCTTTTCGATATGCGCAACAAGCTGATGAGGAAGCCCGCCAGGCTGCCCGCCAATGCGCAGCTGAGCGTGATGGCCAGCGTCAACGCCAGGCCCTTGAGCAAGACGTCCCAGAAGAAAAACACGGCTGTGAAGTCGATCTCGATATTCATGTTCAACTCCTCAGCGCGCGGTCGCGGCTTCCTGGCGGCGCTCGTAGTACTGCACCAGCTGCGAGATGGGCAGCGAGAGGGCGAAGTAGATCAACGCGATCAGGCTGTAGGTTTCCAGGGGGCGATAGGCTTCGGTGGCGAGCATCTTGCCGACGTACATGAGGTCCGAGACGGCGACGATGGCCACCAGCGCGCTCTGTTGCAGGCTGCCGATTCCGTTCGTCATGAGCACCGGCAGCGCGCTGCGCAGGGCTTGTGGCAGCACCACATAGACCGTCCGTTGCCAGGGCTTTAGGCCGAGCGCGATGCTGGCGTCCAGATGTTCACGCGGTACTGCCTGTACGCCGGCTCGATAGGCTTCGGCATTGAACGCCGTCAGGTTGAGTCCGAGTGCCAGGAACCCCATGGCGACGGGGTCGAGAAACACGTTGAACAGCATTGGCACGCAATAGAAGAACCAGACGATCTGCAGCAGCGCCGGTGTGCAACGAAAGAATTCGATGAACAGCTGAGCGGGCCAGCGCAGGAACGGCCAGCGACTCATGGCGAGCAGGCACAGGCCGAATCCAAGGACGAGGCCGATCACGTTCGAGACGAAGGCCAGCTGCAGCGTGACCATCAGGCCGTCCCAGATCGCGTCGAAACTGCCCTTGAGGAAGTGGAAGTCGAATTGGTAGTCCATGACTGACCCTCCTCAATCCAGGTGGATGACTTTTTCGAGGAATTCGCGGGTGCGCGCTTCGCGGGGCTGCTTGAAGATCTGCTCCGGCGGGCCTTGCTCGACCACCTTGCCGTTGGCGCAGAACACCACGCGGGTCGCGATATGCCGGGCGAAATGCATGTCGTGGGTGACGATGATCATCGCCATCTTTTGCTCGGCCAGTTGCAGCATCACGTTCTGCACTTCGGTGACCATTTCAGGGTCGAGCGCCGAGGTGACCTCATCGAACAGCATCAGTTTGGGCTCGAGCATCAAGGCGCGGGCGATGGCGACGCGCTGCTTCTGCCCGCCGGACAGCTGGCTCGGGTAGGCGTTGAGCTTGTTTTCCAGCCCGAGGCGGGCGAGCAGCGCGCGTGCCCGTTCGGTAGCCTCGGCCTTCGATGTGCCGTGCACTTTGGTAGGTGCCAGGATCAAGTTGCCGAGGATCGATAGATGCGGAAACAGGGTGTAGTGCTGAAACACCATCCCGATCTGGGTGCGCAGTTTTTCGTCGAGCGATTTGCCGCGCACCGACTCGCCATGGATGTAGGGCTGACCCTGGAAATGGATCGTCCCTTGCTGGATGCTTTCCAGCCCCATCAGCACCCGCAGCAGCGAACTCTTGCCGCTACCGCTTGGGCCGATGATCACCAGTCGGTCGTCGGCGCGCATGTCGAGGTTCATGTGATCCATGACCTTCAGCTGCTCGCCGTAGGCCTTGCACACGTCGCGCAGCTGAATGAAATCGCCGGTCATATCGACGGCCTGTGGGGCGGGCGCGGCCGGCTCGGTGGTAGCCGTTTCAGGGGCGAGCACGGGCTGTGGCTGGGCGGCCACCAGATAGGGAGCTTTCATTCTCGGGTTCTCCTGGAGGGCTGCAGGAGCCCTCGGGGTCAACGGATCACTGAGCGGGCTTGTTAGCCGCGTTGAGCTGCTGCGATGCCTTGTCGACCAGGGCGGCGATTTCGCCGGTCGCTCGACGTTGGGAGAGATAGATGTTCAAGACCTGGAGGTCGGCCGCGGACACGTCGCGGCGCAAGCCGAACGCAACGCCCTGCTTGGCGAGCGCCGGATTGGGCAGGACTTCCTTGGCCCATTGAGGGTTAGCCAGGGCGAAGAGATGGTTGGTGTCGTTGGCGTCGACCAGCACGTCGGCACGACGCGACATGACCGCCAGGCGCGTCTCGTCCATGCCCGGCAGGCGCATGACTTTGGCGTTTTTTACCGCTGCGGTAATGGCCTTGTCCTGCGCAGTGCCGGACATCACCGCGAATGTCACGCCGTCCTTGTCGTAGTCCTGCAGGCTCTCGCCGGCGCCTTCGAACTTGGGGTTGTCCTTGTTCACCAGCAGTGAGATTTCGTAGTCAGTGGCTTTGTCCGAGAACGCCACTGCGAGGGCACGCTCCGGCGTCTGGTTCAGCGCCATGGCCAGGTCCCACTTGCCGCTCTGCAGGCCGGCGACGAGGTTGTCCCAGTTGGTGTCGACGAACTGGACCTTGACCTTCAGCACGTTTTCACCGAAGTCGCGACATAGGTCGACGAAGAAGCCGCTGTAGTCGGCTGAGCTGGCGTCACGCATGACATAGGGCGCCGCTGTCGCCGCGCCACAGCGCAGCACGCCGGCTTTTTGAATGTCTTTCCAGAGCGTTGCATCGTTTGCCTGAGCAGGCAGTTGGGTTAGCAATGCGCCCATTGCAGCAGCACCTGCAATGGCGTTGCGGATCTTGCGGGAAATGAATCGAGCCATGTCTGACCTCACCGATAGCGTTGTTTTTATAGGCAGAAGTACGAAGCAACCGATCGTGCACCGTCTGTTTGGCTGGCGCCTTGTGTGCAGTGCTGCATGCAGAGTAGGCCCGTAAAAAAACGCGTGTCAACACGCCGCAGTGAAAATTTTCCCGGGCGTGCTTGGGCTAACAGGGGTGTAATGGCCGTGTTCTGACCGATTGGTCAGCCGCTCAGGCCGTCTGCTGCAAGGCTTCGAGGAAATGCTCGAGGATCAGATGAGGGCGACGGCCGCGACGTGTCGCCAAGGCCAGCTTCGCCTCGAAGAACATGCGTTCGGGCAGCAGCGCGACCATCTGTCCTTTGGAAACCCAATTTTCGGCGTAGTGGTCCGGTAGAAAGCCGATGTAGCTGCCGGTAAGGATCAGGAACGCGGTGCCTTCGCGGTCGGTTGCCGAGGCGCTGAGGTTGAGCTGCTGATGCAGGCCGATGGCCTCGGCGGTCATGCGGTAGCTCGGCACCACAGCGTCGACGTGTTCCAGTTCGGCTGGTTTCAGGTCCGCGGCGCGGGCGAACAGTGGGTGCTCGCGGCTGCAGTAAAGATTCGACCGTTCTTCGTAAAGCTGGGTGTATTCCAGCCCTGAAAGCGGCGTCACCAGCGGCAGGGCACCGACATGCAGGCGCCCGTCGAGCAGGCCTCGCTCGATTTCCGCAGGCGTACTCATGCTGATGTTGATGCGCACGCCGCTGCCCTGCGCACGCACCGCCTTGAGTGCCTGAGTGATGCGCATCTTCGGCTGGGTGACCAGGTTGTTGACGATGCCGATGTTCAGGTCGCCGCGCAGCTGCTGGTGCATCTGGTTCACTTCGCTGCGAAAGCCCTCGATGGCCACCAGCACGGCTTCACCGGCGCGCAGCACCTCGCGGCCTTCGTCCGTCAATGCGAAGCCTGCTCGGCCGCGTTGGCACAGGCGCATGCCCAGGCGCTTTTCCAAATCGGCCATGTGCAGGCTGATGGCCGAGCGGCTAATTCCCAGTACACCTTCGGCAGCGGCGAAGCTGCCGCACTCGGCGACAGTGCGGAAAAGCCGGAGCAGGCGCAGGTCGAAATCGGCCACTTGGTTGAGCGGCGCTTTCTTCGTCATAGGTAAATAAATCCATAACTGAAGTGAAGTAAATATAGATTTAACTCACCTAACGCATGAGAACAAGCTGCAAGGCAGGTCAACCAGCCACAGGTCTCACGCCATGAATCAGCTTTTGCAGTTCCCTTCGCCTGCTCAGAGCCAGCTAAAGCTGGACGCACATTGGATGCCTTTCTCGGCGAACCGCAACTTCCAGCGCGATCCACGTTTGATCGTTGCTGCCGAAGGCAGCTGGCTGATCGATGACCAGGGTCGCCGGGTCTACGACAGCCTGTCTGGACTCTGGACCTGCGGCGCGGGCCATTCACGCAAGGAAATCCAGCAAGCCGTTGCGCAGCAACTTGGCACGCTGGACTATGCGCCGGCCTTCCAGTACGGCCATCCGCTGTCGTTCCGGCTGGCAGAGAAGGTCGCCGAGCTGACGCCCGGTGATCTGAACCACGTGTTCTTCACCGGCTCGGGCTCCGAATGCGCCGATACCGCGATCAAAATGGCGCGCGCCTACTGGCGTCTGAAAGGGCAGCCGCAGAAAACCAAGCTGATCGGCCGCGCGCGTGGGTATCACGGCGTGAACGTCGCCGGCACCAGCCTCGGCGGCATTGGTGGTAACCGCAAGATGTTCGGTCAGCTCATGGATGTCGATCATCTGCCGCACACACTGCAGCCGGGCCTGGCCTTTACCAAGGGTGCCGCCGAAACGGGTGGGGTAGAGCTGGCCAACGAGTTGCTCAAGCTGATCGAGCTGCACGATGCCTCGAACATTGCTGCGGTGATCGTCGAGCCCATGTCCGGCTCGGCCGGCGTCATCGTGCCGCCGCAAGGCTACCTGCAGCGCCTGCGGGAGATTTGCACGCAGCACAACATCCTGCTGATCTTCGATGAAGTCATCACCGCGTTCGGCCGTTTGGGTACCTGGACGGGCGCTGAATACTTCGGCGTGACGCCGGACCTGATGAATGTCGCCAAGCAGATCACCAACGGCGCCATTCCCATGGGCGCGGTCGTCGCCAGCCGCGAGATCTACGACACCTTCATGCACCAGGGCAGCCCGGAGCATGCGGTGGAATTCACCCACGGCTACACCTATTCAGCGCACCCGGTTGCCTGTGCAGCAGGCCTGGCGACCCTCGACCTGTTGCAGCGCGAGCAGCTGCTCGAGCAGTCGGCGGCCCTTGCGCCGAAATTCGAACAGGCGCTGCACGGGTTGAAGGGCGCCAAGCACGTCGTCGATATCCGCAACTGCGGCTTGGCCGGCGCGCTGCAGATCGCTCCGCGCGACGGCGACGCCATCGTCCGCCCATTCGAGGCCGGCATGGCCTTGTGGAAGGCTGGCTTCTATGTGCGTTTCGGCGGGGACACTCTGCAGTTCGGGCCGACCTTCAACGCCAAGCCTGAGGATCTTGACCGTGTATTCGATGCGGTTGGTCAGGCTTTGCAAGGCGTCAATTGACAGCTCCGCCCATTAACAATGCATCCCGGCTATTGATCGAGGAACACCCATGACACTCGTACCGCATCTGATTCACGGCGAGCGCGTCGCCAACGCTGAGCGCACCGCTGACGTATTCAATCCAGCCCTTGGAACGGCCGTGGCCCAGGTTGCATTGGCTGACCGTGCCACGGTGCAGCAGGCCATCGATTCAGCCAAGGCGGCGTTCCCGGCCTGGCGCAACACGCCGCCGGCCAAGCGCGCCCAGGTGATGTTTCGTTTCAAGCAACTGCTCGAAGAGAACGAGCAGCATATCGCCCAATTGATCAGTACCGAGCACGGCAAGACCGTCGAGGATGCGGCGGGCGAACTCAAGCGCGGCATCGAAAACGTCGAGTACGCCTGTGGCGTGCCCGAGCTGCTCAAGGGCGAATACAACCGCAACGTCGGGCCGAACATCGATGCCTGGAGCGATCTGCATCCGGTCGGCGTCGTCGCGGGCATCACGCCTTTCAACTTCCCGGCGATGGTGCCGTTGTGGATGTACCCGCTGGCGATCGCCTGCGGCAACTGCTTCATCCTCAAGCCGTCTGAGCGCGACCCGAGTTCGACATTGTTCATCGCCGAGTTGCTGCATCAGGCCGGCCTGCCCAAGGGCGTCTTGAATGTCGTACACGGCGACAAGACGGCCGTCGACGCGCTGATCGAGGCGCCGGAGGTCAAGGCGCTGAGCTTTGTCGGTTCCACACCGATTGCCGAGTACATCTACGCCGAGGGCACCAAGCGCGGCAAGCGCATCCAGGCACTGGGCGGCGCCAAGAACCATGCGGTACTGATGCCCGACGCTGATTTGGACAACGCAGTAAGTGCCTTGATGGGCGCGGCTTATGGCTCGTGCGGTGAGCGCTGCATGGCGATCTCGGTCGCCGTCTGTGTAGGCGATCAGATTGCCGATGCGCTGATCGACAAGCTGGTACCGCAAATCCAGCAGCTCAAGGTCGGTGCGGGCACTGCCTGTGGGCTGGACATGGGGCCGCTCGTCACTGCCGCGGCGCGTGACCGGGTGGTGGGCTTCATCGATGGCGGCGTGGCGGCGGGCGCGCGGCTGGTGGTCGACGGCCGCGGGCTGCGCGTCAGCGGGTACGAAGACGGTTACTTTGTCGGCGGTACGCTGTTCGATCAGGTCACGCCCGAAATGGACATATATAAGGAAGAGATCTTCGGCCCGGTGTTGTGCGTGGTGCGCGTCAACAGCCTGGAACGGGCCATGCAGCTGATCAACGACCACGAATACGGCAACGGAACGTGCATCTTCACCCGCGACGGCGAATCGGCCCGGCTGTTCTGCGACGAGATCGAAGTGGGCATGGTCGGCGTGAACGTCCCGCTACCGGTGCCGGTGGCTTACCACAGCTTTGGTGGCTGGAAGCGCTCACTGTTCGGCGACCTGCATGCGTACGGGCCAGACGGCGTGCGTTTCTACACCCGCCGCAAAGCCATCACCCAGCGCTGGCCAAAGCGCGAGAGCCACGAGGCGGCGCAGTTCGCGTTCCCGAGCAACGGCTAATCGATAACGCAGATAACGCAGAGAGGAGGGCCATCGGCCCTCTTTTCGTGTACGGGCAAGAGGATGCGCACTATGGACAAACCGCTCGAAGGCAAGACCGTACTGGTGACCGGTGGCTCTGGCGGCATCGGCGCGGCAATCGTCAAGCAGCTCGCCGCCGAAGGCGCACGCGTGCTCGTGCATTACGGCCGTGACCAGGTGGCGGCCGAGCGAACCCTGGCTGCTGCGGGTGGCGGCGGTTATGTCGTCCAGGGCGATCTGGCGTCGCCCACCGGGGCGTTCGATCTCTGGGCGCGCGCAGTCGAGTTGGCTGGGCGCATCGACGCACTGGTCAATAACGCCGGTATTCGCACCGAAATCTCCATCGAGGCCGATCCGGAAGACTGGACGCGTGCCTGGCGCACCGAGTTTCAGGTCAATTTCTTTGCCGCGGCCGACCTGTGCCGCGAAGCGATCCGTCATTTTCAGGGCAACGGTGGCGGGCGCATCGTCAACATGGCCAGCCGGGCCGGGCAGCGTGGTTATTCGGCGGACGCCTTGCCATACGGTGCGACCAAGGCCGCGCTGATCAATCTGACGCGGTCCATCGCACGCTCCTTTGGGCAGGACGGGATTGTCGCCGTGGCGATAGCACCGGGTTGGGTGCGAACGGACATGGCCGAGCGTTTCATCGCGACGCAGGGCAAGCAGGCAGCCGTGGCGGAAATCCCCATCGGTGAGTTGGCCGAGCCAGGCGACGTCGCCGAACTGGTGGCCTTCGTGCTGCGCAACTCACAGGCCTCGCTCAACGGCTCGACGCTGGATGTAAATGGCGGCAGCTACATCCGCTAAGCGAAGAAGCCCCGCCAGATCGGTGCGCATCGGCAACACGTCGTCTGCAGGGCCAGCGTGGTTGCTGCTTTTACGGGGCCGGGATGCGCCGCAGGACGTCGTCATAGGGTGCAAGGTCCAGGTACGCCGTGACCTCGGTGGCCTTGCCGTTGCGCATCTGGAAAATCCAGGCGTAGCTGTTGGAGTAGGGTTGGCCGTCTTTCGCGACGCCAGCGCCATCCCACTGGATGACGACATGATCGCCATCGGCCCAGACCTGTTTGCTGACGGGCCGGACCGGTGTCTGCAGGCGCGAGGCGAATGGCCGAATGGCCTGCTCGACGAAGTTGTCGAGGCCTCGGTATTCACCGGCGCTGGGGCCAGAACCCTTGATTGTCCAGACCATATCCGGCGCGAGCATGTCGCGGAAGAACGTGTTCCCGCCCGCGGCCCAGGCGTCGAACGCTTCGGTGACGATTCGCTTGTTGCGCGTCTCCAGGTCATCCTGGGTGTCGGCGTTCGTCGGGCTCGACAGCAGCGCGGTGCTGAATGCCAGCACGGTCGCCAGGCCGGATGAGCGGATGCGAGTAGAGGTCGAGGTGTACATGCTGAGCTCCTTTTGGAAGTCGTCGGGAAATGCCTCACAGCCTTCAAATCGGAAACTGTGGGGACGAGCTTGCCTGTTGGGTGGGGCTTGGCTGTAACCGGATCCTCCGTGCTCCTTGCTCGATTCTCTCGCGTCGTGTGCCGGGCGCGTTGTCGAGCGAACTCAGAACCAGCAGGCCTCACGCATGCGTTGGCTGCGGCTTGAAGCCCTCTCGGTGGCGTCAATCGGTTTTCGCGTCCCCCGACGCGCGCAATTCGACGAGATTTGGCATGCGCTGCCGAATGAGTTCGGCGAACAGCCGCAGCTTGGCTGGGTAACTGCGTGCGTAGGGGTGGATCAGGTAGACCGGCAAGGGCGCGGCCTGCCATTGTGGGATCAACTGCACCAGACGCCCTTCTTCAATGTCTCGGGCGACGACCCAGGCGGAGCTGATGCACGCACCGAGCCCCGCCAGTGCCGCGCTGCGCAGGGCATAAAGGCTGTCGGTGCTCAGGCGTGGCTGGATACCGAAGCGGTGCTCTCGGCCGTCCGCCTGGCAGGTCAGCACGACCTGATCGGTGTAGTAGGTGCGTAGCGCCAGCCAGGGCAGGCGTTGCAACTCAGCCGACGTGTCCGGTAATGGGGCGTCGCCGAGTAGGGCTGGCGCGGCGACCACGATCCGTGGCACTTCGCCGAGGCGAATGGCGACCACCGACGGGTCGTCGATAACACCGACCTGAATCGCGCAGTCGATGCCTTCGGCTTTGAAATCCGGGCTGCGATCATGCAATACCCATTCGACGTTGACCTTGGGATACCGGCGCAGATAGTCGCCCAACGGCGCAATCAGCTGGTCCTGGCCGAAGGCATGCGGGGCCTGGACGCGCAGGGTGCCGCGTGGATCGTCGCGTGCGCCGAGCAGCTCGGCTTCCATTTCCGCCCAGCGTTCGAGCAGCTGCACGGCGTAGGCATAGCAGCGCTCACCATCACCGGTGAGCTGCATCCGGTGCGTCGAACGGGCGAGCAGCTGCAGGCCAAGCGAGCGCTCCAATGTTTGCAGTCGTCGGCTGATGGTTGGCTGGGTGGTGCCGATCTGCGAGGCGGCGGCGGAGAGGCTGCCGGTATCGACGATACGGACGAAGGTCCGAAGCAGCTCGATGCGATCAAACCCGGTAACGATGAGGTCTTTCATACGTGTCACGCATAACTGATGTGTAAACGAGGCTACTACAGCGGTTGGTGATGCGCGAAGAGAATGGCGGCACGTTTCAACGCCAATGGATCTATGTCATGACTTCAGCTCAGCTTATCCCCTCGCTCGATCAAGGCTCAGCGGCTCCGTCGCGGGGGTTGGTTCTTCTGCTTGCCACGGGCGCCGGCCTCAGCGTGGCGACCCTGTACTACAGCCAGCCCATACTCGGTGTGCTGGGCGCGGACATCCAGGCGGGTGAGCGCGCCGTCGGCATGGTGCCGATGCTCACGCAGCTGGGTTACGCCTTGGGCATCCTGTTGCTCGCGCCGCTGGGTGATCGTTACGACCGGCGCCGGATCATCCTGGCCAAGTCCCTGATGCTGATTGTGGCGCTGTGTATCAGTAGCTTCGCCCCGGGCATCGCCACCTTGCTCGTGGCAAGCCTGGCGATCGGTCTGACCGCGACCATGGCGCAGGACATCGTGCCGGCCGCAGCGACGGTAGCCCCCGAGGCGCACCGCGGAAAGATCGTCGGCACGGTGATGACCGGCTTGCTGCTCGGGATCCTGTTGTCCCGCGTGATGAGTGGGCTGATCGCGGACCAGTTCGGCTGGCGAGCGGTATACGGGATGGCTGCCGTTTCGATCGCATTGATCGGGCTTGGCGCCTGGCGCGGCTTGCCGCGCTTCGCTCCCACGACCGCTTTGTCCTACGGCGATCTGCTCGGTTCGATGCTGAAGCTCTGGTCGCGCTATCCAGCCCTGCGTCGTGCGGCCTTTTCACAAGGGCTGTTGTCAGTCGGCTTCAGTGCGTTCTGGTCTACCTTGGCGATGATGCTGCATTCAAGCTTCGGGCTGGGCAGCGCCGCCGCCGGTGCATTCGGCCTGGCCGGAGCGGCAGGTGCGCTGGCGGCGCCTCTGGCGGGACGGTTGGCCGACCGCAGCGGGCCGGAGCGCGTGACCCGCTTAGGTGCTGG
This sequence comes from Pseudomonas sp. SA195, assembly GCF_054131565.1. Taxonomy (NCBI): domain Bacteria; kingdom Pseudomonadati; phylum Pseudomonadota; class Gammaproteobacteria; order Pseudomonadales; family Pseudomonadaceae; genus Pseudomonas; species Pseudomonas sp. SA195. The sequence continues at coordinate 2,800,868 of NZ_CP096392.1, read as the reverse complement.
GCTGACTGCGGCCTGCTTTGCCATGTTGGGGTTGGCAGTCGCTGTTCCGCCACAGTGGCAGCTGGGCCTGATCGTGGTCGCTGCAATCGGGTTCGATTTCGGTATCCAGGCGACACTGGTGGCCCACCAGACCATTGTCTACGGCATCGAACCAGCCGCACGCAGCCGTTTGAATGCACTGCTGTTCACCGGCGTGTTCATCGGCATGGCGGCAGGCGCCGGGCTCGGCAGTATCGCCTTCGCGCAGTGGAGTTGGATGGGCGTGGTGGGGCTGGCGACTTTGGCAGCCATCGCCGCGCTGGGCGTACGACTGGTCCGTGGCGGGAGGAACTGACTGACGCGCGGATGGGCGGCGATGTGCTGGCCCATCCGCGGGCCGAGGCGTTAACACGATGTTTCGGGCGCTCCTTGAGCGCCTGGCGGCTAGAGGCTTATCGAAACGCCGGCCTGCAAGGTGCGCGGGGCGCCGGGGTAGGCCCAGATGTTGCCCCAGGCGCGCTCGTCGTATTCCTCGTCGAACAGGTTGTTGAGGTTCAGGTTGAGGCGCACGCGCTCGGTGAGCGGGTAGTAGGCGAGCAAATCGACGGTGGTGTAGGCGCCCATGTCGAAGGCGGTGTTCGATGTGCTGCCGCGGCGGTCACCGACGTATTTCATACCAACACCCAATCCGAGCCCGGCTAGCGTGCCTTCGGCAAACTCGTAGGTGTCGAGCAGGCTCAGGCTGTGGCGTGGCACGTTGGCCAGCCGGGTGCCGACGGGCATGGTCGTGGTCGAGCTGTCGGTCACTTCCGCATCGACATAGGCATAGCCGCCGATTACCCTCCATTCGGGCGTTATGTTGCCGGCGACGCTGATGTCGAAGCCGCGGCTGCGCACCTCGCCGGCTGCGACCTGGTAGTTGCTGTCCTGCGGATCGGTGGTCAGCACGTTTTCCTTGGTGATGTGGAAGAGGGCCGCCGTCACGCTCAGGTTGTGGTCCGGCAGTTCGTATTTGATCCCGGCCTCATGCGCGATGCCCTTTTCGGGATCGAACGCCTGGCTGGAGCGGTCCGCGCCGCGGTTGGGTTTGAACGAGCGCGAAGTGTTGGCGTACACGGCCAGTTCGTCTGTCAGGTCGTAGATCAATCCGAAACGCGGCGAAACGGCATTGTGCGACTGGTCCCAGCTGCCGGTACTGGAAAGCTTGTTCACGTAGCGCTGCTCGAAGCGCTCAAGGCGAGCGCCGAGCTGTGCACTGAGGCGCTCGGTCAGAGCGATCTGGTCTTGCAGGTAAAAGGCATAAGTCTTGAGGTCTTCTGCGTCGTGGGTCGTAGTGCGGGTCAGCGCGGGCAGCGCCTGGCCGTAGACTGGCGAGTAAAGGTCGATCGGGAAGGCGTCCGCCGCGCCGCTGGAGCGACGGATCAGCGAGTTGTAGTTGAAGTCGTCGAATTCCAGCCCGAGCAAAAGGGTGTGCTCCAGCCCGGCGGTCGCGAAATGGCCCTCGAGGTTGGTCTGGGCCATGAAGTCGTTCCAGTTCAGCCAGCGCTCGCTGTAGTTCCGGCCAATGGTACGGCCGTCGGCAGCGATGCCGTTGTTCTCCACCGCACCGCCGTCGATGCTGCCGTCGAGGTACTGCACGCCGCCACGTAGCGCCCAGTCGGCATTGAGCTGGTGCTCGACGCGCAGTTGGGTGGTGGCGTTCTGGTTGGTTAGCTTGCCGGCGCTTTCCTCGCCGAGAAAACGATCGCGCGGCAACTGGCCGGCCTGGGTGGCGTAGCGGGTGACGCCGCGGTCCATCGGGTGGCGGTTGTGCAGGTAGTCACCTTCAAGGATCACGGCGGTGTCGTCACTGAGCTGCCAGCGCAGCACCGGTGCGACGTTGTAGCGTTCGCTTTCGACATGGTCGCGGAAGCTGTCGGCACCCTCGGCCACCACATTCAGGCGATAGGTGAAGTCGGCGCTCTCGTCGAGCGCACCGGTGGTATCGAGCGTGCCGCGGCGCAGGCCCTCGGTGTCGACCTGGCTGCCAAGCACCGTACGCTGCTGTGCCTGAGGTTGTTTGCTGATGATGTTGAAGGTGCCGCCCGGGTCGCCGCGACCGTAGAGCATCGATGCCGGCCCGCGCAGTACTTCGATGCGCTCCAGCGTGCTGGCGTCGGGCATGTTCGGGTAGCCGCGGTTGACCGCGAAGCCGTTGCGGTAGAACTCCTGGGTGCTGAAGCCGCGCACGAGAAATTCGGTCAGGCCCTGGCCGCCGAAGTTGTTGCCGCGCTCGACACCTCCGGCATAGTCCAGCGCATCTTCCAGGCGGGTCGCGCTGATGTCCTGCACGACCTGCGCGGGTACGACGCTGATCGATTGCGGCGTTTCGTGGATGGGGGTATCGGTACGTGTGGCGCTGGCGGAGCGGGTTGCACGATAACCGTCGACCGGGCCGTCGGCGCGTTCGGCCGATGCGGTCACTTCCATTTCATCGAGCGCCAGCGGGCTTTGTTGCGCTTCGTCGGCCAGGGCCGTGGTTTGGCAGAGCAGGGTGGGAACCGCGAGCATCGGGAACAGAAGGCGCCGCATCGTACGATCCTTGGAAACGGAAGGGGCGCGCATCCTAGAGTTATTGCGATTTATTATCAACTGAGATCGTGTCGCATAACCCTGGCCTCTCGGCGGCCCGGGCGGATATCGCTATATTGTGCGCACCGTTTCCAGAACCAGAGAGGGCCGAATGAATACACCGATCGAAGTCACCGAAGCGTCTATCGCCGACCTGCGTAAAGCACTCGACGAAGGGCGGGTCACAGCGGTCGAACTGGTTCAGGCCTACCTCGCGCGGATCGAGGCCTACGACGGTCCGGACACCGCTACGGCACTCAACGCCGTGGTGGTGCGTAACCCGGAGGCACTGGAAGAGGCGCGCGCTTCGGACGCCCGTCGCGCCCGCGGCGAAACCCTGAGCCCGCTCGACGGCATCCCCTACACCGCCAAAGACAGCTATCTCGTCAAGGGCCTGACGGCGGCGTCCGGTAGCCCGGCCTTCGCCAAGCTCGTCGCCTACCGCGACGCCTTCACCATCGAGCGTCTGCGCGGGGCAGGCGCGATTTGCCTGGGTAAGACCAACATGCCGCCGATGGCCAATGGCGGTATGCAGCGGGGCGTCTACGGTCGCGCCGAGAGCCCCTATAACGGTGAGTACCTGCCGGCGCCCTTCGCGTCGGGTTCGTCCAATGGTGCCGGTACGGCAACCGCTGCCAGCTTCGCGGCGTTCGGCCTGGCTGAAGAAACCTGGTCGAGCGGCCGGGGCCCGGCCTCTAACAGTGGCCTTTGTGCCTACACCCCCTCGCGCGGCGTGATTTCCGTGCGGGGCAACTGGCCGCTCACACCGACCATGGACGTGGTCGTGCCCTTCACGCGGACCATGTCCGACCTGCTCGACGTGCTCGACATCATCGTCGCGGAAGACCCTGACACCCGGGGCGACCTGTGGCGCATGCAGCCGTGGGTGCCCTTGCCGAGTGTGGCCTCGGTACGGCCGGCGTCCTATCACGAATTACTGTCGGGGACCGACGCGCTGGCCGGTAAGCGCTTCGGCGTACCGAGGATGTACATCAATGCCGATCCCGAGGCGGGCACCAGCGAGAATCCCGGCATCGGCGGGCCGACCGGGCAGCGCATCCATACGCGGCCATCGGTGATCGCGTTATGGGAAGCGGCCCGCCATACGCTTGAAGCCGCCGGTGCCGAGGTGGTCGAGGTGGATTTTCCGCTGGTCTCCAATTGCGAAGGGGACCGTCCCGGCGCGCCGACGGTGTTCAATCGCGGGTTGGTTTCTAAGGACTTTCTCCACCACGAACTCTGGGACCTCACCGCCTGGGCGTTCGACGATTTTCTGCAGGCCAATGGCGACCCGGCGCTGAACCGCCTGGTGGATGTCGACGGCCCACAGATCTTCCCGCACGACCCAGGCACATTGCCGAACCGTGAAGGCGATTTGGCCGCTGGCATGGATGAATACGTGCGCATGGCTGAGCGCGGCATCACGCCGTGGGATCAGATCGAGACGCTGCCGGACGGCCTGCGTGGCCTTGAGCAGACGCGCCGGATCGACCTTGAGGACTGGATGGTTCGGCTCGGGCTCGATGCGGTGATCTTCCCGACCGTAGCGGACGTGGCACCGGCCGACGCTGACGTTAACCCCGAATCGGCGGACATCGCCTGGAGTAACGGCGTCTGGGTTGCCAACGGCAACCTGGCGATCAGGCATCTGGGCGTACCGACCGTTACCGTGCCGATGGGGATCATGGCGGATATCGGCATGCCGGTCGGCCTGACGTTCGCCGGTCGCGCCTATGACGACACCGCGTTGCTGAGGCTGGCTGCGGCTTACGAGGCGACTGGCAACAAGCGACAGGTGCCGCCGCGTACGCCGCCGCTACGCCGAGGATGAGCGTCGGGCAGCAGCTTGCCGCCCGGCGTGCGCCGCGAACCTAGGCGGACGGCGTCTCGTTCTTGTCGTCCGCACGCGGCCGGATACGGCCAGTGAGCAGCGTTGCTGCGTTCGAATAATCGGTAGTGCGTGCGGCGCGGTCGCGTTCGAGGTTGCGGTAATCGAGCAGGGCGCCGGTGCCGATCATGCCCAGGCTGAGCAGGGCGCAGAGCGCGATCTGGTAGAGATTCATGAGGGAAACTCACGTGGAAAAGGGATGGCTATCCAACCCTTAACTTGCAGCGGTTTCCATTGGCCGTTGGTGCAATGGCGGAAACGCTCGGCATTGCCGCGATGCAACGACGAGCGCCGTGTCCTTGAGCAGGCACGGCGCAGTCAATCGGGTGGGGTGTCAGGCTTGGCGCCGCTCGGCTTCCGGAAGTACATGCGGCGCCGCCAGCCGGGCCTCAAGCGTCTGGACGAAGGCGCGGGCTTCGGATTCGCTGCGGAACGTCACCTTCCGCTGACCCATGCATACCTCCCATACGCTTCCTTCGCGGGGTGAAAGCGGTCGAACCTGGATATTCATGATTGCCTCCGTTCAGCATTCAAAACGTCAGCGAACGCTAGGTTTCTGCCGGTGTCCTGTCAATTGCAGCATTGCCGCAGCCAGTTACCGTTTATGTCCTCGACGGCGAGAGCGGTCGCCATTGCCGCGAATGCTCTAGGGCGAGACCTATAGCCCGACGATGGCCCCGTGCCGCTGCGACGTTCGAGGCCTGGCGCGGGCGCTGGCTGGGCGGTAGGGTGCAGTACCCGGGCGATCTCATCGTGCCGCGGCAACAACAAGAACGGGCGTCTATCGCCTGCAGATTAAGGAAACGTCGATGCTCAAGAGGACACTCATCGGAGCGATTGCCATCGCCTCCGGCTCCGCTGCCGCGCAAACCAGCGATGCGCTGGTGCTCGATCCGCTGCTGGTGACCTCGCCGCGCAGCGAGAGCGACTGGCTTACGCTGCCTATGGCCGTCAGCGCCAGGGCGGTCGAGGACCAGCCCGGCGAACAACTGCTGAGCCTGGACAGTTTCCTCGCGCCGATCCCCGGCACCGTTTCCCAGAGCCGCTACAACCTGGCGCAGGGCATGCGGCTGTCGATCCGCGGCTTCGGCGCGCGTTCGAGCTTCGGTGTGCGGGGGGTGCGCGTGCTGGTGGACGGCGTGCCGCTGACCATGCCCGACGGGCAAACCGAAATGGACGGTTTGGACGCCTCGCTGATCGAGCGCGTGGAAGTCATCCGCGGACCGGCGTCGACCATTCACGGCAACGCCGCGGGCGGTGTGCTGTCCATTGAAACCCGCCAGCCGAGCGCGACGCCGCGCACCCAATTGGAACTCACCGGTGGCGAGTTGGGTTATCGGCGGGCTCGGGCCGAGACCAGCGGCACGGCTGGCGCGCTGGGTGGGCTGCTGGCCGTAAGCAGTACGCGGCTCGAGGGCTATCGTCCACAAGGCGTGGCGGAAACCAACAACCTGACCGGCAAGGTTCGCTGGCTCGGTGAGCACGGAACGTTGTCCGCAACCCTTCACGCGCTCGATAACCGCGCCGAAGACCCGGGCGCGTTGACCCTGGCCCAGGTTCGTGACGACCGCTCCCAGGCGCGGCCGCAGAGCTTGCAATACGACTCGGACGAGTGGATTCGCCAGCAACGCCTGTCGCTCGTCTGGGATGGCCAGGCCGCAGGGGACGACACCTATCAGCTGCGCAGCTATTACGGGCGTCGCGAGTTTGGCAACAGCTTGCCGCTGCAAGCCAACGGGCAGACCAGCTATGACCGCTGGTTCGCGGGCATTGGCGCCCAGCACACCTTCCGCCGCGAATGGGCGGGCTTGCCGAATGCGCTGACGGTCGGCCTTGACCTGGAAAGCCAGCGCGACGAGCGCAGCCGGCATGACAACCTCCCAGGCGGCATCACTGGTGCCCTGACGCAACGCCAGCGTGAAGCGGCAGACAGCCGCGGTGTATTCGCCGAGAACCAGCTGTCGTTCGGCTATGGCTGGCTGCTGACCACCGGGCTGCGTTATGACAGCGTGCGCCTGGAGGTCAAGGACCGCTTCGTCGGTGACGGCGATGCCGACGAGTCCGGCGGGCGCACCTTGGATGATTGGAACTACAGCCTCGGCCTGAGCCGGCAACTGGATGAGCACCATGTACTTTACGGGCGTTACGCCACCTCGTTCGAGACACCGACCATCAACGAGCTGGCCAACCCGGCCGGTGGCGGATTCAATCCATCCCTCGGACCGGCACAGGCGACCAATCGGGAGATCGGCCTCAAGGGCGAATGGCCGGGGCTGCGCTACGAGGCGGTGCTTTACAGCATGCGCATCGAGGATGAGCTGGTGCCGGTCGTGGACGGGCGCACCTTCTATACCAATGCCGGCCGTAGCAGCCGCGATGGCGTGGAGCTGAGCGCGCAATGGCTGTTCGGTCGGTATTGGCAACTGACCGGCGCGTGGAGCTACAACGACTATCGCTTCGATCAGTTCGAGAATTTTGGTGGCAACCGTATCCCTGGCATCCCTCGCCAGAGCCTGTTCGCTGAAGTGGGATATGACCGCGAGGCCTGGTTCGCGCGGCTGAACCTGAGCGCGCACGACCAGCAATATGCCGACAACGCCAATGACAACAGCGTTGCTGGGTATGCCGTTGCCAATGCGCGAGTCGGCTGGCGGCTGAACGCCGCTGGCCAGCGTTGGGAGCCGTACGTCGGCATCGACAATCTTTTCGACCGCGATTACTACGACAACCTGCGCATCAACGACAACTTCGGTCGCTACTACGAACCCGCCCCGGGCCGGACGCTCTACGCCGGCCTCAAGTTGACGTTCGAATAAAAAAGGCCCGTCATCGACGGGCCAAAAGAGCATCACGCGCAGGAGAGGGCGCGTATGAAGGGAGCAGCAGTGACGCGGTTTTACAGGATCGACAACGGGTAGTTGAAGATCAGGCGGTTTTCGTCCAGGTCGCGGGTATTGACCTCGGAGCGGAAGCTAGAGTTACGCCACTTGATATTCAGGTTCTTCGCCGGGCCGTTCTGGATGGTGTACGCCAGTTCGGTCTCGCGGCCCCACTCTTCGCCATCGTCTGTGGTTGCAGTGCGGATGTTGTCACCGCTGATGTAGCGGTTCATCAGGGTCAGGCCGGGGATGCCGACGGCGGCGAAGTTGTAGTCGTGGCGCAGCTGCCAGGAGCGCTCGTCAGCGTTGTCGTAGCTGTTGTTGAAACTGTCGTTGGCCAGCGAGCCGCCGCTGGTGCCGTTGACGCGCATCCAGCCAGTATCGCCGCTGACTTTCTGCAAGCCGACGTAAAAGGTGTTGCCGCCGGCCTTGAGGCCGAACAGGCCGGAGTAGGTCTTGTTGTCCAGCTCGCCAGCGCGGGCGCTGCCGTCGTCCTCGCCCTGGAAGTAGCCGAGGTTGGCGGTCAGGGCCAGGTTGTCGCCCAGCGGCTGGGTGTGCAGTAGCTGCACGTACTGCTGCTCGTAGACATCCTTTAGTTCGGCAGTCCAGAGGCCGACGGTGGTGCGCTTGTCGTTGAAGGCGTATTCGCCACCAAGGAAGTTGAAGCGGTCGGAGGTCGCGCTGGAAACGCCGTTCAGGGACATGTCTTCCATGCTGGCGTCGTCACGCGGGCTGTTCTGGCGGAACTGGCCACCGTAGAGGGTTAGGCCGTCGAGCTCCTTGGAGGTGACCATGCCGCCCTGGAACGTCTGCGGCAGCGAGCGGCCGTCGTCCGAGCGCAGGATTGGCAGCACCGGCATCATCTCGCCAACCTTCAGCTCGGTGTTGGAGAACTTGGCCTTGGCAGCGACCCCGAAGCGGCCGTAGTCATCGGCCGGGCGGTTGCCGTCGTGAACTGGCAATAGTCCGGTACCACGGGTGCCGCGGCCGCCGTCGAGCTTGACGGAAAGCCCCGCCAGCACGTCGACACCGAAGCCGACCGGGCCCGGGGTGTAACCGGACTGGACGTTGAGGATGAAGCTCTGGGTCCACTCTTCGGCCTTGGAGCGGTCGTCGATCGCGTCGTCGCGGAACTCACGGCCGATGTAGAAGTTGCGCGCGGTGACGCTTGCCTTGGTGCCGTCGACGAAGCCTTCGGCGTGGGCCAGCGGCGCGCTGCCGGCGGCAACGGCAAGGGCGAGCAGGCTCGGGGCGGTCAGTTGCTGGAGGGTTGGACGCTTCATTGTTGTTGTTCCTTTTTTGTTGGTGAAGGTGTCGAAGGTGCCCGGCCGGCGGTACGGTGCCGAGGCCGGGCGTGTTGCAGCCGCGGGTGCGGTAATCAATTCAGCCAGCGCACCAGGCACAGCGTGATGGACGGGAAGAGCACCAGGATCACCACGCGCACCACGTCGGAGATCAGGAAGGGCACCACGCCGCGGAAGGCGTCGCGCAGGCTCACGTCGCGGGCCATGCTGCTGATCACGTAGACGTTCATGCCCACCGGCGGAGTGATCATGCCGATCTCCACCACCATCAAGGCGAGGATGCCAAACCAGATGGCCTTCTCGGTCTGATCCAGGCCGTAGAAATCCAGGCCCATGATCAGCGGGAAGAAGATCGGGATGGTCAGCAGGATCATCGACATGGTGTCCATCACGCAGCCGAGGATCAGGTACAGGATCAGGATCCCGGCAAGCACCACGAAGGGCCCGACGCCGCTGTTGGTAATGGCCTCGGCCAGCGCCACCGGCAACTGCGAGAGGGCGAGGAAAGCGTTCATGATGTCGGCGCCGAGCAGGATCATGAAGATCATCGCGGTGGTCACCGCCGTACCGTAGAGCACCTCCTTGAACTGGCCCCAGCGCATGCCGCCGAGCACCACGGCAAAGAAACCGGTGCCCACGGTGCCGATCGCCGCCGCCTCGGTGGGGGTGAACCAGCCGCTGTAGATGCCACCGAGCACCAGCACGAAGATCAGGAACACCGGCCACACGCCGCGCTGCGCAGCCAGGCGCTGGCGCCAGGTCATCCGGGGTTGAGCGGGGCCGGCGTCGGGGTTCATCCGCACGTAGACGGCAATGGCGATCATGTAGCCGATGGCGGCGAGAACCCCCGGAATGAACGCGGCCATGAACAGCGCCGAGATGTTCTCCTGCGCGAGGATGGCGTAGATCACCAATACCACCGACGGCGGGATGAGGATGCCCAGGGTGCCGCCGGCGGCCAGGCAGCCGACGGCCAGCGAGCCGGAGTAGTTGTACTTCTTCAGCTCCGGCAGGGCGACTTGGCCCATGGTCGCCGCGGTGGCGATCGACGAGCCGCAGACCGCGCCGAACGCCGCGCAGGAGCCGACCGCCGACATGGCGAGGCCGCCGCGCCAGTGACCTATCATCGCCGCCGCCGCGCGGAACAGGCCGCTGGCAAGGCCGCCGCGCGAGGCGAACTGGCCCATCAGCAGAAACAGCGGAATCACCGACAGGTCGTAAACCGTGAAGCGCGCGTAGGCAACCGTTTTCAGGTAGCTCAATAGCGGCGCCCAGCCGCTGATCGCGACGTAGCCACCGACACCCGTCAGCAGCATGGCGATGGCGATCGGGATGCGCACCACCAGAAGAACCAGAAGGATGGCGAGAAACAGCCCGCCGATTTCAACACTGCTCATGCGGGCTTGCCCTCACCACGAAAATCCTTCCAGGCGGTGTACAACGCCACCACCGCCAACAACGCAAAGCCTGGTGCAAAGGCGGTCATCGACCACCAGATCGGCAAGCCCATGATGATCGACTCCTCACCGGTGCCGTAGGCATCGAGCGTGCCGATCACCGAGCGCCAGGCCAAGAGCGCGGCGGCCAGTGCCATCAGCACCCCGCCGAGCGCATCCAGACCCCGGCGCACGCCCTCGGGCGCATGCAGGGTGAAGACATCGACAATGACGTTGCCCCGGCGCAACTGGCACAGCGGCAGGAAGAAGACGATGGCGATGCCGCAGCCCATCTGCACCAGCTCGACGTCGCCGAGCAGCGGCTCGTCGAACAGGGCGCGCATGGCGATGCTGTAGGTGGCCATCAGCGTCATGGCGACCAGCAACAGGCCACCGACGAAGGCCAGCAGGCGCGACAACAGGTCGAGCACGCGGCCGAACGCACCTTCAGGCACGGCAGGCGCCTGGAGTACGGGTTCACTCATGGGGATCTCCGCAGGGCTTCGCGCCGGAGAACCCGGCGCGGCCTCGATAGATTACTGGCTGTACTTCTTGACCAGGTCTCGGGCGTCCTGGAGCAGGGCGGCGCCGTTGTCGTAACCCTTGCTCTCGACTTCCTCGATCCAGTCCTGATCCAGGCGCTCGGCAACCTTCATCCACTTTTGCTGCTCGTCGGCAGACAAGCGATGGATCGTGTTGCCTCGCTGCTCGGCCAGGCGGTGCCCACCCTCGACGGCCTTGTCATCAAACAGCTGGCCGGCCCGACGCGACAGGGTCAGGCCGCTGTGCTCGTCAATGATCTTTTTCAGGTCATCGGGCAGCTTGTCATAACTCGCCGGGTTCATCGCCAGGATCATCACGGTGTACATCAGCGCCGGCTGGCCTTCGGCCATTTCGGTGTGATGGGAAACCAGTTCGTGCAGCTTGAGTGCGGGCACCACATCCCACGGCAGGATGGCGCCATTGACGACACCTTTGGACAGGGCTTCGGGCGTCTGCGGTACGGGCATGGCGACAGGCGTGCCGCCGAGCAGCGATATGAGCTTGGTCGAGGTGCGGTTGGCAGCGCGGATCTTCATGCCACGGAAGTCGCTCATCTTGGTGATGGGCTTCTTGGTGGTATGGATCAAGGCGCCGTCCGTCGTGTGGGTCGCGAGCAGGCGCATGCCCTCGAATTCCTTCTGCCCGTGTTTCTCGACGAACTCCCACATCGCCTGGCTACTGGCTTCGGCCGAACGGCTCATGAAAGGCTGCTCGAAGACAGAGATCAATGGGAAACGACCGCTGTTGTAGCCTGGCAGGGTCCAGACGATATCGGCAACGCCGTCACGCACCTGATCGGCCAGTTGCGGCGGAGTGCCGCCGAGCTGCATCGAGGGGTAGAACTGGAACTGAATGCGCCCATCCGAGGCCTCGGTGATTTCGTCCGCCCATGGCTTGAGCAGGTCGGCTTGGGTCAACGAGTGCGCAGGGAGGAAATGATGAACCTTGAGCGTCACGGTCGCCTCCTGGGCGAACGCGGACAGGCTCAGGCAACTGGCTGAAACCAGTGCCAGCAGGGCCTTGGGCAAACTAGCCATGGTCGTATCCTTTGTTGTTGTATTTGTCGTGGTCGGGCCGCGAAGCCTGGCGGCTTCCGGCGCGGCATCAAGTCGATCGGCATCGGCGTGCCGGTCAGCCAAGGCAATCAAACCAATCCGGCGAAGCGCTCGCAACCGCGCCTGGGCGATAAACGGACGTAACTGTTCGATTACCGCACGACTTGTTGGCCGGCAATGTCAGGCTACCACGCCGACGATGTAGCGCATTTTGATGGCTGCTAGGACCACGGCCGCTCTAGCACGGTGAAAAGGGGCAGGATGCGAAATCCTGAACTAGATTTGTCGTAGGCCGGCTTGCCGTTCGCTCGGCATGACCGCATCGTTTCCCTGACGAAGTTTCGCCATGATCACTGCGCCGCCGCATCCCGAAGAAGCCCTGCGCCAGTTCACGCTCGATTGCCTGAACTTGCTCGACACCGCAGCAGATGAGTACCTCGACACTCTGGTCGGGGTGGCCCGAAAGGCGTTTGGCGTGGAAACGGTGCTAATCAGCCTGATCGATCGGGACCGGCAGTGGTTCAAGGCCCGGACCGGCATGCCGTTGAGCGAGACCTCCCGTGACATCGCGTTCTGCAGCCATACCATCTTGCAGCGCCATTCATTGGTGGTGCCCGATACGCTCGATGATCCTCGCTTCCTGTCCAATCCCCTGGTCACCGCGCCCCCCTACATACGCTTGTATGCCGGGCATCCGATCCGCGTGAACGGTTTTCCAATTGGGACCTTGTGCCTGCTGCATCCCGAACCGCGGCAATTGACCGATACCGAGCGCGGCATGCTTGTCGACTTGGCCTCGCTGGCCGAATGGCATGTGCTGCACCGCGTGCAAAGCACGCATATCCGTACCCTCTACCAAACGCTCGATGCGGAACGCCACCGCGGCATGACCGACCCGCTGACCCAGACCTGGAACCGACAGGGGTTGGACTACTTCGGTCAGGTGCTTGAAAAAGCAGCGCGGGTGAACGAGATGAAGGTCGCCGTGCTGTACGGTGACCTCGACCATTTCAAGCCGATCAATGACCGCTACGGCCACGCGATAGGTGACCAGGCCCTCGTGCAGGCGGCGCGCCGCCTCAAGGCCACGCTGAGAGCCGACGACATTCTCGTGCGCCTGGGAGGCGAGGAGTTCCTGATACTGGCGATGGTCAACCAGCCTGAAGAACTGGCGGCGCTGGCCCAGCGGGCGAGGGAGTCGATCGTCGACACGCCGCTGCTGTGCAATGACATCAGCCTGAGCATGACCATCAGCTTTGGCGCCACGCTCAAGCAGGCCGAGGAGTCGTTGGATCAGGCGATCTACCGGGCCGACAGTGCGCTGTATCGGGCCAAGGCCAACGGCCGCAACAGCATCGAGCTTGGTTAGGAGGTGACCATGTATCCGGATGTCGACCCCTGTATGGGTTCCGATGGCGACACGAAAGCGCGGTGCAGCCGGTGCAACGGCGAGAACATGGCTGTCTATTCTGAACCGGCTACGGGGACCTTCCTACCGCTTCGCAACCGCGCGATGAATTGCGCGCGAGATTTGCCTGGAGGTGCCAATGCCTGACTCCCGCACCAACCTGTTATCCAGCCTGGGCAGTGATCCGGTATCCGCCCTGGCTCGGCTCGATGCCAGCCAGCTATCCGTAGGCGAAATGTTGTCTGAAGCGTTGCGCTCGGTGAAATCACACCTGCGCATGGAGGTCGCGTTCATCAGCCAGTTTCGCGATGGTCAACGCGTGTTCCGTTATATCGAGGGGCAGATTCGTGCGCTGCCGCTCAAGCCGGGCGATGCCGGCCCGCTCGAGGACAGCTATTGCCAGCGGGTGGTCGATGGTCGGTTGCCGTCGCTGATTCGCGACGCGACCGAACTGCGCGAGGCGCTGTCGCTCCCTATCACACGCGAGCTGCCGGTGGGGGCGCACCTCAGCGTGCCGATCCGCTTCAGCGACGGGACGCTCTACGGGACCTTCTGCTGCTTTAGCACCGAGCCGGACGATACCCTGCGCGACTATGACGTCAGCACGCTGCATCTCTTCGCCCAATTCGCCGGTCGGCTGCTAGAGCGTCACGCTGCCAGCGAGAAGGTGTTCGAGGAACGGTTGACGCGCATTTCGCAGGTATTGGCGGAACGCAGCTATCACACGCTGTATCAGCCGATCATGCATTTGCTCGACCAGCGCGTCGTAGGCTACGAGGCGTTGGCGCGCTTCCATCCTGAACCTTACCGCTCACCGGACAAGTGGTTCGACGAGGCCGGCCAGGTAGGTTTGCGTTCGCAATTGGAGATCGCCTTGCTGGAAGAGGCGCTGCGGGGATTGGACCTGGTAGACGACAACGTCTACCTGTCACTGAATGCTTGCCCTTCGGCGATCCTGGACGGCAGCGTGGTCCGCCTGCTGTCGAACCATCCGTTGGAGCGGCTGATGCTTGAGGTCACCGAGCACAGCTCCATCGACGACTATGCGGTGATCGCATCGACGCTCGAACCCTTACGACGCCGGGGCCTGCGCCTGGCCGTGGACGATGCGGGCGCCGGCTACGCCAGTTTCCGCCACATCCTTAAACTCCGACCGGACGTGATCAAGCTGGACCGCAGCCTGATCACCAACGTAGATACCGACACGCACTCGCGGGCCCTGGCGGCCGCCCTGATCCGGTTTGCCGAAGAGACGGGGTGCAAGATCATCGCCGAAGGCGTGGAGACCGAAAACGAGCTGGCAGTGCTTCGCCAGCTCAATGTAATCAAGGCGCAGGGCTACCTCCTCGGGCACCCGCAACGGCTGGCCGGGCAGCGCTAAATCATTTACAGAAAATGCCCGGCGATCGCGACGGCTACGGCGACGCCCAGCAACACCAGTAACATTCGATAGCGCCGGGGCTCGCTCGCCTGGGGGCGCACGGGCGCAGCAGCTGCGGCTGGCTTGAGCGGGTTAGGGCTCGATGGACGTGGCGCAGGCGTTTTCTGAGCCGGTGCGGGCGTCGCGACGGGAGGCAGCTCCGAGGCACGCATGAAGACGGTAGCGTCTTCGTCGACCTGCTCGGCGACCGCAACCTTCGGGCCGATCACCAGCAGCGTGGTACTGCCGAGCTGGACCTGATCGCCCGGTTGCAGGACTGCCGTAGTGACGCGCTCGTGGTTGACCTTGAGTCCGTTGGCCGAGGCCAGGTCCTTGACCTCCAGCACATCGCCCTTGAGAAAAAATTCCGCATGCCGGCGCGACAGTTCGGGGTCGCTGAAGCACAGTTCGCACTTGACGGACCGGCCGAAGGTCATCGAGCCAGTGATGTGGTACTTGTGCCTCTGGTTCTCGCCTTGCAGCACCTGCAGCAGCCAGCGCGGCGCCTGGCCGGCCCGGGCGCCGGCCTTGGCGGGGTCGATGATCTGCAATTCCACCGAACCCAGGCGTACGCGGTCGCCGGAGCGGATCTGGTAGCGCTCGCCGATGCGTTCCTCGTTGACGAAGGTGCCGCCTGGAGTGCCCAGGTCGCTGAGGTAGTAGAAGCGATTCGCCTGGTGCAGTTCGGCGTGAAACGGGCCTACGTCTGCATCCTTGAGTACCAGGTCGTTACTGGCATCCGTGCCGAGGGTGAACCGCTCATCCGCTAGCCAGACGGGCGCTTGGCGGTTGTCAACGAAGTGAATCCTGAGCATCTGGGGCTTTACCTATGCACTGAAGGACCATGCCTCGCCTGTCGGCAAGGCTCGCCGGTCATTATTTAAACAATCGATTCCAGAGCCGCTTGACCGGGTTGGCGGTGGCCTGGGTGTTGGAGTTTGTCGAGGGGGCTGTGCGGGGCGCGACGGTAGCCTGCGAACGGCTGGGCGAGCGGGCGGCACGGGCGGCGCGAGCGCTGGCGACGCGCCGTGGATGGTCGTCACGCATCGCCAGCAGCGTCGCATCTTCCGGGGCGACCTCGAGCCCTTGCTGGACATATTCGAGCGCCAGCGCGTATTCGCGTCGATCGAATGCGGCCTCGCTCAGCGCCGCGTAGCGTTGCAATACCTGCTGGATGCCCGCCAACGCGTCAGGGTGATCCGGCACCCAGCCCAGCACCTGGCGGTAATAGTGGACGGCGCTATCCTCGCTGGGCTGCAGCAGCTGGTCGTCGGCAAGTCGTTGCGCGGCGAGTGCGAGGAACCCATCGATGCGGGCCTCGAGTACCCGGCGCAGTCCGTCCAGCGCCTGGGCGTTATCGTCATCCAGGCGCAGGGCCTGTCGGAAATAGTGGTCGGCATTGTCATCGGCCGGGCTTGTCAGGCTGCCTTCGGCTAGGCGTGTTTCGGCCCGTGCGAGCCACTGCTCGATCTGTTGATGTCGATACCACTGATGCCCGCCGATGCCCAGCGCGGCGATGAGCAACACCAAGGCTGTCGCGATCACCCAGCGCCATTTGCGCTGGCGTGGGGCTGGCCGGGCCTCCACGCCCAGATCGAGCGCCGGGGCGATGCGGGTCATGTCCATGTCCGGCTCGGTGAGCGTGTCGATGGCATCGAGCAATTCGCGGCAATTGGCGAAGCGGCCTTCCGGACGTTTGGCCAACATGCGATTGATCAGCGTCTGGTAATCCGCCAGGGCGGGCGGCAGGTCAGGCGGCGGAAGCTGCAGGTGATTGAGCACCGTTTGTGGATAACTGGCCGCGCGAAAGACGTTGGTGCCGAGCAGCATCTCGGCAAGGATGACGCCAAGGCTGTAGATGTCGCTTCGTGCGTCCAGCGTCTGGCACTGCGCCTGCTCAGGGCTGCTGTAGGCGGGGCTGCCTACGGCGATGCCGAAGTGCGTCAGTTCGTTGTCCAGCTCCACTGCCTTGGCGACGCCGAAGTCGGTCAACACGACGCTACCGTCATCGCGAAACAGCACGTTTGCAGGCTTGACGTCGCGGTGCACCAGGCCGTTGTCGTGAACCACCGCCAGCCCTCCGGCAAGCTGGCGGACGATATCCAGCGCACGTGAGGGTGACAGGACGGTGCCGCGATGCTGGGCCAGGTCGCCGCCGCCGATGTATTCCATGGCCAGGTAATGACGGCCGTCGGCAATCTGGCCGATGTCATGGATGGTGATGATCGAGGGGTGGCGCAGCGAGGCGACGATATGGCCCTCTTGAATGAAGCGTTCGACAAAGGCCTCGTCATTGGTCGCCAGCAAAATTTTCAGCGCGACCTCACGGTCGAGCGACAGCTGGGTCGCGAGATAGACCTCGGCCATCCCACCTTTGCCCAGGCGCTTGTGCAGGCGATAGCCGGGTACTTCCAACATCCGATCGGTCATGACGCGCGGCCTACCAAAGACTTGAGGGTTTTGGACAGCAGGTGCAGCACTCGCTGCCCAAGCGTTAGAGCGGACGGGTCCGCCAGGGTACGGCCGAGTACGATGCAGGTGATGTTGTCCCGCCCACCCCGGGCGTTGGCCACAGCGATAAGCCGGTCGACCAGCTGTTCGAGCGTATCGGCCTCGGTGCACTGCTGGTGAATATCGGCGTCCGTCAGCTCGCCGGTCAGTCCGTCACTGCACAAGAGCAGCAGCTCACCGGGGTGCAGCGTGGCAGAGAGCAGGCCGACTTCCGGCGTCTCGTCACGCCCCAGACATTGCAGAATCACGTTTCGCCGACTGTGGCGAGCCGCGTCGTCAGGACTCAATTCACCCGCATCGATCATTGCCTGAACCCAGCTGTGATCCCGGCTGAGTGCAACGATGCCCTCAGCGTTGATCCGATAGGCGCGGCTGTCGCCAACCCAGGCAAGCTGGAAATCAGCGCCGTTGAACAAGGTGGTGACGATTGTGGTGCCCATGCCTGGCCGGGGTGCGGCAGTGCGTACCGCGTGATGCGCGGCGTGCACCGCTGCTTGCAACTCAGCGCCGTCCGCGATAGCGCGCTCTAGCGTCTGCAGCGCGAGGGCGCTGGCTACTTCGCCGAACTGGTGGCCGCCCATGCCATCGGCCACTGCCCAGAGGCCCAATGGTGGGCAGCAGAGCAGCGCATCCTCGTTGTGATCGCGCTTTTGTCCGGGCGAGGTCAGGCCGGCAAAATCTAGCGAATGTGAGGGGGCGTTACGAGCCATGCGGGGGATCAGGATCCTGGGGTGACGGGCCACGGGCGATCCTGGGCATGATGCGTTGGCTGTAGGCGACTGTCACCGTCCGTCGGCTTGCCAGGCTGGGAAAGTGTTAACCAGTCGGCTTTGCGCTTCGTAATCGCTGCGTTGCAGCTGGGTCCTTGGTCCGCAAAAGTGCTGACCAGCCGCTTGCGGACCGATGGTCAACGCCTTGAGTGCGTGTGCGCGGTCCTAAGTGGAAGGGCCATCGGGGCCTGGTCGAGAGGTGAATCATGCGTGACGAACTGACATCCATCGCATCACTGGCGTTGCAAGCGGCCAACGATCCTGACGCGGGGGCATCGCTTCCGGGCGACCCAGACGGGGCGCGCATCGACGATACGCCTATGTCCGATCCGGACGATGCCGGCCTCACCGACGAAAACCTCGGTCTGTTCAAGAGCGAGCCCGATATTCCAACGGAGTGAACGGCCGCATCGTGCTGCCTCGACCCAGCCCAGAAACGAAAAAACCGCAGCTGCGCTAGGCATGCTGCGGTTTTGCGACCGGCCTGGTACTCAGGCCGGCATGGTCATCAGCGGTTGAAGGCTGCGCCAACCCCAACCACGGAGGCGGACGGCAGCAGCTGGCTGATGAAACGGTTCCAGCGGGTGATTCCGGCAGGCCCTACGAACACCACGTCTTGCGGCTGGAGCGGGAAGCTCTTGGCCAGCGCGAAGGCAGTCGGGGACTTGGCATTGAGCTGGAAGACCGTGGCCTTCTCGGTAGCAATGTTCTCCGCACCGCGAATGACGTAGACGGCTTCGGCGTCGGCCGTTTCCTGGCGAATTCCGCCCGCCGTGCCGATGGCGTCCATCAGGTTGTAGCTGGTTGTCTTGAAGCTCAGTGCCTGCGGCTGGGTGACTTCACCCAGTACGTAGATCTTCTTCTGATCGTTGTAGGGCAGGTGCAGCTGGTCCCCGTCCTTCAGGTAGACCTGGTGCAGCCAGGAATCCGGGCGGTTCAGGTCGTCGAGGTTGATCATGTACTCGCGGCCATCGCGCTTGAGCATCAGGCCGGAAAGGTCAGCGGTGTCGGTATCCACGCCAGCTTGGCCAATCGCCTGGACGATGGTCATCGGGGCGGTGGTGACCGGTACTTCGCCGGCGGTAGTGAACGCTCCTGAGAGTACGACGCGCTGGCTGCCAAAGCGCAGCAGGCTGACATCGACTTGTGGGCTGTCGACGTAATTGGCGAGACGGCGGGCGATCTCCGTACGCAGTTCTTCGATGGTGCGACCGGCGGCCTGGACATTGCCGATGTAGGGGTAGAACAGGGTGCCATCAGGGCGGACCAGTCGACCGTTCGCGTCGATTTGCTGCTGCGGGCCGGACGGTGCCGTTAGCTCGGGGTGATCCCAGACGGTGATATAGAGCAGGTCGTTCGCGCCGATGCGGTAAGCCTCGGGCTTGTAATCCAGCAACTCCTGCTTGCTCGACGTACCCATGTCCGAAGACAGTTCGCCTTTGAGCATGTCTGGCGTGATGCGCCGCAGTTGAACGGTGCCATCTTCCATTTCCGAGCCATCCTTGAAGACGTCCGGATCGAGATGCTGGCCGGGTGCGAAAACGCATCCCTGCAACACCAGCACCGAGGAGAACGCGAGAGCAAATAATGGTTTCATGGGGGCTTCATCCTTGACGGAATAGTTGTTTTTCACGAAGTGAAACGGCTGGAATCACTTTGGACCAAAGGAAGGGCAGCGTTGGCCGTGGGCCGTGACTACCTCTTCGCTTGCGGGCGCGAAACGTACCGAAGGGCCTGTTTCGCTCACAGTAGCCATAGACCGCTTCGTTCCTTTCCGGTTCACGACGATGATCACGAATGCTTCACAGGTTTCGATGGACTCATGCGCAGCTGCTCTGGCACGGGCGCTTCTTCCTGCACTCGTTCCGAGCGCATGGGCAGATAAAGAAAGGCAAGTGAGCAGGGGGCGGAGGCAGGAGCCTTACAGCGGTCTGTTACTGCAGGGTTTGCGGCGGCGCTTCGATCATCCAGCGCAAGGTGTCGCGAAGTTCGATCGGCGAGAGATCGCCAATGAGCGTGGTCAGCTTGGCCTTGCTGCCGAAGAGGTTCTTGACGTCCGAGCTCCGCACGAACGCGGGGTTGACCTGAACCTCCATCCGATGGCCGGAAATGGCTGCTGCATGCTGCAGGACGTACTCCAGCGTATAGGCCGACCCTGAGCAGATATTGACGGTTTCACCAATGGCTGCCGGTGTCTCGAGCAGCCGCCGGTAGGCCTGCACGACCTGGCGGACGTCACAGAAATCCCGCGCGATGTCGAGGTTACCTAGCTCGATGACCGCAGCCTTGCGTCGCGTGTGCGCGACGATCTTGGGTATTAGAAACTGCTCGGCCTGGCCGATGCCTGTGTAGTTGAAAGGCCGCGTGATGATCAGCGGCAGCCGGCCGGCGTACAGCTTGGCCAGGTATTCCATGGCGACCTTGCTGACGGCATAGTCGTTGGCGGGCGCCAGGGCCGTGGACTCGTCGAGCACGCCCTCGGTGGCGTTGCCGTACACATTGGCGCTGCTGGCGAGCAGCACGGCACGTAGGTCTGACGCGGTGCTACGCAACGCTTCGAGAAGATGGCGAGTGCCCAGGAGGTTCGCTTGGTAGATCGCGTCCGCATCGGAAAAGGCGACGAAGGACACTGCGGCCAGATGGACCACGTAGGACGGTCGGATGTCGGCCAGCAGCGAACGCAGCGTTTCGCCGTCGTTCAGCGAGCAACAATGGATCGCCGAGATGCCCGCTGGCAGTTCGCCTTTGGGCTGCCGGTAGCTTAGGCCATGCACCTCATAGCCACGTGCCGCCAGTTCTTCTGCCATGTAACGGCCGGTAAAACCGGTGATGCCCGTAATCAGCACTTTCAGCATGATGTTCTCAACAGGATGAGGTTTTCGGTTCCGGCGTCGGCCAAGCCGGTAGGTCGGCTCGGCTTCTGCCTGGCGAGGTGAACCGGCCTCGCACGCGAGGGGCGTGCGGAGCCGGCGACCTCCAGGGTGGTGCCTTCTAGACGCGGCACCACCGACTGATCAGAACGAAAAACCCTGTTGGTTACGGCGCAGGTCCGCGTCGACCATCATGCGGCACAGCTGCTCGAGCGACGTTTTCGGCTCCCAGCCGAGCTTTTCCTTGGCTTTTTGTGGATTGCCGATCAGCAGGTCGACCTCTGCCGGGCGGTAGAACTTAGGATTGACGCGCATCACCACCTTGCCGGTCGCGGCGTCGATCGCCATTTCCTGATCGCCAGCCCCTTCCCAGGCCAGGTCGACGTCTACCGCGCGGAACGCAAGGGTGACGAAGTCGCGAACGGTTTCCGTGCGGTTGGTCGCCAGCACGAACACGTCCGGCTCATCGGCTTGCAGCATGCGCCACATGCCCTCGACATATTCCTTGGCGAAGCCCCAATCACGCTTGGCGTCGATGTTGCCGAGCTCGAGCACGTCCAGTTGGCCAAGTTTGATCTTGGCGACCGAGTCGGTGATCTTGCGGGTCACGAACTCGCGGCCACGCAGCGGCGACTCATGGTTGAAAAGGATGCCGCTGCTGCCAAAGATGTCGTAGGACTCGCGGTAGTTGATGGTCATCCAGTGCGCGTACAGCTTGGCTACGCCATAGGGGCTGCGTGGGTAGAACGGTGTGGTCTCGATCTGCGGAATCGCCTGCACCTTGCCGAACATCTCGGAGGTGGAAGCCTGGTAATAGCGAATCTTCGGGTTGACGATACGGATGGCTTCGAGCAGGTTCACCGCGCCCGCGCCGGTGATGTCCAGTGTGGTCAATGGCTGTTCGAAGGAGACGCCCACGAAGCTCTGCGCCGCCAGGTTGTAGACTTCGGTGGCCTCGGTCGTCTCGATCAGGCGGATGCTCGACGAGAGGTCGGTCAGGTCGTATTCGACCAGATGCAGGTTCGGGTGCTTGTCGATCCCGAGTTCTTCGATGCGCCAGAAGTTCACCGAGCTGGTGCGGCGGAAGGTGCCGTAGACGGTGTAGCCTTTTTCAAGCAGCAGCTCGGCCAGATAAGCGCCGTCTTGTCCCGTAATGCCTGTGATGATCGCTTTCATGGTCTTCCCTGTATTCCTGTGATTGAAGGGTGGTTTCGTTTTGCACCGCTAGCGCGGTGCAGCTCATCCGTCAGGTTTCTCGCCAGGCGCTCGCCATGGTCAGGATTCCTGTTTGGTTGGGGTAGCCTTTTGCCGCTGGCTCTTTTCCCGTAGATATGCCGGTACGATGTAGAGCGCATCGGCGAGGTATCGCTTGGCTAGCCGCTTGGGTTCCATGCACATGCGATGCAGCCACTCGAGCTTGCACTCACGCATCCATTTCGGTGCGCGCTTGATGGTCCCGGTTGCGAACGAGATCGAGGCACCGATGGAGAAACCGATGCCCGTTCGTTCGTGCGGCTGGGTCGCGGCAGCCAGCACTTCACCCCGCGGCGTACCGACGGCATAGAGCACAAGTTCCGACGGGTTCTGGCGAACGAACTCCAAGCAACGCTGCACCTCGTCCGGGTTCTTGATGAAGCCCATCGGCGGGTTGTAGTGGTAGAGCGTCATGCCGGGGTAGATGGCCCGCAGTTTCGTGGCCTCGCTTTCCTGCCCGCCAATCAGGACGATTCGCAGGTGTTCCCGATCGGCCCATTTGAGCAGGTCGAGGGTCAGGTCACTGCCCGGGATGGCCTCGGCAAGGTGTACGCCCAGTCGATCCAGCAGGGACAGCAAGATGCGGCTGTCGCACAGCCGCCAACGCGCCTTGGCGTAGGCGTCGCGCAATTGCCCGTCGGTCTCCATCTGCAACAGGTGATCGACGTTGGGTGTGACGACGAACGAGAACGGCTGCTTAACGCCCTCTCGTAAGCCATTCAGAAATGCCTGTTTGCTACCGGAAAAGAAGTCGATTCCGAACGCTGTAGTATCACTTGACACTCATTGCTACTCCCTTGAATGCGCCTTTGATACCCGACCAGGCCAAGGTGGGATTCCGATATTCCTTGAGCGTGGTGACCGCTGACAGAAGAAAGGCTGAAGTGAGCGCGAACGCCGGTCCGTAGAACCGCTTGTTGAAGCGGGTCGCCGCGCGGTTGCGATAGTAGTGGTAGAACGCCGAGCGGCTGCCCAGGCTCAGGGAGCCGTAATGGAACAGGCGGCTGGCTGGAATGACTTGGCTGGCGATGCCGTGGCGCCGCGCGCGGTACTGCCAGTCCACCTCTTCGAAGTACATGAAGTACGCCTCGTCCATTAGCCCGATCTCTCGGGTGAGGGCCGCCGAGAAGGCGAGACTGCAGCCCATGATGTAGTCCGGCGCGTGCGTTTCCTGCTGGGCGGCTTCCAGGCTCTGATTCTTGCCGAGCAGCCTGGCCTTACCGAGGATCGGGTAAAGCTTTCCACCCCCATAGCACTCCAGCCGGCCGGTATCGGCGCTCAGCACGAGCGAGCCTACGAACTGTCGGTCATTTTGCTTAAGGGCCTGAAGCAGCGGCGAGAACGCATCGCTGTCGACGTAGGTGTCGTTGTTGATCACCCAGAAATAGGTCGGCTCGAGATGTTCCATCGCCCAGCGCAGGCCGTAGTTGTTGCCGCCGGCGTACCCGTTGTTCTCCGGGTTGGGCAGGAAGGTCACGTTCGCGTAGGCCTTGTCGTCCAGCCACTGCTGGAGCATGGCTGCCGAGCCATCCTGGGAGTCGTTGTCCACCACAACGATGTGATCGATCGTCGGACAGTGGGCCAGCAGGCTCTCAGCGCAGCTGATGGTCTCAGTAGCAGCTCTGTAGTTGAGAATAAGTGCGACGTTCATGGACTCGTTCCTTGCTGCGAAGATGACGTGCTCTCAGGGCGTGGATCACTAAAAGCATGCAGATGACCGGTTGGGTGTATTCGAATAGCCCGTTCAGCGGCCAGATCACGAAGAAGGCCAGCATCACCGAATAGGTGAACCCCATCTGCGGATTGATATTCCATGCGATGCGCCGATAGACATAGAGCGTTAGCGGGACCAGCAGGAACGTCAGGAACCCGAAGCGGAAGAGGGTGCCGATGATGCCGATGTCCGACAGGAAGAAATGCTCACCAAAGTAGGGAATGAAACCGTCCTGCCACATCAATGACAGTGATCCGCTCGGCAGCCAGTTGACCAGGTCGAGGTGGTTGAACACCGAGGCGATGGTGTACGGACGCACCCCATCCTCGACGCCGCCTTTGAAGTTGTCCTGATAGAACTCAAGGTTCATGCCGAACATTTCCAGCAGTGCGGGATAGAAGAAGAATGGCGACAGCAGCACGCAGAGCGAGGCGGCCCAAATGACCGCCTTGGCCCGCAGGCAGAACAGGGTGAAGGCCAGGCACAGCACGATCAGCTGGCGCGTTTGGGTGGCGAATACCAGCGTCAGCAAAAGGATGGCGGCGATGATCATATAAACGCTGCGTTGCCGAGCAGCGCCATTGATCGGCGACTTGCCGTTCGACCAGATCTGAATGGAGTAGAAGTAGGCAAAACAGATCAGGAAGGGGCCGATGGAGGAGCGGTCCGGGCGGTCCCACGCGGTCTGTTCCTCACGCAGGTCCGGCACCAGGCCGAACTTGAAGCCCCAAGACAAAATCACCGCAACCAGGGCGGCATAGATAATGGCGCGTTCGAACTGCAGCGTGCTGATGCGCTTCGACAGCAACAGCAGCGGTACGAAACCAAAGGTGAAGAGGATTCGCCGCTCTTCGATCAGGCCATACATGATCGGCTGGCCAAAGGTGAAGTGGGCGAATAGGGCAGGCAGCACCGTGAAAACGAAGATGCTGTATACCGCGTAGTACATGAGTACTCGAAGTTCGCGTGAGGCTTCTTCGGCGCTGGCGAGTACGAGCAACGCCGCGAAGCCCAGGCACACCGCCAGGTAGGCTTCGTTCAGAAACTTGAAGCCGATGGGGTTGTGGGTACTGTCTCCGAACACCGAAAAATGCAGGATGATCGCCAGCACGGTGAGCGGGAGAAAAAAGAGTTTTGAGCTGATAGTCGTCATCACCTGAATCCTTCGGTGCTTTTCCTTTGTCCAGAACTACGTGCCTGCAGCTCAAGCCTTCTCGTCCAGGGTGCGGCGCTCCTGACCGTCGATCCGGTAGGTAAAACCAGGCCAGATTCGACGAGGGCGGAAGGCACTACCCAGCGCGGCGCGCCTGTCTCTCGTTCTGCCACCTTGGCCGGACGAGGGGTTGGACAGCCCTTGCTGGCGTGGGTTGCGTAAAAAACCGAGGTTTTTTCAAAAGTTGCGGTTTTTCCGACGAGAGTCTCACCGGCGGACCCGCGGCCGTGACCGGTCAGGCCGCTTGTCTGAAGCAGTGGCGGCGATGTTAGGCGCGGCATTGGGTGCACTGGTTCCCTAGCGATCGGCTTTCGGGCCGAGCTGGCTACACGAGTTGGCAATGTGCTTTTGCAGCACCTCCATCTGTGGCCGGTCCTTGCCTTTGATGGGTTCGATGGCCATGACGTAGTTGCCCCAGCCCGGCCCGCCGGCCCAGTAGGCACTGGGTATGCAGTGCTCGTTCAGGTAACCGAGCAGTTCGTCCATCGCAACCAGCATCGAACTTGAATGTGCCGGCACGCCGTATTCGCCCAGGAAGCCCTTTAGACCATGCGCCTGAAGCCATTCGACGAAAGGGCGAGCGCGCTCTACCCCAAGCATGGGGTCGACGGTTTCGTCCTCGGCGTAGCGCCCGGAAAAATCCTTGTCGAGATACAGGTGGGCTTCATAGATCAGGTTGTTGGCAGGGTCTTCGAGGATGAGGTCTTCGTTGACATGGCGCCAATGGAAGGCACTTGCCCAGCGGTCGCCTTCGATGAATATCGGCGTCTGGTCATCCACTTCGCGGATGGCATCCACGGCTGCCTGGGCCGCGCCGGGCCATAGCCCCTTGGTCGAGTGCGGCTCGTTCATGATGTCGTAGCCCCACAGGCCTGGGTGGCCTTTGAATTCCTCGGCCAGCTTACGCCAGACGTCAGCGTAGGCCGTGTAGGGCACCGCTGGCGAGCCGATGAGCTGATCCTTATAGCGGCCGTAATTGTGCATATCGAGGATGATCTTCTGGTCGTGGCGCGCGGCCATGTCCAGCGTCTTGCGCAGCATGCGGATGTGGTCGAAGTTTAAGCCCATGTCCAGATCATGTTGCAGGCGCTCCCAGATGAATGGGAAACGGATGACCCGGATGCCTTTCTTGGCGTAATAGGCAAAATGCTTCTTTTCTGGGAAGAAGTAATGAGTGCCCAGCTTGCCTGGCTTGACGTGAGGCGCGAAGTTGGCGCCGGACAGGTTGATGCCTACAAGATCGATGCCGCGCGGCTGTTGATCATCCTGCGCGGTTGCAACTGTCGTGCAGGCCGCGAGGGCAATGGCGCCGGCGAGCCGCATCGCGGCGCGAAGAGGCGAGTATCGGTTCGTATTCATTGGGTTACCCGTGCAAGCGGGGCAGAGCGCAGCGCGCGCTGCCGGGTTGCGCTGACAGATCGGCCAGCGGCAGCCGAAGGACACAGCCTGATAGGCTGGCGCTTCGGCTGTCGGTGACTGGCCCGACGCGCCTTGGGCGGTCGGGCGCAGGCATCATTTGCTCTGGTATTCGTACTGGTAGTAGCCGTATTCGCTGTACGTCGAGGCCTTACGAATCACCGCGTTGAAGATGACGCCCTTGACCAGCAAGCCGTTCTGCTCCAGGCGCCGCTTGGCGAACTCGATTTCCTTCACGCCGTTGAGCCCGTAGCGGGTGACCATCAGCGTGGTGCCGGCTTGGCTGCCCACCAGTGCCGCGTCGGTCACGGCGAGAATCGGCGGGGTGTCGAAGATGACCAGGTCGTACATGCCGCTGATCTCCTTGACGAAGCGCGAGAAATTCTCGTGCATCAGCAGCTCGGAGGGGTTGGGCGGCAGTTGGCCGTGGGTGATGACGTGCAGGTTGTTCATCTGCGTCTTCTGGATTGCGTCAAACAGGGTAATCCGGCCGGAGAGGATGTCCGACAGGCCCTTGTCCGCCTGGCAACGCATGACCTTGTGCAGGTAACCCTTGCGCATGTCGGCGTCGACCAGCAACACCTTCTTGCCGGACTGCGCGATGACGGCCGCCAGGTTACTGGTAACGAAGGACTTGCCCACCGCCGGGCTCGGACCGGTGATCATGAGGATGTTGTTCTTCGCTTCGATCATCGCGAAGTGCAGGCTGGTACGCAGGCTGCGCATGGCCTCGGTGGCGAGATCCGCGGGGTCGCTGATCGACAGCAGGTACGACGCGTTGCTCTTGTCGCGCTTGAAGTTAGCCAGGCGCTTTTCGATCGCGCTCTGCTTCTCGCTGAACGGGATGGCGGCGTAAACCGGGATACCGACGCGCTCGATTTCTTCAGGGTTCTCGACGCCGCGCTTGAGTGCTTCGCGAACGTAGACGAAGGCCACAGCGAGGATCGCACCGAGTAGCGTCGCCGCGATGACGATCAGGGGTTTGTTCGGCTTGATCGGGTTGTCGATATCGGCTGCGGCGTGGTCGATGATGCGAACGTTGCCCACGGTGCCGGCACGGATAATGTCCAGTTCCTGGGTCTTGTTCAGCAACATCGCGTAGGTTTCGGAAGAAACTTCCACGTCACGGTTCAGGCGAAGCAGTTCCTGCTGGGTCGAGGGCAGGGTGCCGATTTGCTTTTCCAGCTCGGCCTTCTGCTGCTGCAGTTGGTTGATCTGGTTCATCAGTGCCTGGAAATTCGGATGCTGACGGGTGAATCGCCGCTCCATCTCGGTGCGCTTGAGGTTCTGCTCGGAGATTTGCTTTTCCAGGTCGACGATGCGGTCCAGCACAGACTGTGTCTCGGCGGAGATGTCCACCGAGCGGTTACCAGTCTGGTATTCGTTCAGCGCAGTCTGGGCAGCGTCGAGTTTGCGGCGCACTTCAGGCACCTGCTCACTGAGAAACTCGAGGCTTTGGGTCGCTTCGGCGGCGTTGCGTGCAACGTTCTGCTCGACGTAGCGCTGGGCGACTTCTTCGAGCACAACGACGGCCTTTTCAGGGTCGGTGTCCTCGAGCGTGACGTTGACGATGCCCGACTGCTTACCGCGTTCACCCGCGGCGAGACGCTGCTGGTAGTCCTCGGTGGTGGCATAGGTGCGATTCTTCGTCACGCTGAACGTGGTGCCTGGGCGTGCGTTCAATTCGGCGACGGTAATGCCGTAGTCTGGCGTTTCGACGGGCTCGCCGACGGTGCCCTGCGCAACGACTTCGCCATCCGGATCGCGCAGGATGAACCCATTATTTTCTGCGGCTTCCAGGGTCAGCTCTTCGCCGTGCATCTTGTCAGGCACGATCAGCTGGGTCACCCGCAGCGTCTCTCCGCCCCACGCGTAAGCCTCGAAGCCATCGGGATACCAGCCTAGTTCACCTTCTTCAGTCGGCTCGAAGCGGCGATAGACGAAGCCGCCGATGATCGGAAAAAAGTGGGGCTCGATAATGATGTCCAGGTTCAGCGCCTCGACAGCGCCGCCGACTACCGCGCGCGATTTCAGCAAGGCAATTTCGGTTTCCGCAGGCGATACGGCCGGTGCATTGCCAACCACATCGGTCAGGCTTGGCAGGCCGCTCTTCGGCTCGATCTGAATCATCGAGCTGGCGAGGTAAACCGGTGTCGCCAACAGCGCATAGGCGACTCCGAGGGCAGCGAAGAAGCCTGTAATGGTAAGGATCAGCGCCCTATTGTTGATGAACGTGTCAAAGAGATGGGCGAGGTCAATGTCCTTCTCCTCTTTGGTTTCGTAGATAGGTCTGGGCATGGTGGTCATTGAAGTTCCTTCTTCTTACTTCAGATAGGGGAGCCAGCTTTCGACGGACTGCGTTAGAAGGCTGTGTACATGTTCGAAAGCGGGCTTGGACTGACGGTAGGGATCGGGGATTTCCGTGTCGTCGAGCCATTTGCCGATCAGGAAAGTCTTGCCGTGGACTTCCGGCGCCATCTGGCGGATATGGGCTATGTGGCTCTGTTCCATCGCCAGGATTAAATCGGCGTTGTGCAGCATCTCGCTGTCGACCTGGCGAGCACGATGGCTCGTGTGGTGCAGGCCGTTGTCCTGCAGCACTTCATGTGCAGTCTTGTCCATTGGGTTGCCTACGAGTGCACCTATGCCCGCCGAGCTGATCGACAGGCCTTTTCCTTGGAGCCTATGGGCCATCAATGCTTCAGCCGCGGGGCTTCGGCAGACGTTGCCTACACAGACGATCAATATGTTCTTGAACATCGCTCAGCCTCGCCGCTCGGTAGCCGTGGGCGGGTGGGCGAGGATGTCGCGGAACGCCAATCTGAGGTTGTCTTGCTTCATTAGTTCCTTCCGTCCAGCTGCCGTAACGCATGAATGTGGCGTAGTGCCGCGATGGGGTGATGCGTGCGGGCAGCTAGTACACGTCCTTGTTGAACAGCAGTGCGGGAACGGTCC
Source organism: Pseudomonas sp. SA195 (assembly GCF_054131565.1). Lineage (NCBI taxonomy): Bacteria > Pseudomonadati > Pseudomonadota > Gammaproteobacteria > Pseudomonadales > Pseudomonadaceae > Pseudomonas > Pseudomonas sp. SA195. The sequence continues at coordinate 2,771,643 of NZ_CP096392.1, read as the reverse complement.
GGGCGAGGATGTAGATGTCGAACCAGACGGACCAGCGCTCGATATAGTCGAGGTCGTACTCCACGCGCTTCTCGATCTTTTCGAGTGTGTCCGTCTCGCCGCGATAGCCGTTGATCTGCGCCCAGCCGGTAATGCCTGGCTTAACCCGATGGCGAGCCGAATACTCTGACACAGCTTCTTCGAACAGGACGCCTGCCGCCTTGGTGGCAGTGGCATGAGGACGCGGGCCGACCATCGACATGCTGCCGAGAAACACGTTCAGCAGCTGCGGCAGCTCGTCTAGGCTCGTCTTGCGAATGAAGCGCCCAACACGGGTAATGCGGTCATCGTCACGGGTAGTCTGGCGGTCGGCATTCGCATCGCTACGCTCGTGGTACATGGAACGGAACTTGAACACCTCGATCAGGCGGTTGTTGTAGCCATAGCGCTTCTGCTTGAAGAGCACGGGGCCCGGTGAATCCAGTTTGATCGCGAGCGCCAGCAGCAGCATCACGGGCGCTGCGGCGAGTAGCGCCAGGCTCGACAGGATGATGTCCTCGATGCGCTTGAACATTGGGGACCAGCCACGCAGCGGCAGGTCGGATGCAATCAGGGTGGGCAGGCCGCCCACTTCGGTGATGCGCTTGTTGGCATGACGGAATGCGACCATGTCAGGGACCAGCAGCACGTTAACCGGCAACTTGCGCAGTTCGTTGATGACCTGGCCGATGCGGCTGTCGGCGAACCAGGGCAGGGCGACCAGAACCTGGGTGACCTTCTCCTCGCGGATCATTTGCTCGAGATCACGGGTGTTACCCAGTAGCGGCAGGTCCGCGAGCGTCTTGGGCAGGCGTTCGAGGCGGTCGTCGATGAAGCCCAGCACGCCAGTGCGAATATCACGGTGATTCGCCAAGTATTCGGCGACGCGGATGCCATTGTCCGTTCCGCCGAGGATCACAGCGTTTTGCAGGTACACGCCCTTGGCCATGAGGCGGCGGAACAGTGCGAGCATCATCAGGCGCTCCGCACCGAACAGGACGGTACTGGTGACAAACCAGAAGGTCAGGTGCTTGGCTTCGAGGTAGCTGAACATGCCCAGACCCTGGTGCATGAAAATCAGCAAGCTGAATGCCGCCGCCCAGGCCACCGCCATCGTGCGAAAACGCAGCAAAGTGCTGAACACTTCTTCGCTGTAGATGCCAACCGATTGGAAGATGACGACGCTGATCACGCCGAAGAACATGAGGAAGGTGCTGAAGGTACCGCCCCCGGCCGGGAGGTCCAACGGCAGGAACAACAGCAGGAGCACGCCTGGCAGGACGGAGGTAAGCCCGTGGATCAGGCGAACGCTAGCAAGAAAATAATCGACGAAACTGGGGTGGGCGTACTCAAGGGTTCCAACGGACTGTAAGCGCATACAAGGCTCCTTCCTTCGGCTATTACTAGCTCAATACTCGTTTTGATCGCCGCTATCCGCGGGTTCTGATGGCAGGCCGCTATTGCAACCGCTACCGGGACAAGTGCTCCGACCGCCGGGTACGTCATGAGTTCATCACGCACGCACAAACTTGTGTCCGAGTCGTCAGGATTAACTGCGGGCTATAACTGGTTGATATAAAAGGGTTTATGCGCGTATTTGTTGAGAACGCGTCGCGTTGGCGTAGCGCCTGGCTGACAGGTGGTGGACCCGTCTGACGGGTGGGCTTAACTCCCGTATGCGCTAGGAAGCTGGAGGGCTCGACAACTTTCAAGCGGTCCAGCATGTCCTATCAGCGACTAATGGAAAGGGAAGCGAAGGCATGAGCAAATCCCGGGCATTGCTGGTCTTGCATGGCAAGCAGGCACTCAATGACGACGTACGCGCAGCGGTCGTCGAGTGGCGGGCATTGGGGCATGAACTGGCGGTGAGGGTGACCTGGGAGCCGGGTGATGCGCGGCGGATCGTCCAGGACGCGCTGAAGGCTGGCTATTCCACCCTGGTGGCAGGGGGTGGGGACGGTACCCTGCGAGAGGTTGCCCACGCACTGATCGACAGCGGTGCCGACGCGAGCCTGGCACTGTTGCCGCTCGGCACGGCGAATGACTTCGCCCATGCAGCTGATATTTCCCTGGAACCGTTCGAGGCTCTGACGCTACTGGACCGTGAGCCGGTCGCGGTTGACGTGGGGCTGATGAACGGCGAACCCTTCCTTAACATGGCGACTGGCGGTTTTGGCTCCAAGGTCACGGCAAGCACGTCAGAAGAGCTGAAAAAGGTGCTCGGTGGCGGTGCTTACCTGCTCACCGGTCTTTCGCGCTTTAGCGAAATGACTTCCGCATGGGGGCGGTTCGTCGGGCCCAACTTTTCTTGGGAAGGCGAATTCCTTGCACTGGGCGTGGGCAATGGCAAGCAATCGGGCGGCGGCCAATCACTATGCCCGGACGCGATGATCGACGACGGTTTGCTCGATGTCTGCATCGTGCCGGCGGCGACCGACGCGGTCGGCACTCTGGGCACGCTTCTCAGTGGCGGTTTGCGCGGCATCAAGACCGTGTCTGTGAGTGCGCGCCTACCCTGGCTGGAAGCAGACGCACCGGAGCACATCGACATCAATCTCGACGGCGAACCCTCGGGCGCTCGTCACATGCGGTTCGAAGTCAGGCCGGCCGCCATTCGCCTGCATCTGCCGGTTGAGTGCCCATTGTTGCGCGATAGTGCATTAGCCGTTCCGTCGCCATAGTGGCGTTGTGCTAGCCGGTAATTGGCCGGATGATGCGGAACAAATAATCGCGCAGGTGGATAAAGCGCCGCGCCTCGCTGCCGATAGCCCGTAAGTCCGCATTCACCAGGAGCCAGCTATGGCCGGCATTCTCGATTCAGTCGATCAACGTACCCGTCTTGTCGGGCAGAACCGGCTGGAGATTCTCATGTTCCGGCTGTCCGGCCGGCAGAAATTTGCCATCAACGTGTTCAAGGTGCAGGAAGTCGTCCAGCTGCCGAAGATGACGCTGATGCCGCATCGCCACAACTCGGTGTGTGGTGTCGTCAACCTGCGTGGCCAGACGCTCCCGGTTATCGACCTGTCGCGGGCGATCGGCCTGCGCCCTATCGTTCCGGACGAACGCAGTACCATCATCGTGACCGAGTACAACCGTTCGATTCAGGCATTCCTCGTCGGCGGTGTAGATCGCATCCTCAACCTCAACTGGGAGGAAGTGCTGCCGCCACCGGCGACCGCCGGGCGCCAGCATTACCTGACCGCGATTACCAAGGTCGACGATCAGCTCGTTGAGGTGATCGATGTGGAAAAGGTGCTCGCCGAGATCGTCCCGTATGACACCAGTATTGCGCCCGAGCGGCTGCAGGACCCTGTGCTCGAGCGGGCTCGTGGGCGGGAAGTGCTCTGCGTCGACGACTCCACCGTCGCCCTGTCGCAACTGCGCGAGACCCTGACGCAGCTCGGGATCACGGTGCATACCGCCAGCGACGGCATGAAAGGCCTCGGGAAACTGAAAGCCTGGGCCGAGGCAGGCGATGTACTGACCGATCGGCTGCTGATGGTATTCACCGATGCCGAAATGCCTGAAATGGACGGCTACCGGCTGACTACGGAGATCCGAAACGATCCGCGTCTGCGAGACCTGTACGTTGTGCTCCACACCTCGTTGTCAGGCAGCTTCAACCTGGCGATGGTGCAGAAAGTCGGCTGCGACAACTTCCTTTCCAAGTTCCAACCGGAGAAACTCGTCGACGTCATCCGCGAACGCCTGCTGCGGGACGAACGTCACTGACCCTCTCGACCGAGATATCGCATGCAATTGACCTCGTTGTACCGCTACCCGCTGAAGTCGGGTTCCGCCGAAAGCCTGGAAGTTGCACGATGCGATGCGCTCGGTCTGGCTGGTGACCGCCGCTGGATGGCGGTCGATGCCAAGTCGGGCAAATTTCTGACCCAGCGCGCGCTGCCGCATATGGCAACGCTCGATGCGCGCTGGGTTGGCACGGATGGGCTGCAGCTCTGCGCGCCGGAAATGGAGACGTTGCACGTACCGGTTCCGAGCCCCGACAGCAACCTGCGTGGCGTGACGATCTGGCGGGAGTCGTTACAGGCACCCGATGCGGGTGATGCGGCCGCCGATTGGCTGACGCGCCTGCTCGGGCAAGCAGCCAGACTGGTCTACCTGCCTGTCAGCCGTGGGATACAAGTCGACACGGCCTACGCCGAGCCCGGCAACCTGACGGCTTTTAGCGATGGCTTTCCCTTTCTCCTGATCGGCCAGGCCTCGCTGGACGACCTATGCGCACGTATCGGCAGGCCTCTCGACATGCGGCGCTTTCGGCCGAACCTGGTCGTGGACGGTGCCGAGCCCTACGCCGAAGATGGCTGGCGCCGCATCCGTATTGGCGAAATGACCTTCCGCGTGGTTAAGCCCTGCGCCCGTTGCGCCATCCCCACCATCGATCCTGACACCGCCATCCGTAGCCCCGATCGAGAGCCCTTGGCCACGCTGATGACCTACCGCAAAGGTGAAGGTGGCGTTTTCTTCGGTCAGAACCTCATCGCCGAAGGTCCCGGCGAACTTTCGCCGGGCATGCCGGTGCAGATACTCGACTGACAGCGCGGTCGGGCGCCGGCAGACCAAGCCTGCCGGCGCCCGACCGGCCGCTCACTGCCCCTCGAAATAGCGTTCGTGCCACTCGACCAGCGGCTGCGGTGCGTTGAGCTTCTGGCCGTAGATCACCGCGTAGGTCAGCACGTTTTGCACGTACTGCCGCGTTTCGTCGAACGGAATGTTTTCCACCCAGACGTCGAATGGTAGGTGCTGAGCGCCTTTGAGCCACTGGCGCACGCGCCCCGGCCCTGCGTTGTAGGCGGCCGAGGCCAAGACTCGGTTGCCCTTGAACTGTCCATAGATCTGGCTGAGGTACGCAGCGCCTAGCTGGATGTTCTTGTCCGGATTAAGCACCTGCTGTGGCGACGATAGCGGGATGTCAAACCGGCGCGCAGTTTCCTTCGCCGTGGCGGGCATCAATTGCATCAGCCCGCTGGCACCGACACCGGAGCGGGCGTCCGTCATGAAAGCGCTTTCCTGGCGGGTGATGGCAAATACCCAGCTCGGATGAATCTCACGGGCCCGGGCCGCGTTCACCAGGCTGCTGCGGTACGCCATCGGGAAGCGGATATCCAGATCATCCCAGTACTGTGCCTGGCTGATCGTGCGGATTGCCGGGAAGTACCACTGCATGTCATAGGCCAGGCGTGCCTGTGCGACCATTTCGTCGCGGTTGAAGTGCCGAGTGACGTGGTACCACTCGCGACGGCCATCGACGATCTGCCCGCGTGCATGAAACTCCATGGCGCGACGGATACCGGGCGTGTTTCGGACTTTCTGGATGACCTCTGGAGCCAGCGCGAGCGGCTGATGGTTCAGGCGGTAGGGCGCCTGGATGCGGTCGGCGGATAGGAAGCCATAGAAGTCCCGCTCGCCGGCGACGGGTTTGTAGAGTGCCGCGGCCTGTGCGCTGTTCGGTTGAGCCAGCTCGAGGCTGCGTGCTTTCCAGTACCGCCAGCGGTTCGTGTTGGCGAGCGTTTCGGGAAAGCGCTGGGTGAGTTCATGGGCCTCGCTCCAGCGTCCCAGGCGTAACAGTAGGCGAGCACGCCATTCGCTGACCGTGTCGTCACGCAGTTGTGGATCATATTCGGCCATCACCTTGAGCCCGCGCGGGTCGAAGCGTTTGGCCAGGGTCAGGCCGATCTGTCGGGCAATGGCGACCTTCTCATCATTGGAGAAGGCGTGGCGCCGAGCGTAGACGTCCAGCAGGCCGAGTGCTTTTTCCGGGTCCTGTCGTGCGAGCCGGCGCAGGCCAACGGAGACAACGTCAGCCATTGCGGGACCCGTCGAGGTGAAGCGATCGGGTTGTGTCAGCAGCTGAGGCTTCTGCGCCACGTCGAGCATGAGCTCACCTTCGCGCTTGAGAGCCGGCACACTCTTGATCAGGTATTTCGCCAGGGCATAGTTGCCAGCCTCGACGGCCAGCTTGGCGCGCTGCCAGCGAAGGCGATCGGTGAGCTGTCCGGCCGCCTCCCAGCGATCGAACAAGGCATCACAGGCCTCGTGCTGCGACTTGCCGACCAGCCAGAGGCGCTCGGCGGTTGCATAACCCGCCTGCGTTTGGCCGCTGCCGAGCTGGTACTGGCCGTATAGGCAATCCAGCTCGGTGAAATTCATTTTCGAGTCGTAATGAGCAACAAAGGGCTGCCAGTCGCCGCGTGCTGCCAGCAGCCGAAGCCAACGCAACTTCATCCAGTTGGCCTGGGGAAGGTCGCCGTGCTCGGCCAGGAATCGCTCGACTTCCGCGTTGCTTGCGGTCTTCAGGCGAGCCGTCAACTCGTCGTAGGCCAGGTAGGGCTCGAGCGGATAATCGCGCAGCGCACTGGCGTACCGTCGATATGGACCGCTGTCACCCTTGGCCAGCGCCCGCTTGGCTTCGTCGTAGTACTGACGTTGCTGGTCCAGGCTGGTGGCTGCAAAGGTGTCGAAGGTTACGGCTGTGAAGAGAGCGGATAGACAGAGACTGGCGATACGGCCGCGCATGATACTTCCAGGGGGCGGGAGAAAAGAGATCGATCGGTGGGTAGCTTAGCTGGCGCGGAGAGCCAAGTTAAACGGGGATTAAGCTCTTGAAACAAACAACGCCGATCTTCCGACGAGCGTAGCCTATCGACCCCTTCTTCACGTCCGAAGCGCACCCCTGAGAGGGAAAAGGGCACCTGTCGGTACACCGCGGGGCAGGGCGTGCCTCTGCTAGAATGCGCGCCCTGTTTCCCGGAGGTAGCCATGACCCTGCTCAAACTGACCGATGTGTCCCTCGCCTATGGCGCCAATCCGCTGCTCGATGGCGTGTCCTGGCAGATTGCGCGGGGTGAGCGGGTCTGCATCATCGGCCGCAACGGCACTGGCAAATCCAGCATGCTGGCGCTGGTCAAGGGCAGCCAGCTGCCCGACGACGGTGAGATCTGGCGTGCGCCGGGATTGAAGATCGGCGAGCTGCCTCAGGAGTTGCCGCGCGCTGACGAACGTACGGTATTCGATGTGGTTGCCGAAGGGCTGTCCGGCGTGGGCCAGCTGCTTGCCGAATACCACCACCTAAGCCAGAACATCCAGGGTGATGCCGACCTGGAAAAACTCATGCATGTACAGCAAGCGCTCGAGGCGAAGGATGGGTGGCGCTTGCAGCAGCTTGTCGACAGCACGCTGAGCCGCCTTCAGCTGCCGGCCGACAAGACCCTTGCCGAGCTTTCCGGTGGCTGGCGCCGCCGCGTGCTGCTGGCCCAGGCGCTGGTGTCCGAGCCGGATCTGCTGCTGCTCGACGAGCCCACGAACCATCTGGATATCGGCGCGATCGCCTGGTTGGAGGAGGCGCTGACCGGCTTCAACGGCGCCGTCTTGTTCATTACCCACGACCGTGCCTTCCTGCAGAACCTGGCCACACGCATCCTCGAACTCGACCGCGGGCGATTGATCGACTGGAACGGAGATTACGCCAGCTTTCTCGTCCACAAAGACCAGCAACTGGCTGCCGAAGAGACGGCCAACGCGCTGTTCGATAAGAAGCTCGCCCAGGAGGAAGTGTGGATTCGCCAAGGCATCAAGGCGCGGCGGACCCGTAACGAGGGCCGTGTGCGTGCGTTGAAGGCGCTGCGTGCCGAGCGGAGCGAGCGGCGAGAGCGGCAGGGTAAGGCGAACATTCAGATCGAGACGGCAGAGAAGTCCGGCAAGCAGGTCATCGTTGCCGAGCACGCTGGCTTCGCACACCCGGGCGGCCAGCCGTTGATCCGGGATTTCTCGCTGGTCTTGCAACGGGGTGACCGGGTCGGCCTGCTGGGTGCTAACGGCAGTGGCAAGACCACCTTGCTCAAGCTGTTGTTGGGCGATCTGCAACCCACCAGCGGAAGCGTAGAAGCGGGCACTCGGTTGGAAGTGGCGTATTTCGACCAATTGCGTCACCAGCTCGATCTCGAGAAAACGGTGATCGACAACGTTGCCGAGGGGCGTGACTTCATCACCATCGATGGGCAGAACCGCCACGTACTCAGCTATCTGGGCGACTTCCTGTTCAGCCCGCAACGTGCTCGCACCCCTGTCAAGGCGCTGTCTGGAGGCGAGCGGGCACGTCTATTGCTGGCTCGTCTGTTCAGCAAGCCGGCGAACCTGCTGGTGCTGGACGAGCCGACCAACGACCTCGACGTCGAAACCCTGGAGTTGCTCGAAGAAGTGCTGTTGGGTTTCCAGGGCACGGTGCTGATGGTCAGTCACGATCGGGCCTTCCTCGATAACGTGGTGACCAGCACGCTGGTGTTCGAGGGTAACGGGGTCGTGCGCGAATATGTGGGCGGCTATCAGGACTGGCTGCGGCAGGGCGGTTCGATCCGGCTGCTGGGCGTGGGCGATACCCGTGAGGATAAAGGTGCCGTGCAGCAGGCAGAGCCCGCGCCCGCCAAGACGTCGGCTCAGCCAGCCAACGAGCCAGCACCGGCGAGAAAGAAGCTCAGCTACAAGGATCAACGCGAGCTCGATGCCTTGCCCGCCAAGATCGACGAGGCGGAGCAGCAAATCGCAGCGGTGCAGGAAGAAATGGCGCAGCCGGACTTCTATCAGCAGCCCGCGACGCAGACCAGCGAAACGATAGCTCGGCTCGAGGCGTTGCAGCAGTCACTCGATCAGTTGCTCGAGCGCTGGGCGGAACTGGAGGGTTGACATCTTCCGGCTCCGTGTCACGGAGCCGCATACAGCGTCTGGATGCAATTACGCAGAATGGCTTGCGTCTGCAGGTCCGTGGCTTGGGTCAATACACAACATCTGTCAGTATTTGGACGGAGACTAGATGGCAATCGAATACCGCATCGTCCTCGACGACGAGCATGCGTTCAGCTACCGGATCGAGCCGGATCGAGGCTATGACGAGGAGGCTGCCCGGCTCGCGCCAAAGTGGACGCGGCTGGACCACCAACAGTGCAGCAACTGCCCGTTGAGCCGGGATCGCTTCAGCCACTGCCCGGCGGCGGTGGATTTGCACCGGGTGATCGAAGATTTCCAGGGCCTCCCGGCGGTACAGAAAGCGCGTGTCGAGGTGCGTACGCCCGAGCGCGAATACAGCAAGCTGGTCGGCCTGGACGAAGGCCTGCGCGCCTTGCTCGGAGTGATCATGGCGACCAGTGCTTGCCCGATTCTGGGCCGGCTCAAACCCATGGCGTACCAGCACCTGCCGTTTGCCAGCAACCAGGAGTTCGTGCTGCGTGCGGTGTCACTCTATCTGGCCCGGCAATACTTCAACTTGCGCGAAGGGCGGCATGCGGATTGGGAATTGCGTGGCCTGGTGCGCTCGTTCCAGCAATTGCAACTGGTCAACCAAGCCTTCTGGCAGCGCATCCATGACACCTGCCGCGGTGATTCGAACCTGAAGGCCTTTCTGACCTTCTTCTCGATGGCCTCGAGCCTGACCTACTCGCTGGAAACCCAGCTGCAGAAAATTCGGCCGATGGTGATGAGTGCGGGGGAGGGGGTCGAGGTCGTCTGAATCGCGCCCGTACAACTAGGCGTATGCGCCCGACCTCATCGGCGGCGCGATGGCGCAGCCAGCCTGGCCTCCGGAGCGGCTGCCAGGCTGTAGGCGATGGGTTATTCCGGTTTCTTCAGGCGCACTGCCAGTACGTCGCATGGCGCGCCATGAAGGATGTCGTTGGCGGTCGAGCCCAGGAGCAAGGCCAGGCCATGGCGGCCATGACTGCCGACAACCACCAGATCACAACCCTGCTCCCTGACCAGACGGTGAACCTCTTGTCGCGGCTGGCCGTAGGCAATGTGACGTTGCTCGGCGGTCAGGCCAGGATAGCGGTCGGCAAACACCGCCAGGCGATCGCGAGCCTGGTCGAACTGTTGTTGTTGCAGCATGGAAAGGTCCATCGGGACGTCACCGCCGAAAGCCATCGCCATCGGCTCGATGACGTGGACCAGCGCCAGCTTCGCCCCGCTGGCCGTCGCCAGCGCTTGGGCGCGTGCTACGACCGGATGGCATTCTTCGTTCAGGTCAGTGGCGACCAGAATATGCTTGTAGGTCATGGTGAATCTCCTGATGTGTCGTTTACGACAAGTATGGCTGCTTGGCACGCATTGGGCGCTTGGCGTTTTTTGCAAGGTTTATACGGCGTTGCGCGCCCGGTGACCAGCTTGCATTACATCGTTTCGGTCGCGGTGCGCGGGCCCGGGGCTGCTATCATGCCGCGTGTCGAAGCCGGGAAGACGTGCCGGCCTGCCATGAGATCGCCATGTTCGAAATGACCAACGAATATTCACTCGCCTGGGCCGCGTACGGCATTGCTGCGCTGGGTTGCCTGCTGGTTTGGTTCCGCATGACACGCCCGCTATGGCGCTGGCTGCGCGAGCCGCTCCGGTTGATCGTTGCGGTGCTGTTGTTCACCCCGACGATCGTCGATCCGGCCAAAGAACTGTTCGCGCCGGCGGTGGCCATCACCGCGCTCGATATGTTGTTCAAGGTCGGCAATAACGTCTGGCGGGCCGCGGCCGACCTAGCCCTTTATGGTTTGATTGCCTTCGCGCTCTATGCCGTATTCGTCGCCGTTCGCTGGCCGATCGAGCGAAAGCGTCGCCAGAGCCAGGCGAAGGCGAGCGAGAGCGAAGATCCACGTACCTTGCGCGAGCGTCTGGACGAACAGGACGAGCGGGACCACTACGCTCCTGCCGATCGCTATCGGGCCCGGACCGAGCCGCGCCTGTAGCGAGGCCCGCGCGGACGTTGCATGACCCATCGGAGAGATCACATGTGTGAACTGCTCGGCATGAGCGCCAACGTACCCACCGATATTCACTTCAGTTTTACTGGCTTGATGCAGCGCGGCGGCCGCACAGGGCCGCATAAGGACGGTTGGGGCATCGCTTTCTACGAAGGCCGAGGGCTTCGGCTGTTCCAGGATCCCGTCGCGAGTTGCGAATCGGAAGTGGCGAAGATGGTCCAGCACTATCTGATCAAGAGCCAGGTCGTTATTGGCCATATCCGTCATGCCAACGTGGGCAAGGTCGCGCTGGTCAACACGCATCCCTTCGTGCGCGAGCTGTGGGGCCAGCATTGGTGCTTCGCCCACAATGGGCAGTTGAGTGACTTCGCCCCTGCGCCGGGGTTCTACCGCCCGGTGGGGGATACGGACAGTGAAGCAGCCTTCTGCGATTTGCTCAGCCGCATCCGCAACAACTTTCCTGACCGGGTCGCCGCCGAAGACCTGCTGCCTCATTTGCTCGAGGCATGCGCGGGTTACCGCGCGAAGGGCGTCTTCAATTGCCTGTTGAGCAATGGCGAATGGCTGTTCAGTTTTTGCACGACGAAGCTCGCGCAGATCACCCGACGCGCGCCCTTCGGTCCGGCGCAGCTGAAGGATGCCGAGTTGACCGTCGACTTCAAGGCCGAGACTACGCCGGACGACGTGGTGACGGTGCTGGCCACCGAGCCCCTGACCGATAACGAGCAATGGCACACCCACCAACCGGGCGAGTGGACACTGTGGCGGCTCGGCGAATGTGTGGCGCAAGGGCAAGTGCAGTGATGTTGCGTAGTTACCTGCGGTTGACGCTGTTTGCGCTGGGGCTGCTGGTGGGCGTCCAGGTTCCGAGCTTCATCGAGGCCTATGGCAACCATGTCGAGGCGCGTCGGCTGGAATCGCAGCAGGCGCTCGTTGGATTCCAGGAGACGGCGGGTCGCTTCTTCCAGGGTGACCTCAACGCGCTGGTCGAGCACTATCGCACCAGCGAGGATCCGGTGATTCAGAGCGACGCGCGCAGTGTCGCCGGGCTGGTCGAGCGCTCGCGCCTGCTCGACCGAGAGTGGCGGATCATGCAGGGGCCGTGGTTCGCTCGGGCCTGGCACGTATGGATCGGTGCGGATGAGCAAATTCGCGAACAGGTCTGGCGAAGCTACGATTTCCAGATTTTGCTGGGACCGGATGCTATCGGCTGGGGGCTGGCGTGCGCGCTGTTGTTGGCCTGGCTGGTCGAGAGCATCTATCTGCTGCTACGCCAGGCCTTGTTTCCTCAGCGCCGGTCGAGCCGGCGCCGAGCGGGCCACTCGTTACCGCCGAAACGGTAAGTGCGGTGGCTTGAGTCGTTTGGCCAGTGGCTCACTTGGAGAGGAATCGCATGCCGTCCTCGAGCCCGCTCAAGGTCAGGGGGAACATCCGGTCCTCTACCAGGTCGCGGACGATCCCCGTGGATGCCGTGTAGCCCCAGGTGTCCTTGGGGTATGGATTGATCCAGATAAGCTTCTTGTACTTTTCCATGAAGCGTTGCATCCAGACGTAGCCGGCTTCTTCGTTCCAGTGCTCGACGCTCCCGCCTGGCTGGGTGATCTCATACGGGGCCATCGCCGCGTCCCCGACAAAGACGACTTTATAGTCCGGCCCGTATTTGTGCAGCAGATCCAGCGTGGAGGTGCGCTCGGACGTACGGCGGAAATTGTTCTTCCACACTGACTCGTAGATGAAGTTGTGGAAGTAGAAATACTCCAGATGCTTGAACTCGGTCTTGCAGGCCGAAAAGAGCTCCTCGCAGACCTTCACGTGCGCATCCATCGAACCGCCGATGTCGAACAGAATCAGTAACTTCACCGCGTTGCGCCGTTCGGGCCGCATCTGGATGTTGAGCAGCCCGCCGTCACGTGCGGTGTGATCGATGGTGCCGTCCAGGTCCAGTTCATCCTGCGCGCCTTGGCGAGCAAACTTTCGCAGGCGCCTCAGGGCCACCTTGATATTGCGCGTGCCGAGCTCGACTTGGTCGTCGAGGTTCTTGTACTCACGTTGATCCCAGACTTTCACCGCCTTGCCCTGGCGCTTGCCCGCGTCACCGATGCGGATCCCTTCGGGGTTGTAGCCGCCCGAGCCGAAGGGGCTGGTGCCGCCAGTGCCGATCCACTTGTTGCCGCCGGCATGCTTGCCTTTCTGTTCCTCGAGGCGCTTCTTGAATTCCTCGATGAGCTTGTCGAGCCCGCCGAGTGATTCAATCTTCGCGCGCTCCTCGTCGCTCAACGAGCGTTCGAACTCCTTGCGCAGCCATTCCTCAGGAATTAACGCCTCGATGTGCCGATCCAGGCTTTCCAGCCCGTTGAAATAGGCACCGAACGCACGATCAAACTTGTCGAAGTGGCGCTCGTCCTTCACCAGGATCGCCCGGGCGAGGTAGTAGAACTCGTCCATGTCGGCGAAGACGACGTTGTGTTTCAACGCGTTGATCAGGTCGAGCAATTCGCGCACCGATACCGGCACCTTGGCGGCGCGCATCTCATTGAACAGGCCAAGCAGCATGATGAAACCTCGCGGGCGCCGGCATAGGGCGCCCATAGTCCTTGGTTAGAGATCTTCGTCGTGCTCGGGCAGCCCGTCGCGAATGGCATACCAGTCCGCCTTCGATTTCACGAAGATGTGCGCCTGGGACGGGGCGGGCAACGGGGAGTCGAGCGTGCCGGCGGCGACGCCGAGCTCGTGCGAGCGGTTGTTGACGAATTGCAGGTTGGAGCCGCAGCGGATGCAGAACGTGCGCGTCACGTGCTCCGACGAGTGATAGACGCCCAGCTGGTCCTTGCCGGAGAGAAAGTGAAATGCATCCAGCGGGACGCTCGCATAAGTGGCGAACGCCGCGCCATGTGCCTTGCGGCACATCTTGCAGTGGCAGTGGGTCAGCTCGTCGATCGGTGCGTCGATGCGATAGCGCACGACGCCGCACAGGCAACTACCGGTAAGCGTTTGCATGTCACTTCTCCCGTTCGGTCACCGCCGGCTCGGGTGAACCGGCGTCGGTCAGCGATTGGCGCGACGGCTCATGAACGCCAGGCGTTCAAGCAGTTGCACGTCCTGCTCGTTCTTCACCAGCGCCCCGGCCAGCGGAGGAATGGCCCGCGTGGGATCGCGCTCGCGCAGGACGGCTTCTCCGATGTTGTCGGCCATCAACAGCTTGAGCCAGTCGACCAGCTCGCTGGTGGACGGCTTCTTCTTCAGGCCCGGCACCTTGCGCACGTCGAAGAATACGTCCAGGGCTTCGGCCACGAGCTCTTTCTTGATGTCTGGGTAGTGCACGTCGACGATCTTCTGCAACGTCTCGCGGTCCGGAAAAGCGATGTAGTGGAAAAAGCAGCGACGCAGGAACGCGTCTGGCAATTCCTTTTCGTTGTTCGAGGTGATGATGATGATCGGGCGCTGTCGGGCCTTGATGGTTTCATTGGTCTCATAGACGTAGAACTCCATCTTGTCGAGTTCCTGCAACAAGTCGTTGGGGAACTCGATGTCCGCCTTGTCGATCTCGTCGATCAGCAGGATGACACGCTGCTCGGATTCGAACGCCTCCCAGAGCTTGCCCTTCTTGATGTAGTTGCGTACATCGTGGACGCGGTCCGAATCGAGCTGGGAATCGCGCAGCCGGCTAACCGCATCGTACTCATACAGGCCTTGGTGCGCTTTGGTGGTGGACTTGATGTGCCAGGTAATCAGTTTGGCGCCGAACGATTCGGCTAGCTGTTCAGCCAGCATGGTTTTGCCGGTGCCCGGTTCGCCCTTGACCAGCAGAGGGCGTTCCAGCGTGATGGCAGCGTTGACGGCGAGCTTCAGGTCGTCGGTGGCGACGTAGGACCGGGTGCCTTCGAACTTCATCTGGGTTTCCTTGGTGGGCCTGGCAATGCAGGCGCTTCGTGAAGGGTCAAGCGGCCGACTATAAGGGATGGAATCCGCGCTGTGAACGCGAGCGCGGTATTCAGTCACTGAATGGGCAGCGTGTCTGGCAGCGTTCCCTTTCAATTATCCTGTTCGGAAATCGACCGCTCGAAGCGAGTCGAGAAGGCTTCGATGAAGCCGTTACGCAGGATCGCCAGAAACGCCTGGAACGGGCTCACGTCGGTATCCTTGGTGCTGCCGGACAGTTCGACGCGGGTGGCGAACTGGTCCTTGCTCTTGTTCTTGAGGATGTCTTCACTGCCGCCGACCAGGCCTTCCCAGATGCCGCGGAAGAACCCCTTGTCCTCGTTTTTGATGTCCTGCTCGACGTCGAACACCTCGACATTGTGCAGCAGCGGCTTGATATACCCGTCGAGCTGACTGTCGTTTGCCTCTACTTCCATGACCAGGTCCCCGGTGCCCGCCTTGAAATCGAAGTTGGCGTAGGCATTGCTGAAGTCGTTCAGTTTGGTCAGGTCCAGCCCGGTCATGCGCAGGTCGATATCGAAATCTTCCCAGTCGCTGAACGGGTCGAAATGGGCCGTGGCTTCGATGGGGGCCTGGTTGTAGAAGCGTGCCTGGCCCTCGAAGGTCGCGACGCGGCGGCCATCGGCCTGGTCCGCCGAGTTGGTGAGGTTATAGAGGCTGGCGTTTATGGCATTGGCATAGAGATGAACAGGCGGATCGGCGTCGAACTTGCGAAATGACACCTGACCGTTCTCGACCCGCAGCTCGTTCAGGGTGAAAGGCACCAGCTCGTTCACTCGCTCGCGCCAGTCGACGCCTTCACCGGTCTGGTCCTCGTCCGGCTCGTTGTCGTCGACGAAATTCAGGTGCGGTTCATGGAGGATTACCTCGCCGACCAGGGCGCGCTCGCGCCACAGCGTGCGCCAGCTGACGCCAATATCGACGGACGAGGCGGTGAACAGTGGGGCCTGTACCGGTTCTTGCTTTTTCTCTATGTGAACGCCGTCGAGGCTGTAGGCGCCGCGCCACCAAGCCAAGTCGACGTCTTCGATACGGCCATGGTAGTCGCCCATGTCGGCCATCTTGTCGTTCAGGTAGTTCAGCACCAGATGCGGCAACGCGAGGTGCGCAACGATCAGCAGAAGGGCGATGCCGAGCAGTATCCACAGCGGCAAGCGAAAGCTTTTCTTCATGGTGAGCCTGGCGGGTTTGAGGTCATCGATAAGGGCGTACCAAGGTGGACCCGCATCGCGGCGGGTGAGTTCGGCTGGACGGCTTCCTGGACTGCGCTTAGGCTCTTGAATCTGGTTTTTTCATCTCAGGGACACCGCCATGAGCCGCATCTTCGCTGACAACGCGCAAACCATCGGAAACACGCCGCTGGTCATGATCAATCGCCTGGGCCCAAAGGGCGTCAGCATCATGGCCAAGATCGAAGGGCGTAACCCAGCCTATTCGGTCAAGTGCCGCATCGGGGCGGCGATGATCTGGGACGCCGAGCAAAACGGCCGCCTGAAGCCGGGCATGACGCTGGTCGAGCCTACGTCCGGCAATACCGGCATCGGGCTTGCCTTCGTCGCCGCTGCGCGCGGCTACAAGCTGATGTTGACCATGCCGGCCTCGATGAGCCTTGAGCGGCGCAAGGTACTCAAGGCGCTTGGTGCGGAGCTGGTGCTTACCGAACCCGCCAAAGGGATGAAGGGGGCGATCGAAAAAGCAGCGGAAATCGCCGGGTCTGATCCTGAGAAGTATTTCATGCCGCAGCAGTTCGAAAACCCGTCGAACCCGGCTATCCATGAGAAAACTACGGGCCCGGAGATCTGGAACGATACCGAAGGCAACATCGACGTGCTGGTCGCCGGGGTCGGCACGGGTGGCACCATCACCGGCGTGTCGCGCTACATCAAGCAGACCAAGGGCAAGCAAATCCTCAGCGTGGCCGTCGAGCCGGTCAGCTCACCGGTGATCAGCCAGACGCTGGCGGGCGAGGAGGTCAAGCCGAGCCCGCACAAGATCCAAGGCATCGGCGCAGGCTTCGTGCCGAAAAACCTGGACCTTTCAATCGTTGATCAGGTCGAGCGGGTCGACGATGAGGAGTCCAAGGCCATGGCCCTGCGCTTGATGCGCGAGGAGGGCATCCTCTGCGGGATCTCCTGCGGTGCCGCCATGGCCGCCGCGGTGCGCCTGGCCGAGAAACCCGAGATGCAAGGCAAGAATATCGTGGTGATCCTGCCGGACTCCGGCGAGCGTTACCTGTCCAGCATGTTGTTTGCCGACCTGTTCGGCGAGCAGGAGCTGCAGCAGTAACAGGCGCTGCGCGGGGCAGGTTCATCGGGCTGAAACGCTCACCGATTTCGGCCGCCTGCCTCGCCTAGCCGCGTTGGGATTGCGCTGCTGCGATCGCGGGCGGCGCCTGTCGCAGCACGAGCCAGAGTGCTACAGCGATCAGCGCGCCACCATAGGCGTACGCCCAGTCCAGTGGTTCGCCTAGAAACAGTGCACCCCACAACACGCCAAACGGCGGAATGATGAAGGTCACCGTCAAGGTACGGACCGGGCCGATATCGGCGAGCAGCCGAAAGTAGAGAAGGTAGGCGAAAGCGGTGCAACCGATGCCAAGCCCAGCCAGGCTGAGCCACACCCGCCCATCTCCCCATGAAACCGGCGGTGCCGCATAAAGTGAGATGACGAACAGCGGCAGCAAAGCGACCGCCGCGCCAACTTGGCTTCCGAAGGCCACCAGCTCGCTGGTCAGGCCGCCCCGCTGGTTGATCCACCGGCGCGTCAGAAACCCGCCGAAGCCGTAGCAGGCGGTTGCACCGAGGCACGCGAACGCGCCGATCTGGAGCTGCAGGTCGACCTCCACCGGCCCGGTGCGCGTGAGTAGCGCAACACCCGTCAGTCCAACCAGCACGCCGATCCATTTCGAAGCGGTCATCGTCTCGGCGAAGAACAGGGCGCCGATTATCACGCCCATCATGGGTGTCGTTGCATTGAAAATCGCTGAATACCCCGTTGGAAGAAACTGCGCTGCCAGTGCGTACAGTGCGAATGGAATGCCGGAGTTGATCGCGCCCAGGATCAGGCAGAGCTTCAGCTTGCCGCGAAAATCCCAGCGCAGCCGCATGATCCACACGATGGGCAGCAGGCCGAGGCAGGCAAACAGTACGCGGAAAAAAGCGGTCGGAAAGGTGCCGAGTTCCGGCGCGATGATGCGCATGAACAGGAAGCTGGCGCCCCAGATGGCGGCCAGGCTGAGCAGGCGCAGCAAGTCGAGAGGGCTCATCGTAGAGCTCCAGCAGAGAAGCGATGAGTGTTGGCCAGCCCAGGCGAGCTGACAACTCCAAATACGCTTTCAAAAGCTCCCGTTTGGCTGATCAACTTTCATTGGCCTCTGCCTCTGGATAAGCTCGCCGCTTTAACGCAGCGAGAGCAACCCTATGGCGCACCACTCGCCAGACGTGGACATTGCCCGGCACATCCTTCAGGGATTCGATGATTATCGCGAGCGGTTCAGGCTGATTACCGAAGGCGCCAGGTCGCGTTTCGAAGAGGCGCGATGGCAGGATGCGCAGCGCGCTTCAGCCGCCAGGATCAACCTCTACGAGCAGAGAGTGGGCGAGACGGCTGACGGCTTGCGCGCCGCCTTCGCGTCCGAGATGCTGCTGGACGTCAATCGATGGCCGCGGGTCAAGGCCGAGTACATCGAACTGATCAATCCGCGCTTCGACGATGAGCTGTCGGAAACCTGGTACAACTCGATCTTCTGCACGCTGTTCAGCCATGACTGCATCAGCGACGACACCATGTTCATCCACACCACGCGCCCGGCCAGCCGTGCCCAGCGTATGGCGCAGACCCGCCGCTACCAGCCGGGCGGCGACTTGCGCGGCGTATTGCAGCAGATCCTGACTGATTTCGCTTTCGACGTGCCCTACGGGGATCTTGCCGATGACCTCCAGCGGCTCGAAGCACAACTGGCGGCCGCATTGCCGGACTGGGTCTGCAAGGACCCGGAGCTAACCGTTGAGCTCTTCACTTCGGTGCTCTATCGCAACAAAGGCGCGTACCTGGTGGGCCGCATCCACACCCGCGACGAACAGTGGCCGCTGGTGTTTCCGCTGTTGCACCGTGAGGGCGTCGGCATCCAGGTGGACGGCCTGATCACCGACGAGGCCGAGGTGTCGATCATCTTCTCGTTCACCCGCTCGTACTTCATGGTCGCGGTGGCAATTCCGGCCGAGTTCATTGGTTTCCTGCAGCGCATCCTGCCCGGCAAGCACATTGCCGAGCTATACACCTCAATCGGTTTCTACAAGCACGGCAAATCTGAGTTCTATCGTGCGCTCATCGATCATCTGGCGAACACTGACGACCGCTTCGTGATGGCGCCTGGCGTACGCGGCATGGTGATGAGCGTATTCACGCTGCCGGGCTTCAATACGGTGTTCAAGATCATCAAGGATCGCTTTTCCCATGCGAAGACGGTCAGTCGCGCCACCGTCATAGAAAAGTATCGGCTGGTGAAGAGCGTCGACCGGGTCGGTCGTATGGCCGATACGCAAGAGTTCGCAGACTTCCGCTTCCCTGTGTCCAAATTCGAGCCAGAATGCCTGGCCGAGCTTCTGGACGTGGCGCCGTCCACGGTCGAGGTGCAGGGCGATACGGTGTTGGTGCGCCACTGCTGGACCGAACGCCGTATGACGCCGTTGAATCTCTACGTGGAAAACGGCAGCGAGCAGCAGGTGCTCGAGGCGCTGGAGGACTATGGGCTGGCAATCAAGCAGCTGGCTGCCGCAAACATTTTCCCCGGGGACATGCTGCTGAAAAACTTTGGTGTGACCCGCCATGGACGTGTGGTGTTTTACGACTACGACGAGATCTGCTTTCTCACCGAGGTCAATTTCCGCCACATTCCCGAGGCGCGCTACCCCGAGGACGAACTCTCCTCGGAACCCTGGTATTCGGTCGGGCCGAACGATGTATTCCCTGAAGAGTTTCCGCGCTTCTTATTCGCCGATATGCGCCTGCGCCGGCTATTTGCCAAGCTGCACGGCGAGCTTTACGACGCCGATTATTGGAAAGGCCTTCAGCAAGCAATTAATGATGGCAAGGTGATTGACGTCTTTCCCTATCGGAGGCGCCAGGGTGCAACCCAATGACGATCGGCGCTGGCGCGCGGTGAACGCCTGGTGACGGGTCGTGTCGCACCTTATAGAGCCGGATGAACGACACCTCGCGCCGAACATGTTGCAACAGCTGTCTCAGGCGGGCGTGCATTTCTTGGGTTATGCTCCAACCGAAGCCCTATGGCTCCACCTAGACCCGTTATCAAGCAGGAGGGTTCGCCCATGAAAGCATGGCTCAATAGTGTGTGCTGGAATCTGGCAGTGGCGCTTGGCTTCGTCGAATCGCCTCGTTTGCAGCCCATTCGGGTAGAGGCGCATCGCGACAAGACGGCCCGTCCACGTCGCTGACCAGGCGCTACCGTCCGGTCATCACAGGTCCTCCATGTTGAACGGCCCGCTGGTAAGCGGGCCGTTCGCGTATGCGGCTCAGGAAACCTTTCAGGCGAGGCCGGCTTGCATCGAGGCCGGCGCGTGCCTCGGCTGCCTCCAGAGGGAAGCTCATCTGAATATCGGCAATGCTGAACGTCGATCCGGCGAACCAGTCCGATTTGCCCAGCTCGCCCTCCATATAGTCGAGGTGTAGCTTGAGTTGCGGCCCGATGAAGGCCTGGTTCGCACCCCTCGCAATGGCGCGAGCGACAGGGCGGACAAAGAAGGGCATCGGCCCGTTGGCGACCCGGTCGAAGACGAGCCGTAGCAGCAAGGGTGGCATGGCTGACCCTTCGGCGTAATGCATCCAGTAGCGCAGCCGCAGATGCTCGGGTGTGCCCGACTCCGGCAGTGCAAGAGGAGCCCCTTCGGCATACCGTTCGGCAAGGTACTCGAGGATGGCGCCGGACTCGGCCAGGCACAGGTCCCCATCAGTGATCACCGGGGCCTTACCCAGCGGGTGGACGGCTTTCAGGTCGTCCGGCGCAAGCATTGTCCGGGCGTCACGTGCGTATCGCTTGATTTCATAGGGCAGCTGCAACTCTTCCAGCAGCCAGAGCACCCGGTGAGAACGAGAGTTCTCCAGATGATGCAGTGTGATCATGATTCGTTCCAGACGAGGTTGGATCGCTCCAGCATAGCCGCTGCGCGGAGGCTTGCCGGTTATGGCAGACTTCGCGGCCCGCCCAGGAGTCGTCATGTCCCGTCCGCAATGCTCACGCTGTCATCGACCGCTCAGCCACTGCCTGTGCCCACTGATTCCGTCGTTGACCAGTCGCACCCGGGTGCTCATCCTGCAACATCCCAGCGAAGTGAGCCATGCGCTCAACACCGGACGCCTGGCTGCGCTGGGTTTGCGCAACGCCGAACTGGTCGTGGGCGAACAGTTCGATGCGCTGCCCCAGTCAACGGTAGACCCTGTATTGCTCTTTCCGGGAGAAGGCGCGCTGCCGGTCGCGTCGCTGGCTGGTTCAGCTCGACCGCTCACGCTCATCGTTCCGGACGGAACCTGGCGCAAGGCGCGCAAGCTTCTTCACGTGAATCCCGGAATCGCCAGCTTGCCGCGTGTCACGCTCCCGCCGGGGTTGGTGTCGCGCTATCGGCTGCGCAAGGCGCCGATGCCGGGGGCGCTGTCGACGTTGGAGTCCATCGTGGTGGCGTTGAATGCGCTTGAGGGGGACGGGCGCTTCGATGCGCTGTTGCGCCCGTTCGACGCCCTCATTGAAAGCCAGATCCAAGCGATGGGCGAGGCCACTTACCGGCGCAACCATTCGACGTAAAGAAACGAAGCTCAGCGGTTAGGCAGCGTCTTGAGGCGCAGGATGTACAGGGTCACGAGCGTCGCGCTGGTGAGCATGCCAACCCGAGCCCAGATCAACGGGACCAGCCAGCACGACACACCAATGCTGAGCCACATCAGGCTGATCGCGTAAACCTTGCCCTTGAGCGGAATACCTTTGCCGTCGAGGTAGTCACGAAACCAGGGACCAAGGCGCGGGTGGCCAACGAGCCAGTCGTAGAATCGCTGCGAACTGCGTGCGAAGCACGCCGCCGCCAACAGAAGGAAAGGCGTGGTTGGCAGCACGGGAAGGAAGATGCCGATCACGCCCAAGGCTACGCTTAGCCAGCCTATGCCCAGTAGCGCATACCGCAGGACCGGGTTGCGATACTGGGCGCGAGGAGTCAAGGCGCGGCTCGGTCAGTGACGACGAGGCTTGAGCAGCGCGGGTTTCTCTTCAGGGGCGTGGCAGATCAGATAGAGGGCCGTGAGGATTTCTGGGATCTGCGAAACCATCTCGTCGACCAGCGCCGGGTCGGCCGCGATGTCGCTGAACTCTGGCTGCTCGTCGAACAGGCCTGAGCCGACCATGATCGGTAACAAGAGCTCGCTGACTTCCTCCTCGGCCTCCTCGAACCAGACGGCTTCCCGCATGAAAACGCCTTCCATGAAGCCGATGCACCACCCTCGAAGGTCGGACTCGTCAGGGTCGTCGCCCATGTCGAGCTCACAGGGCAACTCCATGTCCTCGTCACTGGCCAGCTGGCGCGCAATATGCGCCTTGAGTTGAACCAGCGTCGCCTCGATGGCGTCTCGCTCGGTATCGTCAGAGTACTTTGGCGGCTCGGCGAACAACGCGTCGATCCACTCACGCTCGGGCACTTCTTCCGAGCAGATGCACAGGGCCGTGAGGTAGCCGTGCGCGGCGATGTAATCCAGCGCTTCTTCATGCAGGTCGTCTGCATCCAGAAACACTTGCAGGCGGGCGAGTTGCTCGGCGAATGACATCGGTGGCTACCTTGGATGGAAAACAGCGCTGATTCTAGACGAGCCGCGGGCCTCCGGCTACCGCGCCGGGCGGGTCGCATTCCTGGCGCTTCTGCCTGCACAGAGGCGAAAAATCCCGAGGAGTTCCTGATGGACTGCGGCCGGCCATCTCCTACGTCGTGACGGCGCCTGAATCGATGGGCTCGCTCGCGTATACTCGCGCGTCTTGTTTCGGAGACCGGCATGCTCGACCAGGCACAGCGCATTCTCAAAGATGTATTTGGCTACGACGCTTTTCGCGGCAACCAGGGCGCGATCATCGAGCGGGTGGCCAGCGGCGGTGATGCACTGGTGCTCATGCCCACTGGTGGCGGTAAATCGCTGTGCTATCAAGTCCCGGCATTATTGCGCGAGGGTTTGGCGGTCGTGGTATCGCCGCTGATCGCACTGATGGACGACCAAGTCGCCACGCTCGATGAGCTTGGTGTGCCGGCGGTGGCCTTGAATTCGACGCTGAGCGCGGAACAGCAGCGCGACATCGCCGATCGCCTGCGTCGTCACGAAATCAAATTGCTTTACCTTGCCCCGGAGCGGCTGGTGCAGCCTCGGATGCTGGCGTTCCTGCAACGGCTGCCGATTGGCCTGTTCGCCATCGACGAGGCGCATTGCGTCTCGCAATGGGGGCACGACTTCCGTCCTGAATACCTGCAGCTCGGGCAGCTTGCAGAGTATTTCCCCGAGGTGCCACGCCTGGCACTCACCGCAACTGCGGACAAGCGTACCCGCGAAGAGATCGTGCAGCGTTTGCATCTGGAGAATGCCGAGCGGTTCTTGTCCAGTTTCGATCGTCCGAACATCTTCTACCGCATCGTGCCGAAGGAGCAGCCGCGCAAGCAGTTGCTCGCCTTTCTCGCCGAGCGCCGGGGCAATGCCGGCATCGTCTACTGCATGTCGCGAAAAAAGGTGGACGACACAGCCGCCTTCCTGTCCGAACAGGGGTTCCCCGCGCTGCCTTATCACGCCGGGCTGCCAAGCGAGCTGAGGGCTTTCCACCAGAAACGCTTTCTCAACGAGGAAGGCTTGATCATGGTTGCGACCATTGCGTTCGGCATGGGCATCGACAAGCCCAACGTTCGCTTCGTCGCTCACCTGGATCTGCCCAAGTCGCTCGAGGCCTACTACCAGGAAACGGGGCGGGCTGGGCGCGACGGGTTACCGTCCGACGCCTGGATGGCCTACGGGCTGCAGGATGTCATCTTCCTCAAGCAGATGCTCAACAACTCCGAAGGCGACGACCGGCACAAGCGCATCGAGCAGCACAAGCTCGACGCCATGTTGTCGTTGTGTGAGGAGACCCGTTGCCGCCGTCAGGTGCTGCTGGGCTACTTCGATGAGCTGCTTGCCGAACCGTGCGGGCACTGCGACAACTGCGTCGATGACGTCCAGACCTGGGACGCGACGGAGCCGGCACGTCAGGCGCTGTCGGCTATCTATCGCAGCGGCCAGCGTTATGGCGTCGGTCACCTCGTCGACATTCTGCTAGGGCGAGACAACGAAAAGATACGCAGCCTGGGGCACCAGCACCTGTCCGTGTTCGGCCTCGGCAAGTCGCTTTCTGAAAGCGAGTGGCGCTCGCTGTACCGCCAACTGGTCGCACGAGGCCTGGTGGATATCGATCTGGAAGGCTTCGGTGGCCTGCGCCTCAACGGCAGCTGCCGCGCATTGCTGCGTGGCGAAGAGCCGCTGGCGCTGCGTCGCGAACAGCCGAGCAAAACGCCCAAGCCGACCGCCAGCGCGGCGAGCCAGTTAGTACGTGATGATGAACGTGAAACCTGGGAAGCGCTTCGGGCACTGCGACGCAAGTTGGCCGAGGAGCATGCTGTACCGCCTTACGTCATCTTTCCCGACGCGACGCTCCTTGAGATGCTGCGCAGCCAGCCGCGCACGCTGGGCGACATGGGGCGGATCAGTGGCGTCGGCGCTCGCAAGCTCGACCGGTATGGGCAGGCCTTTCTCGAAGCTCTGCAGGGCACGGCGCAACCGGCAACCGGTGCGCCCGTTGATCTCCGGCATGAACTCATCACGCTGGCGCGAGCGGGCATGACGCCTGCGCAGATCGCCCGGCAGTTCGACTGCAGCGAAAAGAACGTCTACGCGATGCTCGCCGAGGCAATTGCCCAGCAGCAACTGAGCCTCGAGCAAGCGCTTGATCTTCCTGAAGCGCTTCTGGAAGAGATCCAGGAAGCCTTCCTCGATGCCGAGGGAGAACTCCCGCCCGTCGCCGCGGTAGCGGAGCTGTT
Organism: Pseudomonas sp. SA195; assembly: GCF_054131565.1. Classification (NCBI taxonomy): domain Bacteria; kingdom Pseudomonadati; phylum Pseudomonadota; class Gammaproteobacteria; order Pseudomonadales; family Pseudomonadaceae; genus Pseudomonas; species Pseudomonas sp. SA195. Next base: position 2,746,829 of record NZ_CP096392.1, on the reverse strand, counting down.
CGCTGGCCGGGTGTCTGAGCCCGTCCTGTTTTGCGTGCGTGCTGCGCTGCAGGCCGAGTTCGAGCTGTAGGCCTAGACGGCGGCTGAGTGCCGCTACGCTTGTTGGTCGCTTGCAGCCCTCCGGATGCCAGGGCAATGCGGCGTAACGTTCTCGATCTTTGGTAGCCTTGCCAGCATTTTGATGCTGTGATTAGCTCGCTAATAATTAGGTTTTCCAGGAACAGTCTTCATGTACCCCGATCAACATCGCTTCGCCATGCAGCTGGCACAACTGTCGCGTGGCTGGCGTGCTGAACTCGATCGCAGGCTTGCGGACCTTGGCCTGTCTCAGGCGCGCTGGCTCGTTCTGCTGCACCTGGCCAGGTTCGATCACGATCCGACCCAGCGGGAGCTGGCTCAAAGCGTTGCGGTCGAAGGACCGACCCTGGCCCGGCTGCTCGATAGTCTGGAGGCGCAGGGCCTGGTTCATCGCAAGGCAGCCCCGGATGACCGGCGCGCCAAGCTGATATCCCTCGGCGCCCCGGCGCGCCCGTTGATTCAGAAAATCGAAGCGATATCCACCCAGGTTCGTCAGGAGCTGTTCGACGGTATCGATGAAGATGACCTTCGGAAATGCCAGCAGGTACATGCGCGCATCCTGGCCAATCTGGTCAAACGGTAAGCCGCGGCGCTTATCAGCCGGCTATTGAAAGGGCAGTGCGGTACAGCGACCGCCCGCCCGTCGTGAAACCTTGCTGCGATAGCAAAATGCCTTACAACGAAACCCGACAGTCTGTATAAAGCTTTTCACGCGTTTGACGATAACTGCGTCACAAGCTATGAACATCTGGCGGGCCAGCGACATCACGCGTCGACTGCCCAATCTACGGGGAAGGCCACATGGCATTCAGTCGTCGCATATTGTGGTCAGTGGCATCGGGTTCACTGATCTATTCGGGGATGGCGTCTGCCTTGGGCATGGGTGAAATCACCTTGCACTCGGCGCTCAACCAGCCACTGAATGCCGACATTCAACTGGTTGACGCCGGTAATCTCAGCGCCAGCGACATCCGCGTCATGCTGGCTTCGGCCGATGACTTCCAGCGCATCGGTGTCGATCGTCTCGCATTCCTGCAGGACCTGCGGTTCGTTCCGATCGTCGACGCCAGTGGAAGCCGTATCCGGGTGTATTCCGAAAAGCCGGTGCGCGAGCCCTATCTCAATTTCGTCGTTGAGGTGGCCCGCACCAAGAGCCGGCTGCTGCGCGAATACACCGTACTGCTCGACCCGTTGCCATCCATGCCGGCGATGTCCGCGCCGGTTGCGGCGGTAATGCCGAGCCCGAATGTACCGGCTCGTCCGCAGCCGGCCGCGGTGGTACCTCCCACTACCATGCCCGCGGCTAGCGGCGGGCAATACCATCAGGTCGCATCCGGCGAGAGCCTGTGGACCATCGCCGGGCAGTTAGCTGCACGTGCTGGCCAGGCGAGCCAGTCGCAGCTGATGCAGGACATTCTGGCGCTGAACCCCGAAGCCTTTGCCGGCGGTGACGCAGCCCGCTTGAAGGCTGGAGCGCGCTTGTTGCTTCCGGATTATCTCGAAGGGGCGGCACCTGCCCAGGCTGAGGCCGTCGCCAGTGAGGCCGTCGAGGCGAGCGATCCGACGCCTGAGCCGTTACCGAGCGAGCCGACGGTGGCCGAAGATCAGGTCGCGGCGCTGCGACGCCAGTTGTTCGAGGAGCTGGCGGCAAGCCGTGAGGAAAATGAGCTGCTCAGGCAATCGTTGGTCGAGATGCAGGCCCAGCTGGAATTGGTCAATGCCCGGCTGGCCGATCAGCAAAGCGTGGTAGCCAGTCCGGCGGCGGTGGTGACGGCGGCCATGCCGCCTGAGAATCAGGCCTTGCCCGCTGCCGAGGGGGCAGCGGCAGCGCAGAGCCCGTCCACCTCGACGCCCGCTGCCTGGTGGAGCGATTGGGCCCTGCCTGCGAGCGGGTTGGCTGCACTGCTGGGTCTGTTCGGCCTGCTCTATGGCCGTCGCAGGAAAAAGGCCACCGCCGAACAGCATGCAGAACCTGCAGAGCGCTACGCTCAGCCAGTGCCGGCTGTTCGTGCCCCGGCCGCTCTGGTCGCGCACGCTGTGTCGGACATGCCTCGTCAGCCCGCGCACGCATCGGTGAGCGAAACGGACGTGCTGGAGGCGGCCGATATCTACCTGACATACGGTCGTCGTGAAGACGCGCTCGACGTGCTGATGCGCGGGATCGACAAGGCCCCCGAACAGCTGGAACTGCGCCTGCGATTGCTCGGCTTGTTGGCCGAGTCTGGCGATGTCGACAGCTACCGTCGCGAAGCGGCGGCCTATCGCGATGCAGGCGGCAGCGCAGCGAATCTCGATCAGCTGCTGGCGTTGCATCCGGCCATGGCGGCTGCGTTCGCTCAGCTCGAACAGGCAGAACCCACGCCGCCTGAGGACGAAGAATTCGTCCTCGATCTCGATGCGTTGGCCGATCTTGAGGGCGAACAAACTCCGGCATCCAGCCGTGAGGACGAAGCGGTGAAGACACCTACCCAGGCATGGCTCGACGATTTCGATGAACCCCTGACCCTCGATGAACTGCCGTCACTGCTCGATCAGTCCGGCTACGAGGCGCCCGAACTCCCAGCGATCGAGCACCTCGAGCCCAACCCGGAACATCTTGTGCGGCTGAACCAGGCCCTGGCCTACATTCAGCAAGGGCATATCGAGAGCGCGTGCGTCATCCTCGAAAGCCTGGCGAACGAAGGTGACGAGGCGCAGCGTCAGCAAGTGACCGAGTTGCTGGCCCGAATCGCCTGAGTCATTTCAGAAGCTGCTGCCAAGGTTCATATAGAGCGCCCGTTCGGACTCGTCATTCAGCCCGTAGCTGAAGTTGAGGGGGCCGAGCGGCGTTTCGTATCCAATGAACAGGCTGCCGGCGTTGATGTAACCGCTGTCGTATTCGTTGTCATTGTTCCAGGCACGCCCTCGCTCTAGCGAGGCGCCGAGGTAGAGCGGAAAGTCCAGCGGCAGGATGGAGCGGGGAGTCATCCGGCGGAAATAGATCAGCCGAGCCAGGCTGACGTTTTGTCCGGAAAGCGCGTCCTGGCGGAACCCCGAAAGCTGCCGTGCTCCGCCGAGCTGGAAGCTGGAGGGCACCACCTCGGCGTCGTCCAGCGTGCGACCGTAGCGCCCACCCACTACCCATGTATGCACGTCGTGGCTGATGGCCTTGTCCAGGCTGAACTCCCATTGCCGATAACGCTCGTCGGAGCCGAGGCCGGGATCGTACTGGCGCAGCCTGAGGCCAATGTCCTCGCCCTCGTGTGGGAAGTCGACGTTGTCCAGCGTGTCGAAGGCGTACTGCAACTGGTAGTACCCTTCCTCGAACGTGAACTCCGGAGATTGCTGGTCGCCGATGCGCACGTCCGCTTCGCCCCAACTTTGCCCGACGCCCAGGCGCAACTCGCCGTTATTAGCGATCTGCCGGCCGATGCTCAGCCCGTAGCCGTAGCGCTGCAGTCTGTATTCGGCGATCGGGTCATGGTCCTGCAGTGCCTCGAGATTACGCGCCTCAGCGACGATGTTTGGCGCGACGAACCAACGGGAGCCAGCGTCGAGTGGCTGGTAGAACTCGCTGAACAGCTCCTGCCGGTCCCCGAGTTGCAAGCGTGTCAGCCACTCGCCGCCGAGCTCGTTGATACCGTTTTTGCGATAACTGGCGCCGATGTTGAATGCACTGTCGCCTCGAAAATCGTCCGAGAGATTGATGCCGAGACGCAGATAGTCGGTGCCGGATCGCTTGTTGCGCGTGGTGACTACCAGGGTGTTGCCCAAGGTGCCTTGGACCACGCGATATTCGACCCGATCGAAGTAATCCAGGCCGTACAGCGTGCCCATGTCCTTCTGTAATTGCTGAAGATCCAGCGGCTCACCGATGGCCTGGCGGATATGCCGCCGAACTACCGCGTCGCCAACTTTCGAGTCGTTTTCGATGTGCACGGCGGTGATCAAGGGTGACTTGGGCTCCGCCGAGCGAGCCAGGGCCAAGGCAGGATTGCCGGCGTTGGGGCTGCTCATGGCGGTCAGGCGCGCTTCGAGTGCGCTGGCGGCACGGTATCCGGCATCGATGAGCTGTTCGGCGCGATCGAAGTCGGTCGAGCCGAACCCGGCCAGCATCGGTTGTACGAGCAAGTCCTCCGTGCGCAATGTCGCGAGCTGCTCTTCGGAGTTGCGGCGGGTCATCATGGTGATCGACTGGTTGAGCACATCCACGACCGTGAGCAATTGCTCGCGGGGCGCCAGTGGCGTCCCGATATCGACGACGATCAGGCGATCCACGCCCATGTCTCGTGCAACGTCCATGGGGATGTTGTCGACCATGCCGCCGTCGACGAGCAGTCGCCCATCGACCTCGACTGGCGCGAACACTGCCGGAATGGACATGCTCGCCCGAATGACCTGCGGCAGGTGGCCGCTGCGGAAGATCACCTTCTGGTCGTTGGCGATATCGGTCGCGACGGCGCGAAACGGGATGGGAAGACGATCAAAATCCCGCGTATCGCTGATGTGAACCAGCAGACGTTCAAGCAAGAGAGCAAGGTTCTGGCCTTGAATCACGCCAAGCGGCAAGCCGAGGCTGCCATCGTCGCGAAAGCTGAGTTTGCGCTTGACCAAGAAGTCGCGGTCATCCTGTTTGCGGCGAAAGGGTACGTCCTCGCGCGGCGGGTCATCGGAAAGCACTTGCTCCCATTCCAGCGTCAAGGCCAATTCTTCCAGCGAATCGACGCTGTAACCCGCCGCGTAGAGCCCGCCAATGACCGCGCCCATGCTTGTGCCTGCGATCGCATCGATGCGTACGCCATGCTCCTCCAGCGCCCGTAGCACTCCGATGTGTGCCAGGCCTCGCGCCGCGCCGCCAGATAGCACCAGGCCGGTGCGCGGTTGCGGATCGCCGTACGCCAGCAGCGGAAACAACAGAAGGAATACGAAGAGGCGGGGCATGGCGACACCGGGCGCTGTGGAAATGGCGGCTATTATAGGGGCCAGTCATCCACCGGAGCGCCTCTGCCATGCCCGATAGCAAGCCCGAGATCGTCATCACCTACTGCACCCAATGCCAATGGCTATTGCGCGCCGCCTGGTTGGCTCAGGAGCTTCTCTCGACGTTCTCCGATGACCTGGGCAAGGTTTCGCTGGTCCCGGCCTCCGGCGGCACGTTTCACATCAGTTGCGATGGCGTGCAGATCTGGGAACGCAAGCTGGACGGCGGTTTTCCCGACGCCAAGGAGTTGAAGCAGCGTGTTCGTGACCAGATCGATCCGCAGCGCGATCTCGGCCATAACGAGCGTCGGTGAGCAGGCCGCTCCAGCATATAGCTCTCCACTGGTGACGGCAGCCTTCGGGCTCGCCGGCCGCGTGCCACGGTCCGGTTACTGGACAGGAACGACGGGTAGACGGATGGACCGGCTTCTACGCCCAGTCTATCGCTGGCCCGCCGCCCCTCTAATTTGAGGCCCTGGTTTCAGCGAGAGCTGCGGACGCTCGATCTGCCTGCTTGATGACACGAACTACCCTGCGTAGAGGCACTCGAAGTTGCGCGATCGTTCGTTCGGCTCTCGTGTGCTGCTTGCGCAACGGCAATCCCAGCGGCGACCGTCGCTCCGATGCCGCTCAGCACCCGCGAACGGCCTTAACCGCCGGCGCGGCTTTAGCTGCCGCGCTGTGTCGCTTTTCCGCTTCGCTCGCCGATAGACGGGCGAAGACTCATGAGTCCGATCACGTCAGAGGAGCGTTTCCATGCCCAACATCAGCGGCCAGAACTTCATCGCCGGCGCGCGCAGCGCCCAGGGCTCGGTCATCTTGCACAGCGTCGATGCCAGTACCGGCCAGGCCCTGCCCTATGAATTCCGTCAGGCCACCGAAGACGAAGTGAACGCAGCCGCACAGGCTGCGGAGGGTGCGTATCCTGAATACCGCGCATTACCCGCCGCCAGGCGAGCCGAGTTTCTCGACGCCATTGCCGACGAACTCGATGCGCTCGGCGACGACTTCGTCGCACTCGTCTGCCGTGAAACAGCGCTTCCGCCGGCGCGAATCCAGGGCGAGCGCGGGCGGACCAGCGGGCAGATGCGGCTCTTCGCGAAGGTATTGCGCCGGGGCGATTACCTGGGTGCACGCATTGATCGCGCACTGCCGGACCGTAAGCCATTGCCACGCCCGGACCTGCGGCAATGCCGCATGGGGATGGGTCCTGTCGCGGTATTCGGTGCGAGCAACTTCCCCTTGGCGTTCTCCACCGCTGGCGGCGACACCGCATCGGCACTTGCTGCGGGTTGCCCTGTGGTATTCAAGGCGCACAGCGGCCATATGGTGACCGCTGAGTGCGTCGCCGATGCTGTGATTCGTGCGGCGGAAAAGACCGGTATGCCCAGGGGCGTGTTCAACATGATTTATGGGGGTGGCGTCGGCGAATGGCTGGTCAAACATCCGGCTATCCAGGCGGTTGGGTTCACCGGTTCACTGCGCGGTGGTCGCGCATTATGTGACATGGCCGCGGCGCGTCCGCAGCCGATTCCGGTATTCGCCGAGATGTCGAGCATCAATCCGGTCGTGCTGATGCCCGATGCGATCAGGAACCGCGGCGATGCGATCGCCAATGAACTCACGGCGTCAGTGGTGATGGGCTGCGGCCAGTTCTGTACCAACCCTGGGCTGGTGATCGGTGTGCGCTCGCCGGCATTCAGCGAATTTCTGGAGCGGTTGGTCGGCTTCATGAACGAGCAGCCCGCGCAGACGATGCTCAACGCCGGGACGCTCGGCAGCTACGGTCAGGGCGTGCAGCATCTTGAGCAGCATCCAGGCATCAGCCACCTTGCAGGCCAGGCCCAGCAGGGCAATCAGGCGCAGCCGCAGCTGTTCAAGGCGGATGCACAGTTACTCATCGGGGGTGATCCGCTACTGCAGGAAGAAGTATTCGGGCCGACCACGGTGGTCGTGGAAGTGTCCGATAAGGCAGAGCTGATGCGAGCGCTGGCCGGCTTGCAGGGCCAACTCACCGCGACGCTCATCGCCGAGCCGTCGGACCTGGCCGAGGCGGCGGATCTGGTGGCGCTGCTGGAGCAGAAAGCCGGGCGCCTCTTGCTCAACGGCTACCCGACCGGGGTGGAAGTGTGCGATGCCATGGTTCATGGCGGACCTTATCCAGCGACGTCCGATGCGCGCGGTACCTCGGTGGGTACCCTGGCGATCGATCGCTTTCTGCGGCCGGTGTGCTACCAGAACTTCCCGGACGCGCTCTTGCCGGAGGCGTTGAAGAATGCCAACCCGCTCGGTATCAGGCGCCTGGTGGATGGTGAGGTCACCGACGCGGCGCTCTGAAGTGGAACGGCTCGCTTAAGCGAGCCACTGTCCGTCCCGATATCCCAACGCACACCTGACCGGGCTCGGCCAGATGCGTTGGTGCCGATGCTAGGGCGCTTTCGCCAGAGGCGAGGCGCTGTTCGTCACGGCTGGCGTCTTGAGTCGGCTGGTGATGACCGAGGCGAGGATGATCAAGGCGCCACCGAACAGCATCCTCACCGTGGGCTGCTCATTGAATAGCCACCAGGCGATAGCGATTCCGTACACCGGTTCCAGCGCGAAGATCACGGACGTCGTCCGAGCGTTTAGCACCTTTAGGCTCGCCACGAACAGGCTGTGGGCGAGACCGGTGCAGAACACGCCGAGCAGTGCTAGCCATAGCCAGTCCATGGTTGGCACGGCCGGCAGCGATGCCCAGGTGAACGGCAGCAGGCACAGCAAAATGTTTCCGTTTTGCCAGAGGGCGGCCTGCACCGGATCCACGCCGCGCGTCACGGCCCGATTGAGCAGGGACAGAAGCGCGAACATCAATCCCGAGAGAATGCTGTAGATCAGGCCCAGCGTGCTTTCACTGGCAAGGTCGAAGTGCGGCGTCACCAGCAATAAGCCCGCGCAGACCAGGCCAACCATGCCGAATTCCACCGGACGGGTGCGCTCACGGAACAAGAGACCTTCAAGTAACACGGTAAAAGCAGGGAAGCTGGCAAAGCCCAGTGTGGCAATGCCGACACCCGCAACTTTCACGGCCATGAAAAAGGTGAGCCAGTGGCCACCGAGTAGCAGACCACCGAGTAGCAGGCCAGCCCGCTGGCGTGGGCTGGGAGCCGCGCCGCCGCTGCGCAGGAATTGCGTAGCCAGGAGTAGCGCCACGACCGCGAAACCTGCACGCCCAAGCGTAATGATCAGCGGCTCGCTCTCGGCCAGCTTGCCGAACACGCCGGAAAGCCCAAACATCAGGGCGCCGAAGTGGATTGCGAGCAGGGCGTTGCGATGGGTCATGGCTGGATATCCAGCGCGGGGAATTGGCGAAAGGGTGAAGCGGGTGTGCTGGAACGATTCATGAAGCCTCGCAATGGCGTAAGTGGGTGTGGCCTTGGCCCGGAGCGTAGGGTAGGGCGCGCGAGGCGGTTGGTCTGTCGCGCTACTCTCGCCGATTGTCGCGTGCCTCGCGCCGGAATGCCCGTGGCGTGAGGCCGTAGTGGCGACTGAGCGCTGCGGTAAAGGCACTTTGCGAGGCGTAACCGACTCGAGCGGCAATTTCGCCGACCGCATCCTGGGTGCTAAGCAGCAACTCCCGCCCGTGGTGCAGGCGCCGCTGCCGGACGAATTCCTGAGGCGTCGTTCCCGTTTCGCTGACGAAACGTGCATGGAATCGAGGCACGGATAGGCCTGCGACGCTTGCGAGGTCCCTGACTTCGAGTGGATGGGCCAGATGGCGGTCGATGTACGCACGCAGCGCTACCAGCGGGAGTGGATGTCGCTGGCCTGCGGGCTCGCACCCTGACGTGAGGCTTGCCAGCAGCAGCGCTGCGCCTTGTTCCGCGATGATCGGATCGTTGACGGGGCTGGCGGCTAGCCAGTCGACCAACTGGCCTTGCGTAGGGGTCAGCCGGAGCGCCCCGGGGCGTTCGAGCAATCGCAGGGCGCAATCAGCGTGGTAGCCGAGACGTCGTCGCAGCCAGGCCCCATCCGGAATGTCCATCACCAGGCAAAAGCTACCGTCGGCGCTGCCGCAGGCATGCCGCGCATCGGTGGGCACCACGGCCAGAAGTTGCTGTTGGATGCGGCTGCCTTGGCCGTCCACCTCGAAATCCAACTGACCGCGCAGGCCGAACACCAGCTGCGTGTGCGGGTGGCTGTGAACGATCTGGTCGTGGTTGTAATGACGGAGGGAAAGGATGGGCGGCATGGTAGACCTCGACGGCACGCGAAGCGACACAGGCATTGATGTGCAGCGCATTGGACCAGAACGGGCCTGGGCGTGCTACATGATGACCTTGTCGCGCAGCTTGTCGGCGGCCTGATTGAGCGCCTGGATGACGCGCTCCTTGTCGAAGTTCTGAACGCCGTTGGTGTCGAGGTACATCGAGAAGCCTGGCAGCTCGTGTTCGACAAAACTGTTGGTCGCACCGAGGTCACGGCGGAAGTCCACCACCTGATAGATCTGCACCGGACGGGAGAAACCCTTGACAGTGATCTGGCCTTTGTCGCGGCACATGATGACGTCTTTGACCAGTGAATAGGTTTCGTGAGAGATGAGGATCTCGCCGGCCTCGGCCGAGCTTTCGAGGCGGCTGGCTAGGTTCACTTCCCGGCCGATGATGGTGTAGTCCATGCGGGTGTCAGCGCCGAAATTGCCCACCGTACAGTAGCCGGTGTTGACGCCCATGCGGATTTCCATGGGCTTGGTGATGCCCTGGGCACGCCACTGCTGGCGCAGGACTTTCATGTGTTTGCGCATCGCAATGGCCATCGAGACGGCCGCGACCGCGTCCTTTTTCGCGCCCTGGCTGGTTGGGTCGCCGAAGAAAACCATCACGCAGTCACCCACGAACTTGTCGATGGTGCCGCCGTGCTTGAGGGTGATCTTCGACATCTCGTTGAGGTAGTTGTTGAGCAGGTCGGTCAGCGCCTCGGCTTCCAATTCTTCGGCCAGCTCAGTGAAGCCCTTGATATCCGAGAAGAACACCGTGAGCTTCTTGCGCTGGGTTTCCAGCCGCACGCTGCGTTTGCCTGAGAAGATCGATTCCCACACCTGGGGTGACAGGTATTTCGCCAGGTTGCGTGCCAGCCGTGCGGCTTTGGCCTGCTCCGCTTCTACTTCGCTGCGCGCCTGTGCGAGGCGAATGCCTTGCTGGTGGACGTAATAGGCGGTGATACAGACGTACAGGCTGGTGAACAGGATGCTCGCAGCGGATACCAGAACCGGCGTCGGGCCATTGAATTGCAGCGGGATGACCAGGCTGGTCAGGCCAAACCCGACGGTCGCCATCAGGAGTGTCATCAACAGGTGGCGCAAGCTTCCGATCACCAGTGCGCTGAAACCCAGCGTTAACAGGAACATCAGGCTGGGCACCAGTGAACAATTGAGCAGCACGATACCCGCCCCGGCGTTGAGCGCATCGAGGCAGAGCAGGGTCTGGGATGTGCGCTCGGGGTACTCGCGCTTGAAGCGATAGCTCAGGTGATAGGCGAAGTGCGGGTACAGCAGCGTGTAGGGCACCATCCACAGCAGGGTAATGGGGAAGTGCTGGGTGTAGGTGCCGGCGGCAAGGGTCGCTGCGCAGGTCAGGTAGGCGAAGACGCGCGCGTAGTATTCGCGCAGTGGGCGAGTCGCAAGGCCGTTACGCCGTTCGCCGGTCACGGTTGACATCGGTGATTACTATCCCTGATCGATTCGGCTGGAGCGCGCCGTGGAAATCCCGGCGCTGGAAGCCGGCGCCCGGCGCGATCATAACCAAGTCGGTGCATCGCCGCCAAACCGCCCATCCGTTCCGTGACGAAGCGCCGGTGCCATTCGCGCCCGGGCTAGAAGCGGATCTTGCCGGTCAGCATGTCCTTTAGCATGACCCAGTCGCCGAGAAAGCTGTACAGCGGATATTGGAAGGTTGCCGGACGGTTTTTCTCGAAGACGAAATGGCCGATCCAGGCAAAGCCGTAACCGGCAACGGGCAGCGCCAGGAGCCAGACCCAGCGTTGAGAAAGCAGGGCGTAGGACAGAATGCCAAGCACCAGCAAGCTCCCGATGAAGTGCAGCCTTCGGCAGGTCGGATGACTGTGCTCTGCCAGGTAGAAGGGGTAGAAGTCAGCAAAGCGGGTGAAGCGTTCGGCGGTTCGCGCGCTCATGTCGCACCTCCTGTCATTGTGGTGATGGCCAGTCTAGAAGGTTGCAACTGACGGGCCAGTGGCCCGTTGTGCCAGTTCACTGCCCTTGCGTACGTTGGGAGCTCGGCTGAAACTGAGCGGCGCAGCCTCCGTGTGGCCTGCAATGTGATCAGGAATCCTCGATGAACCAGCGCACCACCTCATCCAGCTGGGCCAACAGTATTGTCGAGGCGCTTGCGCTTGATGGTATCGACTGCCGCGCCTTGTTCTCGGAGCTGGGGCTCGACTACGAGGCACTAAGGGACCCGGATGCGCGTTTCCCGCAAGACGCCATGACGCAACTCTGGCAGCGCGCTGTGGCGTTGACCGGCAACACGGCGATCGGCCTAAACCTCGCGCAGGTGATGCGGCCTGGCGCGATGCACGTGGTTGGGTATGCCCTGATGTCGAGTGCCACGCTCAAGGAGAGCTTTGAGCGACTGGTCCGCTACCAACGGATAATCGCCGAGGGGGCGGATCTAAGCTTCAAACCCGAGGCAAATGGCTACCGACTGACCTTGACGATTCACGGCGACCACCTGCCGCCAGCACGTCAAAGCGCCGAGGGGTCGTTGGCCAGTTCGCTGGCATTCTGCCGCTGGTTGACCGGCCGGCCGTTGGACCCGCTGGAGGCCAGTTTTGAGGGGCCTGCCCCGGATAATCTCGCCCCTTACAAACGCCTGTTTCAATGTCCACTGTCGTTCGGTGCCGCGCGTCATTCGTTGTTATTTCGTCACGCCGATCTCGATGTTCCGCTACCCACCGCCAACAGCGAGCTGGCGAACCTGCATGATCGTTTTGCCGGGCAGTACCTGGCGCGCTTCGCTGACAGCCAGGTGACCCACCGAACCCGCCAGTGGCTTTGCCGGCTGTTACCCGAAGGCGAGCCGCGACGCGACGTAGTGGCGCAGCTGTTGCACCTGTCCGAACGGACACTGCAGCGTCGCCTGCACGACGAAGGCACAACGTTCCAACAGTTATTGGATGACACGCGCCGCACGCTTGCCGAGCAATACCTCGCGCGACCCGACCTGGCGCTGTTGGAAATCGCGTACCTGCTGGGCTTTGCCGATCCGAGCAATTTCTTCCGCGCCTTCAAGCGCTGGCACGCAAAGACGCCAGGAGAGTACCGTGCCGAGCGGCTGGGGCTAGTGCCGGAACTTGTCGGCAGGGCCGGCAGCCTTAGAAACTAGTGCGTCCACCACATTCTAGGAAATTCACTTTGGCCAGTAGTTTGCTCGCTCTGATCGACGATATCGCGTCGGTACTCGATGATGTTTCCGTAATGACAAAGGTGGCGGCAAAGAAGACTGCCGGTGTGCTGGGCGACGACCTTGCCCTCAATGCGCAGCAGGTCACTGGCGTCAATGCGGATCGGGAATTGCCGGTGGTCTGGGCCGTCGCCAAGGGGTCGCTGCGCAACAAGGCGATTCTGGTGCCGGCAGCACTGCTGATCAGCGCTTTCGTCCCCTGGCTGATCACGCCCTTGCTGATGCTCGGTGGGGCATTCCTGTGCTTCGAGGGGTTCGAAAAGCTGGCGCATCGGTTCATGCATCGGGACGACGACGCCCATGCTCGGCATGCTGCGGCGCTGGCCAATCCCGACGTGGACATCGCCAGCCTGGAACGGGAAAAAATCAGTGGTGCGGTTCGGACGGACTTCATCCTGTCAGCCGAAATCATCGCTATTACGCTGGGCACCGTGGCGACCGCCACGTTCACACAACAGGTCGCGGTGCTGACCGGCATTGCATTGATCATGACCGTCGGGGTGTATGGGCTGGTCGCCGGAATCGTCAAGCTGGACGACGCCGGGCTTGCGCTGAGCAAAACGGGAAGTGCCGCCGCGCAAGGCATTGGACGCGGCATCCTCGCCGTCGCGCCATGGTTGATGAAGTCACTCTCGGTGATCGGCACGGCTGCCATGTTCATGGTCGGCGGCGGCATCCTGACTCATGGTCTGCAAGCGGTGCATCATTTCATCGAAAACAGCGCCGAGCATTCCCTCGCCTTGCCCTACGTGGGCGCACTCTTGGCCGGGCTCACCCCCACATTGCTCAACGCCGCGTTCGGCATTGTCGCCGGCGGTGTGGTATTTGCTGCGGTTACCTTAAGCAAGCGTTTGTTCGGCAAGTCCGGCGACGTCTGACGGGCGCCGGCCCGTATATCAACGGAGGGATGGGATGAATGACTACATGCAGGCGGCACTCGACGAGGCGCGCCAGGGGCTGGCCGAGGGGGGCATTCCGATCGGCTCGGTGATTGTCCACCAGGGGCGGATTATCGGGCGGGGTCACAACCGTCGCGTCCAGCAGGGCAGTGCGGTGCTGCATGGCGAGATGGATGCCTTTGAGAATGCGGGCCGGCAGCCGGCTCGCGTGTACTCCGAATCGGTGCTGTACACGACCTTGTCGCCGTGCTCGATGTGCAGCGGTGCGATCCTGCTCTACGGCATCCCAAAGGTGGTAATCGGCGAGAACCAGACCTTCCTTGGCGAAGAAGCCCTGTTGCGCAGTCGCGGCGTGGAGATCGAGGTGCTGCAGGACGCCGAGTGCGTCGAGATGATGCGCCGCTTCATCGCCAACAGCCCCGCCTTGTGGAACGAGGATATTGGCGAGACGTGAGGGTCAGTGCCGCCAGAAGGAGGGCGTCAGCATGACCAGTACGGTAATGATCTCCAGGCGCCCAAGGAGCATGCCGAACGACAATAGCCATTTGGCCGCATCCGGCAGGGTCGAGAAGTTGCCGGCTGGTCCGATGATCGGCCCAAGCCCAGGGCCGACGTTGCATACGGCCGTTGCCGCAGCCGTCAGTGCCGTGAGCATGTCTAGCCCAAGCAGCGCCAGTACCAGGGCCAGGGCACCGATGGTAATGGTGAAGAAGAATGAAAAGGTCAGGATGGAGCGGACGATTTCTTCGTCGAGTGGATGATTGTTGTATCGCTGTTTGATCACCGCGCGTGGATGAACCAGCTGCGCGAGGTTGGCGCGCAGTAGCGAATAGGCGACCTGGAAGCGAAAGATCTTCAAGCCGCCAGATGTCGAGCCCGAGCAGCCGCCGATAAAGGTCAGATAGAAGAAGGCGAGTACGGCAAACTCGCCCCACTGGGTGTAATCGCCCAGCGCAAAGCCGGTGGTCGTCACCACTGAGACGACATTCAGCGACACGATCCGCAGCGAGTCCAAAAACCCGTAATCAGAGTTGAGCGTTAGCCAGATAGCGAACGCGACGCACATGATCAGCAGCATGCCGATGAAGCCCTGCACCTGCTGATCCCGGACCAAGGCATAGCGATTCCCGCGAACGGTCGACACCATCAAGATGAACGGCAGTCCGCCCAACAGCATGAACACTACAGCCACCCAGTGTGCCGCCGGGGTGAACTTGCCCATCGAGCTATCGGACGTCGAATAACCACCGGTAGAAATCGTGGTCATCGCGTGATTGATTGCCTCAAACGGCGTCATGTCGCTGAGCCAGTAGGCCAGGCCGCACAGCAACGTGAGGGCGAGGTAGACGACCAGGATCGATTTGGCCATGACGTGCGAGCGTGGCATCGCTTTCTGCGACCAGTCCGACGACTCGGTCTGGAACAGCCGCATACCACCGATGCGTAGCAGCGGAAGGATTGCTACCGCCATCCCAATGAAGCCAATGCCGCCGAGCCACTGGAGCATCGAGCGCCACATCAGCAGGCCAGGTGATGCCGAGTCGAGGCCGGACAGCACGGTCGATCCGGTCGTGGTGATGCCGGACATCGTTTCGAAGAAGGCATCGGTGTAGCTGATGTGGTGGATCAGCATCATCGGCAGCGCCGCGAAGCAGCAGACGATCAACCAGCTCGCGGTGGTCAGGAAATACATGTCGCGAGGGCGCAGCTGCGCTAACTCGGGTTTGCCGGGGGCGACCAGGGCAATGCCGCAGCTGAAGGTGATGAGGCTGGCCCAGAGGAAGGCCTGCAGGTCGTCCGTGCGGTCGAAGGCGAACAGCGTGACCATCGGAATGACCATGCTGACCGCCAGGGTAATCAGGAATATGCCGAGGATGAAACCGATAATGCGCAGGGTCGGCAGGGCCATGTCTGATAAGTGCTCGGCTCGAAAAGAGGCCCGCCATTCTACGCTTGTCGGCGCTTAGGTAAACCGGCTATCGGCCGCTCGTGAAAATCTTCATTGGCGCCTCGTCAGCCTCTTCCCAAGGCCGTTGCGATCAATAGAATAGCCGCCCAGGTCAGGCCAAGTAGAACCCACGAGGCAAGGGCCAGGCGCGGCTGGACGGGCATGTGATCCGGTTCAACGCAGCCTGTCAGTGCGCAGTCGTTTCCACACAGCCTGGGGTGCCGGCCCTTTGCCGGTTTCTGGGTGTTCACCTTCCATGTCGATCGACAATCCCTGCCTCACGTGCGGCGCTTGCTGCGCGTATTTCCGTGTGTCCTTTTTCTGGGGCGAGTGCGCCTCGTCCGGCGGTACGGTGCCGGATGACATTACCGTACAGGTGAGCCCCTTTCACGTCGCGATGAAGGGAACGGAGAGCAAGCCTGCGCGTTGCGTCGGCCTGCTCGGCGATGTGGGTTGTGGGGTGCGTTGCACGCTGTACGAGCAGCGTTCTAGCACCTGTCGCGAGTTCGACGCCTCGTGGGCCAATGGCGAGCACAACGCCCATTGCGACGCCGCACGTGCCGCGCACGGGCTGCCGCCGCTGACGCCGCCGCTCGAGCCGCAGCTGCGGCCGGACCGGGTCGCCTGAAGCGGGTGCCCGCGAACGCCATCGACCTCTAGAATGTCCGATTCGTTTTGGAGGTGATGGATGGAAGCTCTAGACCTGCTGATCAACCGCGTTTCCGTGCCGCGCCTGGCGGAGCCGGCGCCGACCCCGGCGCAACTCGACACGATGTTTCGTGCCGCCCTGCGGGCACCCGATCATGGTCAATTGCGGCCGTGGCGATTTTTGACTGTGGAAGGCGAGGCGCGCCAGCAGCTTGGCGAGCTGTTTGTCACCGCACTTAAGGCGCGGGATGCCGCTGCGCCGGACGATGCCTTGCAGAAGGCGCGCAAGATGCCGTTGCGTGCGCCTCTGCTGGTCGTGGTGATCGCTCGGCTGCAGCAGCATCCGAAAGTGCCGGCATCCGAACAGTTGCTGGCAGTCGCGTGCGCCGCACATGGGCTGCTCCTGGCAGCCCACGCCCAAGGGGTGGGCGCGGTGTGGCGAACCGGTGAGCTGTCCCATGACCGCCGTGTGGCCGATGGCCTCGGCCTCGCTGCCGATGAGCACCTGCTGGGTTTCATTTACCTGGGAACTCCGGAGGGCAACCTGCGTCGCGCGCCAGAGCTGGACCCGCAGGCTTTCGTCAGCCGTTGGGAGACGGCGCGCCAATCGTCAGCCGAGTAGCGGCGGTTTCGTCGCAGTGGCGTGCAGCGGCAGTCGGATACTGGCGATGAATCCGCCCTCTGGGTGGTTGCCCAGTAACAACTCTCCACCATGGCGCTCGGCTGCTCGGCGCGCAATGGCAAGACCGAGGCCATGCCCGGCCGTGGTCTGGCCGGGCGCACGGAAGAAGGGTTCGCTGAGCTGAGCCAGGTGCGCCTCGTCTACGCCCGGTCCGTGGTCGCGGATGCTCAGCACGGCCCAGTCGTCGTCGGCGCTGGCACGCAGTTCGATCGGCTGGCCTTCTGGATTGAAGCGCAGGGCATTGCGCAGCAGGTTATCCAGTGCGCGCTCGAGCATATCCGGCCAGCCACGCAAATCCATCCGGGTTTCCACTTGGCAATCGATGTGCTGGTTCGGGGAGACGATGCGCGCATTCTCTTGCAACTGAGTGAACATCATCTGCAGGTCGATCGGGCTGGCTTTACCCGGGTCGGCATCAAGCCGCGCCAGTTCCAGTATCTCGCTGATCAGGGCTTCGAGCCGGTCGCATTCCTTGGCCAGGCGCGGCCAGATCACTTCACGTTCCGATGGTATCGCGCGTTCAGCCAGAGCGATCGCGATCCGCAGGCGTGCCAGTGGGGAGCGCAGTTCATGGGAAACGTCGCGCAGCAGCTGCCGCTGGCTGCCGATCAGGCTTTGCAGTCGCGCGCCCATGCGATTGAAGTCGCTTGCCAGCACGCCCAGCTCGTCTCGACGTTTCGCTAGTCGCGCCAGGGAATTCTGCTGGTAGGCGGTCTGGCCCAGGTCATGCACCGCCCCGCGGAGTCGGTCGAGCGGACGCGTGATTGATAGCGTCAAGAGCAGGCTGAACCCTGTCAGCACGACCAGCGCGATGCCGATGGCGCTCAGTGGCCAGAACAGGCTACCGCGATGCCAGGCCTGCAACTCTTGGTTCGGGATGCGGTAGATGAACAGGTAGGTTTCGCCCGACAGCGGGCTGGTGTAGTCGGCGGTCAGGCGCCGCCAGGGCAGGCGCCCGGAGAGGTTTTCCTGGCGGGCTTCGAACGCGGCAGCGCGGGGCGGGAACGTCCCGCGTATAACGGGCTGGCCGTTCTCCGCCAGTACCTGGACGTCGATATGGAACCGGGCGCGGTGGCGCTCCAGTAGAAACTGCGCTGCGATGGGGCCCTGACGTTCGTAGACTCGCGTCCACAATTCAGAGAGCCCCTTGACGCCCGGGTGACGGTTGATGATCCAGCTGTCCTGGTTCAGGGCGTAGCCGAGCAGTACCGCAAGACCGGCCGCCAGCGCGATAGCGAGCCAGAACGTGGCCAGAATGCGCCAGAACAGTGATCGCATCATTGTTTCTCCATGACGAAGCCCGGCGTGCGGTCGCTTGCAAAGCGGGCACGGCCGGGCTTTTAGAGGGGCGGCGATCAGCTCTTTTTCTGATCGCGTTCAGCTTTCCACTTCTGGAATTCGGCGCGTTCGGCGCGCTTGGCTTCCATCTTTTCGTGAATTTCGTCGAACAGCTTCTGCTGTTCAGGCTTGAGCAGCTCGCGCATCTGCTTGTGGGTTTTGTCTTTGCTGGCCTGCAATTCGTCCTGCATGGCCTTGCGCTCGTTTTCCGGGAGCTTGTCCAGGTAGCGTTGAGTGATTTCGCGATGACTCTTCATTTGCTCGCCCATCAGGCCGCGCATTTCCTCACGCTGTTGCTTGGTGAGGTCGAGCTGCTCGAAGGGGCCCCGGTGCTCGCCGTGACCGCGGTGGTGGTCAGGTCCATGGTCGCCGCCGGGCATGGCCATCGCGATGGCGGGCAGGGTGGCTGCGAAAAGGGCGGCGATGAGTGTCTTGCGCATGGTGACGTTCTCCTGTGGATATGGAAACCGACCCCGGACCGTGCGGGTCCGGCCTCGATCGGATGAGCTCAGTCTAGGGTGCGCAAGGTCAACGGCGGTCAGGGCAGGGTAAAGGCTCGGTAAAGCCGGTCAGGGTGCGTAAAGATAACCGCGGCTGCGCAGCGCGACGATGCGCGGTCGGCCGTCAGGGTGGGGGCCGAGCTTGCGACGCAAGTTGCTGACATGCATGTCCAGGCTGCGGTCGTACAAGGTTAGCTTGCGGCCCAGTGCGAGCTGGGCGAGCGCTTGCTTCTCGAGTGGTTCGCCAGGCTGGCCGAGCAAGGCTTCGAGAATCCGCCCTTCAGAAAGGGTAAGGGTCACTTCATGGTTGTCGACAGTCGCCACGCCCCGTGCGGGGCTGTAGCAGAGATCACCGAGTTCGAGCTGGCTCGGCGTGCTGGCGGGCTGGCTGCGCCGCAGTACGGCGCGGAGCCTGGCCGTCAATTCACGGGGGTCGCAAGGCTTGGCCAGGTAGTCGTCGGCACCAAGCTCCAAGCCGAGGATACGGTCCAGCGGTTCGCCGCGTCCGGAAAGCATGATCACTGGCAGGTCAGGGTGTTCGCTGCGCAGTTGCTTGAGCAACTCGAGACCGCTGCCGTCGGGCAGCATGACGTCCAGCACGACCGCTGACGGTTGATGTTCGGCGAGCGCCGCACGGGCGCTGTGGCCGTCGTGGCAGGCATGGGCGACGAAACCTTCCTGGGCGAGCCAGCTGACCAGCAGCTCGCAGAGTTCCTGGTCATCGTCAATCAGCAGGAGATCGCTCATGGGTTCGCTCCTGCTCGCTTCAGTTCAGCCACTGGCGGCGCCGACGCCCCCGGGTCGTCAGTACACCCAGCAAGAAGCCGAGTACGCCGACGCCGCCACCGACCGCGAACCATTGCTGGTCCTCGCCGAGCCACAGCGGTTCAGGCTTGGCCTGCTCCTGCTGAAGTTGCAGGCGCAGGCGCTGGTTCTCCTCGCGGAGCTGGGCCAGTTGCACGCGCTCCGCCGCGGTGGCCCGGTCCTCTTCGATTCGCGCGTTGAGCGCTTGCCGCTGCTCCTGGTTGTCCTGCAGGCGCTGCTGCAGCGCCGCTTCCTGCCCAGTGGTCGCCGCATCGGGCGGTAACTCCTCGGCATGCAGGACAGATGCGGCCAGCGTCGTGGCAAACAGTAGAATCAGCGAACCTTTGCGCATCGGAACTCCTTTTTCCTCAATGGCCGCGCATGCAGCGACCCGGTTACTGCTAACGGGTAGCGGTCAGGGATAAACACGCTTGAACGGCTTGACGACGACATCGCCGTATACGCCTGCGGCCTTGTAGGGGTCCGCGTCGGCCCAGGCTTGGGCGGCTTCGAGCGATTCAAACTCGGCGACGACCAGGCTGCCAGTAAAGCCGGCAGTACCAGGATCGTTACTGTCTACAGCAGGATGCGGGCCGGCCAATACCAGGCGACCTTCTTCCAGCAGCTGTTCGAGGCGTGCCAAGTGGGCGGGACGGGCAGCCAGGCGATCCTGCAAGGAGTTGGCAACGTCGGTGGCGATGATGGCATAGAGCATGGGCTAGTCCTTCGATTGTTCGGGTTGCATGTGACGAACCAGGAATACCGCCTGGCCGGCCATGAACAGTAGCGTCAGGCCGAGGCTCCCGAAGACCTTGAAGTCGACCCAGAACGCCGGATAGGCAAAGGCGACGAACAGGTTGGCAGAGCCACAGACCAGGAAGAACAGGATCCAGGCCACGTTCAGCCGGACCCATAGGTGAGCGGGCAATTCGACCGCGTGGCCCATCATGCGCTGGATCAGCGGACGGTCGCCGACGAAACGGCTGGCCAGGAAGGCAAGGGCAAACAGCCAGTTCAATACTGGCGCCTTCCATTTGAGGATGGTTTCGCTGTGCAGGGCCAGCGTCAGTCCGCCGAAGAACAGGCAGGCCCCGAGCGTCAACCACTGGGATTTCTCAAGGCGACGTTGCTGCAGGAACAGCGCGGCGTATACGACCA
This sequence comes from Pseudomonas sp. SA195, assembly GCF_054131565.1. Lineage (NCBI taxonomy): Bacteria > Pseudomonadati > Pseudomonadota > Gammaproteobacteria > Pseudomonadales > Pseudomonadaceae > Pseudomonas > Pseudomonas sp. SA195. The sequence goes on along the minus strand of NZ_CP096392.1, from coordinate 2,726,361 downwards.
AAGAGCTGATGATCAATATGGCCGTCGCGCTGTAGATGCCGCCGAACATGAGGCTGATGTCGCCCAGTTCGACTGCCCTTGGCTCGAGCTTGTACACGATGAAGAACAGCAGCAGCGGGACGAAATCGATGATTTGCTTCACGAAGGGAGCCACGGGCGGTGTGTGGCCGGCATAATAACAAACCGCGCTTGCGGCGAAACTGTCACGCCGCCCATTTCCGGACCTGCTCCGAGCTTGGCGGACACGGAAAAGGGGCACGAGCGTGGACCATGGCTGTCACACCTGTGTGCTGCCAAGCCTCTGGAGAATAGGCCTGAATGAATGTCGATCTGCATTGCCATAGCACGGCATCCGATGGCGTATTGGCGCCGGCGGTGCTGGTGGAGCGTGCGCATGCGCGTGGCGTCGAACTGCTGGCTCTGACCGACCACGACACCCTCGAGGGTCTGGATGAGGCTCGCGCGACCGCGGATTCGCTGGGCGTTAGGCTGGTCAACGGCATCGAGCTCTCCTGCCTGTGGAACGGGGCGACTATTCATGTGCTGGGGTACGCCTTCGCTCGCAATGCCGCGCCCCTGGCGAGCGCTATCGCTGACTTGCATGACGGTCGCTGGCAGCGTGCCGAGACTATCGCCCAGCGCCTGGCGGCCAAGGGCATGCCGGGAGCGCTTGAAGGCGCGCGGGCCGTTCAGCAGGCACTAGGTGACAGCGGCAACGCGCCGGCGCGGCCACATTTTGCGGAGTTCCTGGTGCAGGCCGGCCATGTTCGTGATCGTGCGGAAGCCTTCCGCAAATGGTTGGGGGCCGGCAAGCTCGGCGATGTCAAACAGCACTGGCCGACCTTGGAGCGCACCGTTACCACGCTCGCCGAGTCGGGCGCCTGGATCAGCCTGGCCCACCCTTGGATGTACGATTTCACCCGCAGTAAGCGCCGGCGCCTGGTAGCTGAATTTGCCCAGGCGGGTGGGCACGCGCTTGAGGTGGTCAATGGCATGCAGCCGCTGGAGCAAGTCGGCGGGTTGTCGATTCTCGCCCGAGAGTTCGGGCTGATGGCGAGCGGGGGCAGCGATTTCCACGCACCTGCCGATTGGTCGGAGCTGGGCCTGTATCGCACCCTGCCGGAAGACCTGTCGCCGCTTTGGATGCGCTTCGATGAAAGGCCTGCAGCTGTCGTCAAACAGGAGGGAGCATGAGCCAGTTCTTTCAGATTCATCCGGAAAACCCGCAGGCTCGGCTGATCAAGCAAGCCGTGGAGATCATTCGCAACGGTGGAGTAGTGGTCTATCCGACCGACTCCTGCTATGCCATCGGATGCGCGATGGGCAACAAGGCAGGCATCGAACGCATTCGACGCCTGCGTAACCTCGACGACAAGCACAACTTCACCTTGGTCTGTCGGGACCTGTCGCAGCTGGGACTATTCGCCAAGGTCGATACCGCTGCGTTCCGGCTCCTGAAAACCCACCTGCCAGGGCCCTATACGCTGATTCTCGCGGCGACGCGTGAAGTGCCCCGGATGTTATTGCATCCGAAGCGGCGCACCATCGGTCTGCGCGTGCCTGCTCAGCCGATCGCACAGGCGCTGCTTGCCGAATTGAATGAGCCGCTGATGAGCGTGAGCCTGATCCTGCCCGGTAATACCGAGCCGATGAGCGATCCCTATGAAATTCGTGATGCGCTGGAGCGGCAGGTAGACCTGATCATCGACGGCGGGTACGGTGGCGTCGAAGCGTCCACCGTCATCAGCCTGGTCGACGGTGATCCGGAGGTCGTGCGTGTCGGTTGCGGTGATCCCGCGCCATTCTCGGCCTGACGCCCGGCTTTTTCATCCTACGAAGGAAACCCTTTTGAGCTCCATGGATTCACAGCGACGGGTGGTGTCTGGCATGCGTCCCAGCGGGCGCCTGCATCTCGGGCATTACCATGGCGTCCTGAAGAACTGGGTCAGGCTGCAGCATGAATATCAGTGCTTTTTCTGCATCGTCGACTGGCATGCGCTGACGACCGATCATGCTGGCGGGGCTGAGATGGCCCGCAACGTCCACGAAATGGCGATCGACTGGTTGGCAGCGGGTGTCAGCCCCAGTTCGGCCACCTTGTTCATCCAGTCGCAAGTGCCCGAGCACGCCGAGCTGCACCTGTTGTTGTCTACGATCTGCCCGCTGGCCTGGCTGGAGCGCGTACCCTCGTACAAGGAGCTGCAGCTCGACGGCGAGCACAAGGACTTGTCGACCTATGGATTCCTCGGTTACCCATTGCTTCAGGCGGCCGACATCCTGGCTTACCGGGCCGGCGTGGTGCCGGTCGGCGCCGACCAGCTACCGCATATCGAATTCGCGCGTGACGTAGCCCGGCGCTTCAATCACCTCTATGGCAGTGAAGAAGATTTCGAAGCGAAGGCCGAGGCCGCTATACGCAAGCTCGGCAAGAAAGGCTCGAAGCTGTATGCCAGCCTGCGCAGAAGCTACCAGGAGCAAGGCGACCTCGAGGCGCTGAATACCGCCCGAGCACTTCTCAAGGATCAGCAAACCATCACCTTGGGCGACCAGGAACGGCTGTATGGCTACCTTGAAGGTGGCGGTAAGCTCTTGTTGCCGGAGCCGCAGGCACTGCTCGGCGATACGCCGAAGGTCTCGGGCCTCGATGGCGGCAAAATGTCGAAATCCGCGAGCAATTCGATCTTCCTGCGTGACACGCCGGCCGAGATCGAGGAAAAGATTCGCCGGATGCCCACCGATCCCGCGCGCGTGCACCGTCATGACCCTGGCGAGCCGACGCGCTGCCCGGTGTGGCAGATGCATCAAAACCATTCCGACGACGACGTCTGCCGATGGAGCGAAGAAGGCTGCCGCAGCGCAGGCATTGGTTGCCTGGAATGCAAGGCGCCCTTGATCGAGGCCATTCAGCTCGAGCTGGCGCCGCTGCAAGAGCGTGCGCTGGACTACGAGCAAAGCCCGGACTTGGTCCGCAGTATCCTGGCCGAAGGCGCCGAGCAGGCTCGCGATGAAGTACGCGAGACGCTGGTCGTGGTACGCCAAGCCATGGGCATTCACTACCGATAGATCCACCTCCGTCCGCTTCTGGAGCACCCATGCAGGAATCTCAGGAACCGCAGAGTCCCGTTGCAGGCGAGCAATTGCGGTTGGCGCTGGTTTACGGCGAAGCATTCAATGAGCTGCCTCAGGATCTGTACATCCCACCGGATGCGCTCGAAGTGTTCCTCGAAGCCTTCGAGGGCCCGCTGGACCTGCTGCTGTACCTGATTCGCAAGCAGAACATCGACATCCTCGACATCCCGGTAGCCGAGATCACGCGCCAGTACATGGGCTATGTCGAGCTGATGAAAGCCGTGCGGCTCGAACTGGCCGCGGAGTACCTCGTCATGGCGGCCATGCTTGCTGAGATCAAGTCACGCATGCTGCTGCCGCGGTCGGCCGAGGCCGAGGAAGAAGAGAGTGATCCACGTGCCGAGCTGATTCGAAGATTGCAGGAATACGAGCGCTTCAAGCTCGCCTCCGAAAAACTCGACCAATTGCCCCGCGTGGGTCGCGAGCTGCACGTGCCGAGGCTCGAAGCGCCCGAAGCGCGAGCGCGCAAGCTGTTGCCGGATGTTCGGCTGGACGAATTGCTGATCTCGATGGCCGAGGTGCTACGCCGTGCCGACATGTTCGAAAGTCACCAGGTCACGCGCGAGACCCTGTCGACCCGGGAGCGAATGAGTGACGTGCTGGAGCGTCTGAAAGGCGGCGCGTTCGTACCCTTCGTCGCGCTGTTCACGGTCGAGGAGGGCCGGCTCGGCGTGGTGGTAACCTTCATGGCCGTGCTGGAGCTGATCAAGGAATCGCTGGTCGAGCTGGTGCAGAACGAGCCGTTTGCCCCCATTCACGTACGCGCCCGGTCTGAGGAAGCAGCAACGCTGACGACCGCCCTAGAGGAGGCAAGCCTGTGAACCTGTCCGATCCCAAGGATCTCGCTTCCCTGCTGGAAGGGCTGTTGCTGGCGTCCGGCAAACCGATGTCGATCGAGCGGCTCGCGGAGCTTTTCGACGAGGCCGAGCGGCCATCACCAGCGCTGTTGCGCAAGGCGCTGGAAGCGCTCGAAAAGTCGTGCAAAGGCCGCGCCTTCGAGCTCAAGGAGGTTGCCAGTGGCTATCGCCTGCAGGTTCGTGCGCAGTATGCGCCCTGGGTCGGCCGGCTCTGGGAGGAACGGCCGCAGCGCTATTCGCGTGCGTTGCTCGAGACGCTAGCGCTCATCGCCTACCGACAGCCCATCACGCGTGGGCAAATCGAGGAATTTCGTGGGGTTGCGGTCAACAGCCAGATCGTCAAGACGCTGCTCGAGCGTGAATGGGTGAGGGTCGTTGGTCATCGCGACGTGCCGGGCCGGCCCGCCATGTTCGCTACGACCAAACAGTTTCTCGACTATTTCAACCTCAGCAACCTCGATGAGTTGCCGCCGCTGGCCGTGTTGCGCGAGATGGAACCCGAACCGGTGATCGACCCCGAAGACGCTCCCGTGCCTGCGGCATTGCAGGCTCGCGCTGATATCGGGTCAGACGAGGCGCTCGGCGAGAGCGCGCCGGCAGAACAGACCAGTTTCCGCAGCTTGCTGGCCGAGCTCGACAGCATGGAGGTCGGCCTCAAGACCGATTTCGACGATCTGCGCGACGAGGCTGACGAGCAGCTGCTGCCGGACTCACCGCCCCGGGACTGACCGCTGCGGGCTTCCGCCGCCGGTTGCGGTCAGCTGCGCGTTGTCGGTTTGCGTGCAGACAGGTAGTTGTCGTAGTCCGGAACCAGCAGCGAATGCGCCTGCTCGAGTAACGGGCTGGAGAGCAGGTAGTCCGCGCTGCTTTCGTTGGCCGCTAGCGGAATGTTCCACACCGCCGCGACCCGAAGCAGCGCCTTCACGTCCGGGTCATGGGGCTGGGGCTCGAACGGATCCCAGAAGAACACAAGCATGTCGATTCGCCGCTCGGCGATGCGTGCGCCAATCTGCTGGTCGCCTCCGAGTGGCCCGCTGATCATGCACTCCACCGGCAATTGCAAGTGCTGCTCCAGCAGTAGACCGGTGGTGCCGGTGGCGATCAGCTCGTGACGCGCCAGCCGTTCCTTTTGCCGCTGCGCCCACTCCAGCAAACGTGCCTTGCAGTGATCGTGGGCGACGAGCGCGATCCGCTTGCGGGCGGGCAACGTTGCGGTGATGAAATCGATACGGTTCATGCGCTTCCTTGTCGTCTACCTGATGAGATCAGGGCGCCTCGTGCAGGGCACGGCAGGTGTCGAGCATCCGGTTGGAGAAGCCCCACTCATTGTCGTACCACGCCATGACCTTCAGCAGGCGCCCGCTCACCTTCGTATGGTTGGTGTCGAATATGGACGACATCGGGTTGTGGTTGAAGTCGCAGGACACGAGCGGCAGCGAATTGCAGTCCAGAATTGGCGAACGCGCACTCGCGTCGCGCATCAGCGCGTTGACTTCGTCCGCGGTGGTTTCGCGGCTCAACTCCAGGGTCAGGTCGACAAGCGACACGTTGATGACCGGGACTCGCACTGCCATACCGGTCAGCTTGCCGGCCAATTCCGGCAGCACCAGGCCAACGGCTTCGGCTGCGCCGGTCTTGGTCGGAATCATTGACTGCGTGGCCGAGCGCGCACGGTACGGATCGCTGTGGTACACATCCGACAGGTTCTGGTCGTTGGTATAGGCATGAATGGTGGTCATCAGGCCGTGTTCGATGCCGTATGCTCGGGATAGCACTTGCGCGACGGGGGCTAGGCAGTTGGTCGTGCAGGATGCGTTGGAAATGATCTGATGCGATTGGCGCAGCGTGTCGTGGTTGACGCCGTAGACGATAGTCGCGTCCGCGCCAGACGCCGGCGCTGAGATGATGACTTTGGCGGCGCCGGCCTGAAGGTGCGCGGCGGCTTTGTCTCTCGAGGTGAACAGGCCTGTGCACTCGAACACCACGTCGACGTCCAGCGCGCGCCAGGGGAGTTCGGCCGGGTTGCGGATCGCCGACACCGAGATGGCGTCGCCGTTGACGATCAGTTTGTCGTCGGCGACTTCCACCGAGGCATCGAAATGGCCGTGGACGGTGTCGTACTGCAACAGGTGCGCGTTCATAGCGCTGCTGCCCAGGTCGTTGATGGCGACGACCTGCATGTGTTCGCGATAGTCCTGGGTGTACAGGGCACGAAGGACGTTGCGTCCGATACGGCCGAAACCGTTGATGGCGATGCGAATGGTCATAAGAAGGTCCTGGGCGGAATTTGTTATGGGAATTACAAGATTATTCCTGTCAAAATAGAAATCAAGCCCATTGGTGCTATGTTTTGTTTGTAAAACTACAGATTAAGTAGCAGGAGTGATTGGCATGCATCCGCGGATTCAGGAAGTCACCGAACGTTTGATCGAGCGCAGCCGGCCCACGCGCGAACGCTATCTGGCGCAGATGGCCGCCGCGGCGAGCCAGGGCCCGCAGCGCGGCAAGCTGCAGTGTGCGAACTTTGCCCACGGGGTCGCCGGATGTGGATCGCAGGAGGACAAGCAACGCCTGCGTCTGATGAACGAAGCCAACGTCGCGATCGTGTCGGCCTACAACGATATGCTGTCGGCGCACCAGCCGTACCAGTACTTTCCCGATGTGATCAAGGAAGCCCTGCGCGAAATGGGGTCGATCGGCCAATTTGCCGGTGGCGTGCCGGCGATGTGCGACGGCGTGACCCAGGGCGAGGCCGGTATGGAACTGAGCTTGGCCAGCCGCGAAGTCATCGCCATGGCTACCGCGGTCGCGCTGTCGCACAACATGTTCGATGCGGCGCTCTATCTCGGCATCTGCGACAAGATCGTTCCCGGGTTGATGATCGGTGCGTTGCGTTTCGGGCACCTGCCGACCGTCTTCGTCCCCGGTGGCCCGATGCCCTCAGGTATTCCGAACAAGCAGAAGGCCGAGGTTCGCCAGCGCTACGCCGAAGGCAAGGCGAGCCGAGAAGAGCTGCTCGAATCGGAGATGCTCTCCTACCACAGTCCCGGCACCTGCACCTTCTACGGCACGGCCAATACCAATCAGGTGGTAATGGAGATTATGGGGCTGCACCTGCCGGGGTCGTCCTTCGTCAATCCGTACACGCCGCTGCGCGACGAGCTGACCCGCGAAGCCGCTCGGCAGGTGACGCGACTGACGGCGCAGTCGGGCAGCTACGTACCGATGTGCAAGGTCGTCGATGAGAAGTCCATCATCAATTCGGTCGTCGCGCTGAACGCCACCGGCGGTTCGACCAACCACACGCTGCACATCCCGGCTTTCGCCCAGGCCGCTGGTATCCAACTGACCTGGCAGGACATGGCGGATATCTCCGCCGTGACCCCGACGCTGGCGAAGGTTTACCCCAACGGCCAGGCCGACGTGAATCATTTCCATGCCTGCGGTGGTGTGCCCTTCATGGTTCGTACGCTGCTTGACGCCGGCTTGCTGCACGAAGATGTGTATACCGTCATGGGGCAGGGCCTTCGGCAGTACACCCGTGAGCCATTCCTGGCGGACGGCAAGCTCGTCTGGCGCGAAGGCCCGGAAAACAGCCTGGACGAGGCTATCCTGCGGCCGGCCGAGCGGGCGTTCTCGCCCGAAGGCGGGTTGCGAGTCCTGGAAGGTAACCTCGGCCGCGGCGTGACCAAGATTTCGGCTGTGGCGCCCGAGCATCGTGTGGTCGAAGCGCCGGCACGGGTGTTTGGTGATCAGGCCGAGCTAGCCCAGGCATTCAAGAACGGCGAGCTGGAGCGCGACTTCGTCGCCGTGGTGCGCTTTCAGGGGCCCAAGGCGAACGGCATGCCGGAGCTGCACAAGCTGACGCCATTTCTCGGTGTGCTGCAGGATCGCGGCTACAAGGTCGCGCTAGTGACGGACGGGCGCATGTCTGGCGCGTCAGGCAAGGTGCCCGCGGCTATTCATGTCAGCCCGGAGGCGCTCGATGGCGGGCCGCTGTGCCAGGTGCGGGACGGCGATGTGATCCGCGTCGATGGTGAAACCGGTGAGCTGTGTGTGCTGGTCGACCAGGCCGAGTTCGAGGCGCGCGAGCGGATTATGGCGCCGGAAGGGCTGGGAATCGGTTGCGGGCGCGAGCTGTTCGGCTTCCTGCGTGCGGCCTTCAGCCCAGCCGAGCAGGGAGCGAGCGTATTTACCGAGGGACTGGAGGCACTCAAGTGAAGGCGGCCCTGGTTGGAGACATTGGCGGAACGAATGCGCGCTTCGCTGTTTGGCGTGACCAGCAGATCCATTCGGTAAGGGTGCTGCCAACCCGGGAATTCCCCCGACCGGAAGATGCGATCAGGGCCTATCTCAATGAGGTCGGCCTGCAGTTGGAGGCGCTCGAGGCGGTCTGCCTTGCGTGTGCGGGGCCGGTGTCTGGCGACGAGTTCGCCTTCACCAATAACCACTGGCGGCTGAGCCGACAGGCATTCTGCAAAGACCTGGGGTTGAGCGAGCTCCTGTTGATCAACGATTTCACGGCGATGGCGTTGGGCATGACCCGGTTGCGTGACGGTGAGCTGATCGAGATCTGCCCAGGGCAATCGGCACCCGGTCGTGCTCGGTTGGTGATCGGCCCAGGTACCGGTCTGGGTGTGGCCACGCTGTTGCCGTTGCCCGACGGCCGCTGGCAAGCCTTGCCCGGAGAGGGCGGGCACGTCTGCTTGCCAATCGGCAGTCGCCGGGAGGCTGCGTTGTGGGAACGGTTGCACGCAAAGCTTGGCCACGTGAATGCCGAAGCGGTGCTCAGCGGCGGCGGCTTGCTGGAGCTCTACTGGACTAGCTGCAGTCTGGATGGCGTGGCCGCGACCTTGACGACGCCGGCGGAGGTTACGGCCGCGGCGCTCGATGGCGATGCGTACGCTTCATCAGTGCTGGAACAATTCTGCGTATGGTTAGGTCGGATTGCCGGCGACAATGTCCTGACGACCGGAGCGCAGGGTGGCGTCTATATCGCAGGCGGTATCGTGCCGCGCTTCGTAGAATTCTTCGCCCGCAGCGGCTTTGCTCAGAGCTTTCGCGACAAGGGCTATATGAGTCGCTATTTTGACAAGGTTCCGGTTTGGGTCGTGACGGCGGAATACCCTGGGCTGGAAGGTGCAGGTGTCGCGCTTCAGTCCTTGCTGGAGGGCGCGCCCTGCGGGTCTTGACCCGCCTCGAACGACATAACAAGAGAAGGGATGCCGGTGACACAGACGGGAAGATCGATTCTGCTGGTCGATGACGATCAGGAAATCCGCGAACTGCTGGAGGCCTACCTGAGCCGCTCGGGATTCAGCGTGCGTTCCGTGGCTGACGGGGCGCAGTTTCGCGATGCTATGAGCAGCAACCCGGCCGACCTGGTCATTCTCGACGTGATGCTCCCCGACGAAGACGGCTTCAGCCTCTGTCGTTGGGTGCGTGGGCATCAGCGCCTTGCGCAGATGCCGATCATCATGCTGACCGCCAGCTCCGACGAAACCGATCGGGTGATCGGGCTCGAACTCGGTGCGGACGACTACCTGGGCAAACCCTTCAGCCCGCGGGAGTTGTTGGCGCGTATCAAGGCGCTGCTGCGTCGGGTGAGCTTCGCCCACGAGCGAGGCGGTAGCGACGTGCTGGCGTTCGATGAATGGCGCCTGGACATGATCAGCCATCGGTTGTTTCACCAGGACGGCGAAGAAGTGCTCCTGTCCGGCGCGGATTTCGCCTTGCTCAAGCTTTTTCTCGATCACCCGCAGCAAATCCTCGACCGTGACACCATCGCCAATGCGACCCGCGGTCGCGAGGTGATGCCGCTCGAGCGCATCGTCGACATGGCGGTGAGCCGCCTGCGACAGCGCCTGCGTGACACGGGCAAATGCCCGCGATTGATCCGCACCGTTCGGGGCAGCGGTTATCTGCTCGCCGCGCAGGTGATGCCTCATCATGATTCGCTCGGATAAGCGCCGCTGGCCGCTGGTTCCGCGTTCGCTGCTCGGGCGAATGTTGCTGCTGACCCTGCTCGCTGTGCTGCTGGCGCAGGCCTTGTCGAGCTTTATCTGGGTGTCGCAATTACGCGCAAGCCAGATGGAAGGGCTGCTGACCAGTGCGCGCAGCGTTGCGCAATCGATGTCCGCCAGCGTCAGCTATTTCCGTTCCTTACCGCTGGGCTACCGCCCGTTGGTGCTTGATCAGCTGCGCAGCATGGGGGGGACACGGTTCTTCGTTTCGCTCAATGACAAGCCACTGGATATGCAGGTGCTGCCGCCAACCGAGCGCAAGCGTGCGGTGCTCGCCGAGGTCGATGAGGTACTGCGCGAGCGGCTGGGGCGGGACGTGGATATGTCGGTCAGCTTCGTCAGCCCCGATGACCTGCGAATCTTCAACGGCGGGCTGAAACTCGACGAGCTGCCTCGCTCCTGGGCGCACTACGCGCTGAGCCTGGAGCCGTTGAACCCGCCGGTACTGGTGACGCAGATCCAGATCGCCCCTAACGAATGGCTTTATCTCGCCTCGCTGATGCCGGCGCCCTACGCGAGCCTGGAGGAGGACGTCATTCCGGTTCAGCAGCTGTGGTTCATCGCGTTCACCAGCAGCTTTTTGCTCCTGTTCATCGGCGTTCTGGTGCATTGGCAGAGTCGGCCTCTCAAGCGTCTGGCACGTGCGGCGCGGGAGATGTCGCTGGGTAGCGAGATCGAACTACTACCCGAAGCCGGCGGAAGCGAGGTGGTCGAGGTCAGTCGGGCGTTCAACAGCATGCGCGAGCGCATTGGGCGTTACCTCAGCGAGCGCAGCCAGTTGTTCAGTGCGATTTCCCATGACTTGCGCACCCCGATCACACGCCTGCGGCTGCGCGTCGAACTGCTCGAGGACGAGGCGCTGCAGCGCAAATTCAGCCGCGACCTGGACGAGCTCGAACTGCTGGTCAAGGGTGCGCTTCAATGCGTCAAGGACACCGACATCCACGAGAACATCGAGCCGCTCGACCTTAACCTGTTGCTCGACTGTGTCACCGAGCCCTACTTGGCGCCAGCCGGCAACGGCCGAGTAACGGTGCAGGGTAGGGCGGCCGCGCCCTACCCTGGCAAACCGCTAGCGCTCAAGCGCTGCATCGGCAACCTGCTCGACAATGCACTCAAGTACGGGGACCGTGCCCATCTGCGCATCGAAGATGACCGGCGCACCTTCGTGCTCCATGTCGACGACGAGGGGCCCGGCGTGCCCCAGGCGTGGCTCGAGCAGGTGTTCGAGCCTAACTTTCGCTTGGCGACGAAACAGCCAGGCTATGGGCTCGGGCTAGGAATCGCGCGCAACATCGCGCATGCCCACGGCGGCGAAATCAGCTTGAGCAACCTCGATGAAGGTGGCTTGCGGGTCACGCTCAGCTTGCCGCGTGAGACGGCCTGACCACAGCTTGCTGCTCTAGCGTCGTTACAAGCCGGCGAGCTTTGTAACTGGCCTGTGACGTTTCCATATCCCTTCGTTACCCGGGGCGCCGAAAGGCTCGCCTAGAATCGATGCAGCGCAAGCCAAGCCTTGCATCGATAAAAACAAGAAAGGAAAACCCATGAACGCGATACATCGTCTAGTTACTGCTGTTTCCCTTGCTTCCCTCGTTCCACTCGCCCATGCCGGTGAAGTCGAAGTTCTGCATTGGTGGACGTCCGGCGGTGAAAAGCGCGCTGCCGATACGCTGCAGCGCCTCGTCGAAGAACAGGGCCACACCTGGAAGGATTTCGCCGTCGCGGGCGGCGGTGGCGAAGCCGCCATGACCGTTTTGAAGACCCGTGCCGTCTCCGGTAATGCGCCTGCCGCAGCACAAATCAAAGGCCCCGACATCCAGGAGTGGGGTGAGCTGGGCCTGCTGTCCGACCTCAACGAGGTCGCCGAGAAGGCTAAGTGGGATGAGCTGCTGCCTAAGCAGGTCTCCAAGGCAATGAAGTACGAGGGTGACTATGTAGCCGTGCCGGTCAACGTGCACCGCGTCAATTGGCTATGGATCAACCCTGAAGTGTTCGAGAAGGCGGGCGCGACGCCGCCGACCACACTCGACGAGTTCTATGCCGCTGCCGACAAACTCAAGGCCGCCGGCTTCATGCCGCTTGCCCACGGCGGCCAGCCCTGGCAGGACGGCACCGTATTCGAGGACGTCGCGCTCGCCGTGCTCGGCCCAGAAGACTACCGCAAGGCCTTCGTCGAGCTCGACCGGGACGTGCTGACCGGCGACAAGATGGTCGAGGCGTTTACTCAACTGAAGAAGCTGCGCAGCTACGTCGATCAGAATGCGGCAGGTCGTGACTGGAACAGCGCTACGGCGATGGTAATGAACGGTAAGGCCGGTATGCAGATCATGGGCGACTGGGCCAAAAGCGAGTGGACGGCTGCAAACAAGATTGCAGGCGAGGACTACAAGTGCATCCCATTCCCTGGCACTCAGGGTAGCTTCACCTACAACATCGATTCGCTGGCGATGTTCAAACTCAGCAACGAGGACAACCGCCAAGCCCAGAAAGATCTGGCGCGCACTGTGCTCGAGCCTGAGTTCCAGCAGTTCTTCAATCAGAACAAGGGGTCGATCCCGGTTCGCCTCGACCAGGACATGAGTGAATTCGATAGCTGCGCCCAGCAATCGATGAAGGACTTCAAAGCGTCGGCGCAGGGCCCGGGCTTGGTGCCTAGTCTGGCTCACGGTATGGCGGCCTCCAGCTACGTGCAGGGCGCGGTGTTCGATGTCGTCACCAACTTCTTCAACGATCCGAACGGTGATCCGAAGAAAGCGGCGCAGCAGTTAGCAGCTGCGATCCAGGCAGTCCAGTAGGGCTTCCGGGGGCGCCAGGCGCCCCCTTTTCCAAATCAACGATGCATGGCATCGCAAACCCGGCGGCCAGAGTGTTCATGGCCGCGCTGGGTAGCGCTTGCCGATCGATCCGTACCGAGACGAGCCATGCGTACTGAATTCTCCCGGAGCCATTCATGAGCTCAACCGCTGTCATCACCAAGGCGTCCCGGCTGCCGAAGGCTTCCCCTCTGGACGCGCTGCAGCACTGGCTACCCAAGCTGGTCCTGGCGCCGAGCATGCTGATCGTGTTGGTCGGCTTCTACGGCTACATTTTCTGGACCTTCCTTCTCTCGTTCACCAACTCCCGCTTCATGCCCAGCTACAAATGGGTTGGGCTGCTGCAATACGAGCGCCTGTGGAACAACGACCGCTGGTGGGTGGCGAGCAAAAACCTACTCGTTTTTGGCGGGTTGTTCGTGACGGTCAGCCTGGTCATCGGCGTATTGCTTGCGGTGTTGCTGGACCAGCGTATCCGCCGTGAAGGGTTCATCCGTACCGTCTATCTCTACCCCATGGCGCTGTCGATGATTGTCACCGGCACGGCCTGGAAGTGGCTCCTGAACCCCGGCCTTGGCATCGACAAAATGCTGCGTGACTGGGGCTGGGAAGGTTTTCGTTTCGACTGGTTGGTCGATCCGGACCGAGTGGTCTATTGCCTGGTCATCGCTGCTGTATGGCAGGCATCGGGTTTTGTCATGGCCCTGTTTCTGGCCGGGCTGCGTGGCGTGGACCAGTCCATCGTCAGGGCTGCACAAATCGATGGTGCGAGCCTGCCCAGTATTTACCTGCGCATCGTTCTGCCGAGCCTGCGTCCCGTGTTCTTCAGCGCATTGATGATCTTGGCGCACATTGCGATCAAGGCGTTCGACTTGGTGGCCGCGATGACCGCAGGCGGGCCGGGCTATGCCTCGGATCTCCCGGCGATGTTCATGTACGCACACACGTTCACCCGTGGGCAGATGGGGCTGGGCGCCGCCAGCGCAATCCTGATGCTCGGCGCGGTGATGGCGATTGTGGTGCCTTACCTTTATTCGGAACTGAGGAACAAGCGCCATGACTAGTCTGGTAGGGCGCAAGCGCCTGACATTCAGCCGAGTGGCGATCTACGCGACGCTGTTGACGGCAGTCGCCCTGTATCTGGTGCCGCTGGTGGTGATGTTATTGACCAGCTTCAAGACACCCGAGGACATCCGGACCGGCAACCTGCTGTCCTGGCCGGACGTGATGACCGTAATCGGCTGGGTCAAGGCTTGGGACGCGGTTGGGGGGTATTTCTGGAACTCGGTGAAGATCACCGTGCCAGCGGTGATCATCTCGACGCTGCTTGGGGCATTGAACGGCTACGTACTGGCCATGTGGCGGTTCCGTGGCTCGCAGCTGTTCTTCGGGTTGTTGCTGTTCGGTTGTTTCTTGCCGTTCCAGGTCATCTTGCTGCCAGCGTCGTTCACCCTCGGTCAGCTCGGGCTGGCCAATACGACGCCCGGCCTGGTGCTGGTGCACCTGGTCTATGGGCTGGCCTTCACTACGCTGTTCTTTCGCAACTTCTACGTGAGTGTGCCGGATGCGCTCATCCGTGCCGCCCGTCTCGACGGAGCAGGCTTCTTCACTATCTTCGCCAAGATCCTGCTGCCCATGTCGATCCCCACGATCATGGTCTGCCTGATTTGGCAGTTCACGCAGATCTGGAACGACTTTTTGTTCGGGGTGGTTTTCGCCAGCGGCGATACGCAACCGATCACGGTGGCGCTGAACAACCTGGTCAACACCAGCACAGGCGCCAAGGAATACAACGTAGACATGGCCGCCGCGGTGATCGCTGCGCTGCCGACGCTGGTGGTGTATGTGCTTGCCGGCAAGTATTTCCTGCGCGGGCTCACTGCCGGCGCGGTCAAGGGTTAGGAGAACAACATGGCTGCACTTGAACTCTGCAATGTCCGCAAGAGCTACCCGGGCAGTGCGCACGACACGCTAAACGACATCGACCTGAAGATCGACGATGGCGAATTCCTCATTCTTGTCGGGCCTTCGGGCTGCGGGAAATCGACGCTGATGAACTGCATCGCCGGGCTCGAGGAAATCACCGGGGGCGAAATCCGCGTGGATGGCGCCGATATCAGCTCGGCCAGCCCGAAGGATCGGGACATCGCCATGGTGTTCCAGTCCTATGCCCTCTATCCGACGATGACGGTGCGGGAAAACATCGCCTTTGGCCTGAAAATGCGCAAGGTGCCGGCGGCGACCATCGAGGAAGAGGTGACCCGGGTCGCCAAGCTGCTGCAGATCGAGCACCTGCTAGGCCGCAAGCCGTCGCAGTTGTCCGGTGGTCAGCAGCAGCGTGTCGCGATGGGGCGGGCACTGGCGCGGCGGCCAAAGATCTACCTGTTCGACGAACCCTTGTCGAACCTCGACGCCAAGTTGCGCGTGGAAATGCGCACCGAAATCAAGTTGATGCACCAACGCCTCAAGACCACCACCGTCTATGTTACGCACGACCAGATCGAGGCCATGACGCTTGGCGACAAGGTCGCGGTAATGAAGGAAGGCGTTGTGCAGCAGTTCGGCACTCCGAAGGAGATCTACAACAACCCGGCGAACCTGTTCGTTGCGAGCTTCATCGGTTCGCCGCCGATGAACTTCATCCCGCTGCGCCTGAACCGGCAGGGCGGCGCGTGGCTGGCGCTGCTCGACAGCGGCCAGGATCGATGCGAACTGCCGTTGCGCCTGGCTGATGGCGAGTCCCTTGAGGGGCGCGAAGTGATCCTTGGCATACGCCCGGAACAGATCAGCTTGGGTAGCGATCCTGCGCTGCCATCCTTGCGCGCAGAGGTGCAGGTGGTCGAGCCCACCGGCCCTGACACCATGGTCTTCGTCGAACTCAACCAGACCAAGGTGTGCGTGCGGCTTGCGCCGGATGCCGCGACCGATGCCGGCAGTACCCTCACGCTGCAATTCGAGCCAGACAAAGTTTTGCTTTTCGACGCCAAGACCGGCGAACGCCTAGGCGTCGCTAATGGAAATGGTGGCCAAGGCCGCAACGGCACGGTGACACGGTTGGTTGCGCGTTAAAGCCATGTGGGAAAAAAGCCCGGTCGCTGGATATTTGCGTACCGGCACAGCTTTCGTCCGAATGTTATTGATGTACATGGTTTTTTGGCGGCGCAGGGCGAACCCCAGGCGCCGCCGGGAAGTCGAACCGCTGCTGGCATCGCTCGCACGCGGATCGTTAAGGAGAGCCACAGCGGCTCAATCCAACGGCAGTAACAACAATAAGAGCTATTTGGAGCGGATATGAAAAAGACCACACGCTTGGGCCTGGCGGTATCGTTGGCCAGTCTCGCAATGCCGTTTACTGTCCAGGCTCTGGACTTCAACGGTTATGTGCGAAGCGGTATCGGCGAATCCAGCGGGAGCGACTCGCAGGCCTGTTTCCAGTTGCCCGGCGCACCTTCGAAGTTCCGTCTCGGCAACGAATGCGAGCAGTATGCCGAGCTCGGTTTGCGCCAGGATTTGTTCACGCTGAGCGACGGCTCCGTCCTGAGCGTAGAAGGCATGGCCGCGCTGTACAACGAATATGACCACACGCCGAAGTTCACTGGCGACCATGGGTTCGCACGCATGGTTCAGGCCTACGCCGAATGGAGCAAGGTGCCGGCACTGAACGGCGGTTCCCTGTGGGCCGGCCGGCGATTCTACAAGCGGAACGACATTCATATCTCCGACTTCTATTACTGGAACCAGAGCGCGACCGGCGCTGGCATCGAGGACATGGAAATTGGCGGGCTGAAATACAGCTACGCCTTTTCCCGTAAGGACAATGTCTTCCAGGAAAACTACACCAATCGTCACGACTTCAACGTGGGCGGTATCGATACCAATCCCGATGGCGAACTTATGTTCGGGGTTAGCTACATCGACGATCCGGACCGTAACGACTCCAACAGCGGCTGGTCGGTCACGGCCCAGCACAAGCAGATCGGCTTTCTTGGTGGCAGCAACACGTTCGCGCTGCAGTATGGCGAGGGGCCCGGTACAGGGCTGGGCTATACCGGTGATGTCACCCTCGGTAGCAGCGACAAGAGCTGGCGGGTGGTGGAGTTCTTCGATTGGCAGGTCACGCCTCGCTTCGGTGGCCAATTCCAGGCGGTGTATCAGAAGGACAAGCGGCAGGATGGCGGCGACCAGGACTGGATTTCGGTCGGCGTGCGCCCGGTGTATGGACTGACTGAACAGTTCAAGCTTGTCGCGGAAGTTGGTCACGATCAGATCGACGCTCCAGACGGCACCCGCAAGCTCACCAAATTTACCGTTGCGCCGACCTGGTCGCCCGCCGGCCCTGAATTCTGGGCTCGCCCGGAAGTGCGCCTGTACTACACCTACGCGCAGTGGAATGACGCCGCGCAACGTGCAGCGAACCTGATGGCGGCGGGCAGCGCCCTGTCTGACACCGGCGCGTTCGGGAATGCGCAGCACGGTTCCAACTTCGGTGTACAGGTCGAGTACTGGTGGGACTGATTGGCGCGATAGCCTGAATCGGTTAGAACCTCCGGCAGCTGTGCCTTTCTACTAGCCATACGCACAGCTGGACGGAGGTGGGTTTGGGCGACAAGGCGAAAAATCCCTGTATCAGCCTTTGCAAGCTCAAAGACGAAGTTTGCATTGGATGCGGCCGCAGCCGGGACGAAATGAAGGCATGGAAGGGGCTGTCCAATAAGGAGCGCAAGGCGGTCAATGAGTTGGCCGCCAAGCGTTTGAAACGGCTGGGCAAGGCTGCGAGGAAAAAGAAGTGATCAGCTGTCCTCGCTGGGATAGCGCGTCGCGACCAGGCTTTCCTTGATCTTGCGAAGGTGGGGCTGGAAATCCACGCCGCGGCGAAGCGTCACGCCCGCCGCAAGGGTATCGAGCACCGTCAGCTGAATGATTCTGGACGTCATCGGCATGTAGATGTCGGTGTCTTCCGGCAGGGGTATGTCCAGGCTCAGGGTGCACACCTTGGCAAGCGGTGAATCCGCCGCGGTCAGCCCCAGTACGGAGGCTCCGTTGTCCCGCGCGATGGTTGCCGCTTCGACTAGCTCACGGGTACGTCCGGTGTAGGAGATGATCACGAACAGGTCGCCGGTATGCGCGACCGAGGCGAGCATTCGCTGCATCAACACATCGGCGTGGGCCGTCACCGGCAGATTGAATCGAAAGAACTTGTGCTGGGCGTCCAACGCGACCGATGCCGAAGCGCCGAGTCCGAAGAAGTGAATCTGACGCGCCTGAATCATGAGATCGACCGCTTGGCTGATCACTTTCGGATCGATGGCCTGGCAGGCGGCATCCAGCGAGGCGATGGCGCTGCCAAATATTTTTCGCGTATAGGCTTCCGGACCATCCGTCGCCTCAACGGCCTGGCTGACATAGGCCGCACCGCTGGCGAGGCTCTGCGCCAGTTGGATTTTCAGGGCCGGATACCCGGCGGCACCGAACGACCGGCAGAAGCGGTTGACCGTTGGCTCGCTGACGTTTGCTGCCTGCGCCAAGGCCGCGATGCTATACCGAGTCGCCTGCTGAGGGTCGCTGAGGATCACTTCGGCGACCTTGCGTTCGGCTTTATTCAGCTCGTCCAGCCGATTTTTTATCTGTTCCAAGAGATTTTTCATGCGATCCATGTCTCTTCCTTCAAGGGCTCGTCGCCGTGATCTGGCGAATACGGCGTCGCTAAGAGCAAAAAATACGGCTTTTGTTGTTTTAACAACAACATTTTGGGCTTAAACTGCGAAAGCCTATCCCACACGCAGCCTAATTTGGTTAATAAAAAGATCATGCCTGCTATTACTGTTGATGCGACGACCTTTGCGCTGTTCGGCGCTCTGGGCGATCTGGCTCTGCGCAAGCTGTTCCCGGCACTTTATCAGCTCGACCGGGCCGGGCTGTTGCACAGCGAGACGCGCATTCTGGCGCTTTCCCGCGATACGGGCGATGCCGAGCTGCATTTGCAGCGTATCGACCAGGCGCTTCGCAAGCATGTGCCCGCGGCGCAGCTTGATGAAGACGCGCTGTCACGGTTTCACAGCCGACTGGACTATCTGACGATGGATTTTCGCAACGCGGCCGATTACGCGGCGCTTGCTGAAAAGGTGTCGTCGGCAATGCCGCTCATAGCCTACTTCGCGACGCCAGCGGCAGTGTATGGGGCGATCTGCGAGAACCTCGCCGAGACGGGCCTGGCGGACCAGACGCGGGTCGTTCTGGAGAAGCCGATCGGTCATGACCTCGAGTCTTCTCGCGTGGTCAACGAAGCGGTGGCGCGTTTCTTCCCCGAGTCGCGTATCTACCGTATCGACCACTACCTCGGTAAGGAGACGGTACAGAACCTCATCGCCTTGCGCTTTGCTAACAGCCTGTTCGAAACGCAGTGGAACCAGCACCACATCTCGCATGTGGAGATTACGGTCGCCGAAACGGTGGGTATCGAGGGGCGCTGGGGCTATTTCGATCAGGCGGGCCAGTTGCGCGACATGATCCAGAATCACCTGCTGCAGCTGCTTTGCCTCATCGCGATGGATCCGCCGAGCGACCTCACCGCCGATAGCATCCGCGACGAGAAGGTCAAGGTGCTCAAGGCGCTGGCGCCGATCACTCCGGAGCGCTTGGGTCGCTATGTCGTACGGGGGCAATATGTTTCCGGCTCCGTAGGTGGCAAGACGGTACCTGGCTACCTTGAAGAAGAGAATTCCAACGCTGAGAGCAGCACGGAAACGTTCGTCGCGCTGCGTGCCGATATCTGCAACTGGCGCTGGTCCGGCGTACCGTTCTATCTGCGCACAGGCAAGCGCATGGGTGAGAAGGTTTCCCAGATCGTCATCCATTTCAAGGAACCGCCGTTCTACATATTTGCGCCCGAGCAGCGTTCGTTGATCAGCAATCGCCTGATCATCCGCTTGCAGCCGGACGAGGGCATCTCGCTGCAGGTCATGACGAAGGAGCAGGGCCTGGACAAGGGTATGCACTTGCGCAGCGGTCCGCTCCAGCTCAATTTTTCCGAAACCTACAAGAGCTCCCGAATTCCGGATGCATACGAACGGCTATTGCTCGAGGTGATGCAGGGCAACCAAAACCTGTTCGTACGCAAGGACGAAATCGAATACGCCTGGAAATGGTGTGACCAGTTGATCGACGGTTGGTCTCGCATGGGGGAGCCGCCCAAGGCCTATCCGGCTGGCTCCTGGGGGCCAGTCGCGTCGATAGCACTTATTACACGTGACGGGAGGTCTTGGTATGGCGATCTCTGAGCTGGTGCTTCCGCCCGATGTGGTCACGCACGACCTGGCCAATGCCGCCCAGCTCGCTGATGCCTTGGCTGCCCGCGTTGCCCAAGCACTCGAGGCAGCTTTGAAAGAAAAAGATACGGCCAGCTTGGTGGTATCTGGAGGGCGCAGCCCCATTGCGTTTTTCGAGGCGCTTTCCCGCTACACGTTGGAATGGTCCCGTGTGCAGGTCAGCCTGGCCGACGAGCGTTGGGTTGAGCCGACGCATCCGGACAGTAATGAAGGGCTCGTGCGACGGCACTTGCTTCAGAACGCTGCTACGGCTGCGCAATTGATCGGTCTGTATCAGGCTGGTGACACCCTGGATCAGGCCGCGGCGCGCGCAGGCGAAGGGCTGGAGCGCCTGGGTATGCCTATCGATGTGTTGGTGCTTGGGATGGGCAACGATGGCCATACCGCTTCGCTGTTTCCCGGCAGCCCTCTGCTGGCGAAGGCGCTCGATAGTGCCTGCAGCGATCGATGCCTGCCGATGCTGGCACCTGTCGAGCCCAGCGAGCGGATCAGCCTGACCTATCCAGTCCTCGCGGCAGCGTACGTCCAGTGTCTTGCTATCCAGGGCACTGCCAAGCTTGAAACTTTACGACAGGCCATGCGCCTTGACCCGTCGCAGATGCCTATTCGGGCATTCCTGCGATCCCCTCTGGAAATTTACTGGTGCCCTTGAGGGCCGAGGATTCAGTCATGTCCATGGAACAAAAGAACGCCGCGATCGAAAAAATCTGTACCGAAGCACGCATCCTCCCGGTGATTACCATCGGTAGCGAGGATCAGATCCTCCCGTTGGCCGATGCACTTGCCGCGGGCGGTTTGACAGCCTTGGAAATTACTTTGCGTTCGGCCCATGGCCTCACCGCCATCCGCCGCCTGCGGCAAGAGCGCCCCGACCTCTGCATCGGCGCGGGTACGGTGCTGGACAAGCGCATGATGGATGAGGTCGAAGCCGCTGGCGCTCAGTTCATCGTGTCGCCGGGGTGCACGGATGAGTTGCTGCAGGCCGGCGTTAATTGCTCCGTCCCGCTGCTGGCGGGCATCAGCAGTGCTTCCGACATCATGCGCGGCTACGCGTTGGGCTATCGCCGATTCAAACTGTTTCCAGCCGAGGTTTGCGGTGGGGTCAATGCGATCAAGGCACTCGGTGGCCCGTTCGGGGATGTGCGGTTCTGCCCGACCGGCGGCGTTAGCGCGGCGAATGCCTCGCAGTACTTGGCGTTGTCCAACGTGATGTGCGTGGGCGGTACCTGGATGATCGATTCGTCTGCGCTCAAGTCAGGCGATTGGAGCAGCATCACGCGTGCCACCGCCGATGCGCTGGCGGCGCTCGGTCCGCGTTGATCCTAAGCGTCCTCGTCGCCGGCGATCCGGCTAAGCTGATGATGCGTATGTAGGCCGTTGCGCGTATAGTGCGCGGCCTTTTCCCATCGGAACTGCCACACCGGGAGGTGCCCAGATGACCGAACACGAAGACTCTACCCCTCATGTCGCTCACGGCGAAAAATTGCAAAAGGTACTGGCCCGCCTTGGCCTCGCCTCACGCCGCGACGTTGAAAACTGGATTGCCGCAGGCCGCGTCAAGGTCAACGGTAACGTGGCCACACTCGGCCAGCGTGTCGATTCGCACGACGCCATTTCGGTCGATGGCCGTTTGCTCAAGCGAGAGGAAGCCATCGAGAACCTCCGTCGGGTGCTGATTTACAACAAGCCAGATGGCGAGATTTGCACGCGTGATGATCCTGAGGGGCGGCCAACTGTGTTCGATCGCCTGCCGCGGCCTAAAGAAGGGCGCTGGATCAATATCGGCCGCCTGGATATCAATACGACGGGCCTACTGCTGTTTACCACTGATGGTGAGCTCGCCAATCGTCTCATGCACCCCTCGTTTGAAATGGACCGTGAATATGCGGTTCGGGTCCGAGGTGAGGTTGACGATGAGATGATCGAGCGCCTCAAGACCGGCGTTATGCTTGAAGACGGCCCGGCTCGATTCACCGACATTCAGCAAGCCCCAGGCGGAGAGGGCTTCAATCACTGGTATCACTGCGTTGTTATGGAAGGTCGAAACCGCGAAGTGCGGCGCCTTTGGGAATCGCAGGGGTTGGTAGTGAGTCGTCTCAAGCGGGTCCGTTTCGGCCCGGTTTTCCTCACCTCGGACCTTCCCATGGGCCGGTGGCGCGAAATGTCGCAGGCAGAAGTCGATATTTTGAGCGAGGAAGTTGGGCTCAAACCTGTGGCGTTGCCCGAGATGAAGGCGCGAACCAAGGAAAAGCTCGACCGGTTGCAGCGAAAAGTCGCTAAGCCCGTTGGCCGTGGCGATAGACGTCCGCGTGTGTTGCGCTCGCCGGGTGAGGCGGATGCACCGACCTCCGCTGGAAAACCGCGCGGAGAGCGTCCGGCTCCGGCGTCGCGTCGTGGTACGCCGGTTGCTGAGCGTCCGGCTGAGGTTCGTCGTGGTCATGGCAAGCCCGCCGGGTCCGCCAATCCCGAAAAAAGCGGCAGGAAGCCGGCCCCTAAATCCCGAGAGGGCGGGGTGTCAGGTGAAGGGCAGCGTCCCGGTTTCGGTCGCGGGCGGCGCTCCAAGCGTTCCGAGTAAGCTGGCGGTCGAGGCGCAGCGTTGAGGCCTAGGCGTTCACGCTGCGCTGAACACTTGGTTGCGACCGGCACGCTTGGCAAAGTAAAGGGCTTGATCCGCACGGCGTAACAGTTGTTCCTGCGCTTCTCCCGGCTCATAGGTTGCGCAGCCAAGGCTGGCCGACAGCCGAACCTGCCGTTCGCCGACGAAGAAGGGCAGCTGCTCGATAGCTGCTCTGATCCTCTCGGCAACGATCAGCGTAGCGGTCGAGCAGGTATTCGAAAGCACGAGCGCGAACTCCTCGCCACCGAAGCGAAACACCATGTCGACGTTGCGGAGCTGTTCTTTCATCAGCAGTGAGACCGCTCGGAGCGCGGCGTCCCCAGTCTGATGCCCATATGCGTCGTTGAGATGTTTGAAGTGGTCCATGTCGAGCATGATCACCGATAGCGCTTGGCCGTGGCGTCTTGCTAGCTCGGTTTCCCGGTTGAGGCTTTGTTCAAGGGCAAGCCGGTTGCCTGTACCGGTGAGCGGATCTCTCAGTGACGCTCGTACAGCGTTGCGGTAGAGCAAGGCATTGCGCAGCGGGAAGATGAGGCAGTCCAGCGCGCTGGCGAGTTGCCTGGCCGCTAGTTCTGAAGGGGCCTCACGAGTCGAGATGACCAGTTCGCCTAAGCCATCGCCTTGGTGCGAGAGGCTGAATTCAAGCTGGATCCCAGAGCGATCGCCAATTTGCAAATCGACTTCGGTCGGAGTGTGGCGATAACTGATGCCGTCTATGACGGTCAGCTTGCGTACCTCTTCGAAAAAGAAGGTCAGCAAACGGTCTACTTCGAGACTAGTTTGAAGTCGGCCGGCCAGGACGCGAACTAGGTCTGCCAGGTCAAGCGGCCGACTGGCCGACGGCTGGAAGCTACATTCGCTTCGAGCGGTGCTGATATCGACCGTAAAGTTGTTTTGCATCAGTGGCAGCATGGCTTTCCCTCGTACGCAATTGCGCTGGCGATTGAAGCTATGCGAATTAAATGCCAGTAATGAAAAACTCTTTCAGATCAAAGCTTTGGTCGAATATTGCCGCTCTGCTTGATGGCCTTGCGCCAGTAAAGCGGCAAATTTGCGCCGGTTCGTTTATTCCCTACCGCTTAGGCCGACGGGAAACCGGCGGCCAGTTCCGATGCGCTACTGCGCGTTCAAAGCCTGGCCATTGACGTCGCGGCTGTCTGGACCCATAAGAAACAGGTAGAGCGGCATGATGGCTTCCGGTAGCGGATTCACACTTGGATTTTCGCCGGGGTAAGCTTTGGCCCGCATATCGGTGCGAGTCGCACCGGGATTCACGCTGTTTGCACGAACATTTGAGGTGCCTTCCAGCTCATCTGCAAGGACTTGCATCATGCCTTCGACCGCAAACTTCGACACCGCATAGGCCCCCCAATAGGCTCGCCCTTTGCGGCCAACGCTGCTTGAGGTGAACACGACCGAAGCGTCTTCAGAAAGCTTGAGGAGCGGAAGCAGAGTACTGGTAAGCATGAACGCCGCGTTGACATTGACCTGCATGACACGGGAGAAATTGTCGCCGGACAATTGTTCGATCGGAGTTCGCGGTCCGATGATGCCCGCATTGTGTAGAACGCCGTCGAGGCGGCCGAATTCGCGTTCGATCATTGCAGCCAGTTCGTCATACTGATGGGGCAGGGCTGTCTCCAAGTTGAGCGGGATCACTGCGGCTTGCGGCCAACCCGATGCTTCTATGTCATCGTAGACCTGATTCAGGTTGTCCTCGTTTTTACCTAGCAGCAGTACAGTTGCGCCATGGGAGGCATAGGCCTTGGCAGCCGCCTCGCCGATGCCGCGACCGGCTCCGGTCACGAGGATGATCCGGCCTTCGAGTAGATCTGGCCGTGCTGAATATTCGTACATCTGTGTCTCACTGTCGGAATGAGGCGCCAAGGGGACTGGCGATCTAGGTTCGGGGGGGCTAACAGCATCCAAGCGCGCGATCCAGGACTGCGCGGAGCTCGAGCGGGTGGCTGACGACCACGTCGGCGCCCCAATGATCAGGGTTGTCGTCCGGATGGATATAACCGTAGCGCACTGCCGCTGTCTTACTACCGGCTGCACGCCCTGATTCAATGTCTCGAAGGTCATCCCCGACGAAGAGGACTTCCGACGGGGCCAGAGCTAATTGGCTGCACGCGAGTAGCATGGGCTCCGGGTCTGGCTTGCTCTTGCTCACATGATCCGGGCAAACCAAGACCGCCGCTCGTTCTGCCAGGCCGAGACGCTGCATGATCGGTTCGGCGAAGCGAACTGGCTTGTTGGTCACTACGCCCCATGTCAGTTTGGCCCTCTCGATGTCATCAAGGAGCTCTGCCATCCCTTCGTACAGGCTGCTTTCAACAGCGCAATGCTCCTGATAGCGATCCAGGAACTCCCGACGCAATATTTCGAACTCAGCGGAAAGGGGATTCACATCGAAGGCAGCCATTACCATAGCTTGGGCGCCACCGGAGACAACGTCGTGAATGGCCTTGTCGGGAACTCGATCCAGCCCGCGCGCCAAACGCATGGCCTGCACAACCGCGATGAAGTCGGGCGCGGTGTCCAGCAGCGTTCCGTCCATGTCGAACAATACGGCACGTAGTCGCATCATGCCTCCCGCCGGCGTGTCTGGATCATGTAGTTCACGTCCACGTCTGGCGACAGTTTGTAATGCTTGGTCAGGGGGTTGTAGGTGAGGCCAATGATGTCATTCACTTCCAATCCGACACTCCGGCTCCAGGCGCCGAGTTCGGAAGGGCGGATGAACTTGCGATAGTCGTGGGTTCCGCGCGGCAGGAGCTGCAGCACATATTCCGCCCCGATGACCGCGAAAGCATATGCCTTAGGGTTGCGATTGATGGTTGAAAAGAACACCTGCCCGCCTGGCTTGACCATCGTGCAGCAAGCACGAATCACCGAAGCGGGGTCGGGCACGTGTTCGAGCATTTCAAGGCAAGTAACTACATCGAATTGAGACGCGCACTCTGAAGCGAGCGCTTCGGCGGTGATCTGGCGATAGTCGATTTCAAGACCTGATTCCAGCAGATGCAGGCGCGCCACCGATAGGGGGGCCTCGCCCATGTCGATGCCTGTCACCTCAGCGCCTCTTTGCGCCATTGCTTCGCTCAGGATGCCCCCACCGCAGCCAACATCGAGCACCTTCTTGCCGGCAAGCGGCACATGCTCATCGATCCAGTTGACGCGCAGGGGGTTGATCTCGTGCAGTGGCTTAAATTCACTTTCGCGATCCCACCAGCGGTGGGCCAGCGCTTCGAACTTGGCTATTTCGGCGTGGTCGACGTTGCTCATGATTTGTCCCGTTAACATTTGCGAGTAAGTTTCGCCTGTAAGCGCAGATGGTGCCAGCTTCGCCTGCTAATGACGCATGGCGATTTTGTCGCGCTACGTCGTTCGAATCTTGTCACCCCATTGCCGGGCGTTCGCGATGATGCGTTCTTCATCCATACGTGTTAGCTGACCGTTTTCCGACAACTTTTTGCCGCCTACCCATACATGGCGCACGCAGTCGCGTCCGCTGGCATATATAAGCTGCGAAACCGGGTCATAGACGGGCTGCTGGGCTAGGCGAGAAAGGTCGAATGCAACCATATCGGCGAATTTGCCGATCTCCAGCGAGCCGATGCAATCCTCAAGACCAAGTGCTCGCGCTCCATTCAGTGTTGCCATACGTAATGCTCGATGTGCATCCAGTGCAGTCGGCGAGCCCGCCACGGCCTTGGCTAGCAAAGCAGCGGTGCGTGTCTCCCCAAGCAGGTCAAGATCATTATTGCTGGCGGCGCCGTCTGTACCAATCGCGACGTTCACTCCAGCTTCCCAGAGCCGCTCGACCGGACAAAAACCGCTGGCGAGCTTGAGGTTCGACTCGGGGCAGTGAATAACGCTGCAGTTGTGTTCGACCAGTAGGGAGATATCGTCTTCGGTAACCTGCGTCATGTGGACGGCCTGGAAACGCGGGCCCAGCATCTGCAGCCGAGCGAGGCGTGCCAGTGGCCGTTCCCCATCCTTGCGAATCGCTTCTTCTACCTCTTGCGAGGTTTCGTGCACGTGCATGTGAATGCCGATATCCATCTCGGCCACGAGCGTGCGGATGGATTCCAGTTTCGCGTCAGCTACGGAGTAGGGTGCATGCGGGCCAAAGGCTACTGTCATGCGAGGGTGATGCTTGAGGTCATCGAACAGTTCGACCCCCTTTCGCATAGCCTCGTCAGCGTCCAAGGCACCGGGAATGGGGAAATCCAAGACAGGAATGGTTATCTGCGCACGAACGCCGCAGGCATGAACCAATTGGCTTACCACTTCTGGATAGAAGTACATATCCGAGAAGCAGGTAATGCCACCTTTGATCTGCTCCGCTATAGCCAGCTCGGTACCGTCATGAATAAACGCCTCATTGACCCATTTCGCTTCTGCTGGCCATATGTGGTTGCGCAGCCAGGTCATCAGCGAAAGGTCATCGGCGAGCCCGCGGAAAAGCGTCATGGCCGCATGACCGTGGGCATTGACGAGCCCGGGGGTTAGAACCATATCCGGGAGCTCAAGTGTCTCATGAGCCGCGAGCTCGTGGGCCTGCTCTCTAGAGCCGATGAATGCGATGCGGCCTTGCCTTAGACCTATTGCGTGCCCCTTGAGCACGACGCCGGCAGGCTCTACTGGGACAAGCCATGTCGGAAAAAGAAGAAGGTCTAACGTATCGTCGGGCGCTGAGGGCATGTAATCGCTTCGGATGTTGGGCTTGCCCCTATCAAACCGGACACCGCGGCCCCGTTAAATTGATGCTGCGCTCATTCGCCTGAACTCCCGAGGCGAGCGGTATTTCAGTGCGCTGTGCGGATGCTCTTCGTTGTAGTGTTCGAAAGCAATCGCCAGGTTGCGTAGCGCTGTCTGGCGATCCGGCCGTGGCATATGGGCGATGTAATCGCGCTTCATCGTCTTCACGAAGCTCTCCGCCATGCCATTGCTTTGCGGGCTGCAAACCGGCGTGGTCAGTGGCAACAAGCCTATCTGCCGGGCAAAAGCGCGCGTCTGGTCAGCGGTATATGCCGAGCCGTTATCGCTCAGCCACTGGATCGGAGCGATAGGCAGCGTTTGTCCGAAGCGTTTCTCGACGGCTTCGAGCATGACGTCACGGACATCATTGCCGCTGTAACCAAGCGGGCTGGCGACCCAACTGATGGCTTCACGATCACAACAGTCCAGGGCGAACGTCACGCGCAGGCGGTCACCATCGTCACAGCGAAATTCAAAGCCGTCCGAGCACCAACGGGTGTTGCTTTCGTCCACGGCTACTCGACCTTCATGACGACGCGCTACTCCGGGTTGCTTTCGCCGCCTCTCCAGTAGCAGGTTGTGGTCGCGCATGACGCGATAAACCCGCTTCACATTGACCACCGGTTCGGTCTGCCTACGCAGAAGTGCCCAGACCCGGCGGTAGCCATAGCTGGGCAAGTTGGAGATCGCAGATTTGATCCGCTCCACCAGAGCCGCATCGTCAGGGATACGCCGACGACGGGCTCTTTTGTTTTCAGTGGCCTGCTTGATTCGAGCCGTCAGTTGCGAGCGCGACACACCGAGACTTTCACTAACCAGCTTCACTGGTCGTCCCCCGGCAACAAGGGTGAGTGCGCAATCCATTTTCGCGAACGGGCAATCTCCACAGCCTCCTTGAGAACTTCCGCTTCCATGGTCTTCTTGCCCAACATGCGTTGCAGCTCGCGGATCTGCTTCATCGCATCGGCCAGTTCCGAAGCCGGTACCACAGCCTCACCGGCACTGACCGCCGAAAGGCTGCCGTCTTGATAAAGCTTGCGCCAATGGAATAACTGGTTGGGGTTGATGCCGTTGCGCCGAGCCACGACGGAAACGCTTTGCCCCGGCTCCAGGCTCTCGCGAACCATGGTGAGCTTTTCCTCGACGCTCCAGCGGCGACGCCGCTCTTGGCCGAGCACTTCGATATGTCTGTCTTTACTGGTAGTCATAAACACGACCGTTTGCCTATCCCTTATGGTAAGGGGGAAACGGTGTCCGGTGTTTCAAGGGGCTTGTTCAGATGTGCTGTGGTTCTAGCAGTGTAAAGCCTGGAAAGGTGTTGTTGAAG